>NZ_OY781918.1:0-1200955 GCF_963677195.1 uncultured Marinifilum sp.
AAAATAATTGCAGAAATCTACTTTTAAGATAATATCAAAAAAACAAAATGGGTAAAGAAATCCTTTTAGGAAAAACACTAGATGAGTTAATCGAACTTGTAAAAGAGTTAGGACTTCCAAAATTTACAGCCAAACAAATTTCAGATTGGTTGTACAAAAAAGATATTAACGAGATTGATGAGATGACCAATCTTTCTCTTAAAGCGAGAACGGCTTTAAAAGAAAAATTTGAATTGGGAACAACGGAATCAACCAAAGTAGAAGCTTCGGTTGATGGCACAAAAAAATACCTTTACCCTACAAATCATCCCAATAAATTTATCGAAACCGCCTTTATTCCCGATAGAGACAGAAACACATTATGCGTTTCTTCGCAAGTTGGCTGTAAAATGGGCTGTTTGTTTTGTATGACAGGAAAGCAGGGCTTTCAAGGTCAATTATCGAGCGGCGAAATTATAAATCAGATAAGAAGTTTACCTGAGCGAGAAAGCCTGACAAACATTGTTTACATGGGAATGGGTGAACCTCTTGACAATGTTCCGGAGGTAATGAAATCCTTAGAAATACTTACTTCCGATTACGGAATGGCAATGAGCCCCAGAAGAATTACGGTTTCTACAATTGGTATTATTCCTGGTATGCTTGAGTTTCTGGAAAACAGTGAATGCCATTTAGCAATTAGTTTACACACTCCTTTTGATGAAGAAAGAAAAAAATTAATGCCTATACAAAATGTATATCCCATTAAGGATGTTTTAAAAATTGTAAAGGATTTTGATTTTGGCCGTCAGCGTAGGGTTTCTTTTGAATACATCATGTTTAAAGGAATAAATGACACAGCCAATCATGTTAAAGAATTGTGTAGAATTCTTGATGGCATAAAATGCAGAATTAACTTAATACGCTTTCATCCAATTCCCGACACTCCTCTTGATGGATCTGATGAACAAACCATAGAATTCTTTAAAGATCAATTAAACAAAAAAGGCATAACCACTACTGTTCGAAGATCGCGTGGTTTAGATATTTTTGCCGCCTGCGGATTACTATCAACAAAAGAGTTGGTAAAAAGGCAAAATGAAGATTTTTAAATGAAAAAATCCTGCTGAAAGGCAGGATTTTTTTTATATAATTTTATAAATAAATTTACTTATCGCTCGAAGTCCTTACAATTAAGTCGGCATGGACCACAACCTCTTTAACTTCTTTAGCCTCAGGAGTTTTTTCCATTTGACCAAACAATAATTTAGCAGCTTCGCGACCTACAGCTTTAGGATTTTGATCCATTGTAGAAACCGATGGCTCCATATATCTTGATCGTCGTGAATTTGAAAAACCTACAACGGCAACTTCTTCGGGAATTTTTAATCCTAACTCTTTTGCTGCTGCAATAGCTCCAATTGCCATATCATCGTTAATTGCAAAAACTGCATCCGGACGATTTGTTCTGGCAAATAAATCAAGACATAATTTCTTAGCATCTTCAACAGTAAAGTCACAACGTGAAATTAAAGTTTCATCAAGATTAATATTATTATCAGCTAAAGCTTTTTTATATCCTCGTAATCTGTTTCTACCAAAAAGCATGTATTCCGGACCTGTTAAAAAAGCAATTCTTTTGGCTCCTCCATTAATCAAATGGCTCACTGCTGTATGAGCAGCTGCAGCATCATCAGCTACCACTTTCGAAACATTCAATTCTTTAGATGTTCTATCGAAAAGAACCATAGGAACTCCTAAATCGTGAATTTTATGAATATGATCGTAAGTATTGGTGGCACGAGAAAGAGATAAAATAATACCGTCCATTCTCATATTTAAGAAACCATTTACATTCTTTTCTTCTTTTTCCTTTTTTTCATTAGAAGAACTTACAAAAACCTGATATCCGAACTCATCGGCTACTTGTTCGATTCCTTTCACAACCGAAGCATAAAAAGAACTTACAATTTGTGGAACAACAACTCCAATAGTATTCGATTTTTGAGTTTTTAATGCAACCGCCAAAGGATTAGGCTGATATTTTAATTCTTTTGCTAATTTTTGAACAGCTTCTCTGGTTTGCAAACTAATTTCGGGATTATTTTTTAATGCTCGAGAAACAGTTGACACAGAAATATTTAATTTTTCTGCGATATCTTTAATGGTAACAGGTCGGTTTGCCATGGTAGTATTTTTAATGCTTACTTTCTATAAATAAAAAAACTGACCTTAATATAATAACTTTTATCAGTTTTTACAATATTCAAAGATAATATAAATTAAAGATCTCTTTGCGTGTAAAACTCACTTTTTCCTTAGAATGTCCCATATTTTACAGCAAGCACAAAAGCTTAACTAAAAGATAAGGATCTGTTAAAATACTTTAATTTAAAAACACTATACAATATGAGTATTAATTTACGTTTCCAGGTTTTTAGTTCTAAAAAAATAATTATACAAGCTAAAAACCATACAAACTACTACTTTTGTTTTCTCAATAAAATAAAACAACAATTATAATTCAAGCATGAAAAATCTAAATAAAAACTTAAAACATTTACGCATTCGAAAAAGATTATCACAGGCAAGACTTTCTGCCCGAATAGGAATTGGAGCATCATCAATTAGTGCATACGAACACAAGAGAAGCACCCCAAAAGTATCAACTTTATTAAAATACTCGGAATATTTCAATCGCAAATTAGACGAATTGGTGAAAGAAGATATTGAAACATCAGATCGCGAGCAAAAACAAGACACCAAAGGAGCAAGCTTAAGGGTATTGCCAATTTTAGTTGACGATAAAAATGATGAAATGATAAGTTTGGTTCCTGCTAAAGCCGCTGCGGGATATTTAAACGGATACTCCGATGCTGAATTTATAAGCGAGCTGCCCAATTTTCGTATGCCATTTTCCGAATTATCGGAAAATAAAACCTATAGAGCTTTCCAAATTGAAGGTGAAAGTATGCTTCCTGTTGCTGCCGGTTCATACATTATTTGCGAATACTTGCAGGATTGGGAATTAATTAAAAACGACACCTGCCACATTGTTGTTACAAACGAAGACGGAATTGTATATAAAAGAGTACAGAAAGATTTCGAAAATAATCAGTTGCTATTAATTTCGGATAATAAAGAATATTTATCCTTCGAGGTAAGTCTTAATCAGGTACAAGAAGTATGGAAAGCCTTAGGATTTATAAGTTTTCAACTTCCAGAAAGCAACAAATAAAATAAGTGTAAATTATTATTTAATACTACATTTTTAGAGGCGATAGTAATATTTTTTTAATTGCTTTTATTTATTCTAAATAAAAATTAAACAAATCAGCCCGTTTAACATTTCGAACAATTATAAAGGCATATTATTTGCCATTCTCACGGCTTTTCTTTGGGGCTTTCTGCCTATTTTCCTGAAGGTAGCACTTAAGAGTGTCGATCCTGTAAGTATTGTATGGTTTCGATTTAGTTTTTCGTTTTCTGTTCTGTTCTTATATTACTTATTCACCGATAGAAAACAACTTAATATCATAGTACGCCCTCCATTAATTTTAGTTGTTGCAGCATTAGCATTAGGAATAAACTATATCGGATTTTTGCAGGGACTAAACTATACAAGTCCGAGTAATGCACAAATTATTATTCAAAGTGGTCCAATTATGCTTGCTCTTGCAGGAGTTATTTTTTTTAAGGAACGATTAAATTTAAAACAGATACTCGGATTTGGTATAGCTGGCATTGGTTTATTCCTGTTCTATCAAAATCAGTTAAAATTATTTATTCATGATACAAATGCCTTTAATCTGGGATTTTTTTGGATAAAACTGGGTGCAGTTACCTGGGTATTATATGCTGTTTTACAGAAAAAAATGGTTCAAAAATATCCAGCTCAACTTTTAAATATGGTGTTGTATGGAATTCCTGCTTTAATTTACACGCCTATGGCCAATTTTTCATCCTTTACAGGATTAGATTTTAAAACGTGGGCAATCTTAATTTTTCTGGGTATAAATACTCTGGTAGCCTACGGATCAATTGCTTTAGCATTTAAATACACCGAGGCATACAAGGTTAGCATAATTGTAACCTTAAATCCAATTATTACTCTTTTAAGCATGGCAGTTCTAACAAAACTTCAGGTAAACTGGATACAAAGTGAAAACTTAAGTATTTTCTCTTTAGTGGGTGCTATCTTAGTAATTGGAGGCGCTGTTACAGCGGTATTTTTCTCTAAAGAAAAGAAAAAAGCTAAACTTAAACGTGCTCTCTAGGCTCAATATGAATTGTAGAAACAAAGCCAAATTTTTCCTTTATTTCATCTTCTATTTTTGTTGCTATGTCATGAGCATCTTTTATTGTCATATCATGCGGAAGCTTTATATGAAAAGTTACTTCGGTATAATCGCCGTAATTATGAACATGAAAATGATGCGGATTTAATCCATGTGGATATACTCTCTCACATATTTTTTTAAGATCGTCGAGCAGTTCTTGCTCGGGGCTCTCTCCCAGCAATGAATGAATGGAATCGCGAATAATTTCATAAGCCGCGTAACCAATCATTAAAGCAACAGCCATTCCCAAAGCACCATCAATCCACCAATAATATTTCCCTAAAAATATTCCTACTAATATTACCAGAGAAGAAATAGCATCGCTTCTATGATGCCAGGCATCGGCCTTAAGAACCTTCGATTTGGTTTTTCGTGCTCCTCTGTAAGCAAATTGAGCCAAAAGCTCTTTAAGTACTATCGAAATAATCATAACAACAATGGCAATGCTTCCAAATTGCGAAGTTTCACCATCGCGAAGAGTATGATACGATTCAATTATAAAATCGAAAGCCACCAATAAAAGAAGTATTCCAATTACAAATGCACTTATTAAATCGGCTCTACCATGTCCAAAGGGATGGTCCTCGTCGGCCGGTTTCTTTGATATTTTTGCACCAACCAATACGATAACAGAACTTAAGCTATCGGACAAAGTATGCCATGCATCGGCAATAATTGCAATGGAACCTGTTACAACGCCTGCCCAATATTTTAAAATAAAGAGCACTACATTTCCGAGAATGGAAAGCCAACCTTCCACCTCTGCCCAATTCGATTTATCTAACTTCAGCCTTTTCAAAGCTCATTTCTTTAAGTTATAATCCTATGCCAATTTTGCATCAACCCTTATAAGCTTAGATGATGCTAACTTTGTATTTTTCTTTTTATCGATATAAAAATCGAGACGACCAAGTGCAATTCCTGCCCAGCCTACCTGATTAATTATTACCTCTTTGTTATCAAGATTTAAAATCCGAACAGGTTTTTCAAGTAATGTGTGCGAATGTCCTCCTAAAATTAGGTCAACACCTCGGGTTTTCTTTGCCAATTCAACATCGCAATCATTACCTGTACGACTTGAATGTCCCAAATGCGATAAACACACTACTAAATCACAATTATTTTCCTTTTTAAGGATACGAACCATTTTTTCGGCCACATCAACTGGATCGACATATTGTATCGATTCCCTATTATGAGCCTCAACATAACCATCAAGGTCTACACCAACACCAAAAACTCCAATTCGTATATCTCCTTTATCAAAAATTTTATACTCGGGAATTTTACCTTCTAATTTAGTACCTGAAAAATCGTAATTTGCATTTAATAACGGAAAATTAAGAAATTTTAATTTAGAACTTATTCCTTCTATACCATTATCAAACTCATGATTACCAATATTTCCGGCATCATATCCTATTTTCGACATCAGTTTAAATTCTGCTTCACCCTCAAAAAAATTAAAATAAGGAGTTCCTTGAAAAACATCACCCGAATCGAACAATAGTACATTCTCGTCCTCTCTTCTAATCCTTTTTACCAAAGCATTAATTCTTGCAAAACCGCCTAATCCACCATATTTAGGATCATTATCAGGAAAAGGTTCTATTCTACTATGCATATCATTGGTATGCAAAATAATAATGTGCATTTGCTTTTGAGGAGCTGCCAATAGCTTATTCCAAAAAAATCCTGTACTCACAAAAGCTCCTGTTAAACCAAGCTTCTTCAAAAAATCTCGTCTATTCCACATGATAAATCCTTTCATCTAATTTTGAAGAAATATGTTGTCCATTTTCAGTTTTCTCTATCATATATTTTATGATTTCTGACCGTAATTTTCTGTGCAAATGTCGAAAAGTCTCCCTAGTTTCGAAAGCTTTTATTCCAGCACCTCCATTTGCCAAATAATCAACCGTTAAAATATAATATATTCTTTCCGGATCTACTTCTTGATTATCAACCAGTAAACTCACCATCTTTTTATTTTTTATTCCCATTTTTAAATGGCTTACACCTTCTCCACCATATTGCGCCAGCTCATTTAGTAATGCTTTTAAATCCTTCCCTTTCATTCCAACAATTACCAGCTTATTTTTAAATGGTAACATCTCATATACACGTCCGGTAGTAATTTCTCCTTTTGGCAAAGCGGTTCGTATACCTCCCATATTCATAATTGCAATATCAACCTCGTGAGTTAAGTTATTTTCTTTACAATATTTATTTCCAATCTCGTACATTGCGTCGGCTATAAAATTAGAGAGCAAACTCTCCGGTTTTTTAGCAATCATATCATAATCAGAATAAGCAAGCACTGCATTCATTTCGCCATCTAATTGTACTTTATAAGAATTTATTAAATTTAAAAACGAAGTATCAATTTTAGCGCTTTCGTCTAATACCGAATTCACAGAATAATGCGAACCAGAATTATTAATTTTTGAATTACTGCTACAAGAAATAAAAACAGCTAAAACAATTGCCAGCCAAAGAGTTTTGAGTAGATTTCTTATCATTTATATAAAAATAAAAATTAGTGTTTTACGAGTGTGTAAAAATATAAATATATCCGCTTATCAACATTAAATTACTGATAAGATTTATTTAACGAGTATAGAAATTTTCTATAAATGCGATTTAACTTAAAAATCAATAGTAAGTTGTAATGGTTCCGATTCATTTATTCGGTTCGAAACACTTAAGCCAATCAAACGAATACTGGTTTTCAAGTCTTCCTGATTTAGTAAATCATCAGCAATTTGCATTATATCCTCATAACCTTTAATCTCTCGCAAAAAAGTTTTACTTCTGGTTTCTTGTTCAAAATTGCTATATTTTAATTTTAATGTAAGAGTACGACCTCTAAACTTACTCTTTTCTAGTCTTTTACACAAATCTTCGGCCGATTTCTGCAAATCTCTTTTTATTTCTTTAAGTTCCAGCAAATTATTTTCAAAAGTATGCTCTGTTCCTACAGATTTACGAATGCGATTCGGATTTACCGGCCGATTATCTACTCCTCTTACAATTTGATAATAATAAGTTCCGTTCTTTCCAAAAAGTCGATTTAAATCGCTAAGCCTTCTTTCTTTTAAGTCTTTGCCCTTAAAAATACCCAACTGATGCATTTTATTGGCAGTAACTTTGCCTACACCAAAAAATTTATCCACATTTAATTCGGCAATAAAGTCTTCTACATCCTTTGGTGGAATAACAAATATTCCATCGGGTTTACGATAATCTGAAGCAATTTTTGCCAAAAATTTATTTACTGATATTCCTGCCGATGCAGTTAATCCGGTTACTTCTTTAATGCGTTTCTTAATTTCTTGAGCAATTAATGTTGCAGATACAAGATCCTTTTTATTACGGGTTACATCTAAAAATGCCTCATCAATAGAAAGAGGTTCTACCAAATCAGTAAATTCATGAAATATATTCATAATCTGATTTGAAACTTCCTTGTATCTCTCGTGTCGTACTTTCACAAATATTAAATGAGGACATCTTTTCTTTGCAATTTTAGATGCCATAGCAGAGTGAACACCAAACTTTCTGGCTTCGTAACTTGCTGCAGCAACAACACCACGGTTTCCATCCCCACCTACTGCAATAGGTTTACCTTTTAGTTGCGGATTATCCTTCTGCTCTACCGAGGCAAAAAAAGCATCCATATCAATATGTATTATCTTGCGTATTTCGTCCATTTTACAAGCGCAAATATTTATAATATTCGGCAGGCATTCAAAAAATACTCCTTCTATTTTCGTAATTTTACGCTCCATTTAATCTCAATTATATATTTAATGATTAAATGACTAAAAAAACACAACATAAAAAACTAACTACCAGCACTTTTAAAGACGTGAATAAAATAAAAGATCTTACACAGGGAAACATATTCTCACAAATTTTAAAACTTGCAATTCCCATTATTGCAACTTCTTTTGTTCAAATGGCTTATAATATGACTGATATGGCCTGGTTGGGACATGTTGGTAAAGAAACTGTAAGCGCAGTTGGAATGGCTCTGTATTTGGTTTGGTTTGGATCTTCGCTGATGTTTATTCCAAAAATTGGTGCCGAAGTTGGTATTTCACAGTCCATTGGTAGAAATAACACACAGGATGCTCAATCTTTTGCCAAAAATTCGTTCAGCTTATCCATACTGATATCTACTGTATTTGCTTTACTTGTGTGGATTTTTGCTGTTCCAATTGTCAGTACCTTCAATATCGAAAACGAAGTGGTTAATGCAACTGCAGTTGATTATTTAAGGTTTATTGCCTTTGGAATGCCATTTACTTTTACCAATATCAGTATGTCGGGTATTTACAACGGAACCGGAAATACCAGAATTCCGTTTATTGTAAATACCATTGGTCTGCTTATGAATATCATTCTCGATCCGATTTTGATTTTTGGCTGGGGAAGCATTCCTGCTTTGGGTGCAAAAGGTGCTGCCATAGCAACTGTTAGTTCTCAATTTGTTGTTTTTCTGATATTCCTTTACAATCTACACATCAGGCAAAATCCTCTGAATATTAAACTTTATTTGGGGAAAATTCAGAAAAAATTTTTCAAGCCAATATTTAAGGTTGGTGGCCCTGTAGCTTTGCAATCGGTCTGTTTTGCTTTTTTGGCAATGATATTGGCAAGGGTTTTAAACGAAATTGCTGAAGGAAAGGAAATTCCATTTGCAGTACAATCTATTGGAGCACAAATTGAAGCTCTATCGTGGATGACAGCATCGGGTTTCTCAACGGCTCTTGGAACTTTTACAGGTCAAAATTTTGGAGCAAAAAAATGGCATCGCATTCAAAAAGGATTTTTTATTACGCTTGGAATTGCCTGTTTTATTGGGCTTATAAGCACTATACTTTTTCTTTTTGCTGGAGAGGCTATTTTTAGTTTATTTATGAAAAACAGCGAACATGAAGTTGTTAACTTGGGAATTGTTTACCTCATAGTTCTTAGTTTTTCACAAATTTTTATGAGTATTGAAATTACTACAACCGGAGCTTTTAATGGCGTTGGTAAAGCTATTCCTCCTGCAATTGTTGGAATTGTTGGAAATGTACTTAGAATTCCATTTGCATTTCTCTTTAGTTACTCTCTTATTAACTGGCTTCCAGAATTTAGCAGTTTAATTAATTCGGAATACGTATTGGTAACAGGAGTTTGGTGGGGTATTACTTTATCGAGCATATTAAAAGGAAGCTTTTTATTCTTTTGGTTTTTATTACTACTTTATAAACACCCCGAGAACAAACATCCTTTACCCTATCAAAATTTATGGATTCGATTAATTCCAAGCAGACTGCGTCAAACAACAATCATTCTTAATCCATTGGAAAATGAAGAAATTAAAGAGAGAACTTAAAATAACAGAAGATGGTTCCTACACATTTTACATGCCCGATTTAGATGAACATTATCATTCTACACATGGTGCCATTCAGGAATCGAAACATGTATTCTTAGAGGCAGGACTAAATTTTTCAGATAAAAATCCGATACATATTTTAGAGATTGGTTTTGGAACAGGGCTTAATTGTTTTCTTACACTTTTAGAGTCGATTAAAACAAACAGAAAAATAATTTACCACTCCATAGAGTTATATCCATTGGAAAAAGATCAGATCGAATGCCTTAATTATACTGAAAAAACAGATGCTTTAGGAATAGATTTATTTCAAAAAATTCATCGGGCCGATTGGAATATAAATGTAGAAATCACAAAAAATTTCACACTTCACAAGCTGCTTGGCGATTTAAAAACGTATACTTTTCCGGATAAGTACGATTTAATTTATTTCGATGCCTTTGCTCCCGATGTACAAGCAGATTTATGGACAGAAGAAATATTTAAAAAGCTTTACAAAACTACCAATGCAAATGCAATTTTGACCACTTATTGCGCCAAAGGAATTGTGAAGCAAGCACTCCGGGCATCGGGTTTCGAAGTAAAAAGATTAGCAGGACCTCCTGGCAAAAGACACATGCTGCGAGCAAGCAATAAAATGTGAAAAAAATTTAAATTATTCGCGATTTTCGAAATTCTAAGGGAAAAGCCTTACCTTAGTCGATCTTTATGATCTTACTAATCATAAATAAAATCAGAAATTATATAATAATTACATATTAATTAGAATGAAGTACACAGAAGAACAAGATAAGGTAAGCTATTGCCTTGGATTAAGCATTGCAAGTAACTTGCTAACCTCAGGAGTTAAAACTATTAGCGTTGAGCCATTTATGGAAGCTCTTGATGCTGCTTTTAACGGAAAAATGCCAGAACTTTCTCCTGAAGATGCAAACAAAATTTTACAGGAATTCTTTGGTAAAATACAGGAAGAACAAGCTGGAAAAGCTGTAGAAGAAGGAAAGAAATTCTTAGAAGAGAATGCTAAAAAAGATGGCGTTATTAGTCTGGAAAGTGGTCTTCAATATGAAATTATTTCTGAAGGAACTGGAGAAAAACCAGTAGGAACTAATAATGTAAAATGTCATTACCACGGTACTTTAATTGATGGTACTGTATTCGATAGCTCTGTAAAAAGAGGCGAGCCTGCTACATTCCCAGTTAATGGTGTTATTGCAGGATGGGTTGAAGCTCTTCAATTAATGCCAGTAGGATCGAAATGGAAATTATATGTTCCTTCGGATTTAGCTTATGGAGCGCAAGGTGCTGGTAACCTTATTGGTCCTCACACAACTCTAATTTTCGAAGTTGAGCTTTTAGAAATTGTATAGATTAATTATAACCTAAAATATAAACAAAATGAAACTTAAAGTATTGTCTCTTGCACTAGGATTAAGTGCTATGGCTCTTGTTTCTTGTAACCAAACAGGAAGTAAGAATGTTTCTTTAAATAACACAATTGATTCGGTAAGTTACAGTATCGGAGTTAACTTTGGTTCTAACCTTGAAAGAAGTGGAATTACCGAATTTAACGAAGAAATTTTACTTGCTGCAATGCACGCTGCTATTAATAAAGATTCTTTAAAAATAGATGCTCGCCAATCAGGTAAAGTTATTAATGATTACCTACGCGCTATACAAGAAGAAAAAGGGAAAGCAAATATCGCTAAAGGAGAAAAATTCTTATCGGAGAATGCTAAAAAAGAAGGTGTTGTAACTACAGAAAGTGGATTACAATACAAAGTTATTAGCGAAGGAAATGGTGCTAAACCATTGGCTACCGATCAGGTAAAAGTACACTATAGAGGTACAACTATTGACGGAAAAGAATTCGATTCTTCATACAAAAGAAACGAACCTGCTACTTTTGCAGCTAACCGTGTAATTAAAGGTTGGACTGAGGCTCTTCAATTAATGCCTGTAGGTTCAAAATGGGAACTTTATATTCCTGCTAAATTGGCTTATGGTCCTCGTGGAGCTGGTGCTGATATAGGTCCTAACGAAACTTTAATTTTCGAAGTGGAATTGTTGGATATTGTAAAAGCTGAACCTAAAAAATAATTGTCCTTATTAAAATAAAAGGATAATTTATTAAAATACGAACCCCTTTTGATGAAAATCAGAAGGGGTTTTTTTAAAGTCTATATCTTTTTTTAGCTTTGCATACTTTTGCAACTGCCATTACGATGTTGTAAATTTATAGTCTTGTTTTTTTTCATAACAAACAAGTAAATCTGTATAATAAACCAATAAAATAAATTGTCATGTACGCTGAAATTCATACCGAAAAAGGAGTTATGAAAGTAGAATTCTACGAAAAAGATGCTCCAAAAACTGTTGAAAACTTTGTAAACCTATCGGAATCCGGATTTTACGACGGACTAAATTTTCACCGAGTAATTCCTAATTTTGTAATTCAGGGTGGATGTCCTGACGGAACAGGAGCTGGTGGTCCTGGATATTCTATCGATTGTGAATTAACAGGTGAAAATCAATATCACGACAGAGGTGTTTTATCAATGGCTCATGCAGGAAGAAACACTGGAGGCTCTCAGTTTTTTATTTGCCATGGTCGCGAAAACACTTCACATTTAGATCGTCAGCACACATGTTTTGGCAAAGTGGTTGAAGGATTAGAAGTAATCGATGCTATTCGTGCTGGTGACTCAATTGAGAAAATCGTAATCATTAAAGAATAATTCCAAAATCAAAAAAATACTATGAATTTTGAAATCAATGGTAAAGTAATCGCTAAAGACGAAACACAACAAATTAGCGATCGTTTTAAAAAAAGAGAATTTGTTATTGAGGTAGAAAATGAAAGAAATTCTGATTGGAATGATTTTATTAAATTTCAGTTAACACAAGATAGATGTGACCTTTTAGAAACAGTTTCTTTATACGAAGAAGTAAAAGTTTCTTTTAACATTCGTGGTCGCAAATGGGAGAAAGATGGAAAAACTAACTATTTCTCAAATTTAGAAGCTTGGAGAATAGAGAAAATACAAAATGGTGGTTCTCCTGTTCCAGAAATGCCAGAATTTAAAGCTGAAGATGTACCTCCTGCTCAAGAAGAAGACGATTTACCTTTTTAGATAAATTATCGATTAAAGACTAAATAAAATTAATCATTTGAGATTCTTCTGATTAATTTATAAAATTTGTCGATACAATAAAATAATACGAAGCCACTCTTTTAAAATGAGTGGCTTTACTTTTGTATAAATAAATCTGTTAAGCAAATAGCTTATGATAAACCAGAAAAACTTACATATATATAATCCTACCTTTTGTGTAATAATTTATTTATAATACCATCGAAAGTAGCCAAGGAAGCCATTGCCACAACAAAAATATAAATAATAAGAGGTAACTTTTTAAGGTTAATAAAAACGATATTCAACATTTGGTGAAGTGGCTTTAATAAAACAATATCCAACTGATTAAAAAATGGATGATCCAGTTCACTTATTAAAGTTCTTACATCGGTTCCCAGAATAATAAGAGTAAGAATAGAAACAACAACAATTACCCAAAACAACTGCTTTCCCGAAATGTTTTTTTTCACTTTTATAGGCTTTGCAAGCCAATCCTGCATAACCTCATCCATTACATTATTAGTAAACTGAAGTGATGGTTCCTCTAATTCTGCATCTTTAATGAGTTCTTTAATAAACTCATCCTTATAGATATCTTCTTTTTTTGTCATGGCATTTAATTTTCGAGATCTATAATATTGTTTTTAATTCGCCGTGTAAAATCGCCTCTAAATTAGAATATAACTTTTTTCGCGCACGAAATAATTTCACTTTTACATTCGAATTTGATAATCTGGTAATAGAACAAACCTCCTCAATGCTATGTTCTTCCAGATAAAATAATGTGAGTAATGCTTTATCTTCACCACACATCTTACTAAGCGCCTTATTTAAATACTGCTTGCGTTCTCCATTTCGCAACTCCTTTACCGCCGATTGGGTAGATTTTACATTTACCGAAGCTGAATATTCATCATCAATTGAACGTGTATCCAGTTTTTTCTTCCTTAATCGCGATATTGCTGTATTATAAATAATTCTATAAATCCATGTTGAAAATTTCGATTCTCCTTTATAAGTATCAATAGCCTGATAAGCTTTTAGAAAAGCATCCTGAGTAACTTCTTCGGCATCTTCGCGATTACCCATTAATTGCAAAGCAACATTAAAACCCATTTTCTTATACTTATCTACAAGAACAGCATAAGCTCCAGGATCTCCATCTTTAATTTTTGCAATATAATAGATATCTTTTCTAAAGGCCATAATTCAAATCGCTTTCAACTTTAAAAACATCATTCTTATCAATTCAAAAGACATTCCTTTTTATAAAATTGTTGCTTCTTACTAAAGATTTTAATTATTTAATCGAATCTTCTAAAACTTAGACGCACATCTATATTAATCGGTTACAGATCATCTGTAATTATAACTAATCATCCATTTGTATCAATCACACACTGCAAGGCACAACTCTATCTATCAACACATTAACCATATCTATTAAAAGTTTTTTATTTTTTTTGTAACCCATTTTTGCCCGATAGCGTCATAAAGTCGAAGAGCAAAAAACAAAATGGCTTTTCAAATTTAAAATTGAAATAACAGAAGTTTAACCTTAAATCTCATATTATGGATATCACTGGAGTAATTGCAATCATTTCTGTATTTGGCGTAATACCATTAATCGTATTTTTAGTACATCGCCACAGAGAAAGACAAGCTATAATTGAAAAAGGCCTAGATATTAGCATTTTACACGGAGAAAGAAAATGCAATACACTACAAAGTTTAAAGTATGGAATTCTTTTAATTGGACTTGCCATAGGAATATTAATTGGAAATATTCTTGATGAATACACCCAAATGATAGAAGAAGTTTCCTATTTTTCAATGATATTCTTATTTGGTGGACTAGCACTTATTGTATTTTACACAATTGCAAAAAGACAAGAAGGAGAAAAATAGTTTATCCACATATATAAAAAATGCGTTTCCTCTTGAAACGCATTTTTTGTATATAAATACCTAAGGTATCTGGAGACTAAAGTTTATATAATCATTCGCCAATATGAAATAAAATAACTCTTTCAACAGCTCTCTCGCAAACCGGACAAAAATGCTTTACATTATTCGATTTCATTTTACAATCCTGAACTGGAGAATAAATTCCTTTCGACATATAACCTCCACCTTCAAAAACACCTAAGGTATTAGTATATTTTTCTGTTCTTGGCGTTGGTACTGGAGTCGATTCCTTTAGCATATCCTTCCATTTTTTATCAAAATTAACCAAAGTGGTAATATTTGGTTCCCAAGGTTCAATTTTTACATTATAAAAATCTTCGTAGGCAACCTCCGAAGAATAATATTCATCGGCTAAACCGGCAAATCCATGTCCAAACTCATGACTAGAAACCTCGTACGACAATACATTATCGGCAGAACAACTGGAATAGTAATTGTAAAATCCTCCTCCTCCGTAACGATCTGTATTTATTAAAACAAAAATTTGATCGTAAGGCACATTCGCACTAATATCATGTAATGATTTTATATCAAAAGTGGTTAAATATCTATCCACATCAAAGGTATAAAATGTTGTATTTACGGCAGTATTTTTATAAATATGCTCACCTGGGATATCTGTTCCCGAATCTTCCGATACCGATTCCAAAGCATAAATATTAAATCTATTTTTATACCTATCGAAAGGAGGCACATCGAATAAATAACCAGCCACCCTTTTTACATCAGCTTTAAATTTTCCCATTTCTTCTTTGGTATATCCTTCGGCAATAAAAGCAATATCAACACTCTTATCAGGGGCACCTTTACCCATAATTTTAGTAAAAGGAACATTGCTCGGCTTTTCATTTCCTATAAAATAATTTTCAGGATCAATATTATAAGTCCATATTTCTTCCATACTACCATCCCACTTTCGTGATTCGAGAACAAATCGGGCTTTATTTTTAGGGTAAGGCATTACGTTTACCTGATAAAATGCCCTTTTAATTTCATTTGCCTCGGCAGTAGTTTGCCATTCCTGAAACAAAGAATTAAACCCCTTAGAATAAATCACCTTATCCGATGCTTCATCAATTAATTTGAATCGAAAAGTTCCATAACCAAATTCATCAATCAAATTTGTATGACTTCCTCCCCAATAAGGTTCCTTCTTTAATTCTTTAAAAAAAACAGTTTGGGAATCGGAATCTCCTCCCATCATATAGTCTATTCTTAAACTTTTATTCTCGAAATACTTATCGAAATTCTCTTGTCCGAAACATGTAACAGAAAATAGTAAGCAAACAATGGTAAATATGGATTTACAATTCATTTTAGCTGTTTTTATGATTTAAAGTTTAAAAATACAAAATATTGCCAATTGCACTTTTCTTTTCCAATACGAAATAGATATCTTAGCTTTTTAATTCAAAAAAACATAAAATGAGAGAGCTTTTAGGCCTGCAATTAAAAAATTGGTTAATTAACGAAGGATTCTCAGAATACTGGGCAATAATTTTTCAATCGGTAATAGCCGTAATTATTGTAATAATCGTTGCCTGGTTATCAGATTTAATTACAAAGAAAATATTAATCGCATTCATCACAAAAATTGTTCGTAAAACAAAAACACATTGGGATGATATTCTTCTGGAGAGAAAAGTGTTTAACAAAATATCACATTTTGCTCCTGCATTAATTATTTATTACAGTGCCAGCTTTATAGATCATCAATCGTGGAGTGTATTTGTTAAAAATAGTGCATATGTGTACATGATTATTTTATCCATTATGCTTTTAGATACTTTTCTAAGTGCAGGGAATGATATCTACAACACAATGCCTGTAAGCAAAACCCGCCCCATAAAAGGCTATCTTCAAATTGTTAAGATATTTTTCTATTCTTTGGGAATTATTTCTATTATTGCCATTTTTATTGATAGGGATCCTTTAACAATTATTGCTGGAATGGGAGCTTTTGCTGCTGTTATTCTCTTAATTTTTAAAGATACCATTCTGGGATTTGTAGCTTCTATTCAACTATCGGCCAACAAAATGGTAAATATTGGCGATTGGATTTCTATGCCATCAAAAGGCGCCGACGGAACAGTTATCGACATTAGTTTAAATACTGTAAAAGTTCAAAACTGGGATAAAACCATTAGTACAATTCCAACCTATGCACTTGTTTCAGAATCGTTCAACAATTGGAAAGGAATGGAAGAATCGGGAGGCCGAAGAATAAAACGACACTTAAATATTGATGTAAAATCAATTCGCTTTCTTTCAGAACAAGACATGAATAAGTTTGAGAAAATCAAATTAATTCAGGATTACATGAAAGAGAAAAAAGATGAAATTCGTGAAGCTAATCCTGAAGGAGAAATACCGGTTAATCAAAGAAGACTAACAAATATTGGAACATTCAGAAAATACATTGAGGAATACCTTCATAATCATCCTAAAATTCATCAAAACATGACCTTTCTGGTTCGTCAGTTACAAGCTTCAGAAAAAGGATTACCAATTGAGATCTATGTATTTTCGAACGATCAGGCATGGGCAAATTTCGAGGCAATACAAGCAGATATTTTCGATCATATTTTTGCCATTGTACCAGAATTTGGTCTGAAAGTATTCCAAAATCCAACAGGTGACGATTTTCATAAACTTATTAATTAATCACAAATGAAGAATTTCTTTAAGAAGCTTACATTTTTCGAATCCTTAGGCTGGTTTGGAAATATTATTCTGAGCATTGGAGTTATACCACAAGTTGTTCAAACATGGAAAACTCATGATGTTGATAGTTTTAACTGGCCATTTTTGCTAATGTGGGCCTTTGGTGTACTGTTTACTTTTATTTATATTGTACATGGAGATTTAAATTCTAGCAAAAGACAATATCCTCTGTGGTTAAATTATATGGTAAATATTGTAGCCACTTTTTATTTGTGCTATGCAAAATTGATTTATTCTTAAAATATCATTTACTAACAAGCATTTTATGAAACAATTTTTCACTTTTCTAATATTAGCATCAAGTTTAACTGCTTTTTCGCAAACCAAACTTGGCGATGTTGAATTACCCAACGAAATGGTAATTAAAGAGCATCAAATGCAATTGCAAAGTGCCGGAACCCGTGTAAAACTTTGGATGAACATGTATGCATTGGGTTTGTATATGAAAAGCAAAGTTTCCAATGCAGATCAAATTATTAATAAAGATGAGTGTATGGGAATTCGCCTAGAAATTACTTCGGGACTAATTACTTCCGAAAAAATGGAAAAAGCAACTCGCGAAGGTTTTAAGAATGCTACAAAAGGCAATATTACTCCCATAGCAAAGGAAATTGATAGCTTTATTTCAATTTTTACAGGTAAAATTGAAAAAAAAGACGTTTTCGAATTTGTTTATTGTCCCATAGATGGAACTTTAGTTTATAAAAATGGGGAACTAAAAACATCAATTCAAGGCTTAGTTTTTAAAAAAGCCCTTTTTGGAATTTGGCTTTGCGATAAACCTGCCGACAAAAATTTAAAAGAAGATTTACTTAAATAAAATCGTAAATAAGAATTAAATAGGGTATCCGAAATACAGGGTATCCTATTTTTATTAAAATACCTAAATTTTAACTCTTCCTGTACAATTACTCTTTCTTATAAAATAGCTACTTTATAAATAATTCAAGAGCATCATACTAAAAACTTTACTCGAGTATTTATATTTAATAGTAACTCACCTATAATCGTAATTATTCAATTCAATAGAAATGCAAGCACATTCTAAATAAAAAATTCTAAGATTTAGTTCAAAAAAAATATCTACCTTAGCTGACACACCAAACTGCTTGTCTCTCGAGACAAACCGCCTACTGCTCTTTCAGAGAAATAAAAATATGTTTCTAAAGGTATTGCTGAGAGCACTTAATTTTGCCCTCGGTTTTGTGAATTAAAAACAAAAACAATGAGTACCAAAAGATTTTCGAAAATTGTTGGATCAGGAAGTTACCTGCCAAGCATCGAAGTTAAAAATGAACATTTTATCAATCACGACTTTTTTGAGCCTAGTGGACAAAAAATAGAAACTCCGAATGAGGTAATTATTGAAAAGTTTCAAGAAATTACGGGTATCGACAAAAGAAAATATGCCAATGAAAATCAGCAAGCATCCGATTTGGCTTATCTAGCAGCAAAAGATGCGCTTGAGTCTTCAAATATCGACAAAGAAAGTATCGACTATATTTTAGTTGCACACAATTTTGGAGATATACGTCCCAACTCAAGTTTAAGTAATCAGCTACCCTGTTTAGCGGCAAAAGTTAAAAATCTGCTACAAATAGAGAATCCTAAATGTATTGCCTACGATGTTCTTTTTGGATGTCCAGGATGGGTTCAATGTATGATTCAGGCAAACTACTTTATAAAATCGGGCGATGCCAACAGAGTACTTGTAATTGGAACAGAAACATTATCCAGAGTTTGCGATCCTCACGATCGTGATAGTATGATTTACTCTGATGGTGCCGGAGCTACCATTTTGGAAGCTTGTGAAGGAGAAGAAGAATCTGGAATTTTATCTCATGCCATTCGAACTGACACCAAAAACGAAGCTTTTTTCTTAAGAGCAGACATATCGGATAATGCAGATTATGAAGGAAATAACACTAGTCACTTCATAAAAATGTATGGCCGTAAAATTTACGAATATGCAATTACTCACGTTCCTGGTGTTGTAAAAGAAAGTATCGATAAGTCTGGACTGGAGATTAAAGACATTAAGAAAATATTAATTCATCAGGCCAACGAAAAAATGGACGAAGCAATTGGGAAACGACTATATCGTCTTTACCATGAGAAAAAAGTTCCTGATGGTATTATGCCAATGATTATTAAAAACATGGGTAACAACTCGGTAGCTACAGTACCTATTTTATACGATCAAATTTCTAAAGGAAAACTAGAAGGTCATGAACTTAAAGCTGGCGACCATGTTGTATTTACATCGGTAGGAGCCGGAATGAACATTAATTCTTTCGTTTATAAAGTATAATTTGAAATTAGGCAAAGAAAATTCTGACTTAATAATTAATTGCAGAAAGATTTTACTAAAAAGCTTGCATTCAAAAATATTTTTTATAAATTAGCAGAGCTTAATCTGATAGAAGCGAGAATATAAAAGGGATAGAGGAGATTGATTAAATATCAGATTTTATATAGAAACGCATTCTAACCCTAAATTACTATACAATAATTACCCGAAGCATTTATTTGTTTCGGGTAATTTTTTGCACTTATATCTCTTGCAAAACCTCCAAGTTTTTAAGGATAAGTGAAACATTTCGCAGCTAGTTTTTAAAGCATTCTATTTTAAAATATTATTTTTTTTAATCTTATAATAAAAATTTGATCTATCTTTCGAGCATAAGAGTCCCTAATTATGAATAACATATATTTTTACTCTCAGCAAATTTGTTTGCTTGTTGCTTTGCTCTTTTTTATTATGCTTACATATTCGAGCTTTGTCTTTATTTTCGAAAAAGAGAAAAAAGCAGCATTCAGAGCTTTTATAATTGCACTTTTACTACCTCTTCCTTATCTTTTTTCCTGGTACTATTGCTGGGAAATTGTAGCTCTTATTTTAGTTGCAGATTTATTTTTAACTTTTTGTCTGTTTCTAATTCCTTTTTCGCCAAACAAAAATATTACTGATAATTATCCGCTACATAAAATTGACGAACGAGATACTATGTTCTCGAGAAAGGATTTAATAGAAGAATCTGATAACTTTAAAAAATATTATCAAAAACATCCTGAAAAAAAATCACTTGATGATAAATTCAGAAAAGAACCCGGATTAACAGAAAAAGGATCTCTTTTTTATAATCGAATAGCTTATGCTGCTGCCAACTCGAGCTTCTTTACTATCGATAAGTTAAGAAGTGCTGTTGATGGGGAAATAAATCCTGAGAAAGAAAAGCTACCTCCTGCTGAAATCGCAAAATTTATAAAATCTTGGAGCAAAAAACTCGGCGCTCTAGATATAGGAATTACTGAATTATCCGATTACCATTTTTACTCACATAAAGGAAGAGGAAAAAGCTATGCAAAAGAAATAAAAAGCACACATACTCATGCAATTGCTTTTACGGTAGAAATGACTCACGAAATGGTTAGTGCTGCACCTCAGTCTTCAATTGTTATGGAATCGGGCCAACAATATCTCGACTCGGGAAGAGTAGCTGTTCAAATAGCTCATTTTATAAGAAGCTTAGGATTTTCGGCACGAGCTCATATCGATGGAAATTACGAAGTAATATGTCCTTTGGTGGCAAGAGATGCCGGCCTTGGCGAAATTGGACGAATGGGCTTGTTAATGACTCCAAAGCAAGGACCAAGAGTAAGACTTGGTGTTGTAAGTACAAACTTAAATTTACCTACCGATAAGTGGAAAAAAGATAATTCCTTAATTGATTTTTGCAATAGATGTAAAAAATGTGCTAGAGTTTGTCCAAGTCAATCGATACCTTACGATAAACCAAAATTAGTTGATGGAATAAAACGCTGGCAAATTAATTCTGAATCGTGCTTTACTTATTGGTGTAAATCGGGCACCGATTGCGGACGATGCATGGCAACTTGTCCTTATTCCCATCCCGATAATTTGCTCCACAATTGCATTCGCTGGGGAATAAAACATTCCTCTCTTTTTAGAATACTTGCCGTTTATTTGGATGATTTCTTTTATGGAAAAAAGCCAAAACCAAAAAAAATACCTCAATGGATTCCTGAAAATAAAAACACACAAGAATAAAACATTTGCCCTTTCTATGTATTAATAATTTTTACTTATAAGATTTTGCTTTGCTTTGCTCGTTACATTTCCTGTAAAGATTAAACAATGCATTTTTTACATTTTTATTGGGTTTAGCATTGTAAGCTGCGAGCAAATATGGTTCTGCATTTCGCATATTCTTTCGGGCAGCAGCCAACTTTAATTTACATTTTTGATAATCATCATCTGTTGGTTTGGCAATGGCTTCATATTTTTTTACCGCCAAATCGTAATTTTTATTGGCCCTTAAGAAAATAATCATGCCCAAATTCATATTAGAATTAAAATCCCCAGAATTTAAACCAATGGCTTTATTATATTCAATTTTTGCTTTTTCAATATCTTTTAATTTTTGATAAGAAACTCCTTTAAAATAATGGTATTTATAATTTGTAGGATAAAACTGAATCAATTCTTCGCAAACAGGTAACAACTTTTCGAACTGCTTCGAATTCATATATAGATAAGCCAGGCTTTTTACGGTTTTTCTGTACTCATGAGGCATATTCTTCTTTTTTGCCAAGAGAACAAACTCCTGCCCTTTTACATCCCTTTCCGATTTATAAATTGCTAAGCATTTTTGATAAAAACTTGGTCCAGGAGTACCCATTTCCATAGCTTTTAGATAACTTTTTTTTGCCTCTTCAATTTTGCCCAGCTCTTGCTTACAAACACCAACATAACCAAAAGCCCAGGAGCGCTGTATCGAATCTCCAATTTCTTTTTCAAGTAAAGCCTGATACTCTTTTAAAGCCTCCTGATAATTTTTATCGAAAAACTTACTGTTTGCTTTATTCAGTAATGCATCAAAATCTTGTGCCGATAAAAAAAGTGATACGAATAGAAGAGCTGTTGTTAAAAATCCTTTCATAATTATTCAATCAATTAATCTGTAAATAGTCCTTTATTATTTGACGCTAAACAAATAGATTAGGGTGAATACTTTGACTTAAAATTTATACAATAGTTAAAAAAAAGCGCAGAAAAAAAATTCCTGCGCTTCGTATCATTAATTTATTCTGTTATTTTCTTTGTCGAACAGCTTCGTAAACCATTAAGGATGCAGCAACCGATACATTAAGCGATTCGATTTCGCCTAAAATAGGAACCTTAACCTGTTCATCAGCCAAACGCAACAAAGCATCATCAATACCTGTATCTTCCGATCCCATAATAATTGCAGTTGCCAAAGTTAAATCGGCCTCGGTATAAAACTTTTCAGCTTTTTCGGTCGAAGCAACAATTCTTATTCCTTCTTTTTTCAGCCCTCTAACCATGGTTTTTAAATTCTGAACTCTACAAACTGGAATCTTATACAAAGCTCCGGCCGAAGTTTTAATAGAATCAGGAGTAATTTTAGCTGAATTTTTAAATGGTATTATAATAGCCTGTACACCAGCACATTCGGCAGAACGAGCTATGGCGCCAAAATTACGAACATCAGTAATTTGATCGAGTATTAAAATTAATGGATTTTTTCCTTCAGCCATTATCTGAGGAATTACATCTTCTACATCCTGATAAGCAATAGGAGCAATTAATGTTACAACTCCCTGATTATTATGCTGATCTAAAGATTTAATTTTCTCGGCTGGTACAAACTGATACTCAACTTCTTTCTCGCGAATTAAATCGAATAATTCATTGTATAATCGTCCGGTTAATCCTTTACGAATTAATACTTTCTCAATCTCTTTTTCACTTTTAACTGCTTCCATTGTTGCTCTAATACCGAACAACATTTCCTGTTTTTGTTTAGCCATCGATCAATTACTTACTGATATATTTATAGGAGGACAAAGGTAGCTTGTAAATGGCAATCGACCAAGTGTTTCACGCAAAGGGCGCAAAGATTTTTTTAATACTAAGAACGCAAAGAAATTTTAACACAAAGTTATAACAAAGGCTTACACAAAGTAACTTCAAAATATTTCACGAAAAAAGCGCAAAGAAAAAAATACTTTTTGCTAAATTATTTTCACAATGTAATTTACACCAATTAAAACATACTTATATGACTGAAAATGAGATTTCTTATAAAATTATTGGTAAAGCAATTGAAATTCATAAAACCGTTGGTCCTGGATTACTAGAATCTGCATATGAAAAAGCTCTTATGTACGAATTACAACAAATGGACTTAAAAGTAGAATGTCAAAAACCAATGCCTTTCATCTATAAAGAAGTAAGACAAGAAACAGGCTATCGTATAGATTTACTTGTTGAAGATAAAGTTATTGTTGAAATTAAATCCGTTGAACAATTGGCTCCTGTTCACCATTCACAATTACTAACCTATCTAAGACTCTCAGGCAAAAAGCTTGGCCTTTTAATAAATTTCAATTCAAAATATGTAAAAAACAGCATTCACCGAATTGTCAACAACTTATAAATTTTCAATCGGGAAAATCTTTACGTTCTTAATTACGATAATTCTTTGCGCCATTTGCGTGAAACTTTTTATTCTCCTTTCTCAGCAACCAACTCTTCCAACTGCTCATTAAAATCTTCCCAGGCAAACATCTCATCTTCCAATTTCTTTTTGGCTTCTTCATACTTTGTAAAAAGAGATTGATCCTGCATTTTCTCCGGATTTGCTAACAAGTCCTCCATTTCGGCAATCTCTTTCTCGAAGTTTGCAATATTCTCTTCAGCTTTAGAAACATTGCGCTCCATTTTATTAATTTTTTTGCTAAGCTCTTTACGCTCCAAATAGTTAAGCTTATTCTCCGAAGGTGCGTCAATTGTTTTTTCCTGAACAATTGATTTTTTTACCTCCAGCTCCTTTAAAGTTTCCATTTTTTTTGAACGCAGAAAATCATAAATACCACCCAAATGTTCTTTTATCTTTTTATTGGTGAACTCATAAACTTTAGAAGCCAATCCATCTAAAAATTCACGATCGTGAGATACAACAATCACCGTTCCATCGAATTGCGACAATGCCTCTTTCAACACATCTTTAGATTTCATATCCAAATGGTTAGTAGGCTCATCGAGCACCAATAAATTAACTGGTTCAAGCAATAAACGAATCATTGCCAATCTGGATCGTTCCCCACCAGAAAGAACTTTTACTTTCTTATCCACATCTTCGCCGCGAAACATGAAAGCGCCCAAAATATCTCTAATTTTGGTACGAACTTCGCCCACTGCAACATCATCGATAGTATCCAGAACGGTTTTGTTTTCATCTAAAAGCTGAGCCTGATTTTGCGCAAAATATCCAATTTTTACATTATGACCTATTTTACAAACGCCGGTATGTTCCAATTCTCCCATCAGTACTTTTACAAGAGTGGATTTTCCTTCTCCATTCTTCCCTACAAAAGCCAGCTTCTCTCCTCTTTCTATTACAAATTCAAGATCATTAAGTACCAAATGATCTCCATAAGCTTTACTTAAAGCTTTTGCCTCACAAACCAAATCGCCCGAACGGGGAGCAGGCGGAAACTTAAGATTTAATTTACTTGCATCTTCCTCATCGATTTCTATTCTATCTATTTTTTCGAGTTGTTTAATTCTCGATTGCACCTGAACCGATTTTGTTGCTTTATACCTGAATCGTTCAATAAACTCTTCGGTATCTTTAATCATTTTTTGCTGATTAATATAGGCTTTCATCTGCTGTTCCCTGCGCTCGGCATGTAAAACAACATACTCGGAATAAGGAACTTTATAATCATAAATTTTTCCAACCGAAATTTCAACTGTTCTGTTGGTTATATTATCTAAAAATGCACGGTCGTGCGATACCAACACAACGGCACCAGGGTAAACTTTCAAAAAGTCCTCTAACCACTGAATAGATTCAATATCAAGATGATTGGTTGGCTCATCCAGTAAAAAAACATCTGGACGACGCAAAAGAATTTTTGCCAATTCAATACGCATTCTCCAACCACCACTAAATTCATTTGTCTGACGAGTAAAATCCGATCGCAAAAAGCCTAATCCAATAAGAGTACGCTCAGCCTCAGCATCAACATTCTCTCCACCCATCATGTGATATCGATCATTTATATCTGTTAGACGATTTATCAGCTTCATATAACTTTCCGACTCATAATCTGTACGCTCAGCAATTTCGGCATTAATTTTAGCAATCTGCTTTTCCATTGCTATAACCTCCTCAAAGGCGGTAAGGGTTTCCTCCATTACTGTTTTACCATCAACATGGTTCATTTGCTGTGGCAGATATCCGATTTTCACCTCGTTAGGAACCGAAACAGTACCTTTACTAGGAGCTTGAAACCCTGAAAATATCTTAAGCAATGTAGATTTTCCAGCTCCATTTTTTCCCACTAAACCAATTCGATCGCGAGTATTTACAATAAAGCTTACTTCTTTAAAAAGAGTAAATCCACCAAATTCAACGGTAAGATTATTTATAGAGATCATGATATATCAGATTTTTTCGTTCGAGCGACAAAGATAACAACAGATATTAATTAAACGTTATCCATAAAAACGAATGTATACTAATTACGGCTTGCTAACATTTGTTCCTCAATAATATTCGCTTTTTTTAATAATTCGGATTGAATAATATTTTCTTTTACCTGATTCATTACCTGATTCTCCGCTTCGGCAAAAGAAATATCATAAACACGTATAAAACTAGTATACTCTGTAGGATATTTAGCCAGTAACTTGTCATATAGTCTATCTAAATCTTGTTGATTTGGATTGTGAAATTCCATTTTCAATTCGAAACGTCTCACCAAAGCTTCATCAATCATTTCAATTTGGTTGGTTGCTGCAATAATAACAGAATTTTTAGGTAAATTATCCATCATCTGAATCATGCCATTCACCACACGTTTCATTTCGCTACTATCGGTATTATCGTAGTTTCGTTCTTTTCCTAAGGAATCGAATTCGTCGAAAAACAAAACAGCCTCCTGGGTTTCTACCATTTTAAAAGCAGAAGCAATATTTCTTGAAGTTTCACCTAGTTTTGAAGAGATAATATTCCCCAAATTAATTGTCTTCAATTTTTTATTCAGCTTATGAGCAATGGCTTTGGCAGTCATGGTTTTTCCACAACCCGATTTTCCAAAAAGCAAAATTTTATTGATGACAGGCAAACCATATTTCGACAATATTTCAGCATGTTCATATTCTCTCAAAAACTGATTAATTTGAACAGATAGCTCCTCGTCGAAAATAATATCTTCAAAATTAACCCTTCCCTTATTCGGAATAAATAAATGATTCATTTGTATATGCTATGTTAGTGTTGTTTGTTTTGCAAACTTAGTATTTTAAAGCAAAAAAAGAGAACTCCTTAGTGGAATTCTCTTTCAGTGCTTTATCTCTTTAAAAAACTTATTTTTTCACATATTCTTTATGAATGGCTTTTTCAAATTCCACCCAGTGCTCATCGGTCATTCTATCAGGCGTGAACAAACAAATGCCTGTTGCTCCATTCTCCATCGATTCGCGAATTGCAGCTCCTAATTCTTCAGGTAATAATCCGTGATTTTCGGGATCGGCCTCTTTTGCTTTTGAATTTGGTTTCGGACAAATAAACAAACCACTATAAACAGGTTTCTCACCATTTAAACTCTCAGTAGATTCCTTGCACATTTTCCCAATCCACTGAGTTCCTTCCAGGTAAAAATCATTATAATTCATAGGTAAAAATGCATCCAAATTCCATTTATCCCATTCCTGGCGAACCATTTTTACAGCATGAGAATGTGGTCCCGGAAATACTGCTGCAGTAATTTCTTTTCCCTGAGCATGCACATCTTCCACCAAACGATTCACCATTTTGGTAATTAAATCCTGACGAAACTGCTTCCACTCCTGCGAATCTCGAGCTGTTGCCTGATCGGTAATTTCAATTCCGGTTTTTGCTTTAAAATCGGCTTTACATTTATCGCAATAACAGTAATCAAACTCGGGATATTCCTTATCCATAACCAAACCGTACTTGTTCCACAAACCTTTGGCAAGAATCACATCCGGAAAACGGATATAATCCAAATGCACACCATCAACTTCGGGCAAACGTGCAATTGTTACATACAGATTCGATAAATATTTATACACTTCTTCTCTGTTCGGACACAAAAAAGTATAATGATCTACATAAGCAGGTTTATCGTAAGCCGATTCACCATTTCCATTAACAGCATACAATTCGGGAGCAATGTTTTTATCTCTTCCCTGCACCATAGTTGGTATCCAGGTATGAAATTCAAGACCTGCGGCCTTGGCAATTTTTCCTACCCGGCTATAAACTGCCGGATCTTGCCCTCCATTATACATTAATCCATCGATTCCTTTTTCTTTCAGATTTTTAAAATTGTCCGATAATTCTTTATCGGTTGCCTCTCCAGGGCCTCCCAACCATGCAAAACATGGCACTTTTGTTGATTGTCTTGTGCTGCACGACAACAACAAGAACAAACTGAAAACAGCAAGTAGCTTATTCATAATAAGATTATAAAAAAATAAAATTTGGCTTTTGGAATACGAGCTAAAGATATAAAATTAAAGTATCCAGACACCATATCTGAAAAAAAGCAATATTCACTAAACTATTAGCAATGATCAACAAGCATCAAGAATGGCTCAGTAGAAATTCTGTCGATCACAATTGATTATCAAAGCATTCACCTTTTTACATTTACTACTTTTAACTTTTCTACTTTTATATATCTTTGTGGCCAAATTAAATTCGAAGAAAAGTGGGCAGAAAAAGAAACAGAAAACCGCTTCTGGAAAGCGTAAAAATTGAGAAGTTAGCCGCCGAAGGAAAGGCCATCGCAAAAATTGAGGATAAAGTGTTGTTTGTAACCAACGTTATTCCTGGCGATGTTGTAGATGTACAGGTAACAAAAAAGCGCAAAAATTTTATGGAAGGATATCCTGTTTTCTTTCACGAGCATTCTCCGCTTAAAAAAGATGCCTTTTGCGAACATTTTGGAGTTTGCGGAGGTTGTAAATGGCAAAACTTACCTTACGAAGAACAACTAAAATTTAAACAACAAGAGGTTGTTGACAATTTAGAACGAATTGGTAAAGTTGAATTGCCAGAGGTAAATACTATTTTGGCATCAGAAAAAACAAAATTCTATCGCAACAAATTAGAATTTACTTTCTCGAACAAAAGATATTTAACCAACGAAGAAATTGCTAGTGGCGAAGATATTGATCGTACTCCTGCACTTGGTTTTCATGTGCCTAAATTATTCGATAAAGTTGTTGATATTAATAAATGTCACCTTCAGCCAGAACCCTCCAATGCAGTACGTTTAGCAATTAAAGAATATGCTTTTGCCAATGATTTAAGCTTTTTCGATATCCGAAATCAGGAAGGATTTTTAAGAACCTTAGTTGTTAGAACTTCATCAACTGGTGAGAATATGATTATCGTTGTTTTCTATCATGAAGATGTTGAAAAACGAGAAGCCCTATTAAATCATCTTGCTGATAAATTTCCTGAGATTACTTCATTAATGTATATCATTAACGAAAAAGCAAATGATTCCATTACAGATCAGGATGTGATTTTATTCAAAGGACAAGATCATATTTTTGAGCAAATGGAAGGTTTAAAATTCAAGATCGGTCCCAAATCGTTCTACCAAACCAATTCTGAGCAAGCATATAATTTATATTGCAAAACTCGCGATTTTGCTGAATTAACAGGCGATGAAATAGTTTACGACCTTTACACCGGAACCGGAACCATTGCCAATTTTGTTGCCAAGCAAGCAAAAAAAGTAATTGGAATTGAATATGTTCCCGAAGCCATTGCCGATGCAAAAGTAAATTCTGAAATTAATGGTATTCATAATACAGAATTCTTTGCCGGCGACATGAAAAATGTTCTTAACAAAGAATTTATTGAACTTCACGGACAGCCAGATACAATAATCGTTGATCCTCCTCGCGCCGGAATGCACGCCGATGTTGTTGAAACAATTCTGCATGCCGCACCAAAACGCATTGTTTACGTTAGCTGTAACTCGGCAACTCAGGCACGCGATTTAGCCATGATGGACGAAGCCTACAAAGTTACCAAAGTACAAGCTGTAGACATGTTCCCACACACACATCATGTGGAGAATATTGTGCAGTTGGAGAAACGCTAGTTGGTTCTCGCTAAGAAATATATTCTAAAGCTCGCAGAGTCATTCTTTGCGGGCTTTTTTATTACTTCAATTCTTAGACGCAGATTTAACCTGCTAATTTGCAGAAAACATGCAATGAATCTATACGGGCTATTCCCTTGATATTCCCACACAAAGAAAGAATACCAACTTACCATACACCTGGAATTTAAATCTAACATCAAACAATATTCTCGCAATATTTTGTAGGTTTACAATGTATAAACAATCTTTTACTGTATTTATATTCCTTAAAAAATGCGCAAAAAAGAAAGAGAAATTACCGATCAAAATCAATTGTTAGAAATCCTTACAAAATCGAAAGTTTGCCGACTGGCAATTCACGATACGCCATATCCATACATTGTTGCACTAAATTATGGCTATGCCGATAATGCCTTATTTATACATTGTGCCAAAGAAGGAAAGAAAATCGATCTACTAAAAGCAAACAACAAAGTTGGTTTTCAAATCGAGTTTGGGAGTGAACTAATCAAGCATGCCGAATCCTGCCAATGGACCACAAAATACCAATCGGTAGTGGGAAAGGCAGAAGTAGAGATTATCGATGATTTCGAACAAAAAACACAAGGTCTGGATGTGATTATGAAGCATTCCGGCAAAACGGATAATTCCTACAATCCCAAATATATCGATCGCATCCTGATTCTTAAGGTAAACATCAGGAAAATGTCAGGAAAAGCAAGCCTTTAACAGTGACAAAAGTTCTAAATTCGAGCGCAACTGATAACTGCTAATGCGAATCAAGAGTTAAAAATATAATTTAAAAAGTATTAGAAAGGTTAATTTAGGAATTCTTCCCTTTTAGGGAAGATGGCGACAGCCAGAAGGGTGTATTTTTGATAATATTTTTCTTATTCCACCCTTTTCCCTGTCGGGATTTTCCCTAAAAAGGAAAAACTCAATTTGAAAATATTATAAAATTTATTAACACCCAATCAATCAATTGTTTCAACTCTTGATTCGCACCAGATAATTAAGCTGACAAATATCCTTTTAAAACCTTAAATATTCCGTAGTATTGAACCCTAACAACAAACCAGATAAATTCTAAAAAAATGAATAAAATAATTGTATCAGCATTAGCTGTACTACTAAGTGTAAATCTTTGCTTTGCATCTTCGCAAGATGAAAAACAAAAAACAATTAAAAACTGGCTTGCAAGCGATGCCATAGAACTACATTTACCTGCTTTTAATACTACCGAAGATTTTAGCGGCAATACTTTTCAACTGAAAAACCTTTTGCAGGAAAACCAGATTGATCTTTGTAAGATTTCTCCTAAAGAATCAGATCAACTGATTTGGAACCAGTCACAAGTAAGCTGGAAAAAGAAAAGTACCAACTCTAAAGGTTTTGTTTCCCTTCCAAACAAAGAAAATCAATTGCACTATCTGGTTTCTTATCTGAATACCGATAGGTGGAGCGAACTGGAACTTTCTCTGAAAAGCTATCCTATGATTGAGGTGTATGTTGATGGCAAGAAACAACTGTCGCAATACACACACAAAGCCGATGAAGCCAAAGAATCGAGCAAAAGCATAAAACTGGAACAGGGACACCATAAAATTGTGGTGAAAGTTTTAAGTGGTGAGAAAAACAACAAGTTCAAACTGGAACTAAATGCTAAAAAAGATTGGAATGCTAATACATTTGCCTTAAGCCTTTCTCCAAAACAATTTATGGATATCAACAAAGTGCTGGATGGAACAAAAGTGAAAAGCACCGCTTTATCATTCGATGGCAAATATGCTCTAATTTCCTACAGCCGCACCCTGCCTCCTTCTGATAAATCGGAGAACTGGAGCGAAATTCAGGAGATTGAAAGCGGTAAGATTCTTTACACTTTCCGCGGTACACAGCTTTCAAACATCACTTGGCTACCAACAGGAAATCAAATTTCCTACACCAAAGCATACAATGGCAAAACATCTGTTTTTGTTTTCGATTTCGAGAAAAAGACCGAAAAACAAATCGCCGAAAATATTACCGATTTTTCTTCTTACACATGGGCACCAAACGGAAAATTTATCATCTACAGTGTAGGCAAAAGCAATGCTGAAGACTGGAAAATGAAAAAGTTCCAGGGAATGGAAGACCGCCTGCCATGGTACAGATACCGATCGTTCCTATACAAACTGGATGTTAACAGCGGTATTAAGCAACGCCTTACCTACGGAACTTTATCTACCGATTTGGCCGATATCAGCACCGATGGCAAAAACATCCTGTTCACCACATCGCGTCCCGATTACAGCGGATATCCATATTTTAAACAGAATCTTTACCAGATGAATGTGGAAACTTTTGCTGTTGATACCATCTGGAAAGATAAACTGGTTGACGGACAGGCTCAATATTCGCCTGATGGAAAACAATTATTGGTACAAGGCGGACCTTCCTGTTTTGGCAAGCTTGGCGAAAACATTGGCAATCAGCCATTGGCAAACAATTACGACGGACAACTTTACATTTACGATTTAATCAGTAAAAAAGTCGATCCGATAACTTACAATTTCGATCCGGCAATTAGCAGTGCCAGCTGGAATGCCAGGGATAATAAAATCTACATTCAAGCTCAGGATAAGGACTATGTACGATTATTCTCTTACGATATAGCAAGCAAAGAATTCACAAGCCTGGAAAGCAAATCAGACGTGATCCGTAATTTCGATCTTTCGAAAAACGGAAATACTTTAAGCTATGTGGCCTGCGGAATTTCCAGTCAGTACAAAGCATTTGCCTGTAACATTGCCGATAAAGCCATTCAGGTAATTGCCGATCCCGAAAAATCGCATTTGGCCAAGGTACAATTCGGAAAAACCGAAGACTGGAACTTCACCAAAGACGACGGAACCACGATTATTGGTCGTGTTTACTATCCTCCAAACTTCGATAGCAGCAAAAAATACCCGATGATTGTGAACTACTACGGTGGAACTTCGCCTGTAGAACGCAGCTTTGGCGGGCGCTACCCACTAAACATGTATGCAGCCATGGGATATGTTGTTTATCTGCTTCAGCCAAGCGGTGCTACCGGATTTGGACAAGAATTCTCGGCTCGTCACCAAAATAACTGGGGAATTACCACTGCCGACGAAATTATTAAGGGAACCAAAAAATTCATTAAGGAACACAAGTTTATTGATGCCGGTAAAGTTGGATGTATTGGAGCATCATACGGTGGATTTACAACCCAATTATTACAAACCAGAACCGATATTTTTGCTGCCGCGATTTCACATGCAGGTATTAGCGATATTACCAGCTATTGGGGCGAAGGCTACTGGGGATATTCCTACAGCATGAATGCCACCGGAAAATCATTCCCTTGGAACAGAAAAGACATTTATGTAGATCAAAGTCCGCTGTTTAATGCCGATAAAATCACAACTCCAATGCTATTGCTACACGGTAGTGTTGACACCAATGTGCCTTTAGGAGAAAGCATTCAAATGTATCAGGCATTAAAACTATTGGGTAAGGATGTAGAATTTGTACAGGTAAAAGATCAAAACCATTTAATACAAAACTACAACAAACGCATTCTTTGGAACAATACCATATTTGCCTACTTTGCAAAATACCTAAAAAATCAGCCACAATGGTGGGATAATTTATATCCTGATAAGAATTTATAAAACAGATTAAAGAGATTGCCTAATGAGCAATCTCTTTTTTATCAATTCACATAGATAAAATCTAAGATGATGTAAATAATAATAAACACTATTGATGATTTGGACTATTATATTTAAATTTAAAATTCAATCAAAAAATACATTTTATGCTAATTATTATATCGCCCGCAAAAACATTAGATTTTGACTCTCCAGCAAATACAAGCATTTATTCTGATTCACAATTTACCAAAGATTCGGAACAACTAATTAAGGTACTAAGAAAACTTAAAGTTGACGATATTGCTAATTTAATGGGCATAAGTGGAAAACTTGCTCAGTTAAATTTCGAACGCTTTCACAATTGGCATTTGCCATTTACCAGCGAAAATGCCAAGCAAGCACTTCTGGCGTTTAAAGGAGATGTATATACAGGAATTGATGCCACTAGTTTAAGCCATAAAGATTTGGAACAAGCCCAATCTAGTCTTCGAATATTATCGGGACTTTATGGTGTTTTAAAGCCTATGGATCTAATTCAGCCCTATCGCTTAGAAATGGGTAAGAAATTAGAAACTCCGAAAGGAGAAAACCTTTATCAATTTTGGGGAGATAAAATTACCAATGCAATTAATAAGGATTTAATAGAAAATAATCATTCCCATTTAATAAATCTGGCCTCTAACGAATATTATAAATCCATAAAAAGTAAAAATATTAAGGCCGATATCATAAGCCCTGCTTTTAAAGATTTAAAAAATGGTGAGTACAAAATAATTAGTTTTTATGCTAAAAAAGCACGAGGATTAATGACTCGTTTTATTATTCAAAATAAAATTACAAATCCAGACGACCTAAAAGCTTTTGATTTAGATGGATATATCTACAATCCGAACTTATCGAAAGAAAATGCTCCTGTTTTTACTCGCGATCATTAAAGAAAATTTACCTTATTAAAAAGAGTTGAATATCTTGTTTTTAGCTCCAAAATTTACTATGTTTAAGTATAAGACAATAGGAATATTAATCCATTAAGCCTTCTGCCATGACTACTAAAAATTATGCTATAAAATTCGGAAGTCTTCTTAAAGAAGAAACTCTGGAGATAATTAAAGATAAAATATTACCCAATACTGTTGTTCTGGAAGCTGTAAATCCGTTTCCGGGATATTATGAGTATTACGAAAACCTTCAGAAAGATATTAAGCCATATTATATTTATCTGGTTACCGATAAAAAATACAGTTTGGAGGAGTTTACGCGTGTAACGCAAAAAATAATGAAATCCTTCGATGCAAAATTTCATGCTGCCATTGGAAGTATTACAATTTACAACGATGTTTACGATGTAATTCGTATCAGGCGTTTAAACACCTACGATCAGGTTCGGGAATTACAAGAAGCTTACTCTGCTGAAGGAATTAATTTTGAAATGCATAAAAATATCCAGCACAATTCGAAAGCAATGATTCAGCTTACTAAATTCTTTGCTGTTGATGTGCTCGAAGATGGATTCTTCACAGATCACATAGAACCTAATCATGGATACTTTACAATTCCTCAGAAACTATCATGGAGCCAGTTTGAGGAATTAACCAAGCAAGTAAAGTATAATATGGACATGATTCATTTCGATGCATCTCTGGGCTTTATTTACGATCATTTTAAGGCAATAGATATGATTCGTATTTACTCGGAAAAATTAGACCTTGATTTAATGAAAAAGATAAAATCGAAATATCTGGAAAGAATTAAATAAAACTCGTGTATGAGTGAAAAATGATTTACATTTTTTTAATTTTCTTTACTACAACTAAATAAAAAAATGAGGCTTTCAGAACTGAAAGCCTCATTTTTTTTATTCTGTTTAAAATACTGGCGAACGAACCGCCTTAATTCGTTTTCTTCTTTTTTTCATATCCATAACCACTGGAAAGGAAAATGAAATTTCGTGAGCTCCGGTATTGGTATGAATTAACTTAGAAATAGCATAATCGTAACTGTAAGCAACTTTAAATCGTTCGGTAACAAAACCTACCATTGCGATAAAAGAATCGTAATTTGGCTCAAAATTCTGGTTAAACCACAAACCAAATACCATTGAACTTTTACTGGCATACAAACCGTAATTCATTTGCGAAAAATCGCCTTGCTGCTGATATAAAACTGCCGGAGCCAATATCCAATTATCAGCATATCGATAATTTCTTCCACCCAAAACAAACTCGGCACCTGCATGCACTGTATATTTTGTTTGCAACTTGTCTTTCTGTTCATCATCGAAACTTAAATCGGGTTTAGCCAGGTGATGAGCAGCAATGCCAAAATAAAAATCTTTATAGTAAGCAATTGATCCAAGAGAAAAATCCCAGCCATCTTTTCTTCGATTTAAAGGATCGCCTGCCGTATTATGAGGAAAAATACTTCCATAAATTGGAGATACCTGATCGGGAAAAACCAAATTTTGCCAATCTACTTTTTTCTGCATAAAAGCAGCCTGTATAGCCGGACGAATAATAAAATCATCGTTAATTCTTAAATAAAAGGAATACATTCCGGCAAAAGTGGTTGTTTTAAGGGCTCCATCTCCCTGATCATCCTGAATAACTGTAATACCAATACCTCCATTTAATGCTTCGTAAAAATTATCGAAAGATACACTATAAGTTACATACGGAAGATCGAGATTTGGCCATTGATTACGATAATTTAAACTTAGGTTAGAATAGTTGGTTGATCCAGCTAAAGCAGGGTTTAGGTATAACTTATTTGCATAAAATTGTGAAAAACGAATATCCTGAGCAAGTAAATAACTCGCTGAGGCAAAAAATAATACACAAAAAGCAATTAGAGCTTTCTTCATTAGTTTTCAAATTTAAATCCTATAGATTAGTTACTTGAATTTTACATCTGCTTCGAGATAAGATATTCTCAAATCTCGAAAGCAGATGTAAATTTAAATTTATTTTATTGATTAATAAAAGACTTTTGTAATTATCTGAGCAACATAAAGGTTCCTTTACTGGTTAATTTACCATCGATAAACACCATCCATACATAAGCTCCTGTAGGACAAAGTTTTCCTTTATAATAACCATTCCATCCACCTTCTTTATCTGGCACATCTGTTTTGTACAATAATTCCCCCCAACGATCGTAAACATACATCTCATATTTGTCAAAATCGTAATTGATTCTTTTCAGGTAAAATTTATTGTTATTAATATCATTTGAGTTAGGTGTAAATGCATTAGGAGATTCTATACCAAATGGTTTTATCTCAATATTAATTGAATCAGTAGCGACACACCCTAAATTATCTGTTACTGTAAGTTTATACATTCCTGTTTCAGAAACATCGTAACGCTGTAGTATACTACCGTCTTGCCATTCAAAGAAATAAGGTGAATATTCCAAAGGAAGATTTGGTGCCAATGTTATGGTCTGTCCTTCCAAAATTGTTAACGGCTTATCTATTGCCCGTTCAATTTCATCCTCGGGACCATCAAAAATAAAATTATGCTCTAAATCCAACTTTGGAGTCGGATTAATGGTAAAGTTTTGAACTGCCCCACATCCATATTCATTAGAAACTTCTAACTTATATTTACCAGGAGTTTCGACAGTATAAACATCTAAATTATTAATCTCATTTCTCTCTTCATTATTCCAATCGGAATTAGACCAGAAAGGATTCTGCATTCCTGTTACATCAACCTCGAATTTTTCACCTTCACAAGCAAATTTATTCTCCTCTAAAACAGGATCGGCAACCATTTTAACAGTTACTTCATCGCTTGCATCGCAACCATACAGGTCAACAACATTAATCTTGTAGGTGTAAGTTCCTTCGGGTGCATTAATAATTCTTGGATCTTTACTATCAGGCTCATCTAAATGATCTGAATTTGTCCAGGTAATTTCCCCGGCATCACCAATAATTTCTGTCGATAATTGCAATTGGTTACATTGACCCACTGTGGTATCGGCAATTGTTGTTACCTCTGGCAGAGGTGCCACATTTATTTCTACCAAATCAACACCTTTACAACCATGTTCATCGACTACTGTTGCTACTAAGACCTGTGATTCACCTGGAGTGAATATAGGTTTCATAGGATTTGTAACATCTAAATCGAGAGCTGGAGAACCATCAGATAATGACCAGCTAATATTACCTTCGTCGGTTTTTGCTGATAATTCGAATGGCTTACAACTACCTACTGTTATGTCATCGGTAATATCAACAACTGGTAATGTATCAACCCTTAAATTAGTTGTTTCGGTAATATTAGAACATCCATTTTCGTCGGTATAAGAATAATGAACTTTGTAATTACCCGGACCTTTATCTGCCGGATCGAATACCTCCTCGGAGATTCCATCAACCCAGTAAATACCTCCTTCAGGATAACCTTTTAAAGTATCAAGTTCGAACTTTGGTTTACAAATACCTGTAACAAAATCGTCATACCCAAGTTTTGGATTTGGCAAAGCATTTAATACTACCAAAGAATCAACTCTTGATACACAACCGGTATTCATATCGGTAATGTTAATAGTTAATTGACCATTCGCTGCTTCGCTCCAGGTTACTCTTGTTTTCGTACCTTCTTCGGGTCCTGCAAAAATACCACCTTCAACACCCCAGCCATACACATCATCGCCATACTGATTGGTTATGTAGGTTACACGATCTTCTTTAGCACAAAGTACCATTCTACCAAAAATCGCTGTGTTTGGCAATGCATTCACTGTTAATTTAGCAGGCTTAGTAGAACGTAATGAAGTACATTCGTCGGATACAACACATGTATAATATCCATTATGAGATTCATCTGTATTAGTAATTGTATAAACAGAATTTGTTTCTCCAGATATATCAACACCATTTACTTGCCACTGATATGTTACATCGATACCTTCTACCTCGGCAGTAAAAGTAACATCTTCGCCCGAACAAACCTCTATGTCTGCAGGTTCCGATAATATTACCAACTGCGGTTTAACTGTTAGTTTCATATCTGCACTTATTACCTCTGCACAATCATTGTAAACCCTGCAAGTATATATTGCAGCATCATCAAGCTGTATAGAAGTTAAGCTTAATACAGGAGAAGTTTTACCTTCCATATCTGTTCCATTCTTTCTCCATTGGTATTTCACATTCTCTCCCGTAGCTTTTACAATAAACTCTACTAAAGCAAAGTTCTCACAAACTTCGGCATTTTCACTAACACTAATAATCTCAGGTAATTCGGTAATTTCCAGATTTCCACTACTTGAAACATCACCACACAAGCCTGTTACCTGAACTTGATACTCACCTTCCTGCAATAAATCAAGAGCGTCGTAATGTAAATTCTTATCGGTAGAAACCGGATTACCTTCAAACGACCAAACATACTCAAGATCAGCAGCTCCTGTAACATCAGGACTCCAATCTAACATTTCGCCTTCGCAAAGCTCTTGATTTCCGATAGGAGCATTTAATCTTGTTGTAGGATAGACTCTAACAATACAAGATTGTTTTATTACGTCGATACCTTCGCCTGTAATTTCGCAAGTATAAGTTGCAGCATCATCAAGACTAAGTTCTGAGAAATACAAACTCGATCCTGTTTCTGTAAGCTCGGTTCTAGTATCACCAACTTCCTTAAACCATTTAATGGTTTCAACCTGTCCGCTGGTAACTATTGATAATCGTAATGCATCGCCTTCACATTTTTCTTCGAAAGCAGATAGATCTTCAACTATTTTAACCGGTACCTTAACTGTTAGAGTACCCGAAGCTAAACGCGTACCACATGTTCCTGTAATAATACAGCTGTAATAACCAGCATCGCTTAAGTCTATATTAGTAAACTCGATTGTTGGTGCATCAACACCTAAAACCTCTATTGTACCATCTGATTTTTCATGAGTCCACTCGTAAGATAAATCGCTTCCTGTAACTTCCAGACTCATTGTATAATCGTCGCCAACATATTTTACCACATCTTTAAGAGTTTCTTTCAATATGGTAGTTGGATTAACAATTAGCTGAGCTGTTTCTACTAAAGTTTCGCCACATCCGTTGTCATTAGTTACCGAACATTCAATATTATATATTCGTTGAGTAAATTCATCGGCAGGTAAAACATTCATTCCATTAATTAATAGCACAGATAAACTGGTAGCTTGATCTACACCATCAATTTTCCAATGATAATGAACATCACGGCCAGTTGCCTTAGCGCTGAAAATTACATCTTCGCCCTGACAAACCGTTTGATCTTCAATTGAAGTAAGTGTTGGTATTGGATTAACTACCTGTGTACCAATAGAAGCATCGGTTCCACATCTGTTTTTAACAGCTACCTTATAATTACCTTCCATTTCGGTACTTGCAGCACCTAAGATTAAACTTAAGCCGGAACTTGTATCTTCCGAATCATCGTTTAATGTCCAGCTTATTGCGTCGTATGTACCATTAATACTAATAGGTCCTAATTGTAAAGCATCACCTTCGCAAATGGCTGGTAAATCTTCAATTCCATCTGTAATTTCAGGAATCGATAAAATAGTAATCTCAATTTGATAAGTCAATACTATTCCACAATGGTCTGTTACAACACATTTGTATGTACCTGCATCTTTTGTTGTGACTTCAGTCACCAAATAATTCGTAGTTGCAGTAATAGGATTTTCATCTTTTGTCCAGGTATACGATACTGCATCACCAGAAACTATTGCTTCCAAATTCAGTTCTTCTCCCTCACAAAGAGTATCCTTGCTTAGCCATACATTCGCTGATGTAATTGATTCATAAATATCGATGTATCCAGATACTGTTTCGGTATTACAGCCATCAAATACAACTAATTTGTACATTCCTGATTGATCCTTACTTGTAGCAGTAAGTTTATAATCGGCTGTTGTTACTCCCAAACTAATCTCGTCTTTAAACCACTCGTAGCTTGTACCAGCGGCTAATGCCGGATCAACATTTACTGTGGCAGTTAAAGTTTCCTCTTCGCCAATGCAAAGTTCACTTGTATTAGACCAAGCCTCGATACTTAATTTTGAATAATGGCTTACAACAAATTTATCGGTAAAATCAGGACAAACACCGTTGCCAGCAGTCACCTCATAATTTCCATTGTCGGCTTCACCAATATTTACAATTGCTGTTGTCGAAACTTCTGTTGTTGCATCCTTCATCCATGAGTAAGAAATAGGTGTAGTTCCTTTAAGTCCACTTAAAGAAATCTGCATACTTTCTTCGGCACATAAATTCTGATTATCAATTAAATCAAAACTTACTGGCTCAAACACTTCGATGGCAACTTCATTTGAGGTATCATCTTCACTAATTCCATCTTTAACAATACAATGGAATGTCCAGTTTCTCATATCAAGACTTACACTTGAAATTTTAAGTTGAGATCCATTTGTAATTAACACTTCCTCCATTCCAAGAACACCTTCGGCATTTTTCCAAATTCCACTAGCATCCTTATATTCCCATTCGTAATCGTAAGGAGTATCTGTATCTGTTCCAACAATTTCGAAGGATACTTCATCGTTTAAACAAGCCTGAAGATTTGCTGGTTGAGTTAGGATTTTGTAAAGTGGTAATACTTGTAAGTCTACTTCGGCACTAGCCAAATCTGTAGTACAAATATTAGAAAGCAAACAACGATACTTATTTCCATTAAATGAAAGATCTGCTTTTGTAATTTTTAAACTTGCTGTTTTACTTCCTGCATAAGTAGCATCATCTATAATATCTAAATAACCAGAACCAGAATCTTCCTGCCACTGATAGCTTAGAGGTTCTTCACCTGCAGCTTCCACATTAAACTCAGCATCATCACCATCTAAAATACTTATACCAATTGGCTGTAATGTATAATTAGCCTCTTCGTATACTGTTAAAATTGCTGTTCCAGAGTTTATTGTATTACAATCATTAGAAAGCTCGCAATAATATGTTTCCCCATCAACAGGATTTGTTTCTGTATAAGTATCAGAAGTTGCTCCACTAATTGCTCCAGCACTATTATACCACTGAAATCCATAAGGAGTATCACCAGCTACTTTAACTTTAAATACAGGATCTGCTTCAGAAGGACACATTTCTACATCTGAAGGGTTACTTATTGTTACTAATTCTTTTACATCTATAATAAAAGGTACTTTTTCTAAGCTACATCCCTGAGAATTATAAACTTCGCAAGTATAGCCTCCTTCGTGCACTGTAAGCTGTGCATTATCAATTCGATATGAAGAAGCTGTTGATAAAATAGTTAATGGCTCTGAATCCTTGTACCATTTGTAAAGAATATCATCTCCTGTAGCTGTTACTTCCATTGTTACCGATTCGTTCTCACAAACACTTTGATCTGCAAGTACGGCAGAAGCTGCAATATCTTCCAATACTCGAACTGTAACTGTATTTGAATAAACATCGGTACTTGAACCATCGCTTACCAAACATTTAAACTGCCAAGTGTTAATTCCTAAATCAGTTCCAGGTACTGTTAATGTTGATACTGCTCCTGCTTTATTTGCAAACATTCCATCTTGCCCATCGGCAGCAATCCAACCACTTCCTTTATTGTATTCCCAGGTAAATGCTAATGTTCCACTGGTTCCTGTAACACTTAGTGTTGCATCATCACCAAAACAAACTTCGGCATTACTAGCATCGGCTGCAATCTTAACTACTGTATTTATTGTTAAGGTAGCATCGCCACTTGTTACTTCTGAAATACAAATTCCTCCATCGCTATAAACAATGCATCGGTATTGTTTTCCATCGTAAGTTGCTTTATCGGCATTGGTAATTGTTAATTCTGCTGTTGATGTTCCTGAATATTTATCAATATCTGAAATATTATCCCAATCGGATCCATTCCAAACCTGCCATTGGTAAGTGTAATTTGGTTCTCCACTTGCAACAACAGTAAATGTAGCATTGGCTCCATCAGCAATGGTTAAATTATCTGGATCGGTAGTTTTTAGATTTTCTACTACGCTTAATAATGCACTCTTCGATTTTACTGTTGTGCAGGTATTTGAAACCTCACAATAATAGGTATTTCCATCTTTAGGAACTGTTTCGGTATAACTTGCTGATTCAGCTCCTGAAATGGCAACATTATTTTTATACCACTGATAAGAGATATTATCTCCTCCACCTGTTACTGTAAATTTCGGATCAATATCTGTCTCACACATCACAACATTTTTCGGATCGTCTACAGTTGCTGGTACTTTTACATCAACAATAAATGTTCTGGTAATATCATTACAATGCTCATCATTATAAACTTCGCATTTATAAGTTGCTTCATCTGCTAAAGCTATATTTCCAAAATTGTAAGTTGAGTTTGTTGCACCAGCAATTTCAACATTGTCTTTATACCATTGGTATTTTATATCATCGCCAGCTGTGGTTTCTACACTTAGTGCAAATGCATCATTCAAACATGGTGTGAAATTTTCATCTATGGTAGATACTACAATATCTTCTAATACTCGAACTGTAACTGTATTTGAATAAACATCGGTACTTGAACCATCGCTTACCAAACATCTAAACTGCCAAGTGTTAATTCCTAAATCGGTTCCAGGTACTGTTAATGTTGATACTGCTCCTGCTTTATTTGCAGACATTCCATCTTGCCCATCGGCAGCAGTCCAGCCACTTCCTTTATTGTATTCCCAGGCAAATGCTAATGTACCACTGGTTCCTATAACACTTAGTGTTGCATCATCACCAAAACAAACTTCGGCGTTGGTGGCATCGGCTGCAATCTTAACTACTGTATTTATTGTTAAAGTAGCTTTACCACTTGTTACTTCTGAAATACAAATTCCTCCATCGCTATAAACAACGCATCGGTATTGTTTTCCATCGTAAGTTGCTTTATCGGCATTGGTAATTGTTAATTCTGCTGTTGATGTTCCTGAATATTTATCAATATCTGAAATATTATCCCAATCGGATCCATTCCAAACCTGCCATTGGTAAGTGTAATTTGGTTCTCCACTGGCAACAACAGTAAATGTTGCATTGGCTCCATCGGCAATGGTTAAATTATCTGGATCAGTTGTTTCAAGATTTTTTACTACGCTTAATTTGGCAACATTTGAATTAACTGTATTACAAGCACCAACTACTTTACAATAGTATGATTGACCATTTTCTTTACTTACAGCAGTATATGAATCGGAAGTTTCTCCTGTTAACTCACCATTCTTATCGTACCACTGATAAGTAAAACCGGGCTCTCCACTTCCTGATACTGTAAACATAGGTGCAGGATCTGTTTCACAAATTATTTTATCGAATGGATTAGTAACTGCCACCAATTCTTTTACATCTATAGTAAAATGAATGGTTTGGTCGCCACATCCCAGAGTATTATAAACCTCACATGTATAAGCGCCCTCATTTGTTGTCGGTTGTACATTATGAATTGATAATTCTTCACTTTTTGATAAAATAGTTAATGGATCTGAATCCTTGTACCATTTGTAAAGAATATCATCGCCAGTTGCTGATACTTCCATTGTAACTGATTCGTTTTCACAAACACTTTGATCTGCAAGTACGGCAGAAGCTGCAATATTTTGCAGTACTCGAATCGTAGTTGGTTGAGAAGTTTCACTAGAACCAACTAAAGGATTTACAACACATCTAAACAACCAGGAATTCATAGAAAGAAAGGCATTAGGAATAGATAATGTTGATATTTTCCCTGTTTCGCTTGAAGTCATACCGTAATCTCCAACAGCAGGTTTATATCCACTACCGTCGCCTTCGTCATACTCCCATATATAAGTATGTCCATCTACAGTTCCCTCAATAGTTATTTCAGTAGGACTACCATCACAAACCTCATTACCTTTAGGTTGATTAAGAATTTTATCAACAGCTGTAATAGTTAAAGTAGCAATTCCACTTGTAACTTCTGAAATACAAACTCCTCCATCGCTAGAAACAACGCATCGGTATTGTTTTCCGTCGTAAGTTGCTTTATCGGCATTGGTAATTGTTAATTCTGCTGTTGATGTTCCTGAATATTTATCAATATCTGAAATATTATCCCAATCAGATCCATTCCAAACTTGCCATTGGTAAGAATATTCTGGTTCGCCCGAAGCTTTAACATTAAATGTAGCATTTCCTCCATCGGCAATGGTTAAATTATTTGGATCGGTAGTTTCAAGATTTTTTACTACGCTTAATAAAGCACTCTTCGATTTTACTGTTTCACAAGTATTTGAAACCTCACAATAATAAGTATTTCCATCTTTAGGATCTGTTTCGGTATAACTTGCTGATTCAGCTCCTGAAATGGCAACATTATTTTTATACCACTGATAAGAGATATCATCTCCTCCACCTGTTACTGTAAATTCCGGATCGACATCTGTTTCACACATCACAACATTATCTGGATCGTCTACAGTTGCTGGTTCTTTTACATCAACAATAAATGTTCTGGTAATATCTTTACAATGCTGATCATTATAAATTTCGCATTTATAAGTTGCTTCATCTGCTAAAGCTATATTTCCAAAATTATAGATAGCTTTTGTTGCTCCTGTAATAATTACATTGTCTTTATACCATTGGTATTTTATATCATCACCAGCTGTGGTTTCTACACTTAGTTCAAATGCATCATTCAAACATGGTGTGAAATTTTCATCTATGGTAGATACTACAATATCTTCTAATACTCGAACTGTAACTGTATTTGAATAAACATCGGTACTTGAACCATCGCTTACCAAACATCTGAATTGCCAAGTGTTAATTCCTAAATCAGTTCCAGGTACTGTTAATGTTGATACTGCTCCTACTTTATTTGCAGACATTCCATCTTGCCCATCGGCAGCAGTCCAGCCACTTCCTTTATCGTATTCCCAGGTAAATACTAATGCATCACTGGTTCCGGTAACTGTTAAACTTGCATCATCACCAAAACAAACTTCGGCATTGCTAGCATCGGCTGCAATCTTAACTACTGTATTTATTGTTAAGGTAGCTTTGCCACTTGTTACTTCTGAAATACAAACTCTTCCATCGCTAGAAACAACGCATCGGTATTGTTTTCCATCGTAAGTTGTTTTATCGGCATTGGTAATTGTTAATTCTGCTGTTGATGTTCCTGAATATTTATCAATATCTGAAATATTATCCCAATCGGATCCATTCCAAACCTGCCATTGGTAAGAATATTCTGGTTCACCCGAAGCTTTAACATTAAATGTTGCATCTGCTCCATCGGCAATGGTTAAATCATCTGGATCGGTAGTTTCAAGATTTTCTACAACAGTTAATAAAGCACTCTTCGTTTTTACTGTTTCACAAGTATTTGAAACCTCACAATAATAAGTATTTCCATCTTTAGGAACTGTTTCGGTATAACTTGCTGATGTTGCTCCTGAAATGGCAACATTATTTTTATACCACTGATAAGAGATATCATCTCCTCCACCTGTTACTGTAAATTCCGGATCGACATCTGTTTCACACATCACAACATTATCTGGATCGTCTACAGTTGCTGGTTCTTTTACATCAACAATAAATGTTCTGGTAATATCTTTACAATGCTGATCATTATAAATTTCGCATTTATAAGTTGCTTCATCTGCTAAAGCTATATTTCCAAAATTATAGATAGCTTTTGTTGCTCCTGTAATAATTACATCGTCTTTATACCATTGGTATTTTATATCATCGCCAGCTGTGGTTTCTACACTTAGTGCAAATGCATCATTCAAACATGGTGTGAAATTTTCATCTATGGTAGATACTACAATATCTTCTAATACTCGAACTGTAACTGTATTTGAATAAACATCGGTACTTGAACCATCGCTTACCAAACATCTAAACTGCCAAGTGTTAATTCCTAAATCAGTTCCAGGTACTGTTAATGTTGATACTGCTCCTACTTTATTTGCAGACATTCCATCTTGCCCATCGGCAGCAGTCCAGCCACTTCCTTTATCGTATTCCCAGGTAAATACTAATGCATCACTGGTTCCGGTAACTGTTAAACTTGCATCATCACCAAAACAAACTTCGGCATTGCTAGCATCGGCTGCAATCTTAACTACTGTATTTATTGTTAAAGTAGCTTTACCACTTGTTACTTCTGAAATACAAATTCCTCCATCGCTATAAACAACGCATCGGTATTGTTTTCCATCGTAAGTTGCCTTATCGGCATTGGTAATTGTTAATTCTGCTGTTGATGTTCCTGAATATTTATCAATATCTGAAATATTATCCCAATCAGATCCATTCCAAACCTGCCATTGGTAAGTATAATTTGGTTCCCCACTAGCCACAACAGTAAATGTTGCATTTCCTCCATCGGCAATGGTTAAATCATCTGGATCGGTAGTTTCAAGATTTTCTACAACAGTTAATAATGCACTCTTCGATTTTACTGTTGTACAAGTATTTGAAACCTCACAATAATATGTATTTCCATCTTTTGGATCTGTTTCGGTATAACTTGCTGATGTTGCTCCTGAAATAGCAACGGCATTTTTATACCATTGATAAGAAATATCATCTCCTCCACCTGTTACTGTAAATTTCGGATCGATATCTGTCTCACACATCACAACATTTTTCGGATCGTCTACTGTTGCTGGTTCTTTTACATCAACAATAAATGTTCTGGTAATATCTTTACAATGCTCATCGTTATAAATTTCGCATTTATAAGTTGCTTCATCTACTAAAGCTATATTTCCAAAATTATAAATAGCTTTTGTTGCGCCTGTAATAATTACATCGTCTTTATACCATTGGTATTTTATATCATCGCCAGTTGCTTCAACTGATAATGAGAAATTTTCATTCAAACAAGGATTAAAACTTGCATCGGCTGTAGACACATTAATGTCTTTCAATACTCGAACTAATACTTCAAGTGATTCTTCAGTCGCACTTGAACCATCACTTACAAAACATTTAAACTTCCAACTATTCATTCCAGTATTCACTGAAGGAATTGTAAGTGTTGATACTTTTCCAGATACACTTGAAGTCATACCAAAATCTCCAACAGCAGGTTTATAACCACTACCATCGTTATATTGCCATGTGTAAGTTAATGCGTCAAAATAACCTTCGATTGTTAAATCTACATTATCTCCATCACAAGCTTCAGCACCTTTAGGCTGACTTGCAATTTTAACAACAGTGTTAATATGAAGAGTGGCTTCATTACTAGTTGCAGAAGAATTACATACTAAGCCAGAGCTTTGTACAACACATCGATATTGTTTTCCATCATATGTTGCTTTATCGGCATTGGTAATTTTTAGTTCAGCAGTTTTTGTTCCTGAATATTTATCAACATCTGAAATGTCAAGCCAATCATCAACACCTGGTCCTACCCAAATTTGCCATTGGTAAGTATACTCCTTCTCGCCCGAAGCACTAACACTAAATGTAGCATCTGCTCCATCGGCAATATATTGATCGCTAGGATCGGTAACCGACACTTTATTTATAATTGTAAGTGTGGCTTTATTGGAAATAGCTGTACCACAATCGCCAATAGTTCCTGTAACAGTACAATAATATGTTGAACCGTTAGCTGGCGAATTCTCTGTATAAATTTTACTAGTAGCTCCAGAAATCAATACATCATTCTTATACCACTGGTAATTTTCATCTCCTTCGGCCGATCCTTTAACTTTAAAATTAACGCTTGTAGTAGTTTCACAAATTGTCTGATCTTCAGGATTTGAAATACTAGGGTTCTCGTTTACAATTACATTAAATGTTGCTGTTGTATTTCCACATCCCAAATCATTACTTAACTCACAAGTATATTCACCTTCATCATTAGCAGAAGTTACATCTTTTAATTCTATACTTGGTGAATTTGGAAATGTTTTAGTTGGATCTGCTAAATGAGTCCATTTATACTGAATATCATCACCATCTGCTTTCACAAAAAGAGTCACATTATTAGACTCGCAAACTTCTGTAAGCGCAGGACTTTGTTCTTTAAGTTCAATTGTATTTATGATATCCAATTTAATTGAAGCCTGTGCAGGTCCACAATACTTAGAACTAACTTTAGCGATATAGGTTCCATCATCATCAGGACTAATTGCTGGATTTACCACAAAATCAGTTGGTTCAGAATTTCCATCTGTTATTTCACTTCCATTTTTCCACCAGCTAATGCCATTGTGCTCTCCACTTTCAGTCACTTTTAACTCAACGAGACCAGAGCATTTTAGCATATCATTATCAACAGCCTTTAATATTGGCTTCTCGTGGACTTGAACAATGTATTTTTTCTCAAAATCTTCACAATTACCATCAACTATTGCTTTGTAGGTAAAGCTACCCACTGTATTATGAGCTGGCAATTGAATTTTATTTACATCACCAAACCCATCTAAAGGTGTATCTGTTCCGTCAGTCCAAAGCACTGAATAATTGTCGGTTTCGCCAGTTACATCAATGGTAAGTTCTGGTTTTTCACCTTCACAAATATCAATTGTTAGATCAGAAACATCGGCAACATTAATATGTTCGTTTACAATTAATTTTCTTTTAACTGTTACGCTGGTACCACAAATTAATTTAACCTTACAATAATAAATTCCTTCATCAGTTTTCGAAACAGAAGATATTTTGAATGAACCAGTTGTACTAGATAGATTAATTGTTGGCCCACTAAGTGGACTAAATGTCCATTCAAATTCTGGTTCCCCAACATAATCGATAGCAATTTCAAAACTCTCACCCACACATAAAGTTATTTCGGCAAGATCTGGATTTGTATTTACTTTCTCGATACTAAGAACTGCTGATTCAGTTTTTTCATGACATCCATCGGAAACTGTACAAGTGTAAGTTCCCAAATCGGATTCCTGAACATTATTTATTGGCAAAGTAGCCTCGGAACCCAATTCTGTTCCTGCGGAATTTTTCCATAAATATGTTAATTCTGATAAATCTGAATCAAGATCAACCTTAGCATAGAAATTAATATTTTCACCTAAACAAGTTCCTACATCATCAATAGTAAGAGCTCCAAAATCGGGAATTAACCAGAAACTTTGTTTGTAGGCAAATGGATCTTCGCCACATTCGCCATTTACAATAAATTGCCATTCTCCTTGTGTAGTATTATTCACAAGGAAAGTTCCAGTTTGAGAAGTTATTGTTTCAATTCCATTAGGATCTATAATTTTATATTCATAAGCCGCACCATTATCTTCCACATTAAAAGTATAAGGAACATTTGTTGCCGTACAGAAAGGTCCTTCGGCATCAAAATCAATACCATAAACTTTAATTTTTGGCTTTATGGCTAAATTCGCTGTCGATCTTTCTGTAAAACACTCATTCCAAACAACAACCTTATAAGCTCCAACATCACTGTCTGAGACAGAAGAAATAGCATAAGCAGATGTTTTATTATCTGTAAGAACCTTATTTATTTTCCACTTAAACTCATAATTCGATTCGTCTTCTCCTACTTCAGCCTTAAACTCATGAAATTCTCCTTCACAAAGCGTTGCATCGCTAAGTGGAGTTAAGTTAACCTCTGGAATAATATTTAAAGGATCTGTTTCCATTGTTAAATCGGATCTACATTCAAAAGTCTCGCTACCAACAGTGTACACATTGGCAACAGCAACACTATAAACATCTCCCTGATCATCTAAACTTGAGGTAAAACTATAAGTTGATTCATTATGATCTAAACTTTCGGCTCCTTTGTACCAGTAATATTTAAGATTACTCGTACCTTCAACTGTAGCAAGTGCTTCCAAACTTACATCGGCACCTACACAAGTATAATCTGCTACATTTAAAGCTGTTAATTCAGGATAAGCCAAAACTTCAATTTGAACTTCTGCAGATGACAATCCACATCCGTTTTCTGCCTCACAACGAATTTTATGTATACCTTGACTTGTTGCAGGAAATGAATATTCTTTATCCTCACTTACATAAACTGGTTCATCAGCATCATCTACATACCATTTAAGAATTTGCTGATCGCCTTCTACAAGAGCTTGAAGAATAACCGGACTATTCATACAAGTATGAGAAGCACCTGAAATACGAACATTAGCATCCACATCCACAAAAACTTCCAGATCAACATCTAATGTTTCATCTGGTCCACATCGCTGATAATCTTCATTAAAGCCAATTGTACATCTATATATGCCTTCCTCACTTTGCTTAGGATCATTAAAAGTAAGCACGCAAGAATCTACTCCGAAAATATCCTCTGTATCTACTAGTTTAGTATAAGTATCGCTTCCTTCCTCTTTTTTAGACCAGGAATAATCGTACCAACTAGTATCTCCATTTGAAACATCTAATGAGTTTGCAGTTCCTTCACAAAAATGATATTCAGTATCTTTTATGGTACTGATATTAGGAACAACTTTAGCTACAAATACTGCAGTATCCTGTACTGCCTGCACAAATGAAATACTATCAATTGCAAAAAAAGCATCCTGACTATCCAAATTATTATTTAAGATTTTTATACTCGCTTTTCTAGCATCTCCAGGACTCCATAAAGCAGAGGATGATTGCCACTCATTAGAACTATTAATTGTAAAATCAGTAATAATTGTATCCGTATTAACCAAAACTCTTAATGATTGATTATTGGCAGATTCATCCTGAGCCAAACGACCATACATTTTAAAGATGTAATTGAATTCTGATTCCACCTCTAGTTCATCAACCTGATAGACCACATCGCCCTGATTATCGGAGTATCCAAGGAACATTTTCCATCCACTTAAAGGTGGGAAGTCATTTAATATAGAGTTTTCATCTTTTGGGCGACCAGTAATAGCAAATTTTCCTGGCTCTGTAAGATTTTTAGTAACTAGCTCATATTCGGAATTAAAACCATTGTATCCATCTAAAAAGTCACCATTAAATAAAATATCCAAACTAGGATCGCGATAATAACCAATCACATAATAGGATGTTTCAACATCCGGAGCCTCAACATCGAGTGGACTATTAGGAAATTTTGCATCTCCTTCAAAATTATTTATATACCATTCGTAAAAATCTGGTTCGGGTTCTTTAACCGATACCACAATATTATCGTCGTAACTTTCACAAATAACGCCTAAATCTGTATCAACATCTATATGTGGATGAATAGGTGATACTGCCTTTGTAAAACCAGAATAGTAGCCTGCTGCACCAAGTGTATTAGAACTTGCTGTCCATGCTACATTAATTGCTTTATTTCCTGCAAATCGGCAGTCGCCGGATATTCCCGAAACGTCAAAATAAACCCACTCTGTAGTTCCTGTTACATCGTGTGGATTTGTTAAAGGTGTTCCATTAAATTCTACATCTACATTTTTTTGTGCTAAAATTGTAACTGTAGGTGAAATATAATCTCCACTTGTAATTTGCTTAGCTTTAGGAATTACCACTTCTTTCATTCCTAAAACAGTTAAAGGAGGAATAAAGTTAAGACCTATATTTATCCAGTTTTCATCGGTACCACACATGGTTTGGTAAACATATACATCTTTACCTTTGGTATTAATATAAAGAGTAGGTATTGCACTTGGATTAACAATATCATCCAAAATCATAAAATCGCCAGGATTGGCAAGTGTTCCCTTGTTAACTTCGTTTACCCACACTTCGGTATTTGCCTGAGTAGCAACAACAATTGTTCTTTCCTGACCTGCATGATAAGCAGTAGGATCAGGTTCTGCTCGTCCCTCACCTTTCATTACAATGTATTTATCACGAACCTGATCAACCGGTACAATCTGGTCGAACCCCATATCCTGAGAAGGTTTTGCCCCTGCAGTCCACGAACCAGAGTTCACCACAATTTTTTGGCTTGAAGTAATATGTGTACCGTTTAAACCATTATAAACCTCTATTGTTTCATCTTCAAACTCATCGCTATACAAGTTTACCGCAAGAGTATAGGTTTGACCTTTGCTTAATGTCTCAGTAATAACATCAGTTGGAGCTACCGATTTTAAAACAGCTTTTCCCCCTTCGTATTTTGTAATGTACTTACACTTTATGCCTGTGAATGAAACGGTTGTTTCACCATCTTCAACTGCCATTACCGAAATAGAATGGCTTCTGATAGGTCTAGTATCCTTATGATACCAATAATCTAAAGGATCTCCATCTAAAATGGTATGATTATAAAGGTGTCCCGAATAAAAATCGGTTCCTTGTGCGGTAGCTCCTTTAGCAGATAAAGAAAAACCGTGGGTTAAAGCCCCTCCGTCACCATAATTACTAAAACCATGCCTTATGTTTGCGAAAAAAGGACCATCGTAAGAGTAAATTCTTAGGCCGTGTCCATCGAGCGGTTTGTTCAAGTCTTTAGGCCCAATAATTCCATAGGAATAATCACAATTATCAGGATAATATTGATTGCTATGATAGCTATAGGTATCTCCTACAGAGTTTTCAAAAATATAGGTTTCACTTTTAGTCCTGCTAATGGTAAAAGGACCTGCTATTGATTTCCCTTGTCCGTCTTCAATATAAACAGTTAATTCTTTCTCAGAATTGGTTGAAAGAAAAATCTCTTGTTTTCCTACCTGAGAAGAACAGTAGAAGGGCGGAATATAATGCTCATAGTCGTATTGTGCAATACTTTCAATTGGCAGTGCAAAAAGAATAAAGACAAAAACTACTTTTAAAAAATTTTGAAATCGAGTAAAATTTTTACCATTTCCCATATCATTAAGATTCATAATATTATAAAAATCGTTCAAGAAAGGGTACTTCAAAAAAAAACGAATAATAAGATAGTGCTCTTTCAATTAAACATTTACAGTCCCCGAAAGGACTTTTTCTTCAGTTAGCTAGTGTAAAATACGCAGAAACGAAAGAATTCGTTTTTTGTATATGCGTAATATTATTCCACAAATCTATATTATAAACTGATAAAAGTTTTTTTTTGTTACAGATATTGTAAAATATTTAATAAAGTTAAGAAAAATTAAATAAGCATTGAAATAAAAAAAAGCGATCTTTCCGAAGAAAGATCGCCTACTTTATATAATTGAATATAAGTCTATTTCATTATATTTTCTACCTCTTCTATTGTAATTGGTATTCTTTTACCTATTAAACAATTTCCGCTTTCTGTAACCAAAACGTCATCTTCAAGTCTAATTCCACCAAAGTCACGATATTCATTAACTTTATCAAAATTAATATACTCAGTGTGAAGTTTTTCACACTGGAATTTATCAATTAGAGCTGGAATAAAGTAAATGCCTGGCTCATTGGTTAAAACAAAGCCTGGTTTTAGTTCTTTACCAAGACGCAGGTAGGCAGTTCCAAACTGATCGATTCTCTGTACATGTTCATCATAACCCACTAAATCTTCACCAAAATCTTCCATGTCGTGCACATCAAGTCCCATCATGTGTCCGAGTCCGTGAGGCATAAATAGTGCATGTGCTCCGGCCTTAACAGCAGCATCAACATCACCTTTCATTAGGCCAAGATCTTTTAAACCCGATGCAATAACTTTACACACTTCAAGATGAATACTCTGGTAGGTTACGCCAGGACGAATTAATTCATGTCCTTTATTAATGGCTGCCAAAACAATTTCATAAATTTCTTTTTGTTTTTGACTAAACTTACCACCAACCGGAATTGTTCTTGTATTGTCTGAAGCATAATGAGTATCGGTTTCGGCACCACTATCGACCAAAAGTAAATCGCCCGTTTTAAGTAAATTTCCATGTTCGTGATTGTGCAAAGTTTCTCCTCTTTTCGAAACAATAGGTGGGAAAGAAAGTAAACCTCCAGCACGCAAAGCGATAGCTTCGCATTCTCCTGAAATTTCTCTTTCATAAACGCCATCTCTGGCCATTTTCATTGCTGTAGTATGAATTTCGTAGCCAATTTTAGCTGCACGCTCCAGCTCTTTAATTTCGTACTCATCTTTTATCTCGCGTAAAGCAATAACTGCTTTCATAAACTCTTTAGATGCATTCTCTTTTATTGCATTAAGAGGGGTTCCAAGCAATTCATGAATCAGAATTTTATTCTCGGCTCTGTAAACTGGTAAAAAATGAACTTTACGACCTTCTTTTACAGCATTAGCAACAAATTTGCTTAAATCGGCAAAAGGAGCTGTATTTTCCAAAGCAAATTCTGCAGCTTGATCTTTAACACTTGGCTGAGGTCCCATCCAGATGATATCATCAATATCAACATCGTTACCAAAAACGTAATCTTTGTTGTTATCAATATCAAAAACACCCGCAAAACCAGGATGATCGATACCAAAAAAATATAAAAATGTACTATCCTGACGATAATGATAAATATTACCGGCATAATTCATTGGAGCATCAGGATTACCAAGAACAATAGCAATTCCCTCTTTCATAGCTGCGCGTAATTTATCACGTCTGTTTATATAAACTTCTTTAGGAAACATGTTAGTATTAATTTAAGTATTTAATAATAAAGTTTCGGAAAGATACAAAAATAGATAGTAAATGAATTTGATTTTTGTTCATTTATGAATTGAACCCATAAAAAAAAGCTTCCGATAAGGGAAGCTTTACTATATTTTTAAAATCGGTTTATAATTTTATTTCCCGATTAACTGTTTGTTCTAAGGAAATTAGAGTTTCGGTTTTTGATACACCAGGAATATTTTGCAATGTATTAATTAGAACATCCATTAGATGCTGATTATCTCTACAAAGCATTTTTACAAGAAAAGTATAATTTCCTGTTGTAAAATGACACTCCACAATTTCTTGTATAGCATCAATTTTATCAACCACCATTTTGTACTGATGTGCATGATCTAAAATAATTCCAACAAAAGCACAAACCTCATAACCTAAAGCTCTGGGCTTAACGATAAAACGTGAGCCATCAATAATTCCGGCATCTTCAAGTTTTTTTACCCTTTGATGAATCGCAGCTCCGGAAATTCCACATTCCCGGGCAATTTCAAGAAAAGGGATACGTGCATTTTTAATCAGATATGAGAGTATCTTGTGATCTACCTCATCAATTTGAATTTTCATGTTTTAATAAAATAATTAGAGTCCATCTTTAAAAATAACAAGACTTGTATATCGAATCTATTTTAGATTGCACTTAGAAAACAAAACCTGTTACAATTCATTACAATAAAAACAAAAATACTAATAATTTATAACCAGTTAAAAAGTATTACCGTCTAATTTGAAATTTAGAATGATTAAATTCAAGCAGATAAGATTACTTACTATTAATTAAATTATTTTCAAATGCTATAAAACAAAGCCAGCACTTAAATAAAAAATTAAATTTGCACTTTCAATTGCAATAGCACATACATTTATTATCCTATCAGTAAATATTTAATTGGCATAAAATGAGAAAGTTAAAATCAGTAATGTTTGTGGGCACAGGCTCGGATGTTGGTAAAAGTATTGTAAATACTGGTTTTTGCCGAATTTTAAAACAAGATGGCTATTCTCCGGCTCCGTATAAAGCACAAAATATGTCTTTAAATTCTTATGCCACACCCGAAGGTTTAGAAATAGGTAGAGCACAAGCCGTTCAGGCCGAAGCATGCGGAATAAACTGCCATACTGATATGAATCCTGTTCTTTTAAAGCCGACCAACGATAAAAGCTCACAAGTTGTTTTAAATGGTAAACCTGTAGGAACACAAAGTGCTGTTGAGTATTTTACTGGAAATAACAAAAAAGCATTATTTGAAGAAGCAAAAAAAGCATTCTACCGATTAAACAGCAGATTTAACCCTATTGTTTTAGAAGGTGCAGGAAGTATTTCCGAATTAAATTTAAAATCGAGAGATATTACAAATATGCGAATGGCAACAGAGGTTGATGCTGTTACTTATTTAATTGCTGATATTGACAAAGGAGGTGTTTTTGCCAGTGTTTATGGTAGTATTGCCTTACTAGACGAAAAAGAAAGGAAGCAGATTAAAGGAATTCTGATAAACAAATTTAGAGGCGACATTAGATTGTTTGAAGAAGGAAAAAGTATTATAGAAAAGCTTACGGGTAAACCTGTTATTGGGGTTTTACCATATTTTAGAGATATCCATATTGAGGAAGAAGACTCGGTGAGTCTTGAAAATAAACTCTCTGCTTCGGCAGCAGGGAAAATTAATTGTGCTGTTGTTTTGCTTCCGCGCATGGCTAACTTTACCGACTTTAATGTTCTGGAACACGATCCGCGTGTACACTTATATTACACCAATAATATTAAAGAAATTGAAAATGCTGATATTGTAATTATTCCTGGTAGTAAAAATACAATTTCCGATTTGCAGGAAATTAAAAATAATGGTGTAGCAAACGCAATTATTAATGCCAGCAAAAAAGGCAAAAAACTCATCGGAATTTGTGGTGGCTATCAAATAATGGGAGAAACAATTAGCGATCCCGACGAAATTGAAGGGAAAATTCCTAAAATTAGTGGCTTAGGCTTACTGCCTATTAACACTACCATAAGTCAGGAAAAATTAACTGAACAATGTAAATTTCAGTTTAAAAACTACACCGAAGAATGTTCTGGATATGAAATTCACATGGGCCAAAGCTGCAGTAAAGGAGACAATAAGTCATTAAATATTTTATCGAACGGAAAAGAAGATGGATATCTTTTAAATAATAATTGCTGGGGAAGTTACATACATGGAATTTTAGATAACGAGGTAGTAATTAATGATTTATTATCTGATTTTAATTCAGACACAAAGGATAGTTTTAATTATTCTGAATTTAAAGAAAATCAGTACAACAAATTGGCTGAAGTTATTCGTAACAATGTAGATATGGAATTATTCTACAAACACTTATCTGAAGAATAAATTGAATGAGTAAGGAGAATCGATATATTATTACTGGAGGACCAGGATCTGGAAAATCGAGTTTATTAAACGCCTTAATTAAAGCAAACTACCAAGGTTTTGAAGAAATTTCGCGAATTGTAATTCGGGAACAACATAAACTTGGTGGCGATAAACTACCGTGGAAAAACCTGCAAGCTTTTGCCGAAATATGCTACGAGCGAATGGGTGAACAGTTGGAAAAATGTGAACCTGACACTCTTTGTTTTTACGACAGAGGATTACCTGATATTATTGCTTATATGAGGCGAGGTGCTTTACATATCGAAGAAAAATATTATAAAAAATGCAGAGAATATAATAATACTGTATTTATCGCCCCTCCTTGGGAAAATATTTTTATAAACGATGCCGAAAGGCCAGAATCCTTTAGCGATTCTTTAGAAATTTACCAATTTTTAAAAGAAACCTATTTAGATTTGGGTTTTAAGATAATCGAATTACCAAAAGTAACTATTCCGCAACGGGTTAAGTTTATTGAAGCTTATATAACAACCTGTAAAGATTGACTTATGGCCTGAATAACTGCCTTGGCCAAAATTTCGCCAAAAAGCACATGCTTACCACAATATTTTACCTTCGCACCTTTTCCGCAGGCAATTGCTGCGGAATCGGTTCCTGTTCCTGTTGCTATGGTATTGCTAGCTCTGCTTTTTATGTTTAAATCCTGCATGCATGCAGCTTTTGCCTCGGCAAGAATCATTAAAGATTCGACCATTGCTGCTTCGGTTAATTCTGCATTTGTAAGTATTAAAATATTAATTGTTCCCAGCTTTTCGCACTCCTCATTTATGAACTGATAATCGGCTAAATCTCCTGCTCGTCGCGCATTAGAAACACCTGCTGTAACCAAAGCTTCTATCCAAACTCCCTGTCGTTCAATTTTAACACTGCGAAACGATTTCATGTATGCAGCAGTCATCATACCTACACAATTCCCAGTCCAATTATTTTTTTTTGCAAGTTTATCTAGGCTTATTTCAGGACTTTCAAAATCGGTTCTCTCTCCATTAAAATTAGCATCAACTTTTGCATTTAAAAAATGACTGGCATATTGAAAGCCTCCATTTAAAATTGCCGAACTCAGCATTTTAACAGGCTCTGCAAATTCAACATGAAAATAATCATCTGTAAGACCTAACTTAAATTCCATTGTTTATTCTTTTAAATCCTGGCTAAATGCAAAACTTACCGCCTGCTCATATTTTTTTATGCCCGATGCCTTTTTTACCGCCTTAAATACTTTTCTTTCCGTCTGGAAATGACAAGAAAAATATTCCCAAAATGGTTTCATTTTGTGTAAAATCTGAGTATCCCCGCTTAAGTAAGAGGAATAAAGTTCATACACATCATTGTGTACTTTTTCCAATATCGCTATTCGTTCTTTTTGAGAGGGAATTTCCAAACCTTTTATTTTGTGCGGCAGCCAATAGTCTTTTAAAACGCCTCTACCAATCATTACATGATTTAATGTTGGAAATTTTCCCTTTAAATCATTAAAATTTTCTAAGGTATTTAAGTCTCCATTATAAGCTACAGATATATTCTCTTGATTAAAAATATTAGCAAACGCATCAATATTTGGAGTTCCTTTGTAAAGCTGTTTCCCAATTCTGGGATGAACAATTACTTCTTTTATAGCAAAATCATTTAACACTTTTAAAACCGGATATATTTCATTTTCGTCCTCTAAACCCAATCGCATTTTAACCGAAAGTTCAATTTTACTTTCATCTAACTGCGTAAGCATTTCCTTTATTTTATCGGGATAAGGAAGCAAACCAGAGCCCTTACTACGCTTTGTAAGCATTGGAAAAGGACAGCCCAGATTCCAATTCATTTTTCCATAGCCCAAACTTGAAAAATAATTTTCAAAAAACTTAATTTCTTCGATTGAAGCACCAATAAATTGAGGCACTAATTTCTCAAATCTATCCTTAAAAGGCTCAACTTCTCTTTTATGTGAAGTTCTTAATTCTCCATCGTTTTGTAATACAAGAAAAGGAGTATAGAACTCATCTACACCCCCAATATATTTTTGATAGGCTTGCCTGAACACCCAGTCGGTATATCCCTGAAGCGGAGCCAAAGAAATTTTCATCAATTCTATTTTATATTAAACTAACGACCAAAACTTAAAACACTCAACAATTGTTTTCTTTGTCGGTAGTAAGCTAAACCCTCTTCGGTAGCAATACTCTTAACAAATTCATCAATCATAGTATCATAAATGGTTCCGAACTTAAATCTTTCTGGCGGATACAATTCCGGATTATGCATATCTTCTAAACGAGACAGGTACATACGACCTACCATTTCTCCACTTAAGTCGCTGCGATACATTCCCTGCACAATTCCTTTTTGAATATTAATTTGAATCTTGTCAAAAATAAATTCCATTCTTTCTTCAAGGTGCTTAGCATAAATATCAGGAAAAACTTCTTGAAGATCCATTGTTGCCGAAGGCGAAACATCTACAAACTTATCGTTAATCTCCTGGCTTACAATAAAAAGAATATCGATTGCATTTTGTCCATCGAAATTGTATTCCAGAAAAATTTTCTCAAAACTCTTTCTCTCATATTCAAGAATTTTCTTCACCAACTCCTCTTTCGACTCTACAAAAGCAAAAATATCTTTCTCTGTTACGCCAAAATCCTTTATCTTCTCAAATGAAAAATTTTTAAATCCATTTTTAAAAAGATAAGCTCGCACTTTTTCTATAATATGTACAAATTCCTTATCCATATACTGCAATTCTAAATATTAACAATCAATTTTACCCTAAGCATTGAAGCTTCCAATATCGCTATAAAATTAAGGATTTTTAATGTGCTATTTCTAAAACATCATATAAAATAAGCCTTTTATATTTTGTAACTTATTAAATACACTAAAAAAAACAATAGAATGATATTTAATTTGTAAAATTAATGATGTGATAAACGATCAAATAGTTATTCAACAATTATCGACATTTCGTTTACAAAAAAAGTTTATTCATAAAAATTAAACAATATTTACAATATAGTACAAAAACATGTAGTATATTTATTGCAGAATGGATACTTTTAATACATAGGGTGTTTAAAAGTTCTTTTTCATAAGTAAATTTAAGTAGTAGTTTTTGGGCGGCTAGTCACCGCCCATTTTTTATGCTCTATATTTTATCGTTGATTATCAACACCATAAAACGAAATGCTTTGTGTTTGCAATTGAGGAATCTATTTCTTTAATAATTCTGTTTCAATAACTTTTTTCATTGCTTCAAATTCGTCTTTATTAAATAATCTTGTTAGAAAAATTATTTTCCCTTCTCTATCTATTATTACATTTCGGGTAACGCCACTTTCTTTCTCGGCATATTTTGCAAAAATATTAGCCCCCTTATCTAAAGCAATCGGATAAGTTATTCCTGTTGCTTTAATTAGTATCTCGGCTTTTTCGATAGGTTCATCTCTATCTATTCCAAATAATGCAAAATCTTTATTTTTATGAATTTGCCAGATTTCTTTTTCTATATGTGGCATTTCTTTACGACAAACTCCGCACCAACTAGCAGTAAACTGAATCATAACTACTTTTCCTCTTAAATCGGAAAGTTTTATAGATTTTCCATTAGTTAACTGCATTTCGAAATTAGGAGCTTGTTCTCCTATTTTTACGATATAACCTCTAGAATCAAGTTCTTTAGCACTTCCTTCAAATACAAATCCCATAATTAAAAATATTAGCAATACAATTCTATTCATACAATTACAATTTTTAATGACATATCAATCTATAAACCTATATAAAATGAATCTAAATTCAAATATTCTAGAAAATGCTAATGCTTACAATATTTATCAATAAAACATTAAGAGAAAGAAACAGTAAAGGCCAAATTATTTATGGGAATACTAGAAGTAATTTTAACTCTAGAGTTGCTAATTTATATTGTATTGTTTCATTTTTTTATAAAGAGTTTTCCTATCTATATTTAAAAGACGAGCAGCCTTACTTTTATTATTGTCTGTTAATAAAAGAACTTTTCTAATATCTCCTTCTACATCGGTACAGTTTGCTTTATCTTTTGCGAAACAAGAATCTCGATAAAGATTTTCCGGCAATTCGTTTATGGTAATCCATCCTCTTTTGGCAAGAAGAACAGCACGTTTAATAATATTTTTCATTTCTCGTAAATTACCTGGCCAATTGTAATTTTTAAAAACAAACTCGGCACTTTTATCAAAACCGAGTAAGGATTTTTCGAGATAACGATTAGCTTCTAAGAGAAAAAAATTAGCATAAGCCATAATATCTTCTTTTCTATCTCGTAAAGGAGGAACCACAATCTGAAACTCATTTAACCTATGAAATAAATCGCTACGAAAACTACCAACTTTTTGAGACTCAAATAAATTTTCGTTTGTAGCTGCAATAATTCTAACATCAATAGAAATTTCTTCATTGCATCCCACTGGTTTTATTTTTCGCTCTTGCAAAGCTCTTAGCAAATGTATTTGTGTTGAATATCTTAAGTTTCCAATTTCATCCAAAAATAGTATCCCATTATTTGCAGATTCGAAATATCCCTTTTTATCGGTTTGGGCTCCGGTAAATGCACCTTTCTTATGTCCAAAAAACTCACTTGCCGAAAGCTCATTGGAAATTGCTCCACAATCTACAGCCACAAATGGGCCATTAGATCGATTACTGTTTTCATGAATCATTTTAGCAATTAATTCTTTTCCTGTACCACTTTCTCCTATAATTAAGACTGATATAGAAGTAGGTGCAATTAAATTAATTTGCTTAAGCAAATCGAGCGATGCCTTACCAGTTCCCTGAAAGTAATTACTAAAAACCGGTAATATCTTATCTTCTTTTTTATTTACTAATGCTTTATTATTAATAGCATCTTTAGCAATGCTGAGAAGCTCATCGGCACAAATTGGTTTAGATATAAAATTATAAGCTCCTAATTTTATAAACTGTATTGCTGATGTAATTTTCGGGTATGCAGTCATTAAGACAACTGGTGTATCAGGTAATTTATCCTTCACATATTTAATAATTTCCATTCCACTCCCATCGGGAAAACGAAGATCTGTTAGTATCAAATGAAATAAACAGGATTCCATAGCTCTTTTTGCTTCGACAATTGAAGATACAGTTGTGGCTTTATACTTGTTTTTCTCAAACAATGCCTTCAGCATTAAGCATAAACTTACATCATCATCAACAATAAGAATAGTTTTCATACCTTTAATATTCATAGGTAAAACATATTCTCTAAATAGACCTAAACAAACAAATACCCTCTGCTGAAAATACATACGAGCACATTCAACAGAGGATATAAAATGAACATTTAGAGACAATTAAACTTGATAACAAAAATTAAGTTATTCACTCATTTCTTCATATTTTAAAAACTTACCTGTTGCGCTGAAGAAAACAAGTAATTTTTTTTCTTTACCACTTAACAATACCTTATAAGATCCATCACTTCCTAAATAAGCTTTGGACAGCTCATATCCAGCATATAATTTTTCGATGGCAGCGCTTACCTCCTCTGGAAGTGCATCTGTTTTTACTTCTTCGTAAGTTACTTCTTCCTGAACTGTAGTAAAATCTGAATTTACTTTTTCAGCACAAACAGTTGAAGGTATACACATTCCAAATAATGCAACAGCAGCAAATACTATTAATCCTTTTTTCATAACAATTAATTTTTTATTAAAATTTAAATACATAATAATGATCTTTAAAATGAAATATCTATGCCAAAAAAAGAAAATAGAAAGAAAAATTTAGCCAAGCATCTACATAACAACATATTAAGTATTGATATGGAATAATAGTGATAAAACAGAGCGTAATTTATTAGTGTGGAGTTCACAATTATGTGTAGAAAAAATCCACATTAACAGAAAGAAGAAGCAAATTAAAAACAAGAAACTAGCAAAATAACACTTATTTAGTATTTATATTTTAGCAGAACAGAAAAGATCAAAACATTCATATTCAACATTATAAATCACATAACCAATAGGCTTTTTCAAAATATAAAACAATCATATTATTAGAACTAAATTTATTTTGAAAGCAAATAAACTCAAATTGATGTTAAACAGATAACAACAAATTTAAGAGACAATTTTTAATAAATAAAGGAGGAATTAGCTGTCGGGTTAGCACTCTAAAGAAAACTCTATGCCACATTATTACTTTTGATCTGCATTTTTTAAGCAAGTAGAAAAATAAGCTCTATAAATCAATATACAACTAAACAATAAAGCTAAAATAGCCATAGTAAATAATTGTCCATGATCGGAAAATTCGTTATAGTCTATAACAATGCCCAAAGGAGTAAAAAGATGCATACAAATAGCTCCAAGCATTAAAACAAAGGTAGCTACTGAAGCATATTTCCAATAATTAGGAAGAAAAAATAATATACCAACAATTAACTCGATTAAACCTATTCCATATCGGCCCCATGCTTCTATTCCTATTGTCTTAAAAATATAAATTGCCTCGGGGTGACCAGAAAATTTAAAATGTAATGTTTGTAATAGTATAACTGCAGTTATAATTCTTAACAACATTTCCAGCGTTCTGTATCTTTTTTTCTCGCTCATTTTATCGGTATTACTATTATTCAACTAATCTACAAAAAGAATTATTTAGTGCAATATTTAATATTATTAAATACAATACATATATATACAGAAAACTTAAAGCACTATAACACTTAACATTAATTTGATAATTATTACTTACATTTGAGCAAAACAAGAATATAATGAAATATACAACACTTTATTTTTTCGCATTTATTTTACTGTTTTCAGCCTGTAATCTATCGAAAGATAATAGGCAAGAAATAAAAACAGTAATTTCTACCCAAAGAATGGTAAGTTACATTAAAGAACTGGCTTCCGATGAATATCAGGGAAGAAAACCTTTTACGGAAGGAGAAACAAAAACGATAAACTATATTTCGAATATTTACAAAGAAATTGGATTAGAACCTGCCGTTGGAGATAGTTATTTTCAGGAAGTTCCATTAGTTGAAGTTAGCTTAACAACACCTAAATATCTAAAATTAGAATCTGGAAATAAAACACGAAATTTAAAGTATGCTGATGATTTTGTTGTTTTTTCGAGAAGGCTTGAAAATACAATTAAGCTAAATAAATCGGAACTGGTTTTTGCCGGTTATGGCATTGTTGCCCCTGAATACAATTGGAACGACTATAAAAATTTAGATGTTAAAGGTAAAACTGTTATTGTAATGGTTAACGATCCTGGATTTGGTTCGGAAAACAAGTCATTTTTTAAAGGGAACGAGATGACTTATTATGGTCGCTGGACCTATAAATATGAGGAAGCTGCCCGACAAGGAGCTGCAGGCATATTAATTATTCACCAAACTAAACCTGCCGGATATCCTTGGTCTGTTGTTCTTAATTCAGCATCGGTTCCTAAATTGTATCAGCAAGCTGCAGACAATTATCGCTCCCGATGTAAAATAGAAGGATGGATAAGCTGGGAAACAGCACAAGCCATTTTTGCTGATTCTGGTAAAAAGCTAATAAACGAATTACAGGAAGCATCGAAAGCGAATTTTAAAGGTTATTCTCTTAATAAAAAGGCAAGTATCAGTTTTCAAAATACGATGCGATTCGACAAAACTCACAATGTTATTGGCATTCTTCCAGGAAGCGATTTGGCCGATGAATATATTTTCTACTCTGCACATTGGGATCATTTAGGAATAGGTCCTAAAATTAATGGAGACTCGATATATAATGGTGCTGTTGACAATGGAACTTCTCTTGCCTGGATGTTTGAAATTGCTCGTTCCTTTAAAGCTATGCCAACTAAACCAAGAAGATCTATTGTGTTTCTTGCTCCATCGGCCGAAGAATCTGGATTAATTGGTTCTGGATATTATGTTGATAACCCTATTTTTCCTCTTAATAAAACCATTGCCAATATCAACAATGATTTAATGTTACCCTATGGCAGAATGAAAGATGTAATGATAACCGGATATGGTCAATCGGAACTGGAAGATTATGTTGAGAAAGCAGCTAAAAAGCAAGGTAGATATATTTTAGCTGATCCAAACCCTCAATCGGGTATGTATTTCAGATCCGATCATTTTAGTTTTGCGCGAGTAGGTGTTCCTGCATTATTTGCCAGAGGAAATAACGATCATGCCGAAAAAGGAAAAGAATATATGTCGAAAAAAGAAGAGGAATGGTTGGCTAACAACTATCATAAACCTGCCGACGAATATGAAGACTGGTGGAATTTAAATGGTATTGCAGAAGATGCAGAATTACTTTTTAATGTTGGATGGGAACTAGCAAATCAGGAAAATTATCCGAAATGGAAGGATGGATCAGAATTTAAGACTAAAAGAGAAAACCGCTTATCTACTAAATAAATAACAATACAAGCAATTCTGTTTACAAACTTTTTATTATATAAATATTGTTTGTGAACAATTTAAAAATCAGTATTTTTAAACGTAATAACACCCTAAATAAATTAAGAAGTGTCCTTATGTCTATGAATGATTCCAATAAAATATCTGATCTATTATCGGAAATTGAAGACCTAAAATCTGAAATTTTTCAGTTAAAAAATGATAAAGCCGGACAAGATAAATTCAGCTATGTGTTTAAAACTGCAAAAATGGTTCAGTTAGACTGGGATTTAAAACATAATAATATTGTTTGGTCCGAAAATGCAGAGGAAGTAATGGGACTGGAATCTGGAGAATTAGGAAATACAAAGGAAAGCTTTATTAAATGTATTCATCCTGACGATGCTAAGGTTTTTACAAATTACTTATATGATAATATTCGTAAACAATCAAATCAGTGCCACTCTGAATTCAGATTATGCGGAAGAAATGGAAAGATTATTTGGATTAATGGAAATGGGAAAATCAGCTATGATAAAAATGGTAATGCTATAAAACTTCTTGGTTTATTATTAGACATTAGCAAACATAAAAAAACAGAAGAAGATCTTAAGGAACAAAAAGAATTTTTATCTCTGCTTCTTAATCACATGCCAAATCAAATTTTTTGGAAAGATAAAAATTTAACTTATCAGGGATGCAATAACAAATTTGCCGATTCTATTGGCTTAGAAAATCCAGAATTAATAGTAGGTCTTAACGACTATAATTTTAAGAGAAATCACAAACACAACAAAGCCTATATATCACAAGATAAGATTGTTTTAAAAACCAGACAAGCACTATTAAATTATACAGAACAATACCATACTCCAAGCAATGAAGAAAGATGGCTTAACACAAGTAAAATTCCAATATTTAAAAACAATGAACTATATGGCATATTAGGTATTGCAACCGATATTACCAAACAAAAACAAATAGAAGAAGAACAAAACATTAATAACATTCGATACGAATCGATGTTTAATAACTCTCCAATACCATTATGGGAAGAAGATTTTATAGAACTATATAAGTATATCGAATCGATTAAAAATAAAGGGATAAGCGATTTTAGAACCTATTTAAATGAAAATCCTGATGCCTTACAAGAATGCTCCTTAAAGGTAAAAATTACTGATGTTAATCTGGCTACTCTTCGCTTGCATAAAGCTAAATCCAAAGAAGAATTATTAGGAAATTTAGATAAGATATTTACTCCAAGATCTTTTGAAGTATTTAAAGAAGAAGTTATAGCCATAGCAGAAGGTCAAGAAGAATTTGAAACCAATGCCGAAATTAAAACTCTGGATGGAAAACCCCGAAAAATTTTACTTAAATTATTTATAGATAGGAAACATTCTGATTCGGCAAGAGCAATTCTAGCAACCATAGATATTACCGAGAAAATAGCTGCCGAAAATGCTTTAAAAGAAAGCGAAACTAAATTCAGATCTTCTTTCGAGGCTTCTGATGTAGGAATGGTAATTGTTAGCCCTAATGGTAATGTAAAATCTGCAAACAATGCTGCATGCAAAATATTTGAGACAGATAAAAAAACTCTTACTTCTATTAGTTTTTTAGACATAACACATCCCGAAGAGCTTGAAAAAAGTAAATCTCTTTATAAAGAAGCTCAAATATTAAAAAAACCATTTAACATCGAAAAAAAATATATTACCGGTAAAGGTAATTTAAAATGGGGCTTAACCACAGTAAGTCCTATTTTAAACGATGAAGGTATTTTTATATATTCTATTGCCCACATACAGGATATTACAACACGTAAAAAAGCCGAAGAGGAAGTTATTAAAAGCCGAAATGAATACGAGGCTTTGGCTGAAGAGTATAAAACACAAAATGACGAACTAATATCAGCAATAGAAATAGCAGAAAAAAGTGATAAGTTAAAATCTGAATTTTTGCAAAACTTATCTCACGAAATTAGAACTCCTATGAATGCTATCTTAGGATTTGCTAACTTTCTTGATTTAGACTCAATTTCCACAGCTAAGCGCAAACAATACACAAACATAATTAAGAACAGTGGCAATCAACTTCTTCGTGTTATTGATGATATTTTAGAAATATCTGCACTGGAAACCAATCATGTACAAATAACAAAATCAAAATTTAACTTAAATAATTTACTCACCGAATTATTCACTATTTTCCAATCTCAGGCAAAAAATCAAAATTTAGCTTTATACCTAAACAAAGGCCTTAGCGACCATGAATGTACCATATTATCAGACGAAAGCAAGCTAAGGAAAATTATGATTAACCTAATTGAAAATGCTTTAAAATATACATACGAAGGTTATGTTGAAATTGGTTATCAAAGCATAGAAAACAGTCTTATTTTATATGTTAGAGACTCGGGAATTGGTATTTCGAAAAGCAGACAAGAACATATTTTCGAGCGGTTTTCGCAGGCTCAGGATGAATTAAGCAAAAAATCAGGAGGTTTAGGTCTTGGTTTATCTATTGTTAAAGAAAATGTTAAACTACTTGGCGGATCAATCGAGCTATCCTCAAAAATCAAAGAAGGAAGTAATTTTGCAATAAACATTCCGAATTGTATCTGTTCTACGATTTCTCCATCTCAAAATCTGGAAGCAAATAAAAAATACGAAGTACTTATTGCCGAAGATGAAGAGATTAACTTCTTATATTTAGAATCACTAATGGAACAAATAGCTCCATCGTGCAGAATTACTCATGCAAAAGATGGGCTCGAAGCTCTCGAAATGTGTATAGATAATAATTACGATTTGGTTTTTATGGATATAAAAATGCCAAAAATGAATGGCTACGAAGCAACAACAGAGATAAAAAAACGCAAGCCAGAATTAAATATTGTAGCCCAAACCGCCTATTCAACGCAAGAGGATCAAATGAAAGCTAAGCTAGCTGGATGTAATGATTTTATGTCGAAACCAATAAGTCTTAAAAAAATTCAAAAGGTACTGGATGAATTTCTAGTCTAGAAAAAAATATCCACAATACCTGAACCAGATATTGTGGATGAATTTTTTATTAATGAAAAGTAAAACCTTTTAAAGAGGCCAAACCACCCAATGAAGTTTCTTTATAGGAACAAGATAAATCTAAACCTGTTTTCATCATGGTTTCAGTTACCTGATCAAAACTAATTCGATGTCGCCCATCGGATAATAATGCATAAGTATTATGATTTAAAGCTCTTGCGGCTGCAAAAACATTTCGTTCGATACAAGGAATTTGAACCAATCCTAAAACCGGATCGCAAGTCAATCCCAAATGATGTTCCAATCCCATTTCTGCAGAATATTCAACTTGATAAATTGTACCTCCATGAAGCTGTGTCGCTGCTCCCGAAGCCATTGCGCAAGCAACACCAACTTCTCCCTGACATCCTACCTCAGCACCTGAAATGGAAGCATTAAATTTTACCAAATTCCCAATTAATCCTGCTGTAGCTAAAGCTTTTAAAATATCTTTCTTTTTAAATTTATAAAATTTCTTGTGATAATATAGGATGGCTGGCAAAACACCACAGGCACCGCATGTGGGAGCTGTTACAATAGTTCCTCCAGCAGCATTTTCTTCTGATACAGCAAGTGCATAAGAATATAACATGGATCGTTTTCGCATTGGTCCGCTATAAGTCATCGCTTTTAAATTATACAAATGCGATTTTCGTGGTAACTTTAGACCTCCGGGCAATTCTCCTTCTCTATTCATTCCGCACTTTATGGCGTTTTTCATGGCAGACCACACTTCTTCCAAAAAATCCCATATCCCCTCACCTTCCATTAACTCAACATACTCCCATAACTGCTTATCATTTGCTTTACACCAATTTAAAATAGCATCCATAGTGCTTAAATCGTAAATATTATTCGAGGCCATTTCTGTGTTATCGTCAACAATAGCACCGCCACCAACACTATACGCTATCCATTCTTCTATAATATCACCAGAACTTGAAAAAGATTTTAATTTCATTGCATTAGGATGCCTCTTTAAAAAAGTTTTAGGTTCCCATATCAATTCTAAATCTCTATTTTTAAATACCTCTTCAATGGCCACTCCTGTTAAATGTCCTTTACCTGTCGCTGCCAAACTCCCAAAAAGAGTTACCTCAAACTTATCAGCATCACTATTTCTCAAAAGAAATTCTTCTGCTGCCTTTCGAGGCCCCATAGTATGACTACTTGAAGGACCACATCCGATTCTATATAGTTCTTTTATTGATTCCATTTCAATTAATTGTATTTGTTGTATTGCTGTGGCAAATTTAAGAAAAGCTATGTAAGCCATAGTAATTTTGACTCAAAATTCTAAAAGATACACTATCTTGTGAATTATTTTATTGAACCTAAATGTGTAAATGAGTAAACGAATTACAATTAAAGAGATTGCCAAAAAGGCAAATGTATCCATAGGAACAGTAGATAGAGTAATCCACAACAGAACCGGAGTATCTGAATTAACAAAAGAAAAAATTCGGAAAATTATGAAAGAAGGCAATTATTCTTCTAATTTAATTGCCCGACAACTAAAGCTAAACAAGACTTATAATATTGCCATATTACTACCAAAAATAAACGACTATTGGAACAATATTAAATCAGGAATTGATGATGGCTGTTTAGAATATGAATCTTTGGGATTTAAATCTTCCTATTTTTTCTTTGATAATACAAAGCTTAATTCTCTAGAGTCTGCAATAAAAGAAGCCTATAAAATAAATCCTGAAGGAATAATTTTAGCTCCCACTATTTTGGATCGCTCGCCAAAAATAATTGAAACCTTAATCGAAAAAAATATACCGTTTGTTTTTGTTGATTCGAACATAAATTCTCCCCAAAAACTCTCTTTTATAGGTCAGGATGCATTCCAAAGTGGTAAACTTGCAGCTAGTCTTCTTGTGGGTAATAATTCTGATTCTTACGAAATTTGCATCGTTACTTTTAACCGAAAAGATTTGCTTGACAAAACTAATTCTGAACGTATTTTAGGTTTTAAAGAATATTTTAAAAATCTACAAACAATTATCCATGATATTAATATTACTGAATTAGAAGAGGTAAAAGATAAGATTATCGCACAAAATAAAAACATTCATATTTTTGTACCAAATTCTAAATCAGATCAACTTCCCAAATCCATTTTTAATTTAAACAAACAAAATAAATTAAAATTAGTAGGTTACGATTTAACAGATACAAATATAAAACTACTGCAATCTGGAGAAATAGATTATTTAATCTATCAAAAACCAAAACTACAAGGTTATTTAAGTATTCAATGCTTATACAAGCATTTAATTTTAAATATGACAATCCCCAAAAACCAGTTTATTTCTTTAGATATTATCACCAAAGAAAATATTATGTATTGTCAATAATAAATAAGATCTTACTGAATCATGGCAGTAGAACTAAACAAAATAATCATGATTAACAGCCAATTACAAATTCTGAAAAATTAATATTAAGTCTGAAAATTTGCATAAAATTAAAAGCTAAACTATCTTCGTGCACAATAACGTTAACGTACACGTTAAAATTTACAATCCATACATTAAAAATATAATTATGCAACTAAACAGAACAACAGTACCTAATACTAAGATTTACCCAGAAAGAATTTTACAATTTGGTGAAGGAAACTTTCTTCGTGCATTTGTTGAATGGATGATCAACAAAATGAATAAAGAAGCCGATTTTAATACCGGTGTAGTAATTGCTCAACCTATTGCCAATGGGTTGGCCGATCTTTTAAATTCTCAGGATGGTTTATATCACGTGCAGTTAAAAGGAATGAAAGACGGACAACCTATTAAACAAAATGAATTGATAGATTGCGTTACTCGTGCAATTAATCCTTACACTGAGTATGATAAATACCTAGAGGTAATCGACAATCCAGAATTACGTTTTGTGGTTTCCAACACAACCGAAGCTGGTATAAGTTGGGATGAAAGTGATCAATTAGATCAATCTCCTCAAAACTCTTTTCCTGGAAAAATGACATCATTATTATATCGTCGTTTCAAAACATTTAATGGCGATACTGCCAAGGGATTAATTATTATTTGCTGTGAGCTAATTGATAGAAATGCAGATTTCCTACAAAAATATGTAAAGCAACATGCCAACAATTGGAATCTTGAACCAGAATTTTTAGCTTGGTTAGATGAATCTTGTGCTTTCTGCAATACATTAGTTGACAGAATTGTTCCTGGTTTTCCAAAAGATGACATTGCTGAAGTTCACAAAGAATTAGGTTATGAAGATCAGTTGGTAACCGTTGGAGAATATTTTCACCTATGGGTAATTGAAGCTCCTCAGTGGGTGAAAAATGAATTTCCTGCCGATAAAGCTGGTCTTGAAGTAAAATTCGTTGAAGATATGACCGACTTTAGAGAACAAAAAGTACGGGTATTAAACGGAGCACACACAGGAAGTTTTGCTGTTGCCTTACTATATGGCGTAGAAACTGTTCGTGAAACTATTGAACACGATGTGTTGGGTAAATTCATGAATAATATGATTTCAAAAGAAGTATTAAAAACCATTAATGGCGAAGAAGAATACCTAAACAAATTTGCCAAGAAAATTCTTGAACGCTTTTATAATCCATACGTTCGTCATGAGTGGAAAAGTATTGCTCTAAATTCAATGTCGAAATGGAAAACAAGAAACCTTTGTTCTTTAATTGACTATGCAAAAATTAAAAACGAAGTACCTTCTCACCTTTCCTTCTCTTTGGCAGCTCTAATTGCATATTACCGCGGTGAATATCAAGGAGAAGAAATCAAATTACAAGATGATCAGATTCATATCGATTTCATGAAAAAAGCTTGGGATGGTTTCGAATTAAGCGAAGAAAACACTAAAAATGTTGTAAAAACAGTACTAGCTTATTCAAATCTTTGGGAATCGGACTTAAACCAAATTGATAATTTAACAGATACCGTTAGCAAACAATTGTATGCTATTCTTAATAACGGAATTAAAGAAGCAATTAAAACACTTTCGTAACAATGGAAAAGTATTTTAAAATACACGGAGATGACAACGTTGTTGTTGCCATTTTGGCTATCAGCAAAGGAGAATCCATTACTATCGATGGGCAAACTATAAGTCTTGCCAACGATATTCAGGCAGGTCATAAAATTGCTATTAAAAATATTATGTCTGGAGAGGATGTAATAAAATATGGCAATCCTATCGGTTATGCTTTATCGGATATTAAAATTGGTGATCATGTACATGTTCAAAATGTGAAAACCAAATTATCAGATTGTATGGAGTATGAATATCATCCAAAAATTAAAGAGTTAGAAATAGCTGCTTCCAATAAAACTTTTAAAGGATACAAAAGGAAAAATGGTGAAGCAGGTATTCGTAACGAATTATGGGTTATTCCAACCGTTGGATGTGTTAATGGACAAGCAAATTCTATTGTTAAGCTGTTTAAAAAGCAAAACAATTTAGATATTGATAACATACATGTATTTGGCCACAATTACGGATGTTCACAATTAGGCGACGATCACAAGAACACCAGAACTGTTCTGGGAAACATGATAAAACACCCAAATGCAGGTGGTGTTTTGGTTCTTGGTTTGGGATGCGAAAACAACCAAATTAACCAGCTTAAAGAATCTCTTGGCGAATTTGATGAAAGCCGAGTGCGTTTCCTAAATAGTCAGGATGTTGAAGACGAAATTGAAGAAGGAATTAAACTTGTTGACGAACTTTATACCCAAATGCAGTCTGACATAAGAGTTGATTGCCCTATTGCAGATTTAAAAATTGGCTTAAAGTGTGGTGGCTCTGATGGATTTAGTGGTATTACTGCCAATCCTCTTTTAGGAGTATTCTCGGATCTGTTAATTGCAAATGGAGGAAGCACTGTACTTACCGAAGTACCCGAAATGTTTGGCGCTGAGCATATCTTAATGGAAAGAGCCGAAAATAGAGAGGTATTCGATAAAACAGTCGCATTAATCAACGATTTTAAGGAATATTTTATTAAGCACAATCAACCAATTTATGAGAATCCATCACCAGGTAATAAAGCTGGTGGAATTACAACACTGGAAGATAAATCGCTTGGATGTACTCAAAAAGGAGGATCTGCAAAAATTGTGGATGTACTAAAATATGGTGAAGTTATTCAGAAAAATGGATTAAACTTATTATCATCGCCAGGTAACGATTTGGTTGCCGCTTCGGCTTTAGGTTTCTCTGGTTGCCAAATGGTACTATTTACAACAGGTAGAGGAACCCCATTTGGAAGTTTTATTCCTACTATGAAGGTATCTACCAATAGTAATTTAGCAAAGAAAAAACCGCACTGGATCGATTTTAACGCAGGCACATTACTTGAAGATGGAGATATTGATGCTTTAGCCGAAAAGTTCTTAAATTACATAATTGAAGTAGCAAGCGGCAAAGAATTAAATCATGAAAAAACCGGATTTAGAGAAATCGCAATTTTTAAAACGGGAGTAACCTTATAATAAAAGGATCTTTGACATTAAAGGGGAAGCAGAAATGCTTCCTTTTTTTTGTGCCTCGATTTTTGCAATAATTACAAGCATAAAAAAAGAGAATCCATTAATAGATTCTCTTTCTGTCGGGGTGGCAGGATTCGAACCTGCGACCTCCTCGTCCCAAACGAGGCGCGATAACCGGGCTACGCTACACCCCGAAAAATTAATTCCGGTACTTTATATTAGATAAAAAAGAAAAGCTTTCAAACTTTTCAAAAATTATGTCGGGGTGGCAGGATTCGAACCTGCGACCTCCTCGTCCCAAACGAGGCGCGATAACCGGGCTACGCTACACCCCGAAAAATTAATTCCGGTACTCTATGTTAGATAAAAAAAGAGAAGTTTTTAAACTCCTCTAAAAATTTTCGTCGGGGTGGCAGGATTCGAACCTGCGACCTCCTCGTCCCAAACGAGGCGCGATAACCGGGCTACGCTACACCCCGAAAATTTTGCGGAGAGAGGGGGATTACTCCTCGTTACACTCGTCATGAACATGTTACGAACCCCGGTTCGAATCATTCATTACTCAACAAGTCCTCAAGCTCCAAGTTTCAATTATTATTGAAAAACTTAGCGGAGAGAGGGGGATTCGAACCCCCGGTACCAATTGCTCAGTACGCCAGTTTAGCAAACTGGTGGTTTCAGCCACTCACCCACCTCTCCGTATTGCGGTAGCAAAAGTATGTAAATATTTCACATCTGCAAAATATTTTTTCAGCAATAGCTAAAGAATTTTACTTGTGTTATTATAGTAAATTATAAATCAGCGAGATTCTTAATTAATTTTTTTTTATTTTTTTTCAAAAAAATAGCCGAAAAGGGTTTTATTCCCTATTTCGGCTGCTTTCTATAAGAATATTTTAATTACTTTTTCTTTCCTTTATCTTTTGGATTTGCAATATTTTCACGCATGCTTGTATCTGCTTCGATATTTTTCATGCGGTAATAATCCATTATTCCCAGCTGTCCATTTCTAAAAGCTTCAGCCATTGCTCTTGGAACTTCGGCTTCGGCTTCAATAACCTTGGCACGCATTTCCTGAGCCAATGCTTTATTTTCCTGTTCGGATGCCACAGCCATTGCTCTTCTTTCTTCAGCCTTTGCCTGAGCTATCTTTAAATCTGCCTCAGCCTGATCGGTTTGAAGAACAGCACCAATATTTTTTCCTATATCAATATCAGCAATATCAATTGAAAGAATTTCGAAAGCAGTACCAGCATCTAGTCCTTTTTCCAAAACTACTCGAGAAATATAATCAGGATTTTCTAAAACTGCCTTATGCGATTCGTTAGATCCAATAGACGAAACAATACCTTCTCCAACACGAGCAAGAACCGTTTCTTCTCCGGCTCCACCTACTAACTGACGAATATTAGCACGAACCGTTACTCTGGCCTTAGCAATTAACTGAATACCATCTTTAGAAACAGCTGTCACAGGAGGCGTATTAATTACCTTTGGAATAACACTCATCTGAACTGCTTCGTACACATCACGACCGGCCAAATCAATTGCTGTTGCCATTTGAAATGGCAATTCTATATTAGCTTTAGATGCTGAAACCAAAGCGTGAGTTACCTGGGCTACATGGCCTCCAGCCAGATAGTGAGCTTCCAAATCATCGCGATTTAATACCAATCCTGCTTTTGTACCTTCTATTAATGCACTTACAATTACATTTGGCGGAACTTTACGCCAACGCATAAATACAAGTTGTATTAGCGAAATTCTTACTCCCGATAAGAGAGCCGAGAACCACAATGCAACTGGAATAAAGAAGAAGAGAATATAAATTCCCACTCCAACAGCAGCAAAAATTAGAACTATTGTACCAATTCCTTCCATTTGAATAGTTTTATATAGGTTTTACAATTACTATTTTATCTAAAATGCCAACAACTTCTACTCTCGTTTTCTCATCAATATAAACTCCTGTAGATTTTGCTTCCACTATTTTTTTATTCAATTTTATCTTACCCATAGGTGCTAAGCGAGATACACAAATACCTTTATCTCCCACATTAACTTTTTCCGATTCCAATTTCTCAACTTTCGAATCTAATTCGGTTTTAAGCATTATTTTATTCCAGGTATTCGATTTTAGAGCTAGGATTAAGGATAAAGCGCAAAAAATAATTGTTGCTAAAACTGTAAGATGTCCAATTGTATTTCCATAATGATCGTAAGAAAGATAAATTCCTCCTGTAATCATTAAAACACCCCCCAAAGCAGCCAAAGTAATTCCTGGAATCACTAAAAATTCAAGAAGTAATAGTAGCACTCCCAATACAATAAGCAAAACAATAATTAAGGCAGTCATCTAATAAAATCAATTAACAATTATACAATAGTAACTTTCAGGCCCATTTCTACTAAGCGATCTCTCATTGGCCTTATTATACTCATTCTCCCTTTTTTCACATCACACTTTCCTTTGTAGTGTGTAATATAGGCACATTGTTCGGCCTGTCCTGCATCATGATCACAAACCTCTACTAAAGCATCTACAACAAAATCGAAAGTATGAAAATCATCATTGTGTAATAAAAGTGTATTGCGATTTAGTCTGTTACTTAAAATATCGCTCTCTTTATTTGAATATTTCTTATCGCAATTACACATATCTCTTCGCTATTGACGCAATATTTCAAGTGCCTGTTGAATGGTAATTTTGTCTGTTCCCGAAAAAGCAACTGTAAATGCATCGCTTAAACCGGCTTCTCTTAATTCCATTTTCAATTTACTCACTTTACTATAAGAATCAAAATTACCAACAGTACAAATCGTATATCCTCTATAGTCTTTTGTATAAGCTATAGCATATTTCGAGAAGGCCTTTAATTTATCTTTCACATCTTGTGTTACATTCTCCGAAAATGCACCTACCTGAACTCTAAACGAAATTCCTACTGATTTTTTTGTCTTGGATTTATTTGCCGCAGACTTTGGTACTTTAGCAACCGGACTTGCTTGATAATTCTGATCGGTAACTTTAATTGCAGCACTTAAATTGGTCTTTTTACCATTTTTATATGCCACAACAAATGCATTAGGGAACAATTGTCTGATTTCAGGAATTGCATCTTTGGCTTTGGCAAATGAAGAATAATTGCCAACCATATATTTGTACAATTTCCCATTCGACACCAACTCTTCTTTCAATGGATTTAATCCTGAAAAGAAACTTCGTTCTCTCTTGCTTGAGAATACTCCAACTTGCAAATGGTAAACATAGCCTGTTTCCATTACGGTAGAGTTTACAATTGCTTTTTCAGGTAATTGTTCTGATGTCTTGATTAATTTCAATTGATTACCTGCTGCCACAACATCAGTTTCAACAGTTCCAACAATATGTTTATTTAAATAATCCGATTCAATTTTTCTTGCCTTAATTAACTTCTCTTTTGCCTGATTTTCCATTTCAAAAGAAGCCTGTTCCAACTCACTAATTTGCTTGCTTAAATTTGATTTTGCAGCTCCAGATAAAAAACTAAGTTTACTTCGATAATTCTCGGTAACTACTCGCAAGCTATCCGAATTAAATTCGTCATTTTTAGTTTCTATAAAAAAGTTACGAGCCTCTTTCGATTTAAACTCTGTAAGATAATGATAAGACAATTTGTCGGACACCGCAAAATTAAAGTAAGGGAAACTCCCCTCCTTAAACTTCATACTATACTTTATTTCCTCGCTCTTAGGAGTAGACTCAAAACTACTGCTTTTAGATGTAGGTTTTAAAATAGCCAAGTCAACCAATTGGTCGGGATCCATAACCACTTTTTGTTCTGGATATTCCGAGAGTTTAATTCGATATACTGTAAGTTCATTTTTTCCATTTTCGCGGCTCGAAGCAAAGCACGCATATTCATCGTTATGATCGGTGGCAAAAAATAAATCGTTAGATGATGAATTTATTGGGAAACCCAAATTCTCAGGTTCTGTCCAGGTATTTGTAATTTCATTGTAAACCGATTTAAAAATATCAAATCCACCCATACTTGTATGACCTTGCGAACAGAAATAAAAAGTTCTTCCATCGGCTGCCATATAAGGGAATACTTCATCAAATTCGGTATTTAAAGCTGTAAGTGGCTCCCAATCGTCCCAACCTCCATTTTTTAATCGTTTTGCTCGATACAGGTCTCGCCCATTCTTTTTATTTTTTCCAAAACTAGAGAAATATATGTACTGACCTTTTTTAGCTAAACTCGCAACATCTCTATCGCCAGTTCCATCGTAACGCGATTTAATCGATTTGGTTTTTTTTGATAATCTATCATCAAATCCTTCGAGCTTATAGTGTCTAAAAAACTCATTTTTATCAACCGTTTTTTTCTCTTTTAAATCAACAACATAATAAGAATTAACAAGAGGCAAACCATTTTGACACATTACAATTAACTGATCAATTCCTGTTGATTTTTTCTTGTAATATTCACGAAATTTTCGGTAGTAACGTATAGCAGAATTAAATTGATAATTCATGTGAAAAGCTCGACCTAAGAAATAAGGTACCGAAGCATTAACATTTCTTGTTGAAGCAATTTTTAAATGTGAGATCGCCTCAGATATATTGTCATTTAATTCAACCTGACAAACACCTAAATAATAGTTATACTCGGGATCCTGAGGATATACATTTATTAATTCCCCATATAAAGGAAGTGCTTTTTGGTAATTTTCAGAATCGAAAAAAGCAAATGCTTCCTCTTCTATCTGCTGTTCGGTTTTTCCTCCGCTAAAGCTTTGGGCAAATAATATTTGGGCAATAAACAGAGCGATTATTAGCAAACTACTGCGTAATCTCATAGTTTTATTCATAGGTTAAATTTCTTGCTTACAGATTTTTTTGATAAAAAAATCCAAATCAACAACACATTTATTCCCCTCTAACTTTTAAATGAATTCTTTTTACACAAACTCATAACATAGTACAGGAGATATAAAAAGTTAATATAGTAAATTATTTATAACAAAGATAATATATTAAGTGTAAGTACAAATAACTACACTTGCAATAAAATTAACAAAATATAATCTTTATCAGAAAAAAAAGAACCAAAATAAAATGTTTTAGCGGCATTTTTTTTAACTTCATAAGTTGATAATTTTAACATCGAAAATTCGCTCCTGTATCAGGATAAAGGTATATTTGCAATTCTAATTTTCTATCAAATGGCACACTTAAAAGAAGGAGACAAAGCTCCTGAGTTTAAAGGTATAAACCAAGACAACAAACAATTAAGTCTTTCCGACTTTAAAGGTAAGAAGTTGATTCTTTACTTTTATCCGAAAGATAATACTCCAGGATGCACAGCCGAATCGTGCAATTTAAACGAAAACTACGATTCTCTTACAAAAGCAGGATTTGAAGTTTTAGGTGTGAGCCCTGATAAAATTACATCGCACCAAAAATTTATTGCCAAGCATAATTTGGCATTCAATCTTATTGCCGATACCGAAAAATTAATTTTAGAAGCATACGGAGCATGGGGAGAAAAAAAATTATATGGTAAAACATATATGGGAGTATTACGAACTACCTTTGTTATCTCTGAAGATGGAATTATTGAGAAAATATTTTCAAAGGTAAAAACAAAAGATCATACCAATCAGATATTAACTGAAATGGGATTAAAATAGCAATCAGCGGTCAGCTAGCAGCAATATACTAACATTAATTGCTGTATACTGTAAGCAGATAGTTATAAGCTTAATTAAAAAAAAATTAAAACACATATTATGGCTGCAAAAGATATTGCTGAAATTAACAAAGAAAAGCTGAAAGCACTTCAGCTTACAATGGAAAAAATTGACAAAACCTACGGTAAAGGTGCCATTATGAAAATGGGCGACGAAGCTGTAGAAGATCTTCCTGCTATTTCTTCAGGGTCTATTTCTCTGAATATGGCTTTGGGTATTGGCGGATTTCCTAAAGGTAGAATTGTTGAGATATATGGTCCTGAATCATCAGGTAAAACAACATTAGCAATTCACGCAATTGCCGAAGCACAAAAAGCTGGTGGCATTTGTGCCATTATTGATGCAGAGCATGCTTTCGATCGTTTTTATGCAGAAAAATTAGGTGTCGATACTGAAAATCTATTAATTTCTCAACCAGATAATGGTGAACAAGCTCTTGAAATTGCCGATCAGCTAATTCGTTCATCAGCTATTGATTTGGTTGTAATTGACTCGGTAGCTGCCTTAACTCCAAAAGCTGAAATCGAAGGCGAAATGGGAGATTCAAAAATGGGTCTTCAGGCTCGTTTAATGTCTCAGGCTTTGCGTAAACTTACTGGTAATATCAACAAAACAAATACAACTTGTATTTTCATTAATCAATTGCGTGAAAAAATTGGGGTAATGTTTGGTAACCCAGAAACTACAACTGGTGGTAATGCTTTAAAATTTTACGCTTCGGTTCGTTTAGATATCAGAAGAATTGGACAAATTAAAGATGGCGACGAAGTTAGAGGTAACCACACTCGTGTTAAAGTTGTAAAAAATAAAGTTGCACCTCCATTTCGTAAAGCTGAATTTGACATCATGTACGGAGAAGGTATTTCTAAAACTGGTGAAATTATCGATTTAGGTGTTGAATACAATATCATTAAAAAATCGGGTTCATGGTTCTCTTACGGCGAAACTAAATTAGGCCAAGGTCGCGAAGCTGTTAAAAAACTTATTAGCGACAATCCTGAATTATCTGAAGAATTAGAAAACAAAATTATTGATGCAATAAATAATCCTGCTAAATAATTTTAACAAATAATAATATCATGAGACTCTCGCTTTACGAGGGTCTTTTTTTTATACCTAATATTCAGATCACTTATGATAGCATATAATTTTACTCTCATTATATAAATATTTAGAGTATAAGTAAAATAGTGATAAGTCAATAAAGACTATTACAATCATGTTTATCTTAAAGATCTGCAAATAAAAAAAACGTAATTAATAATTGTTCACTACATTTACACATCGAAAATAAATAACACAACAAATACCTATAATCATGAAAAACAAACATTTTTTGTTAGGATTGGCTATTATTACTAGCATGGCTTCATGCCAAAGCACAGCTACTGAATCAAAAGACGATTCGTCCTACAAAACACCATTAACAAAACTTAAATCGGACATAATGACTCCCGAAGTTTTATGGTCGTTTGGACGTATGGGAGGAGAAAGTATCTCGCCCGACGAAAAAACAGTTCTTTACGGAGTAACTTACTTTAATAAGGAAGAAAATAAATCGTATCGCGATTTATACACCTTGCCAGTTGAGGGCGGCGATGCTGTTCAAATTACCAATACTAAAGGTAAAGAATGGGGCGAACGCTGGACTAAAGATGGTAAGATTGCCTTCCTATCTGCCCAAAGCGGATCGGTTCAAATTTGGGAAATGAATACCGACGGAACTGCTCGCAAGCAGCTAACCGATATTAATGGTGGCATTAATGATTTTAAATTTTCCCCTGACGAATCAAAAATTGTTTATTCCAAAGAGGTAAAACTAGAAGAAAATGTTCAGGATAGACATCCCGATTTACAAAAAGCTGATGCCAGAGTAATTCAGGACGAATTCTATCGTCACTGGGATCATTGGGTAGAAACATACACTCATCTTTTTGTTGCCGATTTTAATCGCGAAAGCATGCTAAAAGATGGCAAAGACATTATGAAAGGTGAAAAATGGGAAGCGCCTGTTCGTCCATGGGGAGGAATGGAACAAGTTGGCTGGACTGTTGATGGAAAAAATATAGCCTATTCTTCTCGCAAAAAACAAGGAGTTGCTTATGCTACATCAACTAATACTGATATTTATTTCTACAATGTAGAAAATGGCGAAACCATAAATAAAACAGAAGGTATGATGGGTTACGACCAAAATATTGCCTTCTCTCCCGACGGAAAATACATGGCTTGGGAAAGCATGGAACGCGAAGGGTACGAAGCCGATCAAATTAAATTGTTTCTTTTAGATCTAACTACTGGTGAGAAAAAATACATGACCAAAGGTTTCGACCAAAATGTGGGGCACCTTGTTTGGACAAAAGATAGTAAATCGATCTATTTTATCTCAGACTGGCATGCAACCGATGAAATTTATCGCATGGATATTGCCGATGCTAAGATTCATAAAATTACAGAAGGTGTTCATAATTACCAGTCGGTGCTTCCTGTTGGCGATAAATTAATTGCAAAAAGAGTATCGATGAGTAAACCTGCCGAATTGTATAATGTAGATGCAAAATCGGGCGAAGCAACAGAAATATCATTTATTAATAAGCACATTTTAGATCAGCTAAGCTTGGCTAGTGTTGAAAAAAGATGGGTAAAAACTACCGACAACAAACAAATGCTGGTATGGGTAATTAAGCCTCCTCATTTCGACGAAAACAAAAAGTATCCTGCACTACTTTACTGTCAGGGAGGTCCTCAGGGAACCGTTTCTCAATTTTGGAGTTACCGTTGGAATTTTCAGATGATGGCTGCCAACGACTATGTTGTTGTTGCTCCTAACCGTAGAGGTTTACCAGGATTCGGTCAGGAATGGAACGAGCAAATTTCTGGCGATTACGGCGGACAAAACATGAAGGATTATCTATCGGCTATCGATAATGTAAAAGCTGAAAAGTATGTTGACGAAAATCGTTTGGGCTGTGTAGGTGCTTCCTATGGTGGATTCTCCGCTTACTGGTTAGCTGGTCACCATAACAAACGCTTTAAAGCATTTATTGCACACGATGGAATGTTTAATCTTGAAGCACAATATCTGGAAACAGAAGAAATGTGGTTTGTGAACTGGGATTTAGGCGGAGCTTTCTGGGATAAATCAAATAAAATTGCTCAACGTTCTTATGCAAACTCGCCACATAAATTTGTTGACAAATGGGATACTCCAATAATGATTATTCATGGAGAGAAAGACTATCGCATTGTGGCTTCGCAGGGTATGCAGGCATTTAATGCTGCTCGCCTAAGAGGTATTCCTGCCAAATATCTTTATTTCCCCGAAGAAAATCACTGGGTACTTGGAGTACAAAATGGAATTTTATGGCAACGCGAATTTGCCAGCTGGTTAGACAAATGGCTTAAAAAATAAATATTAGATTTTTAATAAAAAAAAACAATCCCTGTCAATTTTGAACTACAGTTCCTATTTTGATAGGGATTATTTTTTAATATCGAAAAGCGATAAAATAAAAAGTTAATGCCTGTTTGCTTAAAAAAATATGAGATTCTAAAAATAGATTTCCTAATTGCTTATTCGTAATATATTCTCCTCTTTTTTCCCTAAGTTTGAGAAAAATTTTTAATCATCAAATGAAGAAATTCTTCTTATCAACCACAGTAATGGCAATTTTTGCCTGCCTTTTATGGGCAACACCTTTTACAGCAATTAAAATTGGATTAAAATACACTACTCCCTTACAATTTGCCGGACTCCGTTTTTTTATTTCGGGCATTTTAATCCTTCCTTTTATTAAAGATTTAAAATACAAAATCCTGGAATCGAAGAAACGTTGGAAATTTGTATTATGGGTTGCATTATTACAAACCACTTTACTTTATGGATTATTTTATACCGGCATTAACTATGTTCCAGGAGCTTTAGGCGCAATGCTAATTGGTGCACAGCCACTTTTTGCAGCCATTATGGCTCATTTTATGCTAAAAAATGATAAAATGAGCTGGCAAAAAATTATGGCTATTATTTTAGGTATGACCGGAGTTTGCATCATAAGTCTTGGACGATCAGATTTTGTTTTATCTACCACAATTCCTCTTGGAGTAGGAATTTTAATTTTAAATAATATTGTAGGAAGTACAGGTAATGTTATAGTTTCGCGCGATGCTAAAAACATGCCTCCACGAGTACTGGCATCATTCTCAATGATTATTGGCGGTGCTTGCTTATTGCTAATTTCTATTCCTATTGAATCGCCACCATGGCACTTTAATTTTCCTGCCGAATATTTTATTTCTTTAGGATGGTTAGCTATGGTTTCGGCTTTTGCCATTACCATTTGGTTTGGTCTTTTGCAACGCCCCGGAGTAAAAGTTTCCAATTTAAATACCTGGAAATTTATTATTCCAATTTTTGGCGCATTTCTAAGCTGGTCTATTTTACCTGGCGAACATCCCGATGCCCTTTCAATTGCCGGAATGATTGTAATTGCCTGCAGCTTACTGCTGGTTAATTATTTAAACCGAAGAGCCGTTAAATAATTTAACGGCTTATAAAAGCATAATAGTCCAAAATAATATCATTACAGTTATTAATAGTAATTGATATTATTTTCTTTTTTTCTCGCGACGTACCAGTTTTATATTTTCGAAGTAGCTCACCATTCGGCGCAAAACATCGGCCCATAGCGTTAGGAATAAAAAAACTGTTCCTAACCACACTACCGCCAAATTAAACCAATAGGTATCGATATAAAAGTTACCTATACGCTTTACATGAGAATAAAAATGGGAGCGACCAAATTTAGAATCGGGCGACATAAATACAGGATCCTTCTTTTGAATAAGCTGATAATTAATCTCAATCATCTTATTCACTTCGTTTCTATTAAGAACCAAATCGGCTAAAGCCTGATTATAGTAGGTTTGTTTAAACTGATAAACCCCATCTCTGCCAAGCGAATCTACCAATCGGGAATATTCAAAATCTTTTTTATATCCCGATTCGCTACTCATTCCTAAGTAATACAAACCTACCTGATCTAAAAAGCTTTTGGTTTGCTCTGCCACATTTAGATTAAAATCTTTAATATTTAATTGCTGAATACCCATAAAAACCTCCATTCCCGCATCATCTGCCATTTTTTGTATTTCAGATCTTAGCATTTCAAAATGAGCAATGGTTTCGTTTTCATCTTTTTCGAACTCAATACTACGCTCACAATCTAACAAAACAGACTCCAACTTAGGAATTAAAAAAGAAGTTTTAAACGCCGCATCGCTTATTCCTTTTTCGTAATCGAAAAAATGTTTTTCGAATTCATTATCCTTAAATTGAGCAACGGCCAAGGCCTCATAAGTCCAGCGAGTGGTCATAAAGTCGCCTACAATTGGTACATATACTTTATCGGTAACCCCGTAATGTAAATCATCAAACTTAATCATTGCGCCACCCAGTAAAAGTTGCGGCACCAAAATCAAAGGAATTAAAATATAAATGGTAATCACCGAATTAAGGCCCGAAGAAATATTAAGACCAATCATATTAGAAAAACATGAAGTCGTAAAAAGTACAAACCAATATGTAAAAGTCATGCCTTCTACACCAAGAATAAAGTTACCTAAAATTACAAACGAGAAAGATTGTATTGCAGATAAGGCAAATAAAAACATAATTTTAGATGCCAGATAACTAATTCTACACAAATTCAGGAATTTTTCTCTTTGCAAAAGCTTTTTGTCACGAATAATTTCCTCGGCACTAACGGTTAATCCTAAAAACATGGAAACCACAACAGCCATGAATAAAAAAACCGGAAAATTTTTATTTTCGCCAAAAAGATAAGCTCCATTGGCAGTATATTTTGTAAAATATCCTAAAATAATAGCTAAAAGCGGAGCCTCGAAAAAATTAATTATTAAATACTGCTTATTCGTTAATTTAGAGAGTACATTACGTATCCAAAAAATAGAGAATTGCTTTACCCTTCCTGGGATTTTAAAATCACTCTGAGGTAATTTTTTTTCTGGTCGTAATAATATTCGATTCGCCTCAATATTATCCAAATATTTTTGATACCATTCCTGAGGCTTTACTCTTCTTTCCCTTGTTGGTTTTCCCTGATCGTCGATTAACTTGGTCTCTACAATTTGTAAAATCTGATCGGGATTTACATTACCACAAGCAACACATTCACTCTCCGACGCATTTACCTGTGAATTTTGAGTTTTAAAATAAACAATAGCATCGATAGGATTTCCTGTATAAATAGGAAATCCTCCCCTATCTAGAATCCAAAGTTTATCAAACATTTTAAAGATATCGGATGATGGCTGATGAATATTTACAATCACCAATTTTCCTTTAAGAGTTTGCTGTTTTAAAAGCCTCATTACCATTTCCGAATCGGTCGACGATAATCCCGAAGTAGGCTCATCGACTAGTAGTATTGCAGGCTCGCGCATCAGCTCCAGTCCGATATTTAATCTTTTTCTTTGTCCGCCGCTTATAAATTTATTTAAAGGGTTACCAACTTTTAAATCGCGCGCTTCATACAAATCAAGATCCTGAAGCATTTTCAGAACTGCTTTAAGAATCTGTATTTCAGAGAAATCTTTAAAACAGAGTTTTGCATTATAATATAAATTCTGGAAAACAGATAATTCCTCAATTAACAAATCGTCTTGCGGAACAAAACCTATTAAACCCTGAACAGCAAGTCGATTTCTATGAATTTCAAAATCGTTTATCCTAATCTCTCCATTATTTAATGTAAGGTTTCCATTTAGCACATTTAGCAAAGTAGATTTACCTACACCGCTACCTCCCATAATTCCAATTAGCTGCCCACTTTCTTCACAAATATTAAATTTCTGAATTCCATTGTTAGAGTTTTTAAATTTAAACTCAACATCTTTAGCTGTAAATATTATTTTTTGCTGCGATTCCTCTTTCAAAAATCTACCAGCAATATCGGAGTAATATATAGATTGAATATTGGGTCCTTTAATAATAGAACCATTACCAAGCTGATATGTTTTTTCTGAAATTATCTTGTTCCCTTCGAGATAAAGATTGAGCTCCCCTTCGTATTTAAACACCAACAGATTAACACTCTCGATATACATAACAACAATTCGGCCATACAAATTTTCACAATAAAGATGTTTAAATTCATTCGTATCTTTCTTGGTATCTTTCTTCATAAACCAGGAAAGATTCTCCGACCATTCTGTAATTTTATTATCTATAATCAGGAATTTGCTTTTATCGAACTCATCTAGAGTATCTCCCCAAACAAAAGATAAGCTATTAATAAATTCGGAGCGGGAAATCTTAAAATTTTCGGCAACAATACTTATAAATTCGAATTCACTTTCACTAACCAACTTATCCTCATAAACAAATTCGAGCAAGCGAAGCAAAACAATTAAACGTTCCTCTTGCACGAGCTCTACTTTTATTTTCGAACACACTTTCGATGCTTCGGCAAGGGTAAGGATATCGGTATTACGAGAACCAGAAATAGATTGATATTCTATTTCGCGACGATAAAATTCGAAGTAGTTTTCAAATAAACGCAGATATTCATCCTGTATATCTGCTTTTACATAGCGACTAAGAAAACTTTCTACAATTACTTTTCCTTTACCAGAAATACCTTCTTCCTTAGAGCTGGCAACAATTGCAAAAAGATGCATTAGAGCATTTAATATCGATTCTCCCATTTATAAGTAAGGAATTTTATTATTCTAAGTTTGAACTGTTCTTAAAATTACAATTTATTTTTTAACAAACAGAAAACAAACGCTCAGTTATTTACATAAAAAAACTGCCTTCAAATAAGAAGACAGTTTTTGTATTTTATTTGTTGCAGATATTACTCTACAATACTTTTTCTAATTTTACCAACACTTTTAATTATTTCGTTTAACTGATCTTCAGTCATTGTACCATCAACTATTTTATCATAGCTTGCTTTCAATCCTGTAAAATCCGAAATTAAAGCTGCAATATTTGCATCTTGTTTTTCTGGCTCAAGTACTTCTAACAATCGCTCTAAAGATTCTTTTTGATCGAATATAACCTTAACAATCTCAGGATTTGCGTATGTATTTTCAGAAATATGAGTTGCCACATATAAGCCTTCAATAAAGCTACCACTTACAACAAGAAGAGATAAATTAGCTTTTCCATTTTTATTTAGAAACTCATAAGTATCATAAAAAGAATTAGTGATTACTTTCACCAACTGGTCTTTATCGTCAAGATTTTTTTCAACATCTTCAACCAAAGTACCATTAAATGCACTGGTAATTTCTAAATTATCGATTAATGTTTTAGAAGCTTTTAAAAACAACATGGTTTCTTGCTTACGATTATAAGTACTTGCGTAACTTAAATCGGCACTATATACACCCAAGTTTAAAGCCCTTGCTTTTTCTGTAAAATATTTATCGGCTTTCTCTACAGAATTAGATAAACCTAAAATATAATCTGCACCAATTCTGTTTAGCATAGAAGCCAACTCGAATGAGGTTGGCAAAGGATATACCACATCTTTAACTTCACTTTCAATAGCCTTCTTAAGTAGAGGCTTTACTGTTTGTCCATCTTTCTTTTTATCAACTGGTTTACAAGCAACAAAGCCCACTGCAAGCGCAAAAAGAATAAGAGTATAACGAGAAATTGTACGTCTGTTCATAGTTTAAAAAATTTATTATTGATCGGATTCAGTTTATTCCAGTCTAAATTTAACAAAAAGAGAATAAATTCAAGCATTATTTTACCAATATATTCAGCAGCAATCTAACTTAACAATTTACTTTTGAACATAGATCACTATATTATATTTAAAATTATAATAAGTTTTAAAATACAAATTCTTTTTTTCCTTCTTATTATCAGGATATAAAAAAGAGCCGACACATAATTCGACCCTTTTAAAAAAACACAAACTTGATTATAAATTATACAGGATGAATTCTTTGAAAGAATCCTTGTTTGTAATTATTACCAATTGGAATAGTACCCTTTTCGGTATGTACCATATTTCCTTCTATCGATTTTATTCTAGACAAAGACACTATATACGACTTGTGAATTCTGTAAAATCTTTGCGAGGGCAAAAGCTTCTCAATCCCTTTTAAAGATTGATAAGTTACGACATGCCCTTCATCGGTAAAAATCTTAACATAATCACCCAAAGCTTCAACATACAAGATAGAATCCAAATTAATATTAATGGTTTTTTTATTTGCTTTCACAAAAATATACTCAAGCTCTTCTTTTGTATCCTCTTGATTATCGGTAGAAATTTTCACTTTACTTTCAGCTTTCTGAACAGCTTGTAAAAACCTTTCGAAAGAAAATGGCTTTTTAAGATAATCCAACACACTTAACTCATAACTCTCCAATGCATATTCGGTATAGGCCGTTGTTATAATAACCATTGGTGGATTTTTATATGATCTTAAAAAGTTAATTCCACTTAATCGAGGCATATTAATATCCAGAAATATCAAATCGATTGTTTCATTCTGTAAGATTTCCATTGCCTCAATTGCATCGCTACATTTTCCTTTCAAATCTAGAATTGACAATTCAGAAATATACTTCTCTAACACTCTCTGTGCCAAAGGCTCATCATCTACAATTAAGCATTTCAACTTCATAGGTCTCATTTTAATTATTCTGCTCTTATTTAGATAAGTCAATACTAAGAATCACAATAAACATACTACCATTCTCCTGTATATCTAAACTATGCTTTTCGGGATATAGCAACTCTAAACGGCGACTCACATTCTTAATTCCAATCCCCTTATTTTCATTTTTTTCATTGGACCAACTTTTATCAAACCTATTTTCTATTGTCAGTTCCATTTTGTTGGTTTCTTCAAAATTAAAGAGAATATTCACAAATCCATTATTATTTTTTCCATAAGCTCCGTGCTTAAAAGCATTTTCGATTAAAGGCTCGAATAAAAGCGGAGCTATTTCATTTTGGGCAGTATTCCCTTTCACTTCCATTTTAACTGGAATTGCCTCATCCAACCTAATTTTTTGCAAGTCGAGATAGTTGCGAATAAAATCGAGTTCTTTCTCCAACAAAACATATCTGTCATTACATTCATAAAGAATATACCTCATCATATCAGATAACTTAAGAACTAAATTGGGTGCTTTATCCGATTTATCGAGAGTAAGCGAATATAAATTATTTAATGTGTTAAATAAAAAATGAGGGTTTATTTGTGATTTTAAAGCTTTAAGTTCGGCTTCGAGCTTTTCTCGCTCAATATCCTTTAACTGTATAGATATTTTTTGCAAAACAAACCATTCTCGCATAAGCGAAAGAAAAGTTGTAATTCCTATATATATTAATGTAAAAAATGCAAAATTAACCCAAACTACAAAAGTTAATTCTTCGAAAAATTTCTCGCCCTGCACAAACTTACTTAAAGGGTAAACCAGTAAAAAATCGATAACAAAAGCAGCCAAAGACACAATTCCCAACAAAGAAATTATATATAAGAAAAACTTTTGCTTTTTAAATAGATATGGTAATAAAACCAGCAAGTTAAAATATACAGCAAGAGCAAAACACAGATTAAATACAAAAGTCATTAATACTGGTTCAATTTTTAAAACATTCTTAAAATTGCTTGCTACGAACATGGTAAATAACCAAAACGTAAATGCAACAATCCAAAATATTATATGATAAACAATCCGACTGCGGGATATGGATTTTATAGTAGTCATAAATTAGCTCTCTGAATAATTCAATTTTTAAGATAAAAAAGAAAAGCTTTCTCATGAAAATTATTCGTTATGAATTGGCAAAATCATGATAAAAAGGCATTATTATAAGATATCTTATTAGCCTTTAACTATGATAATTTTGATTATATTTCGGTCGATTGTATTTTTATAAAGAACTAAAATACCTAAATATGTTTACAAAAGATATATTGTTTTGGAATGTTGATACTCAGATAGATTTTATGAATTGCCAAGGTAAATTATATGCTGCCGGAGCTGAAGAAATCGAAGAAAACCTAAAACTACTAACAAAGTTTGCAAAAGAAAATAACATAAGAGTTGTAAACACAGCAGATTATCATTTTGCCGATTCCAAAGAATTATCGGACAAGCCAGATTTTGTAAATACATTTCCAGAACATTGCATGGCAAATACTACTGGTGCAGATTTTATTAGAGCAACAAAGCCAACAGAATATACCGAAGCACATTGGAATAAAACTTACAATACAATTGAAATTTCCAATATTATATCCAATAGAAATATTGTAATTCGCAAAGATGCTTTTGATGTTTTTGAGGGAAACCCAAACACAGAAAATATTTTACAAGCCTTAAACTATAATAAGGTTTTTGTTTACGGCGTAACAACCAATGTTTGTGTCGATTGTGCAGCCACTGGATTAGCAAAACGAAACTATAAAGTTTATGTTATAGAAGATGCAATTAAGGAACTCCCGAATATTCCTTTACCCTTCGAAAAATGGGATAAATTAGGTATTAAGCGAATTAAAATTAAAGATTTAGAAAAGTATATTGCTTAAACAGAAAACCACTCTTTAACCTGAGCAATTTTCTCATCAAGCGGCATATATCCATCTAACCATTTAATATCACTGCCGCTTCTTTCCATTTTTCTAAACCAAGTCATTTGTCGCTTTGCAAACTGATGAATCGCAATTTCCAAACCCGAAAACATTTCATCATAAGTAATTTGACCAGTTACATATTGGGTTAAAAACTTATACTCTAATCCGTAATATATTAAATTTTCGGCCGAAACCCCCGACTTTAAAAGTCCCTGAACCTCTTCAATCATACCCTCTTTTAAGCGCTGCTTTAAACGAAAACTAATTCTATCGCGACGGCTTTCTCTATCAAATTTTATCCCAACCAATAATGGGTTCATGCTAGGATACTCCATATCAATTTCGGGGTTGGCGGCATAATACCTCTCAATTTCGATTGCTCGTATTGCTCGTTTTTTTGTTTCCAAATCGCTGTTATTGTGAACCTTTTTATATGAACGAAGAATTACCTCAAGTTCAGACATATCTTTTTTCTCCATCTGCTCTCTAAACTCCTGATCTTTAGGAACTGCAATAAGCTTATATCCTTTTAATACAGCTTCGAGATACATTCCAGTACCACCACAAACAACTGGCATCTTTTTCCGAACTGTTATATCTTCAAAAGCCTTTACAAAATCACGCTGAAACTCAAAAACATTATATTTATAACCTGCATCTGCGATATCAATTAAATGGTAAGGAATTGGCTTGCCATCAACAACATACTCCTCAATATCTTTGCCTGTTCCCAAATCCATGCCTCTATAAATTTGACGCGAATCGGCACTTATGATCTCGCCATCGAATTCTTTCGCCAAATTAACTGCCAAACTTGTTTTTCCGGTAGCTGTAGCTCCTAAAACAACCAATAAATTGTATTGCATTTTTATATTTTTTTATATGTTTGCAAGAAGCAGACAATTACTATTTTTTAATCGGAGAATGCCAGCTTTATAATAATACTGCTCTGCAAAACCTCAATCAACAAAATTACTTTAAGTTTTTTGAATTCAAACTTTCAATTTTAAAAAGCTTGTTTAATTTTGATATAGCATAACAAGATAAAACAAAAATGAATTACAATTCAAAAAACCTTCTGAGCTCATTTTTTCGACTTCGAAATTTACTCCTTACTCCAAAAAAGGAATGGGAAAGAATTGCCCATGAAAATATAAGACCCGAAAAGTTATTTTTGAACTTTGCATTTCCTGTTATTGCTATATCTTCATTAATATCTTCTTTGGGAATATTCATTCATACTCATGATTTTATAAGTGCCTTATCTCGTTTTTTTATTGTGTTTTTATCTTTAAACATAGGCTTATTCGTTGCTGCGAGAATTATTATTCTACTTACTCCGAATTTTCAGCTAAAAATTGCGCCAGGCATTATTTTCAAATTAGTGTTATATAGTGCTTCTGTATTTTGCATTTTTCATGGAACAGCTAATCTTTTCTCGCCTTATTCATTTCTAAATCAAATTTGCTTACTTTCTGAACTTTATTTTGTACGTATATTGTGGCTGGGAACAAGTCCTATGCTACCAATTGCCGATAACAAAAAACCCGGCTTTACATTTACTGCCAGCCTTCTCATTCTTGCACTTCCTCTTATCTTCGAAAGAATGTTTTCCATTCTTTTCTAGTTATAGGTAACAATTTAAATATTAAATTTGCAGGGAAATTAAGATACTACAATGCAAAAAATCAATATAAAAAATAAGAGAGCTAGTTTTGAATTTGAATTTATTGAGAAATTCATAGCTGGAATTCAACTGTTCGGTACCGAGATAAAATCAATTCGTTCTGGAAAAGCCAGTTTAGTTGACGCATTTTGCAGTTTCACAAAAGATGAACTGTATGTTATTGGCATGCACATTTCTGAATATAAATTCGGATCTTATTACAACCACGAAGAAAAAAGAGAAAGAAAACTTTTATTAAACCGCAAAGAATTAAATAAACTCGATAGAAAAACGAAAGAATCGGGTTTAACTATTATTCCTTTACGGATATTTATTAATGATAAAGGTTTTGCCAAAATGGAAATTGCTCTTTGCCGAGGTAAAAAACACTACGACAAAAGAGAAAGTTTAAAACAACGCGATCACAAAAGAGAGATAGATCGCATGATGAAGAGATAGTTAGCTTAAACAACTAAAATTTCCTTAAAAATATTGTCTCTAGAGCTTTATATTCTCCAATTTTTTATTCTATATTTGCAGCCCGTTTCGGAAAAAAACGGGCCTTCTTATTAAATAAGGTTTTAAACAGTTAATTAACAAGTTATCAACACTGTTGATAATTTGTTAATAAGTTCTGCATACCTTATATTTAAAGCTCTATAAGTGTTAATAACTAAAAAATCCCATTCTCGCCAGATGAGTTATCAACAGCAAGAACAGGAGTAAATATCAACAGCTAAAAAGTTATTAACAGCTAATAATGAAAAGCGCTACCTCCTAAAAATTCTCTCATAAGTGATGTGGGAGGAATTTCATTATCAGAAATAGGCGAAAAGTAACTGAAAAACTTTAATAATCGATTTGCCTCATCGTATTCGGGGCAATTGGGTTGCACTTCTTTTAAAATTGGTTCGGCATATCTTTTTAGCACTCCCAATTCGTAGGGTAATGCGGAATTAAACATTACATCTGCTTCTTCCTGATATGGAAAAATATTCTTTAACTCTCCTCTACGAACGCTAGGCCATCTATTAATTGTATCAAGAGCACTATAATTGCGATATTTATAATCGCGAACAATTCTTCTAATTAATCTATTATCGGTTGATGGTATTCGGTTATGACCATCAATAGAAATTGATGTTAAAGCAGAAATATAAATCCTAAACTTAGCTTCATCGGCAATTAAGGGCGTAAGCTCGGGATTTAAGGCATGAATTCCTTCAACCACCAAAACTTGCTTGTCATTAATTTTCATTTTCTCTCCATCGAAATATCGGGCGCCCGTTTCGAATGAGAATTTTGGCAATTCAATTTCTTTTCCCGCTAAAAGATCTACCAAATTCTCATTAAACAATTTTACATCCAAGGCTTTCAAATCCTCAAAATCGTATTCACCATTTTCATCGATTGGTGTATGTTCTCTATTTACAAAATAATTATCGAGAGAAAGATTTACGGGCTTTAAGCCTGCCACTTTAAGCTGAATAGCCAAGCGTTTCCCGAATGTTGTTTTTCCTGAAGAAGAAGGTCCCGAAATTAATATCAGCCTAATGTGTTTTTTCCTTTTTCGAACCTTATCTGCTATTTGTGATATTTTTTTCTCGTGCAAAGCTTCCGAAATCTTTATTAACTCGGAAATATTATTTTGAGCTACATAATTATTTAAATCACCAATATTAGAAATATTCAGTACTTTTCCCCAACGCTTAAATTCGCTAAACACCTTTAGCATCTTTTCTTGCGTAACCATATCTTCTACCTCCGAAGGTTCATCCCTTTTAGGACTCATTAACAACATTCCACGATAAAAGTGCACCAAATCAAAAACTTCCAATACTCCTGTTGAAGGCACTAAAAATCCGTAAAAATAATCGGCATTACCATCTAAATGATAAACCGAAGTATATAAGTTTCCACGAGTTCTGAATAAACTGGTTTTCTCTCGAAGCCCCTGACTTTCGAAAATTTTAATAGCCTCTTCTGTTTCGATTTCTTCCCTAATAAAAGGCATGTTTGCAGCAATAATTTCCTGCATTCTAATTTTAATTCGGGCAATATCTTCTTTGCTAAGAATAATATTTTTATCTGTTAAACGAAAATATAATCCATTAGAAACAGAATGCTCCAAACGAAATCCGGCACCAGGATAAAGGTCTCTCACGGCTTTGAACAAAACAAAGCTAAGCGAACGAATGTACATTCTCCTACCAGCAGAATTAGTAAGATCGATAAAGCGAATATTTTTAGGTTTATATATTTCGTAGGTAAGTTCTTTAAGCTTATTATTTACCATTGCACCCAATACCTTACCTTTTAATTTTGGCTTAACATCCTTTAAAATAGTCTGAAGATCTGTTCCTACTACATAAGATCTTTTCTCATCAAGGTTCTCAAAATAAATATCAACTAATTTTCCCATTAATCGTGAATTTAAGCACTGCCCGTTAGTTCGGGAGATCTTTCTAAAGATAATAATTATGCTTTATTCTCCTCTACTTGCACAGTTAAAAATTATTAATCACAATTGGGCAGAAAAAAATCCCCTTTCGGGGATTTTTAATATTTTATTTTAGTTCTTCCTTTAAAAATTTAGCCGTAAAAGAATCTTTGCATTCCGCGAGTTCTTCTGGAGTTCCTGTAAAAAGTATTTCTCCTCCATTTCGACCACCTTCTTTTCCAATATCAATAACATGATCGGCCACCTTAATTACATCCAAATTATGCTCAATTACAATAACGGTATTTCCTTTATCTACCAATCTGTTTAGTACTTCAAGCAAAACCCTAATATCCTCAAAATGTAATCCAGTAGTTGGCTCGTCGAGTATATACATAGTTTTCCCAGTATCCCGTTTCGCTAATTCGGTAGCTAGCTTCACCCTTTGCGATTCTCCGCCCGATAAAGTTGTTGATGGCTGCCCTAAGGTAATATACCCTAATCCAACATCTTGTAAAACTTTCAATTTAACTAGAATAGAAGGTATATTTTCAAAAAAATCAACAGCCTGATTAATTGTCATATCTAAGACATCGCCAATTGATTTTCCTTTGTAGCGCACTTCAAGGGTTTCTCGATTATAACGCTTTCCATTGCATACATCGCAAGGCACATAAACATCGGGTAAAAAATTCATTTCTATGGAACGAATACCTGCCCCCTGACAAGTTTCACACCTTCCTCCTTTTACGTTAAAAGAGAATCTACCAGCCTTATATCCTCGAATTTGCGACTCGGGTAATTTTTCGTATAATTTCCTGATATCGCCAAATACATTTGTATAAGTTGCTGGATTCGATCGTGGAGTTTTTCCCAATGGGGCTTGATTTACTTCCACCACCTTATCGATATTCTTAATTCCTTTTAACTCTTTATATGGCAAAGGATCTTTAACAGATCTATAAAAATGTTGCGACAAAATTGGTTGCAAAGTCCCATTAATTAAGCTTGACTTTCCGCTACCCGAAACTCCGCTTACACAAATAAATTTTCCCAATGGAAAAGTAACATCCACATTTTTAAGGTTATTACCAGTACAAGCTTTTAACTCTATACTTGTACCTTTTCCTTTTCGTCTCTTTTTTGGAATTTCAATTTTCCTATCTCCATTCAGATATTGAGCAGTTAAACTATCTCCTTTTTCGATAAGTTCTGGAATTCCGACCGCTACAACTTCGCCACCATGTTTCCCGGCAAAAGGTCCCATGTCTACAACAAAGTCGGCCGACTTAATCATATCTTTATCGTGCTCAACTACAATAACAGAATTACCCGAATCGCGAAGCTGTTTCAGAGAATATATCAATCGTTCATTATCTCGCTGATGCAATCCAATACTAGGCTCATCGAGAATGTAAAGCACATTTACCAACTGCGATCCAATTTGTGTTGCCAAACGAATTCGTTGAGACTCTCCTCCTGATAAAGTAACCGAGCTTCTGTTTAAGGATAGATATTCTAAACCTACATCTAACAAAAATCCCAAACGAGATCGAATTTCTTTTAGAATCTCACTTGCAATTTTTTTCTGCTTCTCATTTAAATATTGTTCGAGATTTTGAAACCACTCTGACAACTGGCTCAAATCCATTTCTGCTAATTCGGCAATATTTTTATCATGAATTCGAAAAAACAGAGCTTCTTTTTTTAGGCGCTGACCGCCACACATCTCACAATCCATTGTTTTAACAAATTGCTCGGCCCATTTTTTTGCTTTTTTAGATGTGGTATTACTTTCTTGATTTGAAATGTATTTTATAACTCCATCGAAACTCAAAAAATAATTGGAAGATGAGCCCAATGGTGTATTTTCGAGCTTAAATGTTTCGCTTGATCCATGTAAAATAATGCTTAATGCTTCTTCTGGAATTTCCTTTATTGGAGTTGTCATCTCAAAATCGTACTTTCTTCCGATTGCCTCCAACTGCCAAAATATCAAACTATTTTTATATTTCCCTAAAGGAACTATGCCTCCTTCTTTAATGCTCAACTTCTGATCTGGAATAATTTTATCCATATCGATAGCACTAATTCGCCCCAAACCTTTACATTTAGGACAAGCCCCATGCGGAGAGTTAAACGAAAAGCTATGTGGTGCAGGAGTATTGTATGAAATTCCGGTACTTGGGCACATCAGTAGCCGGCTATAGTACTTAAGCTCATCGGTATCCTTATCCATAATCATAGTAATTCCCTTACCATGTTTCATTGCCGTTTGCACGGATTCTTTTAGTCGCTTATCTCCAACCTCCTCTACTACTAATTTATCAATAAGTATCTCTATGGTATGATTTTTATACCTATCAACCTTAAAACCATGTAATAATTCCACAATTTCACCATCAACACGAGCATATAAAAATCCTTTTCTTCTAATCTGTTCAAACAAATCTTTATAATGACCTTTTCGCCCTTTAACAACAGGTGCTAGAATCAAAATTCTTTTTTCGCTAAATTTCTCATGAATCAGACTAATGATTTGCTCATCGGTATATTTCACCATTTTCTCACCAGTCTCGTACGAATACGCAACACCAGCTCTGGCATATAACAATCTCAAAAAATCGTATAATTCGGTTATGGTACCTACTGTTGAACGGGGATTTTTGTTGGTCGTTTTTTGCTCTATAGAAATCACAGGACTTAATCCTGTAATCTTATCCACATCCGGACGCTCCATTCCTCCAAGAAACTGTCTTGCATAAGCAGAAAATGTTTCTATATATCTACGCTGTCCTTCTGCATAAATAGTATCGAATGCGAGCGAGGATTTTCCACTACCACTTAATCCGGTTATAACCGATAACTGGTTTCGTGGAATACTTATATCTATATTCTTTAGGTTGTGAACACGTGCGCCAAAAACTTCAATGCTTCCATTTTCCAGCAGTTCAACATCCTCTCTGTTTTTTTTATCTATGGAACTCAAATTCTAATCTCCTTTTTGCAATTCCGACAATTTATTTCTCTGAAACAGAATCGTCAGGGTTTTTATAATCAGAAAATGCAAAATTAATATATCCTTTGGCAGGAAGTGTAATTTCATACTCTTTTTTATACTTATTCGTAAGATAAGCTTTTCTCAACCAAGGATTAAAATACTTTAATATCTTATAATTTACCCCATTTTCTTTGGCAAATACAGCAAAATCTTTAACTGGAGTTTTAATTTTTATTTTCCGGGTAGGAATTCGCTCATATAAATCGGACTCTCTGTATTTAAATCCATACTGAGCAGCATTCTCCATTATCATTTTAATAGCTAGAATTCGATAAACATACCGACCAGTTTCTTCTCCTAATAATAAATCGTAATAATTACCTGCATCCTGAAGTTTTAGCTGTTTATCTATAAACCTTCGACCAGCATTATACGATGCAGCCACTAAAGTCCAGCTTCCATATTTTTTATACGATTGATTTAAGTACTTACAAGCTGCATCTGTAGCTTTTTCAATATTATACCTTTCATCTACCTCCGACGAAACTTCCAACTTGTAATCTTTAGCGGTTCCGCTCATAAATTGCCAAATACCAACAGCTCCTGCAGGAGATTTAATGGTAGGTATCAATCCACTTTCAATTAATGCCAGATATTTAAAATCATCGGGAATATTATTTTCTTTTAAAATTGGCTCAATAATTGGAAAAAATCTATTCGATCGCTTTAAAAACAATAAAGTTTGCGACTGCCAGTAGGTATTCACCAGTAATTCTCTATCGAGAGATTCCTTAACATCCCAACGCTGCAAAGGGATGGTTTCCCCTCCAAAGGTTATATTTTCGGGAGTCTTAAGTGCATATACATTATAACGACTCATGTATTCACTATTGGCAGGACCTTTTTCATGATCGGCCACTGTTGAGTAATTAAACAATTGAGCTGTAAAATAAATTCCACCTAAAACAACAATTAAAACAATTAACTTTTTAAATATATTATATATAGTCACGCTTGTATTTTTTTTTATGATTTTCAAAAGTATATGATTCTACTGTATTTTGGGAATAAAAGTTTTCTTTTTACATCTCTTTACATGATAAAAATTCATCATTTTATCAACAATTACTATTTGCACATAAAAACAATTCTAAAAGCACATGAAAAATTAGCCATTATTAGCAATAAATTAAAGCAACAAAACCTATTATTCTTCGTTAAATGATTATATTGGTCTTGACCAGTCTTTAACTTTAACCTATGCAAAACCGTATCCTACTTATTCTTATAGTTGGGACATGCTTTTTTTATGCATGCGACAGTGAGACTACTGCGGATTTTCCTACTCAAATAATTCAGGATTCACACATTTCAGATTCCATTTTTAATATTTTACTAGATGATGCAAAACTAATTTGTCTGGATTTTTACACTAATGAAGAAATGGAGGAATTGCAAAATATTGAAATTAAAGAATCTCATATTGCTCCCATTTTAGCCGCATTACAAATTGTTTATATTGATTCTGTTTCTATTCCTGCTTTGGCCATTAAAGAATATGATATTCATGCTCTTTGCCACCAACAGCTACATCAAAGTTATCTAGAAATAGACACCTCGAGTTTGTATCTTAAAAACTGGCATCGATATGGTTTTTCTAATCACCTAGAGTTAGATCAAATTATTGATAGATTCGATTTAAAATTAGATTCCATTCGCAAAGAAAACTATTCTGTTAATTCTGATAATGGAATTAACCATTTAGCTCTGGCAAATCAGCTTAAAAAATTCTCTTTTATTAAAAATGCCGAATCTTCAAATTGTATTGGCGATGGATCGCATATTGAAATATTATTTTTCGAGGCAGATTATATCCATCTTATATACAGCTACGGGTGGGGCGATTGTCCTTCGGGTTGCATTAACCGGCATTATTGGGAACTAGGCATACATGGTACTGGTTTGGTCGAAATTATAGATGAATCGGGAAAAGATCTTCCCAAAAAAGCATCACTTTAAAATGATGCTTTTGATGCTTATAGCAGATTAAAATAATCGACTAATTTATGATGTGGAACCGACACACAAATCCTTGAATATTTAGATGCATATTCCTTTTTATCGCGTGTAAAATAACTTAAGGATACGCTACCAATTCGGGCATTAAATAAGTCTTCCTCCGATTTATTTACAATCACAAAAATTCCAATTGGCTCCGAATCTTTATAAAACTCTTCTGCCAAAAGACCTTTCGCTTTAAGATATTCAATATTCTTACGAATACCTTCTGTTGTTGTTTTCTTAAAGTCGTTCATTACTTTTTGTCCTTTCTCAGAACTTAAAAGTTGTGCAACCAATAATTGTGAAAATGCATTTATTCCATTTGTTGCATACATCAAACGAATGCCAAGCTCATTCATAAACTCTTGATTAGAACAATGCACAAAGCCTAGTCGTTGTCCACTTAATCCTACCGACTTACTAAAACTCTCAACAATAATTACATTCTGAAAAGCACTTAATTTTTGAAAAAAATGGTCTTCTTCTCCACAAAAAATTCTTCGGTAAGGACAATCAATAATAACAGTAGCTCCAATTTCATCAAGAATTTTAACTGTTTTTAATAATTTCTCATCGGTTTGCTTGTCGCCAATTGGATTGTTAGGATCACAAATTACAACAGCCGAATTTTTATAATGTAAGCTGTCACTTTGTAGTTCGTTTAAGTTTTTATAAGTCTGAGATTTAACATTACGTATTGTCATAAGCTGCACATAAGATCCCCAATAATATTCGGGCAAACATATTTGATCCACGTTTAAAGTTTGAAAAACCAAATCGAGAGCAGACATTCCACCTCCGCAAACCGCAATATTCTCTATATGTGAAGTATTCCCAAAATAATGCTGATTAATAGCAGATAACAACTCCTGCCTTCCTTTTGCCGGAGGATAAACCTGCATTTGGTTGGTATTAAAATCCATATCTTTTACCACCGTATTTAAATCGATACTACAAACCGAATTTACACCTCTGTTTAGTAATAAAAATTCCTGATTTGTTTCTTTACATATTTTTCTAATTCGTTCGCCGATTCCAACTATAGCCGAATATTTAGCACCACTTTTATTAATTTTCATGTTTATATTTAAGTTTTTTGCTAATTAAGTTAGCTTAATTAATAATCGCAAATTTATTACTCTGCTATAAAGACTCTACATTTTTTTATAAATTCACTTTTTCTCAAAAATATAAGCAAATGAAATATAATTTCGACGAAATAATTAAACGTAAGAGTTCCAATTCGATAAAATACGACAAGCTTAAAGAATACTTCGGAAAAGAAGACTTACTTCCCTTTTGGGTTGCCGATACCGATTTTAAAGTTCCAACTTGCATTTCGAATGCAATTATTAAACGTGCCAAACATGAAATTTATGGATACTCGTTTAGAGGAGAAAACTGCATTAAAAGCGTTCAAAATTGGCTCAAAACCAGACACAACTGGAAAATAGATAAAGAATGGATTTCTTCTAGCCCTGGAGTCGTAACTGCACTTTCTTTACTTTTAATGAGCTTAACCGAAAAAGGAGATAAAATTGCTGTGCAACCTCCAGTTTACCATCCTTTTTTTCATGTAGTAAATGATACAGAACGCACTTTGGTTCAAAATCCTTTAACAAGAACAAAGACAGGATATGAAATGGACTTTGATAATCTGGAAGAGCTAGCAAAAGAAGGATTACAGGCTATAATCATTAGCAATCCACACAATCCTGTTGGAAGAGTTTGGACAAAAGAAGAGCTTTTAAAATTAGGCGAAATTGCAAAAAAATACGACTTTTTAATTATCTCAGATGAGATACATCAAGATTTAATTTACAAAACTCATAAGCATATTCCTATATCGTCACTTTCTGATGATCTTGCACAAAGAACAATTACCTGTATTGCACCATCGAAAACATTTAATGTTGCAGGTTTGGCCAGCTCCATAATTATTATTCCAAATCGAAAGCTAAAGAACACTTATGAAAAACTATTAAATGCCATGCATTTGAACTCTGGCAATTTGTTTGGACACATTGCCATGCAGGCAGGTTATGAACAGGGGGCTGAGTGGCTCGATCAACTAATGGACTATCTTCAAGGAAATGTTGAGTTTGTTAGAGAATATTTGAAAGAAAACATTCCAGAAATTAAATTGTCAGAACCAGAAGCCACCTATTTACTTTGGTTGGATTGCAGAAAACTGGGCTTATCTTCTGAAAAATTAAATCGTTTATTTATTGATACTGCTGAAGTAGCCTTAAACAAAGGAACAACTTTTGGGAAAGAAGGGGAAGGATACATGAGGTTGAACATAGGATGTCCTAAGTCTGTACTAAAAAAAGGATTGGAAAAAATTAAAAAAGCGGTTAAAAATACAGAACTGTAAGCAATAGAATTCCTATTTTTTCGATTTGCAAAAAATCAGTCCAATTGTAAAACAATTTTATCTACAATTAATTTTCTGTAAACAGCAACAATCTGCTTTATAATAACTGTAAGCCCGGCTCTACGAGTTCCGGGTTTCACTTTTTGTTCTCAACTTTATTTCCAGTACTTTCGCAATCTCAATTAATCGCACTATGTACTGGAAAAAACCTTGGTTTCAACTCACTATCCTCATTCTTTTAGCCTTTGTTTGGGGAAGCTCTTTTATTCTAATGAAAATTGGCTTAAAAAGCTTTAGCAGCGAACAAGCAGCCGGAATTCGTATACTGCTTGCATCGCTTGTTCTACTACCCTATTCCATTAAAAATTTAAAATTTCTACAGAGAAAAGATATACCCGGACTTTTAATAGCTGGATTTATCGGAAGTTTTATACCTGCATTTTTATTTACCAAAGCACAAACTCAGATCGATAGTGCTCTAGCTGGCATGCTAAACTCTTTAACTCCTTTATTTACAATGCTGATAGGAGTTTTATTTTTTAAAACTAAATTTAAATGGCTGCAGTCAGCAGGCTTACTAGTTGGTTTAATTGGTGCTCTTGGTCTGATAAGCTCTGGAAAAGAACTAAACACAAGCAATATTAACAATTACGCACTACTTATTGTTTTGGCAACAACTTTTTATGGAATTAATATCAATACCATAAAAGCAAAATTATCACATTTATCAGGAGTACAAATCACCTCTCTGTCCTTTTTCTTTACAGGTCCGGCAGCACTTATTTATTTAATAACAACAGACTTTCAACCTGTTTTTGCAGTATCAAATTGGCCGATTCATTTTCTTGCCTTAGCAGCTCTAGGAATAATTGGTACAGCCATAGCAATGTTGTTAATGAACAGCTTAATCAGGCATATTTCGGCTGTTTATGCCTCTTCTGTAACTTATATTATACCAATATTTGCCATTTTCTGGGGAATTCTGGATGGTGAAAACATAAGCATTTTACATTTGGTTTGCATGTCGCTTATTTTGTTGGGCGTTTATTTGATCAACAAAAAATAGTTATTTAAAACTTGTTTATAAAGTAAACTTAACACCGTAATTATCCGGCACATCATTCAAACAGAGATTAAAATATTATATTTTAAATACGATAACTTTCTCTTTTATTCACATTTAGTTTATTGCAACAATTATTTCTAAATTTGCGCCAGTTAAAACCAAAAATAAATTGTTCCGATGTTCTTAAAAAAATTAGATCAGCATTTACTGGAAGCACTTGAAGATATTGGCTTCGAATCTCCTACCAAAGTTCAAAAATCGAGTATCTCAAAAATTAAAAGCGGTGCCGACTTAATTGTACGAGCTGATGAAAAAAGCGGAAAATCGAGCACCATTGCAATTAGTGTAATCCAACAACTTAAATCGGAATTTGAAGATGTTCCAAGAGCAATTGTTGTGGTGGCTAGCCGAGAAAAAGCAATTGAGATGAAAGAGCAGTTTCTTGAGTTAGGGAAAAATACCGACTTACGTGTTTTTAGCGAAGGAGATGCTGGCAACTTGCTAGATTTACGCGATAAAGTTTATGCTGGCTCGGATGTAGTAATCGCCACGGCCAAAAAATTTAACGAGCTCTATTCAAACAGCGGAATCAACTTAAATAGATTAAAGATGTTTATTGTTGATGATGCAGAAATGATTATGCGTGATCAAATACTATCAGAAATTAATCGCTTATCTCCATACATTCCCAAATCGCAAAGAATTGTTTTTTGTAGTAAAATCACTAAACAAATGGGTAATTTCAGTGAAGAATACATGAATTTCCCTGCAATTCTTGATATTACATAATAAAAAAAGCCTCCAGAAAAAACTGGAGGCTCATTATAAAAAGTGTTTATTGTTATTTTAAAAATGCCTTAAACATCCAATTTAATTTTTCCAAATTAGACACATAAGCTGGTAACATATCTAAGGTACCCTCGTCTTCATTTTCGTTGGCAATGGCAATTACATCTTTTACCTTCTCAATAATAATATTGTGAGCCTTAATTACTTGCTCAACCATTTCGCTTCCCGAGCAGTTTGCATTTGCTTCTGCAATACTCGAAATGGCTACATAATCAGAAAAGTTGCCTAAAGGTTGTCCATTTAATGTTAAAATACGCTCTGCAATTTCATCTACCTGTTCGCTGGCATCGGTATATAATTCTTCAAATTTTGTATGCAACTGAAAAAATGAATTTCCTTTTACATTCCAGTGAAAATTTCTTAGGTTCTGATAATACAACTGGTAATTTGCCAATAAAATTTGAAGTTGTTCTATTTCTCTTTCATTTGCTGATAATTCAACTACTGCCTGATTTTCTTTTACTTTTGTCATGATATTTGTTTTTTTATAATTATTGTTTTTTGTTTTTCTGTACTACAAATATCGATAAGATAAAATTACTATTTTTTATAGATGTATAAGTTTTTGTTATTTAAAATAATCCTACTCCTTTGTGTATAAATTCTATATCTCATTATCAACTAATAATTATCTTCATAAATTACTATCTGATATTAAATTCCAGAAAAATAAATTAGTCTTTCTAGTAAAATCACTAAACAAATGGGTAATTTCAGTGAAGAATACATGAATTTCCCTTTAATTCTTGATATTACAGAATAAAAAAAGCCTCCAGAAAAAACTGGAAGCTCATTATAAAAAGTGTTTATTGTTATTTTAAAAATGCCTTAAACATCCAATTTAATTTTTCCAAATTAGACACATAAGCTGGTAACATATCTAAGGTACCCTCGTCTTCATTTTCGTTGGCAATGGCAATTACATCTTTTACCTTCTCAATAATAATATTGTGAGCCTTAATTACTTGCTCAACCATTTCGCTTCCCGAGCAGTTTGCATTTGCTTCTGCAATACTCGAAATAGCTACATAATCAGAAAAGTTGCCTAAAGGTTGTCCATTTAATGTTAAAATACGCTCTGCAATTTCATCTACCTGTTCGCTAGCATCGGTATATAATTCTTCAAATTTTGTATGCAACTGAAAAAATGAATTTCCTTTTACATTCCAGTGAAAATTTCTTAGGTTCTGATAATACAACTGGTAATTTGCCAATAAAATTTGAAGTTGTTCTATTTCTCTTTCATTTGCTGATAATTCAACTACTGCCTGATTTTCTTTTACTTTTGTCATGATATTTGTTTTTTTATAATTATTGTTTTTTGTTTTTCTGTACTACAAATATCGATAAGATGAAATTACTATTTTTTATAGATGTATAAGTTTTTGTTATGAGCTAATTTCATGATTATATCCTACAAAAAAAGAATCTCAAAAATGAGATTCTTTTCCTTAATTATTTTTTCATTATACCATTAGAACATATAATCCCAAACTGGTAACATAATTGCTTTGCTTTTAAATGCTTTTTTAGCTTTTTCATCTAAATATTTCTTGTTAATAACAAGTCTAAACATATAAGCATCAAACCAAGCATCGGTAAAAGTTATGTAACCGTTATGACCAGAAGCACTTCCCCATGAATTTTCAAACTCCCATTTTACAGGCATTTCATTTTCATCAACATCAACACCAATAAGAGTCATTGCATGAGAAGAACCTGACTGGCGCGTTAAAATTCTTGCTTTTTTATCCATATCGAATTCAACACCAAATAAAGAAGCATAATCGTAAGTATTTACATCCATAATACCAGCTTTACGATTGTGTTGTTTTCCCACATCGCAAGATGCATACATTGCTTCATTATTTTTAATGGAAGCCAATGCAAATTTCTTGATATCCTCGTTTGGTAAATTTAAATACGTCCAGTTAATTCCTTCCGAAACATTTCTGTAGTTTTTAATTTCATATACTTTATAATATTCGCGGGTAGGATCGTTCATGATCATTACCATCTCAACATCAGCAAATCCAGGAGCCACTTGCTCTAAAAATTGCAAAGGAGTATATTTTTTACTTTCGCTAATCTTACCTTCGGCATCTTTAAATCTCCATGAAAATTCTACTGGTGGTTCACCTAAGCTTAAGGCCAACATTCTATAAACTGATTTTAAGGCCTCAACTTTAGCAGATTCCATTTGTTTCGCAGAAGCTTTTTTAGCTGCCATTTCGCGAAGCTTGTATCCTTCGCCTCTTAATTTTACATTTAAAAGACTTCCTATTTCACGAGTTTTATTACTCACCTTTGTTTCAGGCATAATTTCGGCAGGAACAACACCATATTTTTTAGCAACATTATAAAAGGAGTTCCAAACACCACCATCATTCACTGGCGATTTAAAATAGGTAACCACTTCGCGGTCATCCATATCCTTATTAGCAGTCGCTATAATATTTTCTAGAAAAAGGTTAGATTTCTCGAACATATCCCAGAAATAGTTATAGTTGTGAGAAAAATCGAAGGCATTCAAATTAAACTTCTCAATTACATTCGGACGAATTGTGTTCATAGATGTAAACATCCAGCATCTGCCCGAGCTTTCCTGATCGGTTATTCCACTTACATCCACACGATACTTAAAGAAATGATCTATTTTACCAATCTTTTCTCTATTAAGAGATAATTCTCTAATACTCTCGGTATTTGTAATTGCATTTTGAATTGCCTTAGTCGATGCATCTATTGTAAAACTTGAACGAATTTCGTTTAATGTTTTAGCATCAACCGATCCTGAATTTTGAGCTTTTAAAACTCCTGTTAATGCCAACAGCATTCCAGAAACCAATAATAACTTTCTCATCTGTATTGTTTTGTTTTAGTAGGTTGTTATTTGTCCTCACAAACTTATAAATTATTAACAGAAACAAAAGAGTTATTAGCAGCTTAAAAATTTAAAATATCAAGAAAAAACCCGAGGCAAAACCTCGGGCTATCTATTTCCTTTCTCAGGAATATTTTTTCAAGTTCTCAATTTACACTTTCCTTATCTAAAACTTGCAAATTAAAACCTTGTGATTTTAAATATGAATCACCTCATCATAAGCAGCCGCGGCAGCTTCCATAACTGCTTCGGACATGGTAGGATGCGGATGAATAGCCTTTATTAACTCATGTCCTGTAGTTTCCAGCTTACGGGCAGTAACCAATTCAGCAATCATTTCTGTTACATTAGCGCCAATCATGTGTGCACCAAGCAACTCTCCATATTTCGCATCAAAAATCAACTTCACAAAACCTTCATTTGCACCAGCAGCACTTGCTTTTCCAGAAGCAGAGAAAGGAAATTTACCAATCTTAACTTCGTGCCCGGCTTCTTTCGCAGCTTTCTCTGTCATTCCCATAGAAGCAACCTCTGGAGTTGTATAGGTACAACCCGGAATTGTTGTATAATCAATAGGCTCAACATTCATTCCGGCAATTTTTTCAACACAGCAAATACCTTCGGCCGAAGCTACGTGAGCCAATGCAGGACCTTTCACAATATCGCCAATTGCATAAACTCCTTCTACATTAGTTTGGTAGTAATCATCAACTACAATACGTCCTTTATCTGTTACAACACCATGTTCTTCCAAGCCTATTCCTTCGGTATTAGGGGTAATTCCAACGGCAGAAAGTACAATTTCACATTCGTGAACTTCCATTTCGCCCTTTTTATTCTTGATATTAACCTTAAGATTACCTTCCTCGCCTTCTACCGATTCTACAGTAGAATTAGTCATTACCTTCACTTTACTTTTCTTAAACGAGCGTCCCATTTGCTTGGAAACTTCCTCATCCTCGACTGGAAGAATATTTGGCATAAACTCAACCAGAGTTACTTTTGTTCCATGGTGGAATAAAAATATGCGAACTCTGAGCCAATAGCTCCCGAACCAACTACGATCATCGATTTAGGAAGTTTTGGCAGAGTTAGAGCTTTTCTATAACCAATAATTCTTTTTCCATCCTGAGGTAGATTTGGCAATTCGCGAGAACGAGCTCCAGTTGCCAAAATAATATGCTTTGCTTCGTAAGTTGATTTAGATCCATCTTCAGCAGTAACCTCGATCGATTTATTTCCGGCCAACTTACCTAAACCATTAATTACCTCAATTTTATTTTTTTTAAATAAATATTGAATACCTCCACTCATTTTTTCAGCAACACCTCTACTTCGTGCCACCACTTTTTCAAAATCTGGTTTTACCTCTCCATCAACTACAAGACCATAATCGCTGGCATGCTTCATGCTTTCGAAAACCTGAGCCGATTTCAATAAAGATTTAGTTGGAATACATCCCCAGTTTAAGCAAATACCTCCTAATTCTGAGCGTTCGACTACTGCTACTTTCATTCCTAATTGTGAAGCACGAATGGCAGCAACATATCCACCCGGACCACTTCCTACTACTATTAAATCGTAAGTCATTTTTATTTTGTTGTTTATGTTAGTACGAATTTTATTTACTAATCTATATAAATCAATAATTTAAGAAATAATTAATTCTAATTATTCTGTTAATAAATTTTGTTTTGTATGTTTTTTCCTTTTTGATGCAATTACAAGGAGCTGCAATAATTTTGCGATTACAAATAAAATTACAAACGAAAATATAATTGTTGCTCCCGATGGTGCATTTATTCTATACGCTACCAGTAAGCCTATAAAAGAACCTAAAATACCAAAACCAATCGATCCAAATATCATTTTCTTAAAATCATGAGTAAACATATTGGCAATAGTTTGCGGTATGGTTAAAAACGAAATTACCAGAATTATTCCAACTACTCGTATATTTAAAACAATTGCCAGAGCTACTAAAGCAATCATTAAATAATTTAAAAAATGAACTGGTGTATTCTGTGTTTTTGCAAACTTTTCGTCGAAAGAAACAAATAAAATCGCTTTAAATAAAAGCAAAAATATTAGAATTGTAAGAATACAAAATGCTAATAATAAGTATAAATCTAAAGCTCCAACAGTTAAAATATTACCAAAGAGAAAACTCATTAAATTGGGGGCATAACCAGGAGTCATAAAAATAAATATAATTCCCAAAGCCATTCCAAATGCCCATAAAATACCAATTACCGAGTCTTGTCTAACATCTGTTTTTTTCGATAACCATTCGATTCCCAATGCCGACATAACTCCGAAAACCACAGCTCCCAAAATCGGATTTAATCCTAAAAACCAAGCAATTCCAATTCCGCCAAAAGAAGCATGCGTAATACCTCCACTAATAAATACAATTCTTCGGGCAACAATGTAAGAACCTATAATTCCACAGGAAATACTAGCCAATAAAGCTGCTGCAATAGCTTTTAAAAAAAACTGATAATTAAATAATTCTAATAATTCATTCATAATTAATTGTGCTGCTTTAAAACTCTGTGAGGCACCACTCCATGTGTAAGAAGATCTATGGGGCAATCGTAAGCTTTTAATTGTTCTTCCGAAATAATATTTGAATCGTGATAACAAAGAGTTTTGTTTACACATGCAATTGTTTTTACATGAGAACAAATGGTTCCAACATCGTGAGAAACAACAATAATAGCCATTTTGCGATTGAGTTTATCTAATATTTCATACAATTCTCCCTCGAACTTACTATCAACATAAGTATCAGGCTCATCGAGTATTAATAAATCAGGATCAGAAATAATTGCCCTACAAAGAAAAATACGTTGTAATTGTCCTCCCGACAAACCACCTATATTCTTATTTATTAGGTGAGAAATTCCCATTTGTTCCATTAATTTACTGGCTTTTTTCTTGTCTGCAGAATTATATCTTGCAAAAACACCTTTCTTCGACATAAGCCCCGAAAGCACAACATCAAAAACCGATATGGGAAACTTCTTATCGATACGGTTTACCTGAGGAAGATAACCAATAGTACAAGACTTTTTAGCAGTCTGAATTATACTACCTTTTAATGGTTTTAAAGAACCCAAAATCACTTTTAGTAAAGTAGTTTTTCCTCCTCCGTTAGGCCCAATTACTCCTAAAAAATCCTTTTCTTTCACAATTAGATCGACGTCTGTTAAAACCACATTATCGTCGTAAGCTACAGAAACGGATTTTAACTCTAAAAGTATATTCATATTCCTATAATTATCGAATAACTAATTTTTAGTTTGCCTTTAATAATTCTATTATTCGGTTCATTTCATTGGACCAATTTTCGTTCAACGGATCTATTTGTTCTACTCTAGCACCAATTTCTTTAGCTATTTCTTCGGCATTATCCTTATTAAATTGCTTCTGGATAAATACCACTTCTATGTGGTTCTTTTGTGCTTTCACAATCAAATCTTTCATTTGCCCAGGCGATGGATCTTTGCCATCCATTTCAATTGAGATCTGTTCTAAATCATAATCTCTTGCTAAATATGACAATGCCGGATGAAAAATCATAAATGCCTTATTTCCGCTTTTTGCTTTAAGCTCGATTGCTTTTTTATCAAGCTCATCTATTTCTGATAGAAAGATTTTATAATTAGCTTCATACTTAGCCTTATTCTCTGGTTTTAATTTCACCAGTTGCACATAAATATTCTTCAGAATTGTTTTTACCGATTTTGGTGAAGACCAGATATGAGGATCGATTCCTCCTTTATGAAAATGATCACCATGACGAATTTCGGGCCCGTAAATCAATTCAATTCCGGTAGAAAGATCAACAAGTTGAATATCGCTAGCCCCCTCAAGTAAATTATCTAACCAGGCATATTCGAAAGGTATATGTCCAATTTTAAAATAAGCAAACGATTCAGCAACGCTTTTCATTTGCAAAGGGGTAGGTTCGTAAGTTGCTGGACTGGCACCCGGCGGAATTAGAACATTTACAACAAAATCTTTACCTGCAATTTTTTCTATAAAATACTTTTGCGGAAGTATACTTACTGATATTTGATTTGCTTTCTTATCGACATTTCCAGATTGACAAGAAAAGAGTAAAAGTGTTGATATTAAAACAATAATGTTAAGTAAACGCATTCTTTCTTATTATTTAATTTATTTAGACCTATTTTAAATAACAAAAGTAATTGTTTTTTCTGTTCAGCAAAGAAAATCTTATTTAATTCTACTTTTATTTCATAAAATCTAACAATACAATTATTCTTTTTATAAGTACTAAAACTTAAAAATTGTTTGTTTTTTTTTATTACAATGAATTTAACTAAAAATCGGTCTACAAACAAAAAGCCCGGCAGATTAAAAAACCTACCGGGCCATTATTATTATTTTAAACTACTATTTAAGTAATTCTCCTATTTTTGTTCTTAATTCAGCACTTCTTAAGTTCTTCGCAACAATTACTCCATTCTGGTCAATTAAAACAGTTGCAGGAATACCACTAATACCATACATTTTAGCTGCTTCGGAATTCCAATACTTCAAATCTGAAACATGCTTCCAAACCAATCCATCATCTTCAATTGCCTTTAACCACTTGTCTTTATCTTTATCAAGAGATACACCTAAAAACTCAACTCCTTGTTCGTGAATTTCTTTGTATAACTGAACCATGTGAGGATTTTCGGCTCTGCAAGGACCACACCAAGATGCCCAAAAATCAACAACCACAACTTTACCTTTTAAAGATGATAAGCTAAAAGGAGTACCTTCCGGAGTATTTAATGTAAAATCAGGAGCAGCTTGTCCAACGGCAACTTTTTTCATTACATCAATTTTTTCTTTAATCATAACTCCATAAGTAGAAGTTTTTGCATCTTCACCAAGAACATTAAATACTTCTTCCATTTCTGTCACTTCCATTCCTGAAATCATGCGAACAGATAAGAAAGCAGCAACAACAGAATTAGAATTGGCTGCAATAAACTCTTTAGTTGCAGCTCCCTTTTCTTCTTCCATTTTCATGGCTACACCACGAATAGAGTCGATAGCCACTTTGTTATTATCTTTTACAGCAAGCTGATATTCTTTATAAAGAGCCTCATTTTTTTCCTGAAATACTTTTTGAGATTCATTATATGCAAGTAAAACATCATGTTCAGCAGAACCTGTTACCTTTGCATCTTTTAAATTTTGAATATCAGCATCAATAGTAATATCAGAGTTTTCAATAAAAAACTGAATAGCAGCTCTATTTCCTTCTAATTGTATAAAATAACGATCAGGAGAATCAACCGTACCTACAAACTCAAAAGCTCCTTCAGATAAAACTGTTGAGTCAATTTTAACTAGCTTATTATCCTGTACTTTAGATAAATAAACTTTACCCTCAGCTTCTCCCGAAATATTACCTTTAAGAGTATAATTTCCTCCTGTATTGCAAGAAGAAAAAAACAAAGCTATCGCAGATGCCGCAATTAATAGTTTTTTCATGTGTATAGTGTTTTGTGTTAAAAATTACAAAGCATTAAAACTAACAATAAATTATATATAAACACAATTTATTCCAGCCCAATACAAGTAAACTACTCATTATTCTTAATCTCCCCAAAGTATGCATTCAATAACTTAAATGCAGCTACGAAAGAACTCATCTCGTCATTTAAAACCTTTTTTTCAAAATCTGGAATTTGTTCTTTTATTACTTTTTGATGATAAAAACCATCTTTTAATTGCTCGTTTATTGTTTCATACATCCAATACTTGGCTTGCTCACTTCTTCTTTGCTCAAAATACCCATTTTGTTGTGTATGACTGCAATAATCTTTTATTGTATCCCAAATAGAATCGACACCCGTTTTTTCTAATGATGAACATGTTAACACCCTAGGAGACCAACCTGATTTAGGTTGAGGAAAAAGATGTAATGCATTCTGAAACTGCACTCTGGCTAATTTGGCTTTGTGCACATTATTTCCATCGGCTTTATTAATAGATATGGCATCGGCCATTTCCATAATACCCCGTTTTATTCCTTGTAGCTCATCTCCTGCTCCGGCAATTTTTAATAGAAGGAAAAAATCAACCATCGAGTGAACTGCTGTTTCCGACTGACCTACACCTACTGTTTCGATTAATATGGTATCGAATCCGGCAGCTTCGCATAGAATTAGGCTTTCGCGGGTTTTACGTGCTACACCTCCAAGTGAACCTGCCGAAGGAGATGGTCGAATATAAGCGTTATTATCAACAGCTAATTCTTCCATTCTGGTTTTATCGCCAAGTATACTTCCCTTACTTCTTTCGCTACTGGGGTCGATTGCCAATACTGCCAACTTATGCCCCTGATTGGTAACATGTTTACCAAAAGCCTCGATAAAAGTACTTTTACCTGCTCCTGGAACACCAGTAATACCAATTCTTACCGATTTTCCTGAATAAGGAAGGCACTTTTCAATAATTTCCTGTGCAACTTTCTGATGCTCGAATTTAGAACTCTCGATTAGTGTAATTGCCTGACTTAAAATCCCTCTATCACCATTCAAAATTCCCTTTACAAAATCATCAACAGAATATTGTTTTCTTTTTTTCTTCAAACGTTCTGCTATACGAGGATTTATCGACGGTGGCTGGCTAATTCCTGAGTTAACCTGTAAGCCTTTATAAGTAGGGTCGTTCTCTATATGACCTTTATTTTGCTTTTTTTTATCCGACATGGCTCTATTATTCAAATAATACCAATTTATTTATCAACTATATTTTATTAGCAATCAGATTCCTGTCTGGCTAGTAAATAATAAGCTATAAATTTATGCCTTATTTATTTTACCAATTAGTGAAACTACTAATAATGCGAAGTTATAAAATTTAAAAAGTTAGCCCCTTTAAACAAGTAAAAAAGTAGATATGTTTATGAACAACAATAGCATAATGCCGAAAGAGCTTTCCGGCATGGAAAGCTCTTTCGGCATATATACTATTCTATTTTTTTTAGTTCAGTTTTGGCATTATTACATTACCTCTTACTCGCAGCTGAACAGCCGATTTAGCAGGGTCGTTTGTAATTACAGTTATCAGTTTGTTCTGACGACCGCGTTTTCCTCTCGAATTAAACACCACTTTTAACTCTGTTTCTTCTCCGGCTTTTATAATTTTTGCCTGAGGAGCAATAGCAGTACATCCACAAGATGCTTTGGTTTTTCTGATAATTAAATCGGACTGACCATTGTTTTTCATTTTAAAAGTATACTCAGCTTTTTCGCCTTGAGTTAACTCCCCAAAATCAAAAATATTTTTTTCGAATTCTATTTTTGGAGCTTTTGCTTTTTCTGTATCGCTAAGCTGAGCAAAATCTTCAACAATATTAGCACTTACAGTTAGTCTTTGTCCTGGTTTATGTTGCTGATTAACCAATATATCCAAATAGTCCACAACAAATCCCCAATCATTTTTCTTAGATGCATCGTAATAAGCTACAATTTTACCTTTTTGCTTAGCTTGAATTTTTTCAGGAACAAGCTTAATTTTTAAGTGAGCCGGCATTCTTTTAAAGGCAATACTTACCGGACTATCACTATCATTATAAACTTCCATCGACGCTTCTTTTACTTCGGTATTTTTTACTTTAGTAAAAGACAGATGGTTATTTTTCATTCTTAAGCCAGACATTTCTCTGGGAAAAAGATCTGCAATTGTTTTTTCACGTTCAATTACTTTTCCTTTAATTCTTAAAATTGTAATAGATGGATTGGTATTTGCTGTTATAGTAACTGATTTGTTAAATGCTCCCGGGCGATTTTTAGGATCAAAAGTTGCTTTAATAAATCCTTTTTTACCTGGGGCAATTGGCTGCTTACTCCAATCGGGAGAAGTACATCCACAAGAAGAACGAACCTGATTAATAATTATTGGCTGCGTTCCCGTATTAACAAATTCAAAAGCATAAGCTTGTTTACCTTGTTCTTCTTTAAAAGTACCAAAATCGTGAACTTTAGAATCGAATTTCATTACTGGCTTGGTATTCTGAGCATTTGCAAATAAAAAACCTCCACAAATTGCAGCCACTAACAAAAAAATCATTTTTTTACTCATAACTATCTAATATTTTAAAATCAGTTATTGTTTATTACGGTAAAATAACAAAAGGGTTTAAATTTTCCCTTCTAAATTTATAAACCAAACAAAATTAAACATTTTTTACAGAATGAAATACTAAATATCGTTAAATAGTAGTTAACAATTTTATTCCATTTTTCTAATATTCATGCGAATCCAGAGTTAAAAAACAATAAAAAAAGTTTGTTAAATCCTTGATTATCAGTGGAGTATATTTGTTTAAATCCTTGAAAATCAGTATCTTGAGGTCAGTTTCGAAGTGACAATTAGATATGATTTCCAAGGATAAAGACGACAAGTTAATAAGAATTTACTTTTTGGTTTGCGAAAAGTTTGAAGAACTTCAATTTTATTGTGAAAGATTCAGTAATAACAGTAAACCTGAATTTACCGATCAAGAAATTATGACCATTTATTTATACTGTATGCACTATGAAGAGCATATAAAAGTAAAACAAATTCACCGTTTTGCTTCTGACTGGTTGAGATCATGGTTTCCAAAGTTAGTAGGCTATAAAGCCTTTAATAACAGACTTAATAAACTAAGTGGAGCTTTTGCCCGGTTAGTTGAAATACTTTTGTCAGACTATCAGCCGGAAGATTGTTGTCTGGATCAAAGTTTATTGGACTCAATGCCAATTATTACCTGTTCAGGCAAACGTTCTGGAAAAGTTGCAACAGAAATAACAGATAAAGGATTCTGCTCGACAAAAGGTATTTATTATTATGGTATGAAACTGCATTTATTGGGTTTCAGACGTATTGGTAAATTGCCACATCCTGAGCAAATACTATTTACTCCTGCTTCTGTTAATGATGTTAATGTTTTTAAAGAAGCATGGTCAGGTATTGAGAACAGAACATTTTTTGGCGATAAAATATACTTTATTAATGAGCTTAACCAGAATATGTTGAAACATCAAAACTCTCAGACTCTTGCTCCAATCAAAGGGGTAAAAGGAATGCCAGATATAATAAAACAGAGAATTAAAGCTGCTGATGATTTATTCTCAACGGCAGTATCCAGAATTAGGCAACCTGTTGAGGCAATATTCAATTGGTTAATTGAAAAAACAGATATTCAAAAAGCTAGTAAAGTCAGATCTACAAAAGGATTAATGATACATACTTTTGGCAGGTTAGCTGCTGCTTTCATTGCATTAGCACTTTAGATCAACTCTGGATTCGCATTATTCTTATTATTCTATTACTCGAAATTATCAATTACCATACCAAATATGGATAAAATCATTTGATTTTATTTTAATAACAATTGTTAGTTTTGTATTGTTTTGATAAAAAATATACAAATTGATAAAATTATCTTTTAAAGGTGATTCATAAAATAAAAGCTTGTTTTTTACCATCTTAATTTACTTCACCTAAACACTTAATAAATATTTTTGATACATTAAGGATAAAATTCACAGACTTCGAGATAGTCATCAATAAAAAACCACATTATTAGCCAAATATGATTGACATAAAAAATAAAATTACAGAATATGCAAAATCTGTAAAAGAAGAGATAATAGAGATACGTTCCCATTTACACAAACATCCCGAGTTATCTTTTGAGGAATTTGAAACCTCTAAATTCATACAAGCAAAGTTAGATGATTATGGCATATCTTATAAAAATGGATATGTAAAAACGGGAATTGTTGGTATAATTAAAGGCGTAAATCCCCAAAAAAAAGTAATTGCTTTGCGCTCTGATATGGATGCACTGCCAATAACAGAGAATCCTGAAAATAAACATTGTTCGCTTAATAAAGGAGTAATGCATGCCTGTGGCCACGATATGCACATTGCCAGTCTTTTGGGTACTGCAAAAATATTAAATGCATTAAAATCTGAATGGGAAGGAAGCATATTGCTAATTTTTCAGCCTGGCGAGGAGTTATTACCTGGTGGTGCACGCTTAATGATGGAAGAAGGTGCTCTACAACCCAAGCCTGAATGGATATTAGGACAGCATGTTCTACCAGATATGCCTACAGGAACCGTTGGCTTTCGATCGGGAATGTATATGGCTTCGGGCGATGAAATATATCTTACCATAAAAGGAAAAGGCGGACACGCAGCCATGCCTCATCGTTGCACCGATAATGTATTAATTGCCTCTCATATTATTGTTGCCCTGCAGCAAATTGTAAGCAGACATTGCGATGCCAGAATTCCAACAGTACTATCGTTCGGAAAAATAGAAGCCAATGGAGCTACTAATATTATTCCCGATGAAGTAAAAATAGCCGGCACTTTTCGTACCATGAACGAAGAATGGAGAGCAAAAGCGAAACAACTAATTACCTCTATTGCACAATCAACAGCAAAAGGAATGGGTGCCGAATGTGAGGTAGATATCAGGCATGGCTACCCATTTTTGGTGAATCATGAAAACTATACCGATCAGGCCAAATTAAATGCAATTGACTTATTGGGAGAAGATAAGGTTGTGAATATGGATATTCGTATGACAACGGAAGATTTTGGCTTTTATTCTCAAAAATATCCTGCTACATTTTATCGCTTCGGTGTAAAATCAGATAAAAATGGAGCTCTTCATACTTCAAATTTTGAGGCAAACGAAGATGCTTTAGAAACATCGATGAGAACAATGGCCTGGCTGGCTATTTCCTATTTAAATAAATAGTTTTTTCATACCTAAACATTATAAATAAAGGATATAATTCTCTTTATTTCTGAAGTTTAGATATTAAAATATGTTTTATCATTATTTAATTTCTTTAAAAATAGAAAATTTACTGAAGAATTTATTTTCTCATTAAAAATATGATATTACATTTGTGATAGTATTAACATTAAAAATAAAATAAAATGGCTTACGTAATTAACGACGACTGTATTTCTTGCGGTTCTTGTGAAGGAGAATGTCCTGTTGAAGCTATCTCTATGGGTGATGAGCATTATGTAATTGACGCAGATCTTTGTACTGATTGTGGTACTTGCGTTGACGCTTGTCCGGTAGAAGCTATTCACCCTGAATAATCGCAACTAACCGATATTAAAAAAACCAGTGATCAGATCACTGGTTTTTTTATTAGTGGATAATGGTATTCATTTTAATATCATGCTCATCAATTGGAACTTGATCCAAAATCTGAAAATCAAAACATATACCAACCTTATAAGCACTTAATGATTGTAATAAACGATCGTAATATGCTTTTCCTCGTCCCATCCTATTATTTTGCTTATCGAAAGCTACTCCAGGAATCAGGATTAAATCAATTTCATCTTCAGCCATAAATACAGGTCCGTCGGGTTCGGGAATGCCATAATTTTCTCCATCAACTAAATATTCTCGTCCTTTAAATTCCTTTAAATCGAGCGTTGTACCTTTAACACAAGGCAGAATAACCTTTTTCTGCTTTGCCCACTTACAAACAAAATCGTGCGAAAACACCTCATCTTTCATCGACCAGTAAAGCATTACTACTTTTGCATCGATAAACTCAGGCATTTCTTCCAGCTTTTTTAAAACGGGCTGCGACAATTCTTTTTTTTGCGCTTCGGAATATTCTAGCTTCAACAGCTTTATTTCTTTACGGATTTTTTTCTTCTCTTGGTCTATATTCGTATTTGTGTCCATCGTTTTATTCGTATATATCACTTCTTCTATCTTTAAAAGCATCGTTCATGGGAGTAATCATTTTGTTTCTTGCAAGTTTAGGATCAATATCCAGAATAAGAATCTCTTCTTCAGCTCCTGCTTTGGCTATAAGTTCGCCTTTAGGATTAGTAATTACAGATTGTCCTGTGAATGTTAAGTCTTTTTCTGTTCCTATTCTATTTGCAGTAGCAATAAAAATGCGGTTTATAAGAGAATAAGAAGGAATTACCGATTGTGCATAAGGTAAAACCAAATTCGATGGATGTAAAATTAAATCAACACCATTAAGTGCTAATTTCCTCCATACTTCGGGAAACATCCAATCGAAACAAACGAGCATCCCGATTTTTACTTTGTCAATAGTAAAAATGGGTAAACCTAAATTTCCTGGCTCAAAAATCTTTTTCTCGTTCATAAACAAATGAAGCTTTCTGTATTTTCCAATTACTCCTGTTTTATCGATTAAAAGTGCTGTATTAAATAAGTTATTTCCTTCGCGTTCGCAAAATCCAGTTGCCACGCAAAACTCATACTCTCTGCAATAATTTTTCAAGAAATTTATAAAAACACTGTCTTCAATAGTTTCAGAAAATTGTTTTGCCTCATCTTTCGAATCGAAATTGTAACCCGAATTTGCCAGTTCAGGTAAAACAAGCAAATCGGCATTTTTAGCCTTTTCTAATAAAGGTTTTAGTTTTTCTATATTCGATTTTATATCTCCAAAAACCGGAGCAAACTGAATAAGTGCAATTTTCATTTCGAGAAATTTAATTTATTTATCAAGGCTGAAAAGCCGAAGCTCTTAATATCATACCATAATCATTCTCGTTCATTAATTTTTCGAGCGTATAGTTTTCATTCTTTTCCATAAATTCCTTTACAATTTGTAAGCCCATCCAAATTCCTGTTCTCGAAGGCGATTCTTCTGGCATTCCAGGTGTAAAAGGTCCATCGTTAATGTACTTTATAATGGTTCTGTATTCGGTACTAAACAAATGCTTTTGCTCAATAATATAACCCCATATTAATGCTTTGTTCTGTTTGCACCATTCCAATTCCTCACTGGTATATTTCATTACATCGGCAGCAGGCAAATTGGGCATTAGCTTTTCTACAAAATAGCGGATTTTCCCCTGATAAATCATATTACTTATTAAATCATCTTTTAAAGGACGAAAGGGAAATTCTGTTAATCCGTAGGCAAGAATTACATCCTGAGAAATTCTTTTAGGAATCATATTCTTACGCGCATACATTGGTGTTCTTAAGTGAGAATAAAACTCACATTTTTCGCCTAAATATTTATCAAGACTTATGCCAATAATATCTTTGGCAACAACTATCGATTGGTTAAATCCAGATATCTGAGTATAAAATTGCGGGATTCGGAAATCAGGAAAATAATACTTTAAATACTTAAAAGCTCTGGTCAACTCTATCTCCTTTTCTGCCATATCCGGATAAACGGCAAAAACCTGTTGGCTAACTTCACTAATAATCGAATCGTATAAAAACTTATTCAGGTAATCTATATAATCCGGAGTATTAATATCTCCCAATCCAATTACCTTATTACTATACAAGGATAAAAAATCTTTATATTCCATTTTAAATTTTTCAAGATCAGGATCTTTCTTTAGTTTAAATAAATCCTTATCGAAACGTTTAATCGTAAGCTTTACATCAATATCCGAAACATCTGGATTATTATTTTTAGACTTACAGGAAGAAAGATTACTTACAATTAGAATTGGAATTAAAAGTTTAAGTATCTGTTTTAATAAATTCATTCAAAAGAATTTTAAATATTTATTTTATGAATTGTGCTTCTCAAAAATAAACAAAGCATAATTCAAAGAAAACAATTTCGCCACTTAATGCTCAGCTTTTTCGTTTGCAGCACATTTCATTTCTTTTTTATAACTAAATTTGTGCAATACAAATAAAAGATTTGAGAAGTAAGACCTAAGAACTTACAGGATCCATTCGTTGTTCTGCTCATTCCCTTTTGTATTTTATTTTTTAATTATAATAGATATCAGGTTAAAATCTAATATCTAATGTCTTAAATCTCATTTCTAAACAAAATGAAAATAGCATTAGCACAATTAAACTACCATATTGGCAATTTCGAAAGCAATACAGAAAAAATAATTTCAATCATTGAAAAATCAAAAAAAGAAAATGTCGATTTGCTTATTTTTTCGGAGTTGGCCATTTGTGGATATCCTCCTAAAGATTTATTAGAACGTAAAGATTTTGTGGATCGCACATTACTTGCCTTAAAGAAAGTTGCAAAGAACTGTACCGATATTGCTGCTGTTATTGGAGGTCCATCAATAAATCCAAATACAAAAGGTAAAAACCTTTACAATTCGGCTTATTTTATTTCTAATGGTAAAATAGAGAGTATTCACAATAAAAGCCTATTGCCAAATTACGATATTTTCGATGAATACAGATATTTCGAACCCAACACAGAATTCTCGCTGGTAGAATTTAAGGGCAAGAAAATTGCAATAACTATTTGTGAAGATTTATGGGAAAATCAGCCAACCGATAATAATTTTTCAAAATCGGAACTATACACCGTTTCTCCCATGGAGGAACTAAACAAATTACAGCCCGATTTTGTAGTAAATATTGCAGCCTCACCTTTTTCTTACAATCAAAAAAATTACAGAACCAACATTCTTAAAACATGTAGCCAAAAATACGAGTTACCTGTATTTTATGTGAATCAAATAGGTGCACACACCGAACTAATTTTCGATGGCGACTCTATGGTTTTAAACTCGAAAGGCGAGCTTGCCTGTCGATTAAAATATTTCGAGGAAGATTATAAAATTGTTGATTTAGATAAAATAGAAAATTCTCAAATTGAGGAAAAAGAAGTTGATTATATCGAAAAAATTCATGACGCCCTTGTACTAGGACTAAAGGATTATTTTGAGAAAATGGGCTTTAAACAAGCATGCTTAGGATTATCAGGCGGAATTGATTCTGCCGTTACTGTTGTTTTAGCCGAAAGGGCACTTGGCAAAGAAAATGTAAGAGTACTGCTTATGCCATCGGAGTTTTCGTCGGATCATTCCATTAAAGATGCTGTAGATTTAGCAGAAAACCTAGGAATACAATACGAAATTGTTGCCATTCAGGATATATTTAATGAATTCCAGAAATCATTAAGTCCTATTTTTGGCGATTTACCTTTTAATGTTGCCGAAGAAAACATACAAGCCCGAATTCGTGGAACCTTAATGATGGGTTTATCCAATAAATTCGGACACATACTTCTTAACACATCGAACAAAAGTGAAGCTGCTGTTGGATACGGTACACTTTATGGAGATATGAACGGAGGACTATCGGTATTGGGGGATGTTTACAAAACCGATGTGTTTAAAATGGCCTGGTTTATGAATAAAGATGCCGAAGTTATTCCGGAAAATACAATTGTAAAACCACCTTCGGCCGAATTGCGTCCCGATCAAAAAGATTCAGATTCTTTACCCGATTATGACATTTTAGATGGTATTTTATACCGATATATAGAAAAAAATATGTCTTTTGAAGAAATTATTAAGGAAGGTTTTGAAAAAGAAACCGTAAAAAAGGCAATTCGTCTGGTAAATATGAATGAGTACAAAAGATTCCAAACTCCGCCTATATTGCGCGTTTCATCTAAGGCTTTTGGCTTTGGTCGAAAAATACCATTGGTAGCAAAACACTAGCTTTTGGGTATAAACACCTACAATATAGCATGTTGTCGAACAGATAGGGAATAATGATTTTTTTCTCTATTTGTTTTCTCTTTTAATTTCATTTATATACTTTTGAAGTGTTTTAAAACATGCAAGTATATTTTTTTAACCATATTCTGCTTTTTGTATGATTGAGAATGAAAGAAAGTCGAGAGAGACTATTTGTGGGGAAATAATAAGCAATCCAAACTCTGTATTTAATGTTCTTACTCCTGGCGAGAAAGAAGAATTAAAGTCGAATATGACTTGTTCTTTTTTTAAGAAGGGCGAATACATTTACAAAGAAGGCGAAAGACCAATTGGTCTGATTTGTTTATCGGAAGGGAAAGTTAAAATTTTTAAAGAAGGTGTTGGCGGACGCGAACAAATTGTTCGTATGGCAAAACCAATTGGTTTTATTGGCTATCGCGCACTCTTTGCAGAGGAGAACAATATTGCATCGGCAGTAGCTATCGAAGACTCTATTACCTGTACAGTAAGCTATGATTTGATACTAAAACTACTTCGATCGAATGCAGAACTGGCTCTTTGTATTATCCGTTCGCTTTCTACAGAACTTGGTTTCTCGAACAACAGAACTATTACGCTTACACAAAAGCATATTCGCGGACGACTGGCAGAATCATTGCTATTTTTGCGTGATACTTATGGATTTGAAGACGATGAAGCAACCATTAAGGTATATTTATCGAGAGAAGATATTGCAAACTTATCGAACATGACCACTTCGAATGCAATTCGCACACTATCGACTTTTGCCAGCGAAGGTGTAATTGCTATTGATGGACGAAAAATAAAAATATTAGACAAGGTTCGCCTTGATAGAATAAGTAAGTTAGGATAACTTTTAAAAACAATATTGATTGAAGAGACGGTAGATAATATCGTCTCTTTTTTTATTCTACCCCATCATTAGAATGAAATTATTAAGGATCAGTTTCAAAAGTTGGGTCTGCGTACAAAAAGGAATACCTTTGCTGATAGAAAAAACACTTTAGATTATATATGCAAAAGTCACTACTCTCACTATTTTTTCCAGAAGGTCTTTTAGATTATTTTAATATAATAGATTTTAAAGAGGTTTCTAGCGGGAAAGAAATTTACGAAAGAAGATTAACTATTTATTTAGAAGAAAAGAAGATTATTCCTGAGGAATATAAGGATTATTCTATCAAAGCCAGTGGTTTTATGCCAGCACGAGAAATAGAAGATTATCCCATTCGAGATATGTTAGTTAAGCTTAATGTCAAGCGTCGTCGTTGGGATGTTGTTGTTGATGGCAAGAGTAAAAAAGTAAGTAGAGATTGGAATTTGATCATTTCAGGAACTCGCATGTCTGCAGAGTATTCTGCTTTTTTAAAAGAAGTTAGTCGATTTTAATGCGATCAGTATTAAAAGCCTTGAAATATATTTAGGAATAAATGGTGATAAATTTCGAAGACAGTACAAAACAAATTTAAGTGGTTTTGATCAATGGGATAAAAAGCTACACGCCAAAGATTACCTGATATTTCCTGAAAACATAGGTTCTAATTTAGCTCTTGATGAAACAGCCTTTTCAAATGGAGAGTTGTATACCATTCTCAGTAACAAAGATAAAAAAGGAAAGCAAGGTAGCTTGGTTGGTGTGTTTAACGGAACACAAGCTGATTCCATTATAAGTTTAATTCGCGAACACATTTCAGAAGAGTTGCGCTATACCGTTAAAGAAGTTACTCTTGACATGGCTGGTAGCATGAATAAGATCGTAAGAAAATGTTTTCTAAAAGCTGAAATCACTACAGATCGATTTCATGTGCAAAAGCTGGCCAATGATGCCGTACAAGAGCTTAGAATTAAGCATAGGTGGAAGATAATAGATGATGAAAATGCAGAGTATAAGAAAGCGAAATTAGAAGGAAAATTGTATAAACCTGAAATATTGGAAAATGGTGATACACTGCGACAATTGATGGCTAGAGCTCGTTATGCATTGTATAAATCTCCGGAAAAATGGACTACATCTCAAGAAATCAGAGCTCGTTTATTATTTGAAAGATTTCCCGAAATTAAGAAAGCATACAGGCTCTCGGATGGACTTAGAAAAATATACAATCAATCTTTAGAACCAAATGTAGCAAGACTTAAACTAGCACAATGGTTCGATGAAATTGAAAGAGCCGGAATGGATTCTTTTAATTCAATAAAAAGAACTTTTGAAGTACATCATAAACAAATTGTTAATTATTTCTTGAATAGAAGTACAAACGCTTTTGCCGAATCTTTAAATGCTAAAATTAAAAATTTCAGAAGATCTTTAAGAGGGATTGTTGATTTAGATTTCTTCCTTTTTAGGTTATCTAAAATTTTTGCTTAGCTAAAAAAAATTGTGGAGTAGACCCAACTTTTGATGGTGACCCATTATTAATTGATTTTAACCAGCAAAATATACTTTTCATACTTTAAGTAGAAATATCAGAGAAATAAATATTACTCTTGTAAATAAACACGCTTAACCCGACGAGAAATGGTGGTAAGAATTTCGTAAGGAATAGTATGGAGCTGTGCTGCAAGTTCGCTAACAGGATAATCATCGCCGAAAATTATAACAGAATCACCTTCATTTGCCTTAATATTAGTAAGATCAATCATACTCATATCCATACAAATATTGCCTACAATAGGACATATTTTTCCATTTACCAACACTTTACCCACGCCCTTACTTAGTTTGCGATTAAAACCATCGGCATAACCAATAGGAATAATTCCGATTCGGGTATCTGCATTTAAAATTCCCATGCGACCATAACCAACCGTATTTTCTTTTGCAATTATCTTAATTTGAGAAATGGTAGTCTTAAGCGTACTCACATTCATCAGTTTTTCCTGGTTTGCAGAGCTTACACCATACAATCCAATGCCAAGACGCACCATTTCGAATTGTGCATCGGCAAAACGCTCTATACCTGCCGAATTTAAAAGATGACGATCGATAGAATAAGAAAATTGATTTCTAATTTTTTGGCTCCAAAGTGAAAATAAGTGAATTTGATCTCTGGTAAATTCATCGTGCTGCTGTTCGTCGGCACCAGCCAAATGCGAAAATACAGAACGAATATGAAACTGATCATTATCTTTAATTTCACGAATAAGAGTATCTAAATCTTGTTCCATAAATCCCATTCGATGCATTCCTGTATCTAATTTTAAATGGATAGGATATTTTTTTTCCATATTACGACGAAGCTCCATTTCAAATTCTTTGAGAATTTTAAGGTTATAAATTTCAGGCTCTAAACGATACTCAATCATAGTTTCGAAAGAGTGCGGTTCCGGATTCATTACAATTATAGGAATATTAATTCCTGCATTTCGTAACTCTACACCTTCGTCGGCAATGGCAACTGCTAAATAATCTACTCTATGGTATTGCAAAAGATTTGCTATTTCTATCGATCCACTTCCATAAGAAAAAGCCTTTACCATAACCGTTAATTTTGTTTCGGGCTTAAGTAAAGATCTAAAGTAATTTAGATTATGAACCATTGCTGTAAGGTTAATTTCCAGAACCGTTCTGTGCGCCTTACATTGCAATGCATTGGATATTCTCTCGAAACGAAAATCGCGTGCTCCTTTAATTAAAATTACCTCGTCGCGAAACTCGTTTCTATTTAAATTGGCTAAAAAGCTATCGGTTGATAAATAAAAGTTAGCGTCTCCTTCGAAGAAATCGGCCTGGGAAGAAATTCTTTTTCCTATGCCAATAAATCGGTCTACATTCTTCTTAGCAAGCATTTTAGAAAGCTCACAATATAGTTTTTTATCCAAAATTCCTGTTTGGTAAATATCGGAAAGAATGAGAGTTTTCTTTTTATTTTTTTGCTGACGATTCATTAAATCGATAGCTATTTCCAAGGAACCAAAATCGGAGTTGTAATAGTCGTTAATTAAGGTACAGTTGCCAAAACCTTCTTTTGTTTCCAATCGCATGGCAATGGGTTCGAGCTCTTGTATTCTCTCCTTAACAAGTTCTTTTTTAACACCTAAGCCAAATGCAAGAACACAGCAGGTAATTGCATTATTAATAGATGCTTTATCGGTAAAAGGAAGTATAATTTCACCTTTATTATTAAGGCATTTATACTTTACTCTGGTACACGAATCCTCGATATTTTCATTTAAGATTCTGAAAAAGGCATTCTTTTTCCTCGACCAGTTTAAATGGATTTTCTTGTTTCCAAATTCATTGTGCAAAGCAGTTTCTACAATGGAATCGTCGGTACAATACACAATAGCTTCGCAAGAATTATATAGATTAATTTTCTCTTTAAGCAAATGAAGTTTGCCTTTAAAATTTTCGCGGTGAGCATCGCCCAAATGAGTAAAAACACCAAAAGTAGGCTTAATAATTTTTGCCAGTTTCTGCATTTCATCTGGCTTGGAAATACCCGCTTCTATTATTGCCAAATCGGCATCGGCATTCATATTCCATACCGATAAAGGAACACCAACCTGGGAGTTATAACTTCGCGGACTTCGAACAATAGAGAAAGACTGATTTAAAATTTGATACAGCCATTCTTTTACAATTGTTTTTCCATTACTTCCGCTTATTCCAATTACCGGATACGAAAATTTTCTGCGATGATATGCACTTAATTTTTGCAGAGCCTTTAGTGTATTTGGCACTAGAATAAATGCTGCATCGGAATAATTACTGCAATCTATTTTATTACTAATAACAAAAGCACGAATGCCTTTCTGATACAAATCAGTAATATAAGAATGCCCATCGTGGCGATCACCACATAGGGCAAAAAATAATGTTTGCTCAGATATTAACAGAGATCTGCTGTCGATTGCAATAGATTGTATGGGAAGATCATAATTTCCAATTAATTCTCCCTTAACAATATCCTTTATTGCACTTACATTGTATTTTTTATCAGATCTCATTCTTTATATTTACTTATCTGTGCTGTATATTTTTGAATAACAAGAACGGCATAAAGGCTCATATTCTTCCTTTTCACCTAAGACAACAAGTTTATCGGCTTCGGACAAACGATGAGAATAGTTTGCTAAATTACCGCAACGCATACATACTGCATGCACTTTAGTAACATATTCGGCTCTTGCCATTAAGTTTGGAATTGGCCCAAAAGGATTCCCTCTAAAATCCATATCTAAACCGGCTACAATTACCCGAACACCCTGATTTGCGAGTTGGTTACATACCTCGGCCAATCCATCGTCGAAAAATTGTGCTTCGTCTATACCAACCACATCAACATTGCTAGCCAATAGAAGAATATTGGCCGAAGTTTCGACTGGTGTTGACAAAATTGCATTAGCATTATGAGAAACTACCTCATCTTCGGAATAACGTACATCGATATGAGGTTTAAAAATCTCTACATTCTGACGCGCAATCTTAGCTCGGTTTAAGCGACGGATTAGCTCTTCTGTTTTCCCCGAAAACATGGAACCTACGATTACCTCGATCCACCCATTTCGACCAGCTCTGTTTATATCATTCTCAAGAAACATGTATTATATTTTAGGCATTTTACATAGATATACAAAAATAGGAAAACAGATTTATTTATAACCATACAAGTCATAATTGTATACATTCTGCATAAATCATATTTTAAATTCATTTTCCTAAAGCTATAATGACAGGTGAAAACAATCAAATCAAAAAATTCTCGTTTCTTTGTAAAGAAAATCAGTTTAACAAACTCGCTTCGATCTTTATTATTGATAAAAAATAAAACAGATGGACAAAAAATTAATGATTAAGCTACTCCATAATAAAACCGGAGAAATTCAAAGTTTATTGGAGCATTTCAAAAATCAACCAGATGATTTAGAAAAAGATATGCCTTTACTTTCGGATAGGATTGAAGGCTTAAGCAAGGAGTTTGAGTTGTTAAAATTAAGTTTCACCAATCCTGTTAAAGAAATAAAGAAAACGGAAATTCTTATTGAACCAACAAAAAATATTGAAATAAAGCCCGAAGAAAAAAAAGAAATCCTAAGAGAACACACTTCTGACCCTATTATTTCTGATACTGATATTATGGAAGAAATGTCGAATTTAAACGACCAGTTGCAAAAACCAACATCGGAAATTCTGGGAGAAAAAATTTTCTCAAACACTTTAACAGATATTCAGTCGGCAATTGGAATTAATGATCGGTTTTTATTCACTCGCGAGTTGTTTAATAATAGCACAGAAGAATATAATGCCGAAATTAATTTTATTAACAGTGCTAATAATTTTAGCACGATAGAAAATCATTTCAGGAAAAATAAAAATTGGGATTTTGAGGATCCAATAGTTAATCAATTTATCGAAATCACAAAGAGAAAATTTTAAAGCATGTCGAAACTTTACCTTGTTCCCACCCCAATTGGGAACCTAGAAGATATTACCATAAGAGCAATTAACATTTTAAAAAGTGTTGATTTAATTTTAGCTGAAGATACAAGAACCTCAGGCTTTCTTTTAAAGCATTACGAAATTAGTAAGCCCTTACTTTCGCACCACAAATTTAACGAACACAAAACCTCCGAAAATATCGTTAACCGGATATTGGCAGGAGAAACCATAGCTCTTATTTCTGATGCAGGTACTCCAGGTATTTCCGATCCTGGCTTCTTTTTGGTAAAACATTGCGCCGAGAAAAATATTGAAGTTGAATGCTTACCAGGAGCTACAGCATTTGTACCTGCTTTGGTAAATTCGGGTTTACCTTGCGATCGGTTTTGCTTCGAAGGTTTTCTTCCTCAGAAAAAAGGTCGCCAAACTAAATTAAACGAGTTGGCCGAACAAACACATACCATGATTTTTTATGAATCACCTCACCGATTGGTAAAAACTTTACAGCAGTTTGCTGGAGTTATGGGTACAGAACGAAAAGCTTCGGTATCGAGAGAACTTACCAAACTGCATGAAGAGAATGCGAGAGGTACTCTTGCCGAATTAATTGAGCATTTTAGTTCCAAAACTGTAAAAGGTGAAATTGTAATTATCGTAGAGGGCAAAAGTATAGAAAAAAAGAAAAAAGAATACATAAAAAAAGATAGGCAATAATAAGTACAAACAAACTCGCCAAACTTTATATTAAACATCAAGCTCGCTATTTCTCTTTCTCAATTGAAATTTAATCTTCAGAACTTGAATCCTAATATTTCGTACTTAATACTTGAAACTTCATCCTTATAACTTGGAACTTGACACTTGATACTTGACACTTGATACTTGGAGCTTGGAGCTTGGAGCTTGGAGCTTGGAGCTTAATCTTCGTGAGAAAACTTAGGACAAGAGATTGCTTTATCGCCTAGTTTTTTCACTTTTTGGCGACGTTTAAGCTTACGTATTTCTCTTGGGTTAGAGTAATTATAATTGTAGGTTAATGAGATTTCTAAACCTCCCCTATTAGATGATGCAGTTTGTAAATCGGATACATTAATATCGTAGGAAAGCAAAACTTTTAAACGTTTCTTCTCATAACCAAACACCGGAATAATATCCTGAGTAAAACGATACCATAATCCATAATGAAGAATTGTCCCTTTTTCACCAAAAAGAGACATGCCATTAACTCCAGCAATCCACTCGCTGGCACCCTTTTCTATGGTATGCATTATTTCTGGTTTTATATACATTCGGGAACTAACACGACTTTCAAATCCTCCGTGAATGGCAAATTTCCTTTTCAGGTTATTAATAGTTTCGCGCTCCCCATAAAAAGATTCTTCGGGCTGATTAATATGGCTAATTGCACTACCTGCAAAATATTTTGTTTTCCCTCTAAAATAAGTCACAAGAATTCCTCCGGAGAAATCCATATAAAACAAAGACTGAGAAGTATAATCTTCGTTATTATTTTTTGTAGGATCGAAAATTCCATTTTCCCACTGTTCGCCGAAAGTTAGTTTATTAAAATCGACTGATTTATTTATTAACTCTAAACCTAATCCGGCATGAATAAACAGGGTGTTTCCAGCATTTAAACTTTTATTTAAGGAGGATGAAAACATTACCTGAGTAGTCTTTAATCCACCATCTCCGGCCTTATCGTTAAAAATCATACCTCCTACACCAATCCACGAAGAACTTAGTAATTGAGTGGATAATTTACCATCAACAAAAACCGATTGTGACACAAAAGGAGTAGTAACACTATTCCATTGGTTACGATAATTCATTCCTCCCCGAAGGTTATAATCTGAATTTCCAGTTAAGGCTGGATTTAACAATAAAGGTATCGAGTAAAATTGAGAAGAGTGTACACGTTGTGCTGAGATCTGGTTGATCCCAAAAAACAAGATACATAATACAAATAACAATCTTCTTCTCATAAATGTTTGTAAGAACCCATTCTCAATAAAAACAGGTCTCCTTTAAATTATGAAAATGGGTAATTTTTAGCAATTACCCAAACATAAATAATATAATTAAACAGCTTTTTTACACGGTTTAAATATACTTAATCAATTCTAAATTATATCACCAATAAAATTCTGTTAATCAAATTTATCTGATTAGAGTTACATTTCCTTGTTTTTGGAATTGACCTCCATCACTAAATGTTACTTTAAGGAAGTATACATAAGCATCCATATCAAGATCTTGTCCTTTATAAGTACCATCCCAACCAACATTATAATTAGCCTGGAATACTTTTTGTCCAAGTCGATTGTAAATAATCAAACTCATATCTTTAATTTCTTCGGTATCTCCAAAAAGCTTCAACACCTTGTTATCTTCCTCATTAGAGCCTGGAGAAAATGCAGTAGGTAAATCTACCGAGAATTGACTACCACCAAATAAGATATTAATCGTATCTCTGGCTGTACAACTATACTCATTAGTAACTTCTACACGATACTCGCCAGTTTCACTAACCTCAATAATTTGTTCAATAGCACTTGGCTTAATATCAATATCAGAATCTACAAACCACATATAAGTAGAACCTATATTTTCTGCATCTAACTCAACTGTTTCACCATTATTAAGAACTAAATCTTCGCCTAAGTCTACAACAGGAGACGGATTAACTGTTAATTCGATACAATCGCCTTCGGTATTTCCATAAGGATCGGTTACCTCAACACAATATTTACCTGTTTGCGAAACGAAAATACCTTTTTCGGTAGATTCCGAAGGTATCCATCGATAAGTTGCATCGGATGCGAATGTACGATCTATACCCGGCTCTAAATAAATACTATCACCTTCACAAATTGGACTAGGATCGCCACCTAAATCAACTGTGAATTTATGACCATCTTTCTTAATTACACTTACTTCATCGGTGCTGTAACATCCGTATTCGTTTGTTACAAGTACAGTGTATACATTTTCCTCACTTACTGTGATAGTCTGACTTGTTTCACTGGTATTCCACTCATAAGATCCATTCAGACCTTCTTCGCCGGCATCCAGTGTAGCTGTTTCTCCATCGTATAATACTAAATCATCGCCAAGATCAACAATAGGAAGAGGATGTACTGTAACTACAATTGTATCGGTTTGCTCGTTACCTGCCTCATCGCGAACTGTTACCCAATAGGTACCCGATTCGCTAACTGTTAATGTTGAAGTAGCAGCTCCATTAGACCATAAGTAAGTATATTCTTGAGATATATTTGGTTCCGGATTCAATACAATATCACGGCCTTCACAAATATCCTCATCATCACCTAAATTAATTGCAAATACATCGCTTACGCTGCTAACAATAATTTCGTCGCTTGCCGAACAGCCATTGGCATTGGTTACAGTAACACTATAAGTGCCACTAGTATTTACCTGTATTGTTTGTGTTGTTTCTGTAGTAGACCACAGATAATCCAAACCTGCATTTTGAGCATCGAGCCTTAGTATTTCGGCATCGGCCAGTTGATAATCAGGACCTAAATCGACAATAGGAGCTTCTAATAATGTAACATTAACAGATGCAGTAGATTGCTTTCCTGAAATGGCATCGGTAACTGTAACTGAGTAAGATCTGCTTTCGCTAACCGTTAATGTTGGTTCTGTAGATCCATCGGACCATAGGAAAGAATAATCTCCATCTAAATCCATAACTGGTGTTAAAGTACGACTTTCGCCAGCACAGAAACTTAAATCATCGCCTAAGCTAACAGAGAACGACTCCACAACTTTTACATTAGCATATACAGTATCTCCCGCACAATCGAAATTATTACGCTCTATCAGTTTAACCTGATAATCGCCAGTAGTATTTCCCCATTGCACATCGAAACTTAACAACTTATGAAAATCATCTGATTCCAAAACCGTACTCTCATTCATTACAACAGCTCCATCAGGAACAAAAATTTCATACTTCTCGGCAAACTCTACTCGTGCCGTATAAGCCTGAAGTGTTCCGGCCTGAATAACTGGTTCGTAATCGACAAATTCGGTATTAGGAAGCGCATAAACATTCACAAAAAGTGTTTGATTATCCAAATCTTCTTCAACTGCTATTCCGCTTATTGTTTTGGCTTCTACCAAAAGAATCTCAGATGTTTTCTGTTTGCCCGAATCGTTAGGAATCTCGATTTCAAAATCGAAGGTATTCGTATATATTTCATCGGCACCCTCCGGCATAACGGCAGGGTCTCGATCTACCGAATATTTAAAGGTCCATGGCTTAGGTCCTTCGTAATTTACAGTAACACTTAGTTTACTATTAACATCTCCACCATTATTCTGAGCACATACATAAGGCACTTCCAGTTCTTCAAATACAGCTGTAGGTGTAGCTTCATCAACAACCACAAGCATGCTTAAAGCTTCGCCAAAACAAGAAGTACCCAAATCCTCAGGATACACCTTCACCTCGTAAGTACCGGCATCGTTAAACTGATAATCGCCCGATTCGAAAGTCTTTGATGGCAAATAAGCAACATCTCCCTTAGTAGTATGTGTTACCGACCAATGGTATTTTATTCCACCAATACTATCTACTTTAAAATTTAATGTTGTTCCCTTAGCTACATACTGCTGCGCCACAGCCGCCAATCCTCCCATGAGGATTAGCAGTGCGGTAAGCAGTGTTTTATGTAGTAAGGTTTTAAACATTTATATTTTATTTCAGATTAAAATTTTATACCACCTGTAATTCTTGGTTTTGGTAATACTGTAATAGTTCTAGTATTGTTGGTAACATCGCCATCAACCAATACAGAAGCTCCATCATCAGTTGTTGCACTAACAATTACAACTTTATAATCAACTGCTGAAGTTCCATCATTAATGAAATGATTATCGACAGAAATTGTTGCTGAAGCAGGAAGATCATTCACAGTAATATCCGCTCCAACTTGCGTATCTGTTGCATCCACAATTTTATATATCAAATCATATGGAGCCAATCCACCAGAAAATTCAACAGAGAATGAGCTACTTCCTCCACTAGCACCACCACCATCGGCATATCCATCTAAATCGGAACATGTTGTTGCATCATCAGCTGCTGCAAATAATACCGACGACTGACCTAAAACTTCTACAGTTATGGTTTCGGTTTCGGAAATACAGGATGTAGCTGTTTCTGTAGCAAAAACAGTAATGTTATATGTTCCTGCAGTCTGATTCCAATCAATACTTATAGAGTTACCTGTAACAGCACTAAGATCCGAATCAGAACCTGCAACATCAACAGCCCAAGTATAAGTATAACCTGTAACTGCATCAACAGAGTAATTATGGCTAGTTCCCAAAGTCACCTGTTGGTCGATCTGTGCACTAACAAAGTGCACAAGACCAAAGGTTAAAACGATTAATAAATATATTTTTTTCATATCTATTTAATTTTAGAATTCAATATCACTAATAGTTGGAAGACCAGTTGCAGTCCAAGTATGAGTAACTGGTGTTGCAGTAAAGTCATTAGTAGCACCATTACCATCTTTCAACTGATATACATTAATAGCGAAAGATTGTGTTGCTTCTGGAGTAGTACTAACAAGTTGAGCTGCAGGAATAGTAATATAGTAAGTGCCAGGTACAGATCCTTCAGTCAAACTTACATTTAACCAAGCTTTTGTTCCTCCATCAACGTCATATTCAATTTGAGCTTGCTTACCAGATACATGTACCAAATTAAGTCCGCTCAATGTTACATCGAAGCTAATATCTGCACCAGAAATATTAACCGCACAATCCTCGCTTGTTGCACTTGCTGCAAAAGCAAAAGTCATATCATCAACAGCAGTTACTACAACTTTTAAGGTTTTATAGTTGTAACAACTTGTTGTTGTATTTAACTGCTTTACTCGCAAATAATAAGTACCTGCAACATTCCAAGTTAATGTTAGCTCTTTGGTTAAGTTAGTGGTACCTGTAAAAGTATATGCCGCTGCATCAGCAGGTGTTGTACAATCCTCATTAGAAAAAACTGCCCAACTAATATCATCATCACCCGTAACTTTATAGGTATGAGCAATTCCTGTATAAATATTATGTGTTGCCGACATTAATTCTCCTTTTTGTGCAAAAGCAGTAATGCCTGATACAGCACAAATTAAAATTGCAAATAATATTTTTTTCATAGCTATAATTATTTAAGTCTGTTTAATATTCTATATCACTAATTATTGGTAAAGGATGAACATGCACCGTATGGGATCCAAATGATCCAATTGTACCCGTAGCTCCATCACTACTTATGGTTTCGATCATGAAAACAATATTGGTTGCCGTAGTAGCTCCGGTCCATCCGGGGACAATCAATTTGTAATCATCTGTATCGCCATCTGCATCTAAATCCAATAAATCCTTTTGATTAACTATTAAGAGAACTGGAGGATCACTTCCCATTTTGTAAGTGAGATTAAAAGGAGCCAGGCCTTTTAATTCTACTCCCAGGAATATTTCCCCGTCATCAGAACAGTAATCAGTTTCTTCGGCTAGGAATCGCGCTGTTGCCTCAGCAATTTTATTGACCCTAACACCTGTATATTTACTTTGCAATGTAAGTGGTTGCTGACAACCAAAGCTGGATATTTCATAAGCATAAACATATCCATTACCAGGTCCATTATCCCATTTCACAAACAAAGTTGATTTATTCCCTACCACACCATTAACTTGAACTGTTGTTCCATCTCCAGCCATAATTGTAGCAGAAGCATCGGTATAAAGAGTTCCTCCATTTACCACCCACACAAATTCGGATGGCAAAACCATATTCTTATCTCCTGTTACGGTATAAGAATGCACAGAGTTCTCTGATACATCAACCAAAGTCCACGAATCATCAGGTAAGGTTTGAGCATAAGCCTCCCATCCGGCTCCTGTTAGAGCAAGTATCAGTAGAATGATATGTTGGAAGAATTTCTTCATTTATAGAAAGCTTATGCTATAATATTTATATTATAAATCTTGTCCCATTGTACCAACAACTGGTAGAGGATGAACAGTAGCTGTTACGCTATCTTCAGTTCCAATAATTCCAGTATCATTAGTTTCTGCGGCAGTAATTTTATCATCTACTTTAGTAGCTTCAAACGTATAGGTCACATCACTTCCATCAACATTTGTATTCAAATATCCTGTAGCATTCCAAGTATAAGTAAACGCATTTGACGCAACTGTTACTTGTGCAACGTGATCATAACCTACAACACCTGATACATCCTCTGTTGAGAAGTAGAAAGTTATATCATCTGTTCCATCATTAATGGTTGCTGTCCAAGGAGACTCTCCATTAGTAATAGTTATATCAACAGGAATTCCATCTTGAGAACAAGCATCCAAATCTGTTGAAGCTAGAGTAATTGTTGGTTTCGTTCCAACACTAATCTTAAGACCTCCAATATCTCCTGTAGTGATACAATTTGTAGACGAAATTTCATAGGCTGCAACATATTTTTGATCTCCATTTTCAGCATCCCATTTCACAATAATTGATGCTTTATTGTCAACTTCTAAAATGGAGTGAGTTCCTACTCCATTAGAGTTATCCAATGTTGCCAGAGTCGGATCTCCAATTGCGTTAACGATAGTACCACCCACTACCTTAAACACGAAAGTAGAACCAGTTAAATTCACATCACCCGTATAAGTATAGGTATGATACGAATCTTCGGTTACAACCTCGGTATTTGCCAAAGCATTCACATTATCGATAGTAAATGGATTGTACGTAGTTCCTTTTGTCTGTGCATTCACAACATTTGCCATTCCTAGAAAAGCAATGCATAAAAAAACGATTTGGTAGAATTTTGTTTTCATGATCTTTAATTTTATTTGTTTGACTTATTTTTTTTGATTTTTCTGATTTTCCTTTTTATTGCTGAACCATAACTCCTGTTTGTGGCAGTTGATATATGGTTCTTGTATGTGTTCCCTTACCAGAAACTATATTGAATGGCGTATTAAAGCCATCTTTTGCCCAATTAATGCGAATTGTATACTCCTTGGTTTTATCCAATTCCTCCACAATTCCTTCTACAGAGAGATCTACCTCTCCGTCTGCACCTACATCTGCATAGGTAAATGTTTTGGTGTATGAATCAACTTCTACACCTTCCAGTAAAACTGTGTAATTTACAGTAACATCATAATTATTTTCTGCTAATGCATTTGTTGCATTTGCCTGTAATTTAATTGGTAGTAATGTTTCATTATTTCCATCGAAGCAATCACTCGATTCTATTTCTGCAAACTCCATTTGCAATAGGTTATCATCTACCTGAATCGCAAATGCCCTTCTCGTAGAACATCCACCCAATCCACCGTTGAATTCCTCAACGATTAAATAATATTTTCCTGGTGTATTCCAAGTTATTTCAACTGCTGCAATTTTATTCTTCCCATCTTTAAAAGTATAATCACCTGCTGCAGCCAATGTTTTGTCTTTTTGATCTGCAAAATCAGCTACTTTGTAAATTTTCCATTCACAAGTATTACCCGCATGCAAGGCTAAACTTGCCTTATGGGTACTCCCAACCAAAAATACAGCATCCTGTGCACTCGCTGATGCAAGCACAAACACTCCAAAAGCGAGTGTAAGCAGAATTCTATGGATGAGAGATTTTTTCAATTAATTGTATTTAAATTTTACTCTTTATTAGTAATTAGGCTTTTGAATACCTTCCCGGCAATGCCGGGAAGGATATTTTTTAAGCCTTATGCTTCACTTATTATTCAATTGTTATTACAGTAGTTTCTGGAGAAGCTGTGATAATAAACGAATCTGGTGTATTATTACCAACATTACCTGCAGCCTCACTTGCATCACCTGCTGTTGTAGTAATAAATGCATTCGATCCAACTAAATTCAAAGTGATATCATTAGCTGGTGATGGCCCAGGAGTATTCGCTGTAGTTACAGCAAGAATAACTTGCGAAGTACCTGCATCTACAGCCACACTTGTTCCAGTAACGGCTCCACCTGCAGAAGAAGTAACTGTTGCTGCTACAGAAGTAGTAAATTCAAATCCCCAGGCTCCTGAAGTCCAAGGCTGAGCATCTGTAGACATTGAAACTGTAAAGTAGCGAGTAGAGTTTCCAAAATTAGTTGCATCATTTGCAATAATCTGACCTGACATATCATTACAATCTGTTAGATTATCTACACCTGAAATCTTATTACCACTATCATCACTAGCAACAACTAATAAATCAATTGCACCTGCTGTTACAAGGATATTAACACGACGAACAGTCGAACAAGCACCATTTTTATTAGTTTCTGTCAAATCAACCCAATAATTACCTGCTGCTAACCACTGAATTGTAGCCGTTTTAACATCTACTCCATTAGAATCGCCTACAAAGGCATATTTACCGGTAACATCAGTACCATCCGTTAAAGATACGGTCCAAGCGTAAGTATTTCCAGTATGATCTCCACCTGGATCGCTAACATTTACTTTAAACGTGTGTGTTGATCCAACAGCATGTTCTGCATCCTGTGCAAAAGCACTTAAACTAACAATAGAAAAAGCCAGTGCTAATGTTAAGTTTAATAATTTTTTCATAAGGCTTTAATTTTATAGTATTTATTATTTGTTTGAATTAGTTGACAACAACAATTGGCGTAGTAGCTGGTACAGCATTAATATTATATGAAACAACATTACTTATAGCAATATTAGTCGCAGATTCAGATGTGCCAGAACCATCTTTTGCATCAGAAACTGTAAGTTCCATTACAACATCCGGGTCTTGTCCGTTATTAGCTGCTTGCTTATTTGTATTGTAAGTAACTGTAATTGTTGCAACATTACTTTCCGTTGCTGTTGCTGCTACTCCGGCAACAGTATATACACCAGATACCTCTGACGCTCCTGTAACTGAAACTGAGTATCCATCAAAAGTATTCGCTCCAGTTAATCCTAACTTGAAGGTCCAGTCTTTTGTAAGGTCGCCACCTTCCATTTTTACGTTAAATACTCTGCTGGTTTGTCCAAAAACATCATTACTATTAGAATTATCATTTCCTACATCAGCTACAGGATTGGATATACCTGCACAACCATTAGCATTACCAACAATTGAGGCAATTACATTAAAGGCATTTGGTTTAACAGAAACTGCAAATTCACGAACAGTTGGACAAGCATCACCTGAGCTTCTCGACTCTGTCAATTTTAAAGTATAATTTCCTTCTTTATTCCATGTTACAATTACAGTTTCTTTATCTGCGTCTTCCAGAGTATAATCACTAGCATTAGCTGCTCCTTCAACGGTCCAAGCAAGTGTGGTTGTCAAAGAAGCACTTCTAGTCACCTTATAAGAATGAGTAGAACCTTCAAACGGCTCCGCCCCAGTATTCTGCGCCTGCACTCCTATTCCTGCAAACACAAACATCATCATAAGTAATAATTGTAGCTTTTTCATAGCATTTAAATATTTAATAGTTTTGTTTAATATTATTATTAATTATCCGGAAAAATAGAACTCGGATTTGGCCTTTCATATATTGTTATTGTTTCACTCTTTGCACTTGTAGCCGAACATCCATTGGTATTCTTATAATTTACACTAACAGTTCCAGTCCCTGCTGTTTTCCATTTCACAGTAATTTCATTGGTTCCATCACCTGCCTCTATTGTTCCTCCAGTAACAGTCCAATTATAATTACTCATGCCTGTTTCTGTAAAATAAATTTCAGTATTTATTAAATCTGGATCTAAAGGTGTTTCCGGATCTTCAGCACATACACTCAAAGCACCAGAAATTGTAGGTGTTGGCAAGTCATGAACGGTTACTATCACTTCATCACTTACAGCACACCCAGTTTCATTAGTAAGTGTCGCTTTATAAGTTGTAGTTACCACAGGTGTTACATCAACATTGAATTTAGTTGCTCCTCCAGGGCTCCACAAAATGGTATGATCAGATTCATAAACAGCACCAGTTATAGTAGCATTACCTGCCGAACCATTATTTGTAACAGACGAAACCTGATCATCAAAGCTATAATCTACAATAGCTCCTGATGTGCTTTCTGCACTCATTTGTGCTATAATTTGAGATTGATCGAACACAGAATTCCATAATCTGAAATTATCAATATTACCCGCAAAATAATTCCCGGAACCTATACTTGCTAAAGTAGAAATTGACCTTCCAATACAAATATCTCCACTATGCGATTTAAGATCAGCTCCGCTTGCAACTTGACCAACTAATTTTCCATTTAAATAAAGCTTAAATAGATCATTAGTATTAATAGTCATTGATAAATGACTCCATTCATTATTTGAATTAATATCAGCACTAACAGTACTTACAATCGTTTTGTCATTCCAATAGGTTGCATATACCTTATTATTCTCAAGATAAATAGCTAAACCATTAGTTCCCCCACCTTCTTCATACATTACTTGTTTATCACTAGTATTTTCAGGTCTAAACCAAAACATGATCGTTCTGACACTCACAATCGAAGTGTTTATACTATTAGAGTTTGGAATTGTGAGGTAATCATTCACCCCATCAAATTTCATGGAATAATCATTTGGATCATCAACAGAAAGAGACGCTATTTCTCCAGAACAAATTGCGAAATCGTCAGTAATTGTTATGGCTGGAAGAGATTTTACTGTTATCGTTCCACTCATTTCAACATCACCACAATCTCCTGTTGCTGTTATAGTATAAGGAAACACCCCTATTTCGCTTGGTGTTCCACTTATGGTAAAACCCCCACCTGAATAAGATTCACTTACTCCGGCAGGAAATGACCCTGCTGTAATACTTACTCCTGTTGCATTATTCACATTATAAGTAATATCATCTATAGAAGTATTCTCACATAAAGTCTGGTAATCGGTTCCAATAGCCGAAGATAGAGTGATTGTAGTATTCGGTAATGTAGAAACAGAAACAGCCAAACGCCCAGAACTCACACAACCTGTAGTTGTATTTCTAGCTTCAGCATAATAAGTTATTCCGTCAGCTAATACAGCTGAAGTAGACAATGGACTTCCTCCGATGGCTACTAAATACCAATCTATAGTTTCACTGCTGGTTGCATCTAAATTAGCTACTGTTGCACTTCCACAAAATGCCTGACTGGCATCTCCTGTTGGTACATCTGGCAATGGGTTTATCGTTACAGCTACAAGTAATCTACTTGAACTTACACAACCCGTTGTTGCATTTCTAGCCTCGGCATAATAATTTCCTGTTGATAAAGCATCGGCAGTAGACAATGGACTTCCTCCTGTGGCTACTAAATACCAATCTATAGTTTCACTGCTGGTTGCATCTAAATTAGCTACTGTTGCACTTCCACAAAATGCCTGACTGGCATCTCCTGTTGGTACATCTGGCAATGGGTTTATCGTTACAGCTACAAGTAATCTACTTGAACTTACACAACCCGTTGTTGCATTTCTAGCCTCGGCATAATAATTTCCTGTTGATAAAGCATCGGCAGTAGACAATGGACTTCCTCCGGTGGCTACTAAATACCAATCTATAGTTTCACTGCTGGTTGCATCTAAATTAGCTACTGTTGCACTTCCACAAAATGCCTGACTGGCATCTCCTGTTGGTACGGATGGTAAATCATTAACCGTAACCGTTAACACATCAACGCCTTCACCTTCACAACCATCGAAACTAGTTTCGCGAACTTTTACTGTATAAGTACCACTAGTTGCCCAGGTTTTAGTAAATGTGAATTTTTTATAATTTACACTACTAACAGGCTCTATTACTGAACTAACAGAATCTATGGTTTCAATTAAAACATCTGAAGAATTATACACCTCCATTACCATAGTAGGGGAATTCTCGAAACCATAAGCAGTATATGTTTTGGTATCGCCCAAACAAACCGATTGCTCAGAAACAAATGCAGGAAATCCCTGAGCTCTTACTTTAGTAGTAAAACACACGGAATTGATACAGAGAATTAATAATATTATATGAAGTAAAAATTTCTTCAAACGCTGAGTTTTAATTTAAAATCAGTTTTATACACTTTAAAATAAGATAAAATTTATCGAAATATAAACAACTATACGCAAAATGTTAAAAAGTGTTTAGTTATTTTTCAGCCATTAATGATGAAAATAATTTCTTTCTCATTAAAATCATATAGTTAATCATTATTAAACAAACATACATCTAAGCTATGTGTGTATTTGTCAACAAAACAAGATATTACATCTATAATTTAATATCCTTAATCAACGAGCACAAATAAAATGCACAAACAAAAAATAAGCTTTTGTTTTTCTTTTTGTAAAGATATTGATAGTGAATAAAAACAAAACACATTTCTAATATATAATGATTATATGTTACATTTTTTTTACCAATACCTGTTTAACTAGTATGAAAATTTTATAAAGCTAGCTCTTTATAATCTATACTTACAATTTTAGTCGTTCTCATTTATTGTAAATTTGCTATGCATAAGCTTACAATTGTTTATCATTTTTATTACATTTTTCCTTCTTATATTATTTTATTCTGTAAATATGCCTTTGGGTGTTGGCTGAGCTGTAACATTATAAGTTTGAGTATCAGTACACGCCTTAGCATCTGTAACTGTAATTGTATAAGAATCTACTCCTAAAGTTGTTGCATCGGGGGAATTCAAACTTGAATCATGACTCCATACATAGTTATAATATGGAGAATCCATATTCGGAGTCCCACCTGTTGCTTCAATATGTATCTCTCCATTGTTTCCATCAGCACAAAAATTGCTTGTTGCATCAAGCAATGAGATGGATGGATTAGGAAAAACCGCAATGGCCTTTTCAAGGTTTGCAACGGTAGTACAACCATTCGAAGCCTTCACTGTTAAGGTAAAGCTTCTCGATTCTTCGCTAGTAACATCTGCAGAGAATATAGGATTTGAATTCTCATAATCATCTAAACCACTAGAAGGATTCCACACATAAGATACCGGCATATTTACATTTGCCTGAAGCGAAGTTTCCTCCCCAGAACAAAGTTCATACTTTCCTGCAAATACAGAATTTACTATGGGCGAAGGTAAAACCGTTAAAGTCATACTTTCCTGATCGGAACAGATTGGAACAGCACCCGGTTGATCTTGCACTTTTAGGGTAAACTCATAAGTGCCAGCTGGAATATCATCAGCAATCCAAGGATTCTGCACATTAGGATCACTCAAATGACTACTAACAATCCCTGCCGTACTGCAAGTCCACTCGTAATAAACTCCACCACTACCTAAAAGCTGTATACCATGTCCAGTACACATGCTACGATCACCTCCTGCATTAGCACTTATCGGTTGTATTTCTGGTATTGTAGTCGATAAATTTAAAGTATTGTGACTACAGGAAAATAAATCTTTTACGATGATATCATATGTTTTTCCTACCAGATCACTTCCATCCGGCAAACTACTAGTTATATTCTTTACATTACTGGTGTCGAACGAAACTCCTCCGTCAAAGCTATATAGATAATTGGCCGAACTAATTCCATCAATTAACTGAACTGTAATAGTAGCTGTTGGATTTCCTGCCCCTTCACACTTTATCGCAGCTGAAGCCACAGCACTCACTTTAGGAGAATTAATTATGGTCACCGTTTTTTCGTAGTACTCACTTCCATCACAAGGACAGCGATCAATTCTAAAAGTAATGGTCTCATCATCTTCAACAACATCTTCATCTAATGCCTTGTAATGATAATCCACATAATCTTGTCCAGCTGGAATGGTAATGGTAGTTGGGAAAACACCATCCCCAATTATAGTTCCATCAGCTTCGGTATACACATAATCCTGAGAATCACCTGCTTCATTATTTGCTGTACCAGTAATATTTATAGCAAAATTAATTTCCTCATCAATGTCGTAATCCTCACTTCTGATAAAACGCATAAAACTACCCTCACAGCCTTCATACATCACATCCTGATTTCCTTCAATGGATCCAATCATGTTATCAACTGTAATTTCGTTGGATTTGAAACTTTTGGCTTCGAGGAATACGGCAGAATCATAAGCATCATCGGCCACGTCGGCAATTGCCAATTTAATATGATACCACTCACACGGAGTTACTCCTGTAAAAGTAGCTGTTAACACAACGGTCCTACCATCATACTCTATATCGTAGGCTCCTGCCGTTTTATAAACAGTCTTGATTCTTCCCGAAGAATAAACAATACTTTCCCTGCTGCTATTGTCAACATACAAATGAGAATTTACAGGAGGGCAACTATTATCATCCACCCAACTATACTCATAGTGATATCTTGTTCCACTATAATCTTGATAATACCCATTCTCATCAACTACATATTTACCAGTCGTATTAGATCTTCTGTAACCATGTACATTATTAATAGAAACCGGAGTAACTCCATCATCTAACAAGGCAATATTTTCCGACTGAGAACCGTCGTTAATTCCAGGCCCACTTAAAAGAAATGCAAAAACATCATTAAAAGAACCACAAGCATATTCCGAATATTCGTCAGAAGCAAAAACATACCTAAACTGAAGCACATCACCAGCAGGTTTAAAATCGAACTCCAAAACAGAAGCATCATTTGTGGTTTGTCCAGCAATACTTGTTAAATCAGAATCTCCTGAACCATCAAAGCCTCTAGATGTGGCAGTTTCATCATTAGGCCCAATAGCATTAGCAACATTACCGGTTGAAAGAATAATTCCCTCAGCAAAGGGAAAATCAGAGTCTCCCTGATTAAAATATCCTATTTGATTTGCATTACCAGAAAAAGTTACATTATCTGCAATTAAACAACCTGTTACCAGTACATTTTGCACCAAATCATCAGGAGTAGTTCCAACACTTGCATCTTGTGTGTTAATTTCGATAGATGCTGTTGAAGGCGCATCATCATCCGTTATGGTAATAGTTTGCTCTTGTGTTCCGTATTCGATTCCAGGAGAACTTACCGAGCTAACTTCCACTAACACATCTTTATCTCCATCATTTGTATCATTATCAATCGCAGTAAAGCTAATACTTGCTGATGTTGCTCCTGCCGGAATCACAATTTGATTGGCAGCAGAATAATCAGAAGCACTTCCTCCTGAATAAGTTAAATTAACGGTAATATCATCTGTATAAGCAGAAGGAATGGATGCTGTAATATTTGCACTTCCACCATTTTCATTGATAGAATTTGAACCAACGCTTAGACTTACTCTATGGGAACTCGTAGGTTCACCTGTTATTTTCAGATTATCCAGATAAACATATCTACTAAAATTTTTATTAGAATTAACATTAGAAGTAATTTTAATCTTAACATTCGAATTATCATCAAAACTACTACTCAACAAATACGATACCAAATCCCACTGATCTTCCTGACAATTCTGGGTATACAAAGTTCCACCATATCCACTACCACTATCAGCAGAAAGCAGCCATTGATGTGTTCCATTAGAACTACCATACCAAAAACCACCTTCCCATTCCACTTTTATATTCTTATATCCAACTGTTGAAATAGTTAATTCAATAGATTTATTATCCCTCCTAGTGTCAAGTGAAGATTTCGGATTACCATAATAGTTTGAAAAGTCTATACTACTCGCTTTTGTAATACTAGGAGAACCGATTTCTCCTGAATCAGGAACCAAACTATAATTGAACTGATATTTAACCAAAGTCTCCTGCCCCAAGACAGAACCACTCATCAAACAAATAAAAAAAAGTAGCAATGAGAATTTAATAAAAAAATATTTCGGTTTGGGTAAAGTATGCATCATACAGGTATATTTTTAACGGGCCAGATTATATTAAAAAAACTTAAAACGAACAATATTTTAATTAAATATTAGTACAAATATATGTATATCTTGTATTAATCACTACATCAATAGTATTAACATCTTATAATTTACATTTTCTTATTTTAATTATGATAGACACCTTTCGGCGAAGGTTTCGGATTTACTTTAACTGTTGCTGTATTTTGAAGGTTTAATTCACAAGCACCCCTTATGGCTTTCACCCTAATGGTATTATCTCCCAAATTTAATTCGGTCTTGGGAATTATCATTATCAAATCGGTACCCGTTCCCTCCTCAGCAACTCCAAGCTGCACAGAACCATTATATAATGAGTAGCTTACCCCACTCTCGCTCCCATAAATTGTTACATTTGCCTCTTGCCCAAAACACAGCTCGTCGCCACCAAGAGAAAGAGTATTATCGGGAGTTCCTGTTATCTCTACATTTATTTCGCACTCAGAAGAATTTCCATTCACATCGGTAACAGTATATTTTACACTGTTATCACCACTATCATTACAAGTAAAATTCGTTTTACTTAAAGTTCTGCTAGCTATACCACAGGCATCAACATAACCTGGGTCTACCTTATCTACTGTTAAAATGTAAGAGCCAGTAGTACTTAAATCGACAGAAATATCTTTGCAAACACCTGTTCCATTTGTCTGTACAAACTGTTTGTTAAGTCCCGGACCTTCCCATTCTAACTTTACAACTGCCCCTCCACCATTTTCGTAATATTCCAAAACAATAGGGGTAATTTGTGCTTCGCTTAAGGAAATTGTTCCTTTATGAATAGTAGTGCCATGATCGTTCCACTGATCTACTATTAACTGACCATCTACCCAAAGTCTAACACCATCATCAGAAGTTGTATAAAATGTATAAGTACCTGCCTGCTCAGCCTTTACACTGCCAGTAAATCGTACCGAAAACTGATCGTTACCAACCAGTGTCGACTCTGGGGCTCCATATCCCCAGGAGTAGTTAAGCTCATCAATTTCTATTGTTTCTTTATAATCGGTAAAACCGATACCATCGTAATAATTGGCAAGTAAACGAGTAATTTCAGGAGGGCTTACATCGGCCACTGTAACATCGAAACTATGAGTAGCAGTATTACCAGCATTATCGGTAGCAACAAAAGTATTAGTTGTTGTACCTACCGGAAACAATGAACCCGAAGGTAAACCTTCGGTCTGAACAACTATAGCAGCTTGAAATTCTACTACGTATCGCCGACTATTAGTTCCTGCCAAATCGTTCCATGTGCCATAAGAATACATTTCGGCATAATCTTCACCCGAAGAATAATCGTTAGGCTCTCCTCCACTCCAATTGGTATAATCGCTCCATTCTCCTGTTACCCATTCAAATGTATCCTCGTTTAGCAAATCGTTAAATCCAATCCATATATTCCCCACTCTATTATTAATAAAATCATTTTCGCCCTCACTTGTAATTGTAAGAAGATGCCCTCCCACATCAGAAGCATTTTGCATTGCCACTGGGGCTGTAACACTTGCATTTGAATAATAGTAGGTATGATCGTTATATTCACCTAAATAGGAATAACCTGCAAGTGTACCCGAAAAGGCTTCTATATTATCTGTAGCTGTTGGATAGTTGTAAGTTACAATTTCCCCGCAGTAAACACCCGAGGCATCAGCACTAATATCTGCTTGCGGATTTTGAAAAACTGGTGCTATATTATCCACAACATTATCATCGGATATATTTATTGTAACAGATTTCGATCCAGAGAGCTGTGCATTCCTTATATTAGAAAGAGAAATTACCAAATTAACATTGGAAGAACCATACTGTTGATACACGCCTTTAACCGTAAAAGAAAATGAGGTTTCGTTTTTACCAAACCCCTTATAGTATACAGGAGGTATTAACTTAAAATCGTAGTTTTGCGAACCTGTTCCATTAGTGGAATAGCTAACATTTACTTGTGTTTGATTATTACTATTGTTTTTTTTACTTAATTTGACAGTTACAATAGCTTCACCCCCAGATTTTAAAATATTATTTTTATCAACACTAATAGAAATATTAGGATATTTTTGAGCAATAACAGGGCTTAGTGCATAAAATAAAAAGAATATATATAGTAATAATTTGCGCATATATTTTTATTGATTACAATTAAAAAGATCAATATGCTTTACTCTTACGCAAAATTATCATTTTTGTTTAATTTTTTATAATTCCACTTTTTCAAAAGTTCAAACCTCTATGACAAACAATACCTATCAACACATTTTCTTCGATCTGGATCGCACGCTTTGGGATTTTAATGCCAATTCTGAAATTACTCTGGAGCAGCTATATCGCGATTATCAGCTGCAGGCCACATTTGGGAGTTTTATATTTTTTAAGTCGCGATTCGATTATCACAATACGAAATTATGGAATGCCTATTATCAAGACAGAATTAAAAAAGAAGATTTAATGTATAGGAGGTTTTATTTAACTCTAAAAGAATCGGGAGTCGTCGATTTGGAAATGGCAAAAGAATTGGGGCAAGATTTTATCGAAATCAGTCCATTGCAAACCAAAACTTTTCCGTATGCACATGAAACTCTGCAATATTTGCAAGATAAAGGCTACCAGCTGCACATTATTACCAATGGATTTAACGAAGTACAAGACAAAAAACTAAGAAATTGCAATCTTCATTCGTACTTCACAAAAATAATTACCTCGGAAGATGCCGGGGCCAACAAGCCATCGCCCAAAATATTTGAATTTGCAATTGCCGAAACCGGCGCTTCTGTCGAAAATAGTATTATGATTGGTGATGATTTAAAAACAGATATCGCCGGAGCTAAAAAATACAACATAAAACAAATCTATTTTAATAGTAACAAAAAGCAACACAAAGAAAATCCAACTTTCGAGAGTTTCAACTGCTTAAAAGAAATTCAGTTTATCCTTTAAAACCCGATTTAACTACAATTTGTAAGCTCCTGCAAATGTTCTACAACAGTTTATAACAAATTTTAACATATCAGATGATTTCTGTAAGTTAACTTCAATTACATTTGCAGCGGTAATAAGATACAATTAGGTTCGCAAAGCCAATTGTATCGGTCAACATCTTTAAGCTTGTATTAACTTTCATAAAAATTCTAAGGGGTTAGTGAAGTTACTTGGGTAAAGATCAACAAATGGTTAATAAAATATTGGGTTAGACCATACAAGTGGTGTTGATTCGAAGGCTGCGTTTAGGGGACGCAGCCTTTTTTTTGTCTTAAAAAGAGATCCACAAATGGACGCAAATATAAATACGCCCGCTAATTGAGAAAAATATTTATCAAAAAAAATAAAGGAATCCACAAATGAACGCAAATGAGACTCAAATGATCACAAATGAATCTCATTAATATTTGAATGCATCTATATAAAAAATATTATCCACAATCAGACGCAAATAAAAATACGCCCACTAATTGACAAAAAACTTATCCGCAAAAAAAATAAGAATCCACAAATGACGCAAATATAAATACGCCCGCTAATTGAGAAAAATATTTATCAAAAAAAATAAAGGAATCCACAAATGAACGCGCAAATGATCACGAATCTCTAAATTGAAGCATCTATATAAAAAATATTTCCACAATCAAATAAAAAAACTAATGACAAAAAAAGGAATCCACAAATGAACGCAAATATAAATACGCCCGCTAATTGAGAAAAATATTTATCAAAAAATAAAGGAATCCACAAATGAACGCGAATGAGACACAAATGATCACAAATAAAATGCTCCAAACTAACTTATAGCTGCATAAAGATTTGTGTATATTTGTGTTAATCTGTGGACAAAATTAATTCTACACAAATGAAACCTAATGATTTTCCCTTTAAAGAAGAATGCTACCAAATTATTGGAGCAGCTATGGATGTTCATACAGAATTGGGATGTGGATTTCTAGAAGCTGTTTATCAAGAAGCCCTTGCAATTCTGCTTGACGAAAAACTTATTCCTTTTGAAAAGGAAAAGATATTAGATATTGCTTTTCGAGGTAATGTATTGAGCAAAAAATACATTGCTGATTTCTTATGTTTCGATGAAGTAATTGTAGAACTAAAAACTACCGATTCAATCCTCCCAGAACACATTGCACAGGTTTTAAATTATCTGAAAGCTACAAATAAGAAAATTGGATTACTGATTAATTTCGGAACCACACGGCTTCAGTACAAGAGAGTTATCTTATAAAAATTTATCAAAAAAAAGAATCCACAAATAGACGCGAATGAGACACAAATGATCACAAATGAATCTCATTAATATTTGAGTGGATCTATGAGAAAAAACATTATCCACAAATGGACGCAAATAAAAATACTTCCACTAATTGAAAAAAATATTTATCAAAAAAAAGAATCCACAAATGAACGCAAATGAGACACAAATGATCACAAATGAATCTCATTAATATTTGAGTGGATCTATGAGAAAAAACATTATCCACAAATGGACGCAAATAAAAATACTTCCACTAATTGAAAAAAATATTTATCAAAAAAAAGAATCCACAAATGAACGCAAATGAGACGCAAATAATCACAAATGAATCTCATTAATATTTGAGTGGATCTATGAGAAAAAATATTATCCACAAATGGACGCAAATAAAAATACGCCCACTAATTGAGAAAAATATTTATCAAAAAAAATAAAAGAATCCACAAATGAACGCGAATGAGACTCAAATAATCACAAATAAATCTAATTAATATTTGAGTGGATCTATGAGAAAAAAACATTATCCACAAATGGATGCAAATAAAAATACGCCCGCTAATTGAGAAAAATATTTATCAAAAAAAAATAAAAGAATCCACAAATGAACGCGAATGAGACTCAAATAATCACAAATAAATCTAATTAATATTTGAGTGGATCTATGAGAAAAAAACATTATCCACAAATGGACGCAAATAAAAATACGCCCGCTAATTGAGAAAAATATTTATCAAAAAAAAAAGAATCCACAAATGAACGCAAATGAGACTCAAATGATCACAAATGAATCTCATTAATATTTGAATGCATCTATATAAAAAATATTATCCACAATCAGACGCAAATAAAAATACGCCCACTAATTGACAAAAAACTTATCCGCAAAAAAATAAGAATCCACAAATGAACGCAAATGAGACGCAAATAATCACAAATGAATCTCATTAATATTTGAGTGGATCTATGAGAAAAAATATTATCCACAAATGGACGCAAATAAAAACACTTCCACTAATTGAAAAAAATATTTATTAAAAAAAGAATCCACAAATGAACGCGAATGAGACTCAAATAATCACAAATAAATCTCATTAATATTTGAGTGGATCTATGAGAAAAAATATTATCCACAAATGGACGCAAATAAAAATACTTCCACTAATTGAAAAAAATATTTATTAAAAAAAGAATCCACAAATGGATGCAAATAAAAATACGCCCGCTAATTGAGAAAAATATTTATCAAAAAAAATAAAGGAATCCACAAATGGACGCAAATGAGACTCAAATGATCACAAATGAATCTCATTAATATTTGAGTGGATCTACGAGAAAAAATATTATCCACAAATGGACTCAAATAAAAATACTTCCACTAATTGAAAAAAATATTTATCCAAAAAAAAGAATCCACAAATGAACGCGAATGAAGCACAAATGATCGCAAATAAAAAACTCTCAAATACTTAGCTATTCTTGTGTGGATTTATGTGGATCTGTCCAGAGAAAAAATTTATCCGCAAAAAAATAAGAATCCACAAATAAACGCAAATGGGACACAAATGAACGCAAATAAAATGCTCTAAACTAATAAATAGCGGTATAGAAATTTGTGTGGATTTGTGGAAAAGATCAAGTTTTACGCTTTTTCTTTTTGGCAGCAGGAAAAAGTACATTATTTAATATCAGGCGATATCCTGCAGAATTCTTTTTCAGATCCAGATCGGTTGGAGGATCACCAACCAAATGCTGATAATCTTCGGGATCGTGACCACCATAAAAAGTCCAGGTTCCTTTTCCGTATTTTCCATGAATATATCGCGCTTCGCCTGCCGACTTATTCTCTCCCATAATCAGCACTCCTGGCTTTATTAGTTTCTCGTTAAAAGCAGTGGTTTGTCCCATAAAGCCTTTAATCATATTTTTATGATTTTGGCACAACATTGTTGGTACAGGATCCCATTTGGCCGAAAATTCGAATAATGTAAAATAATCCTCATCCTCTAGCTTAGTTTACGGGTAAGAGTAACATCAATATCGGAGTATTCATAAACATAAGGATTGGTTTCTATACTAAAATCAGTAAAAGCAAAAGTTCGCGAATAATCTAATTTTTCCTGTGCATTAGGATCAATAGGATCGCCATCGAATACCTCGTTGCATATATCGGTATGATCTGCTGCCAAAGCAATATCGAAAGTATCGGTGGCAGAACACATGGCAAATAAAAAACCACCATTTTCTACAAATTCTCTTATTAAATTAGAGACTGCTTTTTTTAAGTCGGAAGCTTTTGTAAAGCCAAACTGCCTGGCTTTCGCTAAATTTGTCTGTACCTCATCTTTATACCACTTCATATTTCGGTACGATCCGTAAAACTTACCATGCTGTCCGGTAAAATCCTCATGATGCAAGTGCAACCAATCATAAGAATTTAGTTTTCCAGTCATCACCTCTTCATCGTAAACTATATCGTAAGGAATTTCGGCATAAGTAAGCGCCAATGTAACAGCATCGTCCCAAGGTTTTTTGCCTTTGGGCGAATAAACTGCAATTGAGGGAACCTTCTCTAACTTAATGGCATCCATATTTGCTTCGGCATCGGCAATTTCGTTCATTATTTTACCAACTGCTGCATCAGAAACATTGGTAAAACTAACCCCTCGTATCTTACATTCGTCTTGTATATCCTTATTTAAAGGAAGAAGAAAAGAACCTCCCCGATAATTTAAAAGCCAATGAATTTCATACTCTTTTTCGAGAGTCCAAAAAGCAATTCCATAAGCTTTCAGATGATTTTTTTGCGTATCATCCATTTGTATCAGCAAACTAGCAGAATAGGATGAAAAAGCACAAAGAAGAAAACAAAGAGTCATTACCAACTTTGAAAAAAATCTCATGAATGCGAATTTTAGAATTAATACAATTAAGCCTGCAAAAATATAGTTTATAGCATACTAAAAAGGAGCAGCATCGTCGAAGTCGCTACCTCCAACTAAACCAGCATTTACATCATCTAAACCTCCTGGTTCCTGATTCATTCGTGAGCTAAAGGTCTTCACATCCTCGGGACTTTCATCACCAAAAGGGTCCATACTTTCGCCTTCCAAATCCATAAATCGAGCCAACTGATTACGGAATCGCAATTGAATTTCACCAACCGCACCATTACGGTGTTTAGCGATAATAATATCAGCAATACCAATTAATGAGTTTCCTTCGGCATCTTCTGTTATTCCATATCGTTCCGGACGGTGAATAAATAGTACCATATCGGCATCCTGCTCAATTGCTCCCGACTCACGAAGGTCCGACAACATTGGTTTTTTTGCATCTCCCGTACGTTGCTCCACTCCACGATTTAACTGCGAAAGTGCAATTACGGGTATATTTAATTCTTTGGCAATAATCTTTAACTGTCGTGATATTAAACTTACTTCCTGCTCACGATTACCACGCATATCAGAACCTGCTGTCATCAGCTGTAAATAATCAATAATAACACAACCAATATCATATTTAGCTTTTAGCCTACGACATTTCGAACGCAATTCGTAAATCGACAAACCAGGTGTATCATCTACATATATTGGGGCCTCAACCAGGTCCTTTATTTTAACATGCAGCTGTTCCCATTCAAAATCTTCTAATCGTCCATTTCTTAGCTTTTCCGACCCAAGCTCTGTTTCACTGGAAATCATACGTTTTACCAACTGATCGCCTCCCATCTCGAGCGAAAATATTGCAACAGGAGCTTTATGCGTAACTGCCATATTTCGTGTCATAGACAAAACAAAAGCTGTTTTTCCCATCGACGGACGAGCTGCAATAATCACCAAATCGGATTTTTGCCATCCCGAAGTAATTCTATCCAGAGCCATAAAACCCGAAGGTACTCCACTTAAACCATCAGGACGCTTACCTGCTTCTACAATCTGATTAATTACCTCATCGGCCAAAGGGCGAATGTGAGCAGATTCTTTTTTAATATTACCTTCGGCGATATCGAAAACATCTTGCTGCGCTTTATCGAGCAAATCGGCTACATCAACACTTTCATCGAAAGCCTGATTTTGAATTTCGGAAGAAACACGAATTAATTCACGCTGAATGTACTTTTGGGCAATAATTCGGGCATGAAACTCGATATGTGCTGCTGATGCAACTCGGTTAGTTAGCTGAGTAATGTAAAACGGGCCACCCACATCTTCGAGCGTACCTTCTCTTTTTAATTCCTCGGTTACCGTTAAAATATCAATAGGCTCTTCCTTAGTAGAAAGATTCATAATTGCCTTATATATTTTCTGGTGCGCATCTTTGTAAAAGGTCTCAGCATTAAGCAAATCTCCAACCGAAATGATTGCATCTTTTTCCAACATTATTGCACCCAACACGGCTTCCTCCAGCTCTACAGCTTGCGGTGGTACTTTTCCGTAATCGAGATCTACACTTTTTTTCGATTGGTTTTTATAATTATTTGCTCCTGCCATAAATTCTATTTATTATACCCTTCAAAATTCAAATAAAAAAAACTATACAGATTTTAAAATATCTGAAAAATTTTAGAATGCAAGGACAAAGATAGAAAATAAAAATGCTATCCATGATTTTTTTAGTTTGACAAATGCTCTATTTTTACGCAATAAAATTACAAACTCAAATATTAATAAGGTGCTAAATTTTCCGAATGCCAAAATAAACCTAGGATTGAACGTTATAGAAAAACGTTCGGATGGATTTCATAATATTGAGACAATTTTTTATCCAATTACTTTATGCGATGCCTTAGAAATTGAAAAATCAGAGAAAGCAGAGCCTTTTGAATTCAACTCATCGGGTATTGCCATAAATATTGCCGATAAAGACAATATTGTAGTGAAGGCTTTTGAACTACTACGTAAGGAATACGAATTACCTTCAACGAGTATTCATCTGCATAAAAATATTCCTTTTGGAGCCGGATTAGGAGGTGGGTCGGCCGATGCGGCATTCATGATAAAAATGCTAAATTATTTTTACAATATTGGCCTAAACACTGGCAGAATGGAAGACTTGGCCTGTAAGTTAGGTAGCGATTGCCCCTTTTTCATCTCTAACAAACCCGTTTTTGCTCAGGGAAAAGGTGAAATATTCTCTCCCACCAAAGTAAACCTATCGGGATATTTTATTGCAATGATAAAACCCGAAATCCACATTAGCACTCCCGAGGCTTATGCCGGAATAAAACCTAAGCCAAGTACTAATTTACAAAGCTTAATAGAACTTCCACCTGATGAGTGGAAAGAGAATATCACTAATGATTTTGAAGATAGTATATTTCCAAACCATCCTCTTCTGTCGCAATTAAAAAAAGAACTGTACGATCAGGGAGCAATCTATGCGGCCATGTCGGGAAGTGGATCTACAATATTCGGTCTGTTTACAGACAAGCCTGTTATGAGACAAAACTGGAAAGAGCATTTTAATTGGGTAGGCCAATTGTAAAAATAAGCTGCAAAAGAAATGGGATTATCATTACAACAATCCCATTTTTTATTTTCCATTCGGAAAGATTACTCAATTTCTAACATCAATAATCTGTTAGGAACTTTTTCTCCTTCTTTAACATGAATCTTTTTAATTACACCGTCGAAAGGCATTTCGATAAGGTTCTTCATCTTCATAGCTTCAAGAATCATTAAACTCTCTCCTGCTTTTACTTTTTGTCCTTCCTTAACGAATATTTCAACAATAGTACCAGGAATAAATGAATTTATATGCTTAGGGTTAGGCTTAGCCCATGGCTTTCTCTGTTCAAACTTCTTGGTTACTTCTGTTTTATAAATAGTCCCATCAACGTTGAATTCTTTTAAATTGCTCATAGCGAATAATTTTTAGAATGGAGGAATTCCGTGTTTTTTAGCAGGTCTTCTATCAACTTTATGATTTGAAACCTCAATAGAGTGTAACAACATATTACGTGTTTCCTCAGGCTCAATAACAGTGTCGATATAACCTTTGGCTGCAGCGACATAAGGATTAGCGAACTTCTCTCTATATTCTGCAACTTTTTCTTTACGCATTGCTTCAGGATCTTCTGCCGCCATAATCTCTTTTCTAAAGATAATGTTAGCAGCACCATCAGGTCCCATTACAGCAATCTCGGCATTTGGCCATGCAAACATGAAATCTGCCTTCATGTGACGAGAGTTCATAGCAATATAACCTCCACCATATGCTTTACGGATAATAACCGTAATTTTTGGCACTGTTGCCTCACTGTAAGCATAAAGAATTTTAGCTCCGTGACGAATAACACCCATGTGCTCCTGATCCACACCTGGTAAATAACCTGGCATATCCTCAAGGGTAACAATTGGAATATTAAACGAATCACAATAACGAATAAAACGAGCAGCCTTATCAGATGAATCACAATCTAATACACCTGCTAACACCATTGGCTGATTTGCAACAAATCCAACAGTCTCACCATTCATTCTACCAAATCCAATAACAATGTTTTTCGCAAAGTTTTCCATGATTTCAAAGAAATCGGAATCATCGGCAATTGCTTTAATCACATTACGGATATCGTAAGGTTGCGTTGGATCTGAAGGTACAATTTCTTCAATTTTGTATTCTGGCTTTGGAGGCTTAGGCGGGAATGCTTTAGCTTTTTTCGCGTTGTGCCATGGTATGAAGGTTAGTAGCTTCTTAATTTGTTCGAAGCATTCGTACTCGCTTAAAGCGTAGAAATGAGCATTACCTGTAATTTCGCTATGAACTTTAGCTCCACCCAGTTCTTCCATACTAATTTCTTCACCTAAAACGGTTTTTATTACCTCAGGACCGGTAATGAACATTTTAGAAATGTTCTCTACCACAAACACAAAGTCGGTAAGCGCGGGAGAATAAACAGCTCCACCAGCACAAGGACCAAGAATAACTGACAATTGAGGAATTACACCTGATGCCAGAGTGTTTCGGAAAAAGATTTCACCGTATCCTGCAAGTGAATTAACACCTTCCTGAATACGAGCTCCACCCGAATCATTAATACCAATCAAAGGTACACGCATTTTTAATGCATGATCCATGATTTTTGTAATTTTTCGTGCATGCATAAGACCAAGAGAACCTCCAGCTACCGTAAAATCCTGCGCAAAAATACACACAGGCTCACCGTAAATTGTTCCGGTTCCAATGATAACACCATCACCATGAAGTTGTTTCTTTTCCATACCAAAGTCGCGAGCTTCATGCTCTACGAACATATCGTACTCATGAAAAGAATCTTCATCTAAAATAGATGTTACCCTTTCTCTAGCAGTCAACTTTCCCATCGCAACTTGCTTCTGGATAGCTTTTTCTCCGCCACCCTGAAGCACTTTTTCTTTTCTCTTTCTAAGATCAAGAATGTTTCGTTTCAATGACATAATCTGTACATTTAGTTAAAAAATATATATTTCTATATATGTTGAATTTCAATAACTCATGAAATTCCAAGCTACAACGTTAGTAATTTTTAGATTAGAAAAAAAATTCTTTTCCTTCATATCACTAATGCTGAAACTATATAAAATAAGCTCTTTATCTTGATAATCAAAACAAATAGCTAAAAATGATTCTACTTAGGTGCAATTCGATACAAATATAATGCTACCATTGTAAACACAATATTAGGTAACCAAACAGCCAACATTGGGTTCATACTTCCATTCGTAGCAAAAACAACAGAAATCTGCATAAAAAGGATAAATGAGAAACTTAATAATAGTCCTATTCCCAAATGTAATCCCATTCCTCCGCGTATTTTTCTGGATGCCAAAGAAACACCAATAAGCGTTAGTATGAAGGTCGAGAATGGATTTGCCATTCGCTTGTACTTCTCAATTTTATATGCATTAATATTACTGTCTCCACGCATGGTTTGCTGATCGATATAATCATTCAGCTCATTATAATTCATTGCCTCAACAATATTCTTTTTCCGTCCAAACTCCTTAGGACCAAAATTTAATGTTGTGTCAATTTTTTTTCCACTCTCAAAACTCTCTTTTTCACCATCAATATTTCTGATAAAATAACCATTAATGGTCCATTTTCCTTCCTTCTTATTCCAGCGAATATATTTCGATGTTAATTTAGATACTAAATTTTTGCCTTCGAATTTTTCCATTGCAAACTTATAACCAGTATTACTTGTTGTTTCCCAGTTTTGCATATAAATAAACACGCCAGGTTCAATTTGGCGATGTATATTTCTCTCTTTATTTCTAAATTGTTTTTTGATATAAGTAGCTGTAAAATCCAGTCGTTTCTGATTTGCCGGAGGAATTATATAATTACTTAGCAAAAATGAAAAAATACCAATAATTAATGCGGAGAGGAAATAAGGATACATCATTCTCCTAAAACTAATTCCACTACTTAAAATGGCAATAATTTCGGTATTATATGCCATTTTTGAAGTAAAAAAGATAACGGCAATAAAGGTGAACAATGCACTAAACAAATTGGCAAAATAGGGAATAAAATTCAGATAATAATCGAACAAAACAGCTTTTAAAGGAGCTTCCTTGTCTATAAATTCATCAATATGTTCGGAGAAGTCGAAAATCACCGAAATACTAATAATCAGTACGATTGCAAAAAAGAAAGTTCCTAAAAACTTTCGGATAATATATAAATCTAATTTTTTCAAAACCTGATTTTTAATTACTGTATATTTCGAATATAATCGAAACCAAAATCACCGCAATAAAAGTATAATATATTCTTCAAATATCAATTAACTCTAATTTATTGTAAGTTTTTTTAACACTTAAAAGCTTAGTTTTAAGAACTAAGCTTTTAAAAGTTATTCTACATGGTCCTAAAAAAAACTTTCCAATAAATCCATATTTAAAACTGCAGTTAAACAGTTTACAAACGGAAAGCCAATTTTTTAACCATTATATCTTTCCAGGCCGAAAAAGTTCCTGCATTGATATGCTCGCGTGCTTCTCTCACCAACCAAAGATAAAATGCCAAATTATGGATACTACATATTTGAGAACCCAGCAATTCTCCCGAATGAATTAAATGGCGCACATAGGCTTTTGAGTATGCCTTATCAACAAATGAAGTTCCGTTCGCATCAAGTGGGGAAAAATCATCGTGCCATTTCTTATTTTTTATATTGATAATTCCTTCGCTGGTAAAAATCATTCCATTCCGTCCGTTTCGTGTTGGCATTACACAGTCAAACATATCAACCCCTCTCGAAATAGCTTCCAAAATATTAACCGGCGTACCTACTCCCATTAGGTATCTTGGCTTATCTTCAGGTAAAACATTATTTACCACCTCAATCATAGAATACATATCCTCAACAGGCTCACCTACAGCTAAACCGCCAATTGCATATCCTTCACGATCGAGCGATGCTGCATGTTCTGCGGCTTTAATTCGTAGATCGTTATACACACATCCTTGCACAATAGGGAAAAGGGTCTGTGAATAACCATACTTAGGTTCTGTCTCATCAAACCTTTTAACACATCGCTCTAACCAACGCTGAGTTAATTCTAATGAGTTTTTAGAATATTCGTAGCTTGATGTTCCAGGAGGACATTCATCGAATGCCATAATAATATCGGCACCAATAGTTCTTTGGGTATCCATAACATTTTCGGGTGTAAAAAAATGCTTCGAACCATCAATATGAGATCTAAACATTGCCCCCTCTTCGGTTAACTTACGATTATCTGCCAGCGAAAAAACCTGAAATCCTCCACTATCAGTCAATATCGGACGATCCCAACCATTAAATTTATGCAAACCACCTGCCTGTTCCAGCACATTAAGCCCTGGACGCAAATATAAATGATAGGTATTCCCTAAAATAATTTCTGCATTAATATCATCTTTCAACTCACGTTGATGTACACCTTTTACTGATCCCAATGTGCCCACCGGCATAAAAATTGGAGTTTGTATTTTACCGTGATCTGTTGTAATCTCCCCTGTTCTTGCAGAAGATTTTGGATCTGTATTTTGTAATTTAAAATCCATACTGACTGTTTTAATGGAATGTAAAATCGAAAAGACCAATTTTACAAAAAAATCGGCAGCAAAGATACTAATAAATCTTAGTTCTGTACTAAATAAAACAAATGGCAAAATACCAACTTTTGTATTTTTTAAATCAGCTTGATTATTTCCTGTTTTTACTTTCCGATATCCTAAAGAATCACGTATTTTTGAAATTCATAAAATTCAACATTTTGAATACACTTTATAATTTTTCTTTAAGCACAGGTCAATTAATTCTTATAGTAGGATTTTGCCTATCGTTCATTACTTACATTTCCTTTCAAATATTTTATTTTCGAAAAGGGAAAAGCCTATCCAAAAAGAATAACAAAATAGAACCTATTCCTGTTTCGCTTATTATCAGTACAAAAAATCAGGCCAATATTCTCGAAAAAAACCTTCCGGCATTTTTAAACCAAAATTATCCCGATTTTGAAGTTATTATAGTAGATAATGGCAGCACCGACGAAACTGAAAATGTACTTAAGCGTCTGCAAAGCAAATATCCGCATTTACGCAAAACAAAAATTCCGGCCGACGATAAATTTAGTCACAATAAAAAACTTGCATTAACCATTGGAATTAAAGCTGCCAAATACGAGCAGTTGTTTTTTAGCAATATCAATTGCCAACCAATTAATGAAAATTGGTTGCAAAACTCTATAAATACAGGTAATTATTCAGCTTATTCGAATTTTGAAAATAAAAAAGGCTTTTGCTTCAATTTTATGAAGTTCGATTTATTAATGCAAAGCATAAAAATAGCTGCTTTTTCGTCTACAGGAATAAGCTATGCCGGAAATGGTAATAATATGAGCTATCGAAAAAGCGATTTCTTTTCCTTAAAAGGTTTTGCCGGCTTTGCTCATTTCGAGGCTGGTTACGATCACCTCATTCTTCGTAATCTCAGCAAAAAATCTGCAGTTAAAAATTCACTAAACCCAAACACAAAAATTATTCTCGATTCCCATAACAGTAAAGAACTATGGAAAACAACAAATAACTCCTACCTTAAATGCAGAAAACATATACCACTAAACATTAGACTTTTAACCAGCCTTGATCACCTAAGTAAAATATTACTTTTAATTTTTCTTGTTTTAGGACTCTTATTTACCAAGCTCTATGTTTTTTTTATTCTAGTATGTTGTATTGGTTTAATAATTTACAGCTACTATTTTAAAATAATCACAAGAGATTTGAAGGAAGAGAATTTATTTTTATCTTCGTATATATATGGTTTATTAAGGCCATTTATAAAAATGCTATTTTATATCCAAAATCTAATATTTAGTAAACACCTATAATGGAAATAAATCCGAACCTCTCAGAAAAAGCTCAGTACGACTACAGGCTTGTTCTAGCCTCTGTTAATGGAGATCAGAAAGCTTATGAAGAACTTTTTAAAAGATATAAGGATGCCATATTTTTCATGTTGCTAAAAATGGTAAATAACAAAAATGACGCTGAAGATTTAACTTTTGAGGCATTTGGAAAAGCATTTAAAAATATAAAGCAATATTCTCCAAAATACGCATTTAGTACCTGGTTGTTTAAAATTGCATCGAACAATTGTATCGACTTTTTACGAAAAAAGAAAGGAAAAACCGTTTCTATTGATGGGAAAGATGATAAAGAAAACGAAAGAAGCATTACTTTAGAATCGAGCGGATTAAATCCGGAGCAGGATTTTATAAAAAAACAGAAAGCAAAAATAATGCGTAACGAAGTAGGCCGATTAAAAGAAAGGTATCGCCGACTTATTGAACTTCGTTACTTTGAGGAGTTTTCGTATGAAGAAATTGCTCAGGAGCTAAAACTGCCTATTGGTACAGTAAAAGCACAACTATTTAGAGCCCGCGAATTGCTGTTTAACAACTTAAAAGATTCGGAAGTAAAAATAGAAAAAACGAAGAAAAAGTAATTTCTTTTTTTTAGCTGGTCTTAAATCATTGCATCTAAATTAGTTTTATCTTTGCCGACTTAAATTACAATAGGCATGGAAATCATTGAAAAATATTTTACAGATTTAACTGAGGATCAAAAGGACAAGTTCTCTCAGTTAAAATCTCTATACACCCATTGGAACAATCAAATCAACGTAATTTCGCGTAAAGATATTGATTCGCTGTATCTGCATCATGTGTTACACTCATTATCTATTGCTAAAGTAATTCAATTTACTCCCGGCACAAAAATAATGGATGTTGGATGCGGAGGTGGATTCCCTGGAATACCTCTTGCTATTTTATTTCCCGAATGTGAATTTTATTTAGTGGATTCGATCGGAAAAAAAATAAAAGTAGTAAACGAAGTAGCCTCTGCACTGGGATTAAAAAACATAAAAGCAGAACACACTAGAGTTCAGCAAGTAAAAGATAAATTTGACTTTATTATTAGCCGAGCCGTTACTGCATTCCCAAAATTTGTGAACATGGTTCGCAAAAACAGTAAGCAAAAAGATAAAAATAGTTTGGCCAATGGAATCCTCTATATTAAAGGAGGAGATTTTCAGGAAGAAATCGCTGGATACGGCGATAAGGTAATGCTTTTCGAGTGTACAAACTTCTTTTCGGAGGAGTTCTTTGAAACTAAAAAAGTTGTACATCTAGAGCTTTAATTAATTTTTTTTCCATCATCCTTTTGTTAGATTAAAAAAAACCTTATTTTTGCAGTCCAAAATCAACGGATATAATAACTTTATTAGATAAAAATTTTTCGCGATGAAAAGAACATTTCAACCATCAAATAGAAAGAGAAGAAATAAACACGGTTTCAGAGAAAGAATGTCTTCTGTAAGCGGAAGAGCCGTACTATCTCGTAGAAGAGCTAAAGGCAGAAAAAAAGTTTCTGTTTCAAGCGAACGCAGACACAAAGCTTAATTTTATTAAGTTGCCGATATACAGAAAGTAAAGAATATCTATTCTTTACTTTTTTGTATTTATGCTGGTTTGTAAAAAATAATGGAGTTCCAAAGGGACTCTTTTTTTTTGCCTACAAATGAAATATAAACCCACCAAATGCAGTTTACCTTAAATAAGAGCTATTATTTAAAAGCTTTTTTACTTAGTAAGAGCAATTTTGATTCGCAATTTCTTAAATCTAAAAATCTCTGCTATTTTTGTAAAATACTAAAACAGTAACTATACCTACTGCCTTTGGTAATAATAAAAATAAGCTTTTAGCAGACTATTGATTTGTAATCTGCCAACCAAAAGAAAATACAACAAATGAAATCAGGAAACTTCTTTAAAAGCAAATTATTCCTCATACAAATAGGAATTGCCTTGCTTATCACCATTGCATTAATTTGGATTACCCTTTCAGGATTAAAGTGGTACACTCATCATGGTGAACAGTTAAGTGTTCCCGATCTTTATGGCTATAGCCTCGAAGACGCTACTAAAAAAATAGAATCGAAGAATTTAAGACATTCTGTTTATGATTCTATTTATAACCCTAAATATGCTCCTGGCACAGTTTTAGACCAAAGACCATTAGCTGGAGCTATTGTTAAAAGAAATAGAAATCTGTTTTTAACAATTAATTCGCAAAAACCAGAACAAGTTCGCTTTCCAAATCTTATCGATAATTCGTTTCGACAAGCTTATGAATTACTTGTAACAAATGGCTTTAAAATAGGACGAGTAGAATATGCAGAAAGTCAGTTTTTTAATTTGGTTCTTTACCCAAAATATAAAGGAGACTCTATTGGAACAGGAAGCATGATTAACAAGGGAGCTACAATTGATTTGGTATTGGGAAGAGGAAAAATATATGGTGTTTTAGCACCCAACTTAATGGGAAAAAATTACTCTCAAGCAAAAGAAAAAACTATTCTTTCAAATCTAAATTTAGGGACAAGTCGTTTCGATGAGTCAGTAACAAACCATATAGATTCGTTACAAGCTAAAGTTTTTAAACAATATCCGGTTTATAACGAAAACCGTAAAATAAAACCTGGAAGCAATATCGATATTTGGCTTACAAAAGATACTCTTAAGCTTAGACAAGCCGATTCAATTTTGCAAAAAAGACTAAGCAATTTGCTATACTAAAAATACACCTAGAATAATGACAAAACAGGAACCAAAAGAAAATTTCAACACAGAGGAGGAACTGGATAACAATCAGGAGTTGTTTGAACATTTTCGATTTGAAGTGGATCCAGGCCAAAAACCACTTCGTATAGACAAGTTTTTGGTTGATAGAATGCAAAATGCATCCCGTAATAAAATTCAGGATGCAGCTAATTGCGGTTGTATTCTGGTTAATGATACTCCTGTAAAGAGAAATTACAAAGTAAAACCAAACGAAACCATTACAATTGTATTAAGCCATCCTCCACGCGAAATTGAAATTATTGCTGAAGATATTCCTTTAGATATTGTATATGAAGATGATGCTTTTTTAATTGTAAATAAAAAGCCGGGAATGGTTGTTCACCCTTCATACGGACACTACTCCGGAACTATGGTAAATGCTCTGGCATATCATCTTAAAGATTTACCTTTATTCAATTCTAAAGATCCTCGTCCTGGCTTGGTACACAGAATAGATAAAGATACTTCGGGAATTTTAGTTGTTGCAAAATCTGAAGAAGCAAAAACAAAATTAGCACTGCAGTTTTTTAACAAAACAAGTGATAGAAAATACCGTGCACTAGTTTGGGGAAATCTGGAAAACGACGAAGGAACAATTACTGGACATATTGGTCGAAACCTAAAAAACCGCAAGCTAATGGATGTTTTTCCTGATGGCGAATTTGGAAAACATGCAGTAACACATTACAGAGTATTGGAACGTTTAGGATATGTTAATTTGGTTGAGTGTATTCTCGAAACCGGACGAACACATCAAATTAGAGCACACTTTAAATACATTGGACATCCTCTTTTTAACGATTCTACTTATGGTGGCGATCGAATTTTAAAAGGAACTACATTCACCAAATACAAGCAGTTTGTTCAAAATTGTTTTAAAATTTGTCCACGACAGGCTCTTCATGCCAAAACATTAGGTTTCGAACATCCTGTTACTGGCGAGTACGTATCGTTCGATTCCGAAATTCCGGATGACATGAGTACCGTAATTCAGAAATGGAGAGATTACACTTCGGCACGAGAAGAATAATATTTTAATAAATATCAATGAAAAAGATAATCGCAGTTATTGCAGGAGGAGATTCCGCAGAGTTTGAAATTTCGCTTCAAACGGCAAATCACATCTACAATAGTTTAGATAGAGAAAAATACACCCCTTACTTAGTTGAATTACAAGGCTTAAGCTGGAAAGTTAAACTTGATAATAATTATTACCAGGTAGATAAAAATACATTTAGCTTTACCCATAACAATACTAAGGTAAAGTTTGATTTTGCTTATATTGCCATTCATGGTACTCCTGGCGAAAATGGAATATTACAAGGCTATCTGCAGCTAATGCAAATTCCACACTCTACCTGCGATGTTTTAAGTAGCGCTCTTAGTTTTAACAAACATGCTTGCAACTCCTATTTAGAAAATTTAGGATTTAAGGTTGCAAAATCTCAATTACTAAAAACAGACCAAGAGTATTGCATTAGTGATATAATTTCAAAATTGGGAATGCCCTGTTTTGTAAAACCCAATGCCGATGGTTCCAGCTTTGGCATCTCGAAAGTAAAAAAAGAAGAAGATCTTAAGCCGGCAATAATTAAAGCCTTTAAAGAAGGAAAGGAAGTTATTATTGAAGAGTTTATTGATGGATTAGAATTTACATGCGGATTAGTAAAATCAAAATCGGAAAATCTTATTTTCCCAGTTACCGAAGTACTTCCTAAAAAAGAATTCTTCGATTATGAAGCCAAATACGATCCAAATATGGCAGAAGAGATTACTCCAGCCCGTATTTCGAAAGAACTAACACAACAAATTCAAAGTCTTTCTTCACAAGTTTATGATGCCTTAAAATGCAAAGGCATTATTCGTGTAGATTATATGATCAGGGAAAATGAAATTTTTATTTTAGAAGCAAACACTGTTCCTGGAATGACTTCAAATAGTTTCATCCCCAAACAGATTGCTGCAATGAACCGTAAGCTTAAAGATATCTTAAGCTTAGTTATAGATAATGAATTTTAAATGATAAAACTTTAGTTTATTTAAATAAGCTTAAACTATTGAATCGTAATTATTTATAAATAATTAAAAAGATGAAAAAAATATATTTTTTTCATCTTTTTTTTATCTTCTTGTATCGCTTATAAAAAAAGGAAATTTGTCTTTTTTATGAAAAATCTAACCTTAAAACTCCTCTAATTTTGAAAAATATTTAGAACATTTTTCAAACTACTGCGTAATAGTATTTAGATTTTAATGGATTATTTTTCGATTCATTATTTCATAGTTAAATTTTAGGGTTAGTAATAGTACATTAAAAAGGAGGCAGGGGCAGCCTCCTTTTTTCGTATTATCTTTCAACAAGTTATTCGCTTAAACAAAAAATCCGATGAGAAAAACTCACCGGATTCTTAATTTTATCTCGTAAACTAATTAGTCTACATCAATATATTCTTCACTATATACTTCTAAAGGAGCACAAGTACACATTAGATTACGATCTCCAAAAGCATCATCAACACGACCAACAGTAGGCCAAAACTTATTATCTGCAACCCATTTTAATGGATAAGCAGCTTTTTTACGACTATAAGTATGGTTCCACTCATCATCAGTCATAACCAACTGTGTATGAGGAGCATTTTTTAATACATTGTCAACAGTATCTGCAACACCATCTTCAATTTCTTTCATTTCTTCGTTGATCTTAGCCAATGCCTCAATAAAACGATCTAACTCTTCCAATGGCTCACTTTCGGTAGGCTCAACCATTAAGGTTCCATGAACTGGAAATGACAAAGTTGGCGCATGAAATCCATAATCCATCAATCGCTTAGCTATATCCGAATCGGTAATCCCAACAGATTTATTAAATTCACGACAATCAAAAATCATTTCGTGACCTACTCGTCCTTTGGCACCTTTATATAAAATCTTAAAGTTCATTTTTTCGAATGAAGAAGCCAGATAATTAGCATTTAAAATTGCCATTTTTGTAACTTCTTCTAATCCATCGGCACCCAGCATCGCAATATAACCATAAGTAACAGGTAATACACTTGCCGATCCGAAAGGTGCTGCCGAAACTGCAGTAATTCCATTTTCACCACCAGTTTTCACATATTTATGAGAAGGTAAGAATTGAACCAGATGTTTGGCAACACAAATTGGACCAACACCCGGACCACCACCACCGTGAGGTATTGCAAATGTTTTATGAAGATTTAAATGACAAACATCGGCACCAATAACTCCAGGATTAGTTAATCCAACCTGAGCATTCATATTTGCACCATCCATATAAACCTGTCCACCATTTTCATGAATCAGATTCATCATCTCTTTAATTCCCGACTCAAAAACACCATGAGTAGAAGGATAAGTAATCATGTAAGCACATAAATTATCCTTATGCTTTTCGGCTTTTGCTTTTAAATCGTCGAACTGCACATTACCATTTTCATCGCAATTTACAATTACAGGTTTCATTCCTGCCATAGTAACCGATGCAGGATTGGTTCCGTGAGCCGAAGAAGGAATTAATACAATATTTCTATGATCATCGCCTCTCGAAATATGATACTGACGAATTACCATTAAACCAGTATATTCACCTGCAGCACCCGAATTAGGCTGTAAAGTACATCCGGCAAAACCGGTTATAACAGAAAGCCACTGCTCTAAGTCGGCAATTAATTCGGTATAGCCATTCACTTGATCTTTTGGTACAAAAGGGTGAATTCCTCCAAACTCGGGCCAACTAATTGGTAACATCTCAACTGCAGCATTCAATTTCATTGTACACGATCCTAAAGAAATCATAGAAGTCTGTAAACCTATGTCTTTTCTTTCCAGATTTTTAATGTAACGCATCATTGCTGTCTCCGATCGATAACGATTAAAAACATCAAGAGTTAAGAAATCGCTGGTTCTGGAGAACTTATCATCGAAATATATTTTCTCTTCAAGTTCTTTTACTTTCACTTCTTTTCCAGCAGCTTTTGCAAAAATATTTAAAATGTTATTGATCTCTTCTTTACTGATTTTCTCATCTGCAGAAAAACCAATTGTATTTTCATTTATGTAACGGAAATTAAACTCAGCCTTTAAAGCTTCCTTTTTAATTTCATCCATAGAAACTCCCGCAGGAATTATAATTTCTAAAGTATCGAAGTAGTTATCAACAGTTTGTTGATAACCTAATGCCTTTAAGCCTTCAGACAACTCGCCTGCACCTGCATGAATATGTTTGGCAATTCTTAGTAAGCCTTCGGCTCCATGATAAACACCATAAAAACCAGCCATAGTAGCCAATAAAGCCTGAGCTGTACATATATTTGAAGTAGCTCGCTCACGCTTAATATGTTGCTCGCGAGTTTGTAAAGCCAAACGAACCGCATTATTTCCCTGAGCATCTTTTGTTACTCCAATAATACGTCCTGGAATATTACGTTTGTATGCTTCTCTACAAGCTAGAAATGCTGCATGAGGCCCACCATATCCCATAGGAATACCAAAACGCTGAGTTGTACCAACTACAATATCGGCTCCCCATTCGCCCGGAGCAGTTAATAATACCAAGCTCATTAAATCGGCTGCTACCGAAACTAAAGCTTCGCTATTATGCGCTCGCTCAACAAAATCAGCATAATCTTCTATGCTACCATTAGCTGCCGGATATTGAACTATTGCCCCAAATACTTTATCTGTAAATTCGAATGTCTTGTAATCACCAACAATTAATTCAATTCCTAGTGGAGTTGAACGAGTGGTAAGCACATCAAGAGTTTGAGCAAAAATTTTCTCATCTACAAAAAGCTGATTAGCACCAGCTTTTTTCTTAGCACGAGAACGAAGTCCCTGCATCATAAACATTGTTTCGCCAACAGCTGTGGCTTCGTCTAAAAGAGAACAGTTGGCCAATTCCATTTTTGTTAAATCCAAAACCATGGTTTGAAAATTTAACAAAGCTTCGAGCCTTCCTTGCGAAACTTCTGCCTGATAAGGAGTATAAGGAGTATACCATCCTGGATTTTCCAATACATTCCTTTGAATTACAGCAGGAGTAATTGTATCATAATATCCCTGTCCTATAAATGTGCGAAATAATTTATTCTTCGCAGCAATTCCTTTAATTCTGGAGAAATATTCGTATTCTGACAGCGCTTCAGGTAATTCTAAAGCTTTTTCCAATCTAATATCCGAAGGGATAGTTTCTTCAATCAATGCATCTAAGGATGATGCGCCAACAGTTTCCAACATGGTCTTAATATCGCCTTTGCGAGGACCAATGTGACGGGAAACAAACTTTTCGCTTGCCATATTGTTGTTTAAATTAGGTGTTGTTTAAAATATATTTATGAATGTAAAATTAGCAAAAGATTTAAGATTTTGATATCAAAGCGAACGATTTCGAATACTGTTTTCCAACATTGTAAAAACCAAAAAACAACACAGTCAACGCTCTGTATTTTAGATAGATATAAAGATGATATTTGTCATGTTTACATTTCTCTGCTTTTCCATAAATTGTTTTATTAAAACCAATATGTGTATTATTTACGTCTAAAAAGAAAACCCCTTCGGGTAGAAGAGGTTTAAGCTTTAAAATTACAATCCTTTTAGAAATACATTGTGAGTTCTTTCATAACCGATTGATGTTGCTGGGCCGTGTCCCGGATAAACATCAACGCTATCGTCTAAAGTAAGAAGCTTATTTTTGATGCCTTCAATTAATTGTTCATAATTACCATAAGGAAGATCTGTTCGTCCAATACTTTCACGAAAAATTACATCGCCGGCAATTACAAATTTTTGCTCTTCGTTATAAAAAACTATGTGACCTGGCGAATGACCTGGAACATGTAATACCTTTAATTGCGAATTACCAAATTTTATAATATCTCCTTCCTTAATAGCTTTTCCTATTGCTGGAGGTTCAACAACATTCTCTAATCCTAAACGAACTCCATAATTAGGTGCTTCGGCTAATAAAAATTCATCATCTTTATGAGCTTCAGTTAACAATCCAAACTGATCTTTCATGAACTGATTTCCCAAAACATGATCGATGTGCAAGTGTGTATTTAACTGTTTAACAAGCTTTAGACCTTTTCTCTCAACAAAATCGATAAGTTTTTTTCCTTCATCTTCGAAAAAAACACCACAATCGATTATAACTGCCTCTTTTGTTTCGTCGTGTAATATATAAGTGTTTTCCTGCCAGTGGTTAAACACTAAAGTTTCTATCGTAATCATATCTATTTATTTTTTGTAGCTCAAATTTACATCATCTTCTCTAAGTAGAAAAGTCAAAACATCTTTTCGTGTCTCTATTTTAGATCAAATTTTTCTATCACCTTATAAATTGGTCCATATTTGGTCAACTTACTTTCCATTAATACAAATTCTTGTATGTAAAATTTATCGAATTTAGAATATTCATATCTATTTAAAATATTACTCACTTTTTTAGGATTTTTCACCCCAAATTTTATCCTACCTATGGTAATATGCGGTAAAAACCTCGTATCTTTTTCATTTATAATATCTTTAAGTTGTTCTGTTATTCTATTTCTTAATTCATAAATTTTCAGGGCATCATCTATTCCAATCCACATCACTCTAGGACTTTCTATTGTTGAAAAAGCTCCTAATGATTTCAGTTGAATAGTAAAGGGAGAGATATTTTCGGCCGCTAATATTAAAGCATTTTTAATATCAGGAATTTTCATAATATCAGTATCGCCTAAAAAGCTAAGAGTAATGTGCAAAGTATTTTTATCTACCCACTTAATACATTCATCTTTTAAATAGTACTTAACTTCTCGAAAAATCTTACTAATTTGTTCTGTATTGGCTATCTTTATTGCAATGAATATTCGACGTGTTGTCATAATAAGTATTTTCTATTTTATTACATGATTTAAAATTAAACTCGCGAATTTTCTATTATCAATATCATGTTTCTTAAAACTAAATCATATCAAAATGAATTCAAAAAAAAAGTTTGCTGTTGTTCTTGCTGGATCGGGTGTATACGACGGATCTGAAATTCATGAAAGCACTTTAGCAATGTACGCCATCTCGAAAAATGGTGGTGAATATCAAATTTTCGCTCCCGATATCGATCAGTATCATGTAATTAATCATATTACTGGAGAAGAAATGTCGGAAAAAAGAAATGTATTAGTTGAATCGGCTAGAATTGCCCGTGGAAATATCAAAAACCTAAAAGAATTTAAAGCCGAACAGTTTGATGCAATTCTTTTTCCAGGAGGATTTGGTGTTGCCAAGAATTTATGCACATTTGCTTTCGATGGTGCTAATTGCTCTGTTAACACTGATGTTGAAACTGCTATAAAAGCAATGCATTTGGCTAAAAAACCTATTGGTGCCCTTTGCATCTCACCAAGTTTAATTGCTAAAGTTTTGGGAGATATTAAACTTACTATCGGACAAGATGAAGAAACTGCCAAAGCCATTACCTCGCTCGGTGCAAAACATGTAAATACCAATCATGGTGAAATTGTTATTGATAAAGAAAATAAAATTGTAAGCACTCCTTGCTATATGTTAGACTCAAGCATTGCACAAATTGGCGAAGGGGCAGAGAATGTAGTAAAAGCCATTATGGATTTGTAATTTTTTTTAATGTTGGCTTATAGTTCTTAGCTTTAAGCCAACATATTATATTCTTATTTATGAAAAATAGAAACACAAAAGATGTTGGTGAAAATCACATTTACCCTTTTATTCTTTCCAATTTATTTTTATTTATAGCTATATTTTTTAGCCTTAATTCGGCTCCTGAAGTTGCCATTTTATTTTATTCTTTAAGCCTTAATCTTTTTTTTCATTGGTTTGTATTTTACAGTTCCACAAAAAAGAAGATTGCTCATTTTTCGGGATATTACAATAATCTGATAATTGGTATTTGTTGTTTAGCAGCTTGTATTCCGATATTTTTAATGCTACTCCCTTTAGTACTAAACATTGCGATAAGTAAACTAATTCTTTTAATTTTTAGTCTTATTTTAAGTTTTGTATTTAAATATATACTCAAAATTTCTTATTCGTGGGAAACAAAAACCGAAGTTCTAATGAACAAATACAGAATGAGTATAGAATTAGAACGTGAGGAAAATTTTAATATCGTAAAATTGCATATAGATTTAAACCGTAAAAAATTTGCCGATTACATTGAGAAATCGGAATTATTCGACGATAAAGTTTACAAATATTTAGAATAGACTTTATTCTGGATAACAAATTTTCTTTATTTATTCTTCGGCTTATTTAACTCCATTTTAACTGGCGATAATTTTCTCGGAGGTCTTATTTCATGCCTCTTCATTCTATCTAAAATTTCTTCTACCATCCAGTCATCTCCTTGTGGGTCATATTTTGCTTTAAGCGAAGAACCAAACATTACCGCTATCGACTGCCAAAATACAGCCGTAAAAGATCCTTTCAATTCTTTTAAATGCCTATAGCTGCAATTACCCGTTTCTCTATCAATTAATTTCATCAAAAGTTTTCCTTGAGAGATCTTCAACTTCATTAAAGGCTTCTTATACTCCTTCATTAAACCTTTGTATTCCTTACGAATTAATTTTCGCCTTTCTTTTTTAGTAGTAAGCTCGGCCAACTGCATATTAAGAGCTGTAATGGTATTATTTGCTGCTTCGGCATAAGGATAAACAAGTCTTATATTTCTTACAGTACGCCAATATTTACGAGTATTTCTGTAATGCTTCCGTTTTTTTCTTTTGTAAAACTTAATTTTAACTTCATCTAGATTTACATGTAAATTGGTGTCTGCAAAAACAACAGTATCTCTATTTGTAAGAAATTCAAATTCGCACAAATTCTCTGCTTCTACCATATCCGAAAAGGAAAATAACAGAATAATAAAAAGCCCTATTTTAAAACACCAGTTCATATACATCATTCAAAGTTAAACTTTCTATCTTTAAGGTATCTTCCTAAAATTAAATACTATGAAAAAATTCTTCTCAATTTTTCTTTTAATCTCTTTATCAGTATGGGTAAAGGCTCAAGATAGAGTAACCGGATTAAACTTTGCTACAAGATCGGAGGTAATTGCTCAAAACGGAATGGCATGTACCAGCCAACCTTTGGCCACTCAAGTAGCTTTAGATATCTTAAAATCTGGCGGAAATGCAATTGATGCTGCAATAGCTGCAAATGCCACTTTAGGATTAATGGAACCAACCGGATGTGGCATTGGTGGAGATATTTTTGTTATTATTTGGGATGCAAAAACTCAGAAACTTTATGGTTTAAATGGAAGCGGAAGATCTCCAAAATCTTTAAGCCTAGATTATCTGAAACAAAATACTAATGGTAAAATTCCATCTTTTGGACCTATTCCTGTATCGGTTCCCGGCTGTGTTGATGGATGGTTTACTATTCACGATAAATTTGGAAAAATAAAAATGGATAAAATTCTTGCTCCTGCTATACAATATGCAAAAAATGGATTTCCTGTTAGCGAGTTAATCGCTTATTACATGAACGCGAGTGCTAAGCGATTAAAAAAATACAAAGGCTTTGCCGAAACATACATGCCCAATGGTAAAATGCCTCAAAAAGGAGAAGTTTTTAAAAACCCTTATTTGGCAAATACCTACGAAAAAATAGCAAAAGGTGGTCGCGATGCTTTCTACAAAGGTGATATTGCAAAAACTATAGCTAAATACATTAAAGAACAAGGTGGTTTTCTTTCTTACGAAGATTTGGCTTCGCACAAATCGGAATGGGTAAATCCTATATCTATTAACTATCGAGGGTTTGAGATTTGGGAACTACCCCCCAATGGTCAGGGAACTGCAGCATTACAAATTTTAAACATCCTAAAATATAATAACATCTCAAAAATGGGCTTTGGCAGCGCCGATTACATTCACACTTTTGTTGAGGCGAAAAAACTAGCATTCGAGGACAGAGCTAAATTCTATGGTGATCCCGACTTTTCGAATATTCCTATTCGCCAACTAATATCAAACGAATATGCACAAAAAAGAAATGAATTAATAAATCCAAATCAGGCATCAAAAAAATACGATGCAGGTGAACTGGAACAAGGCAATACAATATACATGACAGTAGCCGATAAAGAAGGAAACATGGTATCTCTTATTCAAAGTAATTATCGCGGAATGGGATCGGGCATGACTCCTGATTCTTTAGGTTTTGTATTACAAGATAGAGGCGAACTTTTTAGTCTGCAGGAAGGACATGCAAATGTTTACGAACCAGGTAAACGACCTTTTCATACAATTATTCCTGCTTTTATAAGCAAAGCCGGAAAACCTTACATAAGCTTTGGATTAATGGGTGGATCAATGCAACCACAAGGACATGCACAAATTGTTGTTAATCTAATTGATTTTGGTATGAACCTGCAGGAAGCCGGAGATGCTCCTCGACTTCGACACGAAGGTTCGTCGCAACCTACAGGCGAAAAAATGACAGATGGTGGCTGGCTTAATCTAGAAACAGGATTTTCCTATCAGGAAATACGTGCCTTATTACAAAAAGGACATAGAATAAAATATGCTGCCGGAGGTTATGGAGGATATCAGGCAATCATGTGGGACGAGCAAAAAGGAGTATACTTTGGCGCATCTGAATCTAGAAAAGATGGTCAGGCTGCAGGATATTAAATTCTTAATTATACAAGTAAATTTAACATATCGCACTATATTAAGCATCAATGTAAATGCTACATATTCTGTTATAATTTAACGGATTTAAGCTCTTTTTATAAAAATTAAAATTTACTTAACACAATTCTTTCTTAAAGTCCAAAAATTTCTTTCTTTTGCAAATTACAAACGCAATATTTATTACAACAAACAACATTAAATAACAAGAGATAACTTAACAGGCATGACTAAGTATGTAGAATTAAATGTTAGATCAGAGATTGGTGAACTGGAAGGAGTTATCCTTCACACTCCAGGTTCGGAAGTTGAAAACATGACTCCCGGAAATGCCGAAAGAGCACTTTACAGTGATATTTTAAATCTTGCTGTAGCAAAAGAAGAATACAAACAACTTAGCGGTGTACTTGGAGAAATTTCCCAAACTTATCAGGTAACAGATCTACTGGCCAATGTATTAAAAAACAACAAGGCCAAAGAAAATATTATTGATAAAGTTTGCCAAATGGAACCTCAAATAGGGGTAAAAGGAAACACTTATTGTATTAAAGATTTTTTATTAGATCAGGAACCTACTGAACTTGCAAAATTACTAATCGAAGGAGTACCGCTTAAAGCTGATAATCTAACCAAGTTTCTAAGTAAAGAGCGTTACGCAATGCGTCCATTGCACAATTTTTTCTTTACTCGTGATGCTTCCATTTCTGTTCTTGACGAAGTATTAATTGGAAAAATGGCTAATGGTGTTCGCGATCGTGAATCATTAATTATGCAGGCAATTTTTGATTATACTCCCGAATTTAAAACCAAAACAGTTAATCCAATCGATAAAAAAGTGATTGATCCAAACTGTATGATTGAAGGTGGTGATGTTCTAATTGCGCGTGAAGATATTTTGGTAATTGGAAATGGAACAAGAACATCTACTCAAGGAATCGATTTTATTTTAACTCAACTACTATCTCAGAAAGAGAAAAAACAACGTCATATTCTGGTGCAGGAATTACCTAGTCAACCAGAATCTTTTATCCATTTGGATATGGTATTTACACTATTAGATATAGATAAATGTATGGTTTACGAACCATTAATTCTTCGTCCTAATAAATACCAAACTGTTCATATTACTATTGAAAACGGAAAAGTACTAAATATTAAACGTGAAAATAATCTGCTCGAAGCATTAAAGAAATTAGGTATGGATTTAAAGCCTATTTACTGCGGTGGCAATGGCGATCCTTGGAATCAGGAAAGAGAACAATGGCATAGTGGAGCTAACTTTTTTGCTGTTGGCCCTGGTAAAGTTATTGGCTATGGCAGAAACATTCACACTCTAGAAGAAATGAACAAGAATGGATTTGAAATTTTACGAGCTAAAGATATCATTCGCCATAAAGTAGAAATTTCTGATTACGAAAAATATGCTATTACAATTGAAGGTTCAGAACTACCAAGAGGTGGTGGTGGCGCTCGTTGTATGACAATGCCAGTTCGCCGTAAACCAGTTAAATGGTAAAGAAAAGCACAAAATATATTATAAAGGAATCTCATTAAGATTCCTTTTTTTATTTTTGTGCAGAACTAAATTTCCATCAGTAAAGTTTATTATGAGAAAATTAAAAAACAGCGAATTAGATCGCAAAAGTATTGAAGAATTTAAGCAATCGGAAAAAACTCCTATTATTATTGTTTTAGATAATGTAAGAAGTTTAAACAATATTGGTTCAGTTTTTCGCACTTCCGATGCTTTACTAATCGAGGCTGTTTATTTATGTGGTATTACAGCAACACCTCCACACAGAGAATTACATAAAACTGCTTTGGGAGCTGAAGATTCGGTTCAGTGGGAATATTTTAAAAACACCGAAGATGCTGTCCGTAAACTCAAAGAAATTGATTTTAAAATTTATTCTGTAGAACAAGCAGAAAATAGTATTTCTCTTGAAAATTTTAAGACGAACTCAGATCAAAAGTATGCTCTTATTTTTGGCAATGAAGTAAAAGGTGTTCAACAAAAAATTGTTGATTCTTCGGATGGATGTATAGAAATTCCGCAATTTGGAACAAAACACTCTTTCAATATATCAGTAAGTTGTGGTATTGTGCTTTGGGATCTATTCTCAAAGCTAAACTATCATCAATAAACTTATTCTTTAAGATTAAACTCTAAGGTTACTACAGTACCGGGAAATGCTTTTTCTGTCATTTTAGAAAAAACCCGGTGTCTTACCTGTTTCCAGACACCATTATCCGAAAGAATTTGAATTTTTCCTTGATTCTGTTCAATAAACTGTCGAATAGTAAATAAACCCATGCCATTTTGTTTAGTCTTAGAGCTTGTTTCACTTTTAACAGCCCATTCAATTGCAGAGGTGCCATTTCTTCCATATTCTTTACCTTTTATGGTATCCTTAATAGATTTTCCTTTGCAAACAATGCTTACAAAAAGTTTCTGATTATACACCGAAAAATAATGTGCAATAAAAACCTCTCTACACGCACCATGCACAAACGCATTTCTAAAAACTTCGGCAACGCAAAGTTGAATTGCCATTTTCAGTTGTTGATTTAGGATAATACCTGGCCTTTCCGGAAAAATCTTTGTTTCTAAATATTCTAACAAAACTTCTTCATCAGAACTACCAAAATACTGACATTTAATTAAATGCTTCCATAGAAACTTACGAGTACCTCCTCTTACTAATTTCTTGGTATAAAAAAGATTGGAAATCGATTCCTGAATATTAAGCAAACGAACTTTGTTTTTTCTTTTCTCCCAATTGCCTATTAAGCACCCAAGAATAGAAAATAGGTTAGATTCAAAAACTTTGGTTTCTGCAAAATTTAGAATAATCTCATCTGCATAACATTTTCTGGTTTTTTCATTTGTATCAATAAAAAAAACCAATGATTGAAAATTATTAGTGACTTTATGCGGAATATTAATTTCCATCGTTTCCATAATTTTATTGTCTTTTAACAGAATGGACTAAGATAAAAAAATCGCCCTATATTTTAGCCAAATAACATAAAAAAAGCGATCCTTAAAGGATCGCTTTTAAATATATATCGTATTTTCAATTACTCAACGATAGCTTTGAATTTTGCATCTTCAAAAACTTTTGCAAATTCCATATCTGTTTTTGCAGTAGCTTTTAAGGAAGCATCTTTAGCAACAGCAGTTTCAAGGTTAGTGAAAACTAAATTGTTGTTTGCAGTTCTTGCTCCAACTACAGCTTTCAAATAGTAAACCATAGCAGCATCAGTAGTATTAGCATTTAGCTTATCAAGAGCAACATTGTATTTTTCATCAAGAATGTTAGCTAAAGCAGCATTTACACCGTTACACTCACCAAAATGTTTAACTGCAGTATCGTACTCAGCTTTTTTAACTGCAACAATACCTTGGTTATAGTTTACTTCTTTACCAGCACCTGTAGCAGCTCCAAAAAGAACTTCTGCTTCAGCAACATTACCGTTTACTAATTCAACAGCTCCCAAGTTATTTTTAACAACTGGGTTTTTAGCAGATAATTTATCTGCTTGCTCGAAGTTAGACTTAGCATCAGCAACTTTATTCATTCCGAATAAAATCATACCTGCATCGTTATAACCTCTCCAGTCTTTAGAGAATTGCTTTTTAGCAGCTTCGTAAATTTTTAATTTATCATCAGCAGAATCAACTAAAGTTGCAGAATAAAGTAATTCTTCAACGTTTAATTCTGATGGATTGTTCATTCCTAGGTCTTTCAATTCAGCATCTGTTTTTCCAATAAGGTCAACATTTACACTAAACTTAGATCTTCTTAATTTAGGTAGTACTTCTTTTTTCACATCGTCAAAAGCAGCAGAAATATTTCTAATTTCTTTTTCACGTACTTCAGGATCTGAGTACATAGAAAGAACACGTAGAATTAATTCTTTATCTTGAATATTAGAAGCTTTCATTAATTTTTGGAAACCTTCCCAGTCTTCTGGAGTAACTTTTGATTTGAAGAAATCTTCAGCAGCATATTCAGCCATTTTAGCTCTCTTCATTTCTTTCTTGATGTATTTAGAAGAAGAAACTTCACGTTTTCCAGCTAATTTCTCATTCCAGTCTTGTTTTCCATCAGGAGAAGCATAAGCCGAAACTTCTACACCTTTATATTCTTTCTTATCGTCAGCTTTTACAGCATCTAAATAAGCTTTTAAAGCTTTCACATCTTCAGCTTTCATTTCTGACCAACGAACTTGAGAACTGTTGATTAGGTAATGAAGATCTGCTTCCTGAGTTTCAGGAATGATTCTTTGGAAAGCATCTTTTCCTACGATATTACGAGGAGTGTTTTGAACTAAAGTAGCAGTAGCTACAACACCATCGGCAATTTTATATGGGTCAAAATCAACAGATTTTTCACCTTTACTACCAACCATTCTTACTTCAAGATCAGAAATTCTCATCGCTTGCTCGTAAGGAATTTTCCCTGTATAAGAGATTGTTTTACCTGTTTCAAAAGGAACGACAGTATTGTTTCCCTGAACTTTTTCACCTTGTAAAGTTTTAGAAGGGAAAGCTTTTTCGCCACCTTCGAATTTAAGAACTGGAGTTGCCACAACAACTACATTCTTATTAAAATACTTTGCAGGAATGTTTACAGTAACTTTTACATCAACCATATCAGCGTGAGCTTCCAAAACTTCAGGAGTTACCTGATACTTGATGTTACTTGCTTCTTTCTTCATTTTATTTAACCCGGCACAACTCGTAAGTACAACACCAGCTAACGCTAAAGAAGCTAAGGAAATAACCTTTGATCTTTTCATAACAACTACTTAATTATTTAACTTTAAAAATTCTAATCCAGTTTAGAAACAAATTTAAGAAAATTTTATGCAAATTAAATTTATTCAGTCTTTTTATTTAATATTCGGGCCTTTCAGAGAATAATTCTATTAAGTCCCATTTTACATTCAGCATTAAATATGCAGTCTTTTACCTTTCTATAATCTTCTCTGTTGTTAACAAAGTCAATGTTGTTAGTATCAATAACTAAAAATTTTAAATCTTGCTGTTGCTTAAAAAATTCAAAATAACTTTCCTGTATTTTAGATAGGTAATCTGCTGAAATTTTTTGTTCATATTCTCGTCCTCTATTTTTTATATTATTCAATAATTTTTCAGTATTCGAATGTAAATAAACATACAAATCTGGTTTAGGAAGAGAATTGTAAATAATATGAAAAAATTGACGGTATAAAGTATACTCATCGTTCTGAAGCGTCTGTTTCGAAAAAATAAGAGACTTCATGAAATAATAATCCGAAATGGTAAAAGATTTAAATAAATCGCGTTCGCTTAATTCTTTTTTTAACTGATTATATCTATCTGCAAGAAATGACATTTCTAAAGGAAAAGAGTACTTTTCGGGATCCTTATAAAATTTTGGTAAAAAAGGATTCTCTGCAAACTGCTCCAATATCAGTTTGGCATTACATTCTTCAGCTATTTTATTAGTAAGCGTAGTTTTACCTGCACCAATATTTCCTTCTATTACAATAAAGTTATAATCCATTAAAAACAAGTTTCGGTTTTGGAGACATAAAAATAGAAAATGAGGCACAAATATCAGTCTTTTTTTAAAAAAAGGAGAAGCCATTGCTAATAAAATATTAACAATGACTTCTTTTAACTAAATTATTTTTTACGTCTAATTAATCTCGGGTATTATATCCATATTGTAAAAAATAAATGACCAAATATCAGTATATTCCTCAATTTGTTTTGATGTTGGCATTCCACCTCCATGTCCTGCTTTAGACTCAATTCGTATAAGCACAGGATTATTTCCGGAATATTTTTCTTGTAGAGTAGCAATATATTTAAATGAGTGAGCAGGAACAACACGATCATCATGATCAGCAGTAGTTACCATTATGGCAGGATAATTAATATCCTTAATATTATGAACTGGTGAATATTTTAGCAAATAATTAAACATTTCTTTACTATCTGCACTAGTTCCATAATCACCAGCCCAAGCCCAACCTATTGTAAACTTATGATATCGCAACATATCCATAACACCAACTTCGGGTATGGCTACCTTAAACAGATCAGGTCGCTGATTAATAACTGCTCCCACAAGTAAACCGCCATTCGAACCACCTTTTAAGGCAAGTTTATTGGGATTCGTATATTTATTATCAATTAAATATTCTGCTGCCGAAATACAATCGTCGAATACATTTTGCTTATTCATCTTAGTTCCTGCCTGATGCCAGTCTTCTCCATATTCTCCGCCACCTCTCAAATTAGCGACTACATAAATTCCACCATTCTCAAGCCAAACCAATCTTCGTGGTGTAAAATAAGGAGTAAGACTTACATTAAATCCTCCATAACCATATAGTAAACACGGATTATTACCATCTAATTTAATTCCTTTCTTATGCACAATAAACATAGGAATTTTAGTCCCATCCTTACTAATATAAAACTTCTGTTCTGTTACAAAATCGTCTGGATTAAAATTAATTTTTGGCTGATAAAATATTTCTGATTTTCCGCTTGTAAAATCATACTTATAGGCTACATCTGGTTTGGTAAAAGATTCGAAACTATAAAAAGCTATGTTCTCATCTTTTTTCCCTGAAAAACTACCCGCAGTTCCAATACTTGGTAATTCTAAATCAGATTCAAATGTTCCATCTAAGTTTAATATTTCAATTTTTGAATAAGCATCTTTCATATAAGAAGCTACAATTTTACCTCCAGCTAATTTAACCCCACTTAAAACATTATCTTTTTCAGGAATAAGAATATTCCAATGCTCTTTGGTTGGCTTATTAACATCTACTTCTACAAGCTCATATTTTGGTGCGCCATTATTAGTATACATTAACAACTTACCATCAACATCATCAATAATACTATGATCCAGTTCAATTTCGTCAGTAATTAATGTAAACTCCGAAGATTTCTTTGATAAATCTTGAAAATAAAGAGCATTTCCATGACTTGCTCCCATTTCAGAAAGAATTAAATATTTTTCATCATCGGTAACATTCACACCATATAGTCGTTTTGGATAATTCGAATTCTCGTAAATCAACTCATCTTGCTCTTGTGTATTTCCTAGCTTGTGATAATACACTTTATGAAACTCATTGGAATTTGACAATTCACCTCCTTTTTTAGGCTCATCGTAACGAGAATAGAAAAAACCATGTTTATACCAGGAAACACCAGAAAATTTTAACCACATTAAATGGTCATCCAAATCACTACCTGTCGCAATATCACGAATAAACAATTCATTCCAATCGGAACCCGATCGAGCAATTCGATAAGCTAAATACTTACTATCTTCAGAAACAGCAATACCGGCAAGTGCAACTGTTCCATCATCGGATAAAGTATTCGGATCAAGCAAAATTTTAGCTTCTTCGTCCAATGATTTTTGAACATACAGCACAGATTGATTTTGCAATCCATTATTTCGATAATGAAAATACATCTCCCCTTTTTTAAAAGGAACCCCAACTTTAGGATAATTCCATACTTGGGTAAGTCGTTTATTAATTTTTTCTCTATAAGGTATTTGTTCGAGATAAGAATCGGTCAGCTTATTTTGAGAAATTACCCAGTTTTTAGTTTTCTCAGAATTATCATCTTCAAGCCAGCGATAAGGATCCTGAACTTTAGTATCAAAATATACATCTACAGTATCAACTTTATTAGATAAAGGATAATTCATTTTTTCTTTTGGATTTGAACAAGCTCCCATAATCAGGCAAGCAATTATTGATAAAATAAGGTATTTCATATTGAAAAAAATTAGAATTAATAGAAGTATTATTTGTAATTTAACTAGTTAATCTAAAGTACAATATACCTCATTAAAATCCTAAATTTGTTTTCCTGATCGTTTACAAGCTCTATCTTTTTTAGATCCTAAAAAATTTCCTACAATAAGGCTAATACCTGAGCATAAAAAGAAAATTGTAGGGTTAAAATAATAGTATACACCATAAGATAGTAAAAGTCCAAAAACAACACCCACTAACAAATAAACTCCCGAATAGGTATAAGTAAAATGATGTTGTTGATAAATTTGATGTTCTTCTTTTAAATGCTTCAAAATCTTCTCTACCCTCTTCTCGTATTCACTACGATTTACGCCCGATTTATTAATTAAGCGATCTAAATCATTTACTATAGCATTCAACTCTTCTTTTGCATATTTACAATCTAAACAAGAAGTTTGTTTCTCTAATAAGGCGGCAATTCTCTTTAATTTTTCAATTTGATAGAACCTATAATCACGCACCGAAATAAATTCTTGTGCTTGTTGATCAACTTTGTTAGATATTTTATCAAGCCAATTTTCTTCCATTATTAATTTCTTTTGAGCTGCTAATTTAAGTATTCAGTTATTATAAAAAAAAATCCCGGAATAAATCCGGGATTCTAAAATATAGCAATACTAAATTATTAGTCTTTTTTCTCTGGCTTTGGTAAAAGTACTTTTCTAGAAAGTTTTAATTTACCCGATTTAGCATCGATATCGATCAATTTAACTTCAACTTCCTGTCCTTCTTTCAATACTTCATCAACAGTATTTAATCTGCGATGCTCAATTTCAGAAATATGAAGCAATCCATCTTTTCCTGGAAGAACTTCAACAAAAGCACCAAAAGTAACAATAGACTTTACTTTTCCTTTGTAAACAGTTCCTACCTCAGGAACAGCTGTTATTCCTTTAATACGACCCAATGCAATATCAATTGCCTCTTTATTGTCTGCTGAAATATCAACAACACCTTGTCCATCGACCTCTTCAATAACAATAACAGCACCCGAAGTTTCCTGAATTTCCTGAATAATCTTACCACCTGGTCCTATTACAGCACCAATCATATCCTTAGGAATAGAAAGTGATACAATTCTTGGAGCATGAGGTTTAAGATCTTCACGAGGAGCTTCAATAGTTTCAGAAATCTTATCTAAAATATGTAAACGACCATCACGAGCTTGCATCAATGCTTGCTCTAATACTTCATAAGGAAGGCCATCTACTTTAATATCCATTTGAGTAGCAGTAATACCATCTTTAGTACCTGTTACTTTAAAGTCCATATCTCCCAAGTGATCTTCATCACCTAAGATATCAGAAAGCACCGCATATTTTTCAGCCCCTGCAGTAGATATCAATCCCATTGCAATACCAGTTACCGGCTTTTTAATTTGAATACCAGCATCCATTAAAGCTAAAGTTCCAGCACAAACAGTTGCCATTGATGACGAACCATTTGATTCTAGTATATCAGAAACAACACGAATTGCATAAGGAGAGTCTTCAGGAATCATACCCTTAAGTGCGCGAAATGCAAGGTTACCGTGACCTACTTCACGACGGCTAATACCACGAGAAGCACGTGCATCTCCAGTAGAAAATGGAGGGAAATTATAGTGAAGAACAAACTTCTCTTTTCCTCTATATAGGACATCATCAACAATCTTTTCATCCAACTTGGTACCTAATGTAACCGAAGTTAAAGATTGTGTTTCACCACGAGTAAATACAGCTGACCCGTGAGCACCTGGAAGATAATCAACTTCTGACCAAATTGGTCGAATTTGATCCGTTTTACGACCATCAAGACGTACTCGATCTTCCAATACCATTTCTCTTACAGCATCTTTCTCAACATCGTGATAGTAACGACCAATTAGAGATTTGTTAATCTCAGACTCTTCTTTTCCTTCTGAATATTCTGCAATAAACTCATCCTTAATTGCTGCGAAAGCATCAGACCTTTCGTGCTTGTTAGGATTTTGTAATCTTGCAGCAGCTAATACTTTAGCATATGTTTTATCAACGATTAACTGACGAAGTTCTTCATCGTTATCTTCATGACAATATTCTCTTTTCTCTGTTTTTCCAACAAGTTCAGTCAACTCAATTTGAGCCTGACATTGAACTCTGATAGCTTCGTGAGCAAACTTGATAGCTTCTAGCATTTCAGCTTCTGAAACTTCATCCATCTCACCTTCTACCATCATAATATTATCCATTGTAGCTGCAACAATCATATCAAGATCTGCAAGCTCTAATTGAGTACGAGTTGGGTTAATCATCATTTCACCTTCAACTCTGGCTACACGTACTTCAGAAATTGGTTCCATAAATGGAATATCTGATACAGCAAGTGCTGCAGAGGCAGCCAAACCTGCAAGAGCGTCAGGCATTGTATCAGCATCGGCAGAGATCAAATTAATTGATACAAAAGTATCAGCATGATAATCTTCTGGAAAAAGTGGACGTAAGGCACGATCCACCAAACGAGATACTAAAATCTCATAATCAGAAGGGCGACCTTCTCTTTTCATAAATCCACCTGGAAAACGTCCAAGTGCACTAAATTTTTCTTTATAATCAACCGACAAAGGCATAAAATCCACATCCGGCTTAGCATCTTTAGCCGATACTACTGTAGCTAACAACATGGTCTTACCCATTTTTACTACAACAGATCCATCAGCTTGTTTTGCTAATTTTCCTGTTTCAATTGTGATGGACCTTCCATCACCTAATTCAATTATTTTTTCGATCACTTTCATCTTTGTGTAGTTAAATTCACACTATATTATTGGATAAGCAACAAGCTGTCGCTATATTATATAAAAAGCAATCCCGATTACTCGGGATTGCTTTAATATGATATTATTTACGAATATTTAAAGCTTTGATAATAGCTCTGTATCTTTCAATATCTTTTGCTTTTAAGTAATCAAGAAGATTTCTTCTCTTACCTACTAACAATTGCAGTGCACGTTGGGTACTGTAATCTTTTCTATTTTTCTTTAAGTGGTCTGTTAAATGACCAATACGGTAAGAAAACAAAGCGATTTGAGATTCTGCAGTCCCAGTATCTTTGTTAGACTTCCCGTACTTCTCGAAAAGCTCTTGCTTTTTTTCTGCTGATAAATACATAATTCTTTTATTTATTTTATAATTATATTTTGAAAGATTGCATTTCACAATCAATTTGCAAAATTAACTAATATTTTAAACAAAGCAATATTTATCCTAAAAAAACATCTATGCAAAATTATCACTTTTCAACAACCTTCTAAAATAGAAATAGCAAAGACTACAAATATCACTTCAGAAGCTTACTATCAGATTATAGAGCAAAAAAAAGAGTCTTATTCATAAAGAATAAGACTCTTTTAAAGGTTGGCGTCGACCTACTCTCCCACCTTTCGGCAGTACCATCGGCGCTAACAAGCTTAACTTCTCTGTTCGGAATGGGAAGAGGTGGAACCTTGTTGCTATAAACACCTAAAATCATTGTATCCTTTTTTACTGCTTTTAATAACAGTTGGATAACTAATATCATAACATATCGAAAAAAAATAAAGAAAAAGTACCTTTGTTAGATTCAGCCATTGACCTTATCACTCAGAAGTCTTAGGGTAATTAGTATTGCTCGGCTTTGATGTCACCACCTTTACACCTGCAACCTATCAACGTTGTAGTCTCCAACGACCCTTAAAGGAAATCTCATCTTGAGGTAGGCTTCGTGCTTAGATGCTTTCAGCACTTATCCCTGCCCAACGTAGCTACTCTGCTATGCAGCTGGCGCCACAACAGATACACTAGAGGTTAGTCCAACCCGGTCCTCTCGTACTAGAGTCAGATCCTCGCAAATTTCCAACGCCCACAACAGATAGGGACCGAACTGTCTCACGACGTTCTGAACCCAGCTCGCGTGCCACTTTAATGGGCGAACAGCCCAACCCTTGGGACCTTCTCCAGCCCCAGGATGTGACGAGCCGACATCGAGGTGCCAAACCGCTCCGTCGATATGAGCTCTTGGGAGCGATCAGCCTGTTATCCCCGGAGTACCTTTTATCCTTTGAGCGATGGCCCTTCCATACGGAACCACCGGATCACTATGCTCTACTTTCGTACCTGCTCGACTTGTATGTCTCACAGTCAAGCACCCTTGTGCCATTGCACTCTTCACACGATTACCAAACGTATTGAGGGTACCTTTAGAAGCCTCCGTTACTCTTTTGGAGGCGACCACCCCAGTCAAACTACCCACCATACACTGTCCGTCGTTAGACGTTAGACTCCAAGTAAGCAAAGGGACGTATTTCAAGGGCGACTCCACGATACCTGGCGATACCGCTTCGTTGTCTCCGTCCTATCCTACACATCACTTACCCAAAATCAATGTAAAGCTGCAGTAAAGGTTCACGGGGTCTTTCCGTCCCGTTGCGGGTAATCGGCATCTTCACCGATACTACAATTTCACCGAGCTCATGGCTGAGACAGTGCCCAGATCGTTACACCATTCGTGCAGGTCGGAACTTACCCGACAAGGAATTTCGCTACCTTAGGACCGTTATAGTTACGGCCGCCGTTTACCGGGGCTTCATTTCAATGCTTCGCCGAAGCTAACATCTCCACTTAACCTTCCGGCACCGGGCAGGTGTCAGGCCTTATACTTCATCTTTCGATTTTGCAAAGCCATGTGTTTTTGGTAAACAGTCGCCTGGGCCTTTTCACTGCGGCTCACATTGCTGTGAGCGTCCTTTCTCCCGAAGTTACAGGACGATTTTGCCGAGTTCCTTAGCCATGAATCACTCGAGCGCCTTAGTATGCTCTACTTGACTACCTGTGTCGGTTTGTGGTACGGGCCACTATAACCTGATGCTTAGAGGTTTTTCTTGGAAGTAAAATTACACGCACTATCAGCGCTGCCGTAGCATTGCTGTACTATCAGATTTCAGCTCTAAATGCGGATTTTCCTACATCTATCATAGCATACGTCCTTCAACGAACTATTCCGTCAGTTCGCGGCGTTATCATCTCTTCGTCACCCCATCGCAGTTATAGCGGGTACCGGAATATTAACCGGTTGTCCATCGAGTTCGCCCTTCGGCTACCCCTTAGGTCCCGACTTACCCTGATCCGATTAGCGTTGATCAGGAAACCTTAGTCTATTGGCGGCGGAGTTTCTCACTCCGCTTATCGTTACTTATGCCTACATTTGCTTTTCTAGAAGCTCCACAATGCATTACCACACTGCTTCTGCGCCGCTAGAATGCTCCCCTACCAGTTAGAATAATTTCTAAATCCATAGCTTCGGTAGTATGTTTTATGCCCGATTATCATCCATGCAAGATCGCTCGACTAGTGAGCTGTTACGCACTCTTTAAATGAATGGCTGCTTCCAAGCCAACATCCTAGCTGTCAATGCAATCTCACCTCGTTTGTTCAACTTAACATACATTTGGGGACCTTAGCTGATGGTCTGGGTTCTTTCCCTCTCGTCCATGGACCTTAGCACCCATGGGCTCACTGCCAGATATAAGTTATAGCATTCGGAGTTTGTCTGGATTTGATAGGCGGTGAAGCCCTCGCATCCAATCAGTAGCTCTACCTCTATAACTCTCGACTCTGACGCTGCACCTAAATGCATTTCGGGGAGTACGAGCTATTTCTCAGTTTGATTGGCCTTTCACCCCTACCCACAGTTCATCCCAAGACTTTTCAACGTCAACGGGTTGGGCCCTCCACTCTGGTTTAACAGAGCTTCAGCCTGACCATGGGTAGATCACCAAGTTTCGCGTCTACCCCCACTAACTTTACGCCCTATTAAGACTCGCTTTCGCTTCGACTACGCACCTGAAGTGCTTAATCTCGCTAGTGAGGAGTAACTCGTAGGCTCATTATGCAAAAGGCACGCCGTCACACCCTAAAGTGCTCCGACCGCTTGTAGGCGTACGGTTTCAGGTACTCTTTCACTCCTCTGTTCGAGGTGCTTTTCACCTTTCCCTCACGGTACTTGTTCACTATCGGTCTCTCAGGAGTATTTAGCCTTACCAGATGGTCCTGGCTGATTCACACAGAATTTCTCGTGTTCCGCGCTACTCAGGATACTGCTAGAATTGCTTCGCTTACGTGTACGAGACTTTCACTCTCTACGGTTTGTCTTTCCAAACAATTCCACTTCACTTGCTTCTTCATATCGCAGTCCTACAACCCCTACATTGCCGAAACAATATAGGTTTGGGCTGATCCCCGTTCGATCGCCACTACTAGGGGAATCACTTTTGTTTTCTTCTCCTCCGGGTACTTAGATGTTTCAGTTCTCCGGGTTTGCCTTCTTTCGAATACTCATTGCTGAGTGGGTTGCCCCATTCGGAAATCTACGGTTCAAAGGTTATTTGCACCTATCCATAGCTTATCGCAGCTTATCACGTCCTTCATCGCCTCTGAGAGCCTAGGCATCCGCCATACGCCCTTAATTACTTCTTATTGTGTTAACAAAATATCAATCTTGTTGCCAAAATCAATCGTTGTTTCTTTACTTTGGTTACTTCTACTTTAATTTTTTTTTCAATATGTCAAAGAACTTTACAAATACATCATAGTATCTTATTGTGGAGAATATCGGAGTCGAACCGATGACCTCCTGCGTGCAAGGCAGGCGCTCTAGCCAACTGAGCTAATCCCCCATATTACGTTTCACTTCAATTATTAATTAAAAATTAATAATTAATAATTATGATGTAGTCCTGCGCAGATTTGAACTGCGGACCCCTACATTATCAGTGTAGTGCTCTAACCAACTGAGCTACAGGACTGTAATTACCTATACGCTTAGCGGTGTAAACACCCTAACGCTATGGGTTATGGTATGATTTATTTGTTGAAAACGAATAAAAAAGCTAGGAAATAGTCAAACAATTCCTCACCTAATTCACTAAACATTTGTCGATACTCCACACTCCAGAAAGGAGGTGTTCCAGCCACACCTTCCGGTACGGCTACCTTGTTACGACTTAGCCCCAGTTACCAATTTTACCCTAGGACGATCCTTGCGGTTACGTACTTCAGGTCCCCTCGGCTTCCATGGCTTGACGGGCGGTGTGTACAAGGCCCGGGAACGTATTCACCGCATCGTTGCTGATATGCGATTACTAGCGAATCCAACTTCACGGAGTCGAGTTGCAGACTCCGATCCGAACTGAGACCGACTTTAGAGATTAGCATCCAGTCACCTGGTAGCTGCCCTTTGTATCGGCCATTGTAACACGTGTGTAGCCCTGGACGTAAGGGCCGTGCTGATTTGACGTCATCCCCACCTTCCTCTCACCTTACGGTGGCAGTCTCGCTAGAGTCCTCAGCATTACCTGCTAGCAACTAACGATAGGGGTTGCGCTCGTTATGGGACTTAACCCGACACCTCACGGCACGAGCTGACGACAACCATGCAGCACCTTGTAGTTTGCTCCGAAGAGAAAGCCTATTTCTAAGCCGTTCAAACTGCATTTAAGTCCAGGTAAGGTTCCTCGCGTATCATCGAATTAAACCACATGTTCCTCCGCTTGTGCGGGCCCCCGTCAATTCCTTTGAGTTTCATTGTTGCCAACGTACTCCCCAGGTGGATTACTTAATGCTTTCGCTCAGTCACGCACTGTGTATCGTGCACAACGAGTAATCATCGTTTACGGCGTGGACTACCAGGGTATCTAATCCTGTTCGCTCCCCACGCTTTCGTCCATCAGCGTCAATGTTAGCTTAGTGAGCTGCCTTCGCAATCGGTGTTCTACGTTATATCTATGCATTTCACCGCTACATAACGTATTCCGCCCACCTCAACTAAATTCAAGACAACCAGTATCAATGGCAGTTTCAGAGTTGAGCTCTGAGATTTCACCACTGACTTAATCGCCCGCCTACGGACCCTTTAAACCCAATAAATCCGGATAACGCTCGAATCCTCCGTATTACCGCGGCTGCTGGCACGGAGTTAGCCGATCCTTATTCATACAGTACCTTCAAACAAATACACGTATCTGCAATTATTCCTGTAAAAAAGCAGTTTACAACCCATAGGGCCGTCATCCTGCACGCGACATGGCTGGTTCAGGCTTTCGCCCATTGACCAATATTCCTCACTGCTGCCTCCCGTAGGAGTCTGGTCCGTGTCTCAGTACCAGTGTGGGGGACTATCCTCTCAGACCCCCTAAGCATCATCGTCTTGGTAAGCCGTTACCTTACCAACTAACTAATGCTACGCATGCCCATCTTGTACCTCCGTAGATTTAATAATTAATTCATGCGAATAAATCATATTATGCGGTATTAATCCGGATTTCTCCGGGCTATCCCCCTGTACAAGGTAGGTTGCATACGCGTTACTCACCCGTGCGCCGGTCGTCATCTACTGCAAGCAGTAATGTTACCCCTCGACTTGCATGTGTTAGGCCTGTCGCTAGCGTTCATCCTGAGCCAGGATCAAACTCTTCGTTGTATAAAAGTTTTTATTTAATTCTGCTCGTTGGATGTATCAAAGTTTTCGTAAATTTTATTGACAAGGTTTTATTCTTGTATTTTACCTAACTTTTTTTCGTTTTCAGTATTTTCAAAGAACGCTTTCGTTCTGTTTTTTTCCTTTCATTATCACTCAAAAACCTGAGCGGAAAAGCGAGTGCAAAGATAACAGGTTTTTATTTCTAAATCCAAATAAAAATTGAAATATTTTTTAAAAAATTTCGAAGACCAAAACCTCAAATCTTACAACCCCAGAATGTCTTTTTTTTTCAACTAACCCCCTTGGATTAGCGGCTGCAAAGATAAACACTTTTTATTTTATCCCGCAAATGTTTTTTGAACTTTTTTTTTGAACTCAAAATCTTATTAAAGCCTTATAAATACTAGTACTCCATAAGATTTCTTCGCTCCAAAAGCGGCTGCAAAGATAAAGAATTTATTTCCTAATCTCCAAATCCTAATTCAAAAAAATTTTAAAATTTATTTTTCGAGTTTTAAATTCATCAATTCTGACTCCATTTCTTCAAAACTCTAATGCATTACCTTTGTAAAGCGAGTGCAAAGATAAGGCAAGTAATTCCATTATTCCAAACTATTTTTGAAACTTTTTCTTAAACTTTTCCTAACAGACTGGTAACCTGATTAAAAAATTTTGAAAAAAACAAAATAGCGAATAAATAATATGCATTATTCATATCTATACTCTTCGCTCTTTTTAATGCAATGCTAGAAATTTCCATTAGGGATAGCAGCGATATCCTTTTTTTGAAGAATGAAAAAAAAGATAAAGCGAATAGCCCGACCAAACACTTTCAGAAGAAAGTGTTTGGAAATGGCCTACAAAGAAAATACAATTTTAAGCTTTTTAACAGTTGGGAAGAATAGTTATTGGGTAGATATATTATCTTCGTACTATAAAATAGTAAAAACATTAATTCTCTTAGGGTGACAAACAGACTTGTAATAATACCAACATACAACGAAAAGGAAAATATTGAAGCTATTATAAAAAAAGTATTTTCACTGAATACAGCTTTTGATATTTTAATAATAGAAGACAATTCTCCTGACGGTACTGCTCAAATAGTAAAGAAATTACAAAAAGAATTTACTGGTCTTTATATTATAGAAAGAAAAGGAAAATTAGGTTTAGGAACTGCTTATATTACTGGTTTTAAATGGGCATTAGAAAACAAATATGAATATATTTTTGAAATGGATGCTGATTTCTCGCATAATCCGGAAGATTTAGTTCGTTTATATGATGCTTGCACCAATAAAGGTGGTGATATGGCCATAGGTTCGCGATATGTTTCTGGAGTAAATGTTGTAAATTGGCCTATGGGTAGAGTATTGATGTCGTATTTTGCATCGAAATATGTGCGTTTTGTGACAGGAATGAAAATTCATGATGCAACTGCAGGGTTTAAATGCTACACAAGAAAAGTTTTGGAGACTATTGATTTGGACAAGATTAGATTTAAAGGATATGCATTCCAAATTGAAATGAAATTTACGAGCTGGAAATATGGATTTAATATTATTGAAGTACCAATTATTTTTACAGACAGAACCGAAGGAACTTCGAAAATGAGTGGTGGAATTTTTAACGAAGCCGTTTGGGGAGTTATAAAAATGAAGCTTAGAAGTTTATTTACAAAATACGAAAGATAGATTTACAATAACTTACAACTAAACAACCAACATGTCGACTTACCTGATTAAAAATGCCTTGATTATAAATGAAGGCAAAAAATTCGCCGGAAGTATTCTGGTAAAGGATCAATTAATTGCAGATATATATACTACGCCTCCAGAAGTGACGGATGCTAATTGCAAAATAATTGATGCCGGTGGAAAGTTACTAATTCCTGGTGTGATTGATGATCAGGTTCATTTTCGTGATCCGGGGATGCCACAAAAGGGAGATTTGTATACTGAATCGAAAGCTGCTGTAGCTGGAGGAACCACTTCGTTTATGGATATGCCGAATGTAAAACCACAAACCATTACTCAAGAGTTACTTACTGAAAGATACGAATTAGGTGCTAAAAAATCTTTGGCAAATTATTCTTTCTATATGGGAGCCACCAATACTAATTTGGAGGAAATTTTAAAAACTGATCCTAAAAATGTTTGTGGAATTAAGATTTTTATGGGCTCGTCGACTGGAAACATGTTGGTAGATGATATTGAAACTTTATCGCAGATTTTTGAAAAAGCACCTTTGTTAATTGCTACCCATTGTGAGGATAGCCCCACAATTGATAAAAATACGGCTGAGTATTTAAAAAAGTATGGCAAAGATATCCCAATGGAATATCATGGAAAAATTAGAAGTGCCGAAGCTTGTTATAAATCATCGTCTAAAGCGATAGAATTGGCTAAAAAGTACAATACAAGATTGCACATTTTACATTTATCGACTGGAGTAGAAATGGATTTATTTGACAATTCGATTCCTGCAAAAGAAAAAAGAATTACATCTGAAGTATGTATTCACCATTTGTGGTTTAATGATAAGGATTACCTTGAAAAAGGATCGAGAATTCGCTGGAACCCTGCCATTAAAACTAAGAAAGATCAGGAAAAACTTTGGGAGGCTTTATTAGATGATAGATTAGATGTGATTGCAACAGATCACGCTCCACATACCGAAGAAGAAAAGGATGGCAATTATTTGAATGCCGCAGGTGGAGGTCCTTTGGTACAACACTCATTGGTTGCTATGATGGAACAGGCACGCATGGGTAAAATAAAAATGGAAAAAGTTGTTGAAAAAATGTGTCACACTCCTGCAGAAATTTTCCAAGTTGAAAAACGTGGCTTTATCCGTAAAGGATATTTTGCCGATTTGGTTCTTTTAAGTGAAGACGATTGGACTGCCACAAAAGAAAATACTTTATATAAATGCGGCTGGACTCCTTTCGATGGTCAGAAATTCCAATATAAGGTTGAAAAAACTTTTGTGAACGGACATTTGGCCTACGATAAGGGTAAATTTAATGAGAGCAATAAGGGTATGAGGTTAACTTTTGAGAGATAGTTTTTTTATCCTCTAGCCGTATGGGCTCTTACTTTCTCCATTGATGAGAAAGTAAGCAAAGAAGCTTGTGTTTCCAATGTCCATCATCCCCAGTGTATTTATTTCTTAAGTTTTAATTCACATTACAAAATGGCTAAATACATTTATAAAATAACAGCTCTAATTTTTTCGGGGCTGTTTTTGTTTTCTTGCGAATCCCAGCAAAAACAAGAATTATTCCAGGGCGAAACTATTGCTAAGCCAATTATTTATGAGGTTATAATTAAAAATCCTGATCCTGAAAATGAATGGAAAGATGAATGCCTTGCCAATACAAATTCAGATAAACTTGTAAAGGATATTTTAAATGCTGTTTTAAAAGGAAAACTACAAGCATTTGATTATTACGATAATCATGAATTAAGCTTATCGGAAATTGAATTGATTATAGAAGAAAACAAGCTATCGGATAGAACCGGAACCATACAGTTTGAGGAAGATTGGTATTGGGATAAAAATAAGCTTAAGCTAAGAAAAGAAGTAAAAAAAATAATGTTTGGCTATGAAATTTATGACAATCTAGGAAAACTAAGGGGATACAAAGCAAGTTTTGTAATTGATATGTGTACAAAGTAAATAATTGAGTGTATTGTTGTAAAATTTCTAATTATTTTTGCAGAAAATTTTCGAATCATAAATCCTCTTGATTCCTGATAATCATATCTTGATATTTAAAATATGAAAGTACTATTTATAGATTCAACCCATCCTCGTTTGTTAGAAATGTTACAGGATGCCGGTTTTGATTGCACTTATGCTCCAGAGAAAAACAAAGAAGAATTGTTGAAAATATTTCCTGAATTCGATGGTTTTATTATTCGTAGTAAATTTAAACTTACCAAAGTAGAGTTGAATTTAGCTACAAAGCTAAAATTTATTGGTAGAGTTGGAGCAGGACTGGAAAATATTGATCTTGAATTTGCTGAAAGTAAAGGAATTAGATGTTTTAATGCCCCCGAAGGAAACCGCGATGCGGTTGGAGAACATGCAGTTGGAATGCTTTTAAGCTTATTCAATAATTTATGCCGCTGCAATTGGGAAGTAAGAAATGGAAAATGGCGTAGAGAAGAAAACCGAGGAATAGAAATTAAAGGTAAAACCATTGGAATTATTGGTTACGGAAACATGGGTGGTGCTTTTGCCCAACGCCTAAAGGGTTTTGGCTGCAAAGTAATTGCCTACGACAAATACAAATTCGATTACTCGGATGAATTTTGTGAAGAAAAACAATTAGAAGATCTATTTGAACAATGTGATATTCTTAGTTTACACGTTCCACAAACCGAAGAAACAATGTTTATGGTGAATGATGAGTTTTTGAAAAAATTCAAAAAACCAATTTACCTAATTAATACCGCTCGTGGAAAAGTTGTAAAAATTGCCGATTTGGTTAAAAACCTTGAATCGGGACAAGTAAAAGGCGCTTGCCTAGATGTATTAGAATTTGAAAAAACTTCTTTCGAAGATTTGCATGCTTCGGAACTTCCTGCCGAATTTCAATATTTAATTGAATCGGAACAAGTTTTGCTTAGTCCGCACGTTGGTGGCTGGACTCACGAATCGAACATTAAACTTTCAGAAGTTATAGCTCAAAAAATAATTAATGAGTTTGCTTCCTAAAACAAAATATTACAAACTAAAAAAAGCTCTCGTTCTTTAAGAATGAGAGCTTTTTTTTAGTTTCATCTTATTTTAATATACTGCATTTTGATCATCGAATTTTACAACAAATTTTTTAAACTGATCTGCCAAATCGTACAAAATTTCAATTTTTGAATCGTCGACAAACCAATCTTGAGTAGAATAAATTCCAAAGTGCGATTGTCCTTTTAAACCTGGAACAAAATCGAGGTTTACCATGTTTATTCCAACTCTTAAACTAAGATCAAAATTAAAAACCTTAAGTATTAAATCGTGAATTTTAGGATTTTTAAAAATCCTATTTGTTCCAATTGCATCAAATGCATCGAATACAACCTGAGAATCGAATTTATTCGTTCCAGTTTTGTAACCTTTATTTTTAGAAAAAAGGTTCATTTTATCGAGAATGTCTTTTTTACGTACACAAACTCTTGTTGATTTAGAAATGGGGATAGGAAAAAATACACCACTAAATATAGATTGCCTATCGAAACGGCGAGAATCACCAAAACAAGCAAAATAGGTATTTGCTAATCTATTTTCGGGTATATACAAAAGTCGGCGATGATAAGTTACCGGATGAAGCGCATTAGAAGGATAAGCTTGCTCGGTAAAATCAACCACGCGATCTGTTTTATTGGCAAATTCACTTAATTTCTGAATGGTAGTTTTTTCTTTTTCCATATCGTACAAATTAACTGTGTGCTCCTAATATTATTTTTATCATCTTTCAATCTGTATTTCAGCATGTTAAATTAGTACAAAAACTATTAAGAAACAAAATCAATTAATGCATAGTTATTAACAATATTAGAAATAAAAAAACTCCGCTATTTACGGAGTTTTAAAATATTTATTTGATTTATTTTAAAAACCATAAGCCATGCCAATACCAAAATAATGGTAAGCCTCATCGGTTAACTCTATTTCTGTTTCCATAATTAAAGACCAGCCGTTACCAACTGATACTCTAATACCAATTGGCAGCCATAGTGGAATTTTTGTTTCATCGCCCAGAATAATATCCATATCTAAACCAGTAATTAATTTTGTTCCCGAAGCAAGAGGTATGGTAACATTTGCCGATCCATCTAATCCAAAGTCATGAAAATGATGGGCACCTGCCGATAGAGATAAATTCTTACTAATTCCGAATTCGATATCGCCACCATAATAATTTTCATCACCAAAAGCGCCTACTTTTGCGCCAAGATCGATGTTACGACCTACACCTACTCCGGCATGAAAAAACATTTGAAAATCTGTAGTTCCATCATAAACAAGTAAAGATGGTTCGAAACCAATAGCTGCTTCTCCACTTCTTAAAATTCCTGATGTATTAAAAATTTGCGCATTGGAAAGCATGCTTCCAAAAACCATTAATAATAGAATAATTCCTTTTTTCATTTAGCATTTTGTTTATAATTCACTTCTTAAACTAATATATAACTTGATTTATTGCGAACAATTACAATAAAAAAATCCCTCTCCATTATATGAGGAAAGGGATTAATATTATTTAATAATAATATCTGTAAAAACTTATAAAAGCTGTTTAATATATAGCTTTTGCAATATCTCGCACACAATTCGAAGCCATTAAAGTATAAAAGTGCAATGAAGGAACACCGTGTTTAATTAATTCTTTTCCCTGATTGATACCCCACTCTACACCAACCTGTTTAACATCATCATTGGTTTTACATTTTCGAACTTCGGCAGCTAAAGCTTCAGGAATATCGGTTTTAAAAATCTGTGGAAGCACTGTTAACTGGCTTAAAGCTGATATTGGTTTAATTCCCGGAACAATAGGTACCGTAATTCCTGCTGCTCGCACTCTTTTTACGAAATCGAAATATTTCTGATTATCGAAAAACATTTGCGTTACAATATAATCGGCACCAGCATCAATTTTCTTTTTCAAATGATAGATATCGGAATCTAAATTAGGTGCCTCCTCATGTTTTTCGGGATATCCGGCTGTACCAAAAGAAAAAGGAGTTGTAAAAGGTTCAACATGAGTACCATCTAAAAAATCACCATTATTAATATCCTTAACCTGATTTATTAAATCTAAAGCATACTTGTGTTCTCCTGAATTATTAACAAAATCGTGACGAGAAGAAGAGTCTCCACGTAGTAATAATAAGTCGTGAATATCCAGAAAATTTAAATCGAGTAAGGCATTTTCGGTTTCTTCGGGAGTAAATCCGTTACAAATTACGTGAGGAACCACTGTAATTTTATATTCGTTTTTTATTGCAGCTGCAACAGCAACTGTTCCCGGACGTTTACGCGTAACTTTTTTCTCAAAACCTCCATTTTTCGATTCCACAAATACTACCTCATCGCGATGAGCTGTAATATTAATATATTTAGGATCGAACTCCTTTAGCTTTTCGATGGTATTAAAAACTTTATATATGCTGTTTCCTCTTAAAGGTGGCAACAATTCAAAAGAGAAATGTGTGGTTTTATTCTCAATTGCCTGATTTAAATGTTCGATTACTTTCATTGGTTAATTTTAGATTTGAGATGTTAGAAATGAGACTTGAGAAAATATTTTGCAAATTATCCTCTTCTAAATTCTATCAATCTGTTTTTACTGTAAAATTGAAGTTAGCAATTTTCTTGCTTTATCTTCTGATATTGCTTTGCGATCAGCATAATCTTTCAACTGATCTTCCTTTATTTTATCGATAGAAAAATAAATGGCTTCAGGATGAGCAAAAATTAGTCCGCTTACCGAAGCTGCCGGATACATTGCAAAATTCTCGGTTAATTTTGCTCCGATATTTTTTTCTACATCAAGAAAATCCCAAAGAACCTTTTTTTCGGAATGCTCTGGTAAAGATGGGTATCCAAAAGCAGGACGAATTCCCTGATATTTTTCTCTAAGCATCTCTTCCATTTCCAAGTTTTCTTCTTTTGCGTATCCCCAATCTTCTTTACGGATTTGCTCGTGAAGCAGCTCGGTATAAGCTTCGGCTAAACGATCGGCTAATATTTTAATCATTATGCTGTTGTAATCATCATGATTTTCGGCAAATTTTTTCAGGCTTTTCTCAATACCTAAACCTGCGGTTACAACAAAAGCACCCACATAATCTGTCTTTCCCGATTCTAAAGGAGCTACAAAATCGCTCAAACACAGGCTACTTAAGCCTTTTGCAAATTTTTCCTGCTGACGAATCTGAGTAAATCGAGTTAACTCTTCGTTTTTCTCCTCGCTAGAATATAGAACAATATCGTCGCCAATAGCATTGGCTGGAAAAAGACCATAAACCGCACTTGCTTCCAATAAGTTCTCTTTCTCTATTTGGTCGAGCATTTTATTTGCATCGTCGAATAACTTTTTGGCCTCATCCTTCAAGTTTGGATCGGACATAATTTCGGGATACATACATTTTAGCTCCCAGGCAACAAAGAAAAAAGTCCAATCGATATATTTACGAATCTCATTTACCGAGAAATTTTTCTGAACCTGTAGTCCTGTTTTCTTAGGCTTATAAATAGGTGAAGTATTCCAGTCTATAGCTTCCTTATTTGCTCTGGCTTCGGTCAATTTATAATATTCTACCGGTTTTTTATTGGCATGTTCGTCTCTAACTTGCTGATAGTCTTGCTTTATTTTCTCAAGAAAATTAGCACGCTTATTTTTATCGCAAAGTTGCTTAAATATACCAACCGATTTAGATGCGTCGGTAACATGCACAACCCCATGCTGATAATTTGGTTCTACCTTAACTGCCGTGTGCAATACCGATGTCGTTGCTCCTCCCACTACTAAAGGAATATCGAATCCTTCACGTTTCATTTCTTCTGCCACAAAACACATTTCTTCGAGCGAAGGTGTTATTAAACCACTTAACCCGATAGCATCGACATTTTCTTTTTTGGCTACTTCTAAAATCTGCGAACAAGGAACCATAACACCCAAATCGATTACTTCAAAATTATTACAGCCTAAAACAACATCAACAATATTTTTACCTATATCGTGAACATCACCTTTAACGGTAGCCATTAATATTTTTCCTGCATTTTTAGTGTCGGTTAAACTATTCTTTTCCTCTTCGATAAATGGCTGAAGATAAGCAACAGCCTTTTTCATTACTCTTGCCGATTTTACAACTTGAGGCAAGAACATTTTTCCGTCGCCAAACAACTCCCCTACTACATTCATTCCATCCATTAAAGGTTGTTCGATAACATCCAAAGCGCGAGGATAATTTTTTCTGGCTTCTTCAACATCCTCATCGATATAATCGGTAATTCCTTTTACTAATGAGTACGACAAACGATCTGCGCAAGATTTTTCTCTCCAGGCATCTACTTTTGCCTGCGATTTTCCTTCCGACTTTAATCCTTCGGCAAACTCTATGAGAATTTCGGTTGCATCTGCTTTACGATTCAACACAACATCTTCTACTTTTTCTAATAATTTTGGTTCAATTTCATCATAAATCTGCAACATTCCCGGATTTACAATTCCCATATCCAAACCTTCTTTTATGGCATGATACAAGAAAACCGAGTGCATAGCCTCGCGAACAGTATTATTTCCACGAAAAGAAAAAGATAAATTACTAATTCCTCCACTAATTTTAGCGTAAGGTAGATTGGCTTTAATCCATTTTACGGTCTTTATAAAATCTACAGCATAATTATTGTGCTCTTCTATTCCTGTGGCAATTGCCAATACATTAGGGTCGAAAATAATATCTTCGGGTGCAAAACCCACTTTTTCGGTTAATATTTTATAGGCTTTACCGCATATTTCTATTCGGCGCTCGTAGGTATCAGCCTGACCTTTTTCATCGAATGCCATTACTACGGCAGCAGCTCCATATCGCTTTATTTTTGTAGCATATTTAATAAACTCCTCTTCTCCTTCTTTTAAGGATATGGAATTTACAATACTTTTTCCCTGTACGCATTTTAAGCCTGTTTCCAGAACCGACCATTTCGAGGAATCGATCATTATTGGAACACGAGAAATTTCGGGTTCGGACACCAATAATTTCAGGAATACATCCATTTCTTTTTCAGCATCCAACATGGCATCATCCATGTTTACATCAATAATTTGAGCACCATTTTCGACCTGAGAACGAGCAATAGAAAGAGCCTCTTCGTATTTTTCTTCACGAATTAATCGAGCAAATTTACGCGATCCTGCAACATTGGTACGTTCTCCAACATTCACAAAATTACTTAGGGAGTTAATTCGTAACATCTCCAATCCGCTTAAGCGAGTTTCGTTCTCGACCACCGGAATTTTTCTGGGTGCTGCATTTTTTACCGCATCGGCCAAAGCTTTAATATGCTCTGGGCGCGTTCCACAACAACCACCAACAATATTAATTTTCTTTCCTTCGAGCAATTCTCCTAAATCGCTTCGCATGGTTTCGGGTGTTTCATCGTATTCTCCCAACTCGTTAGGCAAACCCGCATTAGGATAAACACTCACATAAATAGGAAGTAAATTATCTAACTGCTGAATAAATGGTACTAAATCTTTTGCTCCAAAAGCACAATTTAAACCAATACTCAACAATCTGTCGTTTTTCATGGAAGTAACAAAAGCCTCTAATGTTTGACCCGAAAGAGTTCTTCCACTTTTGTCGGTAATGGTTCCCGAAATCATAATTGGAACATCCATTTTTCTCTCTTCCATTATCTTATCGGCAGCAAAAACGGCTGCTTTGGCATTAAGCGTATCGAAAATCGTTTCTATTAATAAAACATCAACTCCACCATCTAACAAGCCTTTTATCTGTTCAGAATAAACAAGAACCAAATCATCAAAACCAACATCGCGGTATCCCGGATCTTCCACCTTTGGCGACATTGAAGTAGTTTTATTAGTTGGTCCTATTGCTCCTGCCACCCAACGATAGGTTTTTGGATCGAGACTATTTATTTCATTAACAGCTTCGCGTGCAATTTTTGCGGATTGCACATTTAGCTCATAAACCAAATCCTGCAATCCATAATCTAATAATGAAATGGCATTGGCATTAAAAGTATTGGTTTCTATAATATTGGCGCCAGCTTTTAAAAACTGAAGGTGAATATCCTTAATAATTTGCGGCTGAGTTAAACTCAATAAATCGTTATGACCTTTTTGATCGTTTGGGAAATTAGCAAATCGTTCTCCTCTAAAATCAGACTCATTTAATTTATAAGACTGAATCATTGTTCCCATGGCTCCATCTAACACCAAAATTTGTCTTTGTAAAGCTTCCTGTATTCTTATATTTTTTTGCTTCATTTTCTATTTCTAATTTGCCACAGTTAGATAAATTGCTGTATTGGTATTCTTTTGTTCTACAAGAACATGATGTTTCTGATGAATTTCTTCGATAGTAAACGAATTATAGTGCCTCACAGTAATTAATTCCAAGTCTTTGCTGATATCAATTTCATATTTTTTTTCCAATTCTGAAATTAAATCATTAATATTTCTTGCTGAACTATTAGCGCAAAAAGCAAAGCTAACCGCAGTATTTTGAGTAAAATTAAGCTTAATACGAAATTTTATTACCAGAGAAAATATAAAAACCAGATCTTTTTCGCCAATAAATGAAAAGTTTAAAGGTTTTAAACTCACCATCACCTGTTTTTTCTTAACGATATAATTTGGCAATAAAGGCTGAGCTTGTTCTCCTTTTGTTATTAAAGTTCCTTTTTGCGAAGGATCGATAAAAGATTTTACCCAAAGAGGAATTTGCTTTGCCTGCAATGGTTTTATTGTTTTTGGGTGAATTACCCTTGCTCCATAGTACGCCAATTCAATAGCTTCGTGATAAGGTATTAAATCGAGCTTGCTTGTAGTTTCGAAATAATCCGGGTCGGCATTTAAAATTCCCAAAACATCCTTCCAAATTATCATTTTATCGGCATCAAGTAAATGAGCCAAAATAGCTGCGGTGTAATCAGAACCTTCGCGACCTAATGATGTTGTATATCCATTAGAATCTTTGGCAATAAATCCTTGTGTTACATACAAAGCGTTTGAAGTAGAAACAAATTTTGCATTGGTTTTATCTTTCGATGATTCCCAATTTATATTTGCATCGATATAATTGTCGTCTGAATCTAAACAAGTTCTAATATCAATCCATTGATTTTCTTGCCCTATTTCGTTCAAATAAGCCGAAATAATAGTTGTGGACAACAGTTCTCCAAAACCAATTATCTGATCATATTCGAAATTGAACTGATCAGATGAAGGTTTTGAAATTTTGGTTTTTAGCTCGATGAAAAGAGCATTTATATCGGTAGCAAGAGTTGCAGGAATATCATCAAATAAATTATTAATTACCGAAGTGTGGTTATTCTCCAGTTGATTGTAAAATTCCCAAACTTTATCGCTTCCCGAGAAATATTCATCTACAAGTTCTTCCAGCAAATTTGTTGATGTACCAATTGCTGAAACAACTACTGTAAGCGGGCGTTTTGCCTTACTTATAATTTTGCAGATATTTTTAATGGCAGCTGCATTCTTTACCGAAACGCCACCAAATTTATATATGATCATTTTTTTTTAGACTCTTAAATGTGAGATATTAGAATCGAGACAGATTATAATTTTTTTTACGTATTTACTCATCGCCTAAATACGCCAGGAAAATATCTCTTCCTTTAATTTGCTTACGAATTTTAATTAAATCGGAAAGATTAAGAGTTCCAATCACATAATTGTACTCTTTCCCAATAAGCGATTCGCTTATATCCTTAAAATTGAATAAAGCCAAATCATCTTTATTGGTATATCTCAGGTAAACTTCAACATCCATATTATTGGTATAGTTAAGACCACCATAATATTTTAGCTTCTTATATTCGTATTTATAATTGTAAGCCAAAGCTGTAATATCCGATAAAACTGCCGATCCGGTTGGATGCGCTCCAGCTCCCTTTCCATACATAAACTGATTATCGTAAAAATTCCCCTGAATTAAAACTCCATTGTAGTGACTCTCTACGGTATAAGCATGCTCTTCGGGTTTTACAAATTTTGGTGCTACCAATAAATTTACACAATCACCATTCACTTTGGTAACTTTTCCCAGTAATCTTATTTTATATCCTTTTTGCGAGGCTAGTTCAATATCTTTTGGCGACAGATTAGAAATTCCAAAATTAAATACCTGATCGGGATGAACAAAAAGTCCAAATCCATGCACCGTAAGAATTATCAACTTATATAAAGTATCGAAACCATCCACATCGGATGTTGGATCGCTTTCGGCAAAGCCTAAATTCTGAGCTTGCTTTAAGGCCACATTATAATCTAAACCTTCGTTAAATATTTTAGTTAGAATATAATTCGACGAACCATTTAAAATTCCACTTACCGATTGCAACAAATCATTATCGTAATACTCTTCCAAATTTCTAATAATTGGAATACTTCCACATGCCGAAGCCTCGTAAACAAACGAAACTTTATGCTGCCATTGCAATTGTATTAATTCCTCGATATGGTAAGCCAGCATTTTTTTATTAGCCGAAACAACATGCTTCCCATTTTTAAGAGCTGTTTTTACAATCTGATAAGCTGCATCTGCATCATCAATTAATTCTGCAACCACATTAATTTCCGGATCATTTAAAATATCATTGGGATCGTAAGTTAATATTTCGGTATCGATATCTCTTATTTTACCAGTATCTCTCACACAAACTTTTACGATAGATGCATCTAATCCTTTACTATTTTTTAGTACATGAGCCAATCCGGAACCAACTACTCCATATCCGAAAACGCCAATTTTTAATTTATTGCTCATTGATTTTATTTGTGGTTAAAAAAGTTTTTAAAATTTGGGTTAATTGTTTTTGCTCTAATAGAAATCCATCGTGACCATATATTGAATTTATTTCGAGAAATTCGGCATTAGGAATATGATCTGCAATAAATCGTTGCTCATTAATTGGAAATATTTGATCGGAATTTACTCCAATTACTAATGTTTTCGATTTAATATGATGTAAAGCTGCTGCTAAACCATTTCTATTTCGCCCCATATCGTGACTATCCATTATTTTTGACAGATGCCAATATGAGTATGCATTAAATCTTCGTGCCAGCTTTTCACCTTGATATTGCTGATATGAACTAGCTCGAAAGTCATCGATTTTCCCTTCCTCATTTTCCTGTTGCGAATGATCATAAGTTGCATAAGTTCTATAGCTAAGCAATGCAATAGATCTTGCTACTCGCATACCATTCAAACCTGCATTATCTTTAGATTCTTTCCAGCTAGGATCAACTTCAATTGCCATTCGCTGCGATTCGTTAAATGCAATTCCCCACGGCGAATGCTTGGCATTGGAAGCCAGAATTACCAGATTATCAAGTTTTCCATTAAGTAAATAAGCCCATTCCATAGCTTGCATACCTCCCAAAGAACTGCCAATCATCATGTGAATGCGATGGATATTCAAATGTTTTCGCAGGATTTCGTGGACTGCCACAAGATCACGCACTGTAAGTTGCGGAAAATCATGGTAGTAAGCTTGTTCCTTTTCAGGATTTTTAGAAAGAGGACCGGTTGTACCATAACATGAACCTAAAAAGTTAGCACATACAATAAAATAGTCCTTTGGATTAAAAAAATCCCTTTCTCCAAAAAGTCCAGCCCACCAATCAAAAACATCCGAATTGGCCGTTAAAGCATGGCAAACCCAAATCACATTATTTCGGGCAGGATCGTACTCACCATAAGTGTGATAAGCAATGGTTAGCTCTTTTAGGCTTTCGCCCGATTCAAGTTGTAAACCTTCTTTATGGATATAACAATTGGGATTCACTGATTAAAAATTTTGTTGTGTTTGTTATCTTGATTTGTAAAAATCACATCTATATAAAATCAAATATTTCCCGATTATAACTTGTAATGAATTTTAGAAGCTACAATCGGGAAATTTAATTCTAATTAATTGTGTCTGTATTAATTGCTTTTTCAACCGATTGTTTAATATCAGCTTTAATATCTTCGATATGCTCTATGCCAACCGAAATACGAAGTAAACCAGGCTCAACACCCGAATCTTTTTGCTCCTCTAAGGATAATTGCTCATGAGTTGTAGAACTTGGATGAATAATTAGAGTTTTAGCATCACCTAAGTTGGCAACATGAGAAAGTAATTCTACCCCATCGACCAATTTATCGGCCACTTCTTTTCCACCTTTTACCTTAAAAGTTAAAACCGAGCCAGCACCTTTCTTAAAATATTTTTTTGCTCGCTCAAAGTAAGGACTAGAAGGTAAACCTGGATAATTTACTTTCTCTACCCAATTTTGCTCCTCTAACCATTTAGCCAAGGCAATTGTATTTTCAACATGACGATCTAAACGAAGTGAAAGTGTTTCTAATCCTTGTAAAAGCAAGAATGAGTTAAACGGACTTTGACTACAACCATAATCTCTCAAGCCCTCTACTCTGGCACGAATTGCAAATGCAATATTTTCAAAAGGACCATCCGATCCAAAAATATCCCAAAATACCAGTCCATGATATCCTTCTGATGGTTCGCTAAACTGAGGGAATTTTCCATTTCCCCAATTGTAATTTCCACCATCAACAAGAACGCCACCTACTGCAGTTCCGTGTCCGCAAATCCATTTGGTTGCCGACTCTACAACAATGTTAGCACCATGTTCAATTGGACGAAATAGATAACCTCCTGCACCAAGTGTATTATCAACAATTAATGGCAAATCGTATTTTTTTGCTATTGCAGATACTTTTTCAAAATCGGGAATTGAGAACTTTGGATTTGGTAAAGCCTCTACATAAATAGCTTTTGTATTTTCATCGATTAAAGGAACAATTGTTTCGGGAAAATCAATATCAACAAACTTACATTGAATTCCCAAACGCTTAAATTGTACTTTAAACTGATTATAAGTTCCACCATAAATTTGAGATGCACTTATAAAATTATCGCCCGATTCGAGAATATTAGTCAAAGCTAAAAACTGAGCTGCCTGTCCCGAACCAGTTGCTACAGCAGCAACTCCACCTTCTAAAGCGGCAATTCTCTTTTCAAAAACATCGTTGGTAGGATTTTGTAAGCGAGTATAGATGTTACCGAATTCTTTTAATCCGAATAAATCGGCTGCATGCTTAGAATCGTTAAATGCATAAGCTGTAGTTTGGTACAAAGGAACCGCTCTCGAATTTGTTGTTGAATCAACTTCTTGTCCTGCATGAACTTGCAGTGTTTCGTATCTTAAATTATCTGTCATGATGAATCTTTTTTTTAATTGTTAGCTAAAAAATAAGCCTTTTAGCAATCTTATGGTATTTTCTTAAATACCAAACTGATAATAACAACTTCGGATTTTAATCCTTGATTTAATTTCTCTTGGTTAATTGCTTGGAAACCGTAGTTTCTAATTTTCACAAATTCAAATCTTAACTTATTTCTAATTTTTTTTGAAAAAATGAAATATCTCAGATTTAATTGTAAGAATCTGTATTTCTGAAAATCAGAAATAGCTAAAATAAATAAGTTTGAATTTGAGTTCCCTGGTTCGGTGTTATTTTATACGCACCAGCATCTAAAAAATTGGGAAATATTCCAGACAGAATGCGTTACAGCATACGCATCATTCGTTGCATTCGTATCATAGTGGTTCTAGATACTAAAACTTGCAATTGAATGTTTTGCTCTTGTTGAGCCTGATTTGTGAGATTGTGAATTTCTGTCTTCTTCATGATCTTTTAATTTATATTCACCAATAATTAAATGGTCAGGATTTGACACCTTTCAGCTTAAAATTTGCCGCGGTTGTCAGAAGGTCAACGAGCCTGTTCTCTTACTTCTTCTGTATAAATTAAAGATATCCTCCTGAGAGTATTACCTTAAATAACAAGAGCAAAGATAAGGAGGTTTTTTTAATCTCCAAATTAAAAGAGGAGATAGTCTTAAATTTATTTGGCGAAAATGGGCTAAATATACCTTATAAATACAAATATGAATTTTCATCTAAAAAAAATTAAAAACATTATTCATCAAATAAATTTTAAATCGATTATAATATTGATAGTAATGCAAATACCAGCTGATATTCTGTAAAAAGAGATCCCTAAAATGTAAAAAAGCAATACTAATAAGTTAATATTGCTTTTATATTATGATTATTTGTAGAGGAATATTATTTACGCAATTACAAACTGAGCGGTATCTCTGCTTCTTTGCTCCAATAAAATATCTTTTCCTTTAGTCATTCTCTCTACCGATTCCTGATTATGATGACGAATGGTAATCAACTCCAAAGCATCGTTATATTTAACTTCAAAGTCGTGAGCAATTTCTTCTATTAAAGTATCAAGTCTAGCACCTAAATCGTCAACACAAACAGAAAAACTAATTGCAGAATTCTGAATTAAATTCACCTTAACTTTATGTCTTGCAAAAAGTGAAAACAACATGCTTAAATTCTCCTCTAAAATAAAAGAAAAATTATTCGGACGAATCGAGATTAAAACCTGATTTTCTTTACGAATATAAACAGGCAACTGATTCTCCATTTTTTTTGAAGCAGTACTAATTAAAGTCCCATTTTTATTGTAATCGATAAAAGATCGTACCTGCAAAGGGATTTTCTTTTGTTTAATGGGCTGTATGGTTTTCGGATGAATTACTTTCGCTCCATAAAAAGCAAGTTCTATGGCTTCCTGATAAGAAATACGGTCTAATTTTCTGGCATCGCTAAGCCATTTTGGATCGGCATTCATAATTCCCGGAACATCTTTCCAAATCGACAATTCATCAACATCGAGAATATAAGATAAAATTGCAGCAGTATAATCGGAACCTTCGCGTCCTAATGTTGTTGTAAGGTTAGTGGTTGTTCCGCCTAAAAATCCTTGAGTTACATATACAAATGTACTGTTAAAACTAAAAGTTTTGGGTACTAGTTTTTGTGACAAATCCCAATCTACTCTTCCCTCTCTATAACTATTATCCGTTTTCAAACAAGTACGAATATCAACCCATTTATTAGGCGATCCGCTTAAGCGCAAAAATTCCGAAACAATAGTAGTAGATAGGAGTTCTCCAAAAGAAACAATCTGATCGTAATCAAAATCATAATCTAAACTTGGTTCTTTTTCTAAATAAGTTTCAAGTTGGTTAAATATTTTCTCAACCTTTTGATATACAGCATCATCTTTATTTGGAAATAAATCACTTACAATATTATTATGATATTCTTTTAAAGAATGAAGTTTGTGATTAAAATTATCATTTTTCGAAAAAAAACCATGACATATTTCTTCTAAAGCATTGGTAGATTTCCCCATGGCTGAAAGCACAATTATGGTTTCATCTTTATAGGATTGCACAATTTTTACAAAATTTCTGACACCCTCGGCACTATTAACCGAAGCCCCTCCAAATTTAAAAATGTTCATCGGGTTTGTATTTAAGTTTAATGATCGTTTTTTCGTTTAAAGAATGAAGTTAATAAATAAAGCTCTTTTCAAACAAAAAATTTACTAACAAGACTCTATTTCTATTAAATTTAAAAAGTACAGCTATTTTTTATGAAATTACGAGTTCATTTATTTCTCTTTTTTAAAGTTCATATTTAAATAAACAATACAAATTACGCAATAAGATAGTCCGTCGCCGTTAACGTTTGCAATAGGGGTTTGCCTTTAAATAAAAAAGCATAACTTTAAGCCACCAAATGAATGTAAACCAAAAGCTTTTTTAAAAATGACTGAACACAACAATGTTCAAACCCTCAATCAATTTATTATTGAGCGTCAGTCTGATCACCCCGGTGCAAAGGGAGAATTATCTCGTTTATTGCATCATGTTGGGGTTGCTGCTAAAATTGTAAACCGAGCCGTAAACAAAGCCGGCTTAGTTGATATTTTAGGCGCACAAGGAAATCAGAATGTTCAAGGGGAAGATCAGCAAAAACTAGATGTTTTTGCCGATACACACTTTATTGATGCCCTAAGGGCAAGTGGCGAATGTGCCGCTGTTGCTTCGGAAGAAAATGAAGACATCGTAATTTTCGACAATGAGCTAAGTAAAAACGGAAAATATGTTTTCTGCATGGATCCGCTTGATGGCTCATCAAATATTGATGTAAATGTTTCTATCGGAACAATATTTTCTGTTTTTGAGCGGATTTCTCCCCGCGGAGAATTGGCTACAATTAATGACTTTCTTCAGGAAGGGACCAAGCAAATTGCTGCCGGATATATTATTTACGGATCATCGACAATGCTTGTGTACACAACTGGTAGCGGAGTTAACGGTTTTACTCTCGATCCTTCGATTGGAGAATTTTGCCTATCGCACCGTAACATTAAAACACCAAAAACAGGAACTATTTATTCTATTAACGAAGGAAATTACATCAATTTCCCTTCAGGTGTTAAAAAGTACATTAAGTACTGTCAGGAAAAAGATGCACGAAGCAAGCGTCCCTACACTTCGCGTTACATTGGCTCTTTAGTTGCCGATTTTCATCGAAACCTGCTTAAAGGTGGAATTTTCATTTATCCACAAACCAATAAAAACTCCAATGGTAAATTGCGTTTGATGTACGAATGCAATCCAGTAGCTTTTATTGCCGAACAAGCTGGAGGTTTAGCCACCGATGGTACTCAACGAATTATGGAAATTATTCCTGAAGAACTTCACCAACGTGTTCCGTTTTATACCGGATCGACTAATATGGTAAAGAAAACTGAAGAGTTTTTACACTTCTTCAACAATATCTGAAAGCGGATTTTCAGAAAAAAAATATAGAACACTACTAAAATAACAGCCACTTCTTGCATAGGAAGTGGCTGTTACTTTAATAAAACTATTCATAAACCAAGCCTTAGCTTGCACAAACAAAACAAACATTATAATAGTATTCCTGAGCATAACTCAGTAAACATGACTCCAGGTAAAATCCTATTTCCAAATCAACAAAACTCTAACATTTATAAGATTGGAATTTGAATATTGGAGCTTGGTTTCTGAATCTTTTCCCTAAATTTGCGTTTCAACAATAAAGAACAAGAATTTTGGAACTAAATCAGCTTACACAAATTTTCTCGGAACATCCGGCTCGATACAGCATTGACAAACATTTACAGGAAACATCGAAATTTCAATTACATTTGAAAGGCATAGTTGGTTCTTCGCTGTCTCTATTGGTATCGGCTCTTAATAAGCATAACAAACCACATCTGTTTATCTTAAATGATAAAGAGGAAGCCGCTTATTTTTATAACGATTTGTGTAATCTTATTGAGGAGAATTCAGTTCTGTTTTTTCCATCCTCGTACAAGCGTTCGGTGCAATACGAAAAGACTGATAACTCCAACATCATCCTGCGAGCCGAAACTTTAAACCGCCTGAATTCTAATCATCAGCCAACATACATCGTTACTTTTCCTGAGGCAATTGTTGAGAAAGTAATCAGTCAGGATCAGTTGACAGAAAACACGCTAAAAATTAAAGTTGGCGAAAGATTATCGCCTGAGTTTGTTGAGGAAGTTTTGGTTGATTATGAATTCGAGCGTGCCGATTTTGTGGTTGAACCAGGTCAATTTTCCATTCGTGGTAGCATAATTGATATTTTTTCCTTTTCGGATAAACATCCGTATCGTATCGATTTCTTTGGCGAAGAGGTAGAGTCTATCAGAATGTTTAATGTGGAGAATCAACTCTCCATTGAAAAGATGGATTCTGTTGATATCATCCCAAATATTCAGGAAAACTTATTGAAAAACTCACGAATTTCTTTTCTGGATTTTGTTCCAAAAGAATCTCTATTTTGGTGTAAGAATGTACAGTTTATCAGCGATCGTATTCAAGCAATCTATGAAAATACCATTGAGAAACTTCCGCATTTGGAATTGGGCGAAGATACGGTTGCCACAAAAGATTACCTGATAAAAGGAATGGAGTTTATCGATTCGCTAAACGAATTTTCATGTATCGAGTTCGGACAAAAATTCTTTTTCCCAACACAAAACGAAATTCAGCTCAATCAATCACCACAACCCACTTTCAATAAAAATTTTGATTTACTGGGCGAACATTTATTAAACAACAATGCTAAAGCCGAAACAAATTATATACTATCCGATAATCCGAAACAAATTGAGCGTATTCGCAACATTTTTGACGACAAAGGAATTGAAGTAGAATTTCAGAATGTAAATCAAACCCTGCACGAAGGTTTTTCTGATCAGGATTTAAGAATTTCCTGTTTCACCGATCACCAGATTTTCGACAGATATCATAAGTTTAAACTCACCACAGCAACTGTTCACAAAGCCAAAGAAACGGTTACTTTAAAGGAAATCAACCGCCTTCATCCGGGCGATTACATTGTTCATGCCGATCATGGAATTGGTCGTTTTGCCGGTCTGCAAAAAATCGATGTAAATGGAAAAGCTCAGGAATCAATACGCCTTATTTATAAAGACAACGATGTTTTGTTTGTGAGTTTGCATTCGCTGCACAAAATATCAAAATACAAAGGAAAAGATGGTTCGACTCCTAAAATATACAAACTGGGAACAGGTGCATGGCAAAAATTAAAAGATAAAACCAAGAGTAAGGTTAAAGATATTGCCAAAGACTTAATTGCTTTATATGCCAAACGTAAAGCTGAACGCGGATTTCAGTTTAGTCCCGACTCCTACATGCAACAAGAGTTAGAAGCATCTTTCATTTATGAAGACACTCCCGATCAGGTAAAAGCTACTAAAGCTACCAAAGAAGGAATGGAGTCGCCTTTTCCAATGGATCGTTTGGTGTGTGGAGATGTGGGTTTCGGAAAAACCGAGATTGCCATTCGTGCTGCTTTTAAGGCTGTGGCCGATAACAAACAAGTTGCCATTTTGGTTCCTACCACCATTTTGGCATTCCAGCACTTCAAAACCTTTAGCGATCGTCTGCAAAATTTTCCTTGTCGTGTCGATTACATCAGTCGCATGCGCAAGGCAAAAGATCAGAGAGAAATTTTAAAAGATATAAAAGCAGGTCAAATTGATATTTTAATTGGTACACACCGCATCATCGGAAAGGATATCGACTTTAAAGATTTGGGCTTGCTGATTATTGATGAAGAGCAAAAATTTGGTGTATCCGTAAAGGAAAAACTAAAACAAATGAAAGTAAATGTAGATACATTAACACTTACTGCTACTCCGATTCCAAGAACTCTGCAGTTCTCCTTAATGGGCGCACGCGATTTGTCAATTATCAATACGCCGCCACCAAACCGCTACCCTATTGTTACCGAAATTCATAATCACAACGAAGATATTATTCGCGAAGCCATTTCTTATGAAGTGGAGCGAAACGGACAGGTTTTCTTTATTCATAACCGGGTTCAGAATATTAAGGAAGTTCAGGATATGATTCACAGAACTGTTCCAGGCGTATCTACTGTTGTGGCCCACGGACAAATGGATGGTCCTAAGCTGGAGAAAATTATGCTGGAATTTATTCGTGGCGATTACGATGTGCTAATTGCAACTACCATAATTGAATCGGGACTTGACATTCCAAATGCCAATACCATTATTATTAACAATGGTCAGAATTTTGGTTTGAGCGAATTGCATCAGCTGCGTGGCCGCGTTGGCCGATCGAACAAAAAAGCTTTCTGTTATTTGCTTACCCCACCAATGGAATCAATGACTCAGGAGGCTCGCCAAAGATTACAAGCCATAGAAAACTTCTCGGAACTGGGAAGTGGTTTTAATATTGCCATGCAGGATTTGGATATTCGTGGTGCAGGGAATCTCTTGGGCGGAGAGCAATCTGGTTTTATTACTGATATTGGATATGAAACCTATCAGCGCATTTTGAACGAAGCAATGTTAGAATTAAAAGAAACCGAGTTTAAAGATGTTTTTGCTGACGAAAAGAAAGAGGAAGAAAAAGAGGTAATCCGCTTTATTAACGATTGCCAGATTGATACCGATTTGGAAATTCTTTTCCCCGAAGAGTATGTAGAAAGTATTTCGGAAAGAGTTCGTCTGTACCGCGAACTAGATAACATTCAAACCAAAGAAGAGATAGAGAAATTTGAAATTCAGTTAAAAGACCGATTTGGAGACTTACCTGCTGCAAGTAAAGAATTACTGGATGTAGTTGAATTACGCTGGCTGGCTCTCGATTTAGGAATTGAGAAGCTTATCCTGAAAAGTGGTAAACTGGTATTATATTTTATATCCAATCAGGAGTCTCCATTTTATCAATCACCACAATTCAGTAAAGTACTTCAATTTTTACAGGCACAAACTATTCCTTGTAAAATGCGCGAAGCAAAAAATAGATTAAGCCTTAGCTTCGATAGTGTTTCAAATATAAAATCGGCAAGCAAAATTTTAACAAAAATAGATGAATAACAAAAGCCGGGATTTTCCCGGCTTTTGCATATATTATTTACATTTTTAATTTTCACAAAAAAACTGCTTAATATCGATTTTACTTTCTTTCGGTAATGTCACGCACAATACAAACAATTCCTGTATCTACACCTTTATTATTTTGCAACATAGAGCAAAATATATTAAGACAGACATTTTCTCCCTCGATAATACCGGTAAGTTGCAACTCCCAATTATTATTTTCACTTGTGGGTATCAATAAATCTTCGGCAAAAGATTTTTCTTTACCCGAAAAATTAATTTCACTGTAAGGACTTCCCAACATCTCCTTTTCGGCTTTCTTAAAAATACGCTCGCAACCTTTATTCCAGGATCTTATTATACCATTTAAATCGAAAGTAATAACTCCATCGTAAAAATGATTTATAATATCAGCTTTTTCGGCTAACATTTCACGATAAGCATATTCCTGAGTAACATCTCTGATAATTAACTGCAAGTTATTTTTACCATTAAATTCTATATGAGCACCTGTTAAACCAACATCGAAAAGATCACCATGAATAGTCTTAAATTTTAAATGAGTATACTCAATACCCTTACCCATTTCTATGGATCTTTCTAATTTTTCCTGGAATTCATTTTGATAATCATCATCAACGAAAGAAAGAAATGGAGAACCCATTACATCTTCGATATAAGCCGTTTTAAATAATTTTAAGCCCAGACAGTTTAAATATTCAATAGATCCACCTTCATTTACAACAACAATGGCTTCGGGAGAATCGGAAATAAAATTTCTGAAACGTTTCTCACGCATTTTCTGATCCAAATCGAACTTATGCTTATAAAATGCCAATTCTATAGAAATACCAAGTTCCTTTTTATCAATAGGTTTAACCAGATATCCGTAAGAATGAGTATTAATTACCCGTTGAATGGTACTTTCTTCGGTATCGCTTGAAAGAAAAATAACAGGAATATCAAATTTAGATTTAATAATTTCAGTAGTTTGAATACCATCTATTTCACCACCCAAATGCACATCCATAAGAATGATATCCGGTTCTAATTTTTCACAAAGACGGATTGCTTCTTTCCCATCTTCTACAATTCCCAATAGATCATAGCCAAGTTCCTTTAAAAACATTCTGAAGATGGTTGATATTAAACTATCATCCTCTACGATTAAAATCTTTTTTTTCATTTAAGCAGTAATTGAATAATTAATCGATACTAATTATTTAATACCAATAGAGCATTGGCAATTTTAATTCGAGTTAAATTAAAACCAGATAACAGAACAATTTAAACAGAATTTAAAAAACCTTATATATGACTTTATTAATATGCCTAAAGTTTGCTAATTTTATGCGATTTTACAAAACATTTACAATAATTTCCAAACTTCAATTCTACTAAGTTGAATCTGATATTAGATATAGGGAACACAAAAATTAAAGCTGCAATAGTTTCAAACGGGAAAATTTTGCAGATAAGATCTTCGGAAAAATCCGAATTAGAATTCGCCAACGAGCTAATTAAAGAATATAATACAATTAAAAATGTAATTATTTCCTCGGTACGTGAAACCCCTCTCGCACTTTTGCAACACCTTAACCTAAAGTGTGATAAAGTGTTTCTTTGCGATTCAAACCTCCCAATTCCGTTAGAAAATCTATACGAAACTAAAGACACATTAGGCTACGACCGATTGGCTGCCTGTATTGGCGCTTATGCTAAGTATCCGAAACAAAACATACTAATTATTGACGCTGGAACTGCTATAACTTTCGATTTTGTGAACGTAAAAGGCCAATATTGCGGAGGATGTATTTCACCGGGAATTAGCATGAGATATAAAGCTTTGCATCAATTTACCAGTAAACTTCCTCACTTATCAATTTCAGAAAATTTTAATATTATTGGCAAAAACACGAAAGATGCCATTACAGGAGGAGTGCAAAACGGAATTATTTTTGAAATTGATAGTTATATAGAAAACTTACAAATTAGCAATCCGGATTTGAAGGTAATTTTAACTGGAGGCGATGCGCCATTCCTACACAATTTTATACGAAACAAGGCTTTTCTGGATGTTCATATCCTATTATTTGGACTAAATACAATTTTGGATTTTAACTTGATGGATAAGCCTAATAATTAGCAAACTCTTTGCTGATATCTAATTTATTTATAGTTTTGCATGAAGCTAGTTAAATATACTAGCTATTGGTCTTTTTTGATCCAAAACAAAACTTGTACTAAATTTTTGGTATGAGTTTTGCAGTTTTAGTTCAAACAAAACTAAAACTTTCGTTATATTTATATATTGAAAAATAGAATTGCATATAAATGCAATATCATCTCTTAGTTTTGAAATAAAAATAAACTTGATTATAAAATTTTAGTAACATGAAAACAAGACTTTTAATCGTAACAGCGGTTCTATTGTTTTCAAGTCTGTTTACTGTAAAGGCTCAGACTTTGGAATCAAAATATGGATTGGACAGTGCACAAACAGTTTTGAATGCATCACTTTACGTTGAGATGGTGAAGCAAAAAAACTATGAAGAAGCACTTCCTGGATGGAGATACGTATTTAATAATGCACCAGCATTTCAAAAAACAACTTATATTAAAGGAGTTTCTATTATGCGAGGAATGCTTGCTAAAACAAGAAATCCTAAGTATGTTGATACCTTGATGATGGTTTACGATAAAAGAATTAAATACTTTGGTAAAGATCGTAAATACCCTTCAGGATGGATTCTTGGTCGTAAAGGTGGTGACTTATTTAAATACAAGAAAAAACACATCCCTTCGGTTAAAGAAGCATACAGCATTTTAAAGAAATCTATTGAAATGCAAGGTTTAAAATCGGAAGCTACTATTATTAATTATACAATGGAAGCATCTGGTATTTTGGTTAAAGCGGGTGAAATTGAAGCTGAAGAGGTAATCGATAACTATCTTTTATTTATGGATATGGCTGAAAAACAAAAAGCAGCTGAAACCAACGAAAAGAAAAAAGAAAATATCGAAAATGCTCGTTTAAATGTAGAAAGAATTTTCTTTGCTGCTGGTGTTGCCGACTGCGAAACATTAAGCAATATCTTTACTCCTAAATTTGAGGCAAACAAAGACGATATGGTTTTGATCAACAAAATCCTTCGTATGTTGAATCGTCAGGAGTGTGAAGATGGTGCATTATATGCAATGGTTGCTGAAAGAAAATATGAGTTAGAACCTAATGCAGATGCTGCTCATAACTTGGCAAAAATGTTTATTAAGAAAAAAGAATTTGCTAAGAGTAAAGGATATCTAGAACAAGCTATTAAATTAGAAAAAGATGCCGACATTCAAGCTGATCTTCACTATAAATTAGCATATATTCTATTAAGCCAAAATCAACTAAGCGCATCAAAATCGAATGCATTACAAGCTGCTAAATTAAGATCTGGATGGGGACAACCATATCTATTAATTGGTAAAGCTTATGCTGCATACAGCAAAAAGTATGGTACATCAGCATTAGATCATCAAAAAGTATACTGGGTTGCTGTTGATAAATTCTTAAAAGCAAAAGCAATCGATCCTGAATGTGCTGAAGAAGCTAGAGGTCTTATTAATACTTATTCGAAGTATTTTCCTGGAACTGAGGAAGCATTCTTTGAAGGAATTAAGAATGGTGACGTTGTTAAAATTGGAGATTGGATTAACGAAACAACTAAGGCTCGTTTGAATGAATAATACGCCAAATAGTAAATACAATATTATCAAAAGCATTATAATCCTTTCGGGGATTATGATGCTTTTGTCTTGTGAAAATAGCATGAAAGAAGTGGAAAGTCTTACAAGCAACAAGAATATTCCGCTACAACAAGGAAAAGATGTTGAATATATTTTCACTGATTCAACAAAAATTCAGTACCGCGCATTTGCCAAAGAATTTATAGAAACAGATACCGAAGAAGGTAAATTCAATGAATTTCCTAAGGGTGGCAAAATAATTTCGTATAATGATGATGAAACACAAGCCTGGCAAATAGAAGCTAATTATGCCAAAAATTACGTTTCTGATGAATTATGGGAATTAAGAAATGATGTGGTTGCCAAAAGCGACGATGGCAAAATCATAAACACAGAATTACTTTATTGGGATCAGAAAAAGAAATTAATTTACTCCGACCAATATGTAAGAATAACCAAAGAAGATGGACAGGTTTTGGAGGGCAATTCATTCACTTCCGATGAGAAAATGAATGAAATTAGAATGAAAAAAGTTTCAGGTGAAGTATATTTAAAAGACAAAACTAAAAAATAGTCAGTAAAGCTTATTATCTTGCATACAATAAAACCTGAATAAAGTGAATCAAAAAATCCCATTTGTATTAGAAATAGTTTGGTTAATTGTAATGATCGGAAGTATATCTCTAGCTATATATAAAACGATACAAACCAACTTTACCGAGAATATTTTATTATATATTATGGCAATATTAGCTGCCTTAATGTATACTTCGCGCAGATACCTCAGAAAATCAAGAGAGAAAAACCAATCCCCTAATTAATGAATGATCTAATCATCATTTTTTCTATGCTGGCATTGTCGGCCTTTTTCTCCGGAATGGAAATTGCATTCATTGCCGCAAACAAATTGCGAATGGAGCTCGACCGAAATAAAAATACCATTTCGGCAAGAATTATTGCAATCTTTTCGCGATATCCAGGACATTATATAAGTACGATGCTGGTTGGGAATAATATTGCCCTAGTTGTTTATGGTATTGTAATGGCAAAAATGCTGGAACCATATATAGCTATTTGGATAGATTCGGAATCTTTAATTCTAACAATTCAAACCATTATTTCTACTTTACTAATCTTGGTTACTGCTGAATTTATTCCCAAAACTTTATTTCGTATCAATCCTAATTTAGCATTAAATGTTTTTGCCTTACCGGTAATGTTCTTCTACATTATTTTTTATCCGGTAACGACAATTACCATGCTTCTTTCTAAAAATATAATTCATAAACTATTTAACACCAAAATTACCGAAGATGAGGAAACACAAGCCTTCGGAAAAGTTGATTTAGATCATCTGGTGCAAGAAGGTCAGGATACACAGGCCATTTCGGAAGATGACATGCATGACATCAAAATATTTCGTAATGCTCTCGATTTTTCAAAAGTAAAACTTCGGGAATGTATTGTTCCCCGAAACGAAATTGAAGCCATGGAATTAAATGGGGAAATTGAAGAGTTAACTCAACGTTTTATTGAAACCGGATACTCCAGAATTTTAATTTATAAAGAATCAATCGATAATATAATAGGATATGTTCACTCTTCGGTGATATTTAGAAAACCCCACAGCATAAAAGCAGCACTAAGCAGAATTATATTTGTTCCTGAAACAATGGCTGCACACAAACTTTTAAATCTGTTTACCAAAGAACAAAAAAGTATTGCTGTTGTGGTTGATGAATTTGGAGGTACAGCCGGAGTAGTGAGTATAGAAGATATTATGGAAGAAATTTTTGGCGAAATTGAAGATGAACATGATAATATTGATTTGGAAGAAAAAGTATTATCCGAAACAGAATTCTTATTTTCGGGCCGACTAGAAATAGATTATCTAAATGATAAATATGATTTAAATTTACCTGAATCGGAAGATTTTGAAACCTTGAATGGATTCATTCTATTTAATCATGAAAGCATTCCAAAATACAACGAAACAATTCGAATCGATGAGTTTAACTTTAAAATTATAGAAGTTAGCAATACCCGAGTAGAAAAAATTAAACTCAGTAAAATTTAACAAGTCTGTTTCCTGCTGTATTTCTGAGAATTACAAAACCATTTTCGGACTATTTATTTGTAATATATTTAATCTGTTTTACGAATAAGAACAACAGTTAACTTTACAGATTATCCCTTTCACAATATCTTGCTTTTACTTTACTATAAAAGTCACTAAACAAAGAGATAAAAAGCAATCATTTCCCTTTTTTTTGTATATTCGTAGCCTAATTAAGAATATTTAAATCTTTTTCGATGGCAACATTACAGAAAATAAGAAATCGTGGTGTATTTATTGGAATCATTATTGGTGGAGCACTATTTGCATTTATTGCAGGTGATGCATTAAAATCGGGTGGTTCTTTGTTGACAAACTCACGAAATGAAATGGCAGAAATTGCAGGGGAATCAGTAAACATTCGTGATTTCCAGAATCGATTCAATCATAATATCGAAGTCGCAAAGCTGATGTCTGGTCAATCTTCTATTCCTTCAGAACAAACTGAAAGATTAAGAGAACAAACCTGGCAACAAATGGTACAGGAGATGGTGATGAATCAAGAATATGAGGAGTTGGGAATTTCAGTATCTTCTGATGAATTGTTTGATATGATTCAAGGTAGAAATATTGATCCTACAATTCGTCAAATGTTCCAAAACGAAAATGGAACAATCGACAAGGAGCAAGTAGTTGCAACATTGCAAAAATTAATTAATGCTCCAAAAGGAACACCACAAAAAGAGTATTGGCTAAACATCGAAAAAGCAATGAGTACTCAAAGAACTTTAACCAAGTATAATTCTTTAATTCAAAAAGGACTTTACATGCCTAATGCATTGGTTAAAAATCTTGCTGAAAAAGGAAGTAAAAAAGTAGATATTAACTATGTTGTTAAAAACTATAATTTAATTCCTGATAGTACAGTGAGTGTATCTGACGGGGAAATTAAAGCATATTATAACGATCATAAAGATCTTTTCAAGCAAACAGAATCGAGAAGAATTGATTATGTACCATTTACAATTGAACCTTCTACAGATGACTATAAGGCAACTGAGAAATGGCTTGCTGATATCAAAGCTGATTTTGTTTCAGAAAGTAATAATATTCAATTTGTTGAATTAAATGGAGATAGCGATTTTAATGCTTTCTATTTTAAGAAAGATGAAATTACAAATAAAGAATTAGCTGAATTTGCTTTCTCGGGTAAGAAAAATGATGTAACCGAAGTATACTTTGAAAACGAGGCTTATAAACTTGCTAAAATTAACGAGATTAAAATGCTTCCTGATTCGGTTAAAGCTCGTCACATTTTAATACGTGCTATTAACGGAGATTATCCTACAGCTCAAGCTAAAGCTGATAGCTTAAAAAGTTTAATTGAAAAAGGTTCTCGTTTCGACGATTTAGCAAAAGCCAACTCTGACGATCAGGGATCTGCTGTTAATGGTGGTGATTTAGGATGGTTTACACAAGGGAAAATGGTTCAACCATTTAACGATGCTGCTTTTAATGCTAAAAAGAATGAAGTAACTGTTGTATTAACTCAATTTGGTGCTCATGTTATTCAGGTAACTAAAAAAGGTAAAGCAGTTAAAAAAGTTCAGCTTGCAATTGTTGATCGTAAAGTTGAGGCTAGCAATAAAACAATTCAAACAGCTTATGCACAAGCAAGAACATTTGCTGGTAATAATCTTGAAAGAGATGCTTTCTTAAAAGCAATTTCGGATCAGAAATTACAAAGAAGAACTGCTAATCTTAAAAAAGATACCAAAAGCATACCTGGACTTGAAAATTCAAGAGAATTAGTAAGAGCAGCTTATAATACAGACGATATGGAAACTGTTTTATTAAACGGTGATAACTCTGCAGTATTTGAGTTTGGCGATAAGTTTGTAGTTGCAATTCTTTCTGATATTAAAGAAGAAGGTTACTCTTCGGTTAATGATGTGGCTACCACTATTAGACGTGAAGTAAGAAAAGAAAAGAAAGCTAAGATGATGATTGCTGAAATGAAAAAAGCATCACAAGGAGCACAAAGCTTACTTTCTGTAGCACAAAAAGAAGGTTTAGAAGTAAAAACTGCAACAGGTATTAGTTTTACTTCATTCCAAATTCCTGGTGCAGGTATTGAGCCTAAAGTAATTAGTACTGCTGCTCAAATTGAAAAAGGAAAAATTTCTGAACCAGTTGAAGGAAACCAAGGTGTATACATGTTGTTAGTAACTAACGAAGCTAAGGACGAAGTTACCAATGAAACTGTTGAATCGTTCAAATCAAGATTAGAACAAGGATATCAGTATCGTACAAACTACCAAGCATATCAGGCATTAAAAGAAAATGCCAATGTTGTTGATAAAAGATATAAATTTTACTAGAGATTAGTGAAATAAAAAAGATAAGCGGAATGATAATTCATTCCGCTTTTTTTATGTTCGAATTTGCTGCAAAATGAGCCAATTTTAGCTTTTACTTGCAATGTTGGTGGCATTATTTTATAGTATTATTAGCTAACTAATTTTAAAGTAGAATATAAATGTAGTTGCAAAAAAAAAGAGCTACACAATGTGCAACTCTCAAAATATTATTAAGCTTAAAAATATTTACGACAATAAAGCCTTCACTTTATCAGCAACAGCTTTTCCATCGGCCTTACCCGATAATTGTTTGCTAGCTATTCCCATTACTTTCCCCATTTCCTTCATCGATGAAGCGCCGGTATCGGTAATAATTTGCTGTACAGCTGCTGTAAGTTCCTCATCGCTCATTTGAGCAGGAAGATACACTTGCAAAAATTCCATTTCAGCAATTTCTTTCTCAGCTAAATCATCTCGACCTCCACTTTTATAAGTATCTGCAGCATCTTTACGCTGCTTTACTAACTTTTGAACAATCTTAAGAGCAACTGCATCTTCGAGTTCCGAAGCTCCTGTTTTAGTCATTTCAAGTAAAAAAGCCGATTTTACAGAACGTATTGCCTGAAGCTTATCTTTCTCCTTTGCTTTCATAGCAGATTTTATATCTGCATTAATTTGTTCCAATAAATTCATAATATAATCTTTAATATTTTAATCGCTGTAAGCTATCAACAAACAGCGCTATTCTAATAAACTCATTTATTGTTTTCGATTAACAAAACCTTAATCATCATCTAATGTAAATTTAATTACATTTCCAGAATGGTATTGTTTTTCTTCTAAATTCTTTTGTTTTCGCTTGTAGGCTGGCACACTCTCAATCTCATCAATTTGAGACTCCTTAAGAGTAGTAAGAATTACTTTTTTCTCGTCATGTGCATCTGTTTCTTCCTCTAACTTTATTTTTGTCTGCTTAGGTGCAGAACTTGCTCCACGAGCACCATGAAAAGTTTTTACTTTAGTAGCTCCTTCGGTAATTCCTCCATTTTCAAAACCTGTGGCAATAATGGTAACACATACTTTATCGCCTAGTTCAGCATCTTGTCCGGTTCCCCAAATAATCGATGCACTATCGCCAACAGCTTCCTGTACATAATCGGTAATTTGACCAACCTCATCCATGGTTACCTCCTCGTTACCCGAGCTAATATTAAGTAATATGTTTCTTGCTCCTCTTACATCGTTGCTGTTAAGCAGTGGCGATGTTAAAGCTTCTCGAATAGCGGTAACAGCTCTATCTTCTCCTTCGGCACTTGCCGATCCCATTACAGCTACTCCACTGTCGGTCATAACGGTTTTAACATCTTCAAAATCGACATTTATATAACCGTGGAGAGTTATAATCTCGGCTATCCCTTTAGCTGCAGTAGCTAATACATCATCGGCTTTAGAGAAAGCTGTTGACAATTTTAAATCGCCATATATTTCGGATAATTTCTCATTGTTTATCACCAAAAGCGAATCTACATTCTCTTTTAGTTTGTTGATACCCTCAAAAGCCTGATCTAAGCGTATTCGTCCTTCGAAACGAAATGGAATGGTAACAATACCCACTGTTAATATCCCTGCTTCCTTAGCAGCTTTAGCAATAACAGGTGCAGCACCTGTTCCTGTTCCACCACCCATACCAGCAGTAATAAAAACCATCTTTGTATTATCGGCAAGAACCGCATTAACATCTTCGAGGTTTTCGATAGCCGATTGCGCACCTCTTTCGGGCTTATTTCCTGCGCCTCGACCTTCGGTAAGCGATTCTCCCAATTGAATTTTAACAGGTATCTGGCTATTTTCCAAAGCCTGAGCATCGGTATTACAGATTACAAAATCCACATCCTTGATGCCTTTTTGATACATATAATTTACAGCGTTTCCACCTCCACCGCCAACACCAATTACTTTAATAATAGATGCTTCATTTTCGGTAAGACTAAAATCCATTAAATCCTCATTCATTTATTTATCCCTTAAATTCACACTCCCTTACATGGGTGTATCTTTATTATCAAAAATTTTTGTAAACTTTCCTTTAAACCAACCATTAATGCTTTCTTCTTCCTCATCATCATATTTTTCTTCATGCTTTTCGGTAGAGGCTGGTTTTGCAGTAGTTTCCTGATTTTCATCAGAAAATTGTTTTCTTTTTTCTGCTTCCTGCTCAGTTCTTTTTCGCATTAATTCTTCACGACGCTCTATTTCTTCTTTTCGCTTAGCTGCAATTTTTTCTTCTTTTTCGGCTGGATTCTCTATTATTAATTCCAACTTTGATTTGTCAACTTTTCGAGGTTCGAACATTAATTCAGGTATTGGATTTTCCGAAAATCCTGTTGCAATAATGGTAACGCTTAATTCGTCTCCCATTTTAGGACTATATCCATTTCCCCATATTACGCTCACATCATCGCCAACCACATCGTGCACATAATCGGTAATTTGACCTACCTCCTGCATGGTTACCTCTTCGTCTCCCGAAATAATATTTAAAAGAATATTTCTGGCACCTATAATATTATTACTATTTAATAAAGGTGAATTTAGAGCTTCCTCTATTGCACGAATAGAGCGATCGGCGCCAGAAGCCGAAGCCGATCCCATAACTGCAACACCGCTATTTCTCATTACTGTTTCAACATCGGCAAAATCGACGTTTACATATCCATGAACGGTTATAATTTCTGCTATACTCTTCGCTGCTACCGATAAAACACTATCGGCCTGAGCAAAGGCATCAGACAATTTTAAATCTCCGTACATTAAACGAAGCTTCTCATTGTTAATAATTAAAAGAGCATCAACATGCTTTTCTAAATTTTCTATACCTTCTATGGCCTGCTTAATACGTTTCTTGCCTTCAAATCGGAAAGGTATGGTTACAATTCCCACGGTAAGTACATCCTGATCTCTTGCAGCTTCGGCAATTACAGGAGCTGCACCGGTTCCAGTACCTCCACCCATTCCTGCAGTTACAAAAACCATTTTTGTTTTCTCGCTTAGTACTTTATTAATATCGTCTAAGCTTTCAATTGCCGATTCCCTTCCCCTTTCAGGTTTATTACCAGCACCTCTACCTTCAGTTAATGATTTTCCCAACTGCACCTTTATAGGTACAGGACTATTATCGAGAGCCTGTGCATCTGTATTACAAATTACAAAATCAACCCCAGTAATTCCTTCTTTCAACATGTGGTTAACAGCATTTCCGCCACCTCCACCAACTCCAATTACTTTTATAATGGACTTTTCTTTTGGTTCAAAATCAACCGGTAATAATTCGTCAATCATGATATCACAGTTTTAGGGTTACTCAATCTTTGTTTTTATATATCCATCTTATCTTAATCAAATAATGATCCAAGCAATGCTTTAAATCCTCTTCCCCCTTTTGTTTTTGGGGCTTCGTAAGATTTTTCCTGTTTCGGCTTAGGCTTGCTTAATCCTTTCAACAACAAACCAACTGATGTTGAATACATTGGATGCTCAAGATGTTCATCTAAAATAATTTTTTCAGATCCCTTAGGATATCCAATTCTCACATCTAAACCTATCCTTTGAGAGGTTAATTTATCGAGATTATTCAGAAGAGATCCTCCTCCAGTTAAAACAATTCCGGCACCAATTTTATCGCTTAATCCGGTTGATTCTATTTCAAATTTTACTGAATCGATAATTTCTTCCATTCTGCATTGAATAATTTCAGCTAAAAATTTAAAAGAAATATCTTTTTCATTCCATCCACCACTTGCAGGAATCGTTACAACCTTATCGGCAGGTGTCATATCAGCCAAAGCTTCACCAAATTGAACTTTTAACCCTTCGGCTTGTTTTAATAAAACTGAGCAAGCTTCTTTTATATCCTTGGTTACATTATCACCCCCAAAAGGAAATACCGAAGCATGTTTTAAAACTCCATCTAAATAAACAGTTACATCGGTAGTACCTCCACCTATATCAACCAAAACAACTCCAGCTTCTTTTTCTTCTTTACTTAAAACTGCCAGAGAAGAAGCCAAAGGTTCCAATACCAATTCTTCGACCTCTAAGCCAACCGACTGTACACATTTTTTGATATTCTGTGCCGAGGCCGTTCTTCCAATAATAATATTAAACTTACCATCTATTCGACGTCCGGCCATCCCCACTGGCTTTTTAATACCAATTTCTTTATCAACAACAAATTCCTGAGGAATAACATGTAAAATTTGCTCTCCTATCTCAACCGGATGTTTATAATTTTCGTTCGTAATACTTTCAACATCCTCTTTGGTTATTTCACCAATAGAATTATCAATATATTTAAACTTTTTTTCTTTAACAATACGTATATGCTGACCTGCTATTCCGACATAAACTGTCGAAATTTCTTTATTTGTTTTTGCTTTTAAGCGAGCAACAACTTCTTGAATTCCTTCAATAGTCAGGTTTATATCATGAATTACTCCACGCTTTACACCTCTGGAAACGGTACGTTCCATTCCAAGAATTTTCAGTTTCCCATCAGATGCCAGCTCTCCCAATATGGCAACAATTTTTGTTGTCCCTATATCAATCGCAGCTATTGAATTATTCTTCCCTATCATTCTAATTCTTTTTTGTACAAACCACTTGATTATTGTACTTGAGGCTAATTTTATTGTATTTATTCCATCCGGTTTTCGAAAAACCATTGGAATACAAAGCATAAAGATTATCAAATTTATTCTGATAATTCTCTATGCTTCCAAGTTCTATTTTATGATTACCAACACGTGGAATTAAAATATATTCTCTTGAATTTGTCACATGAACCTGAGTTATTTGTGACTTCCAAAATTCATCATTTGTAATAAATTTTACTAACTCAAATAGCTCTTCTTTTATTAAAGCATCATTTACTGCCCCTGAAACAACCAAAACCCTTGACGTAAACCTAGATGACAGAGGCATTTTACTTCCTTCCTGATCAATATAATACCCTTTTCCTGTTAAAATTCTTACAATTGGCTTGCGCTGATTAATCTCAACAACCAACTTCCCGGAAAGAGTACTATAAACTTCTGACTCTTTAACGTAAGGAATTTTATTAATTCTATCTTCTAAAATCTCTTTATTTATTTTTGTGATAGACTCGCCCTTCCAACTAGGATATTGTTTATTTACAATTTTCTCAACATCTAAACTACTAACAAAACCACCTTGCAAGCTGTCCTTAATCCGCACTTTTATGGCACTAGAATTTAGTTTTTCCTTCTTATCGCTTACGAAAGAAAAACTAACGAACAAATATCCTATTATGGATACCCAAACTAATATGACTGCAATTTTTTTTAGCATTCTATTTTTTTTCTGTTAGCATGTTTTTTATTGGTTCAACCAATTTATCGATATCGCCTGCACCTAAAGTTAGTAATACTTCCAATTCACGCTTTTGTATCAAATCCAACAAGTTCTCTTTTGTGCATAATTTCGCCGGAACTGTTATATTTTTAAGTATTATAGACGAATCTACACCAGCAATAGGAAGTTCTCTTGCCGGATAAATATCCAGTAAAATTACCTCATCCAATAAATTTAAACTCTCGGCAAATTCATTGGCAAAATCGCGCGTTCGCGAATACAAATGGGGTTGAAAAATTCCTGTAATTTTCTTATGAGGATAAATTGCCCTAACCGACGAAATACTCTCTCTCAACTCTTTCGGATGATGAGCATAATCATCAATGAAAGTAATATCTGCATCGTTTATTTGATAATCAAATCTTCTTCGAACCCCTTTAAATTCATGAAGTGCATTTCTTAATTCATTTTCAGATACACCACATAATAATGCAACACTACATGCTGCAATTGCATTTTCAACATTTATTTTACCCGGATATGAAAAATGCAATGCTTCAATAATTCCCTTGGGATAAACCAAATCGAATTCATAAAATCCTTCGACAAGTTTTAAGTTTTCTGCATAAAAATCGGCTTTCTCTTCTAAAGCATAAGAGTATTTACTTATTCCTTTAGCAGATAAATTAAGTCCTTTTTTATGCACCAGAATTCCATTTTCTTTTATTTGACTAGCAAACTCACGAAAACTTTTTTCCAGTTCCAATTTATCTCCATAAATATCTAAATGGTCGGCATCCATAGAGGTAACAAGTGCAATTTGAGGATGCAATTGCAAAAATGACCTATCGAATTCATCGGCCTCTAATATAACCCAAGAACTATTTTTTGATATCAGTAAATTGGAATTATAGTTTTGAGAAATTCCTCCTAAAAATGCATTACATCCTAATTTAGATGATTTGAAAATATGTGCAGTAATGGTTGAAACAGTAGTTTTTCCGTGCGTTCCAGCAATACCTATTCCATTTAAATTATCCGACAGCAAACCCAAAACCTGCGAGCGTTTCATAATATGGAAACTATTTTTCCTAAAATAAGACAATTGCTCATGGTGCTCAGAAATAGCTGGAGTAAACACCACCAAAGTATTTTCCTTATTTCTAAAATTTGAAGGAATGCTGTTTGAATCTTCATTAAAAGTTATTTTAATACCTTCGCTAATCAACTCACCAGTAAGTTTAGTTGATGTTCGATCGTATCCAAACACATTCTTCCCGATAGAATTAAAATAACGTGCAATGGCACTCATTCCGATTCCTCCGATTCCAATAAAGTAAATATTTTTAAAATCTTTAATCTGCATATTTTAAATCATTGCAAGAATTTGTTCTGCTATATCATCGGCCGCATTCGGTTTTGCAAGCTGTTTACAATTTTCCGATAAGCGATTTAATTTTTCTTCATTTTTAATTAGAGACAAAGCCTCTACAATTAATTTTTGCTCTGCTTCAATATCTTTTATCATTATGGCTGCTTCTTTATTAACCAAAGCCAATGCATTTTTTGTTTGATGATCTTCCGACACATTGGGCGAAGGAACGAGTATGCTTGGTTTTGATACCAGACAAAGTTCAGAAATAGTACCAGCACCAGCCCTTGATATTACAATATCGGCAGCAGCATAAGCCAAATCCATTCTGCTTAAAAAAGCAAATACTTTTAAATTAGGAAGATCCCAATTCTTCATCTCCTCCTTAACTTTATCGATATAAAACTTACCTGTTTGCCAAATAAATTGAACATTAGATTGTGAAACAGCATCTAATGATTTTAGAATGCTATTATTAATTGTACGAGCACCAAGACTACCGCCCACAATTAAAATGGTTTTCTTATTGGGATCTAATTCAAAATGTTCTATTGCTTCGTCTTTTTTCGACTCAATTTCCATTAAATCTTTTCGAACTGGATTTCCAGTTAATATAATTTTATTTTTAGGAAAGAAGCGATCCATTCCCTCGTAAGCCACACATATTTTTTTTGCTTTTTTAGCTAGCAATTTATTAGTGATTCCTGCATAAGAATTCTGTTCCTGAATTAATGCCGGTACACCTAATTTTGCAGCAACATGCAATAATGGTCCGCTAGCATATCCGCCAACCCCAACAACTGCATCGGGCTTAAAGCCTTTCACTATAGCTTTTGCTTTCCATATACTTTGCAGCAAACGAGAAAAAAACTTTAAATTTTCTTTTGAAAAACTTCTTTGTAATCCACGAATAGGTAGTCCTACAATATCATAACCAGCTGCTGGCACCTTCTCCATTTCCATTTTCCCTTCTGCTCCCACAAAAAGAATTTCGCAATTACTATGCTTTTGTTTTAAAGCATTCGCAATTGATATGGCTGGATAAATGTGTCCGCCAGTACCACCACCACTGACTATTATTTTAATTTTCTGCTTCATTTAATTTCTTTTCTTCTTTATTGGCCCAATCGCTTATACTTAAAATCATACCTAAAGCTGCACTTGTAAAAACAAGAGAGGTTCCTCCCATACTAATCAAAGGTAAAGGTTGCCCGGTTACTGGAATAAGATTTACCGACACTGCCATATTTGTTAATGCCTGAAAAACGATACTAAGAGTTAAACCAATAACCAAAAATGCCGGAAATGTTCTGCTACATTTCCTAACAATTATACCTCCCCGATAAAGCAAAAACAGGTAAAGAATTAATATCCCAAAACCACCAAACCAGCCTAATTCTTCTAAAATAATGGCATAAATAAAATCGGAATATGGGTGAGGTAAAAAATTCCTTTGTGTACTATTACCCGGACCTTTACCAATAATACCACCTGCAACAACTGCAATTTTCGATTGTACTACCTGATAATTCTGACCATTTTTTATATCTTTTTCGTCGCTAAAAAAGTTTTCTATTCTTCCACGTACCGTTTGAATTCTACCTATACTTGGCAATAATGGCGCTGCCGCAATTAAAAGGACTAAAACAATCATAATAATTGCAACAGATCCTATCATATATTTCCTTGCTACTCTTCCTATAAACATTAACAAATAGCAGATACCTCCTAAAAGCAAGGATGTAGAAAAGTCATCAAGGAAAATTAGGCCACAGACTATTAAAATTGGAATTATTAAATGAAGAATTGCCTCATTTTTACATCCTTCTTTACTTTGATAACGAGATAATGTTTTTGAAACATACAATATCAGCGCCAGCTTAGCCAGTTCGGAAGGCTGAAAATTAAAACCTATGACTGGTATTTTAATCCAACGCGATGCATCGTTAAGACTTGTACCAACCAATTTGGCTAATACCAATAAACCTACCGATACAACCAGCGTTATGTTCGCAAATCCTTGATAAAAGCGATAGGGAATTCTATGTGTGACATACATTATGAAAAAACACATTGTTAACAATCCCAATTGTTTGAATAAAAAATAAGATGTATTCCCCCCTCTATCCTTATACGCTAAGGTTCCGGTGGAACTATATACCACCAATAGAGAGGTAAGAGATAATAAAAGAATAACTATCCATATCACCTTATCTCCTTTTACACTTGGATTTTTAATCCAATCCCGCACTAATATCTTCCATTTCGTCATAAAACGATCTGTTTACAGGTTTCTTACTTCTTCTTTAAACTGGCAACCTCTATCTTCATAAGATTTAAATAAATCGAAGCTTGCACAGGCTGGCGATAATAAAACAATATCATCTTTATCAGCAATTTCGTAGGATAATTTAACTGCCTGACTCATTGATTTGGCATCAACAATTAGATCAACTTTTCCATCGAAAGCCTCATGAATTTTTTCATTATCTATTCCTAAACAAACAATTCCTTTAACTTTCTCTTTCACCAAATCGAGAAGAACAGAATAGTCGTTTCCTTTATCAACTCCGCCTACTATCCAAACTATTGGTTCTTCCATACTTTCTAAGGCGTACCATGTTGAATTAATATTGGTTGCTTTAGAATCGTTGATAAACTGAATGCCCCTAACTTTTACAACTTTCTCTAAACGGTGATCTACTCCCTGAAAATCGCTAAGACTTTCGCGAATAGTTTCTTTCCTAATGCGAAGTACATTCCCCGCAATTCCCGATGCCAAAGAGTTATACACATTGTGTATTCCTGGCAATGATAAATCCTTTTTATCCATAGAAAAGTTATATTCGTTACAATCAATTTTAATTTGTTCATCCTCAATCCAGCCACCCGATTTTAATTCTTCTTTAACCGAAAAAGGGAACAATTGAGCTTTAGAGTTTAAATTCTTTATTTCATTATTGATAATCTCATCATCGCAGCAATACACAAAAGCATCACTTTCGGTGAGATTTTGTGTTATCCGGAATTTAGAATCAATATAATTTTTCATTTTATATTCGTACCGATCTAAATGATCGGGAGTAATATTTAATAGCATTGCTATATCGGCTTTAAAATCGTACATCCCATCGAGTTGAAAACTGCTTAATTCGACTACATAGTAAGCATAATCTTTCTCGGCAACCTGCCAGGCCAGACTATTTCCAACATTTCCGGCCAATCCGACATTAAAGCCAGCTTTTTGCAACATGTGATACAACATTAAGGTGGTAGTTGTTTTACCATTGCTTCCGGTAATGCAAATCATTTTTGCATTAGTATATCTGCCAGCAAACTCAATTTCTGAAATAACAGAAATTTTTTGTTCCTTCAGCTTTAAAATTAAAGAAGCCGAATCGGGTATTCCCGGGCTTTTAATAACTTCGTTAGCCGATAATATTAAATCTTCGCTATGTTGTTTTTCCTCGTAATCGATTTTATAATCGCTAAGAGCTTTTTTATATTTTGCATTTATTTCCCCAAAATCGGAAACAAAGACTTCGAATCCTTTTGCCTGAGCCAAAACTGCTGCTCCAACACCACTCTCACCAGCTCCTAATATGACAATTCTCTTTTTCAATTCTAAATACTTATTATTAATGTATAATAATCCCTTTTACCTACTTTAGTTTATTACCTAATTTTTAAGGTTACAATTGTAATCACGGCAAGAAAAATTCCTATAATCCAAAATCGGGTTACAATTTTTGGTTCGGGATAACCTTTCATTTGGTAATGATGATGCAATGGCGCCATTTTAAATATCCTTCGGCCTTCCCCATATTTTTTGCGTGTATATTTAAACCACGAAACCTGCATCATTACCGAAATATTCTCGACAAGGAAAATTCCACACAAAATTGGAATTAAGAGTTCTTTATGAATAATAATAGCAAAAACTGCAATAATTCCCCCCAAAGAAAGACTACCTGTGTCGCCCATAAATACTTGAGCAGGATAAGAATTATACCACATAAAGCCAATGGTAGAACCAATAAATGCTGCAATAAAAATTACCAATTCGCCAGAGTTGGGAATGTACATTATATTTAAATAGTCGGCATAAACTACATGACCCGAAACATAAGCTAAAATTCCTAAAGTAGCCCCGATAATTGCCGATGAACCTGTAGCCAAGCCATCTAAACCATCGGTAATATTAGCACCATTGGAAACTGCGGTAACAATAAATATGGTAATAATAATAAAGACCAGCCAAGCCAACAAAGGAGCATATTCTCCTGCAAAACTTACCAAATACTCATAATCGAACTCGTTATTCTTAAAAAAAGGAATGGTTGTTTTGGTAGATTTAACATCGGTAGTTAAACGAGTTGCCCCGGGTTGTTCCGACGAAAAACCTTCATCTACTAACTCTGTTCTAACGCCTAACTCATCTGCATCAGCTTTTTCTCTAACAACAACATCATCGCTCAAGTATAAAGTAAGTCCGACAATTAATCCCAAGCCAATTTGTCCTGCAACTTTAAACTTGCCTTTAAGACCTTCTTTATCTTTTTTAAATACTTTAATATAATCATCAATAAAGCCTATTAACCCCAGCCAAACTGTTGTAATAATCATTAAAATGATATAAGTGTTATCTAGCTTTGCGAAAAGTAAAACAGGAATTAAAATGGCAACAATAATAATAATCCCTCCCATTGTAGGAGTTCCTTTTTTCTCTAGTTGTCCTTCCAAGCCCAAGTCGCGAACTATTTCACCTATTTGTTGTTTCTGCAAAAGTTGAATAATTCTCTTACCAAAAACCGTAGCAATAAATAATGACATCATTATGGCCAAAGCGGCACGAAATGAAATATAATCGAACATTCCCGCTCCCGGAAAATCTAATTGATCTAAATACCTAAATAAATAATAAAACATAGCTACAGCTTAAAAATTTCTTGTATTACTTCTTTATCATCAAAATGATGTTTAACTCCTTTTATTTCCTGATAATCTTCATGACCTTTTCCAGCCACCAGAATAATATCATTTTTTTGTGCCAGCATACATGCTGTTCTAATGGCTTCTTTTCTATCGGTAATTGCCAATACTTTTCTTTGATTATTAGCATCTACACCTGCTTTCATATCCAGAATAATCTGGTTTGGATCTTCTGATCTTGGGTTATCTGATGTGAGAATTAGTTTATCGCTTAATTCAGCACTAATTTTAGCCATTAATGGTCGTTTGGTTTTATCCCGATCTCCCCCGGCACCAACAACTGTAATTACTTGTTCATTTCTGGTGCGTAAAACGTCGATAGATTCCAGAACATTTTTTAATGCATCAGGTGTGTGTGCATAATCAACAATTGCCATTACTCCTTCTTTAGAAATAATGCTTTCGAATCTTCCATCAACCGATTTTAACTCGCTAATACCTCTTAGTATTTCTTCTTTCGATTGATTTAATAATCTGGCAGCACCATAAACCGCAATTAAATTATGAGCATTAAATTCGCCAATAAAATTTGTCCAGGTTTCAACTTCGTCCATTTCCAATAGCATACCTGAAAAATGTTTTTCCAGTATCCGGCAACGAAAATCGGCAAAAGAGCGTGTCGAGTACAAAAACTTATGAGCCTTTGTATTTTGAAGCATAAATTTGCCATTTTTATCATCGGCATTTGTTAATGCAAAAGAGTTTTTCCCCAGATTATCGAAGAATGCTTTTTTTACTTTCAGATAAATATCAAATGTTTTATGATAATCTAAATGATCGTGAGTAATATTTGTAAATATTCCACCTTTAAAATTAAGAGCACCAACTCGCTTTTGATCAATTGCATGAGAACTAACTTCCATAAAGCAATATTCGCAGCCTTCCTCTACCATTTGAGAAAGCAAATAATTTAACTGCAATGGATCTGGTGTTGTATGTGTTGCCTTAATTTCATTGTTATCAATAAAATTACAAACCGTTGATAATAAACCCGTTTTATATCCTAACTTTTTAAACAACTTATATAGTAAAGTTGCAATCGTTGTTTTCCCATTAGTACCAGTAACCCCTACCAACTGAATATTCTCACTTGGTTTTCCATAATAATTATGTGCCAATTGAGAAAGGGTAGCTAAAGAATCTTCAACAACAATATAGGTTGTTTCAGCATTACTTACTTGCGGTAGCTCTTCACAAACCACAACTTTAGCACCTTTATTTACTACAGATTCGATGTATTTGTGTCCATCGCTAATAGTACCACGACAAGCAACAAATAAATCTCCTTCCTGCACCTTTCGCGAATCAAAATGCAGGTTATTTACCTCAACATTTCTATCCCCTTTAAGGCTTTGAATCTTTATTGTATCGAAAAGTTCGTTTAAATTCATACTCCTCTTTTAAGATAAGTCTATAATTATTCTATCTCCTCTTTTGTAATAAGATCCAGGGTAAAGCGACTGCTTTGCAACCGATCCTACACCTCTTACCCTAACCTTTAAACCTGCATTTTCGAGAATATATAATGCATCCTGAACGCCCATTCCCTTAACATTAGGAACCAGTGCGTTTTTTACTCTTCTGTATTTATATTCAATTACAGAATCCTTTCGGGATGTAATTACCCATTCCGATTGAATATCTTTATTTGTAACTTCAATATCTAATCCATTAAAAACTAAATCCAAATCGTTCTTATTCCCATTTAGCGAAACCGGAACCAATGGTTCATCTTGCTCCTCAAGCTCTTTTTTGGGATGCATTGAATAACTCATTGCATAAACTTTATCGGCAATGGTTTTAAAAACCGGACCTGCCACCTGATTACCATAAAATCCTTTTGTTTTATTAGGTCGGTTAATTACTACAATACAAGAATACATAGGCTTATCGGCTGGAAAATACCCCACAAAAGACGCCTGATAAATCTTATTGGCATATCCTTTATTCTTATCTGCGATTCTTGCAGTACCAGTTTTTCCTGCAATTTTATAATTAGAATTTCTCAAATTACGGGCTGTTCCTCTCAAAACAACACCTTCGAGCATGTTTTGCACTCTATCAAGAGTTTCGCCCGAGCATATCTTCGATTTTAAGACTTCGTTATCAAATTTTCTTATTACATCGCCATGGTAACGAATTTCTTTTACAAATTTAGGCTTCATCATTTTTCCACCATTTGCAACAGCATTATAAAAGGTTAATGTTTGCAAAGGTGTTTGCTCTACTTCATAACCAATCGACATCCATGGCAGAGAAACGCCAGACCAATTTGGATCGTTGGGATATTTTATCTTTGGAACGCCTTCTCCCTTAATATCTATATTTAAAGGTTCATTTAGTCTAAAGTCGTATAACCTGTTGATAAATGATTTTTTCTTGTTATTATAATGTTCGTATACCAATCTTGAAATTCCAATATTTGAAGATTTCTCGAAAACCTCTTGTACTGATATTTTTCCAAATCCGCCATGATGAGAATCGCGCATTTTTTCCTTATGAAACAAATAAACTCCATTACCAGTATCTATAGAGTCCATTGGTCCTACGTATCCATCTTCCAGCAAAGCCATTATCGATGCTAATTTAAATGTAGAACCCGGCTCGGTAGTTTCTGCAATTGCATAATTATATATCTCTCTATATATTTTTTTCTTTCTATCGTAACCTAAATTTGCAATTGCCTTAATAGCTCCTGTTTTTACCTCCATTAAAATAGCAGAACCATGATCGGCATTGTATTTTAATAATTGCTGATGAAGTGCAGTTTCTGCCACATCCTGATAATCAACATTTATGGTGGTTATTAAATCGTTACCATCCTTTGGTTCTACAGAAGTAACAGGTAACCATCGTCCCGACATTTTTTGCATTACACTAACGCCATCTACCCCTTTCAATTCACTTTCAAAAGCACCTTCTAATCCAACTTTCCCAATTAATTCGTTATTTGCTTCTTTATTTAGATAACCAATAGTTCTTGTGGCTAAATTTATATGAGGTTGAATTCTTTTATTTTCTTGCTCGCAAATTAAGCCTCCTTTATTTTTTCCTAATCGAAATAAAGGAAAGGTTTTTAAAACTTTTAGTTCATTATAATTTACTTTTCTACGATTAATTAAAACATAACGATTTTTCTCTGTTTTATATTTGGCATTCATTAATTTTGTTCTGTATGCACTAGCCGATTGATCTTTAAAAAAGCGTGACAAGCACATTGCCAGAGAATCCACTTTCGATCTAAAAACTTTATCGCTTAAACCCGAAGCTCTAAAATCCATTCTTAATTGATAGTAGGGAAGCGAACTTGCCAGTAAGCGACCATCTTCAGCACAAATATCACCTCTATTGGCATAGGCAATTACATCGCGCTTAGAAATCTTCTCTGCTTTAGCTCTCCACTTATCGCCTTCGAACAATTGCAAATACACAACTTTACCAATCACCAATACTGCAAACAGCATTACTGATGTGTAAATTAAACCCACTCTCCATATTATATCTTTTTTTATCGGCACTATTTCTTCAAATATATTTTTATTGGCGGCTCTGTTGATTCAACCAACTCCAGGCCATCTCGGTTTACTCTTTTCACTACCTCAGACTGCTTACTCATATACATAAGGTCAGATGCTGTTGTAATAGATTCAAATCTTAAATCTTTTAATTCTTTCTCTAGCTTAATCATATCTCTGTAAACCTTCTCAGAAGTATATCGATTACTGATATAAAGAATTCCTAGCACTACTGCAAATAAAACAAAAGGTAATTGTTTTACAACTACCGTTTTTGTAAGGAAGCTCCCATTAATAAAAACTTTGAAAGAACCACTCGAAATTTCTTTCTGTTCCTGCTTAGGAGTTACAAAATCGTTATATTTCTTTTTGAGCCAAAACATTCTTATCTCAAATTAGGTTTTGCAATTCTTAACTTAGCACTTCTGGCTCTGCCATTTAATTCTATTTCTTTTTCGGTTGGCAATATCACTTTTCGGTTTACACTTAACAATGGAGTTTGCACATTTCCAAAAAAGTCTTTTTCAGCACCACCCTCAAACTTTCCATCGCGAATATAATTTTTCACCAATCTATCCTCTAAAGAATGATAGGTAATTACCACTAAACGACCTTCAGGTTTTAACACATCGGCACACTGAGCTAACATTTCTTTTAAAACGTCCATTTCCTTGTTTACTTCTATTCTTAAAGCCTGAAAAACCTGAGCTAAATACTTATGCTCTTTAAACTTCGGTGTACAAGGAGCAATTACCTCTTTAAATTGCTGTATGGTTTTAAATGAATTTTCTTTGCGGTAAGCATCAATAAGCTTAACTAACTTACCAGGATTTTTCACCTCTCCATACATTTTCAAAATCTTGTAAAGATCCTCCACTGCATAATCATTTAACAAATCGGCAGCTGTAAATTCCGAAGTCTGATTCATTCTCATATCCAGATCTCCATCGAAACGGAATGAGAAACCACGCTCAGCCACATCAAACTCATGCGAAGAAACGCCCAGATCTGCTAATATCCCATCCACTTTGGGAAAGCCCAGATATTTCAGAAAATTCTTAAAATACCTAAAATTATGACGCACAAAAATAAATCTATCATCGTCGGGCACATTGGCCTCGGCATCTTCATCCTGATCGAAACCTATCAATTTTCCGGTAGTTAAGTGCTTTAAAATCTCTCGTGAGTGACCTCCTCCACCAAAAGTTAAATCCACATAAATACCTTCGGGATTAATATTTAATCCCTCAATACTTTCTCCTAGTAAAACAGGTATATGATATTCGCTCATTATAATATTTTTTACACTTTTTAAATTCAGACTAAGAGAAAAATATTCCTCTCTACAATAACAAATAATTATTCGCGATTAATTTCGCCACCTAAAATTTCATCGGCTAAATCACTAAATCCTTCCTGACTCCATGCAGATTCCTCATAGGTAGATGTATCCCAAATTTCTATCTTACCATCTTGTCCGGCTAAGCTTATTTCTTTATTGAAACAAGCAAAATCAAAAAATTTCTTTGGAATAAGAATACGACCATTTCCATCAATTTGCACCTCGGCAGTTCCTCTAAAAAATTCCCTCATAAAACCAGCATGCTTTTTATTAAATGGATTTAATTTAGAACGAACCATCTCTGTTTGCCTTTCCCATTCTTTTATTGGATATAAATCAAGACACTTTTCATACAGATTTTTTCTAAGCACACAGCGACTTTCAGAACCTTCGTTTAGAAGTTTCCGAAATGCAGAAGGCAATAAAACACGACCTTTTGCATCCAATTTACATTGATAATCGCCTATAAATGTTACCATTAAAAAAATTGATTTACATTTGTAAAATTAGAGAAAAATTTACCCACTTTCAACCACTTTGCCCCACTTTTATACTATTGTTAATAACTTTTCATCTCTCATCCAAGTATTTATTCCTCAATATGTTTGATTAAGAGCCTAATTTTTGAACAACAAACCAAGAATTTTGCGATATTTGCTAACCAAAAAACATTACTTCCGATTTTTATGCAAAACAACAATTCTAATAATTATCTGAAAATTGATATTGAAAAAGTAATAGCCAGTAAAAGCAAAAAAATGGCAAAATTACTTCCTGGGTTTATTCTTCGATATTTAAAACGAATTATTCATCAGGAAGAACTTAATGATTTTTTGTCTAAGAATTATCAAAAACAAGGAATTGAATTTGCCGATAGTGTATTAGCAGAACTTGATATTAATTTTAAAATTGAAGGTTTGGAAAATATTGATAAAAACGGCAGATATCTATTCGCATCCAACCATCCTTTAGGTGGCCCTGATGGCATTATTTTAATTAGTATTTTCGGAAAAGAATTTAATAAGATAAAATTTTTAGTAAATGATATTTTAATGAATATTAAAAATCTTTCCGACGTATTTATCCCAATAAACAAACACGGAGGCCAAGCAAAAGAAGCAGCCAGAATGCTTGAAAATGCATACCAGTCGGATGCTACTATCTTAACCTTTCCGGCAGGTCTTGTATCGCGAAAACAAGAAGGGAAAATTGAAGATTTATCATGGAAAAAAAGTTTTATTGTTAAATCTATAAAGCACAAACGCGATATCGTTCCAATTCATATAGATGGCAGAAATTCTAACTTTTTCTACAATTTAGCAAATCTAAGAAAGTTTCTGGGTTTAAAAACTAATTTGGAAATGTTATATTTGTCCAATGAACTATTCAAACAAAGAGGTAAAACATTTACCATTAGAATAGGAAAACCAATCTCTTACCAAACATTTGACAAAAGCTTGCCGTATGATAAATGGGCAGAGAAAATAAAACGACAAACCTATAAATTAGCCGGTCAGTAAAAAAATACTAATTATTTGAATTGAATAATGCTTCTATTACTATAAATAATTCGCATTATTTGAATTGATTAATTAGCTAACTATAAAACCATAAAATAATTATCCTCGTTTAGGAATTTAATACCATCACCAATGAAAGAAATCATACCCCCTGTACCACGAGAGGAACTTGAGAAAGAGTTGACGGAAGAAAGATTTGTACGCAAGACCAACAAGGGGTCTAATGAAATCTATTGTTTCACTCATAAGGACTCTCCTGCTTTAATGAAAGAAGTGGGGCGATTGAGAGAAATTACCTTCCGAAAAGCTGGAGGAGGAACAGGAAAAGAAATTGATATCGATAAGTTCGATACTGATGAAAAACCATACCACCAACTTATTGTTTGGGATCCAAAATCGAAAGAAATACTTGGGGGCTACAGATACATTCTTTGCTCTGAAGCACCCCTTGATGAAAATGGCAATACTTATTTGGCTACTTCGAGATTATTTAATTTCTCTGATGATTTTAGAAAAAACTACCTGCCGCATACAATCGAACTAGGCAGATCATTTGTACAACCCGATTATCAGTCAATTAAAAAAGGCAGAAAAAGTTTATATGCTTTAGATAACCTTTGGGATGGACTTGGATCTTTAATTATTGATTACCCTGAAATTAAATATTTCTTTGGTAAGGTTACAATGTATCCTGATTACAACAGAGATGCTCGAAATCATATTCTATATTTTATGAATAAAATGTTCAACGATCCAGATAAATTAGCTACACCAACAACTCCACTTGAAACAAATATGGACGAAGAAAAGTTAGCTAAAGATTTTTGTTTCAATACATTTGAAGAAAATTACAAGGTACTATCTCATAATGTTCGTAGAAATGGAGAAAATATTCCACCACTTATTAATGCATATATGGGACTTTCGCCTACGATGAAATGCTTTGGTACTGCAGTAAATACACATTTTGGAGATGTAGAAGAAACAGGAATAATGATTACAATTGGCGATGTTTATGATAAAAAAATTGATAGATATACTTCTTCTTATCTTTCTTTTTTAAATATTAAACTACCAAAAAAACCAAATTTGAATATTTTTAAAAAGAAATAAATCTCTTTTTCAGATATAAAAAAACCGATTCGATACCGAATCGGTTTTTTTATATCCATAAAGAACTTATTTAATATGCCCTTTTATGATTCCCTTCAACATAATTTATAAATGATGTATTTACCACTTTATTTCCTCCTGGAGTTGGATAATTTCCAGTAAAATACCAGTCTCCATTATTTTCTGGACAAGCAAGGTGAAGATTTTCGATAGACTGATATACAATTTTCACTTCAGCATCCATCTGATCTGGAGTTAACAAAACTGCAATTTTATCTGATATCTCTTCGGCCGTAAAGGGCTTGTAAATTTCTTTTACATAATTTACCACTTCCTCTTTAGGTAAATTTTCCTGAGATTTACATTTTTTATAAGTTTCCTCGATAACATTTTCCATTCCACGATCTTTAAGAAGAGCAATTGCTGCATTAAAAGCAATAAATTCGCCCATTCTGGTCATATCAATACCATAACAATCGGGATATCGAATTTGAGGAGCTGAAGATACTATAACTATTTTTCTAGGATGCAGACGATCTAAAATACGAAGTATACTTTGCTTTAATGTGGTACCTCTAACTATAGAATCGTCGATAACAACCAAATTATCTTTTTGATTTTTTACAATGCCATAAGTAACATCATAAACATGTCCAACCAAATCGTCGCGACCTTCGTCGTTGGTAATAAAGGTTCTTAATTTTACGTCTTTTATGGCAATTTTCTCCACACGAGGTTCAACAGAAATAATCTCCTGTAGTTTCTCTTCTGTCCAACTACCATTTAAATCATGAACTTGTTGTTTTTTCCATTCAGTTAACTGATGTCGTACGCCTTCCATCATACCATAAAAAGCTGTTTCGGCAGTATTTGGTATAAATGAAAATACAGTGTTTTTCACATCATTATCAACCGAATCGAGAATTGTGGGAGTTAACAATTGCCCCAGTTTCTTTCTTTCCTTATATATATCTTTATCGCTACCTCTAGAAAAATAAATTCTCTCGAACGAACATGATTTTCTTTTTTGTGCAACTCTTACAGGTACTTCGGCAACCTCTCCATCTTTGCGCACAACAACTGCATTTCCTGGAGAAATTTCTTTAATTGTATTCGCTCTAACATTTAAAGCAGTCTGAATAACTGGTCTTTCCGAAGCAACAACTACAATTTCATCGTCCTGATAATAATATGCCGGACGAATTCCCCATGGATCTCTCATCACAAATGAATCGCCATGTCCGAACATACCAGCAATAGCATATCCTCCATCCCAATCTCTACTTGCACTCGAAAGAACTTTTTGTATATCTATATTTTTCTCAATTTGAGGAGAGATATCTTTATTTGAGTAACCATCATTCTTATACTGGCGAAACAACATCTGGTTTTCTTCATCTAAATAATGACCAACCTTTTCTAAAATTGTTACTGTATCGGTATAATCTTTTGGATGCTGTCCTAAGCCTACTAATAAATCGAAAAGTTCATCAACATTCGTAAGATTAAAATTTCCTGCTAATACCAAATTTCTCGATTTCCAGTTATTTTCTCTCATAACAGGATGCACAAAATCGATACTATTTCGACCAAAAGTACCATATCTTAAATGCCCCAAATACAGTTCTCCTGCAAATGGTAAGTTTTCTTTTGCCCAAACCGGATCGTTAAATTTATCGGGATATTTTGCTTCTGCGGCAGCTAATTCGCTGTATACTCCATCAAAAACCTCCTTAATTGGCTGATCACTACATGAACGATGACGATGAATATATTTATTACCTGGAGGCATATCTAATTTTAATCCGACAGCTCCTGCTCCTTCCTGACCTCTATTATGTTGCTTTTCCATCAACAAATAAAGTTTTTGAATACCATATCTCCAGGATCCGTATTTCTCCTGATAGTATTCGAGAGGTTTTAGCAATCGAACCATTGCTATTCCGCACTCATGCTTTAACTGGTCACTCATTATTTACTTCTTAAATGGTTATTTAGTATGTGTTTTGCTACTCTATATTTTCATCTATAATTAACTCATCTGTTTCGGTTTCTTCTTTAACAGGAAGTAAATCCGAAAACATAATTTCGGTTTTAACCGGATAACAATTTGGAAAAAACTCCAAACAAGCCTTATACAACTCTATACATTCCAATTTACTTCTAAAATTCCCTACTCTCACCCTAAAATCGGGAGCAGTATAAACAACGTAGGCTCTATCCTGTGGAAACAATTCTTTAAATTCTTTTTTTATTTCAAAAGCCCTTTCTTTATCGGTACTTCCTCCCAAAAAAATCTGAATTCTATATCCTGAGAAACTTTGTTGCTTAGAATTTATTATGCTATCTGTCCTTAAAAGCTCCTTCACTCTTTCATCCTGAAATATATTTACCTGACCCAAAGTATCTTCAAGATTCTCATACCCATTAAAATCCTGAGCTTTTGCTCTTACTCCAGTTAATAGCAATACAAAAACTATTAAAAACTTAAAACACTGCATTCTTTTTACAATTTAATTTCTGATAGCATTTACTACAATGCAATTCAAACATTTTTATAATTAATTCGGAACCGAAAGAATTGGAATTTCTGAATTATTAACCATTTGCTGAGCATACGAACCAAAAAACATATTAAAACCAGTTTCTGCCTGTTCTAACATAATGGCAATTGTGTCTGCATTTACTTCTCTTGCATAATCGATAGAAGTAAAAGTATTATTTTCTCCTTGTCTTAGTTCTTTCACTATATCTATACCAGCCTTACTTAAATATTCTTCTGCCTGACTCATATAATGTTCAACCTTTCCCTCAATGGCAGCGTCGACAGATTCATGTACGCCTAAAATATGAACCTTTGCATTGCATTTTTTTGCCAGTTCACTCACAAAAGGAATTTTCTTTCGGGTTTCGTTACTAGCATCAATAGGCATAACAATTTGTTTTATTGTACTAGATTTAAACTCTTTGCGAATTGTTATAACCGGACAAGGCGCATGACTTACCACCTTAAAAGCATTACTTCCAATAAAAAATTCCTCAAAACCAGAAGCCCCATAAGCTCCCATAACTACAAGGTAAGAATCGCCATATTTTGCCTGATTTACAATTTCGCGATATACACTACCCTTTCTTATTTTAAAATCAAAAACTCCATTCTCTACGGCATAGGTAGGCGAATGAAGCTCTATTAACTTTTCTAAATATTCCTGAACTGTAAGAATAATTTCATCTTTTAATTCCTCAAAAAGAAATGGTATTTCAAATTTTTCGGATTTTTTAACGTGTATCATTCTAAGGTGCGTGCCGAGTTTATTAGCCAAATTAATAGCAAATTTCAAGGCCATTATGGAATCACCGGAAAAATCTACGGGAACCAAAATACGTTTCATGTTGTTTAGTTTTTCAGTTAATCTGTATTAAAAAAACAGTTCCCATTGTTGAATATACATAAACAAAACAGGTAACCGAGAGAGATTTAATTTCTTAGCCCACTCAAAATCAACACCTTTTCAAAAGTTCTAATTGCGGGATAAAAATACACAAATTTATTTAGCAACAAATAGTATTTTAAATCCAATCGAAGCAAAAAACAATTGGACGTAAATGAAGCTTCAGTATTAATAAATTTACGAATTAATCTTCTAATAATTTCGATTTTATTAGATCAGAAATACCTCACCTTCACAGAATAATACCAATATTCTTTTATCACATTATAAATCACAGTACTTTACCTTGTCAATCTATCGAGATAATATAACTTTGCATGAAATTTAAATTAAGAAGTCAGAATGAGCGAAATTAACAAAAAACTGTTTCTAGAGACCTATGGCTGTCAAATGAACGTTGCAGATAGTGAAGTTGTTGCTGCAATAATGCAACATGATGGCTTTGAAGTTACCAAAACAAGAGAAGATGCAGATATTATTCTTGTAAACACTTGTTCGGTTCGCGAAAATGCAGAACAGAGAGTTAGAGGAAGAGTACAAGGCTTTGGAGAATTAAAAAAGAAAAATCCTAAACTTTTAATTGGAGTTATTGGATGCATGGCTGAACGATTGGGCGATAAACTTTTCGAGCAGGAAAAAAATGTAGACATTGTTGTTGGTCCCGATGCATATATGGATCTGCCAATGCTTGTTAAAAAAGCAGAATCAGGAGAAAAGGCTATTAATGTAGAACTTTCTTTAACCGAAACATATAAGGATATTTGTCCTACCAGAATTGATGAAACTGCAATTTCAGGTTTTGTATCTATAATGCGTGGTTGCAACAATTTCTGTACTTATTGTATTGTTCCTTACACTCGTGGACGAGAAAGAAGTAGAAATCCGGAAAGTATTTTAAAAGAAGTAAAAGATTTAGCCGAAAAAGGATATAAAGAAGTAACTTTATTGGGCCAAAATGTTAATTCTTTCAGCTTTAAAAACTCCGAATCTGAAACAAATTTTCCAGAGCTTTTAGAAATGGTTGCCCAAGCCGAGCCTAATATGAGAGTTCGTTTTGCAACCTCGAACCCTAAAGATATGAGCGACGACACTTTAAGAGTTATTGCAAAATATCATAACATCTGTAAGTATATTCATCTGCCTGTTCAATCGGGAAGCAATAATGTATTAAAAAATATGCGTCGTAAATATACTCGCGAGTGGTATATGGACAGAATTACCGCTATTCGCACAATTATTCCTGGGTGCGGTATTTCTTCTGATATTTTTGTTGGATTCCACAACGAAAGCGATGATGATTTTCAGGAAACACTTGAGCTTATGAAGTGGGCTAAATACGATTTGGCCTATATGTTTAAGTACTCGGAACGCCCGGGAACTTATGCCTACAAACATCTTAAAGACAATATTCCCGAAGAAGTTAAAAGTAAACGCTTAACCGAAATGATTAAACTTCAGAGCCAGTTATCTCACGAAAGCAATAAGCGAGATATTGGAAAAGTATTTGAAGTTTTAGTTGAAGGCGTTTCTAAAAAATCCGATCTGGAATTATATGGAAGAACTTCACAAAACAAAGTAATTGTATTCCCTAAAAAAGACTACAAAACAGGAGATTTTGTTCAAGTAAAAGCAACCAGTTGTACTCCTGCAACCTTAATAGGAGTATCGATATAAAAATTTAGAGCCATACCAATATATTAAATAGTATGGCTCTTTTATCTTTGAATTAGTTTTACAAAAAAAGAAGCATGAAAATTAACCTGCGTCCTGAAAATAAAAATGACTATTCTGCTATTAGCATGATTAACGATATGGCTTTTGGACAGGAAGCAGAAGGTAAACTAATTGAAAATTTAAGAAAAAACAGAAAATTTATTAAAGATTTATCGCTTGTGGCATGCATGGGGAGTGAAATTGTTGGACATATTTTATTTTTTCCAATAATTATTAAATCAGACAATGAAGAATTTCACTCATTAGCATTAGCTCCTATGTCGGTAATTCCAGAACTTCAATCATTAGGCATAGGAAGTCAGCTTGTTCAAAAAGGCTTGGCTAAAGCGAAAAAGTTAGGTCACAAATCGGTTATTGTACTGGGCCACGATAAGTTCTACCCAAAATTTGGATTTAAGCCTGCCAGCGAATTTAATATTAAAGCGCCTTTTGAAGTTCCTAATACTGCGTTTATGGCCATAGAACTCTACAGTGGCTCCCTAAAAAATACACAAGGAACAGTTACTTACCCAAAAGAATTCGATAATGTATAAGCAATTGCTAGTTTTTACCTAAAACAAAAGCCTCTCTCATTCCAACAAGATTAACCAATTCGAGCACATCATCAGAAACATTAACAAATGTAAATAAGAGCTCATTTGCTTTTGCTAGTTCCGAAATTGCCTTAAGAGCCGAAAATCCTTCGCTGTCGATAAAACTTACTCCTTTTAAATCAAGAATTACTTGTTTCCCTGATTTTTCGATAAAATCAATAATTTCCGCCTTCACTATTTCAGAAATTTTACTATTTATTCTGCGTGCTCCATCTAAAGATGCAATTACAGACTGTTCCTGTATCCGAAAACTTAACATTTTCATTTTGTTTTTAATAACTGACTATAAGCAATAAATAACCCTCCAAAGAAAAATAGATAATCTTAAAATTACAAGCATAAGTTTCTAATTTAGAGACAATCCTATTCCACTTTAACTGCACGCAAACGAACACCTACTTGTTCATTTTCGAACAACCAGTTAACAAAAAAATAATATTAAAAGTAAAAATAGTCTCTGCAATAGCACTTTAGAACAGTTGGCATTAATTATGATATGAAGAGAGTTAATTAAAATATATTAATAAGGATTTTTTAACACAACTTAATTTAGTATGATTAAAAAACTGTTTTTTATTACGACATTTTTAATTGCTCTCGCAGAAAGTCTTTTAGCCTCAGACAGCCCGCTTTGGCTGCGATATCCGGCAATTTCTCCCGACGGACAAACTATTGTTTTTGAATATGGCGGCGACCTTTTCACGGTTCCTGCAAAAGGTGGCAATGCCTTCCCATTAACAATGAATAAATCCTACGATTATCAAGCAATATGGTCTCCAGATAGTAAAACCATTGCCTTTGCATCAAACAGATTTGGAAATTTTGATATATATACTGTTCCTGTAACTGGCGGAATACCAGAAAGAATTACAGAATATTCGGGTAATGAAACACCATCTTCATTCTCTCCCGATGGAAAAAGCATTTTATTCTCATCGGTAATTAGTGATGATGTAAAAAATGTAATGTTTCCTTCTGGAGTACTTTCAGAATTGTATAGTGTACCTGCCAAAGGAGGTAAAATTTCTCAGGTTCTTACCACTCCTGCCTTAGATGCTAAATACAGTAAAAATATGGATTTTATACTGTATCGCGATAGCAAAGGATATGAAGATCATTGGAGAAAACATCATACATCGGCAGTAACCAGAGACATTTGGTTATACGATACAAAAAATAAAAAACACAGCATGTTCTCTACTTTTAAAGGTGAGGACTTATATCCTGTTTTCAACTCAAAGAATGATGAAATTTACTATTTATCAGAGAAATCAGGTTCTTTTAACGTATGGAAAGCTCCCATTAACAACAAATCGGAATTAACTCAAATTAGCTCATTCGACAAGCATCCAGTTCGTTTTTTAAGTATCAGCGAAAGCGATAAGCTTTGTTATGCCTGGAATGGTGAAATATATACACAAGAAAAAGGCAAAGACCCTGTTAAACTAGATGTTAAACTTAGCATTGATAATAAAGAAAATGCTATTAGTTATGAACAACTAAGAAGCGGTGCTCAGGAAATGAGTGTTTCCCCAAACGGAAAAGAAGTTGCTTTTATCGTTCGCGGCGAAGTATTTGTTACATCGGTTGAGTATGGTACTACCAAGCGAATTACCAATACTCCTGAACAGGAACGATCGGTAAGCTTTAGTCCCGATGGAAAGGCTTTGCTATATGCATCGGAACGAAATGGCAGTTGGAATTTATATCAAACAAAATTAGTTAGAGAAGGAGAAACTCAATTCTCTAATGCTACAACTCTAGACGAAGAAGCTATTTTAGAAACAGAGGCCGAAACTTTTCAGCCTAAATATTCTCCTGACGGAAAAGAAGTGGCCTTTCTTGAAGAACGTGTAATCCTGAAAGTAATAAACCTAAAATCGAAAAAGGTAAGAGAAATTTTAGGTAAAAAATATAACTATTCCTATTCCGATGGCGATCAGCATTACGATTGGTCGAACGATGGAAAATGGTTTTTAGTTGACTTTTATCCTCACACTATTTTCATGTCTGATGTTGCTTTAGTTGACGCACAAGGCAATGGTAAAATGGTAAACTTAACCGAAAGCGGCTATAGCGATTCTAATGCAAAATGGTCGATGAAAGGAAATGCTATGATCTGGGCCACCGATAAACGCGGATACAGAAGTCATGGTAGCTGGGGTTCTCAATCGGATGTTTACATTCAATTTTTTAATCAGAAAGCATTCGATGAGTTTAAGCTCTCGAAAGAAGAAAAAGAGCTGATTAAAGAAGAAGAAAAAGCAAAAAAAGAAAGTAAAAAACCTGAAGACAAGGATAAGAAGGATAAGAAAAACAAAAAAGACAAGAAGAAAAAAGAGGAAGAAAAATCCGAAGACATTAACATTGAGTTTTCAGGAATGGAAGACCGTCAGGTTTGTTTAACTATTAATCCTTCTAATTTATCGGATGCGATTTTAACACCCGATGGAAAAAAATTATTCTACCTAAGTAAATTTGAAGGTGGCTACGACCTTTGGGTAAATGATTTGGAAAAGAAAGAAACCAAAAAAGTTCTAGATTTAAAAGGTGGCGGCGGAGCCATGCAATTCGATAAAGATGCTAAAAACCTGTTTTTAATGTCGGGCAATAGCATTATAAAAGTGGATGTAGCTTCGAATAAACGCAAAAACATAAGCTACACAGCCGAAATGTATTTAGATAAAGCCAAAGAGCGTGAATACTTATTTGAGCATGTTTGGCGCACTATGTTACGTAAATTCTACGATCCAGAAATGCATAATCTGGACTGGGATTTTTACAAAGCTGAATACAAGAAATTCTTACCTTATATTAACAATAATTTTGATTTTTCTGAAATGCTTAGCGAATTACTTGGTGAGTTAAATGCTTCGCACACAGGATCGGGATATCGCTTTAGAGCAAGAAATGCTGACCAAACTGCAAAATTAGGTGCATTTTTCGATTGGAAATATAAAGGCGACGGATTACGCATTGCTGAAATTTTAGAAAAAGGACCTTTAAGCAAAGCCGATTCTAAAATGAAACCTGGTGTTATTATCGAAAAAATTGATGGTATTGCCATTACAAAAGACAAATCGCATTATTCATTACTAAATCATAAAGCCGGTAAAAAGGTTTTACTAAGCCTATATAGTCCATATACTAAAGAACGATGGGAAGAGACTGTGAAACCCGTATCAAGTGTAAATTCTCTACTTTATCAGCGTTGGGTAAAAAGCCGACAGGAAGAAGTAAAACGCTTATCAAACGGACGAATTGGCTATGTTCATGTGAAAGGAATGGATTCGCCTAGCTATCGTAAAGTATATTCTGAAATGATAGGTAAATATGGCAAGTGCGAGGCAATTGTTGTAGATACTCGTTTTAATGGTGGAGGTTGGCTTCATGACGACTTGGTAACATTACTAAGCGGAAAAATGTACTCTACTCTATCTCCAAGAGGTCAGGATTTTGGTACCGAACCTATGAATAAATGGAAAAAACCATCAGCAGTATTAATCAGCGAAAGCAATTATTCCGATGCCTGTGCGTTCCCTTATGCCTACAAAACCCTTAAAATTGGAAAATTAATAGGTATGCCTGTTCCGGGAACCATGACTGCCGTTTGGTGGGAAACTTTACAGGATAGAAGTTTATATTTCGGAATGCCAATGGTTGGCGTTAAGGATATGAATGGCAAATACATTGAAAATCAACAAACCGAACCAGACATTAAAGTTGCCAACGACTACGAAATGGTAACCGAAGGTCGCGATCAACAGCTTGAAAAAGCCGTTGAACATTTATTAAACGAAATAAAGAAAAATTAGTCTGTGTAAAAAAAGATATCTCGATTAGTACATACTTTTTGCGGTATGTACTTTCGGGAAATCTTAATTACTTACAACGATTTTTTGAGCCTTAACTCAAAAAAAATACAACAACAAATACACAGTAAGCCTAAAGCCGCAATGCTAATAGTATTGCGGTTTTTGCTATTAATATTTACCATTACAAGCTATCAGTTTAATCTAATTTTTCCGCTATTTTGTTAAATCATATAATATTTTTTAAGATTAATTACTCAATCCTAAATATCTTCCTATCTGAATTTTATTTTTGGTTATTTTATAATCTGAATCTATATCTATTTAACACAGATTATTATAAATTTGAAATATATTTTCAAATCTTTCACAAATGGAATACTCAATCTTAACACCTACAAATTTTAAAACCATTAATTGGAGCGGAGGTACAAGCACTCAACTATTTATTTATCCGGGAAAGGCCGATTACAAAAAATTAAATTTTGATTTTAGATTAAGTACTGCTAAAGTTGAAATCGAGAAATCGGAATTTACTCCCCTACCTGGTGTATCGCGCCATTTAATGATTTTAGATGGAGAAATTGAAGTAGAACACAAAGGACAATACAAGAAATACTTAAAACAATTTGATACAGATACTTTCGAAGGAGACTGGCACACCTCATCGATAGGAAAATGTACCGACTTTAATCTAATGACCCGAAACAATAGTTGTGGTAAAATATCATCATTATGTTTTAATGCTAAGGAAGAAAGAAAGCTTTCGGTAAAAAATAACTTGTCATTCTTTTTTGTATATGCACATAATGGAAAGTTCATTTTCCAGATCAATACCGAAGAATTCATAATTCACAAAGGAAACTTATTTTGCATACAAGAACCTGATAATACGCATATTAATGTAATCGCAGAAAAATCAGGAGATATAATCATCACAAAAATTAAAACAACAACAAACGTAAACACCAAAGCAATTAAATAAACATAAGTTTAATTTTAACTTTATTTTTTTGATATTTTAAAGCCCATATAGATTTAAAAATCAAATAATATAAGTAACTTAAAATCAATATTAATTTCTTCCTTATGAACTCTAAAAACCTAAATATTGACGGACGCTATTTATATTATGCATTTCTTGCAGGAGCCAATAAACTCATTCAAAATTTAGGCGAACTTAATCGTATTAACGTATATCCGGTTGCCGATAAAGATACTGGTAGCAATATGGCCTCAACAATGCGATCGGTTATGGATAGCATTTCGCCGAATATTTCTTACAAATTTATGGTCGACCAAATTGCCGAAGCTGCACAAATAGGAGCTAGAGGTAATTCTGGTATAATTATGTCGCAATTTTTATTTGGCTTAAGCTGCGAAACTTCAGAAAAAAAGAGCATTAACTTTCTCGAATTTGCAGAAAGTGTGCGGTCGTCTGTTCCATACATGTACGAAGCCATTGGAAATCCTGTGGAAGGAACTATGTTAACGGTAATTAAAGACTGGTCTGAATTTCTATATTCCAAACGCAAGCAGGTTGTAGAATACAAACAAATATTAAATGAGTCTTTACTTGTTTTAGAATCGTCGCTAAAAAAAACAAGCGAGCAACTTGCCATATTAAAAAAACATAATATTGTTGATGCTGGAGCTAAAGGTTTTGTATTTTTTATTCATGGGGTAATGGATTTTGTAAACCATGGTGTTATTAATAGAATAAAAACTCATGATTACATTCCTATTACGAGCGAAGAAATAAAGCATCTTCAGAATTTGGATTACAGATATTGTACCGAAGCAATTTTAAAAAACGCATCGCTTTCTTTAAAAGAAATAAAGAACTTTTTAAAAAGCAAAGGAGATTCGGTAGTATTAAACGGAGCTCAAAAAAGTTGCAGAATTCATGTTCATACCAATAATCCATCTGAGCTTTTTAAAGAACTGGAAAAATTTGCAACTATTACTTCGCCTAAAATTGACGACATGCAAAGGCAGAATGAAATTTCTGTTAAGCGAAAATGGAATATTGGAGTTGTTACCGACTCAACCTGCGATTTACCAAAAGAAATTATAGATTATTATCAGATAAATGTAATGCCTCTTCATTTATCTTTTGGCGATAGTCAATATCTTGATGGGCTAAGCATTAAAGCTAAACAATTCTACGAACAAATGGAAAAATCGAAATTTTTTCCGAAAACATCACAAATTAACGAGTACAGTTTTGTTAATATCTATACTCAAATGGCACAAAATTACGACGCCATTATTTCCATTCACCTAACAAAAGAATTTAGTGGCACTCATGCAAATGCTTCAAAAGCCGCGCTACGAGTACAAAAAGAATCGAACGTACCTATTCATGTAATAAATTCGCGTAATGTGTCGGGAGGACTAGGCTTAACAGTACTGCGAACTGCCAAAGCAATAGAGCAAGGTATTAATGCCGATATTATAAAAGATCAAATTGACAGATGGATTAGAAAAACAAAAATATTTGTTAGTGTAAGAAACTTAAAATGGATGATTAAAGGAGGAAGAGTTCCTCCGGTTGTAGGAAAACTAGCTATGTTTCTAAGAATTAACCCTATTGTTTCTATGGATACTGAGGGAAAATCGATGTTATTCGGACAAACAGTTGGTCAGAAGGCAAATATCAACAAAATAATAAGACACATTAAAGAATTGCAAAAAGAACAAAAAATATGGAACTATATTGTTTTACATGCAAACAACGAAGCAGAGGCTAAAATTTACAGTAAAAAACTTAGCCACATTATTGGTAAATCACCCATCGAGATAGTTAATATTTCGCCTGTAATAGGTATGAATGCAGGCAAAGGCAGTCTTGCCGTATCTCTTCAGTTTGAATAAATTTAATTGTTCAAAACAAATACTGTACTTGCATTGTTATATCCATAAATAAAAATAAATAATTATGGCCTTATATTTAGAATCGGCATTGCTTATTATTATTGTAGCAACAATATTATGGGTTTATAGTGTTGTAATTCGCAATGCCAGTATTGTTGATATTTTTTGGGGAGCAGGATTTGTTATAATCAGCTTATACTTATTCTATTTTGCCCAAAGTATCTCGTTAAGAAAAGCAATACTTCTTACATTAGTTAGCATTTGGGGATTACGCTTAACAATATATATATTTCTTAGAAACAAGGGCAAACCCGAAGATTTTAGATATCAAAAATTTAGAGAAGATTACGGAAAACATCGTTATTGGTGGATTAGTTACTTTCAGGTTTTCCTTTTACAGGGATTACTAATGATTCTTATTGCTTCTCCTCTTGCTGGAGTATTCTTAAGTAATGATAACATACCATTAAATATTTTTGATTATTTAGCAATGGGAGTTTGGCTTATAGGTTTTTGTTTCGAAGCTGGTGGAGATTATCAACTGGCAAAATTTAAAAAAAATAAGAACAATAAAGGAGAAGTGCTTTCCAGCGGATTTTGGAAATACACAAGACATCCGAATTATTTTGGCGACTCGGCTGTGTGGTGGAGTTATGCTCTCTTTGCTATTGCTGCTCATCAATATTGGTTTATTGCCGGCTCTTTTTTAATGACTTTTTTAATTGTAAAAATATCAGGTGTTGCAATGCTCGAAAAAAGTCTGACTGTGGATAAACCTCAATATCGCGAATATATTGAACGAACAAGTACGTTTTTTCCCTGGTTCCCTAAAAAAACAAGCACATGAAAATTAAAAAACTAAATATTAAACTTCAGGGTTTCAGAAATCAGAAACAAAATAAGATTCTGATAATAGCTTTAATTGCAGGCCTTCTGTTCCCTCTTACTTTAGCTAGCATGGCAAATAATAAAAAACAATTAAAAATAGGAGATAAAATCCCCGAATTTAAGCTTCAAAACCAAAATGGAGAATTAATAAACATTAAAAACTATATAGGTAAAAATAATCTGGTAATTTATTTCTATCCAAAAGATGACACTCCTGGTTGCACAAAAGAAGCTTGTAGTTTTCGAGATCAATATGAAGATTTTAATGATTTAAATGCAGAAGTATTTGGAATTAGTGCCCAATCGGTAAAAAGCCACAAGCAGTTTGCACAAAAATACAATCTGAATTTCAATCTATTATGCGATGAGAATAATAATATTCGCAAGCTTTTTGGTGTGCCCACAAGTTTTTTTGGACTTTTACCAGGAAGAGTTACTTATATTATCGACAAATCGGGTAAAATTGTGCATATCTTTAATTCTCAATTTAAAGCTGAAGAACATATTAATCAGGCAATAAACATTTTAAAACAATTGGAATGATGTTTTCCGCAGACTACATACTAATATTCATAGCCTATTTATTAGGCTCATTTCCTTCTGGTTATCTGTACACTAAAATTATAACCAAGAAAGATATTCGTAAGTTTGGAAGTGGCAATATTGGATCGACAAATGTTAAACGTATTGCCGGCAGCAAAATAGCATTGCTTACACAAATAAGTGATATGCTTAAAGGTTTATTACCTGTACTATTTGTACTAATTAATAACAAATACCAATTATTCTATCTATCCTCATCCTTAATTTATTTTGTAGCCTTAGCCACAATATTGGGTCATAATTTTAGTCTGTTTTTAAAATTTAAAGGAGGAAAAGGTGTAAACACAACACTTGGCGCATCGGTTCTTATTGCGCCAATTCCTGTTTTTATTTCAGTTTTTATTTACCTAATTGTGAAAAAACTTAACAAATTTGTTTCAGCAGGATCGCTCTCTATAGCCCTTTGCTTACCTCTTGCTGCTTTTTGTTTAAAAATGCCCAATTACACCATTTATTACTTATGTCTTTGTGGATTTCTAATAATAATAAGACACATTGCAAATATTAAAAGACTTCTAAACGGCACAGAGCTCAGTTAGCTAATTAACTGGCAACACATTAATATCTGCATATTTTTTAAGCTTACCGCTTGATAAGAACAAAGTCGGAATTCACAAAAAATAAAATTCTAAAGGGCAAATAATTCCCTTAGGGTTCAAACTAAAAAATAGCCTGCCTAAAATAAATCAAGCAGGCTATTCAAAATTAATTAGTCAATAATCTATTTTTTTAACTGTTCGGTCAATTTCTTAATAATTTGCTTAGCATCACCAACAATTCCCAAATCGGAAACCTGAAAAATTGGAGCGTATTTATCTTTATTTACGGCGATAATTAAATCGGAATCTTCCATACCAGCAACATGCTGAATGGCTCCGGAAATACCAAATGCAAAATACAAATCGGGACGAACAGTTTTACCCGTTTGTCCTACCTGACGATCGTGACCAATATAACCAGCATCAACCATAGCACGAGAAGCCGAAACTTCTGCATCTAATGTCTGAGCCAAGCCATCCATTGCTTCAAAACCTTCTTTATTACCAACACCACGACCACCAGAAACCAAAATTTTAGCTTCGGTAATATCAATTAAATCGTTATCTTCCTTAACGGTTTCTAACAACTTAACCTTGAACTTTTCAGACTTAAATTTCACTTCGTAGTTTACAACATCACCTTTACGACTTTCATCGGCATCCATAGCAAATAAAACTCCCGGACGAACAGTCCCCATTTGCGGACGATGATTTTTACATACAATAGTTGCCATAAGGTTACCACCAAAAGCTGGACGAGTCATTAACATCTCGCCTTTTTCTCCGATCTCAATTTTAGTACAGTCTGCTGTTAAACCGGTTCCTACACGAGCCGATACTCTTGGTCCCAAATCGCGCCCCAAAGTAGTTGCTCCAATAAATAAAGATTCTGGCTTTCTTTCTTCTATAATTTGGCAAATTGCTTGTGTATACGGTTCTGTAGTATAATCTTTTAGTTCGGGAGCATCCACAAGAATAACCTCATCGGCACCACGAGCAATTAAAGTCTGAGCCTGATTAGCAATTCCATATCCCAATAACATTGCATACACTTTGTTGTTCAACTCATCGGCTAATTTTCTAGCCTGCCCTAACAACTCTAAAGCTACATTTTGAATTACACCTTCACGTTGTTCTATGAAAACGTATATACCTTTGTAATCTTCTAAATTCATGGCTATAAATTAGTTTAGAATGAATTTCTCTTTTAATTTCTTGATAATAATACCAACTGCCTCATCGGTACCCACTTCGTACAATTCTCCAGCTGGTTTTAATCCGCGGGCAAATGCTTTGTGCACACTTGTTGGAGATCCTTTTAAGCCCAGATTTTTTTCATCAACCTCTATTTCGTTAAATCCCCAAACCTCAACTTCTTTCTGGTAAGCATCAACAATTCCTCCAACATTCATGTAACGAGGTGTGTTTGCCGATGAAAGAACAGTTACCACACAAGGAGCTTCCACCTCTAACATTTGGTATCCATCTTCGATATGACGCTTCATGGTAAAAGTTTTATCTCCATCGAATTTTAAATCTTCCAGATATGATACCTGAGGTAAATCAAGATGTTCAGCAATTTGAGGACCTACCTGAGCGGTATCACCATCAATTGCCTGTCGACCTGTAATTAAAAGATCAAAATCGAGCTTTCTTAGAGCTCCGGCCAAAGCATGAGAAGTTGCCAAAGTATCTGCTCCAGCAAATTTTCTATCTGATAAATGAATTGCACGATCAACTCCCATAGCAAAAGCCTCGCGAAGAATTAAATCGGCCTGAGGAGGTCCCATAGTAATTACGGTAATATGTGCTCCTTTTTCATCTTTTAATTGTAATGCCATTTCCAAACCACTTTTATCGTCGGGATTCATAATACTTGGCACACCATCACGGATTAAAGTACCCGTTTTTGGATCTATTTTTATTTCGGTTGTATCCGGTACCTGCTTAATACAAACAACTATTTTCATTTTTTCTAAAGATTTGAGATATGAGATAATAGATATTAGATTTTTTATTTATCCTGTCTAAGATCTCATATCTAATGCCTAAAATCTATTACTTCAACATATTCGCTGAAATCACCATTTTCTGAACTTCTGATGTTCCCTCGTAAATCTCGGTGATTTTTGCATCACGCATCATACGTTCTACAGGATATTCTCTTGTGTATCCGTATCCACCATGAAGCTGAACAGCTTTATTGGTAACTTCCATAGCAGTTTCGGCAGCATAAAGTTTACACATTGCTGCATCAACAGAATAAGGAATTTTTTTATCTTTCTTATTGGCCGCTTTACGAACCAACATTCGCGAAGCTTCGGTTTTTGTGTTCATATCAGCTAACTGAAACTGTGTATTCTGAAAACCAGAAATCGAACGACCAAACTGTTTTCTTTCCTTTACATATTTTACGGTTTCGTCGATAGCTCCCTGGGCAATACCCAAAGCCTGGGCAGCAATACCAATTCGTCCGCCATCAAGTGTTTTCATGGCAATACCAAATCCTTTGTTCAATTTTCCTAACATATTTTCCTTTGGAAGAACTACATTTTCGAAAATTAACTCACAAGTTGCCGATCCGCGTATACCCATTTTCTTCTCTTTTTTACCAATTGAGAAACCTGGAGTTCCTTTTTCGATAATAAAAGCAGAAATACCACGAGTGCCTTTCGACTTATCTGTCATAGCAAAAATTACGTACACCTGAGCAAATTCTGCATTGGTAATAAAAATTTTACTACCATTAATAATATAGTTGTCACCATCCTCGACTGCCATTGTTTGTTGACCAGCAGCATCGGTTCCGGCATTAGGTTCAGTTAAACCAAAAGCACCAATCCACTCGCCAGAAGCAAGCTTAGGAAGGTATTTTTGTTTTTGAGCTTCGGTTCCATTCTCCATAATAGGAGCAGCACACAAGGAAGTATGAGCAGATACAATAACACCTGTTGTTGCACAAGCTGCTGATAATTCTTCTACAGCCATTGAGTACATAACATTATTTCCGCCAGCACCACCATATTGTTTAGGAATTGGAATACCCATAATTCCAATCTTTGCCATTTTCTCTACTGTTTCAATCGGGAAACGTTCCTGCTCATCTATTTCAGCAGCCAAAGGCTTTACCTCTCTTTCAGCAAAATCTTTAATCATTTGCTGAAATAACATTTGTTCTTTTGTTAAGCTAAAATCCATTCTTTAATATAGATTTGAGATGTGAGATATTAGATGTGAGATTTTCTCATTTCTCATATCTAGAATCTCATTTCTATTTATACATTTTTCAAAATAATTGCAGTTCCCATTCCTCCACCAATACAAAGCGAAGCAAGACCATACTCATTTCCGCTTCGTTTCATTTCGTGTAGTAAACTAACTGTAATACGAGCACCCGAAGCACCAATAGGATGTCCTAAAGCAATAGCACCTCCATTTACATTACATCTTTCTTTAAAGAAATCTGCATTAACAGAATGATCTTCGCACAATTGTTTTACCACTCCTAATGATTGAGATGCAAAAGCTTCGTTCAACTCTAACACTTCCATTTGCTCCAATTTCATGTCAGCTTTTTTCAAAACATTAGCTACAGCAGGAACTGGTCCCATACCCATAATTGCAGGATCGACACCACCTTGTCCGGTAGCTACAATCTCGGCAAGAGGAGTTAAGTTATGCTCTTTTACAGCCTCTTCCGATGCAAGCAATACAAAAGCAGCACCATCGTTAATACCAGAAGCATTACCAGCAGTTACAGTACCATCTTTTTTAAATGCAGGACGTAAGCCTCCCAACTTTTCTTCGCTGGTTCTTCTGTTAATAAATTCATCAGCATCGAAAGTGATGGTTTCTTTTCTTGTTTTAATCTCAACAGGAACAATTTCATTTTTAAAATGCCCTTTATCCTGAGCAGCCATTGCTTTTTGCTGTGATGCAAAAGCAAAAGCATCCTGTTCTTCGCGAGTTAGATTATATTTATCAGCAATATTTTCTGCTGTAATTCCCATGTGATATTTTCCAAAAGCATCGGTTAAGCCATCAAAAACCATGTGATCGACCGATTTTAGCTCCATCATTCTATGCCCTGTACGCACAGCTCCCGGCATTACAAAACCGGCATTCGACATATTTTCTGTACCTCCGGCAAGAATCATATTTGCTTCTCCAGCTTTAATATTTGTATAAGCTAAATTAATAGATTTCATTCCTGAGCCACAAATCATATTAATTCCATAAGCAGGTACTTCCTGAGGAATACCAGCGTTAATCGAAGCCTGACGGGCAATTCCCTGACCTTGTCCGGCCATTAAAATATTTCCCACAACCACCTCATCTAATTTCGATGTATCGATACCTGTTTCTTCAACAATATTTGCAATAACTGCAGAAGCTAAATCGGCTGGTTTAACAGGCGTTAGTGATCCTAAAAATTTCCCAATTGCAGTACGCTTTGCTGCCACTATATATACTTTGCTCATATCTTTTTAGATTTGAGATGTGAGATTTGAGATGAGAGACGTAAGATGCAAGATGAGAGAATCTATTTTTTCTCTTTTCTCATATCTATTATCTCATATCTATTATCTCATATCTAATTTTTACGCATTTCAATTAAATCTTCAGCAATAATCAATTTTGCATCGGTAGCTTCCTGAATTTGCTCAATGGTAAAAGCAGGATTATATTCTTTTAACAGAATTCCTTCAGGTACTATTTTCATTACACCCATTTCGGTAATAATCATATCAACCTGTCCTGCAGCAGTTAAAGGAAGATTACATTCGCTCATAATTTTATGATTTCCTCTTGCGGTATGTTCCATAGAAAGAATCACTCGTTTGGCTCCAACAATTAGGTCCATAGCTCCTCCCATTCCCGGAGTTTTCTTTCCTGGAATAATCCAGTTGGCCAAATTTCCTTTTTCATCTACCTGTAAGGCACCTAAAAAAGTAACATCAACATGCCCCCCTCGAATAATTCCAAAAGAAACAGAACTATCGAAACTACTAGCACCTTTTTCACAGGATATATATCCTCCTCCGGCATTAATAAAATCAGAATCTTCATCTCCTTCAGCTGGAGCGGCACCCATTCCTAGCAATCCATTTTCCGATTGTAGAATAACATTCACATCAGCTGGTACATAGTTAGGAATGATAGTAGGTAAGCCAATTCCTAGGTTTACCACATCTCCATTGTTTAGTTCGAGAGCAGATCTTTTAGCAATCACCTCTCTGATTTCTTTTTTATCCATGTAGACTATTTTTTAGATTTGAGATGTGAGATATGAGATATAAGACTTGTTTTTCTCAAATCTCATGTCTAATACCTCATGTCTAATTATCCATTTATTCTTCTGCTTAATTCCTGTGCTGCATAAGATGCAACATCATCGGCATATTTGTTCATTCCGAATCCTGCATCGTAGCCCAACTCTTTTGCAAGTTCGTGAGAGATTCTTGGTCCACCACAAATCAAGATTACTTTATCACGTAATCCTTCAGCTTCCATAAGTTCTACCAATTCGGTTAAGTTTTTGATATGAACATCTTTTTGTGTTACTGTTTGCGATACCAAAAGAACATCAGCATTAAGCTCAATAGCTTTTGCAATAAATTCTTCGTTTGGAACCTGACTACCCATATTCAGGGCTTCCATCATTTCATATCTTTCCAGACCATAGTGACCTGCAAAACCTTTCATATTCATAATTGCATCGATACCAACCGTGTGAGCATCGGTACCTGTGCTGGCACCAAGTACACGAATAGGGCGACCAATATTTTCTTTTATAAAATCGTCGGTTTCATGCATATCCATAGTTGTAGATTCAACTTTGGGCACATGAATATCTGTATAATCAACAGTGTGTGTACAGTTTCCGTAGCAATTAAAAAAAGTAAATCCTTCCATTAATTCCTGTACCATAACCACCTGAGGGTTTTCGAAACCCATTTTACGCATCATTTGCTTAGCAGCCTCAATAGCTTCTTCTCCCTTTTCTACAGGCAAAGTAAAACTAACCTGGGTTTTACCATCGTTCATGGTATCTCCGTAAGGTTTAATTTTAGTTAGATCCAGGGTTTTATCAAAATCGTTGGAATCGGTTGAATAAAGACCTCCACTCATTTTTTTGTCTCCTTTTATTTAAGAAGTATCAAGACTTTAGTGTCGAATATCTAGATAATTTATTTTCTGATATTATTACTTGATACTTTGAACTTGATACTTATTACTTTTTATGCAAAATTTCGATAAACGGATTAAAATAGTTGCTTCCTTTTTCCACAACGCCATCTAATCCTTTACCCCCATCTTTCGGACGTTTTATATCCGCAAAAATTCCTTTTTCCAGAGCAGTAAACAATCCTTCTTTCTCGATATTTTCAACCAATTCAGTTGCATCATCAAGAACCTTGGCAGCTCTTTGGCGAATAATACCTCCTTCTTTAAATTCCACTTCGTCGCCAATATTCTTCATATTATTAAAAATATATTTAGCATTTTCTATAGAAAGGTATCTGTCGGACATAAAAGGAGTATGAATTGCTTCGGTAAGCATTCCTAATAATTGAATTCCTTGTCCGGTCCAAATTGAAATCTGATTAAATAAAGCATCCTGTACCTGACCTTTAAAAATATTACCTGTCATAAATTTTGTTGGAGGCATATATTTTAGAGGAGCCTTAGGGAAAATCTCTCTGATCATTTGTGCTTGAGCAAGCTCGTAAAGGAAACCATTTTCCAAATCGGGAGTCATCTCAAAAGCATGACCTAATCCCATTTGCTCTTCGGGTAAGCCTGCAACCAAAGCCAACTGTTCGTTAATAAAATCGGAAGCCAACACAGTGTGCGCCTCATCGAAAGCATCAGCAGTGGTTAAGTAATTATCTTCTCCGGTGTTAATAATAACGCCAGCAAATCCATTCAATAATCTTGAGAAATATTGGTCAACAATGGTACGTTGCATGTTAATATCGCGAAAAAGTATGCCATACAATGCATCATTCAGCATCACATCTAAACCTTCAATTGCTCCCATTGCAGCAATTTCGGGCATACATAAACCTGAACAATAGTTACACAAACGAATGTAGCGTCCTTCTTCTTCACCTACCTTATCTAAGGCAGTTCGCATAATACGGAAATTCTCCTGAGTAGCAACCGTTCCTCCAAACCCTTCGGTAGTGGCACCATAAGGAACATAATCAAGTAAAGACTGACCTGTAGTACGAATTACAGCAATAATATCAGCTCCCTGGCGAGCTGCAGCTTCGGCCTGCACAACATCTTCATAGATATTACCCGTTGCTACAATTACATATAAATATGGTTTTGGTCCTTCGCCAATGGTATCAATATAATTATCTCTTTTTGCTTTGCGATCTCTTATTACCTGAATACTCTTTTCAACAAAAGGTTGAATTGCTTTTTCAATTTCTTCCTTAGAGTGAATAGGAAGAGTAGTAATATCGAGCTCTCCGGCAGTAATTTTTTCGGCAATTTGCTGTGGATTCAATCCTGTTTCCAAAATAGCATTTCCTAAAAAGAACATTACTCCTTCGCTCAACACACCTTTATCCTTTAATTCGTCAACCACAATATTAGGAAGCGGCACCTCATTATTATCGACACCATCGATTCCCAAAAGACGACACAAAGTACGCTCAACAGCTACGGTTGAGTAGTTGTTTACGAAATTCTGAACATCGTCTGCAATTCGCTTCGACACCTCTTTGGCGTGTCCCACTTTTTCAAAGTCAAGACCTAGTTTACTCTTTTGCATATTCAATTTATCCATTTTTCTTTTAGATTAGAGATTTAATAAGAAGACTTACTCATACTTTTATCAATCTCATTTCTAACATCTAATTGCTATTAATACTAGTTTTTTTATTCAATTGATTTTTCGCTCCTTCTACAATCTCCTTATCGATTCCCAATAAAGATGCAATTCGAAGAGCTTCGTGAGGAACTTCCCCTGTATTGTCCTCAATCAACGAATAATCCATATAACTGTTTATATTCTTTTGGGTAATTACTTTATTGCCAAAATCCTTATCCAGACCTTTTACCCGTAACTTTCTGAAATAAGAATTTAATCCACTATAGTGAGTGGTAATAACACTTCTAATTTTATTCTGATAAAAAATATCTGCAAGAGCATTTACAATTGCTAATCCTTCTACCGGATTTGTTGTTCTTGCCAATTCATCCACTAAAATCAGTACGTTGTTATTATTTTTCGATTCCTGAAGCATCTTACTTACAGTGATCATTTCGGATGCAAAAGATGACAAACCATTTAATTCTGATTGCTCATCGCCCACCAAAATCATAATTTTATTTACCAAACTAATTTTTGCCGATGCAGCTGGAACAAAAAATCCGAACTGACATAGGTACTGACAAAGCGCCAATGTTCTTAATACAACAGTTTTACCTGCCATATTGGCTCCAGTAATTAAACAAACTGATTTTTGAATCTCAATATCAATATCCTGATATTTTTTATTCTCTTTTTGAAGTTCATTTTTTATTAAAGGGTTAAACATCCCTTCATATTTAGTAGTTCCCTGTATTAAGCAAGGGCGATTAAAATTCATAAGAACAGCCTGCAAAGCTTTTGCGATTAGTAGGTCTAAATGCGCAAGTTGTTTTAGAGCCACTCCTAAACTATCGACAAAACTGTTTATTTGCTTACACAGATTTTCTCTAACTTTCTGCTCTATTTCATGTGCTTTATTAAATAAATCTTCCAACTTATTGTCAGAGCCTCCATTCTCAGATTTGGCAACTCTTAGATTCTTTCTTGCCTCGGCCAGCTCTGCTGAGTAATCATCATAAATATAAAACGAAGGAATCCCCGAATTTTGCGGATCCAATATTTTAATGAGATCTACGAAGTTTGGTAATTTTATTATCTCTTGTTTTGCTTCTCTTTGCAAATTTAATATTCGCTGAGAGTGCATTGTAAAGGACTTAATTTCAAACAATTCTACATCATCTAAAATTAAATTTACTTTTAAATTGGCAACAGTACCTCTAATATCTCTTATGTGAGACAGCTGGTTTTGAATCGCTGTAATTGTATGAGAATCTGCTTTAACTAGATTAATAAACTGTTCTAATAAAGAAAATTCAACATTCAGATCGATTTCAGAATACAGCATTTCAGTATCCAACAAGAATCTCTTTCCCATTGGCGATTTCAAGTCTAACTTTTCAGTTAAATATTGTAATCCTTTTATTTCTGATATGGCTTTACGAAACTGCATTCTCTATTTTTTTTACATCGTAAACCGGCACTTGTAATTTTGTTTCCAAAGCCAGTTTTAATTCCTCTGAATTTAATCTGTAACCATCGGGCGATACCGGATTAATGGTTACCGCCAATAAATTGGTCTTATCTAATACCTGAATTTTTCCTCCTCTTTTTATAAAAGCATAATAAGTTTCAGGATTTGCAAAAACTCTTGTAAAGTCTCTTATTATTAATTTTATTTCTTTTACTTGCTTTTGATTTTTCAGAAATTCTAAAAACTGATCGGTAATAGCTCCATTAATAAAAAAGACTGTTCCGAACTTAAACAACTGATCCTTTCTATTTTTGATCATTAATACAGAAGTAATACCTGTATCTTTTATTTTACCTGATTCATCAATAGCCCAAATGCCATTTGTTATTCCTCTTAATTTATTTTTTAATTCTAATTCAATTTCCGGTAACTGAATTAAGTCGTATACATATTGTGTTTTAAACACCAGTTGAGGAATATTTGCCGACAAAGCTGCTCCTGTGGCCAAAATCATTGCCTCGGTAACTGCAGGAGAACCTAAACTCTTGCGAGACAATGCTCCATCTACAATAGTTAAATCAACACCTTTTTTCTTTAAATCGGCAATTAGCCTAACTAGTTCACTATTATTAGCAGGACCCGATAACATTATTTTACCCGAACAAATGGCTTTTGCTGTTACCAGTCGACCTAAGCTTGTCGACTTAGAAGATACATCGATTACTTCGGAAAATAATTTACGTTTCGCATAATGAATTTCCGAAGTTACGAACATCATTCCTTCACTTAATTCAATTTCTGGCTTATGTGTTTGTGTTACTTGATCACGATTTTCTCCATCGATACCAATGGAAGTTAAAGCTATTTGTATATGGCTGTCCCTAAGTCGGGACAGCACATAATTTAAACACTCGGTTTTCCCGGTATTTTTTTCAAGTCCTACAATCGAAAGACTTTTAAAATTTTCTATGTCATTAAGAAATGGCATCTTCTTTTTTATTTCTTTCTTTACGTGCCAGGTGATCTGGTTCGATAGATAACTTATCGCCATGTAAAAGAGAAGCAACACCCTCTCGCTTCTTGTCATTTGTACAATCAGGACAAGTACACTTATTTTCGTAATGTTCTGGCTCGGTATAAGTGGTAATAACCCCTTCGAAATTTCTTAAAATTACTTTACCCGGACTCTGAGATACAACATATTGAGGCATAACTGGAGTTTTTCCTCCACCACCAGGAGCATCAACAACAAAAGTTGGCACTGCTAAACCTGAAGTATGCCCGCGAAGATTCTCGATAATCTCGATACCTTTCGAAACCGGAGTTCTAAAATGCTCTAGTCCCATAGAAAGGTCGCACTGATAGATATAGTAAGGTCGAACACGGTTCATCACCAAATTATGCACTAATTTTTTCATGATATGAACACAATCGTTTACTCCACGAAGAAGAACCGATTGGTTACCCAAAGGAATACCAGCATCGGCCATTCTAGCCAAAGCATTTTTCGATTCCTCAGTAATTTCATTGGAATGATTAAAGTGAGTATTTAACCAAATTGGATGATACTTTTTAAGCATATTCACCAAACTATCGGTGATACGCTGAGGTAATACGACTGGAGTTCGGCTACCAATTCGAATAATTTCGACATGAGGAATTGCTCTTAATCGGCTAATAATATATTCTAATTTATCATCACTAATTAATAAGGCATCGCCACCTGAAAGAACTACATCTCTTACCTGAGGAGTTTTGGCAATATATTCTATTGCTTTTTCGATATTATCTTGTGGAGTTGACGCATCGGACTGACCGGCAAAACGACGGCGGGTACAGTGACGACAATACATTGCACACATATCTGTAATCAGGAACAAAACACGATCCGGATAACGGTGTGTTAATCCCGGAACAGGAGAATCTTCATCTTCGTGAAGTGGATCTAGAAGATCGGCATCGGCATGATGAACTTCTGCTGCAGTTGGAATGGCCTGCTTACGAATCGGACAATTTGGATTATCAGGATCAATCAATGTTAAATAGTATGGCGTAATTGCCATGCGTAAAGTTGCAAGAGACTTCTTAACTCCTTCTTCCTCTTGGGCCGTTAGGTGAATATATTTCTTTAACTGATCTAAGGTTTCAATACGATTTCTTACCTGCCATTTCCAATCGTTCCACTGTATATCAGTTATCTCTGGAAATAATTCGCTGCGTCTGTTATTATTAGTCATTATACGTATAATTTTTCGAACAATTCTCTAATTCCTTTTGAATTTCTAATGATATTTAATGTTAGGTCGGCATGCCCAATTGCATAGCCATTACCCACAATCATGTCAACATCTTTACCAACGCCTTCGGCTCCAAGAGCAGCTTTGCTAAAAGATGTAGCCATAGAGAAAAAGTAAACGCATCCTCTGTCTTTGGTAATCAAAATAGATGACATTTCGGTAGAAGCAACATTTACATTGTTAATTACAACGTCACAAGCCTGTTCGCCAGTAATTTCGGTTACTCTATTGTAAACATCCATTACATCGGTTGCGTCGCCAACAACAACATGAGTAGCCAATCCAAGGTCTTTAATACGTTGTGCATTTTCTTTAGAATATTCAACAACAATAACTTTTCCTTTTGGACCTACATTTTGCATTGCCTGATAGCAACACAAAACACCCGATTTACCACCACCTCCGATGATACAAACCGTGTCGTCTTCTTTCACCAGGCGATCAACTTGAGCAGGAGCTCCCGCAACATCTAAAGCTGCTAAAGCTAGTTTCTCTGGAATATCTGTCGGAAGAACAGCATACAAACCACTTTCGAATAAAATTGCTTGTGCATCAACATCAACCTGATCGTTAGAAAGATTAATGTTTTTAATTTTTTTTATATTTAAAGGAGTTAAGGAAAGAGAAACCAATGTTGCAATCTTATCGCCTACCTTTAAATTCTGATTTGGAAAATTAGGGCCAACTTCTTTGATGGTTCCAATTAACATTCCACCCGAACCCGTTACTGGGTTCTGCATTTTACCTCTCTCGCCAACAATTGAAAGAATCATTTCTTCCATTTTAGCAATATCGGCATTACAAGCACCTTTTATTTGTGTAAAACTCGCCGAATCGATATTCAAAGTCTGAACATCAATCAACAACTCATTATCGTATACCGACATGGTATTATCCAACTTCTGAGCTGGCTGCGGAAGAGTACCTTTTGGTTCAAGTACTCTGTGCGTTCCGTATTTATTTCCTTTGTTCATTTCCTTTTATAGATATGAGATATTAGATGTGAGAAAAACAAATTTCTCTACAATCCAATCTTATTTTTGTTTTAATCCTAAAATTTCTCTTGCTTCGGCTGGAGTAGCAATTTCGCGACCTAATTCTTTAGCCAAACGAACAACTTTCTCAACTAACTGTCCGTTCGATTCTGCTACAACTCCTTTTGCAATCATTGTATTGTCTTCGAATCCTACACGTACATGTCCACCATCGATAATGGCAGCAGTAGCTAAAGGAAATTCGAAACGACCAACGCCGGCAACAGTATAAGTTGCATCGGCAGGAATACTTCCTCTTAAGAAAATAAAATCGCGAAGAGAACCAGAAATACCTCCATTTACACCCATTACAAAATCGAAGTGCATAGGCGATTTAATGTATCCTTTCTTGTGCAGGCGAAGAGCCATATCGATCATCGATTTATCGAACACCTCTAATTCTGGTTTAATATTTCTTTCTATCATTTTCTCACCAAAATATTTGATCGTATTTTCGGTGTTTTCGAAAATTTCGTCTCCCCCAAAGTTTAATGTCCCACAATCGAGGGTTGCCATTTCCGGATTCAACTCTGTTGGCTGTAATCTTTCATCATTGGTCATACCAACAGCTCCTCCGGTTGATGGTTGAATAATTACCTCTGGATATTTAGCATGAATCGCATCCATTACAGCTTTAAAGCGATTCTTATCCTGAGTTGGAGTTCCATCGTCTTCACGAACATGAAGGTGAATAATGCTGGCTCCTGCTTCGTAAGCCAAACCTGCTTCGCGCACACATTCCTCAATTGTATAAGGTACATTCGGATTGTGCTCTTTGGTAACTTCGGCGCCACAAATAGCAGCTGTGATGATCAATTTTTCCATGGCATTCTTTTTTTTGATGTGAGAACTTATGTTTTGAATAAGATCTCTCTTCTCATTTACTTTCTTTGATTAGCTTTAGGTGTAACACAAGTTCCAGTAGCCCGGCAAACTACAACAGCTTCATCAAGAACATCAGCTGCCGATTCAGAAATATCGGTTCTAGGAACAATTACTTTTCTGGCTTCGAAAGTCATTTTACGACTTGAATTTCCTTCCTTAATTATTTCTCCAACAGCTTCGATATAATCGCCAGCATAAACAGGAGCTAAAAATTCAACATTCTCGTAACCTGCAAATAATCCCTCATCACCATCACGACGGATTAATAATTCTGTTGCCACATCGCCAAATAATTGAAGCATTTTCGCTCCATCTACAAGATTTCCACCATAATGAGCATCATGAGAACTCATACGCATTCTAATCATTGCCTTTTCCATCTGTTTATATTTGTTAGTTGTTGTTTACTATAAAATCCACAAAAATTGAAGGAGTTTTAATTTCCTCTGGTCTTAAAGAACCTAGCTCAACTACTTCGTTTACTTCTGCAATTACCAAATCGGCAGCAGTTGCCATTAATGGATTAAAATTCTGAGAAGTACCTTTATAAAGTAGATTTCCAATAGAATCACTAATACTAGCTCCTATTAACGCAACATCTGCGCGTAAAGGCTTCTCTAATAAATACTCCTTACCATCAACGGTAATAATCTCTTTTCCTTCGGCAACCATAGTGCCCAAACCTGTTGGTGTTAAAACACCACCCAAACCAGCACCACCCGAACGTACACGTTCTGCCAAAGTACCCTGCGGACTAAATTCAACATGAATTTCTCCATTATTCATTTGCTCGATTGTAGCAGGATTAGTTCCAATATGAGAGGTAATTACTTTTTGAACCTGCTTATTAGCAATCAATTTACCAAGACCTTTATCTGCAAAAGCAGTATCATTACAAATAATGGTTAAATTTTTAACATTTGATAAAACGATCTCATCGATCATATTATTTGCAGTTCCAACCGATAAAAAGCCTCCAATCATAATGGTCATTCCATCTTCTAATTTTGCAACGGCTTCGCTAATTGAGATTATCTTGTTCATTGAAATATTTTTTACAAATTTTCACTAATCCTTCTGATTACTACTATATCAGAATATTTATACTTAAATTTTGAACAAAGATAATTGAATTATCAAATCATGAAAACGTTTGCAGTCTTTCGTATTAAGACTTTTTCTAAATGGAAAATCTTAAACAGGATTGCTCCTTAAAATCATTCTAAATAGCTTTAGAAAATCATATTTTAGCGTTAAAAAACATACATTTATTGTTGTATATTTAACAGATGTCCTATTTTTTGCACTTATATTAACAAATAATACATGCTATACAACATGTATTACACATCAAAATAAATTCATGTTATAAAACAGGAATTATGAAAGCTAGACAATTCATTATAATATTGGCAAGAGGAAAGCGTAAAAAAAATAGATTTTCCCCGAAAGCAAAATCTATTCTAAAAACAATTTTAGTACTGTATTAATCTCTTCGCCCCATATATATCATTACGTAATACAATAAAGTAGCTAAAGACGACAAAGCAGCAATTACATAGGTATAAGCTGCCCAACGCAATGCATCGCCAGCACTTTTTTGAGATTCATAAGTCGTAATTCCTGTTGTTTTTAACCAACGTAACGCTCTATTGCTAGCATCAAGCTCAACCGGCAATGTAACAATGCTGAAAAGAGTAGTTGCAGCAAACATTACAATACCTGCCAACAATAACTGAGGAAAGGAATTAACCATTAAAATACCTGCCAACAAAATCCATTGTACCCATTTCGAACTAAAACTAACCACAGGAACAAGAGTCGATCGCATTTGCAACCATGCATATTCCTGTGCATGCTGAATGGCATGACCTGTTTCGTGTGCAGCAACAGCGGCAGCTGCCACATTTCTGCCATGATATACTTCCTGACTCAAATTAATAGTCTTATCGGCTGGATTGTAATGATCTGACAACTGTCCACCGACAGATCCAATCCTAACCCCTGTTATACCATGATCTCTTAACATTCTTTCTGCAACCTCACGTCCACTCATGTCATTAGCAGTTGATATTTGTGAATATTTTTTAAATCTTGATTTTAACTGACTACTCACCCACCAACTTAATGCTGTAAAAGCAATAAATATTATCCAAATTCCACTCATCTTTAAAGCATATTAAATTCTTAATACTAATCTATACCATTTATGAAAATAATCTCAAAATGCTTGCCATGCTTAAATAATGCCATTTCTAGATGTCGATTTGTCAGAAAATTAAGCACTCCACCTTACAATTACGCATTAAATGGCTAATTTACGAGAAGAATAAAGCATTGCAAGCCTCTGAAATTAAGACAGATTAACATAGTGACAAGGCAAAAAGTAAAGCCTTTTAAGTAGACTTTCAATATAATTTGCTTATTTTTGCCACACCTAAAAAACTAATTCAACCAAATAATGATCACCGAATCAGATTTTGATGACATAAGACCATATAACGATTCAGAAGTAACTGAAGTTATAAAACGTCTGCTTAACGAAGAAGAGTTTATTCGCTTTGCTCAAAAATTATTCCCTAGTTTTACTAAGGAAATAATTGAGAAAACACTTAGCCAAGTGAATACTATAAAAGATTTCCAGGGAAATTTTATTATTCGATTAGCTCAACATATTATTGATAATACCACAAAAGGAATTACAATAGAAGGACTTGATAATCTTGATCCTAATCAAAGTTATTTATTTATATCTGATCATCGAGATATTATCTTGGATTCTGCATTACTAAATGTAATGCTTCATCTTAATGGATTTGAGACAACAGAAATAGCTATTGGTAGCAACCTGTTAATTCAACCATGGATTGCTGATTTGGTAAAATTAAATAAAAGCTTTGTAGTAAACAGAAACACTACTGTTCGTCAAATGCTTACAAAATCGAAGCAACTTTCTTGTTATATCAATCACGCACTTAATGAGAAAAAGTCTTCTATATGGATTGCTCAGCGTGAAGGAAGAACCAAAGATGGAGATGACAGAACACAGCAAAGTCTTTTAAAGATGCTACAGATGAGTGGCGATAAAGAATTTTCATCTCACTTTAAAAATTTAAGAATTGTACCTGTTGCCATTTCTTATGAATATGAACCTTGCGATGCCATGAAAACATTAGAGGTTTATTTAAAAGAAACAGAAAGTGGATATTCTAAAACAGCAAAAGATGATTTACGTAGTATGTTTTACGGATTAATTAACGATAAAGGCCGTGTTCACTTCCACATTGGAAAACCAGTATCCGAAATGCTGGATGTTATAGAAAATTTTGATGAAGACAGGGATAAATATAAAGCTCTAGCCGATATTATTGATTATAGAATTCATAAAAACTATAATTTATGGCCAGATAATTATATTGCTTACGACATTGTGAATAAAAATAATGAATTTTTAGATAAATATTCATTAGAAGAAAAGGAATTGTTCTTAAAGCACATGGAAAAAAAGCTTGCCACTATTGAAGATAAAGGTGGAGACAGAGAAAGATTAAATCAGATTTTTCTAGATATTTATTCTAATCCTGTTAAAAACAGATTAGAATTAACTAAACCGGATTTTTTACCCGAATCATAATTTCAAAGGCTTTCAATACGAAAGCCTTTTTTATTAAAACAAACAAAATTTTTTATTGATCCGATTTTTTAATAATTTCAATCAACAAAAAAAACACATACCGATGAAGCTAATAAAGTTCCTACTAATTATGTCTACCTTTTTAATAATGGTAGCTGCCATATTCAATCTTTTAGGTGCAAGTGCCGAAAATCCGGATAGAACAGGTGTATACATCGAATTGGTTGTAATGTTTATTCTTACCCTTTCGATGGTATTATTAAACAATGTAGAAAAAAAAATAAAAAAACTAGAAAGTAATCAAGAACAAGACGAGGAGCTATAAGCTCCTTTTTTTTGTGTCCTAAACCCAAAAAAAAAGAGAAATAGACAATTGATAAAACGCAGATTATCGCAAATGATAAATAATGTTAAGGCTTGTTAATATCCTTACTATTGAAAAAATAATTAGCTAAATTCGTAAGAGAAGCTCAAAAAAAATAAAACAAAAACTTATGCTTGAACAAACAAAAGTAGTTTTGTCTAATGTTAGTTTCGACTTAGGCTTATTTAAAAAAGAGTTAATTAAAGCAATTGAATGGCTGCAACCAGCTGAAGTTCTTGATTTGAAAAATTGGTGCTCCAAGAACTTTTCAGGACAATACGACCAACTCGTATCTGAGGTAATGCAAGCCCAACTATCTATTTAAGTATTTAAATTATATTTTTATATCGAGAGAATCATTAATACGATTCTCTTTTTTTATACCCTTTTAAATCCGCAGCTTAGCTATATTTCTTTCAAAAAATAAGCTTAACTTTGCATTGGAAAAATACATAAAAGATGATAAAATTTAAGCGACATATTAAAGTAGACGAACAGGTTTTTGAGACTTGGTTCGGCATGGACATAAAAAAGAAAGGCAACAGGCCAAGTGTTAACATTTATTATTACACTGGAGATCCTAACGAAGATTTAAGCGTTCATCAATTAATTAAGGGAAATTTTGGTAGCAAGGACGAAGCTGTTCGTTTCGGAACTAAGTATATGCGAAGCATGTATAAAGACATGATTAAAAGAGAAAAGTCAATCCCTACCGAAGAAAAAGATGAAAAATAGATTTCTATTTTTTAAAGAAATAACAACACCATTCCGCAAAATGTGTAGATAAACTTTTAATGCTTAAGAACTGCATTCCTTTAAATAAGATATAAAGAAGAGGGTGTCCAAAATAAGGACACCCTCTTAACATATATTCTTAACAGGAATTTACTTTGACTTCTTTCTGTAGTCAAGACCTAATTCAATCATTTGCTCTTCGGCAATTGTCGATGGAGAATCAATCATCACATCGCGTCCCGAATTATTTTTTGGGAAAGCAATTACATCACGGATAGATTCAATTCCAGCAAAAAGAGATGCCAAACGGTCGAATCCGAAAGCAATTCCCCCGTGTGGAGGCGCACCATACTGAAATGCATCCATTAGGAAACCAAACTGAGCTTGTGCCTCTTCATCGGTAAACCCAAGATGCTTGAACATTTGCGCTTGCAATTCTGTATCGTGAATACGAATAGAACCACCACCAATTTCAACACCATTAATAACCAAATCGTAAGCATTAGCACGAACTTTTCCAGGATCGGATTCCAACATGTGAAAATCTTCTTGTTTAGGAGAAGTAAATGGATGGTGCATTGCATGAAAACGTTCCGAATCCTCATCCCACTCTAAAAGTGGAAAATCAACAACCCACATAGGAGAGAATTTATTATTATCGCGCAAGCCTAACTGAGAACCCATTTCTAAACGCAACTCGCTTAACTGAGGCAATGTCTTGGCTTTTTCACCTACCAATATTAAAATTAAATCGCCAGGCTTAGCATTACAAGCTTCGGCCCATTTTTGCAATTGTTCAGCTCCGTAAAACTTATCAACCGATGATTTAAAAGATCCATCTTCGTTAAATTTTACGTATACTAAACCTTTAGCACCAACCTGTGGTTTTTTCACAAAATCGGTTAATTTATCTAATTGTTTACGAGTATAATTAGCGCATCCTTCGGCACAAATTGCTCCAATATATTCTGCTTCATCAAAAACTTTAAAATCATTTCCCTTAGCAATTACACTAAGATCAACAAATTTCATCTCAAAACGAATATCCGGTTTATCGTTACCATAAAATTCCATGGCATCAGCATATTCCATTCTTGGAAATTTGTAATCGATATCTACATTCTTCAATTTCTTGAATAAATGTTTTGTTAAGCCTTCAAAAGTATCTAAGATATCATTTTGCTCAACAAACGACATTTCGCAATCAATCTGGGTAAACTCGGGCTGACGATCGGCACGTAAATCTTCATCGCGAAAACATTTTACAATTTGATAGTAACGGTCAAAACCCGAAATCATCAACAATTGCTTGAATACCTGTGGCGATTGAGGCAAAGCATAAAATTCACCTTCATTCATTCTCGATGGGACAATAAAATCGCGAGCTCCTTCGGGTGTAGATTTTATTAAAACAGGAGTTTCTGTTTCTATAAAATTTAATTGATCCAAATAATTACGAACCTCGATACCCATTTTATGACGCAAAACTAAATTTTCACGAACACAAGAACGACGTAAATCAAGGTAACGATATTTCATTCTCAACTCATCACCACCATCCGTATTATCTTCAATGGTAAAAGGAGGCAAAGCCGATTTGCTTAAAACTTCCAACTTCTCAGCAATAACTTCAACTTCTCCCGTTGGGATTTTATTATTTTTACTTTGTCTCTCGGCAACTTTTCCTGTAATAGCAACAACGAACTCTCGACCCAGTTTTCGGGCCATTTCGCAAAGCTCTGCATTGTTTTCCATATCGAAAACAAACTGGGTAATTCCGTAACGATCTCGAAGATCTACGAAAGTCATTCCACCCAAATCGCGTGCTTTTTGCACCCAACCGCTTAGTGTTACCGTATTGTTTACATTCTCAATTCTTAATTCTCCACAAGTATGAGTTCTGTACATTTTTTACCAAATTAATGATTTAACAAGCTATCAATAGCTTTCTTATCTTTAAAAAACCTTAAAGTACGATATTAAACAAACTTTTCATTTTTTCTAGTCAAATGTCCTAATCATTCACCATCAGTCTTATTGCAGGTTTTCTTAACTTTGCGAAAATACTAACAATTTGTGAAACAGAATAACGTTTCTTTAACAGATTTATAAAAAAGATATTACACTTAATAATATTTAATAATTCACATATATCTGAGACTATAATTTGATTAAATCAGATATCTTTCGACAAAAAAGAGACTTTTATTTTTTATACAACTATAGATGGACCAAAACACAAGCATATCGCCTTTCTCCGACGAATATTTTATGAAACAAGCCATGCAGGAAGCTCACAAAGCTTTCGATGCGGATGAAATTCCTGTGGGCGCTATAATAGTGTGCAACAACAGAATTATTGCACGTGCTCATAATCTTACCGAACGATTAAATGACGTTACCGCCCATGCCGAGATGCAAGCAATTACTGCTGCTGCCAATTATCTGGGTGGAAAATACCTTATTGATTGTACTTTATACGTAACACTAGAACCTTGCAATATGTGCGCAGGAGCTTTGGCTTGGTCGCAAATATCAAAAATTGTTTATGGTGCAAGCGATGAAAAAAGAGGATACAGCCGCTTTTCACCCAACCCTCTTCATCCTAGAACAGAAATTATTACAGGAATTTTAGAAGATGAAAGTTCGGACTTAATTCGTAGTTTTTTCGCTAAAAAAAGAAAGCTACTTTAACTCTAAACAGATTAATTTAATTCACAGATTAAAAGTAGAATTGCAAATATTAGCACCTCTTGTTTTGTTCTTAAATAAAATTATTACTTTTGTTATGGCTTATCCAAAAATTAAATCATGTTTAATTAAAATATTGGGTAATAAATCAGCTACTATCCAACCAAATTTTACAATCCAATCTCTTTTGCAGAAAGTGAACAAAGCGTAATGTTTTTAATAAATATTGCATACGTATAAATATGTTATCTTTATTTGTAAATAATTAAATTAAATATATCATGAGCGCACACAACGAAGCCAAAATGGGCGATATTGCCGAAACTATTCTGCTACCAGGAGATCCTTTAAGAGCAAAATATATTGCAGACAACTTTCTTGAAGATGTAGTATGTTACAATAAAGTAAGAAACATGCTTGGTTTTACAGGTACCTATAAGGGAAAACGAATTTCGGTTCAAGGTACAGGAATGGGAGTCCCTTCTATTTCAATTTACACTCATGAATTGATTACTCAATATGGTGTAAAAAATTTAATTCGCATTGGAACTTGTGGATCTTTTAATGATGATGTACACGTACGCGACGTAATTTTGGCTATGACATCTTGTACTGATTCTGCTATTAATAAGAATCTTTTTAGAGGTATGGATTACGCTCCATGTGCCAATTTTGGTTTATTAACAGATGCTCATAAAGCAGCCGAAGAACAAAAAGTAAATATTAAGGTAGGAAGCACTTTAACTTCGGATATCTTTTATCACGATCTTGATAATAATCCTGAACCATTTAAAATTTGGGCCGATTATGGAGTATTAGCAGTAGAAATGGAAGCTACAGCTTTATATACAATTGCAGCTCGCAATAAAGCAAAAGCACTAGCAATTCTTACTGTTAGCGATCATATTTTAACAGGAGAAGCAACAAGTGCAGAAGAACGTCAAACTACTCTTCATACCATGATTAAAATTGGATTGGAAACTGCAATCAAGCAATAAATTTAGATCAGATACATTTATGGAATGGAGGAACTTTTCGAGGTTCCTCTTTCTTTTTTGGGGGATATTTACGATAGTAACACAGAATATTTTTATCTTGCTTTTGAAATAAACAAATTTAAATTTAATGTTTAAAACTCTATTCTATAGTTTCTATTCTTTCTCAGAGTTTATGAAGTCAAATATTCCAGGAGGCATTTTTCATGATCCAAAATTTGATGCATTAATATTATTATCTGTATTTGAATTTTTGAACATCTCCAGTGCTGTTATTTACTTTAAGATTGGAAACATTACAACCAATACAACAATAGATGTTATTTTGGGGTTAATCACACTCATAATGAGCAACTATTTCATTTTTGTCTTTAAAGATCGACATCTGAAAATATTTAAAGAAAACTTAGATACCATTTCTAGCATCTCTTTTACATTAGTATATGTAGCATTATCAATTTTTGTATTCTATAATATTCATTCTGGGAATTGGGTAATGAATTATACAACTTAATTTATAACTATATGGTGCAAACTTTATTTAATTCGTACTATGTATAAGTAAAATATAACATTTAGTTTCATAAAAATCAAAGGGTGACTAACTTACAATATGTAAATAGTCACCCTTTGATTTACTTCGGAATATCTTTATCAGACTTATTTTTTTCAACAGTAAATCCCAATTCCTTTAATTGCTCCCAAAAGTTAGGATAAGACTTTTTCACCACCTCAGGCGAATCGATAACAATATCGGAACGAAGCATAGCTACTGGAGCAAATGCCAATGCCATTCTATGATCATGATAAGTTTCAATAATCACATTTTCATCTTCTTTTTTTCGTTCCCCATTCCAGGCCAATTCTCCTTTGGCTGGCTCACTTAAAACGTAGCCTAATTTCCCCAATTCGGTAATTAATGCAAAAATCCTATCGGTTTCTTTAATTTTTAAAGTCTCTAATCCTGTAAAGTGGAAAGGAATATTTTTTAAACAAGAACAAACTGCAAAAGTCTGAGCTAAATCGGGCATTTGATTAAAATCGAACTTTAATTTCTTACAATCAGTTGAGATTTTCTCAATAAACATACCACGTTTAGAAAGCTGAGTTTTTACACCCAATTTTTCGAAAACTGGCACCAATCCCGAATCTCCCTGAAAACTATGTTTTTTCAATCCATCCAAATACAATTTTCCTTCTTCGGCCAAAGCCATAAAAGACCACCAGTACGAAGCTCCAGACCAATCTCCCTCTACAGTATAAGGTATGCATTTATAGGCTTGATTTGCCACAAATATCTCCTGCCCTTTAAATTCCGATTTTACTCCAAATTCCTCCATTATTTTCAGAGTCATTTCTATATAGGAACGCGAAACAATTTTTCCTTTTAATTTTATTGTCAGACCATTTTCTAAAGTAGGTGCTATTAAGAGTAATGCTGATATATATTGTGAACTCGTATCGCCTTGTAATTCTACCTCTTTACCTGTAATATTCGAACCAAAAATTTTTAGTGGAGGATATCCATCCTTCTCTAAATATGAAATTTGTGCACCAATGGAATTTAAAGCATCTACCAAAACACCAATTGGCCTTTCTTTCATTCTATGCGATCCGGTTAATGTCCACTCTCCAACAATTTTAGACAAATAAGCAGTTAAAAAACGCATTGTAGTTCCAGCATGCCCAACATCAAAAGTATTGGTATTAGAAAAGAGAATCTTCTGCATTGCTTTCGAATCATCACAATCCGATAAGTTCTTAATCGGCTCAAAACTATTACTTAATGCATTAATTATTTGCACTCTATTCGAAATACTTTTGGAAGAAGGGAGCACAACTCTTCCTTCAATAACTTTACCAGATTTAGAAATAGAATATTTCATCTAACTTAAATTTTACAAGAATGAAAAACAGGAATAGCACAAAACAGGTTATCAAAAACCATTTTGGTAATGATAACCCGATTAATAGTTCGTACTTTAACTAAAAGTGAAACAATGAATCAACATCATACTTAGTCGCCAGTTTTTCGCGACCGTTCAGAAAATCTAATTCCACTAAAAAATTTAAATACACATTCTTAACAGCAAAACGATCCAATAAATTAATTGTTGCTTTTGCCGTACCACCTGTTGCTAACAAATCGTCGTGTAACAAAACCACATCATCTTTGTCTAAAGCATCCTGATGAATAAAAATTTCATCTTCTCCATATTCCAAAGAATATTTCTCAGAATAAGTAGGAGCAGGTAATTTTCCTGGCTTACGTACAGGTACAAATCCTGCACCTAATTTATAGGCCAAAACAGTTCCCAAAATAAAACCGCGGCTTTCTAAACCAACTACCTTAGTAATTCCTTTGTCTTTATATTGATCGTAAAGAGCATCAACTAAAGTTGCAAGATGTTTGTCATCTTTCAACATAGTTGTGATATCCTTAAATACAATTCCCTCTTTGGGAAAATCAATAACATCTCTTATCGAATTTTTTGCTTCCTGAAGTCTTGCTTCCATCTAATTTTCTTTTTCTGAGAGGCTAAATTCCTATATCTTCAAACTTGCTAATAAAACGCAACAAGCTAGAAGAAGTGGAACATTCACCCCCTCATCACTAATTATTCAAAAATATTTACTTGATTAAGTGTGGGATAATTCCGGGTAAAAATAGGAAAGTCAAAACAAATAACCATTATTAATTGTGAAAATATCAAACTCTTTTTACTGACAACTCAATTATTTATACGAATCGTCAAGCTCAAATAAAATAATCGTTGTTCAACTCTAGATTAGTTTTTACCTTTGATCGAACAAAATATTCAAATATCATGACAATTAACAATCAAAACAAAGCTGCCTGGATTAAGTTTGCTTATTACTTATTTACATTTCTTTACCTAGCAGCAATTGTTCTATTTTTATATTTAGATATCAATAACCAATACATTGTTATTGGGTTAATAAGTGCAGTATTTGTATCTGCCATTATTATTTCGTTAAGCCTAAACCTTAATTATATTATTTATAAGGTATCTGATAAAAAAATTATTCTAAGGTATTACCCCCTTCATCCTTTTCACGAAAACTTCAAATCGATCGAAATTCCTAAAAGCAGTTTTGCATATTTCGAAATCAATTCGAAAATTATGGGACTTAAACCCGAACTTATTCTATTTCAGCAAACAAAAAATGGAATTGCAAAATATCCTCCTATCTGCTTATCGGCACTAGGGAAAAAAGATGTTAAAAAAATAACAAATTCGCTACAACAACTTAGCACAATAAAAAAGCAATAATAAATAGTCATATATATAAGGTATAAAACTTATGCAATTATATATTAATAACAACAAAATGAAATTAAGAACCCTTGTACTAATATTATTAACAAGCTTATCCTTCTCTTGCTTTGCACAATCGAACGATTTAAGACTAAACATAGGAATTCCTTTAGGAAAATATGGGAAATTTGATCACAATTTTTCCGGCTCGGATATTACTAACAATCCGTCATTATTAATACAATTAGAAAAAGAATGGCAGCATAATTTAAGCATAGGTGCATATATTGGCTATGCTGGCCAAAAGCATGAATACAATTACGGCCAAAGCAAAGCGAAATACAATTACTACAGAATAGGAACATTACTAACTTACGAGCTAAACGAATATTTATCGCAAATAAATCTATCTCCAGGATCAGACATACAATTATACACAAGTATTAAAGCAGGACTAGCTTTTGAAAATAAAAAGTTTGAATCTTTACAAGCCAATTCAAGCTTAAACCCAGTATATTCGAGCAAAAACAAGAACAATTTACTTTTCGATCTGGGAATTGTTTTAGGATCAAGATATTACTTCTCGAAGCAATTTGGAATTTTTTCGGAGCTAGGTTGGGCTAATGCTGGATTTTTTACCATAGGAACTTCGTTTACCTTATAGATATTTTGTAAATTCATTTCCAGACCTTATTTACCATTTATAATGTATGGAAACAATTTATAAAATTGCCCTTAGTTTTATTACAGGCCTAGGCCCTGTTAACATTAAAAAAGCCATAGCCTACACTGGTGGACTGGAAGGATTCTTTAAAGAAAAAAAGAATAATTTGTTAAAAATTCCAGGAATTGGAAAAGTTGTGACTGAAAAACTGGATCGACAATCGGCCTTATTACTGGCCGATGAAGAATTAAAATTCACTTCAGATAACAAGATTAATATTTGTTCCTATTTAGACGACAATTATCCACAAAGATTATTGAACTGTTTCGATTCTCCTTGTACCTTATATTATAAAGGAAATGCCGATTTTAATACTTCTCGAAATATTAGTATTGTTGGAACCAGAAATGCTACAGAAAATGGGCGTGAATTGTGCAACAAGCTAATTGCAGACTTAGCTCAAAAAAAGATTAAAACCACAATCACTAGTGGACTGGCTTATGGTATCGATATATGTGCTCATAAAGCAGCCTTAAAAAATACACTTCCTACAATTGCAGTAGTCGGACACGGATTTCACCAAATGTATCCAGCTCAACATAAACAGCACGCCTCAGATATAGTACAACGGGGAGCATTAATCAGCGAGTTTACATCTAAAAGTAAGTTCGACCCTAAACATTTTGTACGACGAAACAGAATAATCGCAGGAATGTCGGATGCAACTATAGTTATCGAATCAGCAATTAAAGGCGGATCGCTTGTAACAGCTAATATTGCGAACTCATACAATCGAGATGTATTTGCATTTCCAGGACGGGTAAACGATAAATTCTCCATGGGTTGCAATCACCTTATCAAAACAAATCAGGCAAATTTAATCGAAAGCATAAAAGATCTGGAATACATTTTAGGATGGAAAGATGGAAACAAAAAAGCAAAAGAAATACAAACAAAGCTGTTTGTTGAATTATCAACAGAAGAAGAGAAAATTGTTAATTATTTAAAAAAGGAAGGAAAAACCCCAATCGATCTACTTTGCATTGGAACTTCTTTCCCCATGAGTAAGGTTTCATCTCTACTCTTAAAATTAGAATTTGATGGCATTGTTAGGTCACATCCGGGCAAAATCTACTCTCTAAATTCATGAATTTTACCAGTTTTTACTGATTCATGTTGTAGAGCAGATCCGAAACTAACCTAACTTGTTGATTTTTTGCTTTTTATAAATTACGAAAACGTTGTAAAAAAAATCCGCTTTTAATTTGTGATTATGAAAATTTGCCTACATTTGAAATCAAGAACTAATAATAAAAAAACACAACAAACAAATTTAATTTCATAACATAGTTTGGATATGGAAGCAAAGATTAATGAATTCATGGATGGCCTTAAGGCCAAGACTCCGGGTGAAGCAGAATTCCATCAGGCAGTACAAGAAGTAGTAGAAACAATTTGGGAAACGTATGATGCAAATCCTAAGTACAAAGCTGCTAAAATTCTTGATAAAATGTGTGAACCAGAACGTACAATTATGTTCCGAGTTCCATGGATCAATGATAACGGTGAGGTTGAAATCAACCGTGGATACCGCGTTGAATTCAACAGTGCTATCGGACCATACAAAGGTGGACTACGTTTTCACCCTTCGGTAACATTAAGTGCATTAAAATTTTTAGGCTTTGAGCAAACGTTCAAAAACTCTTTAACTACTCTACCAATGGGTGGTGGTAAAGGAGGTTCCGACTTTAATGCAAAAGGAAGATCTGATAATGAAATTATGCGTTTTTGCCAAAGCTTTATGACTGAGCTTTGCAAACACATAGGCCCTAACACCGATGTTCCTGCTGGAGATATAGGAGTAGGTGGTCGTGAAATTGGATACCTTTTTGGACAATACAAAAGAATCCGCAACGAATTTACTGGTGTACTAACTGGTAAAGGACTTGAGTTTGGTGGTTCATTAATTCGTCCTGAAGCTACTGGTTTTGGTTCTGTTTATTTCGCTCAACACATGTTAGCCGAACTTAACGAAACTCTAAAAGATAAGACTGTTGCTCTTTCTGGTTTCGGTAATGTAACCTGGGGTGCTGCTCTTAAATTAGTAGAACTAGGTGCTAAAGTTGTTACAGTTTCTGGTCCTGACGGATACATTTACGACAAAGAAGGTTTAAATGCTGAAAAGATCGATTACTTATTGGATCTTCGTGCTTCAAACAATGATGTTGTCGCTCCTTATGCAGAAAAATTCGGTGCAGAATTCTTCGCAGGCAAAAAACCTTGGGAATGTAAAGTTGATATCGCTTTCCCATGTGCCATTCAAAATGAGCTTAACCTTGAAGATGCTAAGCAATTAGTTGAAAATGGATGTAAATTTGTTGTAGAAACTTCAAATATGGGTTGTACTGCCGAAGCTTGCACTTATTTAATCGAACATGCTTCATTTGCTCCTGGTAAAGCTGCTAATGCTGGTGGTGTTGCAGTATCAGGCTTGGAAATGTCTCAAAACTCAATGCGCTACAACTGGTCGGCCGAAGAGGTTGATGAGAAATTGGGTCGTATCATGAAAGATATTCACCATACATGTGTACGTTTTGGTAAAGAAAACGGAAAAATCAACTACGTAAAAGGTGCGAATGTTGGTGGATTTGTTAAAGTTGCCGAAGCTATGCTAGCTCAAGGTTGCGTATAAGAAATAATATCACGCCTAAATATAAAAAAGCCGGCAATGCCGGCTTTTTTTTGTCAATCCTTTTTCCTTTCTCTAAGTTTGTGATTCAAAATTAAAGTAGCATGAAACTTATCGATACACATTCACATATTTACGCTAAGGAATTTACTGATGATATTAATGAGGTCGTAAAAAGATCACAAAAAGCAGGTATAGAAAAAATTCTATTGCCAAACATCGATTCCGAATCAATATCAGCAATGCATAAATTAGCATCTTCTTATCCAGACTACTGTATTCCAATGATGGGCTTACACCCAAGTTCTGTTAAAGAGAACTATAAAGAGGAACTTTCGATATGCAAAAAATGGCTTAAAGCAGAAAAGTATTGTGCCATTGGTGAAATTGGCATAGATTTATACTGGGATAAAACATACATTAAAGAACAACAGGAAGCATTCGAAACGCAAATTAACTGGGCTTTAGAATGTAACTTACCAATTGTGATTCATGCCAGAGAATCTTTTAAAGAGATATTTGAAATACTTGAAAAATATCGAAACACTAATCTAAAAGGTGTTTTCCACAGTTTTACAGGTAATCTGCAAGAAGCAAAAAAAGCAATTGAACTTGGTTTTTTATTAGGAATAAACGGCATTGTAACATTTAAAAACTCGGGTTTAGATAAAACAGTAAGTCAAATTTCTTTAGATAAACTATTACTGGAAACCGATGCCCCTTATTTGGCACCCGTTCCAAAAAGAGGAAAAAGGAACGAAAGTTCATTCGTTCTGCACACAGCAAACAAAATTGCAGACATATTTCAAATTGATTTATCTGAAGTAGCTGCAATAACAGGTAGAAATGCAGAAAAACTATTCAAACTGTAACTCTCACTAAAATGACAACTCATAAAACATCAATTCTATTAATATATACTGGTGGAACCATTGGAATGGTAAACGATCCTGCAACTGGCTCGCTAATACCTTTTGATTTTGATCATATAATTAAACAGGTTCCTGAATTAGGAGAATTTGGATACGAATTAAATTCAATTGCCTTTGCTCCTCTTATCGACTCATCGAACTTAAATCCTTCTGTTTGGATAAAAATTGCAGAACTCATAAAAGAAAATTACGAGAAATATGATGGTTTTGTAGTATTACATGGAACAGATACAATGTCATTTTCGGCATCGGCATTAAGTTTTATGCTTGATAACCTACAAAAACCAGTTGTTTTTACAGGATCGCAATTACCTATTGGAACTTTAAGAACAGATGGAAAAGAAAACTTAATTACTGCAATTGAGATAGCTGCAGCATATAAAAATGGACAGGCAATGGTTCCCGAAGTATGCATAGTATTCGAAAACCAATTGCTAAGAGGTAACAGAACAACAAAACACAATGCAGAGCACTTTAACGCGTTCTATTCCTATAATTATCCTGATCTTGCAAAAATAGGTATCAATATCAATTACAATTATTCCGCAATACATTATCCAAGTCAAACACGCAAACTTGAAATTTCAACACAAATTGATACCAATATTGCCATTTTAAAAATATTTCCAGGAATAACTAAACAAGTGGTAAATTCTATTTTAAATACTCCAGACTTAAAAGGAGTAGTAATGGAAAGTTATGGTGCCGGCAATGCACCAACCGATAAATGGTTTATCGATTCAATAAAAAAAGCTATTAGTAAAGGAATAATTATATACAACATTACTCAGTGTGCAGCCGGTAGCGTAGAAATGGGCCTCTATGAAACAAGTATAGAACTACTTAGAGCTGGAGTTATAAGCGGACGAGATATTACAACCGAAGCTGCAATAACCAAACTAATGTTTATACTCGGGAAACAGTTGAATAATGAACAAATCAAATTGCTTTTAAATAGATCCCTAAAGGGAGAATTAAGCCAATAGAATATTTGTTTTTCACATTTTTTTTGTAATTTGGTGCACTGTTTAGAAAGCTCTATATTACATAAAACCTATTTGTAAGGAACTCGAAAGGCCGATATAAAAAGACTTTTTAAATAATAATGAACAGACAACTAAGAAATTAGTTGTTTATAAGCTCGCAATCGTTTAATTTTGTAAAAAAATAATTTCGTTAATTAAAATTTGAAAAACAGACTATGAAAAAGTTATTTGCATTTATAGCAGTTATTGGGATGCTAACTTTAGGAGCATCATCTTATGCAGTTGCTCAGGATGAGACTACGGCTGATACTACTCAAGTTGCTGAAGAAGCTACTCAAGAAGTTGAAGAAGCTGCTCCAGTAATGGAAGAAGAAGTTGTTGAAAGTACTTCATTCCATAAAGTTGTTAAAAAGCAGTTCATCCAGGGTGGTGCTATGTTTATGAGCTTTGTATTATTAGCTCTTATCTTAGGTTTAGCTCTTTCTATTGAAAGAATCATTTACCTTAACATGTCAACAACTAACACTAAAAAGTTATTTGCAAATCTTGAAGATGCATTGAACAACGGTGGTGTTGAAGCAGCTAAAGAAGTTTGTAGAAACACTCGCGGTCCTATCGCAAGTATTTTCTATCAAGGTCTTGACCGTGTTGATGAAGGAATCGAAGTTGTAGAAAAATCAGTTGTTTCTTACGGATCTGTTCAAATGGGTCTTTTAGAAAAAGGTCTTTCTTGGATTTCTTTGATGATTGGTTTGGCTCCTATGTTAGGATTTATGGGTACTGTAATTGGTATGATTGGGGCATTTGACTCTATTCAGTCTATGGGTACTATTTCTCCAGCAGCTGTAGCAGGTGGTATTAAAGTAGCATTGATTACGACTGTATCTGGTTTGATCGTTGCAATGATCCTACAGGTATTCTTTAACTATTGTACTGCTAAAATCGATAGCATTGTAAACAACATGGAAGACGCATCAATTACTCTTCTTGATATCCTTGTAAAACACAACTTGAAAAAATAATTGAAGACTATGTCAAATACATTGAGTAAATATTTAAATATTCTTACCTATGTAATGATTGGTCTTACAGCTGTTTTTGTGATCATGTTTTACTTAGGTGGAGAAGTTCCAAACCAAGCATACCCAACACCTGTTTATTCTGATCTTTTGATCAGTTGGGCGTCGATCTTATTTTTCGCAACAGCTGCATTATCAATCATTTTTCCAATTATCCAATTGGTTGTTAACCCTAAAGGTGCAATTAAAGGTTTAATGGGATTGGTAGGACTTGGATTAATTATCCTTGTATCATACAGTATGTCTGATGCAACATTGTTAGACTTACCTGGATACACAGGACCTGACAATAACCCTGCTTCTCTACAGTTTGCTGATACTGTATTGTACACCATGTACATTTTAGGTGTTGGTACAATTGTAGCAATTGTAGGTAGTGAGATTATTAGAAGATTACGTTAAGAATATGATCCGGATTTAAGGATTCGGATCGCAATACAATTATTATGGCAAGACAAAAAACACCAGAGATTAACTCTAGTTCGATGGCCGATATTGCATTCTTGTTGTTAATTTTCTTCTTGGTTTCGACTACTATGGATGTGGATACAGGTATCTACAAAAAGTTACCTCCTATTCCAGAAGACCAAACAGTTGATGACGACATTAAAGTTAAAAAACGTAATGTTTTAGCTATATTGGTAAATCGTAACGACGAGTTATTGGTAAATGGTGAATTACTTGATATTTCACAATTGCGTGAAAAAACCAAAGAATTTATCTTGAACCCTACAAATGATGAAAATCTTCCTGAGAAAAACATAAAGACTGTCCCATTTTTTGGTGATGTTCCAGTTTCTAAAGGATTAGTTTCATTACAGAATGACCGTGGTACGAGTTACGAGATGTATATTAGAGTTCAAGATGAACTTGCAATTGCAGCTCGTGAATTAAAAGACCAAAAAGCAATGCAAAAGTGGAACAAAAAATTTAATGAGCTTGATGAAGATCAACAAGCAGCAGTTAGAAAGTATGTTCCAATGGCAATTTCTGAAGCAGAACCTAAAAATACGGGAGGGAAAAGATAATGTCAAAATTTAAAAAAGGCGGAAAAAAAGAACTTCCTGCAATTTCAACAGCATCTCTTCCTGATATCGTGTTTATGCTTTTATTCTTCTTCATGGTTAGTACAACTATGCGTGATGTTGAATTAAGTGTAACTTACGTGCAGCCTACTGCTAAGGAATTAGTAAAGCTAGAGAAAAAGGATTTGGTGAGTAACATCCATGTTGGTGTTCCATTACCAAAATACCAAAAAACTTTTGGTACAGAACCAAGAATCCAGCTTAACGATCAGTTCGCAACTGTTGACGATATTCAGGCTTTTATTGCTTCTGAAAGAGAATCAAGAAAAGAAGAACAACGTAACAAGTTGACAACATCTCTAAAAGTTGACAGATATACTAAAATGGGTATCATTGTTGACATTAAACAAGAACTAAGAAAAGCAAGTGCTTTAAAACTAAACTATTCAGCTTTACAAGCAGCCGAAGAAAGATAAAACTTTCAAGCTTTTTTTAAGATATAAAGGAGTCCAATTAGGACTCCTTTTTTTATACTCCCCTTTTTAAGTTCCCCCCAAAAAAAAAGAAGAAACGTGCCTACCGTTTACACATTATATTCCGTTTACACATCTAAATCATTACAATAAGGATAAAATAGAAGAATAAAGCTCTCCAAAATTTCTTCATATTTAGTGTAAGGATCTTATTACAAAACAGACTAAATCATTACAATAATGGTTACCCTAAAAAATCAAACTGTAAATTCTATTACTAGAGAATTTCCTCTGATTAATTAAACGGGGTAATATAATGTAAATGCAAGGTAAATTACAAGAATCTTGCACGCACACGATTCCTTTTCTTTGTATAAAATAAATAGATTATATTATGGAATTTGTATTTATACCCTTCGTCTTAGTATTAATTGCAAGTATTTTTCAAGGCTCATTTGGACTTGGAATGAAATTTATGGCACCTCTTAAATGGGAAGCCTGGTGGTTAGTTCACGCTACAATTGCAATGTTATTATTTCCATTAGCCTGGGCATTGTTCGTTATTCCCGATTTATTTGGGGTAATTTCACAAGCACCAACACAAGCAATTATTATTGGAATGTTATTTGGTTTCTTATGGGGAATTGGAGGAATCATGTTTGGAAAAAGCATTCCTTACATAGGAATATCCTTAACCTATGGCATTGTTATGGGTGTATGCTCGGCTGTAGGTAGTCTTATTCCCTTCTTTCAACTCGATAATGTAACAGATCTTACAGCCTTCCCTTATGTTATTTCTGGCGTAGCAATAATGTTAATTGGTGTTGCCATAACTGCGTATGCTGGCATTAAAAGAGACAAACAAACTCAATCTGAAAACAGCACAAAAATTAACCTTAAAGCCGGACTAACAATTGCAATTATCAGTGGAATACTATCAGCATTATTAAATGTTGGCTTTGTTAATGCTCAAGCAGTTGGAAAAGCAGCAGAAGCTTCAGGAGCAATTCCAAGAAACAGTAGTTTGGCTATTTGGGTAGTAGTTTTAATGGGAGCCTATATTATGAATGCAGGCTATGCAATTACCCTTCTTTTTAAAAATAAAACCTGGAATTCATTTTCTGTTCCAAAATCTGGCAAAGCATACGCATGGTCTATTGCCGCAGGATTATTATGGTTTGGTGCATTAGGCGTATACGGACAAGGAGCAACACTAATGGGAAAAATGGGACCTGTAATTGGGTGGCCTATTCTATTGGGAGTTTCTCTTATTGTTAGTAATATTTGGGCATATAGCAATAAAGAATGGAAAGGTGCTAAACAAGCTTTTTCATATCTATTATTAGGACTGTTTGTGCTAATAATAGCAACAATTATATTAGGTTATTCCAATGCTTTAAATTAAAAAAAATCAATCAACAATATTGATACCATATAGTTATGAAGATTAAATCAATTGAGAGTTACATTCTTTCAGACAAATTAAAAGAAAGCTTTTATTTTTCACAATGGGAATATTCAGAAAGACGAATTTGCATTGTAAAAATTACAAGTGATACTGGTCATGTTGGTTGGGGCGAAGGTTATGGTCCTGCAGGTGTTATAAAAGCTGGCATAGAAAACCTTACTCCATTTTTGTTGAATCAAAATCCACTTGAAACAGAAACAATATGGAGTATTATGTATCGCCGCACCTTAGATTATGCAAGAAGAGGTGTTCTTGTGGCTGCCATGAGTGCAATTGACGTAGCCCTTTGGGATTTAAAAGGAAAAATATTGCAACAACCCGTTCATTTACTACTAGGTGGCAAAAAACGTGATTATATTATCCCATACGCAACAGGACTTTACTTTACCAAGTGCGACAATCTATGTGAAAAACTAATAGATGAAGCCAAAGAGTATGTAAAACTCGGATACAAGGCTATGAAAATGAAAGTTGGTCTAAGTATAGAAGAAGATATTCATCTTGTAAAAAGCATACGTAAAGCAATTGGTCCTGATGTAAAGTTAATGATTGATGCAAACCACGCTTATAATTTAAGAGAAGCTATACAGCTATGTAAAGCAGTTGAGAAATATGATATCGGATGGTTTGAAGAACCTATTTCTCCGGAATACTATGGTCAATACGCCGAATTAAGAGAAAAAACAAACATACCCATCTCAGGTGGAGAATGCGAATATCTTCGCTTTGGTTTTCAAACCCTCTTACAATCAAAGTGCGTAGACATAGTACAACCCGACATTTGTGCAAGTGGAGGACTTACCGAAGCAAAAAGAATAGCAGCACTGGCTTCTACTTATGGAGTCGAATTAGTTCCTCACACTTGGGGTACAGGTATTGCAATATCGGCAGCTTTACATTTTGTAGCTAATCTAGATGTTCTTCCAGGTCGTTTAAGAACACCACAATGCTTTATCGAATATGATCGAACAGAAAATGGCTTACGTGAGGAATTAACTTCTACAAAAATGATAGCCGAGAAAGGTAAAATATTCATTTCGGACGATCCTGGTCTTGGATTTGAATTTAATGAAGATGCATTACACAAATACGCCTTAAAAGAATAATAATTATGAAATTCGGATATAAAAAATTATACATCAACGGACAACTAGTTGATGCAACAGAAAAAACCAAATCAAAAGTAATTTGTCCCGGAACAGAAGAAGCTGTAGCCGAAATCGCATGGGCAGGAAAAAAAGATGCTGAATTAGCCCTCGATGCAGCTCAGCAAGCTTTCAAAAAATGGTCCAAAATGAGTGTAAACACTCGTAAAATGTGGATGGACAAATTACGCAATGCGGTTATAGAAAAACAACACGAAATACGTGAAAGCGTAATGTACGAAATGGGGAAAACTTATAACCAAGCAGTAGAAGATTACGAAACGGTTATTAATGCATTAGAATGGTACCCTCAGGAAATGTTGCATAGAAGAGATGAAATACTACCAGATCCTGATGGTTCACATTCTCATCAAATTATTAAACAAGCAGCAGGTGTTGCAGTTGGATATCTAGCCTGGAATTTCCCTTTATTAAATTTAGGATTTAAAATTGGCCCGGCATTAGCCGCAGGTTGTACTCTTATTTTAAAACCTTCGGCCAACGCTCCTCTTTCGGCATACTTAATAGGAGAAATAATGGAAAGTATTAATTTTCCAAAAGGTGTTGTTAATATTCTTGCCGGATCTAACGAAGAAGTGGCCTTAACTCTTTCTTCGAGTAAAATACCAAGAATTATTACCATGATTGGATCTTCCACATCTGGAAGAATGGCAATGCAACAGGCCGCAACTTCTATAAAACATTTTAGCATGGAACTTGGAGGTAATGCTCCTGCAATAGTTTTTGACGATGCAAATATATCTCAGGCTGTTAACGATTTATCGGCGTTAAAATTTGGTAACTGCGGACAAGTATGTGTTTCTCCTAACAGAATATTTGTTCATGAAAATATATACAAGGAATTTGCAGCAAAATTTGTTGAGAAAGCTAAAAACTTACAACTAGGTTTTGGTAATGATTCTAAAATCGATATGGGGCCTATAGTTGATGCTCGTTCCAGAGAGAGAGTAATAAAATTAGTAGAGACAACTATTTCGGAAGGTGCCAATCTTGAATGTGGAGGTAAAATTCCTGATGATAAAGAAAAAGGATTTTTCTATGAACCAACAGTGTTCACAGGACTAAACCGTAATATGACAATCTTTAAAGAAGAAATATTCGGTCCTTTAGCTGCAATTTATCCATTTAAAACAGAAGAGGAAGTTCTGGATATGGCTAATGATTGCGAAGTTGGCTTGTCTAGCTATCTATATACAAATGATCTTAATCGAGTTCAAAAATTCTCTAATGAATTAGAAGTTGGTGAAGTTCATGTCAACGGTTTTAAGTATGCAATTTACCTGCCACATGGTGGAGTTAAAGAAAGTGGCTTAGGTCATGATTGTTCATATCTGGCCTTAGATGATTATCTAGAAAGAAAACGTATCACAGTAAGAATTTAAGAAATGCAACCTATAGCTCAGAAGGCGATGACGCCTGAAATTATAAAAAAAATTGACAACAGCGGAGTAATCGCTGTTTTGGTAATTGACAACGCAAATCATGCTGTTCCTCTGGCCGAAGCATTACTCGAGGGTGGTGTTGATTCCATTGAATTAACACTTCGCACACCTGCTGCAATTGAATCAGCACTGGCAATAAAAAAAACGTTTCCACAAATGAACTTAGGTTTTGGAACAGTTTTAACTGTTGAACAGGTAAAAGCAGTAGTAGATGCAGGAGCTGATTTTGCAGTAGCACCCGGTTGTAACCCCACTGTACTCGCAGAAGCAGGAAAACAAGGTTTATCTTTCGCACCTGGAATAATGACTCCAAGTGATATTGAAATTGCAATTGAACATGGATGCAGAGTGTTAAAATACTTTCCTGCCGAAACATCAGGAGGTATGAATCACCTTACAAATATGGTTGCTCCATATCAATATCTGGATTTAAAATTTATTCCTCTTGGAGGATGTAATATGAATAATGCTGCCTCATATCTTGAGTCTCCACTTATTACAGCTATTGGTGGTTCTTGGATTGCAAAACGTCCATTGATTCAGGCTGAAGATTGGAAAACAATCACTCAAAATGCAAGAGAAATTCATGATTTAATTCAAAAAATCAGAACAAGTAGAAAATAAAATAGTACGAATTAGCTATCGTACCCTCAAACATCAAATTTAAATGAAGACAATAATAACATTTGGCGAAATAATGGGGCGAATTTGTCCTGAAAACTTTCAACGATTTCATCAAAGCATGCCCGGTAAACTTGATATGACATTTGCCGGTGCAGAAGCTAATGTTGCTGCTTCGATAGCAATGCTTGGTGGAAAAGTAAAATTTGTTACTGCCCTTCCCGATAATGAAATGACAGAAGCCTGCTTATCAGTACTTAAAGGCATTGATGTCGATGTATCTGGAATTAAAAAAACTAAAAATGGAAGATTCGGGCTCTATTTCGTAGAACGAGGAGCAAACCAGCGTCCGAGCCGTGTAATGTACGATCGAGATTTTTCTGCAGTATCGATGACACGTGGCGAAGACTACAATTGGGATAAATTATTAGTTGATGCAGGATGGTTACATACAACAGGTATTACTCCTGCTCTATCTGAAGTATCAGCTACAGCTACCGAAATTGCAGTTAGAACAGCAAAAGCAAAAGGATTAACCGTTTCCTGCGATCTAAACTTTAGAAAAAAATTGTGGCAATGGCAATCGGGTACTTCGGCAGCAGATCTGGCTCAAAAAACAATGCGTGCAATTCTGCCTTACGTTGATGTTGTAATTGCCAACGAAGAAGATGCTCATGATGTTCTGGGAATATCAGCTGAAAATACTGATATTGAAGGTGGAAAACTTGATGTTGCAAAATACGTTGATGTTGCAAAAGAAATTATTCGCCAATTTCCGAACGTTAAAAAAGTAGCAATTACTTTACGTGAAAGTATTTCGGCAACCCATAATAATTGGGGAGCTATGTTGTACGATGCAGAAAGTGATACTGCTCACTTCGCTCCATTAAATAATGGAGAATATGCTCCTTATCAGATAAAAGCAATTGTTGACCGCGTTGGGGGTGGCGATTCTTTTGGAGCTGCTTTGGTTTATGCTATGAATACTCCTGAATTTACAAATCCTGAAGATACCATCCGATTTGCAGTTGCATCTTCTTGCTTATGCCACTCTATTAATGGAGACTTTAATTACACATCAAGAGCCGAAGTAGAGGCGTTGATGGGTGGATCAGGCTCTGGTAGAGTTGTTCGATAAATTAACCAATATTATTTTAATCATTGGATGCCCAATAAGCATCCAATGATTTATACCAATACATAATTTGGTCCTCCTCCTAGTTACAATTGTTATTGTAACTGGCATATCAGAACCTCGATTTAAAATAAAAAGCGATATGAATTATTCAAAAACTATACAGCTTATTTGTTTTGCATGTATATTGCTATTATCTAGCTGTAATTTTAAAAAATCAGAAAGTAAAAGTACCAGCCAAAAACAACCAAATATTCTACTTATTTTATGCGACGATTTAGGCTATTCTGATGTAGGATTTAATGGATCCAAGGATATTACTACTCCTGCTTTAGATAAACTGGCTAACGACGGAACAGTATTTACTTCGGCTTATGTAACTCATCCCTTTTGTGGTCCAAGCAGGGCTAGTTTAATGACAGGGCGTTATCCTCATCCAATGGGCGCACAATTTAATCTTCCTCCAAATTGCGAAACAATAGGAAAAGGAATCGATGTAAACGAAACCTTTATCAGTAAAATATTACAGGATAAAGGTTATTACACTGGAGCACTTGGCAAATGGCACTTGGGTTCTGTTACTCAATACCATCCAAATAACAGAGGATTTGATGATTTTTATGGATTCCTTGGAGGTGGACATGAATACTTCCCTGAAATTTATCGCGAAAAATTTGAAAAACGTAAAAAAGCAGGCGATAAAGTTATTTTTGAATATCTACATCCATTAGAACATAATGGTAAAGAGGTACGCGAAACAGAATACATTACCGATGCACTTTCCCGCGAAGCAGAAAGATTTGTAACAGATGCATCAGAAAAAGAAAAGCCATTCTTTTTATATTTAGCTTACAATGCACCACACGTTCCCTTGCAAGCTAAAGAAGAAGATCTTGCCAAATTCGCCCACATTAAAGATGAACAAAGACGAACTTATGCTGCAATGGTATATGCTGTTGACCGAGGTGTAAACAAAATTGTTAAAAAACTAAAGGAAAACAATCAGTTCGATAATACTCTAATTGTATTTTTAAGCGACAATGGAGGTAAACTAACCAGAGGAGCAACAAATTATCCTCTTCGCGAAGGAAAAGGTAGTGCATGCGAAGGTGGATACAGAGTACCTATGTTTTTTCACTGGCCAAAAAATGTCCCTTCGGGTAAACGTTTTAATCAACCAGTTTCGTCGGTAGACTTCTACCCTACTTTTGCCAAACTTGCAGGTGCTACAATTCCGGCAAATAAAATACTTGATGGAAAAGATATGTGGGACAACTTTAAAAATGGTAAAGGATCGCATAAAGGAGAATACATTTATTGCTTGCGTCACAGAACTGGTTATACAGATGTTGGAGTACGCAGAGATCAATGGAAAGCTCTACGCTTAAGTGAAGAAAGCTGGAAATTATACAATATTGAAAAAGACAAAGGAGAAACCACAGATTTAAGTGAGCAACATCCCGAAATCTTAAAAGAACTTGTTTCTGCAGCTGAAAAATGGAGCCAAACTCATGCACAACCACTTTGGTGGCACGATAAACAAACTGGCGTGGAGTGGAAAGAATACAAAATGCCTAGATTTAATGAAACTTTTGCATTAGATTAATTAATAAAATTAGAGTTTAGAACAAATAATTGCGATCTAAACTCTATTTTTAATAAAAGTATAACCTTTAATACCATCATAAATGAAGAAACTAATTTCCATTTTTTGTATTACTTTTTTAGTAAGTATACAATTTACCAATGCTCAAAACGATTGGGAAAATGAATTAATGTTTGAGCAAAATAAAATGAAAGCGCGTGTTCCTTCTTATTCGTACAAAAACGAAACTGATGCATTAAAAGGTAACAGAGAAAAGGCCAGACTTAAATCCTTAAACGGGATTTGGAAATTTAATTATGTAGACAAATCAGAAAAACGACCTCTAGACTTTATGTTTAAAGATTTCTCTGATGATTCCTGGAATAATATTGAAGTCCCCTCAAACTGGGAGTTAAAAGGTTTTGGACAACCGATTTATTCAAATATCATATATCCATTTACCCCAAATATTTTAGATACTACAATAAAATACAACTGGAGAGGTCCACAACCTCCAATTCCTCCAAAAATCTATCGCGACAATCCTGTTGGTAGCTATTATCGCGATTTTGAAGTTCCTGCTGATTGGAAAGATCAATCGATTATTCTGCACTTTGGAGGAGTTTCTTCGGCTTTTTACTTATGGGTTAATGGCAAGAAAGTTGGCTACAGTCAAGGCAGCAGATTAGCCGCCGAATTCGATATTACAGAATTTATTCAAAAAGGAAAAAACAGAATTGCAGTTCAGGTTTTTCGCTGGAGCGATGGAAGTTATCTGGAAGATCAGGATATGTGGCGCTTAAGTGGAATTTACCGTGAAGTGTTACTATTGGCACAGCCAAAAATTGCTTTAAATGATTTTTATGTTAGAACAAAGTTCGATGCCAATCTTCAAAATGCAAAACTTGAGATTCGTCCTCGTGTTTGGGTTAAAGAAAACGAAAATCAGTTAAAAAACTGGAAAATTACTGCTCAGCTTTATGATGCAAATAAAAATAAGGTAATCACAGAACCAATGTCGGTATCTATTGAAGATATTTACAAAGAACGCTGGCCACAACGTGATATTAACAAATTTGCTTTTCTAGAAACAAATATTAGTTCACCGGAAAAATGGTCGGCCGAAAATCCTTATTTGTACACATTGGTTTTTAGTGTAATTAATCCCGATGGAAAATTAATCGAAGCCAGAAGCCAGAAAATTGGATTCCGTAAGATAGAGTTTAGCAAAAGAAATGAACTTTTAATAAATGGGAAACCAGTAGAAATTATGGGTGTTAATCGACACGATCATAGTCCTGTTAACGGAAAAGCTGTAACCCGAGAGGAGATGCGAAAAGATGTTGAACTTTTGAAACAATTCAACTTTAATGCTGTACGCACATCTCATTATCCTAACGATCCATATTTTTACGATTTATGCAATGAATATGGGCTGTATGTAATGGACGAAGCAAACATTGAGTGCCACCATTTGGGAAGTTATATTCCGCAAAATCCAACATGGCCAGCTGCAATTTTAAGCAGAACAATAAGAATGGTCGAACGCGATAAAAATAATCCATGTATCATATCGTGGTCGCTTGGAAATGAAGCCGGTACTGGCCCAGCATTTGCTGCATCGGCAGCGTGGGTAAAAGATTTTGATCCATCTCGATTTATACATTACGAAGGCGCACAAGGAGATCCTACCGATCCTGAATACATTGAAGGCTATGCTTTTAAGCTATCGAAAGATCCTGACTATGCAAATCCTGATGATCCTGATTACGTAGATGTTCTTAGCAGGATGTATCCAGAGCTGAGTCAGTTGGTTAGAATGGCGAAAAGTGCACACATTACCCGCCCAATTATCATGTGTGAGTACATGCATGCTATGGGAAATTCTATTGGAGGTTTGTCTGATTACTGGACCGAAATTCGCAACAGACCAAACCTTATTGGTGGCTTTATTTGGGATATGATAGATCAGGGAATAGAAAAAACTCATACCAACGGAACTAAGTTTTATGCTTATGGTGGAGACTTTGGAGATATACCAAACGATGAAAATTTCTGCTTAAATGGTGTATTTGCATCCGATAGAACTCCAAATCCTCACGCCTGGGAATGTAAATACGTATTTCAACCTGTAGTATTTGAGGCTGCAAATCTTGAATCGGGACAAATAAGAATTATAAATAGATTTTCTTTTAGCAATTTAAATAAATATGATATTAACTGGACATTAAAAGAAAATGGAAAACTATTACAATCGGGATCGTTACCCTCTCAAGACATTGCTGCAGGAAATTCAAAGCTTGTAAATATTCCAATAAAACAGATCAAGTTTAATAAAGAATCAGAATATTGGATTCGAGTTAGCTTACATGAAAAATCGGATAAATTATGGTGTGAAAAAGGATTTGAAATTGCGAAAGAACAAATCTTATTACAAGCAAAAAATGAATTTAAAAAGCTAAAATCCATCTCAAAAGAAAAAATAACAGTTAACAAGACAAATGAATTAATAAAGGTATCAGGAGAAAAATTCTCAGCTAGCATATCAAAACTTAATGGTAACCTTGTTTCATATCAAATTAAAGGTAAAGAATATTTAACAGCTGATTTAGAGCCAAACTTCTGGCGTCCGGCAATCGATAATGATATTAGAGGTGCTAGTAGCAAAGCTTTTAATAAGTCGAGAGAACCTTGGCAAAATCTGGCTTCTCAACTCAAAACAGAATCCGTTATCAGCAAGTTAAATAAAGATCAAGAGGTAGAAGTTTTAACTGTTCAAAATCTGGCAAATAAAATTAAATTAGTTAAGCTTTATACGATTAACTCCAAGGGGCAAATTTCTGTAAAAATAGAAATGAATGCCGATGAGAATCTACCTAAACTAATTCGTTTCGGAATGACAATGGGAATTCCTTCGAATTTAACACAATGCACATTTTATGGAAATGGTCCGCACGAAAATTACAGCGATCGCAAAAATAGTGCAGAGGTTGATGAGTTCTCGTTCAAAACTGATGACTTATTTTATTCCTATGCCAAACCACAGGAAAATGGAAACAGAACCGATACTCGCTGGATAAAATTATCAAGTACAGATAAATCAGGTATTAAAATTACCGGTAAACCATTATTTGGATTTTCTGTTTGGCCATATTCTGCAAGTAATATCAATAAAGCCAAACATCCATACGAATTAAAACAACAAGGTTTTTACACATTAAATATTGATTTAAAGCAAGCCGGATTAGGAGGAACATTATCTAAAACCCTACCTCATTATCAATTAAAATCGGGTAAATACAGTTTCGAATTTATTTTATCAGGAATTAAAAAATAAAAATAGAATTAAAATGAATTATAAATTTAGTCACATAGGAATTCCTACCAAAGAGGATAAAAATTGGGATGGCTTTTACGAACCAGGAAAAATTAACTTTACCGATTTTAATAAAGATAAATTCAGTATTGAATGGATTAAATGTAATCCTGATAGTCCAATGCACGAAATGTTTCAAAAAATTCCTCATATAGCCTATCAGGTAGATAACATAGAAGAAGCAATTGAAGGAAAAGAAGTTATTGTTGAAACATTCTCTCCGGGAGAAGGAGTTCGCGTTGCCTTTATAAACCACAATGGTGCTCCAATTGAGTTTATGGAAATATCAAAATAGTTGTAATTATCTTCCTTTATAGTTTAAACAGTTCATTGCTTTCCGTGCTCTGAACTGTTTTTTTTATAAGCATATAGAATTCTACATTTTTTATTTATATTTATTCCAGACTAAGAGTGCTTAAAACTTATAAATATTTCTTCGAGTTTTAGTTTATGAAACTAATATTAAAAAATACTGATAGTTCAGCTAACGAGCGTTTAGATATTACAAAAAAAGAAATTCCATGTCTGGATTCTTCATGGCACTATCATGCTCAGTACGAATTAATATATATATCTAAAAGTAATGGCATTCGATTTGTTGGTGATAGCGTAGCTCATTTTTCACCAGGCGATTTGGTTTTAGTTGGTCCTTACCTACCTCATTTGTGGCGCAACGATGTCTCTTATTATGGAGAAAACGATCAAAATAAAGTAAAAACCATCGTCATTAAATTTACAAAAGATTTTATTGGAGAAGGAACTTTTAATATTCCTGAATTTTCGCAGATAAACAGTTTACTTGAAGAATCAAAATTTGGCGTTAGCTTTGGAGGTAAGGAAAACAAAAAACTGCACAAAGAATTAATTAGTTTAATTGAACTATCACCTGCCCAACAATTAATTAAATTACTAGATATACTATGTAAGCTTGCAACTATCGACAATAAAATAATTCTATCCTCATCAGACATGCGACAATACACCACCGATAGTTCGGATCGCTTAGACTCAGTAATTAAATTTGTTTCGGATAATTATGCCAGAGACATTAGCTTAAATGATGTTTCGGATATAGCTTGCATGACAACAAATTCTTTTTGTCGTTTTTTCAAAAAAACAACCAATAAATCTTTTACGCAATTTTTAAACGAAATTCGTGTTCGAAATGCTTCTCGCCTATTGGTACAACAAGATATTCCAATATCTGAAGTTTGCTATATGGTTGGATATAATTCAATTACAAACTTTAATCGCCAGTTTAAAGAAATAATGGGAAGCACTCCTAACAACTTTAGAAACACAATTTAGCCAATTTACACCCTTTTTTAGCACCATTTTACCTCTTATTTTTAAATAAGGGTAAAATAATGTAATTACATGGTAAATTTCACCAACCCACCTTTTTATCTTTTCAGTTACTTTACACTAATAATTTAAACACAAGAACTATATCTAATATAGAATGGAATAATTCAATAAATATAGATTATTGTAATATATATTAGATTTAATATTCTTTCAACAACTAATTATTCATCAAAATTAAATCTTAATCTAATACAAAAAAACACTACAATATATAACATAAACTTTTCTACACAAACGATATAAATAAAACTGGAAATATCAAACTTGCAGAATTACACCATCTTAATATCTGCAAAAAACACAAAAATTAACTAATCAATTTTATTCACTTCAACATGAATGACTTATGAAAAAACCAAAAAATTTAACGAAATTTTTTAGGATTGCTCAATTTTCAGCCTTAGGAATATTTTTAGGAATATCTCAAGTAATGGCGACAAATTCAAATTCTCAAAATTCATCAGAAACTGTTATTGCTCAAACATCAGTAAGCGGTACAGTTAAAGACAATACCGGAGCTACTCTTCCAGGAGTAAGTGTTATTGTAAAAGGAACAACAACAGGTACAATTACCAATATCGATGGATATTTCGAAATGTCGAACCTTAACGAGGGTGATGTTTTAGTAGTATCATTTGTAGGTATGAAAGCTCAGGAAATCGTTTACACAGGACAAACATCTATCGATGTAGTTCTTGTAGAAGATACCATTGGGCTAAACGAGGTAGTTGCAATTGGTTATACAACCAGAAAGAAAGGTGAATTAACCGGATCGGTAAGTACCATTAAATCAGAAGAAATTGCAAAAACTTCTAATCAGGATCTTGCAAAATCGCTTGCTGGTAAAGTAACTGGTTTAATTGTTGCCGACCGTGGTGGTTACCCTGGCGATAATGATATGACTCTTTTAATTAGAGGTAAATCTACCTTAAATAACAACTCTCCTTTAATTTTAATTGATGGAGTAACTGCGGGTAGTTTTTCTCATTTGGCACCTCAAGATATTGCATCACTTACCGTATTGAAAGATGGTGCTGCAGCAATTTATGGTGCTCGTGCTGCCAATGGTGTAATCTTAATTACAACAAAACGTGGTAAATCAGGAAAACCTAAATTTAACTTCTCAAGTTCGGTAAATATTTCTTCTTTTTCAGTTTCTCCTGACTTGATGTCATCGGAGCAATATGCAATTTATGAAAATGAAATTGAAGATCGTTATGGTCGCGATCCTAGATTTACTCAAGATCAAATTGATAAGTATGCAGCAGGAAATGATCCAAACTATCCAAGTACAGATTGGTACGATTTAACTTTTGCTGATTATGCTCCTGAATACAGAAGCTCTTTATCTATTTCTGGTGGTAGCGATAATGTGAGCTACTTTGTAAGTGGTGATTATAAGGATCAAACAGGTATGTATGAATCGGGTGATTTAGGTTACAAACAATATCAAGTTCGTTCCAATTTGGATATTAAACTTCATGAAAAATTTAAATTAGGTGTAGACTTATCAGGAAGATTTGGAGAACAAGAAGAACCAGGTGTAGGTTCATCATACATTTACAAACACATTTATACCAACGAACCAACCGAAGTTGGAGTTTATCCTAACGGATTACCTGGCTGGGGTGGCGAAAACGGTGCAAACCCATACGTAATGTCAAGTAGCGAATCGGGATTTGTTGACAAAACAACAAACGACTTAAGAGGTAAATTGTCTTACGACTGGGATTTAAGTGCACTTACCGAAGGACTACGCTTTAAGGGTTTTACAAGTTACCGCCGACAAAATAGCGATACAAAATCGTGGTATACTCCTTGGTCAACCTACACCTATCAGGAAGGAACGGGAGAGTACGTGGAGCAATTAGGATTTTCGCAGGATGGTAAGGAAAGTATCCTAAAAGAAAGCTTTTGGAAATTTGACGAATTAATGTTAAATGCTGTTGTTCACTATAAAAAAACCTTTAACGAGGATCATAACATTAGTGCATTTGCTGGATACGAGTATTTTTCTTCAGAAGAACGTTCTTTCTGGGTTCAGAAAAAAGATTTTCCAAGTGATAATCATCCAGAATTATTTGCCGGAAGTGATGAAGGCATGCAATCATCAGGAACCTCATCAGAATGGGGACGCGTAAATTATTTTGGTTCGTTCTCTTACGACTATCAAAAGAAATACTTCCTTGACATGACAATTCGTCGTGACGGTTCAAGTAATTTTGGAGAAAAGAAATTCGGTACATTCCCAAGTGTTGCTGCCTCATGGGCCATTAACAAGGAAGCATTCATGGAAAACATCTCATGGTTAAATGCCTTAAAATTGAGAGCATCCTGGGCACAAATGGGTAATGACAGAGTTAGCGGATTTCAGTATTTATATGAATACAACTATGGAGGAGGAGGTTGGGCCAAACCAAATTCTTACATTTTTGGAACTCCAGGTGTTCAGTATAATTCTTACTCTAGCGGTACTGTTCCAAACGAGGATATTACTTGGGAAACTGCTGATATGAAAAATATTGGTTTAAGCTTTAGTTTATTCGACTACAGATTATCCGGAGACATCAACTACTTCTACCAAAAAAGAGAAGATATTTTAGTGGATCAGGCCGCCTCTATCCCACTATTTTCAGGATTAGATTCAAGCAGATTACCAGCCATTAATATGGGTAAAGTAGATAATTTTGGTTGGGAATTTGAATTGAACTGGAAAGACAAAGTTGGCGAAGTAGATTATAACTTTGGAGTTAACCTTACTCAAGCCAAAAACGAAGTAAAATTCATGGATGAAGCCGCTGATGTACCAGAATGGAGAAAAGAAGAAGGCCATCCTATGGATTCGTACATTGTATTCCCTACTGCAGGTATTTTCAAAGATCAGGCACAAGTTGATGCTACAGATGTTAAAATTGACGGTACTGTAGAAGGAGAACCAATCTATTTGGATACAGATGGCAATGGTAAAATTGATGATAATGATAAAATTCGCTCTTATACATCAAATGTGCCAGAAATTCAATTCGGTATTCATGGTGGTGTTAGCTATAAAAACTTCAATATGAGTTTCCTTTTCCAAGGACAAACCAAAGCTAAAATGTTGGTATTCTTCGATCAGGCAGGTGCTAAACCAGAATATGTATTTAACAAACGATGGACTGCTGACAACCGTAATTCAAGATATCCACGAGCTTTTGGTCAGGCCGACAAATACAGTTCAAACCAAAGTGGTAATGACAATAAGTTCCAGGGAGCAGATTTTTGGTTACACGATGCATCCTTCCTAAGATTAAAAGAGATTGAATTAGGTTATACATTTACCAAAGACAAATTAAAATTTGGAGATCTTAAGGTATTTGTAAAAGGATTTAACTTATTAACCATGTTCTCTGATGTTTATGATTTAGGCTTAGATCCTGAAGCAAATGGTTATGACAACTTTAGACAAAGTACATATCCTTCTATGAAGTCATATACTTTCGGGTTTAACCTTAGTTTTTAATACAGCACAAAAAATAAAGAGATGAAAAATTTAAAATATATACTGATTGTATTTACTCTTTTTGCAACATTCGCTTGTGAAGATGTGTTAGATACTGAAGCAAAAGATATTTTTGGGGAGGATCTAATCTATAGCGATCCAGATCAACTGGAAAGCTTAGTATTCACTATTTACAACAGCACCGAAAGCTGGGGAGTAAATCGCCAGCAATGGTGGGGACGCAGATTCAATATCGAAGGAGCATCCTTCGAGGCCAAGTTCAATTTCAAAAATAAAGATTTATTTAGAGTAAGAGCTGGTTGGACCGCTAGTAATTCCGGACAATTTAACGAAAAATGGGGTTATTATTGGGGATACATACAGCAGGCAAATGAATTTCTTGACAGGGTTGATGATAGTGAAGCTATGAAAAATGATCCTGATAAAGTAAACATTTTAAAAGCTGAAGCTAAATTCTTAAGAGCAAACATCTACGCCAAATTGGTAAAAATGTATGGTGCTGTTCCAATTATCAAAACAGCCTTTGGTCTTGGTGACGACTATAACTTAAGCAGAAATTCTTACGAAGAATGTATTGATTTTATTGTAACGGAATTAGATGAAGCTGCGGCAGTTCTTCCAGAAACTCGTCCTGATGCCGAGTTTGGTAGAGCTACAAGTTTAGCTGCATTAGCAGTAAAATCGAGAACATTGCTTTATGCTGCAAGTAAATTGCACGATCCTGCAAATGTACCAAGCGAAAACTCACAGTTCTATTCTTATTCTAAAGCAACAAAATGGCAAGATGCAGCCAATGCTGCAAAAGCTATCATCGACATCGTAGAATCTCGCGATTTAATTGCTGTTACCGATGCTGAAGAATATCAAAAGCTATTTTTATCGCCAAATCAGGACATTTTATTTGCAAGACCTTACGGTGATACCTATTACGATTTTGGTACCGATGTAAATTCATTACCTGATATGACTCAATCACCAAATGGTTACGGTGGATGGGCTTTATCTTCACCAAGTCATAATTTTGCTTTGCAGTTCAATATGGCTGACGGAACAAGTACTGATGAAATGACTTTTGATCCTGCTAATCCAAATGATGGCAGAGAAATGAGATATTATGCCGATCTTAACTTTAACGGAGCTCAATTTAGAGGTCGCGAAGTTGAATACTGGCAACAATTAGATAACGATGGTAATGTAGATGAAGATGGTATTCATGGATTAGATTCACCTAATGGATTAGGAAATACACAACATTCTTCAAAAACAGGTTATAACATTAAAAAATTTCAAGACGAAAGCTTAAATGCCTTAACAGATATATCTTCGAAAAGACCATACATACTATATCGTTTGGCCGAAGTATATTTGAACTACGCCGAAGCACAATACCAATTAGGTAACGAAAGTGAAGCCATTACTTACCTGAACAAGGTAGCAACTCGAGCATTACAACCGGCAATTGATAAAACAGGTAACGATCTTCTCGAAGCAATTAAAAGAGAAAGAAGAGTTGAGCTTTGTTTCGAAGGTCACAACTTTTTCGACGAAAGAAGATGGATGAACGAAGCACATTTAGGTTTTGATATTAAAGGCCTTAAATGGACCAAGTTAGCAGATGGAACTCTTGCTCACGAAGAGTATACTGTTGTAACACGTCCTTGGTGGGATAGAGAATATTACTTACCTATTCCTGCAAGTGAAGTTGAAAAAGCACCTGCTTTATTACAAAATTATGGATACTAAAAATTAGTACATTAGATAGATTAGTTCACAAATTAATAAACATTAGTTTGGTTATAGTTAATACCGGGAGATTTTCTTCCGGTATTTTTTTATGCCATTTGAAATAATCAACTACAAGTTAAAATAGTGTTACAAATTGGTAATTTTTAGAAATCGAATAGAACAAACATTCCATTACTTTATTCTATCAAAATTCTATCAACAATAAAATCATGAAAAGATTTATCTATCTTCTGTTTTTTATAATCGCTATTAGTTCTTGTAAAACATCTACACAAAAACCAAATGTATTATTTATTGGAATTGATGATCTAAGACCAGAACTAGCTTGTTATGGCTCAAAAATTGCTCAAAGTCCAAATATCGACAAACTAGCCAATCAAGGCTTACGCTTTAACAGAGCCTATTGTCAGGAAGCAATTTGTGGTCCTTCCCGTGCAAGTTTAATGACAGGTATTCGACCTGAATCCAGTGGAATAACACACAATTACATCAAGTTTAGAGAAAAGCTTCCTAATAAATCAACACTTTCGCAACACTTTGGTGCAAACGGATACAACACTGCTTATCTTGGCAAAATCTTTCATCATGGCGATGATGATGATGCATCCTGGAATTGGGCTCCTGCAATTGATAGTCTTGATAAAGAAAAGAGAAAAAAGATAAAAGGATTTGCACTTCCTAAAAACATCGAGCGAACTCAAAAGAAACGAAAAGAAATGTTCGCTAAATATGGCAAAGTTGCTCGTTTCGGATTAGCAATGGGACCTGCATACGAGTGTGCCGATGTTCCTGACAATACATATATTGATGGTTTTAATACTGATATAGCCATAAAAACCATGAAAGAAATGCTTGATAAAAGTAATAAACCTTTCTTTCTTGGACTGGGCTTTAACAAACCTCATTTAAACTGGATTGCTCCTAAAAAATATTGGGATTTGTACGACAGGGAAAAAATTCCACTTGCCAATAATTGTAAACCTGAAGGCGGCTCTTCAATGGGACTTCACCCCTCTTTCGAACTACGTACCCGAGATTATATTCCCAAGAAAGGAGATATAAATCCCGAACTTGCCAAAACTTTAAAACATGCCTACCTAGCTTGTGTTAGCTATGTTGATGCTCAAATTGGAAGAATGATATCAGCTCTAGAAGAAGCTGGCGTACGCGATAATACAATCATTATTCTTTGGAGCGATCATGGCTGGCATCTTGGTGATATGGGAATTTGGGGAAAAGCAACCAATTACGAAATTGCCACTCGTGTACCATTATTAATCTGGACTCCGGATATGCCGAAAGGAAGTTGCGGTAAATCTACCGATGCATTGGTGGAACTGGTTGATATGTATCCAAGCCTGTGCGATTTGGCAGGAATCTCTATTCCAGATCATCTTGAAGGAACAAGCTTTAAACCATTAATTGAAAATCCCGATCGAAAATGGAAAACTGCAGCTTTTAGTCAGTTTCCTACTCCTGCATTAAGAGAATGGGGAGGCTTCCCTCTCCGACCTGCAATGCGCGAAACTTATTTTGGTCCACTAATCCAAGAAATGGAAGAACAAATTGCCCTTGAACAACAAGAAAACTGGAACAAAAAAGAATTTGAAAATAACGTAATGGGCTATTCCATGCGAACAGATTCCTATCGATTAATTGTTTGGAAAAATAAAAAACACCCCGAACAGGAACCTCTTGCAATTGAATTATATGATTTAAAAAACAATACTGCCGAAACAATAAACATTGCTGATAAAGAGCCGGAATTAGTAAACCAGCTAATGAAACAATTTAATGCAGGTTGGCAAGGGGTTAGCGAGAAAATTGAAATGAACTAGTATATGAAACGAAGAGAGTTTTTTAAAAAGAGTGCAATTGGAGCTGCAGCTGCAAGTCTTGTACCTTTATCATCTATAGCATCAACAAAAGAGCAAAATTTCTCTGATAGGGATAAAGACAATTGGCTTAGAATGGCTGATGGCAAAAAGGGGATTCCCGTACGAAGTGAAACTCGCAATATAGATGTTGCCGTTTTAGGTGGAGGTTTGGCTGGAATTTGTGCTGCTGTAGCGGCAGCAAGAAATGGTTCCAAAACTGTTCTTGTTCAAGATAGACCAGTTCTGGGAGGAAACAGCTCAAGCGAAATGCGTGTCCATGTTCACGGTGTCACCCGATTGAAACCAGACAATAAACCGGAACGGGAAACCGGTATATTAGAAGAAATTTTACTTCACAATCGTTTTTGTAATCCACAGGAATCATTCTACGTTTGGGATCATGTTTTATATGATTTCGTTACTCGTGAACCCAACCTTGAATTGTTGCTAAACACCCAGGCAATTGAAGCCGTAATGGATGGTTCGACCATAAAATCTGCACGTTGCTGGCAATTGACTACCGAAAAGGAAATTCTCCTGAATGCCAAACAATATATCGATTGTTCGGGCGATGGATTATTGGCCGCCACTTCGGGTGCAGAATACAGAACCGGACGAGAAGGAAAAGCAGAATTCAACGAAAAATACGCTCCAGATGAACCAGATGGTTGGCAAATGGGTGCAACATTACTTTGGCAGGCAAAGGATATGGGAAAACCTGTGCCTTACGAAGCTCCGCCTTTTGCAATTAAATACGAAGCTGAGAAATCAAACCCAAGACGCAAGTTTGCAAACTTTCAAAATGGAATCTGGTGGATTGAGATAGGAAGCGAGCACGATATTATTGGTGAAGCAGAAGAAATTCGCCATAAACTAATGGGTTATCTTCATGGAGTTTGGGATTACATTAAAAACTCAGGAAAATTTCCAGAGGCAGAAAACATGGCTTTGGAATGGGTTGGAAGCATTCCTGGCAGACGAGAATCCAGAAGATTTATTGGTGATTTCATTTTATCAGAACAAGATTTATTAAAGCACCGCCATTTTGATGATGCCGTTGCTTATGGTGGCTGGTCGCTCGATGAACATTGCTGGGCTGGAATCGAAAATTTACAAGATCCGCCAAGTTATTTCCATGAGCATTTCCATGAGATTTATGAGATTCCATTTCGTTCATTGTATTCAAAAAATATAACAAACCTTTTATTTGCAGGTCGAAACATCAGTCAAACACACATTGCACTATCCTCATCCCGTGTTATGGGAACCTGTGCTTTAGAAGGACAGGCTGTTGGAACAGCTGCAAATTTATGTGTGCAAAAAGGTATAAATCCCAGAGAGATATATAAACATCATATCAAGGAATTACAAGAAAACCTACTTCGTGATGATGCATTTATTCCAAATCGTACTTCGTATGATGAAAATGATTTGGCAAAAAAAGCTGATGTCTTTCTTGCCTCATCAACAAATTCTGGTGATGTTAACTTGTTAACCAATGGTATGTCTCGCGATTTTAAAGGAAAAATTAACCATTGGCAATCCGATACATTACCTGCAAACATTCAATTGGAATGGAAAAAGCCGATTTCCTTATCGAAAGTAGAAATTAAATGCGATACCAACCTAAAGAGGAATATCATGATGTTAAAAGAATCTTTAAACAATGATAAACATACCAATACTGTTCCTCAGGAATTGCTAAAATCACTTGATTTGGAAGCAAGAATTAAGGGCAAGTGGGTAAAAATTGGTGAAATCAATAAAAACAAAACACGCTTGATCAAATTCAATTTCGATCAGATTAAAACCACAGCAATTCGTATTAACATGAATGAAACTTATGGTGTAAACAATGCCAAATTATTTGAAGTTCGTGCCTACGAAGTTTAGCTATATTACAAACATTTTTAAAGCTATAGCTTTAGAGGTATAGCTTTTTAAATCACATCTAATTTTATACTGCTATCCCTAATTTTCAATCTTAAGCTATAAAATTAAGAATTTTAAATTCGAGAAATCTTGCTTCATTTAACAACAAGCCAATTTTACCCACACAATCCAGAAGGGTAAAATAATGCTATGACTTGGTAAATTTTATGAATTGCATAGTCCTTTAAAGCTTTTTATTTGTAATACTAGAAAATGTTCCTAAAAAGAAGATTTCTAATTCTTATAATTTCTAACTTGAAATAGCTTATATAAAAATCACAACAATGAAAATTAAATTCTTACTTCTATTCTTGCTAATCAACAGTTTTGTGTTTGCTCAGAAAAAACCAAATATAGTTCTACTTTTTTCGGATGATGCCGGATATGCCGATTTTGGTTTTCAGGGAAGCAAAGTAATGAAAACACCTAATCTTGACCAATTGGCCAAAAACGGAGTTCGATTTACTCAAGGATACGTTACTGCTTCGGTTTGCGGCCCTTCACGTGCGGGTTTACTAACCGGAAAATATCAGCAACGATACGGATTCGAAGAAAACAATGTACCTTCATTTATGAGTGACAACTCCGCTTTAGATGGCGAAAATATGGGTATTCCTTTAAGCGAATCAACCATTGGCGATGAGCTAAAAAAACTAGGATACACAACAGCTTACTTTGGTAAATGGCATTTAGGTGGAGCCGATCGTTTTCATCCAATGAAAAGAGGTTTCGATGAATTTTATGGTTTTAGAGGTGGCGCCCGTAGCTATTACGAATATCTGCCTTTACCAAAAGGAAGAGAAAACTGGCTGGAGCGTGGCTTTGGAAACTATGCAGAACCTGAAAAATACTTAACCGATAAATTAGGTGAAGAAGCCGCTGATTTTATCGAACGAAATCAAGATAAACCCTTCTTTGCTCTTGTAGCTTTCAACGCAGTTCATACTCCAATGGAGGCAGAACAAAAAGATATGGATCAGTTTCCGCAATTATCAGGAAAAAGACAGCAAGTTGCAGGAATGACTTTGGCTTTAGACCGTGCATGTGGTTTAATTCTTGATAAATTAAAGAAATTGGGATTAGATGACAATACCATTGTTGTTTATACAAACGATAACGGTGGTCCAACCGATAAAAATGCATCAATAAACCTGCCTTTGGCTGGAACTAAATCCAACCATTTAGAAGGTGGCGTTCGTGTTCCTTTTATAATGCGTTGGCCAGGAAAAATCAAACAAAACTCCGAATACGATTATCCGGTAAGTACTTTCGATTTATTGCCAACATTTGTGGCTGCAGCCGGAGGCAATACATCTAAGCTAAATAATGTTGATGGTGTGGATTTAATGCCATATCTGAAAAAAGAAAACAAAAATAGACCTCACCAAACCCTTTTCTGGAAAAAAGATTGTCGTGCTTCGGTTCGTCATGGAGACTGGAAATTAATACGCTTTCCCGATCGTCCGGCAGAGTTATACAACATCGTAAAAGATGAATCGGAACAAAACGATTTAGCTGCTAAATATCCCGAAAAAGTTCGTGAGATGTACAAAATGATTTTTGAATGGGAATCTACATTGGAACGTCCTCGTTGGTTGTTACAACGAAAATTCGAAAATGTAGATATCGACAGAATGGATAAATATAAAAAAGTAAAATAGATATGCTGAAGAAATTATTACTGGTTGCATGCGGAGTTTCATTACTAATTCCGGGTAACGCACAAGAAAAAGGCATTATAAACAATGCAAAAAGTCCGAATGTAAAACTAAAAAGCATAAACATGGGCGACTGTGTTTGGACAGATGGTTTTTGGGCCGAAAGATTTGATGTTTGCGAACACAATATGGTTCCTTACATGGGAGAACTGTTATGCGGTGATACAGGACATGCTTTAAATAACTTCAAAATTGCAGCTGGCGAAAAGGAAGGAAAACACAAAGGAATGCGTTGGCACGATGGCGATTTCTATAAATTCATGGAAGCCAAAACTTATGTATATGCCCAAAACAAAGATCCAAAACTATTGGAAGAGCTAGATGAGTACATACGCATTATAGGAAAAGCACAAGAAAAAGATGGTTATTTACAAACTCAAATTCAGCTAAATCCTAAAGTTGATCGTTACGAAAATCGTAAATATCACGAAATGTACAATACAGGTCATTTATTAACAAGTGCTTGTATCCATTACAGAATAACTGGTAAAACTAATTTTCTTGATATCGCTGTAAAGCATGCCGACTATTTGTACACCATTTTTATGCCAGAAGATAAAAAGTATGGCCGATTTGGCTTTAATCAAACTCAAATTATGGGATTGGTTGAATTATACCGTACTGTAGGTGATGAAAAATACTTAAGACTGGCTCAAAAATTTATCGATAATCGTGGTAAATACAAAGTAGAAGAAACACCTGCAACCGAAGGATATCCTATTGGTGATATGGTTCAGGAATTTACTCCGCTTCGAGAATCATGCGAAGCAGTAGGACACGCAGTACTTGCACAATATTACTATGCTGGAGCAGCCGATGTTTATGCCGAAACTGGTGAAAAAGCTATTGTTGATGCCCTAGATCGTTTATGGGAAAACATCACCGATCAGAAAATGTATGTAACAGGAGCAACCGGTCAAACACATTACGGAGCTTCAACCAATCGTCAAATGATTGAGGAAGGTTTTATAGATTCGTATATGATGCCAAACATGACTGCTTACAACGAGACTTGTGCTAATATATGTAATGCAATGTTCAGCAAAAGAATGTTCGATATTCATGGAGAATCGAAATATGCAGATATCATGGAGTTGGTTGAGTTTAACAGCGGACTTTCTGGAATCAGTTTGGAAGGTAAAGATTATTACTATGCCAACCCATTGCGTGTTATCAACGGTTCTCGCGATTACAAAAAATTAGTTACTGAATTTCCGGAACGCCAACCATATTTAGATTGTTTCTGTTGTCCTCCAAACCTAGTACGTACCGTTGCTAAACTTTCAGGTTGGGCATACAGCAAACCAGAAAACGGAATTGCTGTTAACCTTTATGGCGGAAACAAATTAAGTACTACTTTGCTTGACGGATCTAAACTAGAACTTTCGCAGGTAACCAATTACCCTTGGGAAGGAAATGTAAACATTACAATCGAAAAATGTAAAAAAGATGCATTCGATGTAATGCTTCGTATTCCAAGATGGGCAAACGGAACTACTGTAAAAGTGAATGGTGAAGATGCTGGCGTAAAAGTGAAAGAAGGGCATTTTGCAACAATTAATCGCAAATGGAGAAAAGGTGATGTAATCACTGTTGATATGCCAATGGAAATTACAATGGTTGAAGGACACACCAGAATCGAAGAAGTTCGTAACCAAGTGGCAATCAAGCGTGGACCAATTGTATATTGCATAGAATCTCCTGATCTTCCTGAAGGAACTAAGATTACTGATGTTTACCTAAGTTCTGCCAACGAAATGAAAGCAGTTCATAAAGATGATTTATTAGATGGTGTTACTGTTATTGAAACCGAAGTACTAATTCGTACCAATAACAACGACGAAAGCATGTATAAAAAAGTAAAGAAACCAGAATTTAAAAAATACAAAACTCAGCTGGTACCAAATTACGCGTGGAGTAACCGCGGACAAGCAGAAATGACAGTATTCTTACCAATTATTTGGGAGTAATATTATTACCGATGCTAATAAAAAGTTCATATTTTTTTTGCAAATCTTGTGCTATGTACAAAAAATATATGATTCTCTCAGCGGGACATTGGAAGAACAAGCTGATTATAAGTAGAAAACTTTTGGTAAGACGGGGAAGCTTCGAAGAATAAGAAGATCACCCCGTCGAACTTAAAACTCTCAAATAGAAGACGCTTAACACCCTAGATTTTTTGCTTCCTTTTTCATCAATGGAACCAACCAAAAGGAGCTCATGAATTCCTTTTAAAGAAATCAATTGATGAATAAAAAGAAAGAATCTTCAGGCTTGAGGAAAAAATCTAAAGTCCTTAATTCTAATAAATAATATCTAATTCATTTTCATAAATTTAGGCTAGTATGAATCAGTATCTCGAATAATTAGTAACTATTATGAGATACTGATTTTTTATTTTATAAAACCCTTTAACAATAAGGCCTCTAAAGACAATTTCTTTACTGTAAGAGCCTTTAAAATGATTAAAAAATACAATTTGAAGCCCATTTCCAGTCATTTTTGATTGAAAATATCAACTAAACCTTAACTAAAATGAAAAAACTAATTGTACAGATTCTTGCTCTTTTAATAATGCAGTCTGCATTTGGTCAATCATCCGGAATTATAAACAATTCCAAAAGTCCAAATGTAAAATTTAAAAGCATTAACATGGGCGATTGCTCCTGGACTAATGGATTTTGGGCAGACAAATTTGATGTATGTGAACACACAATGGTACCTCACATGGGAGAACTATTGTGTGGTGATATTGGTCACGCTTTAAACAATTTTAAAATTGCTGCCGGCATAAAAGAAGGCGAGCATAAGGGTATGAAATGGCACGATGGCGATTTTTACAAATGGATGGAAGCAGCCATGTACGTTTATGCTCAAAATGGCGATAAAAAAATCCTTGATCAACTCGATTCTTATATTGATATTATAGGCAAAGCGCAACAAGAGGATGGTTATCTGCAAACTCAGGTTACCATAAAAGGTGACAAACGATTTGGAAACCGTCAATATCACGAAATGTATAATGCCGGCCATCTAATGACAAGTGCATGTATTCATCATCGATTAACAGGACAAACCAATTTTCTTGACATAGCCATAAGGTATGCAAATTATCTGTACAAAGTATTTATTCCACAACCCAAAGAATTAGCTCGATTTGGCTTTAATCAAACTCAAATAATGGGTTTGGTAGAATTGTACCGAACTGTTGGCGATAAAAAGTATCTGGAATTAGCCGAACTTTTTATTAATATGCGAGGAACACAAAAAGTTAAACCTGATAAAGCTGTAAATTACAAATTCATGGGCGATATGGTTCAGGAGCGCAAGCCGCTACGAGAAGAAACCGAAGCCGTTGGACATGCAGTATTAGCCCTGTATTTTTATGCTGGAGCTGCCGATGTTGTTGCCGAAACTGGCGAAAAAAAACTTTTAAATGCATTGGACAGATTATGGGAAAATGTTACCAACAAAAAAATGTATGTAACAGGTGCTTGCGGACAAACTCATCATGGTGCTTCAAGCAGAGTTGATATGGTTCATGAAGCTTTTATAGATGAATACATGATGCCTAATCTTACTGCTTACAATGAAACCTGTGCCAATATTTGCAACTCTATGTTTAGTTACAGAATGTTGGGAATACATGGCGAAGCTAAATATGCCGATATCATGGAACTGGTTTTATACAATAGTGCTTTATCAGGAATTAGCATAGAAGGAAAAGATTATTTCTACGCAAATCCCTTACGCGCAGTAAACACCCGAAAAGTAAAACAGGGAATACACACTACCGAACATCAACACAGAAAACCGTATTTAAATTGCTTTTGTTGCCCTCCTAATTTGGTTCGAACCATTGCAAAAATATCCGGATGGGCATACAGTTTAACTGATAATGGAATTGCGGTAAACCTATATGGCGGAAATACTCTATCAACTTCTCTACTCGATGGATCGAAACTCGAATTGACACAAACAACACAATATCCTTGGGAAGGAAAAGTTGAAATTAATTTGAACAAATGCAAAAAAGAAGCTTTTGAAATGCAAATCCGTATTCCCGGATGGGCCATAGGCACAAAGCTAAAGGTAAACGACAAAGAAATCAATTCACCAGTAATCTCAGGAACTTACGCTAAAATTACCAGAAAGTGGAAAAAAGGAGATCGAATTACGATTGATATGCCAATGGACATCAAATTGCTTGAAGGCCATCCTCGTATCGAAGAAGTTCGTAACCAAGTAGCTGTTAAAAGAGGTCCTGTAGTATACTGTATCGAAACAAGCGATTTTCCAAAAAACATCAGTATTCTGGATATTTACCTGCCTTCTTCATCGCAGTTACATGCTGAATATAATGCCGATTTTCTTGGTGGTGTTTCTATCATTAAAGCAGAGTTTAAAATTCGGAAAGATCATGATACCAACATGTACCATGAATTAAAAAATCCTAAATGGGAAAAATATACAACTCAGTTGATTCCTTATTTTGCATGGAGTAACAGAGGAGAATCTGAAATGACCGTTTGGATTCCATTCATGTGGAAATAAACCTAATTAAAAAACAAAAAAATGATACGCAACAACTTACTTAGCTGCATTGGATTAAGTGCTTTACTTATTTTAGGAGCATCGTGCCAAGCTAAAAAACAACCAGCAAAAAAGCCCAATATTCTTTTTATTGGGGTGGATGATTTACGTCCTGAGTTAGGATGTTATGGATCGGAAATAGCTATTACTCCAAACATCGATGCACTGGCAAAACAAGGTGTGCAATTCGAACACGCCTACTGCCAGCAAGCAATTTGTAGTCCTTCCAGAGCAAGTTTTATGACCGGAGCACGACCAGAAACTATCGGAGTTGTGGAAAACTATACCGATTTCAGAGATGTAAATCCTGATATCATTACAATTCCTCAACACCTAATGACCTATGGGTACGAAACTGTTTATACGGGAAAAATTTTCCATGGCAAGTATAACGATCCTAAATATTCCTGGAGCAGACAACCTGTTAAACCTAAGGTGGAACGTGTTCCTGTAAAAGGTGGTTTTGCATTAAAAGAAAATCAGGATTTTTGGAAGAAAGACCGCGATAAAATGGTAGCTAAATATGGTCCAAAAGCAACTAGAAATGGTCTGGCACAAGGACCTGCTTACGAATGTGCCGATGTGCCTGATGTAACTTACGAAGATGGTTACAATACCGTATCGGCAATTGCAACATTAAAGGATATGCTGGCAAAAAATCCGGATAAACCTTTCTTTTTAGGTTTAGGATTTAAAAAACCTCACCTCAATTTTATTGCTCCAAAAAAATATTGGGATATGTACAACAGAGATGAAATTCCATTAACTGAACAAAGAGAAGCGCCTAAAAACGGAGCTGCCATGGGACTTCATCCATCATTCGAATTACGTGCACGATCAGGAATTCCTAAAAAAGGTGAAATTCCGGATTCTTTAGCTCGTAGCTTAAAACATGGTTATCTTGCATGTGTAAGTTATGTTGATGCTCAAATCGGAAAAATGATTCAAGCATTGGAAGAAGCTGGAGTTCGCGACAACACCATTATAATGCTTTGGACCGATCATGGCTGGCACCTTGGCGATATGGGAATTTGGGGAAAAGCAACCAATTATGAAATTTCAACTCGAGTTCCTTTAATTGTTAGTACTCCAGATATGTCGGATAAAATTCGAGGTAAAAAATCAAATGCATTGGTCGAATTGGTTGACATGTACCCTACTCTTTGTGAATTAACTGGCGTTGATTTACCAAATCATCTGGAAGGACAAAGTTTTGTTCCGGTATTAAATAATCCTGATATAGAATGGAAGAAAGCAGTATTTAGTCAGTTCCCAACACCAGCACTAAGAGAGTGGGCGGCAAATCCACTTTCTCAAGGTATGCGCGAAACCTATTTCGGTCCACTTATCGAAGAGGTTGAAGGTAAAATTATCAAACAACAAAAAGAAAAATGGGATCGTGATTTGTTTGAAAACAGACTAATGGGATACGGAATGCGAACAGAACAATACCGCTTAATTGTATGGAAAGATTACACAAAACCAGAATCTAAACCTGTTTTTGTTGAATTATACGATCATAAAGCAGATCCTAACGAAACAGTGAATATTGCAGAAAAAGAGCCAAAACTAACTGCAGAATTGTTAAAGCAATTCAATTCTGGCTGGAAAGGTAATTTGGCACAATAAAAAATTCATTAAACCAGAGGAGATTCTATTATTCCTTTGGTTTGAATTAAACATTGAGATATGGAATCATTCAAAATATTCGTTTTAAGTATTATTTTATCCTTGGGAATCATTGATGGATATTCCCAAACTGATTCCAATATCTCAATTATTAACAATTACAACAACTGGCAATGGGATAGTGTTTTTGTTGCTAAAAACAAATTTATCAGTCTAGTCATTGTACCCAAAGCAGCAGGTCGCATTCTTGAATACAATCTTGGAAATGATAAATCGCTTTGGGTAAATCCCAAGCTTACTGGTAAATCCTTTGCTCCTACCGATAAAGTTAAACGCAGCGAATGGAGAAATTTTGGCGGATATCGTCTAGTTCCTCTTCCTGTTGGAAACTGCTCAGTTGATAAAAATGGCAATAAAACAAAACGATGGCCTCCTCCAGCTATTATTGGTGATAGTCCATATAAAACATGGATATCTGAAGATTCCAATGGAAACCAAACCATTGAAGTAGAATCGGGTATTCAAGATTTACCTGTACCTAGTTTCGATCGAAAATCACAAGAATTCATCTTTCCTAATAAAATTGATGAACAACTACAATACAAGCGTAGTTTATTTATTAAAGAAGGAACAAGCTTAGTTCACATCAAGCATACTTTAATAAATAAAGGTGACAAACCTGTTAAAAGAGGCATTATGACATCAAGCCAACATATTTCCAGAAGTAAACCCGAATTAACCGATGGACAAAACTATGTGGCATACATTCCTTTTAGCGAGAGATACAAACTACCAAATGGAAAACAATACGAGATCACCACAACTCCTGAACTAAGATGGAGGTATATCAATAAAAATAGATTGCCTCTTGACAAAAATAATCCGGAACATGTAAAAAAGTACTTTAATCACGGCACCAATTGGACTGGTGAAGTTGCACCTGGTATATTTGAAGTGCATTACGATTATTACATGATGGGTGGATTGCATATCATATCATCAGATTCCTGGGTTTGTTATGTGAATAAAACTAACAATACGGCATTTGCCAAAATACTTGAACCCTATAATTCAAAACTAGACTATGAATTTGGGACTAATATTTCCATTTACAGCAGTGGATTGGAAACTGGTTATCTTGAAACAGAGGTAAGGACTCCGCTTTACGATTTACAACCAGGTAAAAAATTTAATTACATAGAGATCCATGCTGCAGCAAAAGTTCCTTCTTTGCCAATTATTTCAATAAATAAAACAGGAATAATAACATCAAAACTATCTGTTTTAAATAATACAATTAATGGTAAATATGGAGTTTTTATTAATGGTTATGCTCTACTAAAACTTTATAGTAAATCCGGTATACTCATTGAAAGCATTAAAATTAAAAATGTAAATCCACTGGAATCTTTTATACTTAATGAATCAATAAAACAAAATTCAGAGATTGTTCATATTAAACTTTTCGTAGTTGATATGAATCAATCAGAGCACCTTCTTGACTCCTATACTTGTAAAAAATCTAATTCAAATAACTAAATACATTAAAATGATCAATCAAACTTCCCCCAAACGATCAGCCTTAGTTGTTTTTACAGCCGGCGCATTTTTCTTTTATAGTTTTATACAGATGACTTTGTTCAGCACAGAGGCAATGAAAGAATTTTTTATGCAGATACTCAAGCTAAATTCTACTGCCGAATTTGGTAATTTCGCAGGAACCTATTTATATGGTACTGTTCTTTTACTTCTTCCAATAGGTGTTTTACTTGATAAAATATCCGTTAAGAAAATTGTTATTGGAATGATAGCGGTTGTAGTGCTTTGTGTTCTTGGCCTTAGCTTTACAACTAACCTTTATGTTGCCATGATTTTAAGATTCATAATGGGAGTAGCACATTGTGTAGCATTTATGGCCCCTTTCAGGTTGGCTCCACGTTGGTATCCATCAAAGCAATTGGCTTTGGTAGCTGGACTTTTGGTTACATTCGGTGTATTTGGCGGCTGGGTATCAGGTGCTCCTATGTTGGCATGTCTTAAAGCCTTTGGAGGACAAACTACTATGCTATTAAATGCAGGATTGGGAATAATTATTTTAGTATTGGCAGTAATTTTCATGCAAGATTTTCCTTCAAAGGAGGATACATCAGCAGAAATTACTAATGATACTGGACTAATAGAAGGATTAAAATTAGCTGCGAAAAACAAGCAAAACTGGCTTGCAGGACTATTCATCGGTCTACTGAACTTATCTGTTTTATTGCTAGGAGCAGTATGGGGAACCACTTATCTAAAAATTGTAAACCCCGAATTCTCAGAAGCTACTTTTACAGGAATAGTTGGAATGATTTTTATTGGAACCATGATAGGATCACCAATCTGCGGTTGGATATCGGATAAAATTAAATCTCGTAAAAAAGCAATGATAGGTGGTGCTATCTTATCTTTGGCAATTATGCTTTTAATTATTTTCCCTCCATCAACCAATTCTGGTTTCTTCTATGTTTTGTTCCTATTTTTAGGAATTATAACAGCAGCACAAAGCATTGGATATCCAGTAATTGCAGAGTCAAACGAAGACAAAGTTCTTGGAACCGCAAATGGATTATCAGCTGTAATTCTAATGGGAATTGGAGCTATCGGTCAGCCTTTATTTGGACAATTGGTTGCCATGTTTGGTGGAGATTCTTCAGCAAGCGCAATACAAATGCAAGAAGCATTTCAAACAGCAATTTGGCTAATGCCAATTGCATTTGTCGCATCTATTCTTTGTGCGATATTCTTAAGAGAAACATTCCAAGGCTCGAAATAAGCTTAAAGAAGATATAAAAAAGCCTGAAGTATCTAATACTTCAGGCTTTTTTGTGATCCCGACAGGATTCAAACCTGCGACCTTCAGAACCGGAATCTGACGTTCTATTCAGCTGAACTACGGGACCATTGTGTGCACAAATTTAAAAAATTATTTTGTTCTGCATCAGTACATTTTCATACAATCCTAATTTGTTTTTCTACAACAGATCTAATGTACTATTAACCAATTTTTAATAATAATTTCAGTTCGGAAAAAAAGCGCTCTTTTTTTTCTAAACTTTTACTAATTTTGCGATCTGAATACATAGAATAACCATATTTTATCAAAATATTACAATGGAGTACACATTTAAAGAAATAGAACAAAAATGGCAAAAGTACTGGAACGACAATAAAACCTATAGGGTTGATGTCGATGCAGACAAACCAAAATTTTATGTGCTAGATATGTTCCCATACCCATCAGGAGCGGGATTACATGTTGGTCACCCACTCGGATACATTGCTTCCGACATCTATTCTCGTTACAAAACTCTCAAAGGGTTTAATGTACTCCACCCAATGGGATACGATGCTTATGGTTTACCTGCAGAACAATACGCGATTCAAACCGGACAACATCCTGCAATTACAACTGAGCAAAACATTACCCGATACAGAGAACAATTAGACAAAATAGGATTCTCATTCGATTGGAACAGAGAAGTTCGTACTTGCGATCCTGAATATTACAAGTGGACTCAATGGGCATTTATTCAAATGTTCAACCACTATTTCGATAATAAAACAGAAAAAGCTCAGCCAATTTCCGATTTGGTTAAAGAATTCGAAGCCAACGGAAATACGAAAGTAAATGCAGCCTGCTCGGAAACTGAACCATTTTCAGCTGATGAGTGGAAAGCTTTATCCAATACAGAACAACAGGAAATTCTTTTGAACTATCGTTTGGCTTATTTAGCCGATACATTGGTAAACTGGTGTCCTGAATTGGGTACTGTTTTGGCTAACGATGAAGTAAAAGATGGTCTTTCTGAACGCGGAGGATATCCCGTTGAGCAAAAGAAAATGCGTCAGTGGTCGCTTCGTGTATCTGCCTATGCAAAACGTCTTTTAGAAGGAATGGAAACTTTAGAGTGGACAGATTCTTTAAAAGAGATTCAAAAAAACTGGATTGGTCGTTCAGTTGGTGCAGAAGTAAACTTCTCCGTAAAAGGTTCAGATACTAAAATGGAGGTATTTACCACTCGCCCTGATACTATTTTTGGAGTTACATTTATGGTACTTGCCCCTGAAAGCGATTTGGTTAAAGAATTAACAACTCCCGAATGTCAGGCAGATATTGATGCTTATATCGAAGCAACTAAAAAAAGAACTGAAAGAGAACGATTAGCTGATGTTAAAACCATTAGTGGCGCATTTACGGGCGCTTATGCAATAAACCCTTTTACAGGAGAAGAAATTCCTGTTTGGGTTAGTGATTACGTACTTGCGGGATATGGAACTGGTGCTATTATGGCCGTTCCTGCTCACGACAGTCGCGATTATGCATTCGCTAAACATTTCAAACTTCCAATTATTCAGGTTGTTTCTGGTGGTGATATTTCCGAAGAATCTTACGATGCCAAGGAAGGAAAGTCGATGAACTCAGATTTTCTTAATGGTTTAGATGTAAAAGATGCCATTGTAAAAGCAAACGAAGAGGTTGAAGCAAGAGGATTAGGAAAGAAAAAAATTAACTATAGATTAAGAGATGCAATCTTTTCTCGTCAGAGATATTGGGGAGAACCATTCCCAGTTTATTTCAAAGAGAACATGCCATACATGATGGAAATGGATCAGTTGCCTTTGGAATTACCTGAAATCGATAAATACTTGCCAACAGAAAGTGGTGAACCACCTTTGGGACGTGCGAAAAATTGGACTACTGCCGAAGGAAATCCAATCGAATTAAATACAATGCCAGGTTTTGCAGGATCATCAGCATATTACTTGCGTTATATGGATCCACATAACAACAATGCATTGGTTTCTAAAGAGGCTAACGAATACTGGCAAGATGTTGACTTGTATATCGGAGGAACCGAACATGCAACGGGTCACCTGATCTATTCTCGCTTCTGGAACAAATTCTTGTTCGACATCAACGAAGTTTGTAAAGATGAACCTTTCAAGAAGTTGATTAACCAAGGAATGATTCAAGGTCGTTCAAACTTTGTATACAGAGTTAAAAACACCAACAAATTCGTTTCATACGGATTAAGAAAAGAATACGATACCACAGCTATTCACGTTGATGTAAACATCGTAAAAAATGATGTTTTAGATACTGAAGCTTTCAAAGCCTGGAGACCTGAATTTAAAGATGCTGAATTTATTCTTGAGGATGAAAAATACGTATGTGGATGGGCAGTTGAAAAAATGTCTAAGTCGATGTTTAACGTAGTTAATCCTGATGTAATTGTAGAAGAATATGGTGCTGATACACTTCGCTTATACGAAATGTTCCTTGGACCACTAGAAGCTCACAAACCTTGGGATACTAATGGTATAGATGGTGTTCATAAATTCTTAAAAAAACTTTGGAGATTGTTCCATAAGGGCGAAACTTTCGAAGTTTCTGAAAGTAAGGCAAGCAAAGAAGAATTAAAAATCCTTCACAAAACAATCAAAAAAATTCAGGATGATATTGAAAGATTCTCTTTCAACACATCAATTTCTGCTTTTATGATTTGTGTGAACGAATTAAGCTCATTAAAGTGTAATAACAAAGCAGTATTAGAAGACTTGTTGAAACTTCTTGCTCCTTTTGCTCCACATATTTCTGAAGAACTATGGAATAAATGCGGAAATAGTGAGAGTATAACTAAAGCTAGTTTCCCTGTTTTTAATGAAAGTTTCGTACAGGAAAATAATCATAAATATCCAGTTTCGTTTAATGGTAAAATGAGATTTATGTTAGAATTACCATTAAGTATGAGTAAAGATGAAATTGAAAAGGCTGTACTTTCCCACGAAATTTCAAAAAAATGGATTGATGGGAAAACTCCTAAAAAGATTATTATTGTTCCTAAAAAAATCATCAACATCGTAGTTTAATAAATAAGTTAAATAAAACACAAGAGCTTTAACTTCATTGACTACAAACAATGATCGTTAAAGCTCTTTTTTTTACATTATCAGCAAGTGAAAATAAATTATTCCGAAATCAGATCCTTTCTGATTATTGCAATTGGATTAGCCATTTATAGTTTTGGCTGGACAGCTTTCTTAATTCCTTCAGGAATTATAGGTGGTGGAGTTAGTGGTATTGGTACATTAGTCTATTATGCAACAGAGAAATCAATTCCTGTAGGTTACTCTTTCTTTATAATTAATGCTTTTTTAATATTAATTGCCTTAAAAATATTAGGCAGTAAATTTGGTCTTAAAACAATATTTGCAATTATTGTGGGGTCCGTCCTACTCTCTACTTTCCAAAAATTTATTACAGCACCTTTGGTCGACGATAAATTTATGGCAGCAATAATTGGTGGTGCCCTAGGCGGTATAGGCGTTGGCTTAACCATTTCGCAAGGTGGTAGCTCTGGCGGAACCGACATTATTGCAATGATTATTAACAAATACAGAAACATTAGCCCAGGACGAATTATCTTATATATCGATATATTTATTATCGCTTCTTCCTATATTGTATTTAAAGATGTTCCCACTATTGTTTACGGATATGTAGTAATGTCAATTGCCTCCTACTCTATTGATATGATGATTTCCGGGTCGAAACAATCGGCTCAGGTATTTATCATATCTAAAAAATACGAAGAGGTAGCCTCAAGACTTAGCGAAGAAACAGGAAGAGGCATTTCTATGCTTCACAGTACCGGCTGGTACACACGAAAAGAAACAAAAATGCTAATGATTGTAGTACGAAAACACGAAACCCAACACATATTTAAAGTAATAAAAGAAATCGATCCCGAAGCTTTTATCTCCATGGCATCGGTAATGGGCGTTTATGGGCTCGGTTTTGACGAAATAAGAGCATAAAAAACTACACCAATGAAAAAATTATTTCAAACAACAAACTTAAAAGAATCAATAAATTCCTATCTGATAATTACGCTAGGTTTATTGATTGGATCGCTTGCATGGACAGGTTTTATTATTCCGGCCGGTATTGTTGGCTCGGGAGTAAGTGGAATTGCCACAATGATATTTTTCGTAACAGGACTTAAGGTTGGTTACAGCGTATTTCTAATTAATACTGTACTTCTATTAACATCTTTAAGAATATTAGGCTTTGCCTTTGGTATTAAAACCCTTTATGGAATATTTGTAATCTCATTTTTTCTTTGGCTGTTTCAATCATTAATTACAGAACCTCTAATTACAGACCGGTTTATGAGTGCCATTATCGGAGGAATTATGGCAGGCGCAGGTGCAGGCATTATCCTTTCAAGAGGAGGAAGTACAGGTGGTACCGACATACTTGCCATGATGATTAACAAATATAAAAACTACAGCGTAGGACAATTATTACTTACTATAGACGTTGTTATTATCTCTTCCTCTTACTTTTTAGAACATTCAATAGAGCAAGTAGTTTATGGTTTTGTAACCATGGGTGTAAGTGCATATTGTGTTGATCTTATTATAGAAGGAAGTAAACAGTCGGTGCAATTAATTATTTTTACCCGTAAACCCGAAGAACTAAGAAAAGAAGTAATTCATAACCTAAATCAGGGACTTACAATTATAAATGGAACTGGCGGATACAGCCAAGATGATGTTAAAGTATTAATGCTTTTAGCCAAAAAGAAAGAATCTCAATCGATACTACGAATGGTTAAAATGGTTGATCCTGATGCTTTTATTTCTTTAGGAAGTGTTATGGGGGTTTACGGACAAGGCTTTGACAACATAAAATCCTAAAATATTAAAAATACTTAAATTTTAAATAATCGCTATACCTGTGTTGTAACACGATAAAAACAGTTATACCTTTAAGACGTAAAATTATATTAATATAATAATGATAGATAATATTTAATAATGCGAATCCAGAGTTAAAAAACAATAAAAAAAGTTTGTTAAATCCTTGATTATCAGTGGAGTATATTTGTTTAAATCCTTGAAAATCAGTATCTTGAGGTCAGTTTCGAAGTGACAATTAGATATGATTTCCAAGGATAAAGACGACAAGTTAATAAGAATTTACTTTTTGGTTTGCGAAAAGTTTGAAGAACTTCAATTTTATTGTGAAAGATTCAGTAATAACAGTAAACCTGAATTTACCGATCAAGAAATTATGACCATTTATTTATACTGTATGCACTATGAAGAGCATATAAAAGTAAAACAAATTCACCGTTTTGCTTCTGACTGGTTGAGATCATGGTTTCCAAAGTTAGTAGGCTATAAAGCCTTTAATAACAGACTTAATAAACTAAGTGGAGCTTTTGCCCGGTTAGTTGAAATACTTTTGTCAGACTATCAGCCGGAAGATTGTTGTCTGGATCAAAGTTTATTGGACTCAATGCCAATTATTACCTGTTCAGGCAAACGTTCTGGAAAAGTTGCAACAGAAATAACAGATAAAGGATTCTGCTCGACAAAAGGTATTTATTATTATGGTATGAAACTGCATTTATTGGGTTTCAGACGTATTGGTAAATTGCCACATCCTGAGCAAATACTATTTACTCCTGCTTCTGTTAATGATGTTAATGTTTTTAAAGAAGCATGGTCAGGTATTGAGAACAGAACATTTTTTGGCGATAAAATATACTTTATTAATGAGCTTAACCAGAATATGTTGAAACATCAAAACTCTCAGACTCTTGCTCCAATCAAAGGGGTAAAAGGAATGCCAGATATAATAAAACAGAGAATTAAAGCTGCTGATGATTTATTCTCAACGGCAGTATCCAGAATTAGGCAACCTGTTGAGGCAATATTCAATTGGTTAATTGAAAAAACAGATATTCAAAAAGCTAGTAAAGTCAGATCTACAAAAGGATTAATGATACATACTTTTGGCAGGTTAGCTGCTGCTTTCATTGCATTAGCACTTTAGATCAACTCTGGATTCGCATGAATATTAATTGCTTATAAAATTGGTATAATATCAACACATTTATAATTTAAATTGGGACTAAAATCAAAAAATGAAAAAGTACTTTAATTACAAAACTCTAATTATCGCAGGTCTTGTTCTTGCAGGATTATACCTTTTATCAAACAAGCAAAAAGATGTTCCCGATGAGGCAAAAACAGAAGAACATCAGATTATAGATTCGACAGAATTAGAACCTGTTAATTTAAAGTACGGATTCCCAATTGATGATTTTAAAGTTGAAACCAATAAGGTTAAACGAAATCAAAGTTTATCTACCCTATTGCGCCAATACGATGTCTCTTTTTCCACTATAGACAAAATAGCCCGAAAAGCAAAAAAGATTTTTAATGTGCGTAAAATAAAATCGGGCAAAGAATATTCTGTTTTATTTACTAAGGATAGCATTAAAAATCCTGAGTATTTTATCTACGAAAACACACCTGTAGAATACATAGTTTTCGATCTTCGCGATACTTTGCACGTATATAAAGGAACAAAAGAAATTAAATACCTGAAAAAGCAAGTTAGTGGCGATATAGAATCTTCTCTTTGGAATGCAATGGTAAGCGCAAAAGCTGATCCCTTATTATCGATAGAATTATCAGAAATATATGCATGGACCATTGATTTTTTTGGCATTGGCAAAGGAGATCGTTTTAATATTATATACGAAGAAGCATTTGTAGACGATAAACCAATTCACGACATTAAGGTTTTAGCCGCGAATTTTATTCATCACAACACCAATAATTACGCATTTGCTTTTACCGAAGGAGAAAAACAAGGATTTTTCGATGAGAAAGGAAATAGCTTACAAAAAGCATTCTTAAAAGCCCCATTGCGTTATTCTAGGATTAGTTCGCGTTTTTCGAACAGACGATTCCACCCAGTGTTAAAAAGATACAGAGCTCATCATGGAATCGATTATGCTGCTCCAACAGGAACCCCAGTGCATACTATTGGCGATGGAGTAATTATAAAAAAAGGCTATCAAAAAAATGGTGGAGGAAATTACATTAAAATTAAACACAATAGTGTTTATTCCACAACCTATATGCATCTTTCACGCTTTGGTAAAGGAATGAGAACAGGAGTTAGAGTAAAGCAAGGCCAAACAATTGGTTACGTTGGATCAACAGGTCTTGCTACTGGTCCTCATCTCGATTTTAGAGTATTTAAAAATGGATCAGCCATTAATCCTCTAAAAATGAAATCACCTCCTGTTGCACCAGTAAAAGAGGAAAATAAAGCAGCTTTTGAGAAATTAAAAAACAATTTTTTGAATGAGTTAAGTACCGAAAAAGCAATTAGCTTACAGTAACTGTTTAATTATTCTGGGAAAATGTTCATACTCTAATTGGTGAACTTTTTCTGCTACACATTCGGGGGAATCATCCTTTTCAATCTTACATTTAGCTTGAAAAACGATTTTTCCCTCATCATAGTTTTCGTTTACCAAATGAATCGTAATGCCCGATTCACTTTCTCCATTTTCTATTACTGCTTTATGAACATTCATTCCATACATACCCTTTCCACCATATTTTGGTAAAAGTGCAGGATGAATATTTACAATTCTATTGGAAAATTTACGCACAAAATTTAAAGGAAGCAGCAATAAAAAACCTGCTAAAACGATAAAATCAACATTTTTTTCATCTAAAAATTCAATAATTTTATCCGTTTTCATGAAATCTGACTTCGAAAACACCAAACTTTCAATATTTAGCTCTTTCGCTCTGTTTAGTACAAAAGCATCAGGATTATTAGTTAATATAACAACTATTTCAACATTTGTATTATCCTTAAAATAGCGAACAATATTTTCAGCATTACTTCCTGATCCAGAAGCTAATATGGCAATTCTATTCATTATATTTTAAATTGTATAAGAGATCAATCAAAGATAGACAAAAGCCATTTCCAATGGAAATAATTTCGTGGAAAAAGAAAAAGAATTACCTTTGTTCGCAACTTTGTAAAAAATATTTGAATTATTTCAAGTAAATTCATTTCTTTGCACCGTTGAAAATTAATTAGTTTTAATATTAATCATTTAAATTTAAAAGTTATGTCTGATATTGCATCTAGAGTAAAAGCTATCATCGTTGATAAGTTGGGTGTAGACGAAACTGAAGTAACTCCGGAAGCTAGCTTCACTAACGATCTAGGAGCTGACTCATTGGATACAGTTGAGCTAATCATGGAATTCGAAAAAGAATTTAACATCGCAATTCCGGATGATCAAGCAGAAAACATCGGTACAGTAGGTGACGCTGTTTCCTATATCGAAGAAAACGCTAAGTAATCATTAACCAGAACCTTTTTTATGGAATTTAGAAGAGTAGTGGTAACTGGTCTTGGAACAATTAATCCAATTGGTAATAATATTGCCGAATATTGGGAGAATTTGAAGAACGGAGTCAGTGGTTCAGATATGATCACTCATTTTGATGCTTCTAAGTTCAAGACTCGGTTCGCCTGCGAAGTTAAAAATTTCGATCCAAAAGATCATTTTGATCGTAAAGAAGCACGCAAACTTGATTTGTATGCTCAGTATGCTTTAGTCGCTGTTAAAGAAGCTATGGCAGATTCAAATCTTGATCTTGAGGCAGAAGATTTAACAAAAGCCGGAGTAATCTGGGGTTCTGGTATCGGTGGTATTAAGACTTTCTTAGATGAAGTTACAGGATATGCAAACGGGGATGGAACTCCTCGTTTCTCTCCATTCTTCATCCCTAAGATGATTTCTGATATTGCTGCCGGCCATATTTCGATGAAATATGGATTCCAAGGACCAAACTACGGTACAGTTTCTGCATGCGCTTCCTCTTCTCACGCTATGATTGACGCCTTAAACTACATACGTTTAGGAAAAGCAGACCTCTTTATTACTGGAGGTTCTGAAGCGGCAATTAATGAGGCAGGATTAGGTGGATTTAGTTCAATGCAGGCAATATCTTCAAACAATGATGAGTGTAAAACTGCATCTCGTCCTTTCTGCAAAACTCGCGACGGTTTCGTTATGGGTGAAGGCGGTGGATGTTTGATTCTAGAAGAATACGAACATGCAAAAGCACGAGGAGCAAAAATTTATGCTGAACTTGTTGGTGGAGGAATGTCTGGTGATGCTTACCACATAACAGCAACTCATCCTGAAGGTAGAGGAGCTATTAACGCCATGAAAATGGCATTAAGCGATGCGAACTTATCTCCTGAGGAAATCGATTATGTAAACGTTCATGGTACTTCAACTCCTGTTGGAGATATTCCAGAAACAAAAGCATTAAAAACGGTTTTCGGAGAACATGCATACGAAATGAACATTAGTTCGACCAAATCAATGACTGGACACTTATTAGGTGCAGCTGGTTCTGTTGAAGCAATTGCTTGTATTCTTGCAATAAACAACAAATTAGTTCCTCCTACTATTAATCATAGAGAGAAAGATCCAGAAATTGATGAGAAACTAAATCTCACACTTCACAAAGCTCAAGAGCGCGAAATCAGAGCTGCTTTGAGTAATACTTTTGGTTTTGGCGGACACAATGCTTCCGTAATTTTCAAATCATTCACCGAATAATTTGTGATTAAGTCTATTTATCAATCCATAAAACTTTTTTTCTTTCCTGAAAGGGAGTTTTATGGATTGTTATATGATTTTTTAGGGTTTTACCCCAATAAACCCGATTTGTATGAACTAGCTTTCATACACAAATCTGCTACCATACAAAAAGATGGTTATGGCATGAATAACGAACGCTTGGAATATCTTGGCGACGCTATTTTAGGTGCTATTATTGCAGATATCCTTTATAAATTTTTCCCAAATAAAGATGAAGGATTTCTTACCCAGATAAGATCTAAAATTGTAAGTAGAGAATCTCTTAATAAGCTAGCCATAAAAATTGGTCTGGACAAACAGGTAATCTCAAATGTGAATATGAATAATAATAAACACATTTATGGTGATGCTTTTGAAGCTTTAATTGGAGCAATTTATTTAGATCAGGGATACCAAAACACCCGAATTTTTATTGAAGATCGTATTTTCAAAAAATACATCAACATAGAAGAAGTAGTTACTATTGAAACCAATTTTAAAAGTAAACTAATTGAATGGGCACAAAAAAACAAAAAAGATGTTTTTTTCGACACCCAGGAAGATGGCTTAGATAAAATATTGCGTTTACCTGTATTTATTTCGGAAGTAGAAGTAGAAGATGTAAAAATGGGTAAAGGAATTGGCACCTCTAAAAAAGAGGCTCAGCAAAAAGCCGCCTGCGAAGCTTTAAAAAGAATCAATCAGAAAGAGCTGGCATCCTAATCTTTCAATAAGCTCATATAAATTCTGTTTTAAATGTTCTCCTCAAAGAACATATATCTGCATGCTCATATATTAACAAAACAGGAAGCATAAAAAAAGGACGGTAACCACAACCGCCCTTTCATCTAACTATTAACCAAAATTTTTAATCAAGGAGATTGTTCCTTATAGATTCATTCTCCAAGGACAAATATAGTATCAAATTATAAATTTCAAAGCCGTTTTAAGTGAAAATTTACTCAAAAAATCCATTTTTAGCTTAATTATATCGAATCCGAATTTAAAAAAGCATTTTATTACAAATCATTTAGTATCTAATTACTAGAAACAAAATCACTCTTTTGTTAAAGATTGTTAAGTAATAATTGTCGGTACATGATTTTTTTATCTTTGTAAATATGAATCAAAAGTATATTTGGCTTGTTACAATAGTTTTGTGCCTTTCTCTATTTGGACTAATATTGGTACAAATAAATTATTTTCAATCGGCCTCTAAAATAAAAGAAGAGCAATTTGCCCTTACCGTTAGTAAAGCATTAGATCAGGTCGTTTCTAAACTAGAACACGACGAAGAAACTCAAATCATTCTTAAGGGAGATATTGAATCCTACTCAAATGCAGCTGGTCAGCAAACTATTATCTCAGAAAGATCTGAACTGATCTTTAATATTCCTATGGATACCAAACACGATAAAGCTACAGTAAGTATCTCCTCGGAAAATAAAAAAATAAATATCGCTTCGGGATACCTTAATAAGGGTGGACTATCGGGTGTAAATAAAAAACTTCACGAGAAATATGAAAAAAGCTTATCGGGTAGCAATTACAGATCGAGCCTTTTACCTGGCAAACTAAAACAGGAAAATTTAAAGATAACCGAACGAATTGATATGAAATTACTCCCTAAGCTAATAAAAGAAAAGCTAAAGGATAATGGCATAAAATTGAAGTTTGAATACGCTGTTAAATCCAACACTTCAAAAGTTGAACAGCGATCTCGAAATTACTACCAAAATCCATCGATAGAAAAGTTTAGCAAGCAACTTTTCCCTAACGATTTATTTTTCAGTGCAAATCTGCTTTATATTTATTTTCCAGGGCAAAAGAAATACATGGTACAATCTTACTCCATGCTTTTTCCTTCCTTTATTTTAACTCTGGTTTTAATTCTTTGCAGCGCATTCACAATTTTTATCATTTTTCGTCAGAAAAAATTATCAAAAATTAAGAATGATTTTATCAATAACATGACCCATGAGTTTAAAACTCCGATCTCAACTATTTCGCTGGCATCGCAAATGTTAAAGGATAATACAGTAACAACAACTGCATCAACCATCGATCATATTGCAAAAATTATTAACGATGAAAGCAAAAGATTAACTTATCAGGTTGAGAAAGTATTACAAATGGCTGTTTTTAATGAAGACCGAATGAGATTAAAATTAAAACCAATTAATGTTCATAAAATAATTCAGAATTTATTACCTAACTTTACAATTAGAGTAGAAGACAAAAATGGTAATATGTACAACAATCTCGACGCCAACGATGATTTAATAATGGCCGATGAAGTACATATTAGCAATGTAATTTCCAATTTACTTGATAACGCAATAAAATACAGCAAAGATAATCCTGAAATAAGCATTAGTACCCGTAACAAAAACAAAGGAATTGTTGTTTCTATTACCGATAATGGAATTGGTATTCCTAAAGAAGATCAAAAAATGGTTTTTGAAAGATTTTTTAGAGTACACACAGGTAATGTGCATAATGTTAAAGGATTTGGACTGGGATTATCTTACGTTAAAAAAGTAGTAGATGCCCATCATGGAGAAGTACAGGTTGACAGTATTCTCGATAAGGGATCGAAATTTGAAGTATATCTTCCATTAAAAAAATAAACGCATGGAACAAGTTAGAATTTTATTAGCCGAAGATGATGCAAATCTAGGCCTTTTGCTTAAAGAATATTTAATAGCTAAAAATTACAACACTACGCTTTGCGAAGATGGTGATAAAGCTTATGATGAATTCTTAAAAAACCCTTACGATCTGTGTATTTTTGATATTATGATGCCTCATCGCGATGGTTTTACTCTGGCTAAAGATATTCGATTAATAAACAGCGAAATTCCTATTATCTTTTTAACAGCTAAATCGATGAAAGAGGATGTTTTGGAAGGATTTAAGCTGGGAGCCGACGATTATATGACCAAACCATTTAGCATGGAAGAACTACTGGTTAGAATTGAAGCTGTGCTAAGAAGAACTTCGGGAGTAAAATCTGAAAATACCCAAGAAGAATTTAAATTAGGACATTTACTTTTCGATGCAAAAAAACAATTTTTGCAGGATGGTGAGAAAACAATTAAACTTACGACCAAAGAGTCTGAACTTCTAAAACTTTTATGTAACAATGTAAACAAAGTATTAGAACGTAATCTGGCTTTAAAAACAATATGGTCGGATGATAATTATTTTAATGCCCGAAGCATGGATGTTTACATTACCAAACTTCGTAAACACCTAAAAGCAGAACCTAGCATCGAAATTATTAATGTTCATGGTAAAGGATATAAGCTAATTATGTAAGCACATAATTCAAAAAATAACAACAAACTAAAAGGTGCTGCTCAATTTGGGTAGCATTTTTTTATACCTGATATAATTCTATTTCTCTCAAAAAACGGAGTCAATAAAAAAAGCTGCTCGAAAAAATCGAACAGCTTCTGTATATTATTTTAATGCAGACAGAATCTAAAAAAACTATCTGATTACATATTTAATCTAATTTAAGAACCGCTAGGAAAGCTTTCTGTGGTACTTCAACATTACCAACCTGCTTCATACGTTTTTTCCCTTTTTTCTGCTTCTCGAGCAATTTACGCTTACGCGTGATATCACCACCATAACATTTTGCGGTTACATCTTTACGAACTGCTTTTACTGTTTCACGAGAAATAATTTTAGCTCCAATTGCTCCCTGAATGGCAATATCGAACTGCTGACGAGGAATTAGATCTTTCAATTTCTCACACATGCGTCGTCCGAACGATTGTGCATTATCGAAGTGAATTAAGGTAGAAAGAGCATCAACACCTTCTCCATTCAACAGAATATCAAGTTTAACCAATTTAGCCGGACGGAAACCAATCTGGAAATAATCGAAAGAAGCATATCCTTTTGAGATACTCTTTAGCTTATCGTAAAAATCGAATACAATTTCACCTAGTGGCATCTCGTAAGTTAGCTCTACCCTATCGCTGGTTAAATATTGCTGATTGGTCATAACACCACGCTTGCTCATGCAAAGGTTCATTAACGGACCAATAAATTCTGATTTAGAAATAATTTGAGCACGAATGTAAGGCTCCTCAATAAAATCCAATGCATTAGGATCTGGCATATCCGAAGGATTGTGCATTTCGAATTCATCACCTTTATTGGTATGAGCAATGTACGAAACGTTAGGAACTGTTGTAATTACATTCATATCAAACTCACGATCTAAACGCTCCTGAATAATTTCCATGTGTAATAAACCAAGAAATCCACAACGAAAACCAAAACCAAGTGCCATAGACGATTCCGGCTCAAAAGTAAGAGAAGCATCATTCAGCTTCAATTTTTCCATTGCCGCACGCAAGTCTTCATAATCTTCCGAAACAATAGGATAAACTCCGGCAAATACCATAGGTTTTACCTCTTCAAATCCATCAATACCTGCTTCGCATGGTCTATCTCTATGGGTAACCGTATCTCCTACTTTAACCTCGGTAGAGGTTTTAATACCTGAGATAATATATCCTACATCTCCGGTTTTTAGCACATCTCGAGGTTCCTGTGTTAATCGCAATACTCCAATTTCATCAGCCTGATATTCTTTATCTGTATTTACAAATTTTACAGTATCGCCTTTCTTAATTTCCCCGCTCATTACACGGATATAAGCAATAATTCCTCGAAAAGAATTAAACTCCGAATCAAAAATCAATGCCTGAAGTGGTGCATCAGCTTCTCCTTCCGGAGCTGGAACACGATCAACAATGGCTTCTAAAATATCAGGAACACCTTCGCCGGTTTTTCCACTGGCGGCTAAAATATCATCAATATCGCATCCCAAAAGGTCTACAATTTGGTCTTTTACATCTTCAGGATTCGCATTTGGCAAATCGATCTTATTTAATACCGGAATAATTTCCAGATCATTCTCAATAGCCAAATATAAGTTTGATATGGTTTGTGCCTGAATTCCCTGTGTAGCATCTACAATTAGCAAAGCACCTTCGCAGGCAGCAATGGAACGTGAAACCTCGTAAGAGAAGTCGACATGACCAGGAGTGTCAATCAGGTTTAAGGTGTATTTTTCACCATCGCGCATGTAATCCATTTGTATGGCATGACTCTTAATGGTAATTCCACGCTCACGTTCCAAATCCATATCATCGAGTACCTGAGCTTGTTTCTCACGATCAGTAATGGTATTGGTTACGTCTAACAAACGGTCGGCCAAAGTTGATTTACCATGGTCGATATGAGCTATAATGCAAAAATTTCGAATATTCTTCATACTATCAATTACGAATTACAAAATCAATTACAAATCTTCAAATCAATTACGAATTATTTATAGTTCGTAATCTGTAATTTACTAATTCGTAATTGGATTCGCAAAGATATTCAAATCCTTTGAATTTTGAGAATTTAAGTTTGTTCTGAAGAGGATTTTAATTGGGAATTTGATGAAATTTCCTTTGTACAAGAAATTTCAAGATAAGGAGTAAGTTTAATTCATAACAGTCCGATCTTTCACTATACAAAAGCTAGGGCGATTTTTTTTGCTCGTGCTCTACGTATGCAGCCCACAATAACATTATTTTCTTATACAAAAGCCCACAATTGCAACACAACGCATATGGAAGATTCTACAGGCAATTTTATTTTCATTAAAAATAAGTACGAAAGGAAGAACACTCGCACCAACGATTGGTACTAACTGGAACTATCGAAGTTTTTATTCGAAAATAATGATACGATATGAGCTTATTTTATACGATAGTGGTTCGGTCAAATGTACTGTAATGTGGAGGGTAAGTTCTCAAAGAAACCCCTAAATAAAAAATAAGCTTAGTTACAGTCCGACATTTCACTATACAAAAGCTAGTGCGAGCTTTTTATAGCTCATGCTCTGCAAATGCAGCTAACAATAACATTATTTTCTTGCACAAAAGCCCAATTGCTAATTAATGCAAATGAGATATCTTATAGGTAATTTTATTTTCTCTGGAAATTGGTACGAATGAAAAACATTCGTACTAGCAGCTGGGCAAACTGGGACTATCGGAGCTATTCTTCGCCACTACACAAGTCCTTCCTAAAATACGCATGTCTAATTACCACACTTGGATTTTCAGGAAATCATCGTAATTTTTTTAATAATCCTAGTATGATTTTGTTCTTACACAACGAAACTGTACCTGACAATTGCATATTAGGACATTTATCTAAAGTTGATAGCATAGTGTTCCATTTAAGTATGACTTATTAATCTGGACTCTTAAAAATTTGTTCTGTTTCTTTATAACCGTTTTAAGTTTTAAATGCAATTGATCCGTACAGTCTTAACCTTCTTATTCTGCCAGAATATACCCATTTTGCGGGTATACATATAAAACGAAAGATGAATTTCTTGATTCTAAAACTAGGGGACAAAACATTGGTAAGTCTGGAAAATTTTTCAATCATATGCACATATAAGTTCTTGCACATTGCTGTAATTATAAGAAATACAGTATTCTGTTCCAGTTTTGAAAATGGCATTCTATTCCAGCCAAAATCATTCTTTAATATATCAAACTCTCTTTCACTTGCTCCCCTGGCATTATAGAAAAAAACAACTTCATCATTGCTTAGTTCAATGTCATTGGTCATTATTATACTGTAGTTGCATGCTTCTCCGGTAAACATGTTCAACTGTCCGTCTCTTCGAGCCTCTTTGGTTACCACAATTCGATATTCTTGAAGAGAAGTTTTGGTGCTCTTATCTTCTCTTGCTTTGCGCAAAAATGGGGTAAAAGTAATCGAACTCCTATGCAATATATCATCACCAATGACTACCTCTTCCCAATTCTGAATTTTAGAGATTGCCTTTTCAACACCAGCTGTCATTCTAGCTCTGACGAAAATTCGTTTTGCGACTCTTTCCATAGATTTTATGATATCATAAGTATATGAAGCTGAATCCGCTCTTATGGCATCAATTTTAATCTCCGCTTCATTTAATAAGGCAGCCATTCGATCAATGGTTTCATGTTGCAAAATATGGGCATTACTTTTTCCATTTCTATTTTCAACGTAAACCACATGGTGACCTATCAAACCAACTCCCGGATTGTATCCGTTTTCTTTTTTATAAATACGTTCTGAATCTGCTTTTTCGGAGAATATTATTGTGTTGTCATAATCAAGAACTACATTATCTTTTTCAAAACCAGGTAATGATGATAACATTTTAAGGTTGATGCGATTTAATTGTTCTGCTACTGAAAAATGATGCTCTTTGTTTCCTCTTTGAGTTGTGAAATATTTCGCTGGTACAGATAATGACTTTAGTCTATTCAAAACTCTGTCAGGACTAGGAATTTTTATGAATGGATTGTTTTTAAGTCCATCCTTCAAATTAATTGACAAGTCTTCTGCACAATCGCCTCCGCAAAAAAAGACTGACCAGTATGACATAATTATATCAAACCAGCTATAAGTAGATTGTTTAGGTAATATCGGCATATTTCCTTTTAATAATTCATCGATTTTTAATTTTATCACCTCTTCAATGACAAAGTTTAATCCTCCAAATGACGAAACCGTCGGGCTATTTAGTATCTTCATATCGGTATTTTGTAAGCAACACCAATTTAGGTGAAAATACTGTAGCTGTAAAACTCTATTCAATAAAGTTTTACAGATTATTTTTAGCAAGACTTGCGGAATCTAGGAAGGATTCGTGCGGCAGCTAGGGGAATAGTCATTTGTTTTCCGACTATTAAATTTGGAAAGGACGCCATGGGTTGGGGTCCTTTTACTTTTATATTCAGATACCAAAGGTTCTTAAATTGTAGTTCAACTAGGTTTAAAGACTTTAGGAAATGAGATATTCTAAAGATAAATATTCCCTCTGAAAATAGGTACAAACTGGTACTATTGGGTGGAATTCTACCAAAACTCAGGTTTAAAGCTTATTCCTTGAAACTTAAAAACAAGAGTCAAAAAAGCCACATAGTAAAATCCACACACTAGAATAAGTTTTCTAGAGCTCAACTGTTTCTTATTATTTTGAAAGAAAGCTAAATAACTTTCTTCTTCTGTAGATACTTTTACTATATTTTTTTTGTCAACCTTGCGATATAATAACCCTACAATCACAAAAATTACTAAATTCAGAAAAAACACTTTTAATGATAAGGAGATTACATATATCATGTAAATAAATACACTCAATTCATACAATCTTTGGTTTAGATCATTCTCATCAAGTTTTTTATTCCAAATTGCATACACAAAAACCATTAAAAACATTGGAAACGCACCAATATTTAAAATGACATCTATGTAATAATAACTTGTTTTAAAAACAGTTCCAACAAGTAGCATTAAGCTACCCATAAAAATTAAATAAGCTTTACTATTCATTACTGAACTTAATTTTATTAATAAATACCAAGCAGAAACAATTATATTTCTGCTTGGAACAATTTAATTAAATCATCCAAAAAATCCTTTGACGATTCCTGCAACAGTTGAGCCCATACCCATGCTTCCACCCATAATTCCTACTGCAACACCAACTGGTCCTGTAGCAATTAATCCAATACCAACCATAACTAATCCTGCTGTTGCACAAGCTGCCAATGCAACATCTCCAGCATCACCACCATCAATTTTTTTCAGTGCTTTTGAACTCATCTCCTGAACTCCTAATTCTTCAAGTTTTTTCATTTTCACAAAATTTTAAATTGTTAATAATTCATTTAATTTTGTGCAGGCTTTATAGCTAAGTCCGATTAACAGCAATAGTTTTTGCGAACACTTCTGTTTTTCGGGCTTTTTGTTTTTAACCTACACTTTTTTGTATTTGTATTGGCCAATTCTAAATACGACTATAAAGATAATCGCAAACAGTCCAATTAACTTGGACTTTACAATATTTTTAACTAAAGATATTTAATTCAGGCATTTGTTTCTGCCACATTTGGTAATATTTTCCTTATTTTTCGTACAATTCCACATGCGAGCCTTCTTCTATTAACTTCCCTTTCTCCAAAACAATAATTTTATCAGATTGCAGCACAGTTCCCAAACGGTGAGCAATTAAAATAATGGTTTTTCCTTGGTTCTTTAAATCCTGAATGCAATTTTGCACTTGTTCTTCTGATATAGAGTCTAAGGAAGATGTTGCCTCATCGAGAATCAATACCTGCGGATCTCGATACAAAGCACGTGCTATTGCCAAACGTTGTTTTTGTCCACCAGACAAGGAAGCTCCATTTTCTCCCAACCAAGTTTGAAAACCATTGGGTAAATCTTCTATAAAATCTAATATTCCTATTTGCTTGCAAATTTCCAATATGCGTTCCATATTGGGTTGAAATTCGCCCACTGCAATATTTTCAATTACATTACCTGCAAACAGGTCTAAATTCTGAGGCACTATACCCACATAATTTCTTAAACTTTCGTTCGATGCATATTTTAAATTTACATTCCCAATATAAATATTGCCTTCGTTTATAGGATATAATTTTTGCAATAGGGCAGCAATTGTAGTTTTACCCGAACCACTTTCTCCAATTATGGCCGTAATTTTCCCCTGAGGAATTTGCATGTTGAATTTTTCGAAAACATCAACACGGGTTCCGTAACTAAAAGATACATCCTGAAAAAGAAGATCTCCTTTATTGTTCTTTTCCATCTCGATCATATTTTCCTCTTCCTCACGTTCTAAATCCATAATTTCAAACAAACGATCGGCAGCAATCAAAGCATTTTGCACAGACTTATTCATACCAATTAAGGAGGCTACAGGTCCTGTAAAATACCCAATTATTGCATAAAAAGACATCAATTCACCTGGCGTTATGGTCTGATCTATTACCAAATAACCACCAAACCAAAGTAGGACGATGGTAAATATTCGGCTTAAAAATTCAGAAGAATTCCCTGAAAACACAGCATTTAAACCAGATTTGTATCCTGTTTGCAATAGATTGATAAAACGAGTTTCAGTTTTTATATTGGCAAAATCTTCTAAACTTAACTGCTTAATGGTTTTAACTGAATTGAGCGACTCTACCAATTGTGTTTCCAAATCGGCAGCTCGTTCCATTACCTTACGCTCCTGTTTTTTGTTTAGCCTGTTGGTTATAAAATACACCAAAGCATACAAGGGAATAATTAGCGCCATTGCCAAAGCCAATTTCCACGAGTAGATAAACATCAGGGCAAAAGAGAAAAATACAATAAATACATTTACGATTAAGCTAATGGCTGTATCATTAATAAACGCTCTAATTTTTACTGCATCGTTTATTCGAGAGATGATCTCACCAATTCGCATGGTATCGAAAAAACGCTGAGGCAATTTCAGCAGGTGTTTGTAATAACCCAAAATTAAACGTGAATCAATTAACTGTCCGGTTTTTAAGACCATCACCGTTTTCGATGTTCCAATAAAAATTTGGAAAATCACCAAAACCACCATGCCTATACTCAATAAATTAAGTAGGTTCTTGTTGCCATCAACCAGAACAAAGTCAGTTAACTTCTGTATGTAAATAGAAGTTGATAGTCCCAATACTGTATAAATAATAGCACCAAACAATGCCTGAAATAAAATACTTTTGTGTGGTTTCAGCAGAAAGAAAAAACGAGAGATATTGGAGACTTTTTCATCTTTTTTTACAAAACTTTCGTTAGGAACCATCAATATCAAAACACCTGTCCACTCTTTTTCAAATTCTGCTATACTTTTCTTATGAATCTGCCCATCTCCCGGATCCATAACTTCTATATACTTGTCGGTGACCTTATAAATTACAACATAGTGTTGTAAAACTTTCTTTACTATCACATGAGCAATAGCAGGCAAAGGTATTTTTGGTAAACTATCCAGTCCACCTCTAACCCCTTTTGCTGTGAAACCAAGCTTTTCAGCTGCCTTAATCAAACCCAAAGCATTTGTACCCTTTTTGTCGGTCCCAGCCATTTGCCTGATCCGTGAGATTGGTAGTTTTAACTTATAGTGTGCCGAAATGGAAGCCAAACAAGCCGCTCCACAATCAGTAATATCGTGTTGTTTTATTTTTATACTCATTATTAAGATATGAGATGTAAGATTTTAGATATGAGAAAATACCAAAATTATCTAATTAGAATCAACTCTTTAATCGGGGATTTAGCCAATCGTCTACTTTATCGTATAACAATTGATACAAAGTACGTTCTGTTACTGTAAAGCGAGCTGTTAAACTCATGCCTTTTTTCAAATTCCCTTCGTATCCATTTTTAAGAACTAACTTGTTTTGGTCAAGACTACACCTCACTTTAAAAAAGGCATTGTTCTCTACTTGAAAAATATCTGGGGAGATCTCAAGTACTTCTCCACTAGCCAATCCCCATTGATTGTAATTAAAAGCATCTAATTGAAAGTTCACTTTCATGTTCTTACGGATATAGCCTATATCCGATGGAGACAAATAACATTCAACTATCAATTCACTTTTAGGTGATATTTGAGCGATGCTTTGACCAGGTGCAATAAAATTTCCCTTTTGAACGCCCGTAAAATGGTTAATTACACCTGTTACAGGTGCAGTAATCACATAATTTTGCTTTTCTTTTGTATTTTGTGCAATACGAGATTCCAAATCCATATTTTCATGTTCCAAGTCACGTAGGGAAGTTTGCCACTGCAATATTTTTTGCTTTAAATACAATTGCTTGTTTTGAATAACTTGTTGCCAGGCATATTCAATTTTCTCAAATTCTACTCTTGCTACAACTTCTTTTTCAAACAACTCTTTATTAATTCGGTAATCTTTTTCCTTTTGCAGAATAGCAGCATCCAACTCCACCAACTTTTGTTTGTATTCTGCCAATTCATTTTGATAAAGAAAAGATTTCAAAGAACTTGTATTTCCATTTAAAAGAACATTGATATCTAATTGATACTTTTTATTCAATTCTAATTTGTGCTGAATTGATATGATATCATTCTCTACCTTTTCTACATTTAAGACCAATAAAGTGTCTCCACTCTTCACAAACAAATTTTCATGCATCCTATTCTCCGCCACTTGTCCGTAAATGGAAGCAATCACATTGTTGTTTTCATTTAGACTACGCACAGTTCCTCTACCTTGTTGAGTAATGGTAATATGAACTAATGGTAAAGTTACTACTACGGATATCAGTAATAACAAAACAAGTAAGTAGATTATCTTAACATTAGAGTTAAATCTTACAAAATGTGCTTCGGTAGTTTGTGATATGATTTCTTTAGGGAATATTTTCTTCATTAATCTGATTTTCAATTTTGTAAGCTACAATAATCAACTTAACAACACTTCAGTCCATTTAATTTTATTTCAAAGTTAATTGGAAACAGTCCAATAAACTTGGACTGTTACAAAAAATTCCTCCACAAGTATTTTTTAACTCTTCAGTTTTACGAATAATTTTCAACGGCTGATGAATTTCTAACACATAATCACCAAAATATTCATATGACAATTTATACTTATTGTACCTAATTTTAATTCCTAAATCTTCCAATTCATCAATATCATTATAAAATTGACTACGGGAAATTCCCAATTGACGAGCAAATTGATACGAATTACCAGTTTTTTCCTTTTTTATCAAACTATCCATTTTTATCAATCGCTCTACTACATTTAAAGCTTTTACCATAATTTTATACTTAGTGCAAGTTAAATAGCATAATGACTATCCATTACTCTTTATTCTATACCCCTTTATTCCCTATTTTATAAAAAAGTAAGCCTAAAAATTGATATTTTTTATAAACAATAAAATCACTTACCTGTAAAATACAATAACACAGTATTTTACATATCTAAAATTTACATTACTTTCTACTCTCAATTATTAAAAAATATTTTTCCTAAAATGTAGGGTAAAAAACCTCTTAGTCGGTTCACTAACAAACGAGCTCAATACCGATTCGTATTTTAACTATCATTTTATACAAATAGTATACAACTGATCCTAAAATATATATCGACCTAATACTTACGTAATTTAAAAAATCATTAATCGTAAAATTATAATCATGAAAAAATTTTCTTTAATCTTAATGGCCGCACTTGCCTTTACTTTTTTCTCTTGCGATAATTCCGACGATGTTGAAGAAATTAAGGCCGACAGTAATGTTGAACTAAATACTACCGTTGCAACTGTTGTGGAAACCGAAGAAGCATCGGAAGCTGTAATGGAAGTAGCAGATTATGAAGTTGACCTTTTTTCTTTTATGGAAAGTGAATACACTGAGGCTACCGGCACAAAAAGCGGAGACAGTAATCGTTATGGTCAACTGTTTAAACAATGGAACCGCTACAAAGGAAACGAAATGCCAGATATAAGTATTGAGTTTGGCGAAGATGGAAAGTTCCCAATGACAATTACTATTGAATATGACTCAACAGAGCTTAATAGTGGTAAAATTATTGATGGACTTATTTCCATTGTAATGGATGCTGCTCCCTGGAGCGATGGTGCCGTTCGTGAAATATCAATGGATTTAATGATCGATTCTGTTGCAATTGAAGGAACAAAACGTGTTGAATTTACTGGCGAACAAGGTGTATCTAAAAAATGGGAAATTACCAGCCAAATAACTTTCACCTATCCCGATGGAACAGAACTATTCAGATCGGCAGAAAGAACAAGAGAATGGATTTCTGGTTTAGATACAAAATGGGATTTAAGCGATGATAAAGTTCAAATTACTGGTTCGGTAACTTGTGTTGACACCGAGCAAAATGAATATTCAAAACTTATTGATCCTGAAAATCCATTAATTAGAATTGGTACATGCCGCCTTATTGTACAAGGAATAGTAATATTCTCGCAAAATGGCGAAGAATTTGCAAGATTAGATTATGGAAATGGCGAATGTGACGATATTGCTACTTACACTTACATAAATCAGGATGGTGAACAAGTAACTGAAGAGATTGTTATTGGCAAATGTACTAGAAAAAGAAACTCTGCTAACAACTAAAGTTTAATACAAGCCTTGAAGGTGCAGAAATAATATTTTTAAATTAGTTCTGCACCATTCATTCGCTAAAAACACTTAAATTTACTCTAACCAATCCTCTAAGCTTGACACAGGAAGAATTTAAAATCTTATTTGATAAACACTTCGACAGTATCAGAAACTATATTTTTTATCGATCTGGAAACGAAGAGTTAGCTACTGATATTGCTCAGGAAAGCTTCATGAAAATATGGGAAAAGGATTTAATCTATAATGAAAAACCAATTAAATCTTTATTGTATAAAATATCAAACGATATTTTTATCAGTAAGTACCGAAGAGAGAAAGTAGAATTAAAGTATTTAACAAAACTAGAACCTTCGGTAAACAACCATTCTCCCGAAAAACAATTACAATACAAAGAGCTAAAAGATACTTACGAATCGGCTTTGGCAAACTTATCGGAAAAACAAAGAGTAGTTTTCCTAATGAGTAGAAACGAAGGTTTAAAGTATCAGGAAATTGCCGACAGACTGGAATTAAGCGTAAAAGCAGTAGAAAAAAGAATGAGTCATGCATTATCGTATTTAAGAAATGCTTTAGGAAAATAAATGAAAAAACAGAATAAAAATATTAACTCAGGTTCGGATCTGGACTTTTTAAATTCACTTCCGAAAATCGAACTTAGCTATTCCAAATCTAAGCAAGAGGCTTGGAAAGAACTTTCGGCTCTTACCTCTGTGTCGAAACCAAAAGCAAAAACCATTTCACTTGCGTGGATAAAATATGCAGCTGCTGCCTGTATTTTAATAGTACTAGGTTTAAGTAGTTTTATTTATACATATACAACAACAATAAATTGCCCTAAGGGCGAGCATTTAAGTGTTGTATTACCCGATAATTCGAAAGTGGAATTAAATGCAAACTCGAGCCTTTCGTACAAACCATATTGGTGGAACTATTCCCGAAAAGTAAAATTCGAAGGAGAAGCATTTTTCGATATCACTAAAGGGAGCAAATTCGAAATTGAATCGAACTATGGTAAAACTTTTATTTTAGGAACAAGTTTTAATATTTATGCTCGAGGCAATAAATACAAAGTAACCTGCTACACAGGAAAAGTAAAAGTCGTATCAACAGCTACTTCCGATAAAATTTTATTATTACCCAACGATCATGCATTCCTAACAAAAAATGGAAAACTAAAAGTTTTTAAAGATGAAAAAGCCAGCGAGAAAATTCTTTGGCGCGAACACTTATTCCTGTTTACAAATACTCCTTTAAAAACAGTTTTTGAAGAAATTGAACTACAATATGATATAAATATCGTAGAAAAGGGTAAATTTAATCAAACGCATACCGGTAACTTTGGCAAAGAAAAATCTGTTGAAAAGGTATTATATAATGTTTGTATGCCTAATGGTTTAAAATTTGTGAAGGGACCTGGAAAAAATTATATTATAACCAAAATTCCCCCTAAGTGAAACAGTTTATAGCCCTTATATTCTTTTTTTATGGATTACAAATTACTAATGCTCAGAAAATTACATTAAATACAGAAGAAAAATCTTTAAGTAAAATTCTTATTGAACTTAGAGATAAGTACGATTACCAATTTTCATACAATAACGATTTAATATCCTCTTATACTCTTAGTGTAAACAAATCGTTCTCTTCAAAAGAGAAAGCAATTGCTTACCTTTTAAAACAATTCCCCCTTAATTATGAACTTTCGGGCGATGTTTTTCTAATCTATCCCGAAAAAAAAATTAAACAGTATCGCATTTTTGGTCAGTTTCTCGACAAAGAAAGTCTAGAGCCTCTTCCTTTTTCACATTTATCGGTTAACGGACAACAAATGGCTACCGACGAAATGGGTAACTTTTCTTTCACCTCGCAAACCGATAGTATTTATCGTGTTCTTGCCTCTCATTTAGGTTATTTTATACACGATACTATTGTTAGATATGGCGATAATCAGAAATTTTATCTTACAGCAGCAACTACCGATTTAGACGAAGTAATTGTAAGCGATAAAATTGTTCAAACCTTTATTAAAGAAAATAATCAGGCCGGAAACTTAAAATTAAACCATAAAATTGCAGGTTTTTTACCTACAAACAACGATAATTCTGTTTTTGAATTATTACGCTTACAACCAGGAATTTTGGCAGCAGGAGAACAAAAAAACGATATCAGTATTTGGGGATCTTACGAAGGTGAAAGTCAGGTTTTATTCGATGATATTACCCTATGGGGACTAAAAAACTTTTATGAAGATATTGGTCCTGTAAACCCTTTGGTTGTTAAAAATATTGAAGTTCTTAAAGGTGGATACGATGCCCGATATGGCGACAGAATTGGCGGAATTGTTCATATTACTGGCAAAAATGGTAGCAAAATAAAACCTACTCTTAATTTAACTTTAAATAATATTACTGCCAGTGGATCTTACGAACAACCTATCGGAAAAAAATCTTCGCTTCTATTAGCATTTCGACATACTTATTACAATTTATTTAAAAACGAGCAAATTAAATTTGCTTCATCAAATTCAAATTCCGATCAGCTAAATAATCAAGCCTTTTCGGCTTTTAATTTAGATGTAGCTCCTAAATATAAATTTCGCGATGCAAACGTAAAATTTTCAAGCAACTGGCAAAATGGAGATCAATTAAGCATTAGCCTTTTGGGTGGTGAAGATCGTTACTCATACGATATTACCAATAAAAATTTTACAAATGCAAAAAAACACAGATTCGAAGGAAGTTATCAATACGGAGGATCGGTAAAATATAATAAAGTTTGGAACAATGGTAACTCCACAGCTATTTCCGTTTCAAGATCCGAACTCGATAAAGAAACTACCGACCAAACTATTATTGAAAATGATCGATTTAATTACCTGAGAATACGAAAAGATGACCGATCGTATAATAAGATTGAAGAATACAGAGCAAAATTAATGAACCGATTTATTCTATCGGAAAATCTGACAATAGAAACCGGTATTAATTACACGCAAAATAATGTAGACTTAAAAGAAGATTCTCTTGGCATAAACATTCTCCATATCAACTCTAAGATTGACAAATTTGGGGTATATTTTCAGAATATTTTTAATATCAATAAAAGTATTGCACTTAAAACAGGTTTTCAGGCAAATTATCCGCTAAGCTTAAAAAAACTTTATTGGGAACCACGAGCTTCGCTTAGCATAAAAGCCAACGACGAACTTTCATTTAACGGAGCTTTTGGCTTGTACAAACAATTTATTTCTAAAAGTTCGGTTCTTAGTAATAATGGTAGTTACCGATACATTTGGGTAGGCTCAGATGAAAATATTCCTGTTGTTAAAGCAGAACATTATGTTTTAGGAGGTTCCTTCCACCGAAACAACTTTACATTTAGTCTTGAAGGATATTATAAAAAAACCAATGGACATACTCGGTACTATAAGTATAGAACACTAGAAAATATTTCGCTAGGTAAAAGCAAAAGCTATGGTATCGATTTGTTTGCTAAAAAAGATTTTGGAGAACATACTTTCTGGATTTCGTACTCCTTGAGTAAAACCAAAGAAAATTTTGATTATTTCCGGGAAGAAGGCGAATATGTAAGAGCATTACACGATCAAACACACGAAATTAAAACTGCTGGTTTACTGTCCTTAAAACCATTTTATTTATCGGCAAATTATATTTATGGGTCGGGTTTTCCTATATTCTCTGCTTATAATACAATTATATCAGAACCTAATTACCAAAGATTAGATGCAGCGATAATCTATAAATTTAAAGTTAAAAAGCTAAAATCGGAAGTTGGTATTCTATTTCATAATATTCTAGATAAGAAGAATATTACCACAGAATCGTTCGAAAAGGTTCCCTTAAACCAAATTAATAGCATTAATGTATATACCGAAACTGTTCCTAGTTCAATTCGTCTTTATTTTAAAATTTCGATTTAAAATTCATACAAAAAAAATACCGGACAAGAAAATATTCCTGTCCGGCAATCACAACTAAATATTAAAACATAATCAAAAAGATGGTCAAATTGAGTATACCTTGTCATTAAAAACTTTTTTAAAGGTATATATAACAAGAAGAATCTAAGCGATCCGATAAAGTTTGGAATGTTTCTTTAAAAAGTATAATCACACCTAACTTACTTTTAAACTACTAATTCTAACGGATTGGATTTGTTTGATAACAAACAAGCCAAAAAGAAATATAAAATCCTCACTCACCGTCACAACTTAGCTTCTTCATGTTGGTTAATAGTCAGATTCTTAAAAGCACAAGGGGGATAGTGCTTTTAATTCACTGTCTAAAGCAATTGAGTTAACAATCACAAATGGTTTTTCAAAGTACATTGTCACCAGAAACTTCTTCGAAACAACTCTTTAAAGTGTCGATTCGTTTCCGATAAATTGGAGCTTTCGTAGAACTTACAGGCTTATCCTTAAGTTTAACAACAATTTCGTGTTTAAAGTTTTCAAGCTCTTCTCCACTAATTGTTTCTTTTATTGATTTAACAACACTTTCTAAATCAATTAAATCGGCAAATTTTTCAACAATAACTTTTTCTACTTCTATTGCCTGATTACGACTTAAATTATGTAAATCTTTATTTACTCCAATACATTCAAGAGCGTGATTTAATCCAATAATTATTTCAGGTTTATCAGAATTTGTTAATTTTGATAACAGATTTGTTGTAAGCATATTCTGTTTCTTGTTTAATTTTAAAGTATCATTCTCTTGATTTGATATTTCAAAAGTAAGCGATTAAACAAGTTTGTGAAAATCGTTTTTTAATAGAATATACGAAGTTCAAACAATATGAAAACTGGAAACCTTACTGTTTTACAAACAGTTAACTTACACATTTATTACAATGCCTAAACAACAAATAGATCCTCTGTTTCAATTAATTAAATCGATTTCGAAATCAGAAAAAAGGAATTTTAAATTGTATGCTAACAGAATTAGCAGCGATAAAGAGACAAAATTCTTACAGCTTTTTGATGTTTTGGATAAAATGGATGAGTATAGCGAACTTATAATATTGAAAAAAGCAAAAGATATTAAGCAATCTCAGCTTCCAAATCTTAAAGCTCATCTTTACAAACAACTTCTTACCAGTTTAAGATTAACTCAGGTTAATCACGATATTAGTATTAGTATTCGTGAGCAAATCGATCATGCAAAAGTTTTATACAATAAAGGATTATATCAACAAAGCCTGCGAATTCTGGATAAAACAAAAACATTGGCTCGTAAAAACATGAAAAATATTCTTGTTTTTGAAATTATCCAATTCGAGAAATTAATAGAATCGCAATATGTAACCAAGAGTATAGAAAACAGAGCCGAAGAAATAACTCGCGAAGCAAGCCAAATAAGTAAAACCATGGATGGCGTCGTGTTTTTCTCCAATATGTCGATCCGATTATACGGTTTATATCTTAAGGTGGGATATGTGCGTAACGAAAAAGACATGCTAATGGTTAAGGAATTTTTTAATACCAATCTTCTTCCATACGATATTCAAACACTTAGCTTTTTCGAGAAACTTTATTTGTACCAATCCTATGTTTGGTATTATTTAATTGTTCAGGATTTTTTAATGTGCTATAAATATGCTCAAAAATGGGTCGATTTATTCTTAACAAATCCAGAAATGATACCTGTTCATACCGATTTATATCTAAAAGGACTTAATAATGTTTTAGTAGCCCTATTCTATACAAACCATGTAAGCACCTTTAAGAAAAATTTACGATTACTCCGAAAATTAGAGAAAAAAGATCAGTTCAAACACAATTCCAATTTAAATATTCTACTCCACATGTTTTTATACGTACATCGTATTAACAGACATTTCATGGAAGGAACATTTAGTAAGGGAATTCACTTGGTTCCGAAAATTGAGAATTTTCTATTAGAGAATAAAGTTGGCATGGATAACCATCGCGCTTTAGTATTCTACTATAAAATTGCCTGTTTATATTTTGGGAATGGACAATACAAAGAAGCAATAAAATATCTAAATCGTATTTCCGATGTTCGTGATACTTCGCTTCGTGGCGATATTCATTGTTTTGGCAGAATTCTTAATTTAATTAGTCATTACGAACTGGAAAATACCGAATTACTAGAATATCAAATACGGTCTACATATAGATTCCTGGCTAAAATGGATGATTTACAAGAAGTTCAAAAATACATTCTTCGCTTCCTTAGAAAGCTAAGCTCTATTAGTCCCGATCAGCTAAAAGATGAATTAAAAAAATCGAGAATAGATCTGCAAAAATTAGCTAAAGATCCTTATGAAAAAAGGGCTTTTTTATATCTGGATTTAATTTCGTGGCTCGATTCTAAAATTGAAAATCGGCCTGTTCAGGAAGTTATTATGGAAAAAATAGAAAAAAATAAAAGATAAATTTAAGAGGATAATTGCTATCCTCTTTTTTTTATTCTTTTTGCATACTAAACCTATTTATTTCTGAAAATTCTTGCCATTCTGTTACTTAATTCAATTTTATTGATTTTACCAATACGTGTACTCCAACATTAAATTGTCATATCTACAAACAACAATAGTTCTTACGATAAAATCAATAAACATGAAAAATTTATTAATAATATGCCTTTCCATTTTTGTAAGCAGTTGTGCTAGTTCCTATGTTTCTTTTGAAAATATCGAACAAAGCAAAAAAGCATATCAGCAAATTTTTGTTGTAAGTTTATTTAATGATATTAATCTTAAAACCTTAAACGAGACTACTTACGACACATACTTTCGTGATAATATTAATAATATTGCAGATATGGATAGCAGAAAAATAATGGAAAACTGCATCTACGATAAAATTGCCAATTCAAGAACTTTACTTACAAAATCTACCGACAAATTTAAAGTAAATGTTGATGTAAATTATTCTGATTTTATGCACACTCTTAAAGAATCTCAGTGCAAAGCAATTTTAGTTGTTAATCAAACCTCATATTATTATGAGATAAGTGAAAGAATTACCTCAAATGGTGAAATTAGAAAATCGGAAAGTCCCAATGCTGTTTTTCATACTTATTTAGTTGATGTTAAAAGCCTGAAACCTATTTGGGTAGGTAAAATTTCTTCTTCGGGAACTTCATGGGATTATGCAGGCACCATTTATAATAGCATGAGCAAAAGACTAAATAAAAGATTAATAAAAGAGCATTTTTTAATGCCTCCTTTAGTAATTCACAAATACTAAAAAAGGCGACCAATGGTCGCCTTTACAATATATCGATGAAATAAATCTTACATCATACCTGGCATTCCACCACCCATTGCTGGAGGAGCCATTGGAGGAGTTTCTTCTGGTTCGTCGATTAACACACACTCGGTAGTTAAGAACATACCTGCAATTGATGCAGCATTCTCAAGAGCTACACGAGATACTTTAGCAGGATCGATAACTCCAGCTTCGAATAAATTCTGATACACATCCATACGAGCATTGTACCCAAAATCTTTTTCTCCGGCTTTAACTTTATCAACAACAACAGCACCTTCACCACCTGCATTAGCTACAATCTGACGTAATGGCTCTTCAACAGCACGCTTAATAATTTCGATACCTGTTGTTTCGTCCTCATTTTCTCCTTTAAGACCTTCTAAAGCCGAAATTGCACGAATATATGCAACACCACCACCAGGAACAATTCCTTCTTCTACTGCCGCACGAGTAGCACTTAATGCATCATCAACACGGTCTTTCTTTTCTTTCATTTCAACTTCAGAAGCAGCTCCTACGTAAAGTACAGCTACACCACCAGCTAATTTAGCCAATCTTTCCTGTAGTTTTTCTGTATCGTAATCAGATGTTGAGTTTTCAATCAATGTTTTGATTTGAGCAACACGAGCATCTATGGTAGCTTTATCGCCAGCACCATTTACAATAGTTGTATTTTCTTTATCGATTGTAATCTTCTCAGACTGACCAAGCATATCTAAAGTAGCTTGCTCTAATTTCATTCCTTTTTCTTCAGAAATTACAACACCTCCGGTTAGAATAGCAATATCTTCCAACATTTCTTTTCTTCTATCGCCAAAACCTGGAGCTTTAACAGCAGCAACCTTAAGAGAACCTCTTAAACGGTTTACAACCAAAGTAGCCAAAGCTTCACCTTCCACATCTTCAGCAATAATCATTAAAGGACGGCCTGCCTGAGCTGCTGGTTCCAATACCGACATTAACTCTTTCATTGTAGATATTTTTTTATCGTACAATAAAATAAATGGATTCTCTAAATCAGCTTCCATTTTATCGCCATCGGTAATAAAATATGGAGAAATATAACCACGATCAAACTGCATACCTTCAACCACTTTAACGTGAGTTTCGGTCCCTTTTGCTTCCTCTACAGTAATAACTCCTTCTTTAGTTACAGCTTTAAAAGCATCGGCAATTAATGCTCCAACTTTTTTATCATTATTGGCTGATATTTGCGCTACCTGCTGAATTTTATCTGAATCTTCACCAATAATTTGCGATTGCTCTTTAATGTTTGCTACCACAGCTGCTACTGCAGTATCGATACCACGTTTCAAGTCCATTGGATTTGCACCTGCAGTAACGTTTTTCAAACCAACATTAATAATCGACTGAGCTAATACAGTAGCTGTAGTTGTACCATCACCTGCATCGTCGCCAGTTTTTGAAGCAACTTCTTTTACCATTTGTGCACCCATATTTGCACCTGGATCTGATAATTCGATTTCTTTAGCAACGCTTACACCATCTTTAGTAATTTGTGGAGCACCGAATTTACGATCGATAACAACATTTCTACCTTTTGGTCCTAAGGTTACTTTAACTGCATTTGCCAACTCGTCAACACCTTTTTTTAGTAAGTCGCGAGCTTCAATATTGAATTTTATTTCTTTAGCCATTTTTTAATTAATTTTGAAAATTCTTTGTTCAGATTAAACAATGTATAAAATATCCGACTGTGACATTAACAAATAATCTTCGTTGTTAATTTCTAACTCTGTACCCGAATATTTACCATAGAAAACAACATCTCCTACTTTGATCTCCATAGGCTCGTCAGTTTTATCAGCACCTGTTAAAACAACTTTCCCCTTTAATGGTTTTTCCTTTGCTGAGTCTGGAATAATAATACCACTTGCAGTTTTTTCCTCAACTGCGGTTGGCTCAACTAAGATCTTTCCCGCAAGAATTTTACCTTTTAATTCTGCCATTTTTCAAAATATTTAAAGTTATTATTTACATTTTCGACTCACCCTCCTTCATATTCTGTGCCAATCGAATTTTATTGACAATATTTCAGAATATAAAAGAACTGATAAAGCTATATCTTCCTATGAATTCACATATATAAAAAAAAGAAATATAAATATACTGAATTACAATAAGATATAAGTGCAAAAAAAATGTCAATATGTATGACATACTGACATTTTGCTTAATTAAGCTAATATCTTAATTTGCTGTATCCTGTGAAGTTACTGCAGCATCTGTTGGGAAAGCAGGCATTTCAGGAGTAGTTTCCTGTTCTTGCAATTGTTGTTCTATTGCAGACCTGTCTTCTCTTACTTCCTCTTTATCGATTGTTAACACTGAACCAAGACAAAGAAGTAATAAAGCTACAGCTAAACCCCAAGTTGCTTTTTCAAGAAAATCGGTAGTTTTTTTAACCCCCATAATCTGATTAGAAGACGAAAAGTTAGATGCTAATCCACCTCCTTTTGAGTTTTGTACTAATACGATTAACACCAATAGCACACAAACAATTAAAATCAATACTGAAACAATGGTATACATACTTATATTTATTTACTGTTTTTTTAATTTTTCTATTTTCTCAATCTGACTCGCAAAGTAAACGTTTTTTTCGGGATTTTTCAACACTAATTTCTGATAAACCGAAATTGCTTTATCGAAAAGCTTCTGTTTCACATATATAGATGCTAAAGTTTCACTCATAAAACCGTCATTTTCACGTATACTGTCCTTCGAAATATCTTCTTGTTTATCAACAACTTTTACATTTCGCTGAATATTTGGCTCATTCTGAATAAAATTATCAATAAGATCATTACTTTTTAATGATTTATTCTTCTTTTTAGTTGAATTATCATGCTCATTTTCGGAAGACACTTCTACTTCTTTACTTATTTTTTTACTACTCGAATTAGCGGATAATTTAGTTTCTTCTGTTAAATTTTCGTCAGAAAGTGTATATAAATTTCCACCATAGCCAATATGATAAACTTCTGTGGCCGAAATTAAGAGATCTTCTTTTGTCGAATCCTTCTCCTTGTTTTCTAATTTTTCAGATTCTGAAAGTTCGAGAATATCTCCCTCACTATCAATTGTTGCAGATTGATAATCCTGTTCTTTCGTTTCCTCTATCTCCAATCCCTCCGAAAACTCAAATATCTCATCCTTATTAATCTCTTTATTTTCTTCCTCTTTTTCTCGACAATCTGAATCTGATACAAATGTTTTTACAACTTCATTCTCTTGATAATTGGTAACATTTGTATCTTTTCCCTCTTGTTTGAAAACCTGAAATTTAAGTCTATTATTTAGTAAAAGAAAAAGCTGTCGCCTATCCGAAATTTGCAGAGAAGAATTCTGCAATTCCTCCTTAAAACGAATGCTTTTATTATCGTTTAAATTCTTTAGCAATAAAACATGAGCAAGCTCAAAAAAAGGATATCTGTTAGTAAGGTCTTTTAATTCCCTATAACTATTCTTATCCATTTTCTTTAAATCTTTAACCCAATTCTGTAACATGCTTTGCTCCATAATTATTACCAGTTTACAACTGCTTCGTTGTAAATATCATCAATAATTTGTTCTAAAATTTCTTCTAATAATGAATCTTCAACATCGGTTAACTGCTTTGTACTATCGTAATCGGCAAAAGCAGAAAAACTCTTATCAAAGTCGTTTTCACTTTCTATTTCGTTGGTAAAACGAACTTTTATAGTTACCGTTAAACGGTTGGTCGCTGCAATTTCATCAGCTTTAATATCTAATGCCTGAGTTCTATAACCAGTTATCTCTCCCTCAAAATTAAGATGACCTTCTGCATCTACAATTTCGTCTAAAGATGTCTGATTTCTAAATTTTTCTTTTAATTCTTCTACAAATTGATCGCTTAAGTTTGGATTAACCAAAGGAGCACGATTTGGAAAATATTGTACCGAAAAAGTTTTTACACTCGTTGATAAGGTACCTCCGGTAAAAGAGTAGGATACTTTGCAGGCAGTAAAAACAGCAGCTATAGCAATACTTATTATTATAAACTTAATCTTATTCATATATTGAAAATAAAAATAACAATAATTTGTTAATATTAATTGATTTCGTACTCTTTGATTTTACGATAAAGTGTACGTTCTGAGATTCCTAAATCCTGAGCAGCATATTTACGTTTCCCATTGTGTTTTTCAAGGGCTTTCTTAATCAACTCTATTTCTTTTTCTTCCAAGGATAAAGATTCTTCTACAAATACCTCTGTATCCTGAATTACAGAATTATTATCAGTAGAAATATTTACTGCGGCTTGCTGTACAGACTGATGCTGAAGAATATCAACATCCTGATCTTCATACAACTTCCTAATAAGCACAGCATTATCTTTCTGCAAATCAGTTGAATCTCCGCTTTTCTGCATTAAATCAAATACTAATTTTTTTAGGTCCGACATATCTTTTTTCATATCGAACAATACCTGATAAAGAATTTCTCGTTCTGATGAAAAACTTTGATCCTGTTTTTTACTATCAGTATAAATTGCAGGTAGCAATTGCTCATCATTTACAGGTAAATAAGTCTGTAAATTAACCGCACTTATCAACCTTTCTTTCTCTATGATAGAAATTTGCTCAGTAATATTTTTTAATTGTCGAATATTACCAGGCCATCGATACGATTTAAGAACTTGCTGTGCACCTTCTTCCAAACGCAAAGGCGGCATTCTATATCTTTCGGCAAAATCTTGGGCAAATTTTCTAAATAAAAGATGAATATCCTCCTGTCTTTCACGCAAGGGCGGCATACTAATAGGAACAGTATTTAATCGATAATACAGATCTTCTCTAAACCTACCTTCTCTTACCGAAACAGGAATATTCACATTGGTAGCAGCTACAACTCTAACATCAGTTTTTAAAACCTTTGAGGATCCTACTTTAATAAATTCACCAGTCTCCAATACCCGTAATAATCGTACTTGCGTAGATAAAGGCAATTCTCCAATTTCATCCAGAAAAATAGTTCCCTTGTTGGCCACTTCAAAGTATCCCTTTCTATCGGATAAGGCTCCTGTAAAAGCACCTTTTTCGTGTCCAAATAATTCCGAATCAATAGTACCCTCAGGAATAGCACCACAATTAACAGGAATATACGGTGCATGCTTACGAGCACTAAACTGATGTATTATTTGCGGAAACACTTCTTTTCCAGTTCCACTTTCACCAGTTATCAATACAGATAAATCAGTAGGAGCTACCTGTACTGCAATATCAAGTGCACGATTTAGTTCATTAGTTCTACCAATAATTCCAAATCTCTGCTTAATTTTTTGTACATCCATCAAATAAAAAATCTTTTAAATTATAAAAACCTGTAATTTTAACAGACTACCTGACAAAATTACTACTTTTTAAATTTATTTAAATCTTTTACTTAGCTTAATATCCCTAAAGAATGTTAATTTTTTAGTATCCTTTTTTCGATAAAAGCGTAAGAATACTTTAATTACTAAACTAATTAAACATTTACAATGGCTTTAGAATTAACGAACCTAAAAGAATCTAACGAATTTCTCAATATTTTATTTGAAAATATCACTTCTGCTATTTTTATTGTTGATGAATCAATACGAGTAAATAATTTTAATGATTCTTTTTCCATCCTATTTGAGAAAAGAGAAGAACAAATTATGGGGAAATTATGTGGTAACGCAATTGGTTGTTCATTTGCTGTTGAAGCCAATGCTGATTGTGGAACTACGCCTTACTGTAAAACCTGTACGCTAAGAAAAAATATTATTAAAACGATGTCTCAAAAAATTCCAATTTACAAACAGAGTTTAAGCCGGGAATTTTATGGTACCAAGAACAAAAACACCAAACACTTCATATACACCACTAAATATATTCGTTATCACGATAAAAATTACATTCTAATAATAGTAGATGATCATACTGAATTAGAAGAACGAAAAAAAAGGCTTGAAGATCAAAACAAAACCTTACAAATACTGAGTGAACAAAAATCTAAATTCTTAGGAATTGCCGCTCATGATCTTCGAAATCCTATTGGTGCAATTAACTCCTTTTCAGAAATTTTACTCGAATCAGAAAATGAATTTCCAAAAGAGGAAAAAGAAGAACTTTTAACTTTAATAAAAGATAGTAGTAATTTTTCACTTCATTTACTTAACGATTTATTAGATATCTCAAAAATAGAATTAGGAAAACTTGAACTAGAAAAAAGTATTAATGATATAGAAGAAACAACCAAACACGTTATTAAAATAAATAAGGTATTTGCACGTAAAAAAAACATTTCCTTTAAATTCGAATCTAAGCTTAAAACAAAACTCTTAAGTTTTGATAAAAGTAAAATTGAGCAGGTACTACATAATTTAATCAGTAATGCAATAAAATATTCAAATCCAGATACAAATATATTAATTTCAATTATTGAAAATAGTTCAAACATAAGCATTTCAATAAAAGATCAGGGAGTAGGAATACCTGAAAATGAACTTTCAAAGTTATTTACTGAATTTGGCAAAACAAGTGCAAAAACAACTGCTAACGAAAGTAGTACAGGCTTAGGACTAGCAATTGCTAAGAAAATTGTTATTGGCCATGGAGGCAAAATAATTGCGAAGAGCAAATTAGGCAAAGGTTCTGAATTTTTATTTACTTTGCCAAAGTAATTTAACTACGGTAAAATAAATAAAATGAAATTTTTAGGAATTATTCCCGCCAGGTATGCATCCACAAGATTCCCTGGAAAACCTCTTGCCGATATTAATGGTAAACCAATGATTCAGCGAGTATACGAACAAACTAGCTTAGCAATAAAAGAAGTTTGGGTAGCTACTGACGATGAGAGAATAAAAAAAACAGTAGAATCTTTTGGTGGAAATGTAATTATGACCTCTGCTGATCACCAAAGTGGAACTGATAGAATAGCTGAAGCCGTTTCTAAAATTTTAGAAACAACATCAAATAAGCACGATGTTGTAATTAATATACAAGGCGACGAGCCATTTATTCAACCAGAACAGATAAAAGCTGTAATGAAGTGCTTTAATAACTCTTCTACACAAATTGCAACTTTGGTTAAAGCAATTTCAAAACAAAACGAAATTTTTGATCCCAATAAAGTAAAAGCAGTTATTAGTAATGAAAAAAAAGCACTTTACTTTAGTCGTTCTGCAATTCCTTATTTACGAGGAATAGAAAAAGACAAGTGGCTAGAAAAAGGTATTTTTTACAAACATATCGGAATGTATGCTTATAAATTAGAAACACTAATGGAAATAACTAATTTAAGTCAAACTCCACTCGAATTATCCGAATCCCTCGAACAATTAAGATGGCTGGAAAATGGTTATTGGATACAAACCGAAATAACCTCTCATGAATCGATAGGGATAGACACTCCCGAAGATTTGGAAAGAATTAAGAAAATGGGACTTTTATAGTCTCATTTTTTATTGAAGTTAAATAATCTGCTATTATAATAATTTACTTCAAACTAGAGCAAAAAAAAAGAGTCTTATTCATAAAGAATAAGACTCTTTTAAAGGTTGGCGTCGACCTACTCTCCCACCTTTCGGCAGTACCATCGGCGCTAACAAGCTTAACTTCTCTGTTCGGAATGGGAAGAGGTGGAACCTTGTCGCTATAAACACCTAAAATCATTGTATCCATTTTCCTTGATCTTACATCAAGTGGATAACTAATATCATAACATATCGAAAAAAAATAAAGAAAAAGTACCTTTGTTAGATTCAGCCATTGACCTTATCACTCAGAAGTCTTAGGGTAATTAGTATTGCTCGGCTTTGATGTCACCACCTTTACACCTGCAACCTATCAACGTTGTAGTCTCCAACGACCCTTAAAGGAAATCTCATCTTGAGGTAGGCTTCGTGCTTAGATGCTTTCAGCACTTATCCCTGCCCAACGTAGCTACTCTGCTATGCAGCTGGCGCCACAACAGATACACTAGAGGTTAGTCCAACCCGGTCCTCTCGTACTAGAGTCAGATCCTCGCAAATTTCCAACGCCCACAACAGATAGGGACCGAACTGTCTCACGACGTTCTGAACCCAGCTCGCGTGCCACTTTAATGGGCGAACAGCCCAACCCTTGGGACCTTCTCCAGCCCCAGGATGTGACGAGCCGACATCGAGGTGCCAAACCGCTCCGTCGATATGAGCTCTTGGGAGCGATCAGCCTGTTATCCCCGGAGTACCTTTTATCCTTTGAGCGATGGCCCTTCCATACGGAACCACCGGATCACTATGCTCTACTTTCGTACCTGCTCGACTTGTATGTCTCACAGTCAAGCACCCTTGTGCCATTGCACTCTTCACACGATTACCAAACGTATTGAGGGTACCTTTAGAAGCCTCCGTTACTCTTTTGGAGGCGACCACCCCAGTCAAACTACCCACCATACACTGTCCGTCGTTAGACGTTAGACTCCAAGTAAGCAAAGGGACGTATTTCAAGGGCGACTCCACGATACCTGGCGATACCGCTTCGTTGTCTCCGTCCTATCCTACACATCACTTACCCAAAATCAATGTAAAGCTGCAGTAAAGGTTCACGGGGTCTTTCCGTCCCGTTGCGGGTAATCGGCATCTTCACCGATACTACAATTTCACCGAGCTCATGGCTGAGACAGTGCCCAGATCGTTACACCATTCGTGCAGGTCGGAACTTACCCGACAAGGAATTTCGCTACCTTAGGACCGTTATAGTTACGGCCGCCGTTTACCGGGGCTTCATTTCAATGCTTCGCCGAAGCTAACATCTCCACTTAACCTTCCGGCACCGGGCAGGTGTCAGGCCTTATACTTCATCTTTCGATTTTGCAAAGCCATGTGTTTTTGGTAAACAGTCGCCTGGGCCTTTTCACTGCGGCTCACATTGCTGTGAGCGTCCTTTCTCCCGAAGTTACAGGACGATTTTGCCGAGTTCCTTAGCCATGAATCACTCGAGCGCCTTAGTATGCTCTACTTGACTACCTGTGTCGGTTTGTGGTACGGGCCACTATAACCTGATGCTTAGAGGTTTTTCTTGGAAGTAAAATTACACGCACTATCAGCGCTGCCGTAGCATTGCTGTACTATCAGATTTCAGCTCTAAATGCGGATTTTCCTACATCTATCATAGCATACGTCCTTCAACGAACTATTCCGTCAGTTCGCGGCGTTATCATCTCTTCGTCACCCCATCGCAGTTATAGCGGGTACCGGAATATTAACCGGTTGTCCATCGAGTTCGCCCTTCGGCTACCCCTTAGGTCCCGACTTACCCTGATCCGATTAGCGTTGATCAGGAAACCTTAGTCTATTGGCGGCGGAGTTTCTCACTCCGCTTATCGTTACTTATGCCTACATTTGCTTTTCTAGAAGCTCCACAATGCATTACCACACTGCTTCTGCGCCGCTAGAATGCTCCCCTACCAGTTAGAATAATTTCTAAATCCATAGCTTCGGTAGTATGTTTTATGCCCGATTATCATCCATGCAAGATCGCTCGACTAGTGAGCTGTTACGCACTCTTTAAATGAATGGCTGCTTCCAAGCCAACATCCTAGCTGTCAATGCAATCTCACCTCGTTTGTTCAACTTAACATACATTTGGGGACCTTAGCTGATGGTCTGGGTTCTTTCCCTCTCGTCCATGGACCTTAGCACCCATGGGCTCACTGCCAGATATAAGTTATAGCATTCGGAGTTTGTCTGGATTTGATAGGCGGTGAAGCCCTCGCATCCAATCAGTAGCTCTACCTCTATAACTCTCGACTCTGACGCTGCACCTAAATGCATTTCGGGGAGTACGAGCTATTTCTCAGTTTGATTGGCCTTTCACCCCTACCCACAGTTCATCCCAAGACTTTTCAACGTCAACGGGTTGGGCCCTCCACTCTGGTTTAACAGAGCTTCAGCCTGACCATGGGTAGATCACCAAGTTTCGCGTCTACCCCCACTAACTTTACGCCCTATTAAGACTCGCTTTCGCTTCGACTACGCACCTGAAGTGCTTAATCTCGCTAGTGAGGAGTAACTCGTAGGCTCATTATGCAAAAGGCACGCCGTCACACCCTAAAGTGCTCCGACCGCTTGTAGGCGTACGGTTTCAGGTACTCTTTCACTCCTCTGTTCGAGGTGCTTTTCACCTTTCCCTCACGGTACTTGTTCACTATCGGTCTCTCAGGAGTATTTAGCCTTACCAGATGGTCCTGGCTGATTCACACAGAATTTCTCGTGTTCCGCGCTACTCAGGATACTGCTAGAATTGCTTCGCTTACGTGTACGAGACTTTCACTCTCTACGGTTTGTCTTTCCAAACAATTCCACTTCACTTGCTTCTTCATATCGCAGTCCTACAACCCCTACATTGCCGAAACAATATAGGTTTGGGCTGATCCCCGTTCGATCGCCACTACTAGGGGAATCACTTTTGTTTTCTTCTCCTCCGGGTACTTAGATGTTTCAGTTCTCCGGGTTTGCCTTCTTTCGAATACTCATTGCTGAGTGGGTTGCCCCATTCGGAAATCTACGGTTCAAAGGTTATTTGCACCTATCCATAGCTTATCGCAGCTTATCACGTCCTTCATCGCCTCTGAGAGCCTAGGCATCCGCCATACGCCCTTAATTACTTCTTATTGTGTTAACAAAATATCAATCTTGTTGCCAAAATCAATCGTTGTTTCTTTACTTTGGTTACTTCTACTTTAATTTTTTTTCCAATATGTCAAAGAACTTTACAAATACATCATAGTATCTTATTGTGGAGAATATCGGAGTCGAACCGATGACCTCCTGCGTGCAAGGCAGGCGCTCTAGCCAACTGAGCTAATCCCCCATATTACGTTTCACTTCAATTATTAATTAAAAATTAATAATTAATAATTATGATGTAGTCCTGCGCAGATTTGAACTGCGGACCCCTACATTATCAGTGTAGTGCTCTAACCAACTGAGCTACAGGACTGTAATTACCTATACGCTTAGCGGTGTAAACACCCTAACGCTATGGGTTATGGTATGATTTATTTGTTGAAAACGAATAAAAAAGCTAGGAAATAGTCAAACAATTCCTCACCTAATTCACTAAACATTTGTCGATACTCCACACTCCAGAAAGGAGGTGTTCCAGCCACACCTTCCGGTACGGCTACCTTGTTACGACTTAGCCCCAGTTACCAATTTTACCCTAGGTCGATCCTTGCGGTTACGAACTTCAGGTCCCCTCGGCTTCCATGGCTTGACGGGCGGTGTGTACAAGGCCCGGGAACGTATTCACCGCATCGTTGCTGATATGCGATTACTAGCGAATCCAACTTCACGGAGTCGAGTTGCAGACTCCGATCCGAACTGAGACCGACTTTAGAGATTAGCATCCAGTCACCTGGTAGCTGCCCTTTGTATCGGCCATTGTAACACGTGTGTAGCCCTGGACGTAAGGGCCGTGCTGATTTGACGTCATCCCCACCTTCCTCTCACCTTACGGTGGCAGTCTCGCTAGAGTCCTCAGCATTACCTGTTAGCAACTAACGATAGGGGTTGCGCTCGTTATGGGACTTAACCCGACACCTCACGGCACGAGCTGACGACAACCATGCAGCACCTTGTAGTTTGCTCCGAAGAGAAAGCCTATTTCTAAGCCGTTCAAACTGCATTTAAGTCCAGGTAAGGTTCCTCGCGTATCATCGAATTAAACCACATGTTCCTCCGCTTGTGCGGGCCCCCGTCAATTCCTTTGAGTTTCATTGTTGCCAACGTACTCCCCAGGTGGATTACTTAATGCTTTCGCTCAGTCACGCACTGTGTATCGTGCACAACGAGTAATCATCGTTTACGGCGTGGACTACCAGGGTATCTAATCCTGTTCGCTCCCCACGCTTTCGTCCATCAGCGTCAATGTTAGCTTAGTGAGCTGCCTTCGCAATCGGTGTTCTACGTTATATCTATGCATTTCACCGCTACATAACGTATTCCGCCCACCTCAACTAAATTCAAGACAACCAGTATCAATGGCAGTTTCAGAGTTGAGCTCTGAGATTTCACCACTGACTTAATCGCCCGCCTACGGACCCTTTAAACCCAATAAATCCGGATAACGCTCGAATCCTCCGTATTACCGCGGCTGCTGGCACGGAGTTAGCCGATCCTTATTCATACAGTACCTTCAAACAAATACACGTATCTGCAATTATTCCTGTAAAAAAGCAGTTTACAACCCATAGGGCCGTCATCCTGCACGCGACATGGCTGGTTCAGGCTTTCGCCCATTGACCAATATTCCTCACTGCTGCCTCCCGTAGGAGTCTGGTCCGTGTCTCAGTACCAGTGTGGGGGACTATCCTCTCAGACCCCCTAAGCATCATCGTCTTGGTAAGCCGTTACCTTACCAACTAACTAATGCTACGCATGCCCATCTTGTACCTCCGTAGATTTAATAATTAATTCATGCGAATAAATCATATTATGCGGTATTAATCCGGATTTCTCCGGGCTATCCCCCTGTACAAGGTAGGTTGCATACGCGTTACTCACCCGTGCGCCGGTCGTCATCTACTGCAAGCAGTAATGTTACCCCTCGACTTGCATGTGTTAGGCCTGTCGCTAGCGTTCATCCTGAGCCAGGATCAAACTCTTCGTTGTATAAAAGTTTTTATTTAATTCTGCTCGTTGGATGTATCAAAGTTTTCGTAAATTTTATTGACAAGGTTTTATTCTTGTATTTTACCTAACTTTTTTCGTTTTCAGTATTTTCAAAGAACGCTTTCGTTCTGTTTTTTTCCTTTCATTATCACTCAAAAACCTGAGCGGAAAAGCGAGCGCAAAGATAACAGGTTTTTATTTCTAAATCCAAATAAAAATTGAAATATTTTTTAAAAAATTTCGAAGACCAAAACCTCAAATCTTACAACCCCAGAATGTCTTTTTTTTTCAACTAACCCCCTTGGATTAGCGGCTGCAAAGATAAACACTTTTTATTTTATCCCGCAAATGTTTTTTGAACTTTTTTTGAACTCAAAATCTTATTAAAGCCTTATAAATACTAGCACTCCATAAGATTTCTTCGCTCCAAAAGCGGCTGCAAAGATAAAGAATTTATTTCCTAATCTCCAAATCCTAATTCAAAAAAAAAAAAAAAGAAATAAAAATTGGATGTTTAGTAGGTGTAAACAATCAAATAAAAAAAAAGATTCCTACGTCCACCCTACCACTGCCTATAAAATACTACTAAACAACCATTTTATAAATCCACTCTCCGTTGAAAGTGGCTGCAAATATAACAGTTGAAATAGCAACTTTCCAAATATTTTATTGGAATTTTTTATAATAAAATCACAATCCCTTGATTTATAACGACAAAAAAAAATCACAATCGGATTGTAATTTTAATTCATACTATATTTTCAACTCTCAAAAAATCAATTTCCACTTAAAAGAAGCTTTTTTAAGCTATCAATTTGCTTCTTACTTCCCAATACGAAAAGATGATAATTATCTTTAATGACTAATTCGGGAGCAGGATTATAAACATAAGCTCCTTCATCATTTTTTAAACCTATAATATTTGCACCTGATCTATTCCTTACACTTAATTCTTTTATTGATTTTTCTATAAAGCAACCTGCTAATCCATGACAACTAACCTCTTCTAGTTTTACACCTTCTGAAGATTGTAATAATATATTATCTAGGAACTCGATAACATCAGGCTGAGCCACAAGCTTTGCCATTTGCTGTCCACCAAGGCGATCAGGCATTATCACATTATCTGCGCCAGCTCTTTTTAGCTTGTGATCGGATTGACTATTTGAAGATCTGGAAATAATTCTTAATTCTGGATTCATTTCCCGCGCAGTTAGCACAACATAAACATTTTCAGCATCGTTGGGAATGGCTGTAATTAAGGCCGAAGCTTTAGAAATATTTGCCATATCCAAAACTTCTTCCTGCGTAGCATCACCTTGGATAAAATACAAATCGGGAAACATTCGAACCCGATCGATAGCTGTTTCTTTTGAATCGACGACAACAACTTTCTCGCCATGCTCTATTAATTCAAGACTTGCTTGTTTTCCATTACGGCCAAAACCACATACTATCACGTGACCATTTAATTTATCTATTTTTTTCACAATTCTATAATCTTTTAAGTTTCGACGAAAAACACCATCTAAAATAAAACGCGTTATAGCCGATGCCATATAACCAAAAATTCCAAAACTTATAAAAATAAGAAAAATGGTGAACAGTTTTCCAGCATCGGATAGAGCATGCACCTCTTTAAAGCCTACAGTAGAAATAGTAATAACAGTCATATATAGCGCATCGATCCAATTGTATGCTTCATTTAGATACATGTAGCCTACAGTACCAGTAAGAACTGCAAGAGCCATAAAAGATAGTGCAATACTAACAGTGCGAATATTTTCTTCCCAAATCTTCTGTTTATTCATAAAAAACGATCAATAATAATCTAAGATAATCAATATCCATAGACATCCTAAGAGATATAATAATTTTTAGATTTTATTAGTATTTACATTCCCTGCTCGAATTATTCTATTTCCGAATTCACATTGCAAACATCTAAATTTATCGCAATAATTTGATTTTAGTTGCAGTAATGATTGAGAATAAAATGCAGATTTTACTTCTACCCCACAATCTTTCCATTTATTTATAACCGAATTATTTTCTGCAGGCATCTGATCAAGGAGTTCAAGAGCTTTATCTTTAATTTTAGGCATACCATTATTTTGTCCATACACAAACATTAGAGGAACAACTGAATTTATAATTATTCCATCGATCGCAGAGGAACCTAATTTTTTATGCCGCGATACAGATTCTTTACCAAACTGATAATGATTACGCCAATAAGGAGACGTTTCGACATTAAAAATTTCTTTTATTTTAGCATAACTTGCCGCATTAATTATTTGCGCACACAAAGCGTTTGTTTTAAATATTAAAGATGCCAATTGCGCAATTCGAATAGTTGGAAAATTAGCTGGCCTTAAACGCAACCACTTCCATCGGCTTTCGGGCATAGGAGATAAATTATATTTAGCAGCTAAAAATTTATACTCTCTGCACAAATCCTTAAAGTACAAATCTTCACATTCTAAATTAAGCATTCCTGCCTGACCAAACAACAAAGCTTCTATTTGTAAAAGTGAATTTTTCTGTCGCGATAAAATATTAATTGATACAGATTGTGCCAATTGCTGAAACGGATCTGAATTAACTTTCATTCCAAAATAACGCGCCAAAAGTTGATAAAAAGTTTCTTCCCAGGAAAATGAATTTTGTTTTAAGATCTCTTGAATTTCTTTTGATTTTCTTTCTAAGCGTTCCACCATCATTCTTTGAAGCCAATTTCGAACAAAAAAGCGATCGACCGAATTGATATCATCAAAACAAGGAATCCATTTTTGGGAATTCATTAAAGCATTATAGTTAGCTAACAAAGCAGGATTAAAGTCTAACTTTAAACTTGGCAACAAACGATCATTATTAAGTATTACATTGCCATTATCTTCATAAATTACATGAAGAATTACGTTCTCATAGGCTTCATCTTCGTGATGTTTATGAGTATACCAATAAGATGATTTTATGTGAATTTCAACATTTCCAGCCCAAAGAATATCATTAATTTTAATTCTGGCATCGAAAAAATCGGGACCTGCATCAAAATTTTGCCTACCAACATCCAATATTTCTATCACATCACCTTGAGTAGAAAAAATATTCTCATCTTTAAACAAACGAGATTTCCATATAAATTGCAAAAAATCCTCGGTCATACAATAGATATTTTATCATCATCCCGAATTTAACAATTTACTAATCAATAGACAATAAAAAAGTGGCTAATCAATGACAGCCACTCTTAATTGTTATTATTGCAATAATTAAATTACAGATTTTTCTTTTAAAAGATCTTCCATTTCTAATTGAAGTTCTTTAGATTTTTCCCCTGCTGTTTTTGCAAAATTTTCTGAAGTATCGGCAAAAATAATTCCTCGGGAAGAATTCACAAGCAAACCACAAGCTTCGTTCATTCCATATTTTGCAACTTCCTGTAAACTTCCACCCTGAGCACCAACTCCTGGTACCAACAAGAAATGTTTTGGAGCAATTTTTCGAATATCGCCTAACATTTCGGCCTTGGTAGCACCAACAACATACATCATATTATCCTTAGTTCCCCATTCCTGAGATTTTTCCAGCACTTTCTCAAACATTTTCTGTTCTCCTTCCTGAAAAAACTGAAAATCGAAGGCCCCCTTGTTTGATGTAAGAGCAAGTAAGATTACCCATTTGTTTTTATACTCAAGAAATGGGCTTACTGAATCCTCTCCCATATATGGTGCTACAGTTATTGAATCGAAAGGCATATTTTCTAAAAATGCACTGGCATACATTTTAGAGGTATTTCCAATATCTCCTCGCTTAGCATCAGCAATTAAAAATATATCTGGGTATGTTTCTTTGATATAGTTTACAGTTTTCTCGAGACTTAACCATCCTGCTGCTCCTCTGCATTCATAAAATGCAACATTAGGCTTATAGGCTACAGTATACTCTGCTGTAGCATCGACAATTGCTTTATTGAATTCGAAAACCGGATCTTCGAAATTCATAAGATGAGAAGGTATTTTCTTCACATCACTATCTAAACCTACACAAAGGAAACTCTTCTTCTTTCTAATTTGCTCGAATAATGCCTGATAGTTCATTTTTTTGGTTGTTTACTAGTTAATACAAAAAAGGCAGTGGAAATACCACTGCCAATATCTTTATAAACCACTTTCTTTAAGTCGTTCTGCGTTTTCTTCAATTTGAAGCTTATCGATAATTTCCTGAATATCTCCGTCGATAACTGCCGACAAATTATACAAGGTAAGATTAATACGATGATCGGTAACTCGTCCTTGCGGATAATTATACGTTCGAATTTTTGCAGATCTATCGCCTGTAGAAACCATTGTTTTACGTTTAGATGAAATTTCATCTAAATATTTTTGGTGCTCCATTGCATAAATACGTGAACGTAATTCAATCATTGCTTTAGCAAGATTTTTCAACTGTGATTTCTGATCCTGACAAGTAACAACAATATTTGTAGGAATATGAGTTAATCGAATTGCCGAGTAAGTTGTATTTACTGACTGACCTCCTGGACCCGACGAACAGTATGTATCTTTACGGATATCGCTTTCTTTCACATCAACATCAAATTCTTCTGCTTCTGGCAATACTGCTACTGATGCTGCACTAGTATGCACTCGTCCCTGAGTTTCGGTTTGCGGTACACGTTGAACCCGGTGTACACCCGATTCGTACTTTAATATACCATAAACTCCTTCGCCAGTAACATTCATAACAATTTCCTTATATCCACCCGATGTTCCTTCACTAAAACTCGAAACAGAAACTTTCCAACCTCTGGCTTCGCAGTATTTAGTGTACATTCTAGCCAAATCGCCAGCAAAAATACTAGCTTCATCGCCACCTGTACCACCACGAATCTCAAGAATCGCATTTTTAGAATCTTCAGGATCGGCAGGAACCAAAAGAAGCTTGATATTTTGCTCCATTTCGGGAAGCTTAACTTCTAGCTCATCTAATTCCATTTTAGCCATTTCACGCAGTTCCTCATCAGACTCATTTGCAATGATATCTTTTGATTCTGCTATTGTGTCGACAGCATTTTTGTATTCTTTAGCAGCTTCGGTTACTAGTTCCAGCTCTTTATATTCTTTGCTTAATTTTACAAAGCGTTTCATATCTCCCATCATTTCTGGATCGGTAATTAATTGTCCGACCTCCTTAAACCTGATGAAGACACCTTCTAATTTATCTAGGATCAAATTATTGCTCATGTTACAATATTCTAAATTTTGCACAAAATTAGAAAAATAAAACCACATTATAAGACAAAGCTTTTGATTTAATCGAAATAGCAAATCGAATACCTAATTATATTGGCAAATAATAGGATATTAATGTGATTTTTATTTAACAATTATACTCTATTTTAAATTCATTGAAAAAGAAGAGTATTTACCAAATTTATTTTGATTTTAAATTGAGAAAATAATTACAATAAGGCTTTACTTTTTAAATCAGGCTGGTTAATTTTAATAGGAAATAAACGATAAAAATTTAATTCGACAGTTTCATAAAACTAAATAATTTAAATTAGAAACTGCTTTATTATAAACCAAAACATTACGTTAAGTAGTATTATATTTGTTTATTTTCATTCCAATTAGTGTTGGGATGAATTAATGTCTTATAATCCAACTAAGTTTAATTGCTTAAAACTAAGCTTATGGTAAAAGTCAGAATCCCTAGGAAAGAAGATCAATTATTGGGTTTATTGGGAAAGATTAATGAACGACACGAATCCAATAAAAAAAAGAGTCTTTTAAATGGAGCTGTGAATATGGATCGACTAGTTGAAAAATCTAAAAAAATCAGAAATCTTAAAGATCTTGAATCAGCAAAAAACTATGAACATCGCGCACGCGCAACTAATCATTCAAAACAAAATGATTTAAAATTTATTACGAAAGAAATTAGATGCATCAGGAATTTATTATTAACTGTTTATCCTGATGATCCCAAGCTTATTAAAGAATGGGGCTTTGAAATTAGCGAATAACATTATGTGAAAAATGCCATTTGAAAACAAATGGCATTTTATATTTATCAGGTTTGCTTGTTCTAGTAAACAAACTCACCAAATTCGCTTTTTACAGTAAGTTTTTTTCCTTGGTTAGCTTCGCAATGTCCGATAATTTTTGCGTCTACATCAAATTCTTTTGAGATTGCAATAATATCGTTGGCAATTTCCTGAGGAACATACAATTCGAATCGATGTCCCATATTAAAAACTTTATACATTTCGTCCCAAGATGTTCCGCTTTGCTCTTTAATTAGCTGAAACAAAGGAGGAACTTCGAACATATTGTCTTTTACTATGTGTAAATTATCGACAAAATTTAAAACTTTTGTTTGCGCACCACCCGAACAATGTATCATACCATGAATTTTAGATCTGTATTGATCTAAAATCTTTTTTACAATTGGAGCATAGGTTCTTGTAGCAGAAAGAACTAGTTTTCCTGCATCAATATCAACACCTTCTACTTTATCGGTAAGTTTACAATTACCTGAGTATACCAAATCGTCAGGAACCGAATTGTCGTAACTTTCAGGATATTTTTCTGCCAAATATTTAGAAAACACATCATGACGAGCCGAAGTTAGTCCGTTGGAACCCATTCCACCATTATATTCTGTTTCGTAGCTTGCTTTTCCTGATGAAGATAAGCCAACAATTACATCTCCGGCCTGAATTTTTTCGTTTGTAATTACATCTTCGCGTTTCATACGACAAGTAACAGTTGAATCGACAATAATGGTTCTTACCAAATCGCCAACATCTGCTGTTTCGCCACCTGTTGCGTGAATATTAACACCTAGCTTTGCATATTCGGCAAGTAGTTCTTCAGTTCCGTTAATAATTTGTGAAATTACTTCTCCAGGAATTAAGTTTTTATTTCGACCAATTGTAGATGACAAAAGAATGTTATCAACGGCGCCCACACATAATAAATCATCAATATTCATGATTAATGCATCTTGCGCGATACCTTTCCAAACCGACAGATCGCCAGTTTCTTTCCAGTACATATATGCAAGCGATGATTTTGTTCCTGCTCCATCGGCATGCATTATGTTACAATATTGTGAATCGCCGGTAAGGTAATCGGGAACTACTTTACAAAAGGCATTGGGGAACAATCCTTTATCGAGATTCTTAATGGCATTGTGAACATCTTCTTTCGAAGCCGAAACTCCTCTTAGATTGTATCTTTCGTCTTTTCTCATGGTTGTTTAGAATAAAAAGGTAAAAGTAAAAAGGTTTTTTGCTCAATAAACCGAACTAAAATTCCATCCCTACTTCTTCAATTTTTTAGCTTCGGCAAAGGTAATCTTTTTCCCTTTATAGTATGCGATTACAAATGCTTTAATTCCTTTCTTATTAATGATTTTAGCTTTGGCTTTTGCCTTTTCGAGGTCATCGAAAATTCCTGTTGTATACCTGCTGGTAGTATCGTTAACTTTTGCACGAAAAACTACCTCGAACTGTTGAAGTTCAGTAGGAATAGAATTTTCATCGAAAACACCTATCTGTACTGTGTAAAATACACCTTCTACTTTATTTAAGTCTTGAACTAATGTATTTCCAATTCTGCTAGATTGAGATCCTGGTTTTATTTTAGAATTTGATCCTGGCATATAATCGGTAGATAAAACTTTGAATTCTGTTCTACGATTTAATTGATTCGCAATTTCTATTTGTCTGGAATTAAATTTTACAATTTTACTTTCCGTTAAAATATCACCAACTTTTAAGAAATTGTTTTCTTTAGCGATGGCTGCAGTAATTTTTCTAGGTTGCGATTCGCCATATCCCCGTGCCACCAATCGGTCCCAATAAATTCCTTTATCAATTAAATAATTCACGACCGACTGAGCTCTTTTTTGAGAAATCGCTTTATTTGTTGCCTCATTACCAATAAAATCGGAGTGAGATCCTAATTCGATTGTAATTTTTGGGTTATCATTTAGCGTTTCAACCAAGCCATCGAGAGCTTCTTTCGATTCTTCTCTTAAGCTCCAACTTCCAAAATCGTAAAAGATATTAGGCAATTCTATTGGTTTTTCTATTGGCTTTATGTTGATAATAGATTTAAAATTACGGCTAATATCAATATTTAAGGTATTCACCAATTCTTTACCATTCAAATAACCATCTTTCGACACCATTGCAATATACTCTATATCGGGCTTTAACTCGAAAAAGAAATTTCCGTCTTTATCTGTTCTAATATTGCTTTGTTCTCCATCTGAAGAAACCATGTTAATTTTTGCCTTTTCGACTGGTTTATTAGATTCGGAATCGAGTACTTGCCCCGAAAAAGTAAACTGTAAAGGCACATAATCAAATCTGTAAATATCATCATTCCCTTTTCGGCGCGATGAACTAAACATTCCTTTCTCATGTTTTTCCTGAAAATGAATTGCAAAATCGTCGGCAGTAGAATTAATTGGATATTTCATATTATCGACCAACCAAACGCCATTTTCGTTTCGTTGAGCCTGGTATATATCCAATCCACCCATTCCTCCTTCTCTGTCAGAAGCAAAGTATAACATTCCATTATTTCGAATATAAGGAAACAGCTCATTATCCGGAGAATTAATCGGCCTACCCAGATTTTGAGCTTCACTCCATCCGCTACCACTTTTTTTACTCATCCAAATATCATTTCCACCATATCCACCAGGCATATCAGAAATAAAATACATAATTTTACCATCTTCAGAAATGGATGGATGTCCTACAGATATGGAATCGGGCACTAATGTTTGAAGAGCTGTACGGCCCCATTCACCATTTTTCCTTTGTACAGCATAAATTTTAGTTCCCTGATAATCTTTATTCACTCTTTTCGAAGAGGTAAAATACATAATATCACCGTCGCTTGTAAAACAAGCTGCACCTTCGTTCATTTCGGTATTTATTGTATCTCCAATTCCTTCGGGTTTACTCCATTGGTAAGTATCGGTAATTATTTTTCTGGTTTTTGCTTTTCTGCCTTTCTTCTTTCTGCTTTTTCGAATTAGTTCGTTGGAATAGTGCGACTGGTAAATATTTGTATAATATTCTCCTGTTACCCCATCTTTTTTAGGACGATCTTTGTATTTTCTATTTGATGTAAAAAAGATAACATTGGTATCTTTTCCCATATAAACGGGAGCAAAATCGCTTGCCGAGGAATTATAATCTTTTAAACTTTCAACTTTATATCTTCCAGGAAACTCTCGCCAATAGGAAATTCGTTTTAATATTTTCGATGCATCATCGGTACCTTTCATCTCTGGTTTTAGATCTAGATATTCCCAAAAATTTTCTTCGGCCTCTTCCAGTTTACCATTTTTTACTTCGGCATAAGCCAAATTTTTTACAGCATCGGCAAAAGTATCTCTGTTCATAATAGCCTTACGATACCATGAAGCAGCTTTACGTGGTTCATTAATATTATCAAAACAAGATGCACTCTTAAAGGCAATTTCACCCTTTTGATATTTATCTTTTTGCTTTTTATATCCCTTTTCATACATTGCCTGAGCATGATAATACCTACCAGACAGAAGCATTTTATCGCCTCGGTTCACATACGATCTAGAAGAACAAGATATTAGAATTCCGATACTACATAGAATACCGGCAAAAGGAAGAAGTTTCATGTGTTTACATTTTCATATTAAGAGCATACCGAAGTCGTCATTTTATTCTTTTACAAGTGTAAAAATATAAAGACTCGTTTCATCTGTTAATTTTAAAATTTATATCGTATTACAAAGTATAAAAATAAATATTTTATTCGATAGGAATATCAATATTAATACAAAAATAAAAGGATGCTCATTTCCATGAACATCCTTTTGCTGTAAATATTATTGTCTGAATTAATTATTAAATAATAACTCACGATATTTTGGTAATGGCCACATTTCATTATCAACAACAAGTTCTAATTTGTCAATATGGTAACGAATATCATCAAGATAAGGACGAACTTTTTGATCGTAAGCAAAAGCCATATCATGACCATCCTTAATTACATTACATGTTTTACGTGCATCAACCATTCCTTTAACTTTGGCTTTTATAGCAGAAATATGTCCGGAAATTTCTTTAATTAGTCCTTTACGTGCAGCTGCAAGCTCTTCAAACTCTTCGGGACTAAATATATCTCTTAAGCCTTGCACATTTTGGATTAGCTTAGTTTGGTAAGCTACTGCTGTTGGAACTATGTGGTTAATTGCCAAATCGCCAAGAACACGCGCTTCGATTTGTACTTTCATGGTAAATTTCTCCATTTCCACTTCAACACGAGCTTCAAGTTCTTTTTCGGTCATTACACCACTTTCTACCATCGATCTTTTAGCAGGAGCGTCTAAATATTTCGTTAATGATTCTGGTACACTTGTAATATTTGTTAAGCCTCTTTTCTTAGCTTCGATAACCCATGCACCTGAGTAACCATCCCCATTAAAACGGATAGGTTCACACTCAATAATCATTTTCTTAAGCACCTGGAAAATTGCCTCATCCTTCTTAATTCCTTCATTTATAAGATGATCGACAGCTTTCTTGAAATCTTTTAACTGAACAGCCATGGCTGCATTTAAAGCTGTCATAGCAGCAGCATTATTTACCGAAGAACCTACAGCTCGAAACTCGAAACGGTTACCAGTAAATGCGAAAGGTGAAGTACGGTTACGATCGGTATTATCTAAAATAATTTCAGGAATACGTCCAATACCTAATTTCAAAGCAGTTTTCTCATCTGGAGTCATTTTCTTTTCACCAACCTCATCAACAATTTTCTTTAGCATTTTTGAAACTTCGTCGCCCAAAAATACTGAAACAATTGATGGAGGAGCTTCGTTTGCACCTAAACGGTGGCTATTAGAAGCTGTAAGAATAGAAGCACGTAAAAGGTCCTGATTTTTATAAACAGCCATTAAAGTATTTACAACAAAAGTAAGGAACTGCATATTTCCCTTAGGATTTTTCCCTGGAGCCATTAAAACAACTCCTGTATCGGTGCTTAACGACCAGTTATTGTGTTTTCCTGATCCATTAACACCTGCATAAGGTTTTTCATGGAAAAGAATACGGAATTTATGATGACGAGCTACTTTTTTCATCACATCCATAATTAACTGATTGTGATCATTTGCAAGGTTAGCCTCTTCGTAAATAGGAGCCAATTCGAACTGAGAAGGAGCTACCTCGTTATGACGGGTTTTAACAGGGATACCAAGCTTATGGCTTTCCAATTCCAATTCCATCATAAATCTTGTTACACGTTCGGGAATAGATCCAAAATAGTGATCATCTAACTGTTGGTCTTTAGAAGATGAGTGTCCCATAAGTGTACGACCTGTTAATGCAAGATCAGGACGAGCCTGAAACAATGCTTCATCAACAAGGAAATATTCTTGTTCCCAACCAAGGTTAGCGCTTACTTTAGTTACATTTTTATCGAAATACTGACAAACATCAACAGCAGCCTCATCGACAGCAGCTAGTGCTTTTAGTAATGGGGTTTTATAATCAAGAGCTTCTCCTGTGTAAGAAATAAACACTGTAGGAATACAAAGAGTAGTTCCAACGATAAAAGCAGGAGAAGAAACATCCCAAGCAGTATAACCGCGAGCCTCAAAAGTCTGGCGAATACCTCCTGATGGGAAAGATGAAGCATCAGGTTCCTGCTGGGCAAGTAATTTCCCTGAGAAATTTTCAATCATATTACCACCATCACCATAATCGATGAATCCGTCGTGTTTCTCTGCTGTTCCATCGGTTAACGGCTGAAACCAGTGAGTATAGTGAGTTGCTCCTTTTTCTATGGCCCAGGATTTCATTCCTAAAGCAATACCATCTGACATTTTTCTATCGATAGATCCACCTTTTTGGTTAGCTGCCATAACAGCTTTAAATGCATCTTTAGAAAGATACTTTCTCATGGATTCTACATTAAATACCAACTCTCCATAGTAATCTGTAACCTTATTGGAAGGTAAAGATACCGAGACTGGTTTCCTTGATAGCAATTCGCTTAACGCTTTAAATCTAATGGTGGCCATAAAATAAAATTTTAGTTAATAATTGATGTAATCCGAATTCTAAAGGGGTACTCAGTAAAAAGTATATGTTTTTTTTACCCAACACCCCTTTATTTTATTTACCACACAAAAATGTATAAAAATTTTCACTTACACAAAACCAACCTGCTATTTTTTAGGGATATTCACAAAAAAATCGATAAAATTTTAAGGAAAACCCTTGTTTTTTATCGATTGCGATAAGTTTTTTGTATTTTTTAATAAAAGATCTTATTTTTTTTAAACACCCGAAGGAATTTTATTCGATTTTCTCAATATTTCATTTTTAACATCCCTTTTTGTATTAATTAACTGATAAAACTCATCGATATAACTTATTAACTTATTCTTATTATCAAGATTTAAATATTGGCAATTTGTAATTTTTTCATAAAATATTTTTCTCAGTTCTTTGAATTCCAAAAAAGCATCCTCTAAATCTTCGCGGCTCCAATGCATTCCTTTATATTGTCTTTTATATTTTGCATCTGGTGCTATTTTGGGCGAAAGAGTAAAATAGGAGTGATTAATAATTCCCGACCAATCAAAATCGTAAGGTACAGCAACAGGTATACTATATTCGTTCACTGATATTACATCTATATTATGCAGTCTACTCACATCCCAATCGGCGTTACCTATCATTAACTGAAATAAGGACAACATTACCATAGGTTTTCGCTCTATATTATATTGTTTTATATTCTTAAAATTTAGTATTGTTTTACCATTTCGTGCAGCTACATCTTCTTTATCTTCTATAAAGAAACCATATTTTACAAGTGTATCATTTGTGTTAATATCAATAAAGGTAGTTTGAGACAAACGCACTCTGTAACTATGATCGGTAATAAGGTTATACATTTGATAGATCAGATACTCTTCTATGGTATGCTGTTCGTAATTTTCTATTTGCGATTGACAATGACTTACATATTTTAACCTTGATTGCCCTTCGAATACGGTTCCTTTAGCCTGTGAACCGGGAATTTTAAACCTTAAGGGAGGAAAATTGCAATTTTGTTTACGGAGTCTAAAATTTCCTCTTGTTTTAATTTTTACATTTAAATGTACCCATTTATCATTTTGTATTTTTTTTACTTTTAAAATACAGTTATGGTAAGATCTTTCCTCATCAATGTCGTTAATCAAGCTTAACAAATCGCCTTTTACTTCAATTTTAATAAGATCATCATTACTAAACATTGGTAAATTTAAAAGGCTATCTCTATTTCTAATTTTTGTAGCAAAAGTAGTCCCTACAAAAAGCAAAAGGAGCATAATAAGGCAACTTTTCCTAAGTTTACTGACTAAAATAATTTTATTAAAAAACATATCTATTTATTATTGATATTATAGAATTAACTCTTTACTACCATCAATAAAACAGCGATAAAAACAGCCATTTTCGACAAATAATATCTGAGGTTTTATATTTTCGTATCCCATTGGAACATTAATGGCTCCAATTTTATGATCGTGTAAAAACCGTATTGATTCTACCTCGGTGTGACCTATAAAAATTTTACTTATTTTAAAATAGTTTAATACCATACTAAGCTCACGATTGCTTATAATGGGATAATTTCTTGTTTTCATGAAATAACCGCGATACCAAAGAGGATTCTCTGGAAAATAAATTGTTTTCATTAATTCCTCTTTTGTTTGTTCATTAATTGTATTTAAACTCTCACGTATATCCTTATTTATTTTCTCGAGCGATAAATTCCTCTTCACCAAATCGGGCGACAATCCGCCATGAACAAATATTAAATCGTTTATTTTAACTATTGAATTTAAGGATCGCAACCATCTTCCAAGTTCAGTATCTCTCTTAAAAAACCGAGGGTAATTAATCATCAATTTCTTACACATTTGCTTGTATTTTGGCGCTACATATCTGGAATCGTCCATTAGCACCATAACTTCATGGTTTCCTAGTATCAAATGCACCCTTCCTTTATTTTCTTTGGCTTGTCTTTGCAACTTCTTTATTAAATAAAGACTCTCGGTAACCTTATTTCCTCTATCGAAAATATCACCTATAAACACCAAATGTCCATCGTCCCACGACCAATTTAAATCTTCATCTATAACGCCATTATTTTTTAAAAGATTAATCATGGTATGATATTCTCCGTGAACATCACCAATGGCAATTATTTTTTTTACCCCTTTAAATTCGGCTTTCTGAAGCGGATAATCATTTTTTAGAAGCCAATATTTATTCGAATCTCCCTTTAAGCCTTTTATTAGGACAGAGTCTTTTTTAATTTTAATTCGTTTCTCACGTATTGATATTTTATTTTCTTTCCGATCGTGATCAACATACTGCATTCTCACCATTTTAGAATCTATCCAAAAAAAATGCGGACCTTCTGTATAATCGGGAAACTTAATGGTGTCGATATTTCCTCTAAATACTTTATCGTATTTAGAGAAAGCTCCAGAACTTAGTTTCTTTTTCTGAGCATTTAATGTAACTGTTGCACCAATAATCGAAAAAAGAAAAATATATAATCTTAAATGCATATTCATAAGTTTACCTTTTTATTACAGGATAGACCTAAAAGTACAATTTAAATAGAATCATACGAATTTAATAGAAATTGACACCAATTGCATTCCTCTATTATCTTAAAAAACAAAGAAAATACCAAAACAATCAGATCTCTTTAAATCAAAAACTAAGCAATAAAATAATTTACTTGCCTATTGTTTTTTATGCACGTAATTAATACACGAATGCACGCATACGAACAATATGATTATTTTTTAAGATACAAAAATACTCAGCAATTTGCACAAAAAAACAGGAGCCCTTTCGAACTCCTGCTACACTACTACAATGTACCTGGTTTAGTAGCCAGGGTTTTTTAATTCCTAAAATTAACGCTTCATAATATAGAGTATATTCGAAACACTTCGTTCTCCATTCTTATCGGAGGGTAGATTCATTATTTTTTGATTAAAAATCATTGTCGAAGATCCTCCGCCATCAAAATTCAGTGCTTCATCGCAACCTATTTTTTTTAAATATTTGCCAAGCTTCTTTAAACTCATTCCTACACTATATCCTGGCTGACGACCATCAACAACAAGCATGTACAATAAATTATTTTTGCGATCAATACCTATTGCAGTTCTTGGATGCCGGTTTTTCCAAAATTTTTTATATGTTAATCCTTCTCTATTCCTAAATCGGTTAATTCTTTTTCCATTTTGAATTAACTTTGGTAAGCCCCCTATCATAAAATCTGGATTAATCTTATTAGGAGAAATACCTAATTGAATGCCAATACTATCATTGATTTTAAAATTATTATTCAATGAATGATAAGCCCCTAAGTACTTACAACCTGTTACAAAATTCAAAGAATCAGGGTTGACAAGACGCTCTTCTACCCGATACTCACAAATAGAATCGATAACCGATTTTCCTAATGGCTTAATTCTCCAATATATGACAGAGTCTTTTTGGACAGGCATTTTGCGATAGTACTCATTATAAAAACAACACTTGTCATTTTCAACAGGAACATTAAGTCCATTCATAATAAGAGTATCCTTATTTATTATTACAATACCATTAAATTGGTATTTATTAAAAAAAACATCTCCTTTCTTACTAACGGCAAAAAGAGTTCTAGACATTTTAACACCCTTCACAAACTTTCCATTAACAATCATACAGTTTTGAAAAACAGGCTGAATACCTCCAAAAAAATCAGCATTAACCGCTGCTATAATTTTATTCCCTTTTAGTTTTTCATCTTCAACTATTTGTGATGTTTTTGCTAAACCAAATCCTAAATATTTATTAGCGACCCCACCAGAAAACTCATAATTATTACCAGCCAAGTCAATTCGTAATTGGTGAATTACAACAGGTCCATTCTTAAAAGTAATTTTATTATACTCTACACTATCAGCACCTTTCTGTTCTTTTGTTTTATTAGGAACAAAAGCGTACGTGTTTGCTACACAAAAAGTAGTCAATATCAGAAATAACAATCTATGAAAGATTAATTTCTTATATGTAACTAAAGCAATAACTCTATTCTTTATCATAACTACATACATTATAACTCAGCCATCAATTTGCTTAAAACAAACATATATTAAAGTACAAATTAATACTCTACTATAAATATAGCCGCCCGCTATATCCAGACGGCTATAAAAGCAAATAGTATTTAAAATTACTTTGTTAAATCAACTACATCATCAGCATCTGGAGTATTCCACCAAACTCTGGTTGGGAAACGCGATGCATCATCATTATCAGGTAAATTTGCTGAATTTCTCTCAACATTTCTGTTATCATACTTAAGAGCACGAATCCACACTTCTTTACCATCGACCTCATCACCAGAAGCTGGGAATATACTAGCATTAAGATTTTGTGGTCTCTTAAGTCTTGAAAAAGTATTATCATACTCAACTCTACGCAAATCAACCCATGTTTCAGGATTCATTACCGTTGCAATATGTTTTTGAGTCATTATATGCTCCAAAGTTAGATTTGCCGAGCCAATATTATCGACATGAGTCATATAATCTGCAATTTCAGCAGCATCAACACCCATATTTGTCATATCCGCACTGATACCTTCTTTGTAAGCAGCAAAAGCAGCAGCTTTATCTCCACTTCTGAAGTTTGCTTCAGCTTCAATAAATTTACATTCTGCGTAAGTAATCAAATACCAGTCAGAATCTGGGCTAGTATAAAACAGCCCATTAGGCTTCCCATATTGATGACCTCTGGAAAAATATTCTGTGGAATCCATTACAATTGTACTATCCTTTTGAAAAGCAAGTCCTGTAAATGGATTAATATCTCCAGCAACAAAGTTTACTGTTTCTTTTACTCCATTAAATCCATTTTCGCGATATGTTCCCATAGGAACACCTTGATACATATCCAATCCTGTTAAACCATAAAGTTCAGCATCTAAAGCAGGCTGTACAATAAGAGGTAATCGTGGATCAGGAACAGATTCATTATTTAACAACAAAGGATCTTTAAGGTTATCAACAAAAAACTTCGACCAATTATCTGCACGAGAATCAAACGCACCTTCAACTTCACCACCCTCAGTATCAGACCATGGATAGATATTATTTTGAGTCTCTTCACCTGTAAATTCTCTTTTTGCGTTATCTTCATTTGAGCTCATTGCCTTACTACAGGCAGCAATAACAGCTGCTGGATCATATTTAAAATCACCTGAAGTTTTAGCAGTCATATGATTTAGAAGACGAGCCTTAAGAGCCCAGGCAAATTTCTTCCATTTTTCAATATCTCCATGAAACATCACATCCGTACCAATTACATTCAGATCAATTTCATTTGGTTTATCAAAATCTAAAAGAGCTTCGTCAATAAGCTTATGTATTCCTGTGTAAGCATCCTTTTGCGAAGTTAATTTTGGCGTAAGAATAAGCTGATCTTTAGCATTATAGGAATCCTCCATAATTATATCGCCAAGCTGATCACTAACCATAGAAAAAAGATAGGCTCTCAATATTTTTCCAACCGCTGAATAGTGAGGTGAATTATATTCTTCACCTAAGACAATTAAATCGGCAGTATTTGGAAGAGCATTAGTATACAAGTACTGCTCTGCTGCATAAGAAACCGTACCCCATCTCCATCTTGAATAGTATGTTGTTCTTTCTGTAATATGATAAGAGAGCACTGTTCCTTCTCTAGATAATCTACTTTGTCCAAATCCTGTGGTATTATCTATTGTAGCTAATAGTCTTTGTTGTGGAGGTAAAGACATATTCGATGGTTTTGTTTCAGATTCATTAACATCGAAAAAGTCATCGGAACAGGAAACCAAGCCCCCTAACAAAATTAAAACTAGAAATCCGCTAATTATATTTAAGTTTTTCATTTATTGCAATTTTAGAAATTAATTTTAACACCTAAATCAAAACCTTTAGTATTAGGAGTACTAAGATTATCAAGACCTATAGCTCCAGAACCACTAACAGAAGCACCAAAAGAAGCAATTTCAGGATCTACTCCTGAGTAATCAGAAATCATCAATAGATTTCTACCAGTTGCAAAAACTTCCATTCCATCAAAACCTATCTTATCAAGAAGAGTCTTTGGAAGATTATACGAAAGTGTTACGTATCTAAGCTTAACGTATGTCGCATCTTCAATAAAGTTCTCAGCATTTTGAGAATACTGATCCTGATAGTATTTCTGATCTTTTAAAATAGGCGTAGTATTTCTTTCGTATATGGTATTTCCATCGCCATCAACACCATTTTCCATAACACCATCCAAAACCATTGTCTCGGTCATAGATCGGTTCTCTGAAGTGGTACTTAAACCATAATAAGTTAGAGCTGCTTCAGTAGCATTATAAACATCGCCACCAATACTCATATCTACAAGGAATGACAATCTAAAATTTTTGTAAGACATTGAATTAATAATCCCCATAGTCCAATCTGGCATACGATCAACTTCTGGAAAGATATCCTCACTAAGAGAATAATTTCCTTCGCTATTAACTATCCTATCACCATTTTCATTTCTCTTTGGTCTTTTACCTTTTAATCCAAAAAGGTTACCATCCAAAACAGCAGCACCTAAAGCTGTGCTATTCCATGTCCACGACTGATCATTATTTACCTCAACCAATTCTCCTGGAAGATCATAAACAGTACTTTCCATTTTTGCGAAGTTGAAAGACATATCCCATTGAAATTCGCTCGATCTAGGCAATAAAGAAACATTAACTAAAGCTTCGTATCCTTCGTTTTTAACAGATCCACCATTAAGTTGTGCAATATATGCTCCTGCTGCTGGCGGTAATCTCACATTTAAGAGTTGGTCTTCGGATAAACTATGGTAGTAACTAAAATCTAACTTAACTCTATTTTGTAAGAAACGAGCATCCATACCAATTTCAAATGAAGTTGTAAATTCAGGTTTCAAATTTGGATTCCCAGCTTGATCCGAATTCCAAGTATAACCATCAGAAACAGGAACATAGTGCCATGAACGAAGTGTTAAATAAGATTCTGACATATGAGCACTTGCATCTTTACCAACCTGAGCCCAAGTTGCTCTTAATTTAAGATATGAAAGGAACTTATCTGAAGTAATATCAGTACCCAATTCATTAAGAAGATCGGAAACAACGACAGAAGTACCTACAGATGGATAAAAGAATGAATGATCTCCAATTGGCAAAGTGGAAGACCAGTCATTTCTTCCCGTTACATTTAAAAAAGCTATGTTTTTCCAACCAAATTTAGCTTCACCAAAAACACCCATACTTCTTCTTCTATATTTAGACTCAGAAAGAGTTTGATCATCGGCTGCAACATTTGATACACTATATATATCAGGAGCCTGAAACTTATTACCTCCTGTATAAGTTGTTCTAGTCTTTTTTTCGTCAACTGTATGTCCCAAAGTTACGTCAAGAGAATAATCTTCGTCGAAGGTTTTATTAAACATAGCAAGAAGCGTAGAGGTCACTAAACGACTAGTTTTCTCATACTGTCTAAGGTAACCATCGGATCTACCCTTTATAAGGGAACCAAAATCAGTAATCTTCTTATTATATTGAGAATAATAATCGGTTCCTAAACGATAAGAAATAGTAAGACAATCGAGAGGTTTATAATTCAAATTAACCTGTCCAATTAATCTGTCAACTTCGTCTGTATTAGGAGAATTGTCAAGACTCCAGTATGGATTATCAAACTCTTGATCTTCTTTTGAGTCCATAAATATCTTTTGCGTACCATCTTCGTTTGCATAATCACGTGCATCGTAAGTAACAGGATATTTAAGCATACTTATAAAAGAACCACCCGAAGAGGTACCTTGTTTATTACTTTCGGTTTGAGTGTTAATATACTTTGCATTAACACCAATAGTCAAATTTTTTCTAAATTTTGACTGTGCATTAAAAGTAAGATTCAGTTTTTCGTAACCTGTATTCTCAATAACACCATTTTGATCTAAATAAGATGCAGATGCAAAGATATTTGTTTGTTCATTACCTCCTGAGTAATTCACATTGTATTTTTGTGTGACAGCCTTTTCAAATAAATTACTTATGTTGTCATAAGTAGGGGTCCCATTAGGAACTACATCGCCCCACGACTGCAAATGTATTCCTGGAGATGGATCATACCCAAGAATATCTCCATCACTATTATATTCGTAACTCCCCTGTCCGTAGGTATTCTGTATATCAGGAGTACCTATAACCTCATCAACAGATAAAGTAGAAGAGAATGAAACTTTACCTTCACCTATTTTACCTTTTTTAGTTGTAATAATGATAGCACCTTCGGCTGCTTGAATACCATAAAGAGCCGCTGCTGTCGCACCTTTCAAAACAGATATAGATTCTATATCTTCTGGATTAATATCGGAAGCACGGTTAGCACTAGCCACTTCGGAACTCGAATTCGTTGAGTTATCGATAGGTAATCCATCAACAATAAATAAAGGTTGGTTATTTCCACTCAAGGAAGAACCACCTCTAATCATGATAATAGAAGAAGCTCCTGGAGATCCACCAGCACTACTAATACTTACACCTGCAATTTTCCCTTGCAATGTGTTAACCATATTACTTTGGTTACCAGCAAGTAATTCTTCCGATTTGATATTCTGAACTGCATATCCCAAAGATTTTTTATTCTTTTTAATACCCAAAGCTGTAACTACAACTTCGTCAACCCCAATTGACTGAGGCGCCAGTACAACATCAACAACTTGTTGTCCTGTAAACTCAATCTCTTGAGGCTCCATTCCAACAAAACTAAATACCAAAATAGCACCAACCTCTGCTTTCAATTTGTATTTACCATCAATATCAGTAATGGTTCCAGAAGAAGTTCCTTTTTTTACAATTGATACTCCTGGCAAAGTTACTTTATCGCTATTTGTAACAGTACCCGTCACTAACAATTCCTGTGCCCAGGATATCTGCCAGCTAAGAAGTATAATTAACGCTAAACACGCAATTTTTTTCATAGTATTAAATTTAGATTAGCAAATTATATAGTATTAAATTTAGATTCCAAATTACAATTTTATTACTCCTATTCCAGGTTGATCCGGTAATATTACCTTACCTTCTTTAACTGTTATACCTTTAAATGGATCATTTGATATTAATAAATTTCCATCTAAATCGGCCCAATCAACCATTGGAGAAAGTTGAGCTGCTGCACTCACTCCACAAGATGTCTCTGTCATGCAACCTATCATCACTTTCATATCAAGAGATCTAGCTAAATTCATCATTCTATGCGCTTCTCTCATTCCCGTACATTTCATCAATTTGATATTAATACCCGAATAAGCACCTTTTAATTTGGGAATATCAACCAATCTTTGAACACCTTCATCGGCTATAGTTGGCAAGGGGCTATTTTGCGTTAACCAGGCCATAGTCTCTAAATCATTTTTATCCATTGGCTGCTCAACAAATACTACTCCTTGCTCTTTTAACCAATGAATTTTATCTAATGCCTCTTGCTTATCCTTCCAACCCTGATTCACATCAACACATAATGGGATATTAGTAACTGTTCGAATTGTCTTAATCATTTCCTCATCATTACCTCTACCAATTTTTACCTTAAGTATTTTATATGGCAAGGCTTCTTTAACTTTTTCAACAACAACATTTGGTTTATCAATGCCTATTGTAAAAGTTGTTAGCGGAGTATTTTCCTTATTGTATCCCCAAATTTTAAACCAAGGTTTATCTAATAATTTTCCAATTAAATCATGAAGGGCAATATCAACCGATGCTTTAGCCGCACAATTACCACTTGCAACACCATCGACATAAGATAAAATCTCATTCAAACGAAATGGATCTTGAAATTGATTTAACCTAAGACTTTTTAAAAATTTAGTTGCAGTTTCGTGAGATTCACCAAGATATGGAGGCATAGAAGCCTCACCATAACCAACAACTCCACCCCACTCAATTTTCACTAGCATAACCGGTGTTGTTGTTCTTGAGAAAGATGCAATAGTAAAAACATGCTTTAACTGTAAGTCATATGGTTCGAAGCTTAGCTTTAATCCTTTACCTTTATAATTAGATTTATTACTTCCTGTATCACCACAAGCGCCATTCAATGGAAGCACACAACTTGCACCCAGCAACAAACCTGTATTCCCTAAAAATTTCCTTCTATCAATTTTCATTTGTAGTTATTTCTTTTTAATACCATGGGTGATTAGACACTCGAACTATTCCCTCTTCACCAATCCTATTTAACACTCTTCGCCCTCCCAACCAACTCACAGTTCTATAATTACTGAAATTATCGGCTTTCGGATCAAAACTATTAATCTTAACACGACCTGCAGAATGAATAAATTCACCATCCTTCATATACATTCCTACATGAGTAACTTTTTGGGATGATACTTCGGTAGCCTTTCTACCAAAAAACACTAAATCACCTTCTCTTAAATCCGCATATCCCTGACTAGGTAGAATAGTCTGACCATGAAGAAACTGAAGAGAAGCATCTCGTGCTAAAATTATACCATTCATAAAGTAAACTGACTTTACAAAACCACTGCAATCAACACCCTTTGAAGAGGTACCTCCCCATAAATATGGTCGTCCCATAAATTCTCTAGCTGTATTTGTTAAAATTACAGCATTCTTAATTTCTGTGGTTTTCCATTTGTTAAAATCTACACAATACGATTTTTTAACTTTAATTTTTCTGTAGTCAGGCAATATCAGATTATAGAATTCTTTTGATTTACTTTCTATTTGTAAAATAGATCCAGCAACCAAGTCGGTCACGGTTTGTTTTCCTTCCTTATCTTTTGCAAGTTTAAAATCGGGAAGAAAAACCACTCTATTCGAATTCCTCCAAAAATCCATTTCATCTTTAGTTCGAAGATTCAGTGCCGCTTTATCGACCCAAGCAATATACTTATCGGGAGTTTGAACTAAATACCAGGAATTTTCTTTCTTAAGGATTTTTACGGGAGTACCCATAATTGCTTGAGAAACTAACTCTGCCGAATGCCTTGGATTTGCTCTTAAATTAACAACACTTAGATTTATCAAAGCCCAATTTCTTTCTCCCAACTTCTCATCAGGAAGTAAGATTACACTATCTACACACTGAACTCCTAACTCTTTAACAGCCTTTAATAAAGCATTTTTTGCATCTGGCAGAGAAGTTTCACCCCTAATCACTAACTTATTATTTTTCTCGAAATAGAATTTTATTTTATATATAGCCTCTCTGCTATCAGGAGCCTTCTTATTTTTAAGCTCATTAGATATTTTCTCCACCCGCTGTAACAATTCCAAATCATCAGAACAAGCTAAACACATTATAAAAAGTAGTATAAATAAAATTTGTCTCATCACATTCGAAATTGGTATTACATCTTACATGATTCCAAAAATATAACACATCCACTTAAAGCCAAGACATAATTGCATGTTTTACAACATATCGCATCATTCAGATTTACACCTTACTATAGTAAATAAACACCCATGCAGAACTAAACATACTTATTACACAAAAACTATAGTTAAAGTAATATTCAAGTGAAAGAACATAGAAATTTTAGAAATATTATTAAAATATTAAAATTTGTAGTACAAGATTTAAATAAGCATTAATTCGGTAAACTAGTCACTATACCTTATAAACACACCCAAGAGTAGCTGTATTAGCTGATCCTGTCACACTTGGTAAATTACCTGGCAACCCATTAACCCTCTGATAAGCCAACCATGCAAATGCAACAGATTCAACCAACTGTTCGGGAATACCCAAATCAGAAGTTGTAGTTATTTTTATTTTGGGCATATAGTGACTTAACCTCTCCAACAAATACAAATTAAAAGCTCCACCTCCACAAATATATATTGCCTCGATATTAGAAGCATAAAAATTAATTGCCTCAGCAATAGTCTTAGCAGTTAATTCTGTAATTGTAGCTTGAACGTCTATACTAGAAATGTTTGGAAAATCAACTAATTTTTTCTTAATCCAATTAAGATTGAACAGTTCTTTGCCTGTACTCTTAGGAGCTTCAAGTTTAAAATAATCTTCATCCATTAGTTGATCTAACAATTCAGTATGAATATTTCCTGATCGAGCCCAATCGCCATTTTTATCGAACTTTTCTCCTAATTCATTCTGTATCCATAAATCGATTAAACAATTTGCTGGCCCGGAATCAAATCCTAAAACTTTATATTCATTTAAAACCGTTACATTAGCAATTCCTCCTAAGTTTAAAATCACTCTATTTTCGTTTTGGGCTTTGAAAATTTTTTGATGAAATGCAGGAGTGAGTGGTGCTCCCTCTCCACCAAAAGCGATATCCATTCCTCTAAAATCCATAATCGTATCAACTCCAGTTTTTGCGGCCAACACATTTCCATCTCCAAGCTGCATAGAAAAAGGATACTTAGATCTGGGATCATGAAAAACGGTTTGCCCATGACAACCTATTGCTTTTACTTGATCAGAATTGGTTTCAGCCTTTAAAATTAAATCATTTACACAATTGGCATAAACCAAACCCAAACGGTGATTTATTTCCCCGAGCTTTTGCAACGAAACAATTCCCGTTTCCAGTAAATTCCTTAAATCAACAACCAAATCAGATGGAAAATCATGAGAAATACTCTCTAGCACCTTAATATTATTACTCTTTATCGAAACCAATACAGCATCAACACCATCCAAACTGGTACCCGACATCACACCTATATACTTACTCATACGTCTATATCCTTAGTAAACTAGTTCATGTTTATAATATACTTATTCTTTAGCATTAGCCTAACAACATATCATACATGTCGTACATTTCAATTAAATCTCAAGTAATTTTATAATTTATTTTTTTATTTGTAAAATTATTCAATTCAATAAACTAAAGACATATACCTAAATACAACCACATTAACCTATGTCCTAAAATTTATTACAATCCTAATTCTCTCTCATTTCGGAAATAAACCAAAATGTATTTTTTTTGATATGATGTATTACAAATATGGCGAATATATCTATATTTACCTCATATTTTAATAATTTACTATTCTATGACACGTCTATATTTATTTGTAGTATTAATATGCTTCAGTTCTTTAAGCTTAAACGCACAAAAACATTCTCTTAAAAACTGTAATTCTCATTCAAATAAAATATTACTTCACACAAAAACAGCAGATGTAATAATTCAAAATGTTAAAAAAATAGCTGATTCAATATGTGTTTTGGAAAATAGAGATGAGCTAATTCCAATTCAAAATTTAGAACAGAATAAAATAATTTCTATTTCTATCAGTAATGACACTACTCAAGTAGTTTCACCTTTTCAGCAAATGCTGAAAAATTACACAAAAATTAACTGTTACCAGTTTCATATTGACTCTTTGAATCAAAAAAAGGATTTAATTAATTCGAGTTTAAATTTAGGAGATATAGTAATTATGAGTATTCGAAACATTTCAGATACTAAAATAAATATTGTTGATAAATTCATTGCAAATGCATCCAAGTCAAATACTATAATTTTAGCTTTGTTTAATTCTTCGAATGCTGAGATTTTAAGAACAGGTAATAATAATTTATCGTCTCTACTTTTTTCAAAAACTTCTACCAAACAAGTACAAAAAACAGCAGCTCAAATTATCTTTGGTGGAATTTCATCAAAAGGAATTCTTGATCACGAACTTGGCAATTATTCCATTAAATCGGGCATAAAAACAAAAGGAGAAATCAGATTTCAATACACATCTCCAGAATTAGCAGGCGTGGATTCTGAAACCTTATATAAAAAGATCGATTCAGTTGCTAATGTTGGTCTGCTGTTTAATGCATTTCCGGGCTGTCAGATATTGGTAGCTAAAAATCGAAAAATTATTTACCATGAATGTTTCGGTTATCACACATATAACAAACTATTGCCTGTACTACCTAATGATATTTACGATCTGGCTTCGGTTACCAAGATAACAGGCCCCTTACCTGCTATTATGAAATTTGTTGATAATGGTAAAATTAATATGGATAAAAAATTCTCACTCTATTGGAAAGATTTTAAAAGAACTGATAAAGAAGACATCATTTTTAGAGATATATTGGCTCACCAATCACAGCTAAAACCATGGATCGCATTTTGGAAAAATACAGTTGATACTTCCAATCAATTTAAAAAGAGAACTTATAGTTATAGGCAATCTCGAAAATATTCAATTGAAGTAGCTCCGCAGATGTTTCTTAACAAGAATTACAAAAAGAAAATCTATAAGGCTATTAAAACATCTGAATTACTGCCTGAAAAACACTACAAATATTCCGGTTTGTCTTTTTACTTATTCCCTAAAATAATAGAAAACCTATCAAACAAAACCTATGATAATTTTATTAAAGAGGAATTTTACCAACCTCTAGGAGCATATACTTTAGATTTTAATGCCTACAAACATTTTGATGCCAACAGAATAATACCTACCGAATATGATAATGCATTCAGAAATACATTACTTCATGGCTATGTAGATGATGAAGGCTGTGCAATGATGGGTGGAATATCGGGTAATGCAGGCTTATTTTCAACAGCAAACGACTTAGCGAAATTTATTCAGATGTATTTACAAATGGGAGAATATGGAGGAAGAAGATATATATCTGAGAAAACAATGAGAGAGTTTACTAAAACACAATTTCCTGAAAACAATAATAGAAGAGGCTTAGGTTTTGATAAACCCTTATTTGGAAATGATACTTTATCGATTCGAGATTGCTACCCTGCTTATGGTGCTAGTAAAGAAAGTTTCGGTCACTCTGGCTTTACAGGAACATTCGTTTGGGCAGATCCAAAGGAACAATTGATTTATATTTTTCTTTCAAATAGAGTGCATCCAACCAGAAAAAGCAGAGGAATATATACGAAAAATATCAGAACAGCTATACACCAGGGAATTTATGATGCAATAAAAGCATTTAAGGAAAAGAATTCTATCGAAAACTAAATCTTCGAGTACTAGTATTTTTACAATCAATATAAAATTAAAGGTGGAATCTAAAAACTAGATCCCACCTTTACTATTTAATAGCAAATTTAACGCCTTTTTATTTCTTACTTTTTGATGGGTATGAAACAATCCATAAACCAAAAAAAGTTATTAATCCATTTGCAATAAGAAGCTCGAAACCAAACCGATACCCCCACAACAATTCAACAGAATAGCAATTGAGTAAATAAGTTAAAACAGGAGATAAAACACAAACAACTGGAACCCATTTATCATGAACCAATCTCGTATTTCCCATACCAAATGCAAATAATCCCAATAAAGGTCCATAAGTATAACCTGCAACTTTAAAAACTGCTGTTACTACACTATCATTATTTAAAATATCAAATAATACAATTACAAAAAACATGATAGCCGAAAACATCAAATGAATCAAAAGTCTTTTTCTTTTCGTAATATCTCCTCCTAAGAAATCAACACAAAAGGATGTTGTTAATGCTGTTAATGCTGAATCCGCACTAGAGTATGCGGCAGCAGTTATCCCAAGAAGAAATACAATTCCTGCCAATAAACCAAAATGATTTAAAGCTAAAAAAGCATACATGTCATCACTTTTAGTTGGCAATGATATTCCTTGTTGCTGAGCAAAAACATATAACAAAACACCTAATGATAAAAACAAAATATTAGCAAGCACAAAAGAAAAACTAAAATAGTATACATTCTTTTGAGCTTCCTTAGTATTCTTACAGGTTAGATTTTTTTGCATCATATTTTGATCCAAACCATTCATAACAATCACAACAGCTATTCCTGCTAAAAATTGTTTAAAGAAATTTTGTGGCGACTGCCAATCCCAACTAAATATCTTTGAATATTCATGTTCCCCAATATTATAAACCATATCTAAAGCATTATAGTCTAACCTGTTTGCAATCACAATAATTGTTATAATAACAGATCCCAGCATAAATAAAGTCTGAAATGTATCTGTCCAAACAATTGTTTTAATTCCTCCACGAAAAGTATAGCACCAAATCAATATAATGGTAATTAATACGGTAGCCCAAAAAGGAATATTAAAAGCATTAAAAAAAGCCAATTGTAAAACTCCTGCAACCAGAAACAAACGAAAAGATGCACCAATAGTTTGAGATACTAAAAAGAAAAAAGATCCTGTTTTATAGGTTCTAAAACCAAACCTTTGATTTAAGTAGGCATAAATCGAAACCAATTTTAATTTATAGTAGAGCGGAATTAACACTTTGGCTACCACCCAATATCCAACTAAATTCCCCAACACAAATTGAAAATAACTCCAAGCCGTATTTCCAACCTCACCTGGAACTGATATAAAAGTAACACCAGATAAGGATGCTCCAATCATCCCAAAAGCTACCAAATACCATGGCGATCGTCTATTCCCTGTAAAAAAAGTCTCATTACTGCTATTTCGTGATGTTAACCACGAGACAAGCATCAATAGTGCGAAGTAGCCAAAAACTACTCCAAAAACAATCCATGTATTCATTAGTATGATTTTAGGTTTTGATATTATATAGAATTGAAAACTCTTTAGAGTAACAAAATGAACCTTTCTTTTTTTTATTGGATTTACATTCCAACTCTATTATTTTAATTCGAAAGGTCCACTTGCACTACTTTCTGTATTTGTTCTACTTAAAGTGGTTACTACATACTTATAATTTTGAAACCCTTTATCCAATTTTAATTTAGACTGAGAAGTTATTGAAAGAATAGTATTTGCTTTATTAAGTCTTATTTTTTCATTTTTATCAAATACATAAACGACATAACATTTTGCACCTTTTACTTCCTCCCATTTTAAGCACCCATTACTTAAAGTAATTATACGAGGAGCAGACAATTGGATTGGAGTTATTGTATTGCATTCGGGTAATAATGTTGGTTTCTGATAGATTTGAGATTGCAACTTCTCATTTATTCCTAAAAGATTATTCGTAAATGATTTTGATGAGAAAAACATGCTACCATCAACTCGTTTCAACTTTCTATTGAATCTTAATTGTGTAATTATCTCATCAGAACTTTGCCAAGCTTTCACTCTCGATTCAGAATTCAACCTATATACTCCCTGACCAATATAACAGGGCTTTCCATACGAATTTCTATTCCACCATTTAGCAATTGTTCGATAATTGGCAACCTTTTTACCAATGTGCCAGTAAATTTGGGGAGCTACATAATCAATCCAGTCATTCTTTAGCCATAACAAAACATCAGCATACAAATCGTCATAATTGGTTTGCCCAGCCTGAGTTCGAGAACCTTTCCTATCCACACTCTTATTTCTCCAGACTCCAAAAGGCGATATTCCAAATGGCATCCATGGCTTTATCGATTTAATGGTATCGTTTATTTGTTTGATCACCCGATTTACATTTTCTCTTCTCCAATCATCAATTTGATTTGGATAAAAATTGCCACCATGATTAGCAAAACATAAAGAATCTGGAAATACTTCTTCTTTTATTTTATAAGGATAAAAATAATCATCGAAATGAATGGCATCAACATCATATCTGCGCACAACATCACCTACTATTTTGGACACATAATCTCTGGTTTCCGGTAATCCAGGGTTAAAATACTTGTGCTTTCCATAAGTCAGGAATAGTTCTGGTCGGATATTGGTAATGTGATTCGGGTCTGTTTTAGCATTCTTATATAAGAAAACAGCTCGGTAAGGATTCATCCAGGCATGCAATTCCATTGCCCTTTTGTGACACTCTTCAACAGCAAATTGCAATGGATCGTAAAGTGGATCCGGCGCTTTTCCTTGTTCGCCAGTTAACCATTGCGACCAAGGCTCATAAGGCGAAATGTATAATGCATCAGTAGCCGGCCGAATCTGAAAAATAATGGTATTCATATTATTTTTCTTGTGCTGATCCAAATGAGCGATCAACTCCTTCTTTTGTTCCTCAACACTCAATCCCGATTTCGATGGCCAGTCGATATTATCAACCGTCGCAATCCAAACCGCACGCATTTCTCTTTTAGGTGATTTCTTTTTGGCAAACACAAAAAGACTTATCACTATCAATAGTGTAGTTGCAATTATTCTCTTCATATTATTCGTAGCTTACTTTCATTTTGTAAGACCAATCTGTGAAATACAGATTTCCACCTGCCCATTCCAACTCTCCACGCTGAAAATCGATAGGTTCGCTTCTTGGCCAGTTTTTCTTAGGGAGAAACGCTCTGGAGAAATCATCATTCACAATCAAACGATGTGCATCGACACCTGTTTTGTAAAAATTACGCACGTATTGATCATCACTTTTCTGCATCTCAAAAGATTGATCAAGAGGAACCCAACCAATACCTTCGTAATACACCTCGCACCAATCGTGAAGATTTATTTCTCCGGGATGCAACATCCAACCCGATTGCCACTTTGCCGGAATTCCTCTGTAGCGCGCCATTGTCATAAACAGCAAAGTTTGCATACCACAATCACCATGCATGTTATCCAAAACATATTCAGGAATATTTTGCATCGTGCAATATTCCAAGGCACTGGCCCAGGGAATATTTATATCAATCCAATTGTATAGTAAATTAACCTGTTTTAGCGGATCAGTCTCTACACCACAAATTTCATCTGCCAGCTTTTTAATTCTATCGGAAAATACAATTTGAGGAGCTCGTTCCTTTGTATTCTCAATGTATACTTTAGAAGTTTTATCATACTTCTTCACCTTCATTTTCTCAGGATAGAATACCTGTGCAAACGAAGTGGTTTTAAACTTCACATTGAAGATGGTTTCTTTGCCTGCCTCGGCAATTTTCTCACTGTAAATACTTCTTTGTTGTAACAAATCCGGCGCAATGATATAATCATCGGAATTAATCGAAATCAGCTCTACATTTTGTTGTCTTGCGTGATTTTCTTTCGGATATGGCATCCAGCAACGAATGATTTCACCAGCTGGCACAACATCTGCCTTTACTCTAATGGTATAATCAAATACATTATTTACAGGATTTAGCAATTCACCTTCTCCCATAGTTTTCTCAATCAAATTTGCTGTATGTTCCAAACAGTAAACGGCCAAAAGATCAATACACTCCCCTTTTAGCTCTGCTTTTCTTGCTTTGGCAAATTGATTTACCCTAAACAGATTTGCAACACCATTCTTAAAATATTTCTTCTACCCATTAATTAACTTATACTCCAGAGATTTATCTTCTTCCCACTTTGGCATATAGTAAGTAGTAGAATCTCCAAAACATTCACTTAAATGATCAATTACATCGGCTTCGGTTAAAGAGAACTCTCTTTCAATTCGACGCATCATATCTAACTGATGCAAAAAATCTCTTTTTTGTGTTTCGGAAAGAAATTCATCTTTTAATTTGTCATTAATCATTCTTGAAGCAATCGTATAATCACCTCTTTCAATTAAAAGACTTAACTTGCCATTTTGCTGATCCTTTGAATCACAAGCAATAAATAGTAAGGCTATGACAATAATTAGATAGTGGGTTAAAGTTTTTGTCATTTCAGCATTCTATTAAGTTGTCATACATATTACAAATATATACAATTTATTAACAATACAATAGATACTGCGAATAAAACAAGACTCAAAAAACCAATAAAGTAAGAAAAAATCATTGCGATAATGTATTACTTATGCAAATACAGTTTTCGCTTCTTATAATCTTCTTTTATATCCTATTTTTAATTATCCTTAAAAAATATATTTTAAAAAAATATAAGTACAACTATTATTTTTATAAAAACTTTATATCTTCAAGCAATTCTTCTTTTGTTACACAAAACCTCCATTATAACCTATTTACTCACTTGAAGTAGAGAAACAGATGAAAAGATTTATAAATTGTTTCATATTATTGTTGTTAACAAACACACTAGTAGCTCAAATCAATAAAGATTCTATTCTTACAGCAATTAGCACTAGCGAGTTAAGTGATACAATCGAAATATTTAATGGTTATCAATTAGCAGCAGATTACATTGGTCGGGACATTGATTTCGCGGAGAAACTTATCGATACTGTAATTTATAAATGCCATCAAAGTAGGAACACTCGTTTTCTATTGAGTTCTCAATTACGTAAGGCTGATATTTATCGTTATAAAATGCAACATGACGAATGCTTGACTTTAATAGACTCAATACTAGCAAATAAGAAATTGCAAAATTACCAATTTATTAAAACTTGGGCTTTATCCTTAAAAGGAAATATTTTATCTGATATGAACAAAAATGGAGAAGCTATACAAACGCTTTATGAAGCCATTAGAATATCTGAAGTAGAAAAAGATTCTTCACTTACATCCTATTTACATTCTTCTTTAGGAAATAATTTTATTGAACAAAAAGAGTATCATAAAGCAATTAACAACTATTTAATTGCTTTAAGATATACGACAAAAGATGATTACAAGAATCTAGGCCTAAGATATTATCATATAGGCTCAACTCATCAACGTCTTGAAAATATAGATTCAGCTTTATATTATTACAAATTAACTGAAAACGAATACAGCAAAATAAATTATCCTTCGGGCATGGCAGGCATTGCCAATAATATTGGAAAGTTGCATTTTAAAAATAAGAACTATAAAAAAGCCATACTCCAAATGGAAAAAGCTTTAAGCTATGACAAGAAGGTTGGTTCTATATATTACGTTATCAAAGATTACCTTAATCTAGCAAAGTTCCACAAAGCAGATGAAAATATAAAAAAAGCAAACTACTATTTAAACTTATGTATTGAACTTTCAGAAAAAACCAAAAATAAACAAACCCTTTACGAGAGCTATAAAATACTATCCGAAATTAACCACCAACAAAACAATAACAAACTTGCTTATAATCACTTATTAAAAAGTATTGAATACAAAGACAGTTTAGATCAGGACAAGAATATTCGTATAGTAAAGGAAGTTGAAGAAAAATACCAGAACGAAAAAAAAGAAGCGGAAAACGAAAGGCTACTTCTTGAACAAGAAAAAAATAATCAAATAATACGATTACAAAAATGGTTTGCAATAATATTATCACTTGTGCTCTTTGTTGTCGTCATATTTTTGATAATTATCTACAAAGAACGCCAAAGAAAAATTAAAACAAACAAAGCACTTTTTAAAACAAATGAGCAATTGGATCTAGCAAATAAAACAAAAGACAAATTTTTTAAAATTATTTCCCACGATCTTAAATCTCCTTTTAATGCGATCTTAGGTTTTTCAAATATCTTAAAATCAGAATTTTCTTCACTTAACAAAAAAGAAAAGATTGAGATGATTTATGAAATAGACAAGTCTTCACAGCTTGCCTACAACTTACTGGACAATCTTCTAACTTGGGCTCGAACACAAACAGGAGGAATAAAAATACAAAAAGAACCTCTTGTATTGAAAGACCTAGCAGAAACCTGCTCCCAATTGTATGGACAAAGTGCTAAAGCGAAAAATATAGATATTGTTTTAAGCATACCAGCTCATATACGCCTCACAATTGATAAAAACACTTCCATGATTTTTATTGGTAATTTGATTAATAATGCAATAAAATTTACACCAGAAGGTGGTTTGATATCTATTAATGCTTATGAGGAAAAAGAATTTGTTCATATACATATTATTGATACCGGTGTTGGAATGCCACCCGAAGTACTAGCAAAGCTATTTACAATAGGAGAAAACACCTCTACTAGAGGCACAAATAATGAGAAAGGAACTGGCTTAGGTTTAATATTATGCAAAGAGTTTGTAGAAAAAAATGGAGGAGATATAAAAGTAAATAGTAAGGTTGGAATGGGAAGCGACTTTACAATATCTTTTTCTAAACATAATGCTTAAATAATACGAAAGATATCCATATTTTTCATTTCGTAGAATTTATTAAGTTGTCATACATGTTACAAAATTATAAATTTTATTAGTTTTGCAATGGAGTTTTATAAAAAACAAAATTCTAATTTGTAAAAAACAAGCCTAATGAAACTGACAAATAAATCGATACAAACAAATCACACTTCCAAATTAGCAACTTTCTTTTTGCTATGCATACAAATTTTTTTCTGCTCAAACATATCTGCTCAAAAAGTACTAACAGGAATAGATGTACTACAAAAATCCAATTTTGAAATTTTATCCGAGAAAAAGATTGGTATTATCACCAATCCTACAGGAGTAAATAAAAATATCGTATCTACCATCGATTTGCTTCACGAAGCTCCAAATGTTGAAGTAAAAGCATTGTACAGTCCAGAACATGGCATTCGTGGAGATCATGCCGCCGGAGCAAAAGTGGGAACATATACTGATAAAAAAACCGGGTTAACTGTTTATTCTCTTTACGGAAAAAATAAAAAGCCAAATGCTGAAATGCTGAAAGGATTGGATGCCTTGGTTTACGACATACAGGATATTGGAGTAAGATCGTATACTTATATCAGCACAATGGGACTGGCAATGGAAGCTTGTGCCGAAAATAATATAGAATTAATTGTTTTGGATCGTCCTAATCCAATTGGCGGTTTAAAAGTAGAAGGTGGATTGGTTGAGCCTGATTACATTTCTTTTGTAAGCCAGTTTCCGGTTCCTTATGTATATGGATTAACTTGCGGAGAGCTTGCCAATTATTTAAACGAAGAAGGTTTATTGAAAGATGGCAAAAAATGCAAGCTAACTGTTGTAGAAATGAATGGCTGGAAACGAGATATGATTTTTGCAGAAACAGGATTGCCATGGGTTCCAACATCGCCTCACATCCCAAATTCGAATACCGCAATCTACTATGCCATTTCGGGAATTTTAGGTGAATTGTATACTGTATCGATTGGAGTTGGATACACTCAGCCATTCGAATTATTTGCAGCAGAATGGATTAATGCTAATAAATTGGCTGATAATTTAAATCAATTAGCTTTACCTGGTTTGATATTTCGTCCGGTTCATTACAAGCCATATTATTCCGTTAGCAAAGGCACAATGATTCATGGCGTACAAGTTCATTTCACCGATGTAAAAAAAGCACCACTTTCTTTAATTCAGTTCTACATTCTACAGGAGTTACACAAATTAAATCCTGACAAAAATGTATTTGAAATGTGCGATGAAGCTCGCCTGAACATGTTTGATAAAGTTTGTGGAGACAAAAAAATACGAGATGAGTTCTCGAAAAACTTTTTAGTGAAAGACATTGAAGATTTATGGAACAATCCTGCTGAAGAATTCAAAGAAAAATCGAAAAAGTATTGGTTGTACTAAACAAATTAATGGTCGTTTTTTAACGGCCATTTTTTTTTACTGCTCCGCAAACAACTTGCACGCATAAGCGCAAAGTGTATTCGTGGTATAGCAAGAAGCATACGCGCATAGGCGCGAACTGTTTGCGCTTATCCCCGCAAGCGGCCTGGGTCTAATGGTGTAAATTAGCTATCACAATCAAGGGGTGACTAACTTGCAAAATACAAATAGTCACCCCTTGATTTTATCTAACAAATACTTTCTTTTAGATCTTAATAAAAATTCGTTTTCGATACAGAAACAATACTATCAGCCAATAAACGATGATATGTGAAAGCGCGAAAAACAATGATCCATTCAATGGTCCTGCCCAGGAAGCAAATGCATTTTTATACAGCCATGCATATCCCGTTATCGATTTTCCTGAGGCATCAGAAAAGTGAACCAAATAGATAATCACTTTTACCCAAACAACAGATAGCACAAAAATGAAAAGCGGATTCATTCCGAACACCAAAAACGGATGTGCCCATTTTTTATAATCCAGCATGTCGATGAAGAAAATCATTACAGCCATTACCAATTGAGCCAATCCTGCCGTATACAGAACATACGAACTTGACCAAATTGGTTTGTTAATTGGAAAACCAATACTCCATATCAAACCGGCAATTACACCAAGTGAACCAAAGATTAATAATCTTGGAACAATCATTTTTCTATCTGAAGAAGAAATTAAACTACCGATAAGATACCCTAATACGACTGTTACAATTGCTGGAAGTGTGCTGAATAATCCTTCGGGATCGAAAGGCAAACCAAATCCTTTGTACAAATGACTTTCTCCTAAAACCGCAGCATCGAAAGCAATTGTTGGATTTCCTTCCAAGCTGTATGGCTGATCACCACCAAGGAAATATACCAAACCCCAGTAGGCAAAAAGCATAGCGCCTGAAACAATCAGCAATCGGGTTTTACTTAAAGCAAGACACAAAAGACTAGCCAAACCATAAGCAAGTGCAATGCGTTGCAAAACGCCCATTATTCTCAGATTCTCTAACTTTAAATGGACAAAAGGAAATGCATTTAATAATAAACCTATAACAAAAATGATAAGCGTACGCTTCAAAATTTTTTTCCCTGCATTGGCATTTAATTGATGATTAAATTTTCCGAAAGAAAAAAACATAGCCACACCAACAGCAAATAAAAAAAAAGGAAAAACCAAATCGGTAGGTGTGCAACCATGCCATTTAGAATGCAAAAGTGGTGCATAAACATGGCTCCAGCTGCCTGGCGTATTCACCGTAATCATTGCAGCTATGGTTAAACCTCTAAAGGCATCCAAAGCCATTAATCTTTTTGATTTTTCCATAATTTTAAATTAAGTTCTCAGATTGTAAACAGTTTTTCCAAAGTCTGTATCCGGCACTATTTAAATGTAAACCATCCTTGGTGTATTCTTTTATTAACTCATAAGAATAAGTTGAAAATGATGAGTATAAATCTACAAAAGTGATATTTTCCTTTTTGCAAATAGTTTTCAACATGTTGTTAATATCTCTGATATCTTCGCTACAGAATTTTTCGCTTGCAAAAAGATGAAAATTAACCGGAAGTAAACTTTGAACAATTAATAAAACTCCCGATTCATTTTTAAGTCTGGCTATTAACTCATTAAAATTATTCAGGATATGGTTTTTCCCAATTCCATCGCCTAAATCATTAATTCCCATCATCAGGAAAATTTGATCTGGTTTTTCAGCCAAAACATTATCTAAACGAGAGAGTATTTCTACTGATTTTTCTCCTGAAACGCCATAATTCCTAATTTCATAATTTGGAAAAAACTCTTCCCATTTTCCGCCATAAGTCAGGCTATCTCCCAAAAATGCAATTCTTGTTTTCATTTATTCTCTATTTCTGTTTGATTCCAAACTTTGGGTCTACTTTTACCAATTTAACCATAACAAAACTAGGAATGGTACAAAGAATTACCCATATAAAGAAATGCTGATAGCCTATTGTTTCCTGAATCCAACCCGAAACCATTCCTGGAATCATCATTCCCAAAGCCATTAAACCTGTACAAAATGCAAAGTGCGCAGTTTTGTGTTTTCCCTCCGAAATATAAATTTGATAAAGCATGTAAGCAGTAAATCCAAATCCATAACCAAATTGCTCTACTGCCACCGATGCACAAACCAAAAAGAAAGATTCTGGTAAAGCATAAGACAGATACACATAAACCAAATTTGGTAAATTAATAGCAATAACCATTGGCCACAACCAATATTTAAGACCTTTTCGCGATGCCGCGTATCCTCCTAAAATTCCACCAATGGTAAGAAAAAGAATCCCTATAGTTCCATAAACAATTCCCACATCGCTGGTTGATAATCCTAAACCACCAACTTCTTTTCCATCTAAAAGAAAAGGAGAAGCCATTTTCACCAATTGAGATTCACCCAAACGATAAAACAAGAGCATTCCCAGTATCAATAAAATATCTTTTTTGAAAAAGAAAGTGGTAAATGTCTCGGCAAAATCAGTAAAAACTCCAGCAAAACTTTTCACCTCGCGATCTTCATCTTCCTTTGGATGTGGTAATGCAAACTTGTGATAAAAAGCAAATAATAAAAACATACTTGCCAAAATCACAAAAATCATTGACCAGGCAATAGGGATGTTTGCTCCTTGTCCGAACAGATCGGTGGTTTCGAAAAGACCAGCCAAATAAACCAATGCACCTTGTCCGGCAATCATAGCCAATCGATAAAATGTAGATCGAATTCCAATAAAATAGGCTTGTTGACTATCATCAATCCCATACATATAAAATCCATCGGCAGCAATGTCGTGAGTAGCCGAACTAAAGGCCAACAACCAGAAAAATGCCAATGAAGACTGAAAAAACATAGTAGTTGGAACAGTAAAGGCAACTCCAGCCAAACCAGCACCGATCAACAGTTGCATACTAACAATCCACCAACGTTTACTTTTTAAAATATCAACTAAAGGACTCCAAAATGGCTTGATTACCCATGGCAAATACAACCACGAGGTATACAGAGCAATATCGGTATTTGAAATTCCCAGGCGTTTGTACATGATTACAGCAACTGTCATTACTACCACATACGGAATTCCCTCGGCAAAATACAAGGATGGAATCCATGACCAGGGCGAACGAGTTTTTGATTTCATTTTATTGAGTTTTGAGAAATGAGAAATGAGACATGAGATTCTTCTAATCTCTCATTTCTCAAATCTATTTTATTAATATCTTTTTTCTAATTCAGCTCCTCTAAAATAGTGAAGCAAAATTTCATCGTGTTTGTAACCTTTGGCTCCCATTACTGCAGCTCCAATCTGGCAAAGACCAACTCCATGCCCCCATCCTGCACCTACCAAAATAAATTTGGCCGGAATTCCATTTTCTTCTCCAACTTTATCAACTACAAACTCGGAGCTGTACAAATGCGATTCTGAAAGAACTTTACGAATTTCCAATTCTTTTCCGATTACCAAACTGCGTTTTTTACCTACAATTTTTAGTTTGATTAAACGCCCCGATTCTCCTCGTTCAATTGGAATCAGATCCAAAATCTGACCAAACTCTTTGCCTGTTTTACGCTCTATTAATTCAGATATTTCTCCTTGAGTATATGTTACTTCCCAGCGATAAAAGTCCATGGTTTCCTGATCATAATCATTCAAAACCTGCGACAAAATTTCTTTATCGGTAGTATTGCAAAAAGCCTCTGGCTTAGTTCTAATGAAACGATTGGCAGCATCCTCATTTTTTAGGTTCATATCATAAGCTTCGGGTGGCTTTGGATTATCGATTACAGCCTGCAAATATTTATGATTTTTGGGCTCCCAAACATTCTCGAAAGTCTCGGCCACTCCACCGCAACACTTGGAAAAACGAGCATCGCAAATTTTACCTTCGCTGGTCAGCACCAGGCCACGGGTTTCATTAATGGCATCAACTACCAATGGTGTAGATTGCTTTGTCATTCCTTGATATCTCTGACAATGATCGTCGGCACAAACATCAAAATTTATATGATCTTCTCTGTCGTACCAGCGGATATAGGAATCTTCAGTCTCGACAATACTTTGATACGCTGTTTCAGACTTTTGCAATTCCTCACCTTTGATTACCTGAGCCATTAGCCAGGAGCGGGAAATTACTGCATGAGCTTTCAATAATTCAATACTACTGGTTGCACTCATTTCCGAAGAAATAACACTAACCAGATAATCTTCGAGCGACAATACATTAATTGCTGTTAACTTTTCGTTTTCACAAATAAAATGCAAGGCACCTTTAAACTTCTGATCTTCTTTACGCTCCCAATGAAATTTAATTCCGATAGTAACTCCAAAAAGATCGAAATTACTTATTTCATATTTTTTTGGATAAAAAATTAATTCTTCTTCCTCGATTCCATCGAAAGTAATTTTGCCATCGACATATTTTGCCTTTTGTTTTCCTGAGTATTCTTTATCATTTTGTTGAAGTATGTAGGTTCCATTCAGCTGAAAGGAAATCTCTTTTTCGTACATAATTCCAACTCGTAATTGTGGTTCCATTTCTTTAAAAGATTTTAGATGTTAGATTTGAGATATTAGATTATTTACAGCCTTAATTAACTTCCTTATATCTCACGACTCATTACTCATAGCTAGATTAATTTTCTTTTCGTATCGCCAAAATATTCTGTCTACAACAGCACCTGTGTGGTGAGAATAGAAATCAATTGGCCCAACCCAAGGAATAATTGCTGTTTTGTATCCCATATTCTTCAAATCTTGCAAACAGCGATATAACAAAACTTTACCCATTCCTTTTCCCCTTAAATCGGGATGCGTTCCCATTGGTCCAAACCAGGGCATTCCTTTATTATTTGCCGAATGTGCCGAAAATGCACGAATCTTTCCATTTAATTTTGCAATATGAATTCCAATTGGATCAGCCTGGTAAGCCATCTCCAACTCGTATTGCCATAGCTTCCAATCTTCTTCTACAAATTCCATTAATTCTTGCTTGTCTTCTGGCGTAGCCCGACAAACTTCAATTTTATCTGCCTTTAAAGCTTCTATCTTTTTGCGATCATTCCAATCTCTATTATCCAGATCTACCAAAAGGTTTGAGGTATCCGTAAAACGATCAAATCCCATGCGAATGGCAAAACATAAAGCTGGTGTATAACGAGGATCGATACCTGGCATAAAATAATTCATTGGCACATCGCCCAAACGCATTACATTCACTTTTCTTTGTAGAAGTTCCTTTTCGAGCAATTCATACATCGATCTTGCAATTCGATTTCTTCGATACGCCTGATCAACAGCCATCATCTTCACATATCCATAGTTTACTCCACGAATATCCATTCGGCATGTTCCCATCAGGAATCCTACTACTTTTTCCTCATCGCAAGACACCCAAATAAGCTCTTGTTCGTAAAATGGATCCAAGTAAATTTTCTCTCTGAGCAAATCTTCACTAATCTCATCCAAATGATAAGTTTTCTGACACAGTTTTAAGATCTGATCGAAATCGGAATCCTGATATTGGCGAATGGTGTAGTTCATAGTCTGATTTTTTGGTTTGGTATTCCGACTTTAAGTCGGATTACCAATATTTACTACTGAGAATCCCACTTAGAGTGGGATTCTCAAATCATTAACTCCAGATTAAGCTTTTATTTTTTCACAAAGTGCAGAAAACATCTCCTCATCAATACTAACCTGATTAAAAATATCTTTAATATCCTCAGCTGTGATTTTCTCAAAATCTTCTCTGCGTGGCGTAATAAAAACACCACCAAAATCTACCGAAGCAGGGCTTATTAATATTTGATCATCACCTTCGGCAAAATATTGAGTTGGACGATGCAGTTTTCTTGGGAATAAATGCATAATGTATTTTCCATCAACATAGGCGCAAATCACATTTAGCATTGGCTCTTTTTCTTCCGCTTGTATTTCTGCAAATGCATTGTAGAATTTACTTACAATAGCTATCAACTCGTCAGCATTAGCAGTTTCCACACTAATCATTTTTCTTAGATAATGATTAAATGCACGCACTTCAATATCATCTGATTTAACAAGTAAATCAGCCTTATCTTTCAATGCAAAATACTCTTCTTCAACTGGCATAAAACCTTTGTTTCCACCCTGGAAATGCATGTGATCTGGTGCCGAAGCTCCACATTTAGGCCCATTATAGAAAAGTGTATATCCTTGCATGTCTTTCACAAGAGACAACATTCCTTCCAAATTATCCATAAAAGATTGATCTACATGATCGACCTTAGGAATGGTGAAATGTTGTGGAATTATAGGGAACGGATTCACCAAAATAACATACTCTTTTCCTTGAGCAATTCCTCCCTGTTCTGCTGGCAATTTATCCAAACACAAGAAGCAAGCACGATTTTCAATGCTTTTCTGATCAACCTTAGCTGCCGAAGAACGAATTCTTTCCGGATTAAACTGCACTTTCATTTTAAATCCATCGAACTCGAATTCTTTTTCTTCAACTTTTTCGAGACCTTTAAAGTTTCCATTGGCAAGAGGCCAATCTCTTACTTGCTGATTAATAAAATCAGTTAAAATTTCTACTGAAGATTTCTCTTTCAATAAATCTTCAATTCTATCTATGCTCGTAATATTCATTTTCTTTTAATCTTCCTACAATTAAAATGCTGATCATTTCGTCGCATTCAACCTTTCCTCTTCTATCTAAACTAAGCAGTTGCGACGATTCAAATATTGACTTTTATCCCCAGGGTGGCATTCGCTATCGCTCACTTGCCCTGGGCTAAATTCTGTTTGCCTTTCAGGCAAAAAAAAACTCAATAAGTCTTTATTATTTTTAACTTTAAATACTTCAGGTACTTTAGACACTTTAAGTACTTAATTAACTCTGGCAACCATTATTCCTGATTGCAATTTACTTTCCTTTAATATATCGGCTAATGGAATATCTGAAATCACAACTTTTTTTGCCAGGCTTGATGCATGCATTAAGTGCAATCTATCATTTACATGAATCGCAATACCCACATGCGAAATATCCAGTCCTTTTATTTTTGTAGTTATGGCAATTAAATCTCCACTATAAATCTTATTTTCCACTCCCTGAATATCATCTTCCGGAATATAAAACAAATCACGCCCATTGATTGCATTTTCAGTATTTTGAATCGATACGATCAATGAAGAGTCTGCTGTTAAGGCTGAATATGAATTAACATGATTGCTCATAAAATTGATTTCTTTCATGTACTCTACTCCACCAATTTCTGAAGTTACATTCTTAACAATCCCTTTCTGTTCATTCTCATAAATCCAATCAGAAAAGTAGTGTAATCGGGAAGTGTAATCCTTAATTTCGCCTTTCCTGTAACGAAGTTCTTTTAGCTTTTTAAGAAAATCTTCTTCGCTAAAACTAATTTGCTTGGCAATTGAGGAAAGAACCACCACATTTTCAAGATAAGTAGTACAATCCAGTTCTCTCAAGTTCACCACCAACTTTTCATCACCATCAGCTTCCAGAGTTCCTCCAACATAAGGAGTTTGCAAAAACATTTTTCCCACTTCCAAAATTCGATCAGCATTTTCCATTTTGGAAAAAGATTTTTCTTTAGCGATTTCACTAATCGCATTGAAAATAGATTGATCAACCGTATCTATTAGCTGAATTTTTGTAACAGATTCCTTCTGTTGATCAATTTTTCCTTTGCATGCTACAAAAGCAAACAATAGGATGATAATATGCAAACTCAATAATCTCATAATTCTTTTATAAAAGGAACCAGGAGAATTCCCCTGATCCCTCACTAAGCTTAACATTCTTAATTTATTTCACTAACAACTTTCTTGCTTTTAGCTCAATCGTGCGAACTCTGTCTTTATATGTATTGTGTGCGTTCATTTTTTCGATATCCAAGGAGGCATCGGAGTTGTCGTCCCAACGGCGGCACAAATAAATTGGATTATAAATTCTACCAATTTGATATCGACGAGAAATTGCCAATCCTAAGGCATAATCTTCACCATAATTTACATTTGGAATAGGATTTTTACGCAACACCGGAGTATAAAAAGCACGAGGAGCACCCAAACCATTTATACGAAGAGCATTATTTCTACCATTTTCGGGAGTCCACTCTTTGTGATCGATAATTCCAGGAGGAATCTCTTCCAGCTTGAAGTTCACCATTTGATATGTTCCAACCACCATTGCACAATTTTCTCTGTAGAATGCATCTACAACCTGCTGAACCGTTGTTTCATCGACATACAAATCATCACTATCCAACTGAATAGCAAACTTACCACACGCTTCGTTATTTACTGCTTCGTTCCAGCAACCGCCAATTCCCAAATCTTTTCTTTCCGGTATGATATGAATTATTCGCTTATCCTGAGCTGCATATTTTTGAATAATTTCTGTTGTTCCATCGGTAGAATAATTATCAACAATAATTAAATTAAAATCGACGTTTGCTTTCTGGTTTAAAACCGATTTTATAGCATCTTCGATTGTTTTTACACGATCGCGAACTGGTATTACCACGGAAGCTTCTACTTTAAAATTACCTTCGTTAAAAGCTACATCAGCAAACTTTGGCTCCAGATAAGCACCAATTCTTTTCAGATGCTCGGTACAAGCCTCTTCCATTTCAATTTGCACAGCACGATTCTTAGGATCTACATAATCGAAAATTTTCTCACCCGATTTTCTTGTATCCAACTCTTCTTCGGTATACAAAACTTCTGGTATTCTCATAAACTCGGAACGAGCTGCCACTGCTAGGCGAAGTGCATACAAACCTGCATGTTCGTACTTTTTATTTACATCTTTTACGGCTTGCTTTAAAACAAGTGCATCATAAAAAAGTACCGAACCAAAGTTAAAATCATCTCTCAAACTACCTTCCTGATAATCAATTACCGGCAAATTTTCTACTACTCCTTCTTTAATTGCTCTGTAATTTGAATATACCAAACCACTATTGGTATCTGATGCAACCTGATAGAATCGTTCAACTGCTAACTGTCCTACAGTTAATGCGCTGGTTTTAGTATAAAGCAAAACATATTCTGAATCTGATTTCTCAGCAATTAACTGAATGGTTTTTCCATTCGCCAAAGATTCACAGTTCAAAACTTCCGCACCTTCAATCTCTTCAGCATTGTTACCAACAATAAAAATATTTGATACCAATTCTGATTTTCTTAACTCACTTACCGTAATTGTTGTTTCTTCTTTTGTTCCAAAAGGCAGAAAACATGTAATTTTTGCACTCATTCTTTTATAATTAGGCTTTATTTATTTCTTATTAAAAAATCGAAAGATCTTTTTCATCATTTCATTTCGATCTTCTTTTGTTTTTAATGTTTCAAAAGGAAATCCTAAAATGATCGATTGATAATCTCCATCGTAAACAACACCTGCACTCTTGGCATTGTTTGTGTATCGCAGAAATATCTTTGCATTCTTACCTACAGGCTCGATAGCATCAGGAGCTTCTACTTTATATATTTGTTCATTAAATCCAGTTTCGAATTGATAATTTCCAGTGAAGTTTGCTTTTACTTCATTTGGATGAGATATTCCTCCGGACCTACTTGCATAATTGGTTCTGAACAAGAAATGCAGTTCCTTTTCAGTAAAATCTTTCACCAAAGTATCTCCACACTCTACTACATCTGTTCCCAGATATGCACCCGAAAGTATCAATTTTACATCTTTCGATTGAATGTATTTTCTAATCGACTTCATCATCTCAGCTGTGTAGATGGTAAAATCCTTATTCTCTTTTCCGTATATTCTTTTGGTCGTTTTTTCTTCTCCAAAAATCAAATCCAGTGCTTTGTAATCTGATGCTTCCCAGTTTCTATTTTCAAAAGCCTCATCGCTCATGGAAACAAAACCATATCCGGCCGATTTTATTGCCTCGCCGTGCACGTAAGGATAATCAAAACTATTACCCGGAATAAGCTTTTCTTCCTGATCAGCATAAGATGAACCATGTCCCGAAGCATCATCATCCAACCAAGGAGATTTTCTGTCGAAATCATACTGATCACCTACATGAGCAATATTTCTTTTATAGGCTACACCTTCATCTTCAGCACTGTTAAAGCCAGCAAATTTACCATCGTCGAATCCTTGTGGCGAAGCAAGTCTGTCAAATCCATTTACAATTAAAACAGGCTTTTCACCATTTTCAGATTTACGATAGGATAAAATCTCAGATGGAAAACTTTCACCACCTTCGTTCAAAGCTGCAATCTTAAAACTGTAGATATTTTCAGAGCTTAAATTATCAAGTACCAATTCCTCTTTTTCAACCAGCACTCCATTATCAAAACCACCATCATTCAACCTGGTGTACACCTTATATTTTGTTGCCACTGCACTCTCTTCCAATGGATCGGCAACAGCTTTCCAGCTCAGTCTGATTCCATTTTGGTTTTCGTCAATTCTAAAATGATCAACAGGTAAAGGCTGTACCACATAATTTTTCCCTTCCTGCGAAGTCAAAAATTTCAATATTCCTTTGTAGTAAGCACGACTAATGTGGAATTTAAATTTCGGATCCATTCCCTGGTACATATCCGCAAAGTTGTGATGCGACAACATTTCAGAAAGCATGGTTGGCACCTTAGGTCGATAAGCTTCGGAATATTGCTTATTCCACATTCCTCTTCTTGTCCATTTCGGCTCAAACATTTTTCTAATATCTTCCACCACCTGTGTTTGCACAATATCAACCAAATCGCGACTCGCCCATTTCGACTGCCCATTTACAAATTGATCCGTATTATCACGGGTAGTATTATAGATTGCTAAAGTTCCAATAATGGAATCATTCGGTGTAAAACCTGCATCGGTATGAAAACCCAAAGCCATATCAACAGGAATTCCAAGTCCTTTTGCATTTACATGTTTCGTTGGTCCATTAGGTGCACCAATTAAATAATCCACCCATTCACCACGAGACATATAATCATCCTTGTAATCGGTCTTTCCATTTTCCCGCTTTTGAAACTTTGCTGCATCCTTTCCTCTGTTGCTATAATCTGCCTTATAATTTTTGTTGATACTATAAACAATTGAATCTGGCATTCCGGCATATTGCAAATAGTAACGGGCAGCTTCGTGATATCTCGGACGATTACTGGTATATCTTTGCCATTTGGCTGAATCCATTGCAAAGCCAAGTTGGTTTCTTTCCTGAACCAGTTCATTCAATTCCTCAATCTTACCTCTGGCAATATTTCCCATTCCACCACCAAAGCGAACTGCGTCAGCAGAAACCCAATTGCCTTGCTCCGTACTTTGGTTACTCAGCTCCACCATTCCTTTTTCAGGATTTTTCCCTTTCTCGAACAAAAATGTACCCAAATAAATCCAGGTTTTACCTCCCATACTTTGGTTTACAAGAAAATCCGTTTTTCCACCTGCATGATACACTGTGTAATGCGCATCTGTAACATTATCATCGTCAACAGAATAAGACACATAAACAGCATACTCACCTTTTTCAGGAATCTCGGGAATATACTGAACCTGAGACGTTGGAATTTCCTCAGCCTCTGCCTGCTTACTCTCTCCTAAATTGAATGGATTTTCACCTTCCACATAAAATGGATATTTATTGGCAAATCCCTTTTGATTATTCTTTTCCCAATCTCCAATCTCATTATATTCCGATTCCGAAAAAGACCAATCAGAATCCACAATCACTTCATTAATTTGAACATCACGCTCGCGTGGGAATAAAACGTTTGCACCAGCATTTTCCAACATGGGCGCAATGTAAGGAACCACAAACTCCATGGTCCACATATCTTCAACCGTTGTGTAAACTCTAGCTCTTTGCCATTCCCAACGATCTAAAGTATTTTCGTAATACCAACCATGCGAATGCCACAAGGCAATGTGTTTATTCTCCAAAGCATTTTTATAATTTTCACTTACAGATTTTCTTACCAAAGGCTTGCTAAAATCTTTTTCAACCGATAAACGGTCCTTAGCCAAAGGAATTGATCCATTTCTATAATAGTTAGGAATCAACTCACTAATCTCCATCCCCATACTTTCTATGCGAACAGAGTATTTTTCGAACTTCCGGCCAAGAGTTTCTTTTAATTTTTTATAATATTGATTAACCGTATTGGGTCTGAAAGGAATATAGGAAAACACAGAGTTCACATATACCGTAATCTCCTTCTCGCTCGAATTAATTTGCAAGCTGTCCAATTTAAAATTGTACACATACTCGTTCGAAGCCTGCTTTAAAAACTCCAAAGCAGCTTTTTCAGCCTTTTTATTCAGGCGATTCGATTTCTCACTCGCCTGAACCGTAAAGCCAAGTAATAAAAAAGAAAACAATGCAAGTAAAGTCGACTTTAAAAGTCTGTTCAATAAAGAATTCATATTCCTAATATTCAATGCAATTTATATACCATTGGGCAGAATTTCTCCTGCCCAAAATTTGTAATGATAAATCTAAACAATAAACCTGACAAATGCTTCAATTGCTTCGTATTCTGCCAAGCCTAACTTATTAAATAAATTTGCAGTTGCTCTGTTTCGTTCTTCCGATCGCTGCCAAAACAATCGAGAATCTCCTCCCAAGTAAGGTGCCGATTCCATTTGAGACTGATGGCGTAAAATTGCATTCCGCTTATGCTGCAACTCTTCCGGACTAATTGGCACTGCCATTTGAATTTCATCCAAGCTCCATTCTTGCCATGCTCCACGATATAGCCATACATAACAATTATCCATCCACTCTTCATCTTTCACAATTTGTAATGCCTGATAAATTCCTTCCCAGCAAACACGGTGAGTTCCGTGTGGATCGGACCAATCGCCAGCCGCAAATATCTGATGTGGCTTTACCTTTCTTAATAAGTTAACCAAAATTTGAACATCCTCTTCTCCCAGTGGATTTTTCTTCACTTTGCCCGTCTCGTAAAATGGCATATCTAAAAAGTGAAGGTTTTTAGAACGAACACCAACAAAACGACAAGCCGCTTTAGCCTCTCCTCTTCTTATTAAGGCCTTCATTCTGCAGACTTCGGGAGTATCAATTCCTCCTGGCTCTTTGTTTTCCAATAAAAACTTACGAATATCTTCAATTACACATTGTAAATTGCCTTCGTTAGTATCATGAGTATTTGCAAAACTTTTTACAAACGACAAATACCGTACAGCCTCATCATCAGCCACAGCTATATTCCCTGAAGTTTGGTATGCAACATGTACTTCATGATTCTGATCCACCAACCTTTTCAATGTTCCTCCCATTGAAATTACATCATCGTCGGGATGCGGACTAAAAACCAATATTTTTTTCTGCGCAGGCTCTGCCCTTTCAGGACGATATGTATCATCGGCATTTGGTTTTCCTCCTGGCCATCCGCTAATGGTATGCTGCAAATCATTAAACACCTTAATATTAACCTCATAAGCCGAGCCATACCAAGCAAGCAACTCACTTAGCCCATTATCATTATAATCACGATTTGTTAATTTAAGAATTGGTTTACCTAACTTATTACACAACCAAACTGCAGCTTTTCTAATCCAATATCTGTTCCACTCTACACTGCCTACCAACCATGGATTTTTCACACGAGTTAAATCTCCAGCAGCGGGTACATCTAAAACAAATCTTACATTTTTATGACGCTGAAGATAACTTGCTGGAACAGAATCGCACTGACTCTCTTCCAATGCTTTTTTAACAATAGCAGCTTTTCCTTCGCCCCAAGCCATTAGTATTACCCTTTTGGCTTTAAAAATTGTACCAACACCCATTGTAATGGCAGCTTTTGGAACCTTATTTATCCCATTAAAATCCTTGGCAGCATCACGTCGGGTTAATGAATCGAGCATTATCAATCGGGTTTTTGAATCAAGTTGAGATCCTGGTTCATTAAAACCGATATGTCCGGTCCTTCCGATTCCTAATATCTGTAAATCTAAACCTCCAAAAGAATCAATTTTTTTCTCATATTCACTACAATAATTAAATATTCCTTTCTTATCTACTTCTCCATCAGGAACATTTATTTGCTCTTTGGGAATATCAATATGATTAAATAAAACATCATCCATATAATAGTTATAGCTCTGTACACTATTATTCAACATTGGATAATATTCATCTAAATTAAAAGTGATAACATTTTTAAAAGAAAGTCCTTCTTCTTTATGTAAGCGGACTAATTCTGCATATACCCCCAAAGGAGTGGCTCCAGTAGCTAAACCTAAAACACAAACTTCGTTTGCTTCGGCTTTTAATTTAATTACATCGGCAATTTCGCTTGCTACCCACTTAGCCCCCTTAGCAGCTGTTGCAAAAATATCGGCCGACATTTTTTCGTATCGTGTTTTTACCGTTTTATCGAACTCATCGGAAGGTTGGTAATACAACTTAGCTTCATCAAGCTCATCTCTAAATTGTAAAATTTGATTCTCCATAATGCTATCTCCTGATTTAAATTACTTTCAGTTCAAAAATAGAACAGAAAATTAAATTTTCCAAAATTGGTATTACATGTTATATAATACTTTTTTGTGGAAATTAATTTTTCTATATTTGTAATGTGAGAATAGACACCTATAGATTACGAGAGTATTATAGATTAATCAGGCAAAACAAAAAGAATTTTACACGCATAAAAGGCTTAAATTAATTTAGAAGCATTCGATCAAGCGATACTCATCATACATATTACAAAATAACACAATGATACTAGTAGCTGAAAGCGGTTCTACAAAAACAGATTGGGTACTTCTAAATAAACACGAAGTAGTAAAACGTCAACAAACAGAAGGGATTAATCCTTTTCATCAGGATATTGATTCGATAATAAGAACCGTAAGTTCCTTAGACAATTTTCAATCTGTAAGTTGCATCTATTTTTATGGAGCCGGGTGCGCCACTGAAGAAAAAAAGCAAATTGTAAAAAATGCTTTATTACATATATACCCAAACGCAAATTGCGAAATTAACAGCGACGTATTAGCTGCAGCCAAATCGGTTTGTGGGAACGAAAAAGGAATTGCCTGCATAATTGGAACAGGCTCTAACTCCTGTTTGTACAATGGGAAAACAATTGTTAAAAACGTTCGTCCATTGGGCTATATATTAGGAGACGAAGGAAGCGGGGCTGTTCTTGGAAAAAAGTTAATTGCAGACATTCTAAAAGGAGTAGCTCCTAAAGATATCACGAATTTATTCTACAAGAGATACAATTTAGAATATGCAGATATTATTAATAAGATATACAGAGAAGAATCTCCTAGTCGTTTTCTTGCACAATTTGCAGTTTTTCTTGCCGAAAACATTAACAACACTTACGTTTTAACCTTAGTTACTACAAGTTTTATAGATTTTTTCGAGCGCAACATTAAACAATACGATAATCACTTAAATCTCCCAATTCATTTTATTGGAAGCATAGCATTTCACTTTAAACAACAACTACAATTTGTAGCAAAAGAAATGCGCCTTACACTAGGAGAGATTGTTCAAAGTCCATTGGAAGGTTTAATTCAATACCATATCAAACAATTAAACAATGAGTAAAACACCAGATAAAGAAAAACCAAAAAATATAACTGAAGCATCATCTAACTTTTCTGATTTAGATAAAATGTCGGTTATAGAATTGCTTGATGGCATTAACAAAGAAGATGGTCAGATACATTTAGCTGTTCAAAAAGCAATTCCTGAAATCGAAAAATTTGTAAGTCGGCTAATTACCAGAATAAAAGCTGGTGGACGTTTATTTTATTTGGGAGCAGGCACAAGTGGCAGACTTGGTGTTTTAGATGCATCGGAACTACCTCCAACCTTTGGAGTACCTTCAAATATTGTAATTGGATTAATTGCCGGAGGAGATAAAGCCTTAAGAAATGCTGTTGAATCTGCCGAAGATGATGCTACTAAAGCTTGGGACGAACTTCAGCAATTTAATATTAATGAAAACGACTCTGTATTAGGGATTGCTGCTTCGGGCACAACTCCTTATGTTATTGGAGGCGTAAAAACAGCACGCGAGAACGGTTTACTCACTGCTTGTATTACCTGCAATCCGGATTCACCTATTTCTAAGGAAGCAGAATATGTAATGGAAGCCATTGTAGGACCTGAATTTATTACCGGAAGCACCCGACTAAAAGCCGGTACTGCACAAAAAATGATATTAAATATGATTACTACCAGCTTAATGATAAAGCTGGGAAGAGTAAAAGGGAATAAAATGGTTAACATGCAGTTAACTAATAAAAAATTAGTAGAACGTGGAACCATAATGATAATGGAAGAACTTAAACTAGATAAAGAATTATCGAAAAACCTTCTTTTAGAACATGGTTCGGTAAAAAAGGCTATTGAAGCCTATAAAAATGCATAGTACCACTCACACATAGTGCAAAAAGCGGAGACTGAAATTATTTTCAAGCTCCGCTTTTTTTTATTCTAAAAAATAAATTTTACTTCTTAAGATACTGAGTATAAACTTCTAATGTGCGATTAATCTGCTCTACCATTTCTTTATAAGCCCGATCACCATCCTTATCTCTTATGGCTTCGAATATTGCACGATGAGCTTTTACCGTAAAGTCTTTTTCCCCATCAACATTGGCATAAATTAAATTACGCATTCGCGGAAGAAGAGAATAAATTGGCTCCATTGTAATAATTACAATTGGGTTTCCTGTAGATTTTGCAACATTCAGATGGAATTTATTAATGATATCTGCCTCCATTTGAGTATTGTCTGGATTACAATCGGCAAGATCATTAATATTTCGGTGTAAAAACTCAACATCCTGCTCCGACCTGTTTCGTGCAGCCATTCGCGCTATTTCTGGCTCAAATACTCGGCGAACTTCAATAATCTGGGAAATTAAATTGCTATCAAAACTTAAGTCGTAATACAAATTTAATGATTCAACTGCATCCTCCATTTTAAGTTCGCTAACGAACATACCACTACCTTTTTTTATTTGTATTAAGCCTCTGGCACTTAAACGACGAAGAGCTTCGCGCAAAGCCGTTCGACTAACTGCAAACATTTCGCACAATTCACGCTCTGAAGGTAACTTGGTTCCTACCAACAGTTTTTTCTGCCGTATTGCCTCTTCAATTCGGCGTTCAATCTTCTGACTTAAAGTTTGAGCAGTACCAATTTTTCCAAAAATTTCATCCATGTAATACAAATTTACTTCAACCTGTATGATTTCTATCTTTTATAAATAGCCAAGTCTTATTTATTAGCTCTCCATAATAAAATCGTACAAATACTTCACAAATACTAATTTAACAAAAATATTAGCTAAATATAAGACTAGAAACACTTTTACTTAAATTATAGAGGAAATATAATAATTATTTTCTCAATAACATAAAGAATTCATCCTTCTTCTATAGGAGCACGCAAAGTTATCATACCAAAACTGTATTTGCAACAAAAAAGGGTATTTCTAAACGAAATACCCTCTCAACTTATAATTATTCAATTATTTCTTTAATAATTCTGCATAATGCTTATAAAACAATGGAATTGTATTAATTCCATTAAAGAATTGTTCCAATGGGTAATTTTCATTTGGTGAGTGAATTGCATCACTCTCTAAACCGAATCCCATTAGAACCGACTTAATCCCCAAAATCTCTTCGAAAGAAGAAATAATTGGAATAGATCCTCCTGAACGAACCGGAACAGGGCGTTTTCCGTAAACCTCGGTATATGCTTTTTCTGCCGCCTGATATGCAGGAAGATCGATTGGACATACATATCCTTGTCCACCATGCAACGGTGTAACTTCAACTTTAACACAATCGGGAGCAATGGCTTCGAAATGCTCTTTGAAAAGAACTGATATCTTTTCCCAATTTTGGTTAGGTACCAAACGAGTAGATATTTTTGCGTTTGCTTTGGAAGGAAGAACTGTTTTTGCTCCTTCGCCAATATATCCACCCCAAATACCACAAACATCAAAAGATGGACGAATTCCAGTATGCTCAGAAGGAGTATATCCTTTTTCGCCAGCCAATTCTTTCACATCAATTGCTTTTTTATACTCTTCAACATCAAAAGGAGCTTCAGCCATCATAGCTCTTTCTTCTTTCGACACTTCAATTACATCGTCGTAAAATCCAGGAATGGTAATGTGACCATTTTCGTCAACCATTTGAGTAATCATTTTAGCCAATACATTAATTGGATTCGCTACTGCACCACCAAATAATCCTGAGTGAAGATCGCGATTAGGACCAGTTACTTCAACTTCCCAATACATCAAACCACGTAAACCTGTAGTTATTGATGGTATATCCGGAGCAATCATTCCTGTATCAGAAACTAGGATTACATCAGCTTGCAACATTTCTTTGTGCTCTTCGCAAAACTTAGGAAGATTAGGAGAACCAACTTCTTCTTCTCCTTCAATCATGAACTTTACGTTACAAGGAAGACAGTTGTTCTTCACCATATATTCGAAAGCCTTGGCATGCATAAATGCCTGACCTTTATCATCATCGGCACCACGAGCCCAAATTTTTCCATCTTTAATTACTGGTTCAAAAGGGTCGGTATCCCAAAGTTCAACAGGATCTACAGGCATAACGTCCATGTGACCATATACCATAACCGTAGGCAATTTAGGATCGATAATTTTCTCACCATAAGTAACCGGATTTCCTTCTGTTTCAAAAACCTCAGCTTTATCAGCTCCGGCATCTAACATTAATTGCTTCCAGTATTCTGCAGCCTTGTACATTTCTGGTTTATTTGCTTCAATCGAACTAATCGATGGAATACGAATTAAACCAAATAATTCTTTCAGGAATCTCTCCTGATTCTCATCGATATATGCTTTAATATTCTCCATACTAATGTGTGTTTATTGGATTTAAATATTTAGAAAGGTAAATATACAACAGATCGTGAGATTTTAGATATCAGATCTATGAATTATTTACAAAATACAAACCAACAAACTATTACAAAAAGATAAAAACAGCAACCTATTGGCTACTGTTCTCTTACAATATCTTATAAAAATACTCCTGCGAGTTATCTAACTTTCATAATTTCCTCGATATGCTCAGCTGCATATTCTAATTCGTTATACCAATCTTGGCCATATTTTCTAATTAATGGCTCTTTCAGGAATTTATATACCGGCGTTCCATTTTTAAAACCCAGCTCGCGTGCTGGCTTACAAATATCCCATTTGTTATAATTTACGGCATCAAATTCGGCATATTTATCAATTCTAATTGGATACAATTGACACGAAATAGGCTTACGATAAGAAATTTTACCCTCTAAAAACGCTTTTTCGATACCACACATTGCAATCCCCTTAACAAAAATTGTATACACACATTCTTTCCCGTTTATAATTGGGGTAACCAAATCTCCATCATTATCAATCACCGAAGTCCCTTGCTTCTCGATTTCCTGAATTCCCTTTTCAGTAAGATACTCCTTAATATCAGGATAAATATCTGCAATAATTTGTTTTTCTTCCTCCTCCAATGGGGCTCCGGAATCTCCCTCTACACAACAAGCTCCGCAACATTTCGAAATATCGCAAATAAACTTTTTCTCAATAACATCGAGACTTACTATGGCTTTTCCTATCTGTAACACTATTTTATACTTTAAAAATTGTACCAGTCAAGCTGATATAAAAATTCCGCACTATCGCGCAAAGATAGTACGGAATGTTATAAATACGGTTACAATCTTTTATTTTATCAAAGATTTTCCTGTCATATCTTCCGGCTGCTCAATTCCCATGATATCTAACAATGTTGGAGCAACATCGGCTAAAATACCATTTTCAATTTCCTTTGGATTTTCTGTAACCCAAATACAAGGAACTGGGTTTAAAGAGTGAGCTGTATTTGGTGATCCATCCGGATTTACAGCAAAATCGGCATTTCCATGATCGGCAATAATAATTACATCGTAACCATTTGCTTTAGCCGCTTCAACAACTTGTTCGGCACATTTATCAACAGCCTGAACTGCTTTTGAGATTGCTTCGTAAACTCCTGTATGTCCTACCATATCGCCATTAGCGAAATTTAGACAAACAAAATCAGCTGATTTAGCATTTAATTCGGCAGTAATTTTATCGGCCACAGCTGGAGCCGACATTTCTGGTTGTAAATCGTAAGTAGCTACTTTTGGAGAAGCCACTAATAATCTTTTTTCGCCTTCGAATTCAGCTTCTCTTCCGCCTGAGAAAAAGAAAGTTACGTGAGCATATTTTTCAGTTTCGGCAATACGAATTTGCTTTCTTCCTGCATTTGCAACAACCTCACCCATAGTGTTTTTAACGTTATCTTTATCGTAGATTACATTAACACCCTTAAAGTTGGCATTGTAGCAAGTCATGGTATACCACTCAACATCCATAGTATGCATACCAAACTCCTGAAAATCTTCCTGAGTAAATACCGTTGTCATTTGGCGCAATCTATCGGTACGGAAATTGAAACAAATAACTACATCACCTTTTTCGATAGTAGCCAAAGGAGCATTATTTTCATCGACCATAACTGCAGGCTTAACAAATTCATCGGTTACACCTTCGGCATACGATTCCTCCATTGCAGCAACAGCGCTTTTTGAAGCTTTGCCCTCTCCTTTTGTATATAAATCGTAAGCAAGCTTAACACGATCCCAATTGGTGTCTCTATCCATTCCATAGTAACGCCCAATTATTGAAGCAAACTTAGCCGACCCAGTTTTTTCAATAGCTTCAGAAAATTCTTTTACAAATCCTAAACCCGATTTAGGATCTGTATCACGTCCATCGGTTAAACCGTGAACAAATACATCTTTCAAACCAAAAGCCTGAGCTGCTTTACATAAAGCAATTGCATGAGAACTTAAAGAGTGAACACCACCATCGCCAATCAAACCAATTAAATGAACTTTTTTTCCATTCTCTTTGGCATGAGTAAAAGCTTTAACAACTTGCTCGTTATCTTTAAGCGTATCTTTTTCTACAGCCATGTTTATTTTCACCAAATCCTGATAAACTACACGACCAGCACCAATATTTAGGTGTCCAACTTCTGAATTACCCATTTGACCGTCAGGAAGACCAACAAATCTGCCTGCTGCCTGTAACTGAGAATTTGGATATTTCGCCAACAAACTATCCATGTATGGAGTTGCTACCGAAGAAATTACATCTGCGTTTGATTTATCACCAATCCCCCATCCGTCAAGGATCATCAATAATGCTTTTTTATTATCTGTCATTTTCGAAGTATTTTATATCTTAAATTCTTTTACTACCCGATCTAAGTCTTGCAAAATTATTGTATTAATTCAAATAAAAAAATTAGTTAGAGACTTGAATTACTTGATTTTAGATCGAAAACGTTTGTTTTTATATAATTTATTGAAACTTTAACTTTTATTATCAGTTTCTTATTGACAAATACACTTTATTAAAAATCAAACCAAAAGTTACTATGTCAATTAGAAAAACCATCTATTTCCGGAGAAGCACTTCAATAAAGTTTCAATATCTTTAAATACGCACCTACTACTACCTTTATTCCAATGCATTTCAATTTGTCAGGTCCGAACAATTAATTCGCATTCTATACAATAAAACAATTTCCAATCTTTTGCCTTTGAGGTAAAGGAATCTTGAAAAGTTCCATTTTGATGCATTTCTATCCTACTGGTTAAATCTTTAGTATAACCTACATAATAAATCCCTAACTTAGAACTAACCAATATGTAAACTTCAATTTTCATGATCAAAATTGATGGAATTTTACTTTTTTGCCAAGACTACCCAATTAAAAAAACACCAAACTCTCTTGAAAATTAATATAACAAAAAAAGAGAGAAAAACATTTCGCTTTTCTCTCTTTTCGTGGTACCACCTGGCCCCGAAAGCTTTCGGGACGAACCAGAAGCACTATTTATACTTTTGTAATAACTTGAATGAAATTTCAGAATACTTTGGTAAATTCTCAATATACTTCTTACTTTTCATTCTTTTTATATGCTTTTCTATTCGTCGCGCCTGTACAATAGATTCGCATTCTATACAATAAAACAATTTCCAATCTTTTGCCTTTGAGGTAAAGGAATCTTGAAAAGTTCCATTTTGATGCATTTCTATCCTACTGGTTAAATCTTTAGTATAACCTACATAATAAATCCCTAACTTAGAACTAACCAATATGTAAACTTCAATTTTCATGATCAAAAATGATGGAATTTTACTTTTTTGGGGTCACCATCAAAAGTTGGGTCTACTCCACAATTTTTTTTAGCTAAGCAAAAATTTTAGATAACCTAAAAAGGAAGAAATCTAAATCAACAATCCCTCTTAAAGATCTTCTGAAATTTTTAATTTTAGCATTTAAAGATTCGGCAAAAGCGTTTGTACTTCTATTCAAGAAATAATTAACAATTTGTTTATGATGTACTTCAAAAGTTCTTTTTATTGAATTAAAAGAATCCATTCCGGCTCTTTCAATTTCATCGAACCATTGTGCTAGTTTAAGTCTTGCTACATTTGGTTCTAAAGATTGATTGTATATTTTTCTAAGTCCATCCGAGAGCCTGTATGCTTTCTTAATTTCGGGAAATCTTTCAAATAATAAACGAGCTCTGATTTCTTGAGATGTAGTCCATTTTTCCGGAGATTTATACAATGCATAACGAGCTCTAGCCATCAATTGTCGCAGTGTATCACCATTTTCCAATATTTCAGGTTTATACAATTTTCCTTCTAATTTCGCTTTCTTATACTCTGCATTTTCATCATCTATTATCTTCCACCTATGCTTAATTCTAAGCTCTTGTACGGCATCATTGGCCAGCTTTTGCACATGAAATCGATCTGTAGTGATTTCAGCTTTTAGAAAACATTTTCTTACGATCTTATTCATGCTACCAGCCATGTCAAGAGTAACTTCTTTAACGGTATAGCGCAACTCTTCTGAAATGTGTTCGCGAATTAAACTTATAATGGAATCAGCTTGCGTTCCGTTAAACACACCAACCAAGCTACCTTGCTTTCCTTTTTTATCTTTGTTACTGAGAATGGTATACAACTCTCCATTTGAAAAGGCTGTTTCATCAAGAGCTAAATTAGAACCTATGTTTTCAGGAAATATCAGGTAATCTTTGGCGTGTAGCTTTTTATCCCATTGATCAAAACCACTTAAATTTGTTTTGTACTGTCTTCGAAATTTATCACCATTTATTCCTAAATATATTTCAAGGCTTTTAATACTGATCGCATTAAAATCGACTAACTTCTTTTAAAAAAGCAGAATACTCTGCAGACATGCGAGTTCCTGAAATGATCAAATTCCAATCTCTACTTACTTTTTTACTCTTGCCATCAACAACAACATCCCAACGACGACGCTTGACATTAAGCTTAACTAACATATCTCGAATGGGATAATCTTCTATTTCTCGTGCTGGCATAAAACCACTGGCTTTGATAGAATAATCCTTATATTCCTCAGGAATAATCTTCTTTTCTTCTAAATAAATAGTTAATCTTCTTTCGTAAATTTCTTTCCCGCTAGAAACCTCTTTAAAATCTATTATATTAAAATAATCTAAAAGACCTTCTGGAAAAAATAGTGAGAGTAGTGACTTTTGCATATATAATCTAAAGTGTTTTTTCTATCAGCAAAGGTATTCCTTTTTGTACGCAGACCCAACTTTTGAAACTGATCCCTTTTTTGCCAAGACTACCCAATTAAAAAAGCACCAAACTCTCTTGAAAATTAATATAACAAAAAAAGAGAGAAAAACATTTCGCTTTTCTCTCTTTTCGTGGTACCACCTGGAATCGAACCAGGGACACATGGATTTTCAGTCCATTGCTCTACCAACTGAGCTATGGTACCCTTTGGTGCTACAAATGTAAGTAAAAATCCTATTTGGCAAAACTATTTACCTCTATGATTTAGCCTAATCAATTCAATAGATATCCAAAACTATTAAGTATCAATTTTTTCGCTTGCTATTTAGATTTATTTCAAATATTAAATCTTTTTAAAAAGCAATAAATAGCCAAATATAAAGTTAAAATTAAACAGGGTATGATTTTTGATATATCAAAGCAAATACTAATGATTAAAATTAACCTTCATGACTTATATTTCATTGAATAGATCGACAATACACTTTTTATTAACTTTCTTAATTTCCTTCTCTTTTCTCTCCTGTAACGATGATGATAATAATTCGGAAAGAGAAGATTCCAGTACTATATTTGAAAGTATTGATGCAACAATGAATGAGTGGTATTTGTGGAATACTGACATTCCTAATGTAAATTCTTCGAATTACTCTTCGGTTAATGATTATTTTGAAGATTTATTGGTTTCGCAAGACCGATGGAGTTATATAGCTAACCTTCAGGATTTATTAGCTTACTTTGAAAACGGAACATATACTGGTTATGGGCTTGCTTTTAAATTTGACCAAAACGATGACTTAAGAGTAAAATTAATTTTTGAAACATCGCCTTTAGTAGCAGAAGGAATAACACGTGGATGGAAATTAGTAGAAATTAATGACAATACTATTGCCAATTTAACAGATGAACAAATACTTGACGAATTGGATAAATCGTCGGCAAATTTCGTTTTTGAAAATAATTTGGGTGAAATAAAAGAATTCTCTGCAAATCAGATTGAGCTCGATCAAAATTCAGTACTAAAAAAAGATGTAATTAATTATAAGGGAACAAAAGTTGCCTATTTAGCATTTGACAGTTTTATTGGTAGCTCGGAGGATGATTTAAATGAAACTTTCGATTATTTTAAGGCAGAAAATGCCGAAGAGTTAGTTTTAGATCTTCGCTATAATGGTGGAGGAAGTACTTACATTTCCAATCAGCTTGCCAGCTTAATTACAGGTAATATTTATCAAAGTGAAATTTACTCCAAAACATTTCACAATGATTCTAAAAGCGAAGAAAATTTTAGCGAAGCATTTTCCGATCAGGCATCGGCATTTGGTTTTAATCGTGTATTTATTATTACAACATCCTCAACCGCCTCGGCTAGCGAAATGGTAATTAATGGCCTAAAACCTTATTTAGGAAATGAGAATGTAATATTAATTGGAAGCAAAACCCACGGCAAACCAGTAGGAATGTATGTTTTTGAGGTAGAAGAATACGATTTGGCTATTGTACCTATTAGTTTTTCCATAACCAATGCCAATGATGAAGGAGATTATTTTGAAGGCATACCTGTTGATTATGAAATATCAGATGACCTAAGTCATGATTTTGGAGATATTAATGAGTCAAACTTTAAAGCTGCTTTAGACTATATTAGCCAAGGGAGTTTTCCCGTTATAACTGCAGCAAAATCTTTATCAACAACAGAAAGAGAATTCAAGAAAAAAGGATTAGAAGAATTAATTGATGCGAATTAAAAACCAAATGTAATTCATAAAAAAAAGCCGATCAAAATGATCGGCTTTTTGTGGTACCACCTGGAATCGAACCAGGGACACATGGATTTTCAGTCCATTGCTCTACCAACTGAGCTATGGTACCCCTTGGTATTTTACTCGAAGAAAAAGGATGTGGTACCACCTGGAATCGAACCAGGGACACATGGATTTTCAGTCCATTGCTCTACCAACTGAGCTATGGTACCCTCTTTACTTGAGCGATGCAAAAGTACGTAAAAATTTTACACCTCCAAATAAAATCAAGAAAATTAGAAAGGAAATTTAATCGGATTGTAAACTTCTTGTTACCTTTGCAGCCTAATAAAAAAGTATATGATATTCGAAACTCACACATTATCAAATGGTATCCGTCTAATTCATCGTCCGGTAAGTGCCAATGTAGCACATTGCGGAATTATTTTGAATACGGGTTCGCGAGATGAGAAAGAAGAAGAATGGGGAATTGCTCATTTTATAGAGCATGTGGTGTTTAAAGGAACAACAAAGCGTAAAGCATATCATATTCTAAGTAGAATGGAAGATGTTGGTGGAGAATTAAATGCCTATACAACCAAGGAAGAAACCTGTGTTTATACAACCTTTCTTAATAAAGATTACAAAAGAGCTCTTGAGCTTATAAGCGATATTACCTTTAATTCTGTTTTCCCAGAAAAAGAACTCGAAAAGGAAAAAGAAGTAATTCTAGATGAAATTAACTCGTACAAAGATTCTCCTTCGGAATTAATCTTTGATGATTTTGAAGAATTAATTTTCACTAAGGATCCAATTGGTAGAAATATTTTAGGAACACCTAAGCATATAAAAGCTTTTAAACGCGATGATATTTTAAATTTTATCAAGAATAATTACCATACCGATCAGATGGTAATTAGTTCGGTTGGAAATATCGAGTTTAAGAAATTAGTTAAAATGGTCGAGAAATTTTTTGGCCACATTGCTAAAAATATTCGTACCTACGAAAGAATTAAACCAAATTCATACATACCAAGAACTAAAACTATAGAAAAAAACACTTTTCAAAGACATTGTGTTTTAGGAAATATAGCTTACGATGCCAACGACGAAAGAAGAATACCTCTTTCGCTTTTAACAAATATTTTAGGCGGTCCAGGTATGAATTCCCGCTTAAATTTATCGCTTCGTGAAAAACACGGATTAGCATACAATATTGAAGCAAACTACTCTCCCTATGCAGATACTGGAGTTTTCAGTATTTATTTTGGAACAGATAAAGGTTATCTTGATAAATGCTTACAATTGATCCACAAAGAAATGGACTTGCTTTGCTCTAAAAAGTTAGGGCCGGGACAGTTAACAAAAGCTAAAAATCAAATGATTGGTCAAATTGCTATCTCCTCCGAAAACAATGAAAATTTAATGTTGAATGTAGGAAAAAGCTTTCTTCTTTACAATCGTGTTGATTCACTTGAAGAAATTTATCAAAAAGTTGAAGATATTACAGCAGAACAGTTACTAGAAGTTGCAAAAGAAATTTTAGATAAGAATAAATTAACCACTTTAATGTATAAGTAGTATGTAAAAGCCGAATCGCTACTAGTCCAACTACAAAAAAATTATATAGTAAACATCATAAAATTAGTTTCTAAGAATGATAGAAGTTAATAAGGAACTCGAAGATTATATCCTTAATCATACCGAAAACGAAGATCAGGTACTTAAAAATTTATCTCGCGAAACACATGTAAAAATGCTTCGCCCAAGAATGTTATCGGGGCACTTACAAGGTAAATTTCTTAAAATGATATGCCAGATGATAAAGCCTAAACGTGTTTTAGAAATTGGCACTTACACTGGCTATTCGGCCATAAGCATGGCAATGGGAACATCGAATGATTGCGTAATTCACACCATAGACCATAATGACGAACTGGAATACTTCACGCGTAAATTTATTAAACAAGCTGATTGTGAAAACAAAATAACTTTCCATATTGGCGAAGCTCTAGAAATTATTCCAAACATTGAAGAAAGTTTTGATATGGCATTTATTGATGCAGATAAACGTCAATATATAGACTATTTTGAGGCTATTTTCCCAAAACTAAAACAAGGTGGATTTATTCTTGCCGATGATGTTTTATGGGATGGTAAAGTTCTAAATCAAGTAGATCCAAACGACAAACAAACGCAAGGAATTTTAGATTTTAACAAGTTTATTCAAAATGACGATAGGGTTGAAAACCTTATGTTGCCAATTCGCCACGGGTTAATGATGATTAGGAAGAAGTAATCCTTCAAATCCCAAAAATAAAATCCCAAAAAATAAAAATAACTCACAAATACTTTCAATTTAAATTTCTCCCTTATTATGGGAGATACCAAAATGTAAAGAATGCTACTTATTTAAAAATTACAAATCAATAATTTTTACAAGAACAGTAGCTCCTAGATTTATGTGCCCTTTCTTTTGAATAATTTGCCAATCTTGTTTTTTTAATTCTTTTTCTATTCCACCATTAAGCATTCCATGGGCAACTAAAACAGCGGTTTCTTCTTGCTTTGCAACTTTAATTAGATTTTCAGCAGCCATAGCAGCCCGCAATTTAGCTTCCTTTCTGCTTTCTATTCCATTATGATTGTATCCAAGCAACCAGCTTCCCCGGCTAAAAGCCTGCCATAATCCTAATGGCAATTTAATAATACTACTGGCATTTATCATACGTATTTCATATTCCCTAAAAATAGAATCGGAGACCACTGTAAATTTATCCCCAAAAATCCTCAAAGCTGTTTCCTGCGATCGCGGAAGATTAGAACAATAAATTAAATGATTAGTATTTAAATTTACTTTTATCAATTCTGGATCGAAAGGAATAACCGGTACAGAATTATAGTTGCGTACATACTCTTGAGCTTCCTGTGCTGAATAAAAAAGCTTCTTTTTTAAGTTTGGTTTGGCATGACGAATCAGATAAATCTGCAACATACGCTTCCCTTTTTTACGCAAGTCATTTTGAACTAAGGAATCAACTTCCCTCACGCAAGTAAATGCCGCACATTTATTTAAATCAGGCGCTTCACCTTTCTCTGAATATAAGAATCGAGAACATCCAAATAAACAAATTACACCCAAAAGAACAAAAGTGATTATCGTTATAACGCTTATTTTTTTCAATTTCAATAAATATTTATTTGAGAGCTGCAAATTTATAAAATTCTAAAGAGTTCTAGCTCTTATTTATATGATCTATTTAAAGTTTTATTTTCCAATACTACTGATTTATAAAAATATCCTTGAAAAATAGAAGCAGTTAAGAATGACAACGAAACACAAAAATCAATATCTTTGCCAAGTTAAAAAAAGATCATAATTCACATGGAAATTAAAAAATTAACTCAGTTTAGTCCGGGAGCCGGATGTGGCTGTAAAATATCACCCAAAGACTTAGAATGCATATTAAAAAGCACAACTCCCCGAATTCCAAACCCTAATCTTTTAGTAGGCAACGATACAAAAGACGATGCTGCCGTATTCGATCTGGGAAACGGACAAGCTTTAATAAGCACAACTGATTTTTTTACTCCAATTGTCGATGATCCTTATGATTTTGGCAGAATTGCAGCAACCAACGCAATTAGCGATATTTATGCCATGGGTGGAAAACCAATTATGGCTTTGGCAATTTTAGCCTGGCCATTGGAGAAATTATCTACTGATGTTGCGCAAAAAGTTGTTGAGGGAGCCAGAGATGTTTGTGCCGATGCTGGAATTCAGTTGGCAGGTGGCCATTCCATCGATATTGCAGATCCTGTTTTTGGTTTATCAGTAAATGGAATTGTAGCAACCGAACGTGTTAAAAAAAATAATACTGCCACGCCCAACTGTACCCTTTTCATTACCAAACCATTGGGAATTGGAGTGCTTACAACTGCCGAAAAAAAGAAATTAATTGCACACGAAAACAATCAAATAGCTGTTGATTTAATGTGTAGCCTTAATAAAGTAGGAGTTGTTTTTGGCGAACAAGAATATATTAAATCAATGACCGATGTTACAGGTTTCGGTCTTTTGGGTCATCTTAGCGAAATTTGCGAAGGAAGTAATGTAAATGCAGTAATTGAATACAATGCTGTTCCAAAAATTAATGGGGTTGAGGAATTAATTCAACAAGGAAGTACTCCCGGAGGAACAAAACGAAACTGGGCTTCCTATGGTCATTTAATTGGAGAAATTACCGAAGATCAAAAAGCATTGTTGTGCGATCCTCAAACCAGTGGTGGGTTGCTTGTTGCGGTAGACAACAATAACACTGAAGAGTTCGTGGCATTAGCAAAAAAAGAAGGTTTCGACTTAAGTCCGATAGGTAAATTAACAGAAAGAAAAAATAATAACGAAGCATATATCAGCGTAAATTAATCATGCATAAAAATACATTAATACAAGTTACCCAAAACGGAATGGGTTCGGGAAGCGAAGAATTAGGACTTAAGTTAGTAACAAACTATTTTAAACTACTCGACGCTGATAACAGATTACCAAAAATTATAGTATTCTATAATGCAGGAGTAAAGTTACTTTGCGAAAACTCACCTGCTCTCGAAGCCTTACAAAATTTAATAGAAAAAGGTGTTAAAATAGTTGCTTGTAAAACCTGTCTTGATTTTTATGGTTTATTCGATAAAATTAAAGTAGGTACAGTTGGCAGTATGCCCGATATTATAACACTTCAGGCAAATGCTGATAAAGTAGTTAATCTGTAAAAACAGAACTTACAATACATAAAAAAGTGCTTATCTATAATTTAGGTAAGCACTTTTTCTATTTATAAAAATATAGCAAGTCAAAACTTCTGAAATAGCAATGCCAATTTTAAGGTAATAAAGCCATTTTTTCTTCAATACACTCTCCTAACTCATAATCAAAGCATAACACATAATTTTACCATGCAATTATTAAAAGATTAGGTAAAACTTTGTATATTTAGTAAACAAACAGACACCCATATTCAGGCACAACTTATTCATAGAAAAAGTACATTATATTATTTATCAAAAAATAGCCCAATGAGAAAAACCCTAAGCTTCTGTCTCATTTTTTTAGGATTTTATTCCTACTCGCAAAATACAATACAAATTCTGGATAAGGAATCGAATATTCCAATTGCTCATGCCCATTATTTGTATAATGATCAAAAAGGAAGCTCTTCAGAAAAAGGAGAAATTGAAATTAGCTTTACAGAAGGCGCTAAACTTCTGATATCACATGTAAATTATGGTAAAAAGACAATTGATAATAATACTCTTAAAACTGCAATTAAATCGGGTAAATTATTTTTAGATAAAACCTATATTTCGCTAATGCCTGCAACTGTTATTGCACGCCAAAGCGGAAAATCGAAATCTAAAGTAATGACGATAAATTCGAGCGATAAATCATCGCACGATGCAGGCGAATTTCTAAGTCAAACAGCCTTAATAGGTGGAATTCGTAAAAGTGGAAGTTACGGTTTCGACCCGGTAATGCGCGGATTTAAATACAATCAGATTAACATTGTTATGGATAATGGCTTAAGTGCCACGGCTGCCTGTCCGAACAGAATGGATCCACCAATTAGCCAAATTCCTTTAAATATGGTTGATAAGGTTGAGATAATGAAAGGCCCGCACTCTCTTCGTTATGGCAGCTCTTTTGGTGGCAGTATTCATTTTAAATCGGCCAGCAATGGATTTTCAGAGCAAACAAAAACTTTTGGCAGAGCAACTGGCAGCTATGAAAGTAATGGCAATATTTTTAGAACCGAAGCTTTAGCTGGCCTTAAAGGAAAGCTTTATAATTTTGGTGTTTTTGGGGCTTACAGTAATGGATCGGATTATGAAGATGGAAATGGAGACAAAGTAGAATCAGAATTTAACCGCAGAAATATTGGTTTAGCTGGTGTTCTTAAATTATCAAGTAATCAGAGTCTGAAACTTTCTGCTAACAGTAATTATGCCGAGAATGTAGATTTTCCTGCATTAAATATGGATTTGCGTGAGGATGACACCAAATTAATTAGCATCGGGCACAAAATAACTTTCCACAATTCGGCTCTTGCATCTCTTTCTACATCGGCTAATGCTTCTTTTGTGGATCATGTAATGGATAATTTGGATAAAAATTTAAATCCACGAAAAGTGAACGCAATTACAAAAGCCGAAACAAAAAACTACAGTTTTAGGTCCGAAGCAGCTTTTCAGTTTAAAGAAAGCTCGCTTTTTACGGGTGCAGATTATAAATCGGAACAAGCCGAAGGTACTCGTTCCCGAGAAATGCTTATGGGACCAATGGCTGGTAAAACTTTGTACGACAATATTTGGCAGGATAGCAAAATATCAAATATAGGATTATTCGGAGAATATCATTTTTCTTCAGGCAACACTTATTTTGTTGCTTCGGCAAGATTCGACAACAATTGGGCAGACAGCAGAGAAAAAGATGAAATCTTCACGATTTTAAACCCAAAAAATGCGTCAAAGGATTTTAATATTTCTCTTAGTATTGGCGCCACACACGATATTTCGGATAAAGTTCGTATGGGACTTTGGTTTGGCCGTGCAGCGCGAAGTGGTAGTTTAACCGAACGATTTATTAATTATCTTCCTGTTGATATTGATCCTTACGAAAGAATAGGAAATACGAATCTCGATCCTGAAATTAACTATCAACTGGATTATAATTTTAATTGGAAAGAGAAAAATTTCGATTTAGATATTAATTTATTTGCTTGCTTTCTTCGCGATTATATTAGTTCCGAAATTAGAAGTGAACTTACTCCAAGAATAGCCACTGCTGCAGGAGTTAAACAATATATAAATATCAACAAAGCTGTTATGCGCGGATTCGAACTTAACTTTAATCAAAGCTTATCAGCAAATCTATATCACAGAATAAATATTGCTTATACTTACGGAAAAAACACGGAACAAAATCATGCTTTACCCGAAATTCCTCCTATGGATATAAGGTATGCATTGGGCGGACGTTTTTATAAAAATAAATTTCAGCCCGAATTTAATTTCAGGTATGCTTTAAAACAAAATAGAATTGCCAAAAATTATGGAGAAACAGAAACACCCGAATTCTCGATTTTAGACTTTAAAGCTTCTTATTTTATTTCTGATTATTTTAATTTAACAGGAGGCTTGCGAAATATTTTCGATAAAGCATATTATGAACATTTAAGCCGATCGGTAAAAGGAAGCAACAGTCAATCCATTTACGCTCCTGGCCGCAGTTTTTATATCACGCTAAGTTTAAATTTATGATCTTACTCTCTAATAATTTTAATACGTCCTTGTACCTTTGGGTGCAAGGATTTTCTTTTCTTACAATACTGCCTTAAAATATCATAATCGGCTATGGCGCTTTTATCGGTTTCATCAATTAAAAACTCAAATTCAATATCTAATCTATCTAAAAAATAGTCGCTCAACGAAACACTTAATAACTCCTCATCGTCTAATTTTTTACCTTTCCATTCTACATTTATAGAATCCTGTTGTTGCCAATACTCATACTTAATACCCGAAACATGTAATAATTGTCCTTTTGTATTGCCTGCATATTGTTTTAAAAGTTTTTTTAACTCGGCACCTTTAAGTAATATTTTACAGATTTTATTCCCAAAAGGCAAAAGAGATCGCAAGGATTTAAGAGTAAAAACACCTTTAGGAACATCGGCTCTAATTCCTCCGCCGTTTATTAATGCAACATTTGAATCGTAATATTCCCTAAAAGCATCGCTAATTAAATTACCAGCTGTGCTTTCGTTTAATATTCCATCTCTAAAATTTAAAGGAACTTCCAAATAAGAAATCTGTTCCGATAATTTTAGGTCCATATCCTTTTGGTAATAAATCTCCATATCGCGAAGGTATTTTTCTGATGGAATGGTAGAATCTAAAGGAATAATTTCGATTACTGGTCGTTTGTTTAATTCAATACTAACTTTTGCAAGCGAGCTCATATTACCGGCAGTAGAAATTATTGGAACACTTCCTTTGTAAAATATATTGCTCTCATGCTCATATTGTTCTTCACTTAATACTAAATCGATATCAGGAAACTGTTTTAATATTTCCTGGTTTGATTTTAAATCGGCCTGACTTAGCAAAACCAGAAAATCAACAGTTTTAAGTTCTTCGATAACATCGGATATGGCTACCAATAAATCTTCCTGAATAACTCTGCTGCTTTTCCTTGTTGTGTGCATGGCATCGGTAATACCAATAAAACCAATTCGCATACCGCCAATTTTTCTTATTAAATATTTTGGCAAACCCGCAAACACTTCTCCTTCTCTATTTTTAAGATTAGAACTAAACCATGCCGATTTCGATTTGCTAAGTAATTTAAGAGTATTATCTACTCCAAAATCGAATTCATGCTGACCAAAATTGCAGATATCCACCGGAATATCATTAAAAGCTTCTATCATAGGTTCGCCTTTATACATTCCACCAAAAAGAACGCCTCCACATAAATCGCCCCCATGAATTAACAAGCTATTCGGATTATCAGCTTTGGCTTTATCGGCTATTGTTTTTAGACGAGCTACTCCTCCACGTCCTCCTTCAACATCATTAACAGGAAAAATTTGATGTGCATCGGTAAAATATAGAAGTTCTACCTTTTGAGATTGAGCAATAAATCCAACAAAAAGCAGCAGTAGCGAAAAAATACATTTGAACATAGAAAGCAGTTTTTATGTATCGAAATTACAAAATTTTGCAAACTTTTTTATGGAATAACTTGATGGATCAGACAAATTATTTGTCGGCAACAACTAGCCTGGAATTGTAAGCATATTACCACCAGTTTTTGCCCCTGCGAATTACGAAAAAAAGAAAAGCTGCAAATAGAATCATAAAACATATAAAAGACAAAAAGGAAGTATAAAATTTCCAGTTAAAAATTTCATGTCTAGCCTGATTCACAAATACAGTGGCCGACAACAACACGCCTAAATACAAGCCAATAGTTAGCATTTTTGCTTTTTTACTCATAAAAAATTATTCAATTTACATGGATATTTCCGATTAAAATCCTTAAAAAATCTGCACAATAAGCTTTCAGATTTTTATTATACTTTTTCAACCTTTTTTATTCCTCTCCTGTTAAATATAATTCTATATCGGCGATAAGAAGTTTGATCGTCGAGCTTAAAACGAAGTACCATATTCACGAAATACACTTTTTCTCCGGATATCTTCTCAAATTCATCATCATCTTTTAAATAGTACAAAGGAATTTCAGGATTATCCATTTTCTGAATAAAGCGAGATACATTAAAACGAATAATATCCACCACACCTGTTATGTTATAATTTCCGTACGAATTATCAAGAGCTTTCTGGTCTAAGCGAAGCAATTTGCGATAAAAAATAATTTTCTCTCCAACTCCCCGACTTTCTACATCGATAATTCTGGAACGATCGCGATGCTTCATCACTCTTAACGGAACACTATCTTCGCGAACAAAATCGAAACTCTCTTTACACCAGCCAATTTTCTCATCTCCTTTAACCCGAATAATGGTTTTATGATCGAAAAATCGTTTGTTAATTTTACCAACTAAATAATGACGGCTTAAATCTTTAATGCGATCTTTTAGCATGTAAATAATTACCAATGCTACAAACAAAGGTATTGTTAATGTTCCCAAGCTTTTCTGAAAAATAAAAGTTAAAGATGCACCAAATATCATGGCTAAACCTGCAGCTAAACTATACAATAACTGCACAACAAACACGCCTTCTTTTTTCTTTCGAGAAGATAGTAATAACTGACCTTCGAAATATTTACGAAAAGCTCCGTTGCGATGCACAAACCAGCGATTTTTATCGCTTGGCTTTTCCTCTACTACCAAATAAAACTTACTACGCTTATAGGCATTTTCGGCCCTTATTAATCCTAAAATTGCACCTTTATTTTGCTCAAAATCGGAATGATGTAGTTTTTTCAATCCCCGATACAAATAAAGAGAATGTTCTTCGAATTGATTACTCATAAACTCGTCTCCAAAAAGATAGTAATCGAACATCTCTTTTCGAATGGTAGGAACATTTACAATTTTGCGTAAATCGCGGTAACGTGTGCCAATCTTTTTTATATTAGAAATACATTCATCAATTAAATACTTACGATCGTCGGTTTGTTCGTTACGAATTATATGCTGAATTTCTTTTCGCAAAGCCGACCTCAGAATGGTATGAAACATTCGAATGTGATATTCATAATTAGCCTCATTTTTAGGTGATGGATGATTGGCAACATTTTGAAAAGCATCTTCTAAATATCTAAATACCGAATGATTTCCCAAAGCAATATCTCTAAGCAAATACGGTGGAGTAATCAGACGAATATTAGAATTAAAATCGTTGTAAAAGTCCTCTTTTTGATAAGTGGATGAATTAATATCCAAACTACTAGGAACAAAAAGCCAGGTTTTAACCGACAACTCATTCACTTTACGCTCTTTACGGGGCTCGTAACCCATTTTTATTTCTACCGAAAACTTATCATGTACTTTTACAACTTCATTGATCATAGGCGGTTCATCTTTATTTTATACAGGTGGGAATACTAATTTTAACACAAAGATAGTTATTTAGATTCAATCCGTACCGCTGTAAACTACCATATTTAAAGGGTTTTACTCTTATATCGTTTGCGGCAAATCATTCTTACAAGAAAAATTTAAGCCTTTTAATAGCTTAAATCCAAAGTTTGTATTTTTAAAACTTCTTTCAATTTATTTAGTGAAAGTTTTGTATCAATTTTAAGCTCAATCGTATCGTTAGGCAATAAATCAAAATAGTTATCCGAAAAGAAAACATCTTCTTCACCAACGCTTAAAAATATATTTTTAGCCAACACATCTGTCTTTAAAGAAAGTACAAAACCCCCTTCACTTTCGTTGATTTTATAATCGACTTTTGGCCTTGGCAAATTCAACTCTTTAACTGGCTTAAAGTAAAGTATGTTAGAAGCTATTTTCCTCCCATCTTTCATAATATTTGCAACAAGCAATTGATTTTCTGCATCTTCATCTTTCATAAAAGCTTCTAATTCCATTGAAAAATATTCTGCACTTGAATTCTTCTCAATAATAATCTCATCAGATTTAGACCAAATTTCATTCCCAGAAAAATCAATCAATTTCAAATTTAATTCCGCATTTATCTCATTCAAATGATCATTTACAATGCCTACTTTCAATATCTCATCCTCAACAAAAGGAGAAATCAAAAGTGGCTCAAAACCTTTCTTTACGTAATATTGCAAGGCTTTCCATTCCTGATAATAATCGGTAGAACTCCAGGAGGCAACAGGCCAGCAATCGTTAATTTGCCAATACAAACTACCCATACAATAAGGCATTTTACGTCGGTGGCCTTCTAATGCAAATTTAATTCCTTCGGCCTGTAAAACATGATTTACATACAGGAATGACTCAAAATCTTTTGGCTTCTTATAATCCTGCAACATGTAATATTCTATGGTTTCGTTGCCAATAGATGATCTCTGATGCGATTTCATAACATCTGAGAGAATATCGTAATCTTGTGGTTCAGCATATTTTCTTACTGATTTCATTTCTGGGAAAGATTGAAATCCATATTCACTCATGAAACGAGCTATATGAGTAGCATAAGTTTTAAATGGTTCTTTTCCCCACCAAACTCCCCAATAATGATCATCACCATTAATTAAATCTGCATTTATACCAGTTCCCGATGAAGGACTTGAACTCCAGTAAAATCTTAATGAATCGAATTGTTCAACTGCCTTAGGCAATACATCATGAAATATATCCTCATAAGCTTTCCATACCTTATCTGCCACACCTTCTCCTTGCTCATTGGCTTGTTTTTTCCATCCCCAAGTGTTCCAGGCAACCAATATTTCGTTATTTCCACACCAAAGTGCAATACTAGGATGATTTCTTAGTCTTTTGATATTATCCTTAGCCTCTTCCTTTACATTATCCAAAAATTCCTGATTCCCCGGAAACATTGCACATGCAAACATAAAATCCTGCCAAACCAAAATCCCGGCTTCATCGCATAAGTCATAAAACAAATCATCTTCGTAGTACCCGCCACCCCATACACGAAGCATATTCATATTAGAATGTTTGGCAGTAGTTATCACTTTTTTCAATTGTTCATTGCTAACTCTCGATGGAAATATGTCATTAGGAATATAATTGGCTCCTTTCATAAAAACAGGCACACCATTTACTTTGAAAAAAAACGAGGTTCCTTTTTTATCCTTCTCACGAACCACCTCTACTGTTCTAATACCAATTCGGTGACCAGCCTCTTCAAGCTTCCCATTTACATTTATTTCTACCTTAATTGCATACATGGCTTGCTCTCCCAAACCATTGGGCCACCATAGCTTTGGTTTTTCAATATCAAAATTCACCTCATATTTGTGAACTCCTTGTTTCAAATGAACTTTTGATGAAGCCAAGTCTACACCTTCATTTTGAATCTGAATACCAGCCAAGATTTCTTTCTCAGATTCTAATTCTAGAACAGCAGTAAAATTGGCAACATCTTCGTTCACTTTATTCTGTACAATTTGCAGGTCAACTATTCTTGCATTGTCCCATGCTTTAAGATATACCGGACGCCAAATACCACTCGAGACCAATCGTGGTCCCCAATCCCAACCATAATCATATCCTGCTTTTCGGGTGAAAATACTCACTCTTTTGTTTCCTTCTACTTGTCCTCGTTCTGCCTGATCATTCTCTGCACCGGGATAAACAAAATCATTTTCATTATGCAGCCTTAAACCCTCTTTAATTGGTGATTTAAATTCGATTTTTAGAACATTATTTCCTGTTTTCAGATAGGCTTTAACATCAACCATCCAGTCTCTAAACATGTTATTTGCCGATAATACTTCCTGATCGTTCAGATATACATCTGCATAGGTATCCAGACCTTTAAAATCAATAGCAATTCTTTCCTTATTCAGAATATCTTGAGACAATTCAAATTCTGTTTTGTATATCCAATCTTTTTTATCAATCCATTGCAAATCCAGTTCATTTAAACGATAGAATGGATCTTCAATTTTTCCATTTTCTAACAAATCGGTGTGTACACAACCCGGAACTTTAGCGGGCAACCAATTCAACGAATCTTTTTGAGAAAACTGCCAATTAGAATTCAATTCTTTCACAATCATTAAGTTTTGATTTTGTGATTTGCAGCCTAAAAGAAATTGTAGGGCTACAATAAGTACAAGACATAGTCGAGGCATAAGTTTGATTTTTGGTTTTGCTTTGGCTTCAGGAATTCGAATACTAAAATAAACAGAAAAAAGAAACCGATGAACTGTAAACTGCAATTGTTTACAACTCATCGGTGTTCATAATGCTCTATTGCTTAGAAATTAGATTTGTATATTCTTTGATGATGGCCTTTGTTGATTCATCAGTATCATACACAGAATACCATCCTTGATATTCATGTGGCGGATCGCCAATTAAATCATCCCCCGTTTGCCATACGGCCATAGGGACTCTTGGTCTGCCTTCGCCTCCCCAAGCCCAAAAATTGGCTCCTGCCATATTTCCTTTTTTCGATAGACTTGTCACCTTTTCGAAAATGTATTTGTAATAAACATCTCTGTATTCAGTTTTCGCTTCTGTTTGGTAACTATTAAAATCTCTTGATATACCAAACTCTTCTAAAACTATTGGTTTATTCAGTTTGTTGGCGATATCAAAGTGCTCTTTGATATATTTATCAGCCATAGCAATAGATTTTTTGTACGATTCTTCTGGTTTTAACGGATCGTAGAATCCCCAATTCTGAATCCATAAATGGAAAGTACAATAATCGATGTATTCCGATTGATGATCTTTTTCAAAATTGTTGCCTGTTTGTGGGAAAGGAGTATTTCCTTCGCTCCCAATAGAAACCAAATGATTTTCATCTAATGATTTGATGAATTTGGCAGTTTCGATAATCCAGTTTCGGTAAGCTTCTTCCTGATTGATTCCTTCTGGCTCGTTGGCCAATTGCCAGGCCATGATGGTAGGATCTTCTTTATAAGCAATTCCATTTACCGAATTCACCCTGTTTACCACCAATTCTATTACTTGGTTAAAGTACTCCAATGCTTTTTGATTGGTATAAAATTGAGCTGTATATTCCTGATAAGTTCTCCAATCTCCTCCTTTTGCAGGTGGAGGAAATGGAATAGATTCATTATTGTTGGCCCATGATACATATTGGGACATCCCTCCCGACCATGGCCAGAAATTGTTCAAACACATTACACCAAGCATGTCTCTTTTTCTCATCTCATCCAACAAGAAATCAAGTCCTTTCAGTAGTTCCTCATTAATTTTTCCAGCTTCAGTTTGCAAACAAGGTTGTAGTCTCCATTCTCCATTTGCATCTCCTTCCGATGTCGCCATCAAGCGAAGGTTTGTAAGGCCCAAATCTTTTAATCGATCTAATTCTCTTACCAATCTCTCCTGGTCGTAGGCTCCTAAATTCATTCCATACCAGAAATTGGTTCCAATGTATTTGTATGGCTGTCCGTTTTTTATAAATTTTCCATCTTTAACAAGTACAAACTTTTCGGATTCTATCGATTGACAAGACATAAATAGTAAGGCTATTAATATGTACTTAAATAATTTCATACTCATCGTTTTAAGGATAACATTTTTTCTGCATATCTTTTCCCCAATTCTCTTACCCCTGCTGAATTAAAGTGCACATGATCTTCTCTAACCGCACATCCTTTAGAAGAAATTACATGAGCAGTTGGTAAAACTTCTGGTAATTTATTTATGATTTGATTCATACTCGCACAAACACCATTTTGATCTACACCAACAACTTCTCCTGCCAAAAGTGGCACATCTTCAGCATTTAATGAAAGATCTGTAAGCATATTATTGTAAACAGTTTTTACATAGTTTGGCCACTCTTCATCATCTTGATTTGTTTCTCCCTGATGCAATAGAATTCCTTTAATTACTCCATCTTTCTGCGCTAATTTTGCCATCTCAATCAAGCGAGCATAAGGATTTCCTCCGTAAGCTTTAATTTTATCAGCAAACCAATCTTCAGGATATGTGTTGGTATAATCCTGGTAAATTTCTTTATCGAATAATCGGATATCACATCCACCAATGGCTACATTAATTACTCCAACTGAGATGTTCTCAGGAAGCTTTTCAAGCATTGTTCTACCAAAGTAATCGGCTGGTGACAAAGCAGACCAACATTGACTTAATGGTGGAACTGCATCGTACCATTCACCTTTTTTTCTGTTAAAATCAGCACAATCCATTGGCGACATCATCTGGAATCTTGGATTTACAGATTTATCTTGTTCTTCGATAGTTGCTGATCCTTCCATGTTTGATTGTCCGAAACAAAGGTAAATGTGAAAATTTGGATCGGGCTTTACTTCTGTAGTTTTAGGAGTATTTTTACATGCAATAAAGGATGTTAAAAGTACATAACACATTAGGCTAATTGTTTTATTCATTGTGGTTTTGTTTAGGTTTAGTCTCTATTCTAAAGTGCTCTAAGCAACTTTAGTTTATTTCGTCGCATGTTACAATTCCGATTTTAGCAAGTACAACAGATGCGACAATCTTAATATTTACACAAACCCAGGGCGATGTTCGCTATCGCTCACTTGCCCTGGGCTATTATAACAGAAGGTCTTCAGTCTTATATAAAAATCGCATACATCGTGAAACATGCAATTACAAGAAGGATTGATAAAACTCTAAAATTTTTATACCAAACCACTCCTTTTAATTCTTCAGTTTCCTCTTTCCAGATTTGAACTGTCCATGTATTTTGTGCAACTTTATCAGGATCAGGTAAACGAGTCATTAAACTAACCACCACATTTACACAAATACTAAATATCATTACAACCGGTGCAATTAATAGAAAATGGTAAGGAATTGTAATATCCAATCCGTATTTTGAAATCATTAAAATTGCTGCAACCAAAATACCTGAAATTAATCCCCAAAGTGCACCAAATTCGTTTGAACGTTTCCAGAATAAGCCAAGGAAAAAAGTACCTACAATTGGAGGTGCCAGGTAAGAAACTACCTCCTGATAATAGGATACCAATGAGTCGAAACTCGCAATAAATGGTGCCCATGCAACAGCAAACACCAATACAACCAAAGAAGTAATTCGACCTACTTTCACCAACTTCTTGCTATCTGCATTTTTATCCCAACGCTGATAAAAATCCATAGTAAATAGTGTAGAAACCGAACTAAGTGTTGCACTTAAAGTAGATGTAAGAGCAGATATCATTGCTGCCAAAATCAAACCAATTAAACCAACTGGCAATAGCTTTACAATTAATCGAGGATAAACCTGATCGGTATTAATTCCGAATGCAGATTTTAAAGTACTTCCATCAATAATTCCGGTAGGCAAATTTTCTACACCAAATAAGTTAATACCTCTACCTATTAATCCCGGAAGGATAAAAATGAAAAGTGTAAATAGGTAAAGAAAACCAACAAAAAGTACTCCTTTACGACCATGATCGATTGATTTTGCAGACAGTACACGTTGTACCATTACCTGATTGTTTGCCCAGAAATAGAATCCCAGAATTGGAATTCCAATCCACATGCCCAACCATGGTACAGTAGGATCATCGATAGGACGAGTTAGTTTCAGCCAAACTCCATCGCCAAAACGGCTGTATAATTGTTCCCATCCTCCAATTTCATCTAATGCGAAAAAATAAAGTATTCCAGAACCAATAATTAAGATGGTTGCTTGTATCATATCTGCATTAATTGCTGATGACAAACCACCAACAATGGTGTATGAACCAGCTACTGCAGCCATTATTAAAATGATCCAAAACAATTCTGCTTCCGGGAAAATTAACTTGATAATTAGTGCTCCGGTATAAAGTGTTGCAGCTGCATCTAAAAACACATTCCCAAAAATGGTTATGAATGAGAAATAATATCTTGATCGTTTATCGAATCGTTTCTCTAGAAATTCGGGCATGGTAAAGATGCCTGATTTGATATAGAACGGAAGAAAAAACAATGCAAAAAACACCATTACCAAAACTGAAATCCAATTGTAATTGAATACCGCAATTCCTGTTATGAAACCTTCTCCCGAGTGTCCCATTAAAGTTGAGCTGGAAACACTTGCAGCAAAGAGTGACAGACCAACAACTGGCCAGGTCATATTTCTTCCTGCCAGAAAATAAGATGTAGAATCAGAACTTTTCCCATGTCTTAGCGCCCACCATACAATGGCAATAATAAAAAGCGCAAGAATGGTAATATCTATTGTACTAATATTCATATTTTAAAGTATCAAGGTAAAAGTATCAAGTAAAAAGTAATAAAATCAAGGCTTCATTTGCCTTATTATTATCTGATCATGACAATTTTAAAATTTAATAATTCAATGAGGTCAACAGTATGAAACTATTAGCTGGAATTTTTAACACTCTTGTGTCTGCGTTTTCTTCTACTGCTATAGGAAATTCGTTTGCATCAACAGCTCTTTCTCCATCAACATAAAGGAACTTTTTAAAATTCTTTGATTTTGGAATGTCTAAAGAAATCACATTATCCTGAGCTGAATTGTTCACAATAGCAATTGTCATATCATCATGATAAACCCCTGCAGTTAAACGAAGGCCATTAATTCCTGTACTATCGGTTTTTACAATATTACTTCCAGTTGGGAAATAGCGACAAATTAGTGACCACGAATAAAACCAAGGTCTCATTTTTTCATCTTCTGGATTGTTGCAAAGCTCTTTTCCAAGACTATTCCACATTCCCCATCTTTTCAGTTCGTTTTTGTTACCCAAATCGCCACAAGTATGCATCGCATCATCCAATGCCCAAGCTGCTGCTCCAGAATAACCAGCATTCATAGATTGAATTACGGCATCAGCCATATCAATCCCATAAGAGAATTTATAAACATCCATCTGACTATCTTCGCAAGCATAAGAATCTTTCAAGGTAGCTTCCTGATTTTCCTTACCATTGCGGCTAAAGCCAAGCTCTCCAAAAATAATTTGTTTGTTGGTATGCTTCATTAATTTGGCAATATCACCATGGTACTTTTTAAAGCCTCCGCTTCGAACCAAATCGTATTCGGTATAGTCGTGTACTTCATAAATTCCGACAATATCATCCATTTGCTTGGCTGTTTCTTCTACCCAACCTGCACCTGTGTAGGTTGAATTTGGGTTATCGTAGCGAGTTACAGCATCAGGTCCAGCAACCGAAATCATTTTATCCAAGCCTTTAGCTTTTAAACCTTCCACCAACAATTCAACTCCAGATTTCCACTTCTCAAAATCACCATTAACACTCGACCAATCGCCATTTGGTTCATTAATAAAATTAAAATATTTGATACAGGTATATCCACGAGTATTAATCAGGAAATCAAGATATTCCACAATGCCATTGATCCATTTAGGATCATCTGCTCCTGTAAATTTATCGGAATGCCCTTCGTTTAAATCATGCACCTTATAAGGAGTACCAACTTCTCCTAATAGAACTGTGATATTATTATCCTGTGCATAACTCAAAATCTTTTCAACAGCCTTTACCTCTTCCGTTTCAAAATCCAGAATTGGCTGATTTTTTTTATCAAATCCTACCAAATAACGCCAATTGGCTTGATCGAACACACGAAATAATTTAGGCTGCATATAATCAAGCCTGTTAAAATTCATCTCCCATTTCTCATCCGTCATAAGTTTTCCCCATTCGGCACTCTCCGAATCGGCATGCGGATAGGCTGACCACTGCACTCCATTGCCAATAAAATTAGTCGAGATGTTTTGATCTGGATAGACCTTAATTACATTTTCTGTTTTAGGTGAACAAGCACAACTCAAAAAAAGCAGGCTTGCCACCAAGTGGAATATCTTCATATTAAGATTTTTTTACGAAGTCTAAAAGTTCTTTCACACTACAAGTTGCCAATCCAACATATTTATCGGCACCACCGTAATATACGTATAAAGTATCATCAACAATTACATTTCCTGTTGGGAATACGCAGCCTTTATAAAACCCTTCAATTTCGTAATCATGCTCAGGCTCCATAATCCAGTCTTCGGCACGAGCAATTACTTTTGTAGGATCTTCCAAATCAAGCAATGCAACTCCAACACGGTAATATCCTTGGCCTCCATTTTCAACACCATGGTAAATCAACAACCAACCTTCATCTGTTTTTAAAGGTGGTGTGCTTCCGCCGATTTTTTCTTCCCAAGTACCTTCAATTCCTGTAAGCAACAATTTACTTGGCTCGTTCCAAACCATTAAATCATCGGAATAACGAATCCAAATTGCCGGCTGATCACAACCATATTCTTCGCCAATCCATTGTTTCGGACGATGAAGCATTGCGTATTTCCCATTGATTTTTTCTGGAAAAAGAATCACATCTCTGTCATCAAGATTGGTATCGGTAACACGACCTAAACGGCGCCAATTTTTAAAATCTTTAGTAACTGCTAAACCTGAATTTGCAATGTTATCTTTCATCACAGCAGGAGAATCCGCTCCAACTTCAGGAAGTAGAATTACATCATGTGCAAATTTCCAGTATTGTCCTGGGTAATGAGGACGATATGCATAAGTTACATAAAACTCATCGCCAAATTTAACGATTCGAGGATCTTCAACACCACCTTGATCTGGTCCATCAACACTTGGTCCAAAAGTGGGCTCATCCGAAACTCTTTCGAAATTTACACCATCCTTACTCACTGCCGTTCCCATGCGGATATAATGTTGTTCATCGTCGCCAGCTGCGCGATACAACATTGTAAATTCTCCGTTTTCATACCATACTCCCGGATTACAAACCACTAAGTTTTCCCAATAGTTAGTTGCATGTGGTTTTAAAATTGGGTTATTTGGATGTTTTGTTAATTTCATGTTTTTATATAATTAGCCACAAGCTTACAGCTGTCAGCAATCAGCAAACATTACCTTTCTACTGACAAACTATAATAACTTGTATCTTGATTTTTAATTGTTATTCTGATTTTTATTAGTCCATATTAGTGAACAAGATGAATGATTCACCTTCTAATGTCATTTCAACTCCTTTATTGAAATCCAAACTCATGTTTGCTTCTGCAGGAATAGCAAAACCATTAACATCTACATTTCCAACAAAGGAACCATCAGCATTTGATTTGTAGCTGTATTTATCCATGCTAACGCTAGATAAGAAATCAGACTTTAAATTGATTGGATAAGTTACATAGTGTGAATTCACTAAAGCAATTGTGTATTTGCCATCTTTTTCGCCCATAATTGCACGCACTCCTTTTTTGTTAGGTAATTCGATATCATAAATATCTGCACCAGCAGGGAAATAACGACATAGTAAAGATACCGGGTAGAAATAAGGTCTGATTTCCTCATCAGAGGCATCTCCTGTATGTTCTTCTCCCAAAATATTCCAAAATCCCCATCTCTTCATTTGATCTACATTGTAGTTATCCCCTTCCGGACTAACATACATTGCATCATCCATATCCCAAACCAAAGCTCCTGAAAATCCTGCACGCATGGATTGAATGATAGCATCAGCCATATCAATACCATAAAATGCTTTGTAAATCATCATATTTGAATCTTCGCCTGCATAAGGATCATTCTCTATAGCTTCTTCATTTTCAGCTTTCAAATCAGCATCCACTTCGGTGTATTTAAAACCTATCTCTCCTAGAACAATAGGCTTATCATCAGGAGTTGCATCGCGATAAGCTTGCAACATATCGGTATAATCGCCATTGCGAACAATTAACTGCTTTGGATAAACGTGAATGTCGTACAATCCAATTGCATCGCCCAAATCGTTTTTGGCATTTGTAATCCAATTGGTTTGATTGGTGCTCTCAAAAATTGCAATATCCGGTCCCATTAATTTCACAGCAGAAAGGTCGTAATTTGCCATTTCAGCAACATAAGCATCCTGGGTATTCTTCCAGGCTGTGTAATTACCTTTTGTAGATGCCCAATCGCCATTAGGCTCGTTAATAATGTTTACCGTTTTAATGCAAGTGTATCCTTTTTCGTTTACCAAATGGTTTAAGAATTTCACAGAGTTGGCAAGCCAATCGGTGTTAACCTCTTCTAAATTTCCATTTAAATAATGATGTCCCCATTCTCCATAAGTAATTTCGATATTACGACTTTGAGCATAATCCAACATTTTAAATAATGTTGTGGTCTTCGTAGTTTCATCGTAAGTACCATTGTTATCGTAAGAAGAACTTGCATTTGTCATGATACGCAAGAATGGTGGACGCATAAAGTCGATTCTTTGATACAAAGTATTCCAATCTGCATCGCTTAAAGTTTCGGCACCAATCCATGATTGAGTATTTTCATATCCTCCCCACTGAGCTCCATTACCAACAAAATCAGAAGAAATCATATTTCCAGTAATATTGATCTCTCTGTTTTTTAATACAAAATCCGAATTATTGTCATCGCTATCGCACGCACTAGTTGCAAGAAATAGAGATAGTAATCCGGTTAATAATAATCCTGTTCTCATTTGTTTAAATTTAGATCCAAGACACAAGTATCAAGACACAAGACAAAAAATAACATCTAATTAATGTGCTCAAAACTTTATCATGAACGTTACATTTATTTTAAAAGTCTGGTTGCAGAAAATCTGCAACCGACTTTAATAACATCTATTGTTTGCTTAGGTTATACCACATCTTTTTCGACATGTGAGCAACCTCTTCGTAACTGTAATTCTGAGTATCCCAGTCAAACAAGTCTGCTAAAAATTCAACTTCAGTAGTCAAAGCAACTTCAGTTTCTGTTTTTACTTCAAGGGTAAGAGCGTACTCCGTTCCACCAGCATCAGTAATTTTCACAATTTCTCCTTCCAAAATCCAGGTACCTGTACCTGTTGGCACTTTTCTATATCTATCGTTAAAATCTGTTTCAGGCCAATCGGTTCCATCATAGGTAAAGTCTGCATTTAAACCATCAGCACCAGAATTATTTTCATAAGTTCCATAAGGCTGACCTGCACCATCTTTTCCATCTACATTAAAAGTGATTGTATTGTCCAATTCCGGATTTACATTTGAAAGGTAATTGCTTAACTTTTCAGATTTGTCCCATCCCCAGCTTTCCCAGGTAAATAAGTCACAATAGATTCCAATTTCACCAATTGCCCATGTACCTGCAATTGAAACATCGCTTACATCCAAATCGATTTGTAAATTGATAGTCCAAACTGCTGATTCTCCAGCTTCAGAGGTAACTGTAAGCTGAGTAGAATTACCAGTAGAGAAATCAAGCATTTCGCCAACTGTTTTATCTACTGAAGCTCCGTAAGAAGTTCCAATGCTCATAATTTCGATTGCTGATTTGTCTGCTCCGTTATCTTCAATTGTAACAGTTACGGTTTTATTTGCGGCATCAACTACAGCATCGCCAACCTGATCTTTCACTGTTAAACCAGTCAAATCATTACCTGTTTGCAACACTCTTTCTCTGGTAAGATTGTACCACATAGGGTTCGACATGTGAGCCAATTCTTCGTAAGACCAATCGGTATCAGTCCAATTAAACTGACTTGCCAAATAAGGTAATGCAGCTTTTAATGTTACGGCACCAGTTTCAGCTGAAACTTCAAGATCTAATTCATGTTCAATATTGTTTGCATCGGTAATAATTACTTTATTACGCTCAAAATCACGTAACCAGCTTCCTGTTCCCATTGGAATCTTACGGAATCTTTCATTAAAATCCCATCCTTTACCAGTATCGCCATAATTACCGAAAATACCATCAGGTCCAGCACTATGCTCATAGCTTCCAAAAGGATTTCCTTTTGCATCAGCACCTTCAACTGTAAATGTGAATACATTATCCAACTCTGGACTCAACTCAGGCAGGTAATCAATAATTTTCTCATTCTTTTCCCATCCCCAGCTTTCCCAGGTAAACATATCGCAGTACATGCGAATTTCGCCAACATACCACTCACCTTCAAGGTCTGATTTAAATGGTTTCAAGCTTACTTTCCAATCCAGGCTTTCTCCTGCTCCGGAAATTACTGTGATAATTGCTGTTGCATCAGCAGATGAAAAATCAAGAGTAGCACCTGCTGTACTGACAGTACTTGCTCCGTAAGCCAAATCGATACTCTTAATCTCTACTTTTGCCAAATCAGCAATATTCTCAAACTTAGCATACACAGTAATTTGTGCATCATCCAAATCTCTTTCAATTAAGGAGGTTCCAATTTGTCCTTCCAACAAAAGAGAGACAACATTTCTTTCCTTTTTCCATCCGTTTCCATCCAAATCATCTAATGGATCGGAAGTACAAGCAGCCATGAATGCTACCAGAACAATCAAAAATATATTTAATAACTTGTTCATCTGTATCTAATTTTATCTATTTGCCAGATGGAACTCACGATGATTTTTATAAATGTCATTCTAAATAATCTAACATTTCTAAAAATCATGTTCGGTTCATCTTTCTTCTTAATTAATATTAGGATTCAAATCAATTTCACGCTGAGGGATTGGATAGAAAGCAAGATCTTCAGGTGACAAACCTGCTGCTTGTGTTACTTTCTCCTGAACGATATTTTTACGCCTTAAATCCCAAAGGCGATCTCCTTCGTAAGCCAACTCACGCTGACGCTCCTCAACTACTAATGTTCGGAATTCATCTGCCGATAAACCTGAAAGATCAGTCAATTCGCTAACACCAGCACGACGACGAATCGCATTGTATTGCTCTAAACCGCTGGCATTGGCAGTTGCTTCGGCATAAACCAACTGAACTTCTGAGTAACGAATTAAATAAGGACGAGTACTTGTTTTATCTCCTGAAAACTCAGTATCGATATACTTTCTTGTGAATGCATAAGGAATTGTTCCATCGGCAACGCTTCCTGATAGATTATTGTTTTCATCGTAGATTTCAGAAACAAATAGATCGGTACGACGTTTGTCTGTAGCTTCATAGTTTGACAACAACTCACCAGTTGTTTGAATTACACTCCAACCATCGTGAGTTGGTGAGAAAGATCCATCGGTATTTTGAAGGTAAATTGTACCACCTGCAATCCATGGAATAAAGTACTTCGATAATTTGGAGTAATCACCCTCCTCTGTTCCTGAACGATCCATAGAAAGAATGAAAATATGTTCCGATCCATCAGGTGAATTCACATCATAAATATTTTGCAAATCACCATCATGAGCATATTCTGATTGATCGTTTAAAACATATCCTGAAAATTCTGCTGCTTTTGCATACAAATTATCAACACTTTCGGTAAGTGCATCGTATTTTGGTACACCACTTTCTTTTGCTGATGCTGCAAACAAATACACTTCAGCCAACAAAGCCTGTGCTGCAACTTTATCTGCACGACCTGTTACTCGATTTACATTTAAATAGTCGATTGCTTTGGTCAAATCCTCAATTAAGAATGTATACATTTCCTGCATACTTTCTGCTTTAGGAGAATTTGTTTCGTTCATCTCATCAATTAAGGATGTTTGCAAAGGAGCCAAACCAAAGGCTCTTACCACATTAAAATGATTGTAGGCACGCAAGAAATACGCTTCGCCTAACAAACGCTTCTCATCTTCTTCGTTAAAACCTCTTCCTTCAACATTCTCGATAACTGCATTTGCTCTATTTACAGCAATGTATGCACAACGATAATATTGAGTTAACAATTCGTTCTGAGATGTTACTTCCCAATTTACAAATGCCTGAGCATCGGCTCCCTCATCAGCTTTTACAATACTGTTATCGGTTGCCAATTCACATAAATAATAAGTAACAGGAGCATAACTAACCAAGGTTAGTGCATCGTAAGCATACAATAGCGATGCTTCTGCATCCTCCACTGTTTTATAGAAATTACTTTCGGAATAAAATCCTGTAGGCTCTACATCTAGGCTTTCACATGACACCAAGCCCATTACAAAAGCCAATCCTAATGCTATTTTATTTAATATGTTCATCTGTCTATAATTTTCTTTAAGTTGTCAGATGAAAGTCGCAAAATCAAAATAATTATTGTTGTGTATGTGTAATAATTATTTTAATCATGCTCGTTTCATCTTCAGTTCTTTTTAAAATCGTATTAGAATGTCAATTCAACACCCAATGTCCATTTTCTCAATTTAGGGTAGCCTCCCCAATAGATACCATCTAAACCTACTTCAGGATCGTATCCATCGAAACCGGTAATGGTAAATAAATTGGTAGCATTCATATAGATACGTCCACGTTTGAACCACGAAAGACCTAAATCAGGAATATTGTATCCAAGAGAAACATTTTGCAATCTTAGGTAACTTCCATCTTCCACATACCAATCAGACATGTATAGATTTCTACCATCACGCAAGCTTGGATATTTGTTAGTAGGATTATCTTGAGTCCAACGAAGTGGCATATTTCCTGGTTCTCCGAAAGCTTTAGTATTTAGAATATCCTGTCCGTAACTTCCGTTAAACAACATTGCCAAATCGAAATTCTTATAGCTTACCTGTAAATTTAAACTTGCATTAAAATCTGGATTTGGATCACCAATAATGGTACGGTCATTTAAATCAACCACACCATCTTCATTAAGGTCTACATATTTAAATTCACCTGCTTGTGCATCCTTACCTGTTAATCCAGCTGCCAAACCTTCCCCTTCACTCTGTACAATTCCATCTACTTTGTACCCATAAAATGCGTTAACTGCCTCACCAATTCCTAAAATATTAGGCACTGCACGGAAAGACTCAATTGTACTTCCGTTAAACTCATACTGCATTCCGGTGTTAGTATCAGAATTTAATCCGAAGGCCAATTCGTCACCCAGGCTCACAACTTCATTTTTGTTACGAGAGAAGATTAATGTACCCGAAACTTTCCAATCATTTTTATTGATAACATCTGAAGCAACAGACAACTCAAAACCTTCATTCTTGATCTCTCCTCCGTTTACCCACATTAAGTCGTAAGACGATGAAGGAGAAAGCCATCTTTCACGAAGCAAATCATCGGTATTTTTGCTATAGTAATCGGCAGTTACTCTCAATCGTCGGTTAAAAAAAGCCAAATCAACACCCATATTAAACTGACTTGTTCTCTCCCATTTTAAATCCGGATTAGGAATACCAGCCCACAATTTCTTTCCGGTTTGAGCATCCCATCTTGCAATGTAACCAGGACCAATGGTAGTTTGCCAACTTCCGTTCACATAATATTGATCTTGTCCATACTGACTATTAATCAAGTATGTTCCGATCGGCTCTTTATTACCAGAAACACCATAACTTGCACGTACTTTTAACTCATCAAAAATTCCAAGATCTTTAATAAAATCTTCGTTGTGCATTTTATAACCCACAGCTCCGGAAGGAAAATATGCCCACTGATTGTTCGATCCGAACTTAGACGATGCATCACCACGCATGGTAAATGTTGCCAGTAACTTGTTATCGAAAGTATAGTTTACTCTTCCATACCATGAATACATAACTTCTTCCGAAAGAGAATTCGATACACTCTGCTTCTCAGGATTTCCACCTGACAGATTTCCACTTCTTAGCGATTCATTTAAAAAATCGTAAGCTCTTAAACTTGAACTACGTCCTTTTGTGTATTGATATGAAAAACCTGCCATTGCATTTAACTTGTGCAATTCATTAAATGTTTTATCAAAAGTCAAATAAGATTCTGTTACCAAATCATTCGATTCTCCGTTATCAATACCTCCGGCACCATTATTAAAAGTTCCGTCTTCGGTATAAATTTTAGGATTGTAAAACTCTGTTGTTGATCTGCTTGAATTGTAGTTAACCTGAGATTTTAATTTTAGAGTAGGTAAGATTTGAGCCTCTGCAAAAACCGAAGTCAGGAAACTTGTTGATTCATATTCATTGGACTTATTCTCAGTCAAGGCAATTGGATGTGAATAATCCTGTGTTCCAATCATATAATATCCTTTCGAAGGATCTTCATCATTATAAACTGGGAAGATAGGGTTTCTCCAGTATGCCAAACCACCATTATTATTTCTTTTCCCTTTCGAGAACAGAATATTTGCCCCAACAGTTAACTTGTCGAAAGCCTTATGAATTACATTCAAATTTGCATTTAATTTCTCATAGTCATCATCAATATATACACCTTCATCGGTAAAGTATGATGAACTGAAACTAAATTGAGTTTGTTCGTTTTGGCTGCGAATAGCCACATTAGTATTATTCGAAATCGGATTACGGAAAACAACATCGTCCCATTCTGTGTAATATTTCCACGATCCATCTTTCAACTCAGAAACAGATGGATAATAAACACCATTAGGATCGTTCGCCCCAATATACAATGGAACATATCCTCCATTAACACGAGATTCATTACTTAATTCGGCCATTAGCACAGGATCGCGCCACAGGTTAAGTTCTGAAGTAAACTCAGAAATTGTATTTTGTTGAGAAATACTTACCACAGTTTGATTTTTAGCCCCTTTCTTTGTAGTAATCATGATTACACCATTTGCACCACGCGAACCATAAATCGCTGTAGAAGATGCATCTTTTAAAACCTCCATAGATGCAATATCCGAAGGAGCAATTTGATTAATAGCACCTGCTTTCCCAATTGGGAATCCATCGACAACCACCAAAGGCTCATTACCACTTCGGTAAGAACTACCACCACGAATACGAATGGTAGCACCTGCTCCCGGATCATCTGATGATGACACCACCTGAACACCTGCACTTTGTCCTTGCAATAAACCATCAATAGAGTTAGAAGGTTTCATTGGAATAACATCCATTTTAACAGAAGAAACAGATCCAGTTAAATCACTCTTTTTAACAGAGCCATATCCGACTACAACCACTTCTTCCAGTCCTAAGGTTTCTTCCTCAAGAGTAATATTCATTTTCTGATTTACAATTGCCTGAATTTCGGCTGTTTTGTAACCCACAAAAGAAAATACAACGATTGCATTCTGCGATGCAACTTTTAATTCAAATTCACCATCGATATTTGTAACAGTACCATTCTGAGTGCCTTTTTCAACCACACTCACACCTGGGATACTTATTCCACTCGCATCTGAGACTACCCCATTTACACTTTGAGATTGAGCATTAGCCTGTTTTATCACCAATAAAAGGCAACAAAACATCATTATTAAACTCAATATCCGGTTTCTTTTTTTCATAGATATAGATTTCTCGTTTCTAATAAAATTATCAATGTTTCAAAAGTACTGCTGATCATTCGATATTATTTCTCTTTTAATGCTCTTTACTTATACTTTAATGAATTATTAATTATACATTAAATACAATAGCAAACACATTATAGCTCAAACGCCTTATTTTACAAGTAATACAAAAACAACTCAAATAATACTTTTATGAATATTTTATTATATTTGCACAAAGATATTAATCATTTAATAACATCTAACGCAAACTTTTTAATTCATGACTCGAATTGTACGCGAAATTACGCCTTTATCTGAACACGATTTTTTTATTGTTCTCGATCATCAAAATGCCAAATTCGATTTTCCAATTCACTACCATCCCGAATATGAATTAAACCTCGTATTAAAATCGGAAGGTAAACGAATTATTGGTGATTCTATAAAAAATTACGATTCTGCAGATTTGGTATTGGTGGGGCCCAATACTCCTCATGCATGGAGTGGAAGTACAGATAATGCCAGAGTTGTAACAATTCAATTCCAAAACAACATACTCAGCGATCAAACACTAAACAGAAAAGCTAGTCTTCCAATTAAAGAATTATTGGAAAAATCGAAAATGGGCATTTTATTCTCGGAAGAAACAACACAAAATATCACCGATCGCATCATTAAATTATCTGATGTTACAGGATTCGACTCATTTCTGGATTTCCTTTCTATTTTATACGACTTATCTATTTCCAGAAACCAAATGACCTTATCATCTCCTTCCTATGTTGAGCAGTTCGACACATCAAAAAGCAGACGAATTAAAATGGTAAATCAATACTTAATAGACAATTTACACAAGCCTATTCGCATTAACGATGTTGCACAAATGGTAAATATGACATCATCGGCATTTAGCCATTTCTTTAAGAAAAGAACGCAACGACCTTTTTCTGATTACCTGCTGGAAATTAGAATTGGACATGCGGCCAAATTGTTAATTGACACAGAAAAGAACATTTCGGAAATATGTTTTGAGAGTGGTTTTAACAACGTATCTAACTTTAACCGATCGTTTAAAAAATTAAAAGGCTGCACCCCCAGAGAATTTAGATCGCAACAAAAGATGATAACCAAACATTAATTTTAACACAATTTCTTCTCTTTTATTAATCTTTTATATAAATCTACATTACACCTTGTAAATACAGCTATTATTAGATATTTTTGCTATCACCCTCCAACATTTTATCTTATCTTGAGCAGATTGAAATTCTTTATTCGAATTTCATTATTATGATGTACAAAAAAAATAAAATGAGGTATAGCTTTCTGAATTTTCTATTACTACCATTCTTTTTTCTTACAGGCATACTGGCTTTAAAAGCACAACAGTTTCGCCACATAAATGTTGAACAAGGTTTAAGCAGCAGACAAACCGTAAACATAAAACAAGACAAAAAAGAATTTATTTGGATTTCGACTAAAACAGGAATCGATAGGTTTGATGGTAAAACATTAAAAAATTACACTTTACCTGCTACACCACGAGAAAATGCACCCGAAAATTTTTATCTGCAAATAGATAAAGACTCTTTACTTTGGGCTTATAGCGATATTGGACAATTCTATAAATACAATTACCAAAACGATAAATTCGAGATCTATTTTAATTTACACCGAAACGAATATTACTCAGGATTATGGGTAAACTCTACGGGTTTTGATTCGAATAACACGCTTTGGCTGGGAACCGATAATGGTTTATATAGCTTAACAAACGGGGAATTACAGCAATTTGAAAAGTATCCTTTAAAGCAAGATTATACAACTGCCATTTGCAAATTAGATAAGAAAAAAATGCTATTTGCCACTTTTAATAAAGTATATCTATATGATATTTTTAGCAAATCGCTGCAAGAACTTGCTATAGATTTAGGTGACAACCAAAGGATAAACAGTTTATATTATAATAAAGATACCAATAGAGTATGGATTGGAACCTTCTCGCAAGGAGTTTATTGTTATGATTTAAACTCTAAAAAACTAACTGACTTAAAAACAATAAACTCCAATTTTCCGACTGTGCCTATTCGTAAATTTGAAATGTTCGATTCCGGGTCTATGCTTATCGGATCGGATGGAATGGGCGTTTGGATGCTTGATTTATTTTCTTTTCGAGTAAAAAAAATATTCCATGAAAATGAAGATGAAAAATTCTCTTTAAACGGAAATGGAGTATACGATATTTATAAAGACAGAGACAATAGAATATGGATAGGAACTTATACCGGAGGTGTTAATATTCTTGATCCGACAGCCATAAACTTTAAAATTATTAGCCATCAAACCAATAACAGTCAATCATTAGGCAACAGTATTGTAAATAGTGTATTTGAAGACCAAAATGGTAATTTATGGTTTGGCACAAACAATGGGGTTAGTGTACTGCAGAAAAAAAATAATAAATGGCGACATTTCTTTACCGGGAAAGGAAACGAAACCAATGTTTTTCTCGATTTATGCGAAGATGCCAATGGCAATATATGGGCCGGCTCCTACTCAAAAGGTGCTTATCTAATTAGTCCTGATTTTAAAATTAAAGCACATTTTGTTAACAATGCTTCCGATAAAAATTCCATAGGTACCAATTATATTTTTGATATTTTTATGGATTCGGATAAGAATATCTGGATTGGTGGAAGAGACGGCAAATTTTGTCAGTATAATTATGGTGATAAAAAATTTTACAGATATTATAGCCTAAGCATCAATTCCTTTACCGAAAAAAATAAAAATGAACTTTACATTGGAGGTATTCAAGGGGTTTATCTGCTAAACAAAAAAGAAGGTTTACTCGATTTAATTTCGAAACGATATTATGTATATTGTGTATATCAAGATAATCAACAAAACCTTTACTATGGAACAAGAGGCTCTGGATTATTTTATTACAACACCGAAAATAAAGAAACAAAATCGTATACCGTTCAAGATGGTTTGCCTTCTAATCATATTTATGCAATAATTGCTGATAAAGAATTTTTATGGTTAAGCACCGAAAATGGAATTTCGCGTTTCAACACAAAAGACAATAGTTTTCAGAATTTTTCTACCGAAGATGGTATTTCAGATAAAACTTTTAAACAGTGTGCTGCATTAAAAAGCAAATCGGGAGATATTCTCTTTGGCTCTTATCATGGGGTAACCCAATTTAATCCTAAAGACATAAAAATTAAGGAAAAAAAAGCCAAGATATATCTGGAAGAATTCGGACTGTTTAACAAAGTAGTTTACCCAAATGAGAAAGGTTCGCCCTTAAAAAAATCCATTAACAACACAAAACAGCTTATTCTTAAACATTATCAGCACTCGTTTTCTATTGCCTTTACCTCTATTAGTTTTTTTAATTCCGATAAAATAAAATATTCGTGGAAACTGGAAGGTTTGGATAACGACTGGAGTTCTCCTTCTTTCGATAAATCAACCAACTACACCAACCTATCGTCTGGCGATTATACACTTCGTTTAAAAGCCTTAGATTATTCTACAGATAAAGTTCTAGACGAAAGAAAAATTGAAATAGAGGTTGCACCTCCTTTTTACAATACAATTTGGGCCAAACTCCTATACTTGCTCTTTATCATCATTATAATTCGTTGGGTAGTAATTTATTTACAAATAAAAATGAGCAAGAAAAGCTCCGAGGAAAAAATAAATTTCTTTACCAATACTGCTCACGACATTCGCACTCCGCTAACTTTAGTAAGCGCTCCTTTAAACGAGCTAAAAATGGAAAACGGACTATCCGAAAAAGGTAAATATTACCTAAACCTTTCGGTAAATAATCTCGATAAATTAAATGCTCTGGTCTGTCAATTACTCGATTTTCAAAAATCTGATTTAGATAAAAGTCAACTGGTATTAAGTAAAGTTGAAATAATTGACTTATTAAATCGGAAGGTTATGAATTTTAAAACCCTTGCCAATAGAAAAAAAATTAGCTTAAGCTTCTCTTCTAAGGTAGAAAAACTAGAAGAATGGATTGATCAGGCCAAAATGGACAAGGTAATAGAAAACCTATTGTCCAACGCCATAAAATATACTCCCGCAGAAGGAGAAGTTAAAATTTCCTTAGAACTAGATAAAAAATCATGGACAATTTTGGTTAAAGATTCAGGAATTGGAATCTCTAAAAAAGCTCAGCGAAACCTTTTTAAGCAATTTTACAGAGGCGAAAATGCCATTAATTCTAAAGTTCCCGGAACCGGAATCGGACTTTTGCTGGTTAAGAACTATGTCCTACTTCATAAAGGTAAAATTCAATTCGAAAGTGAAGAAAATAAAGGATCGGTATTTAAAATTAGCTTTAAGCATGGCAAATCTCATTTTGGAAAAAATGTAAGTTTCATAGAGCCACAAAAACTTACCGAAGTTAAAGTTGATCATTTAGATATTGATTCCGATCATTCTCAGGAAAATAAGAATAAAGGAAAATCGATATCAAAAATTTTACTTGCCGAAGATAACGATGAGCTTAGGAGCTATTTAAAAACCACACTCGAAGATCAGTTTAATGTTTATGTTGCCGAAAATGGAAAAATAGCATTAGACCAAATTGGTAAGGTAAAACCAGATATTCTTATTTCTGATGTTAAAATGCCCGAAATGGATGGAATTACTTTAAGTAGTAAGGTGAGGAGTAATTTCGAAACTTCGCACATTCCAATTATGTTGCTTTCTGCTTTAAACGAGAAAGATGACATTATGAAAGGTCTGCAAACCGGAGTAGACGATTACATTACTAAGCCTTTTGATGTCTCTATTTTGAAAGCTAAAATTGACAACTTAATAGACAATAGAAATCGAGCTAAAGAAAACTTCCTAACATGCAGCGAAGCCATAGAGCAAGATCGAACTTACGCAAACAAGCAAGATCAGATTTTTATTGAAAAAGCTGTAGAATTAGTAAATAATCAGATGGATAATCCAAAATTTGCAGTAAATGATTTTGCTCAGGAAATGGGAGTTAGTAAAAGTTTACTTTACGAAAAACTGAAAGCACTAATAGGACAAACACCAAACGATTTTGTGAAAATAATTCGTTTAAAACACTCCATAAAATTATTACAAAAAGGTAAATATAATATTACCGAAATTGCAAACTTATCGGGATTCGAAGACCCAAAATATTTTAGCACCTGCTTTAAAAAGCAATATGGAAAAACACCAAGCAAATATTTTAGTTAACAGTTAAAATTTTTCCTGTTTAAAATATTGTAAAAAATCAAATTTGGGTACGAACACCCAAATTTGATTTTATCATAAAACTTAAAAAATAAACATCTTATTCCCACTCGCTTAAGATTCTAAAAAATGCTTTTTTACGTTCCGAATTAATTCCCCAATCAACTGGTGGATTTTGATATCCACACTCAAAAGGCTCACCTTTTCGGCGATAATCGAAATATCCCCAGGATACTTTTTGACTTGTGGCAGCAACAAAATTATTCATTGGCTCATCAAAATTTTCGTGATCATCTTCGTTGTAAACAATTGGTTGTCCTTTATATCCACTCAATGACTTGGTATTATTAATCTGTTTTACAATACCTTCCCACTTTTCAACACCATTGCCATGTATTAAAATAAAATCAGAAATTTCGGCAACTTTATTTGTTGGAATATGGTTTCCTAAAAAGCTGGTTCCTACCAATAATTTTCTGTCTTTCACTTGTCGTGATTTGGCCAGTTCTATTAACTCATGCACTCGCTCTTCTTTAAGGATAGAGTGAGAATATAAAAATGAACTCTCGTTACAAACCTCAAGTAATACATTACGAAAATCGTTTTTTAATATCCAATCAACGGTATTAAGTAAACCAGTTTTTATGGCCTCTTCACTTTCCATTCTACTTTCTTGCCCAAAATAATATACACCAACAATGGCAACCATTCCCAAACGATTGGCTTCGTTTAATATTAACTTTAAGCGATTCATGTATTCAGGGCGCAATTCTCCTTTTTCGGTAATTGCCGAATTATGCCAAGGCTGCGTTTTCGAGTATCCTTCGGGACTACCACCTTGCAAATTTATTGTAAAAGCCAATAAACCATTCTTCTTCCAAAGTGGCATTGCATCAATAAACTCCTTTGTATTTCTATCTGCATTCCAAATTTTCGTATCCGGATATGCCCATCTCTCTTTGGTCTCTAGATTTAAATCGTCGAAAATTCCTTGCACCATTCGTATATTTGGCAGTAAACCCTGAATAGAATATTCTCTCCATATTTTTCCTTTTAAAGTGGGCTGATTGTTAATGTAAAATTCATCGGCATTTATGCTAATTTCTGTTCTAATTACTGATTTTTTGCACGAAGTAAAAACCAAAAGAACAATAGTTAATAGTAATAAATTACTTTTCATATCATTATAATTTTATAAGTTCTAAATATTATCTCATTCTATAAAATCAGGAATTAATGATTTGCCGATGCATACATTCCAATGTAGGTACCAACAAAACCACCGGCTTTTTTAGTGCTTAACAAGCTAGCATCTACATCTTTTTCAAAACAAATCCAATCCGAATTATCGAAAGTATAATAAAAATCGTAATACCGACCTTTCCCAATAATTTTCAAATACAATTCCTTCTTTTTATTATTGATTTCAAATTGCTTAAGAATCTTTTTTTGATTTTTTTGCCCTTCGGGTAAAGCAGCCTCCAATTGCAAATAACATTTTTCGCCTACTTGTATTTTTCCGAAAAATAAATAATTACTCTCATTCTGAAAACAAACTAAACCTGCAGCTTCCTGATGTTTTTTCGCATTAAAAATCATTTTGCTTACCACCTCGAAACTATCGTGTTGTTGTCTTCTTCCTATAAAAGCAGGATTAGATTTTTCTTGAATATTGGTTTTAATTAGATCAATTTCCAAACATTTTTCTTTGGTGTTAATATTGTACCATTTTTGTTTTGGTGTACGTATAAAATTCCACTCAAAATCCAGATTTTCCTTATCAAAATCATCAAATTTAAAGAAGTTTCCCTTAGCTAATATTTTATTTAAAGGCAATCGGTTTTTAAGTTTAGCCCGCTTTCCAATTAAAGGAACTGATTCCTCATTATCGAGAATAACAGGCCAGGAATTTTTCCATTTTACAGGTAAAAGAAAAGTCTCACGCCCAGTATTATATAAATTATCGTCATAAGGTCTACAAGCTAAAAATACCGACCACCAATCACCATTATTATCCTGAATTAAATCGGCATGACCAGTTGAAGTAACTGGATAGGCACGATTTTCATTCAATTGCCGCTGCGATAAAATAGGATTGTTATTATATGGAATAAAGGGGCCATTAACTTTTTTACTTCTAAAAATTACCTCAGAATGATTTTCGGCTGTTCCTCCTTCGGCACACATTAAATAATAGTAATCTTTAATTTTATAAAGATGCGGACCTTCAATCCAAATTGGTTTTTTACGAATATCGGTGCCTCCATTTACTAAAATAGTACTTTCTCCAGTTATTTTATCCGATTCAAGATCGTATTGCCACATACGAATAGCTCTGTGTCCATCGTAAAGTGATCCTCCTTCAGGTTCCGAATTGTGAACAATATATGCTTTTCCATTCTCATCAATAAACAAAGACGGATCTATACCTGCTATTTCGGGAAGCCAAATTGGTTCGCTCCAATCTCCTTCAGGGTTTTTAGTTTTCACAATAAAATTATTTCCTCCTCCAACTACAGTCCCAATCAAATAAAAAGTGTCGTTACATCTGTTGTAAGTAATGGCTGGAGCAAAAACGCCCTGAGAAATATCTAAACTATCCAATTTCAACTGATTTGGCCGGTTTAACACATATCCCAGTTGTTCCCAATCCGTTAAATTGGTACTATGAAAAATAGGTATTCCTGGAAAAAAGGAGAAGCTTGAGTTTACCAAATAAAAATCGTCACCCTTTTTACAAATCGATGGATCGGGATAAAATCCAGATAAAATGGGATTATAATATTGGCACGAATCAATTGGATTATCAGTATAAAAAGAATTATTTCCCTGATAAGAAAACGAATAAAACCTGGCAATATTTCTATCGCCGCTATTGTTCTTACATGATAAAATGGAGAAAATAAAAACAATAGGAAGAAAAAATTTGAAACTACACATATCAATAATTATAACCTAATACAAACAAGGTGTGCTAGAGCAGCTCCAACACACCTTTATACCAATTGGTATTGCTATCTATGAAAAAAACTGAAATTTATTAAGCTAAGCCATCCATGGGTATAATGCTGCCATCCTCTTTGTATTCTAGTTCCACAAACTTTACGCTTCGCAACCAGGTTTTTCCTCCTGATGGCTCACAATCGTGATAGAATAAGTACCATTTGCCTTTAAATTCGCAAATGGAATGATGCGTTGTCCAACCCACAACTGGCGATAAAATTTCACCTTTATAAGTAAATGGACCATAAGGATTGTCTCCAATAGCATAACACAACAAATGTGTGTTACCAGTAGAATAAGAAAAGTAGTATTTATCTTTGTACTTATGCATTTTAGCTGCTTCGAAAAATCTACGATCATGATCTCCTGCGCTAAGAGGCTTACCATCTTCATCTAAAATTATAACATCTTTAGGCTCTTCGGCATACTCTAGCATATCGTCGGACATTTTTACAACTTTAGCACATAATGCTGGTTCGTTATCGTCTGGTTCGGCACCAACTTCAATGGCCTTATTATTGCGGTAACGCTGTAATTGTCCACCCCAAATTCCACCAAAATACATGTAATGATCTCCATTATCGTCTTCGAACATTGCCGGATCGATACTGTAACTTCCCATTATGGGATTCTTTTCGGCTTTAAAAGGTCCTTCGGGTATATCGCTTACTGCCGCGCCAATTCTAAAAATATCGTTTTTATCTTTTAAGGGAAAATAGAAATAATATTTTCCATTTTTACAGGCTGCTGCAGGAGCCCACATCTGTCGGCCCGACCAAGGTACATCATCCACATCCAGAATTACTCCGTGATCGGTTACTTCACCCTCAATATCCTCCATAGAGTAAACATGATAATCGCGCATGGCAAAATGATCGCCATTGTCGTTTTCGGGCATTCCGGTTTCTATATCGTGCGATGGATAAATGTATAACTTTCCGTTAAAAACGTGAGCTGCCGGATCGGCTGTATACAAATCTTCAACTAGGTATTTTGGTGTTTTCATATTTATAAAATTAAATTCGTTTAAAACGGGATTTTAAAATTTACCAATCGTGGCTTAAGCCAGCCAAACCCTGTTAAGCTCACGATTGGTATCCAAACTCTGACTAATAATCCCGATTAAAGAATTATGCTATTGTTCCTTTTTTAGATTAATAATTGCCTGAACAGCCGATTTTGCTTTCCTGTTTCTATCGAAAAGCAAAGGATAGTCTGTACGACCTGCAATTGGCCAATAATTGCGCCATGTTTGCTTGTCGTGTACTCCCCAAAGGGTAACACGAGTCAATTTATCGCTGTGCTTGTTAAAAAGTTTAAAGAACTCTACATACCTATCTCGCAACTGATTGTTAATAGAATCAGGCAAAGAATTAGGATATGGATTTAGTTCTTTTTTAAACTCATAACTTTTAGCTACATCGGCACCAACATTTAAATCGGGAAATGGCAATACTGATATATCCAGCTCGGTAATCATTACATTCACTCCCAATTTTGAAAATTCGACAATACTTTTTTCAAATTCTTTAATGTCGGGCTTAGTAATTGAGCTGTGAGCCTGCATTCCGATGCCATCAATTCTAACACCGGACTCTATTAGTTCTTTTACCATTTTAGTAACGCCATTGCGTTTTGCAGGAATAGCCATGGAATAATCGTTATAATACAATTCGGCATCAGGATCGGCTTCGTGAGCAAATTGAAAAGCCAGTTTCACAAAATCTTTTCCTATAATCTGAACCAACTTGCTATCACGGAATGTTCCATCTTCCATAATGGTTTCGTTTACCACATCCCAAGCATGAATCCTTCCTTTGTAGCGTCCAACAACTGCATAAATATGTTTTCTCATTCGTTCAATCAACACATCTCGGCTAACATCATTCCCATTTTCATCTACAAAAAACCATTCTGGTGCCTGCGAATGCCAAATTAAAGTATGACCAATAATAAACATGTTATTCTTTTCACCAAACTCAACAAATTTATCCGATAAGCTAAAATCGAACTTTCCTTCTTTGGGTTGTATTACTTCGCTTTTCATACAATTTTCGGCAACTATAGAATTAAAATGTTTCTGAACAATTTTAATGGCCAAACTATCTTCCTGAAGAATTTGAGGTGTATTTAATGCTGTTCCAATTAAATAATTTTCTTTAATTGAGTTTTTAAGTCCTATTGTTTGTGAACTTTTCTTTGAACAGGAACTTAGCAAAACAATTGCGATTCCTGCTAATAAAAGTCCTTTAGTATATTTTATAAGTTTCATTTTATCAATTTTATTAATTAGGCCTCTTTTCTTCTAAGAATTAATTCTTTTTCAATCTGTAGTTCTTTTTTCTTATCAATATCATAAAAGAAAAGACAGGCTACACTCACACAAAAAGTTAAGCTTGGTAAAACACTCATTGCTAATTTTATACCGCCAATAGTTTCTGCTGATTGACTTAGTAATTGTTCATTATATCCATAAATTGCCAAAATTCCGGCCACCAAAGCACCACCAATACTTAATCCGGCTTTTAAGCCAAATATCATTGCCGAGAAAATAATAGCAGTTGCTCTTCTGTTATTTTTCCATTCCGAATAATCGGCCACATCGGCAATCATAGCCCATAGCAATGGTGTTGATATTCCGTAAAAGAAACCATGTACCATTTGGCTAATAAATACAATTGCTATTGACTGAGGTGAATAAAAATAGAAGGCAAGCAAACAAAGAGCAGATAGAAACAAACTCACTCCAAAAACATCTCTTTTACCATATTTATCGGCAAATAATTTCGAGAATCCGATACCAATAATCATGAAAATAATACCTGCAGCATTAAACAAACTAAAACCAGAAGTAGAAGCATCCTCGGGCCAGTGAAAACCTACTAAACCCAAGCTGGTAAGCATATTATTTAAACTATCGATAAAACCATTAAAGCCAATATTATTTAGAAACGCAGCTAAAGCTTCTTTATCGAGGTAATTCTCGAAATAATAAACATACATTCCTCCTTTTAAGGATAGGGTAATAAAAATAAAGATGGTGATAAGCAACATTGCAATCCAAGGCTTATTTTTAAATAAATCGGTAAAATCTTGCTTTATACTTGTTTGCTGCTCTGCATTAGGTACAATTCTCTCTTTTGTAGTTAAAAAAGTAATTAAAAGAAACACAACACCAACTACTGCAAAAACACCAATTGTATTTTCGAATCCAACTGTTTTATCGCCATTACCAAGAATTAAGACCAATGGTAAAAGCAAAGCCTGAACAATAAACTGAGCAAGCATTACGGCAACAAAACGATAAGATGAAAGGCTGTTTCTTTCGGACATATCGCCAGTTATGACACCACTTAATGCAGAATAAGGCAAATTATTTGCCGAGTAAACCAAAACCAGCAAAATATAAGTAGTAAGAGCATATATTATTTTACCATTCGGAGCAAAATTTGGTGTGCTAAAAGCCAATAAAGCCATGCCACCAAAAGGAATAGCAGTCCATAAAATCCAGGGACGAAATTTCCCCCATCTGGTATTAGTCCGATCTGCAATAACACCCATAATTGGATTAAAGAAAGCACCAATCATTCCTCCTGCAAATATTATTGCCGAGGCCGATGATGGTGGAATCTTATACACATCGGTATAAAAGAATGCCAAAAAAGTCATTAAGGTTTGAAAAATAAGATTAGCAGCCAAATCGCCTAAACTATAACCTATTTTTTCGCCTATGCTTACTTTATTTTTATTATCCATTTTTGTTATTTTTTAATTCATGCAAGCTTTAAAAACCATAACATTTAGGGCTGTACATCTCCATTAAAGTCAATAAATGAGTTTAATTCAGACAACTCATTTATTGATTTTTTAAATTTTATTAATAGACTGATTATGATTTATATTATTCAGCTACATAAGAAGAACCTTTAACTTCGATCGATTTTGTTAAGACTTTAGACTTTTTTACGCTTTGCGCTGATGGTTGAGATCCGCCTAGCGAAACAATTAACTGCCCCGAAAGAACTACTTGTCTGAATTGTTCATCGACAATAGTTAACTGCTCGGGCTCAATTGAAATTTCTATGGTTTTACTCTCTCCTGCTTTTAGCATTACTCTCTCAAAGCCAACCAACGATCGAATTGGATTTACGCCTCCCGATTGCGGATTTGAAGCATAGCATTGCACCACTTCTTCTCCATCCATCGAGCCAGTATTTGTAATTGTTACAGATACTTTCACAGGATCGCCCGGTGTAATTTTATCTGGAGCCTTTAGGTTTGAATATTTAAATTCGGTAAAACTTAGGCCATACCCAAAGTCGTACAATGCCTCGCCTTTAAAATAACGATATGTTTTGCCGCGCATATCATAATCGCTGTAGGCAGGAATATCTTTTACACTTTTATAGAAAGTGAGAGGTAATCGTCCGGAAGGATTATAATCGCCAAATAAAATATCTGCAATGGCGGTACCACCGGCCTGACCAGGATACCAAGCCTCGAGAATAGCTGGAATATTTTCATTTTCCCAGTTAATGGCAAGCGCACTTCCATTCAACAACACCAAAACCATTGGTTTGTTCAATTTCTTAATTTCTTTCATAAGAGCAGTCTGCGTTTCCGGCAATTTTATATTTAGTCTGTCTCCATGAGCAAACCCATCCACTTTAACTTTCATTTCCTCGCCTTCCAATAAAGGACTAATTCCCATACAAAAAATTACAACATCGGCTTCTTTTGCAATGGCAATGGCATCTTCTGCTAAATTATTATTGGGTTTTTCCCATAACAAACGCATCATTGCATGCTCGGTATTATCCTGAATATATTCTAGTTTAACAGAATACGCTTTCCCCGCTTGCAATTGTAAATATTCATATTCCTTATGCGGATGGTGAACTTCACTTCTATCAACTAAAAGAGAATCATCGATAAACAATTTCATTCCTAAAAATCCTTCGCCACCTATTGCATAACTACCACTTTCTTCCACTTTTAATACTCCTGTCCAGCGAGCCGAAAATTTATCGTAGGCAAGATCGTCGAATGGTGGTGTGGTTCCCCATACAAAATCAACATTCGAATCTATTCGAGTGTGCAGCGGAGTTCCCTCGCATTTAATATTGTTAAAATATTCGGCCTTTAATCCCGAATGAGAAAAAGTATTATCGGTAAATAAAACCGAATTTGGAACAGCCTCGAATATTGGTAGGCCTTTTGCCAGTTTGCATCCTGCAGCATACTTTACTTCGGCATTAGGTAACTTTTGCTTTATTCCTTCGAGCGGTGTAACCGGATTAGAAGGATATCCGTTATAGTTTCCTAATAAAACCTCCAAATCGTTGGCATTGGAACCAATAACAGCTACTTTTTTTACCGATTTATTTAGAGGTAAAAGCTTATTCTCATTTTTTAATAATACCATAGATTTTCGAGCAGTACTTAAGGCCAGTAACCTATGCGATTCGGAATCGACAACACTATAAGGAATTTTCTCGTATTTAACCGCTCCTTTAGGTGCAAACAAGCCTAATTTCATTCGTGCCAGCATTAATCTTTCAACCGATACATCTAACTCGGCTTCGGTAATTAAACCATTTTTAACAGCCTCGACTAAAGCCGGATACGAATCACCACAATTTAAATCGGTTCCTGCTTTTACTGCCATAGCCGCTGCCTCCTGTTTCGAGGAAGTTACAGCATGTGCATCGGGCATATAAAAATCGTTAATTGCCCAACAATCGGAAACAATATATCCTTTAAAGCCCCATTTTTTACGAAGCAAATTACTAAGCGATTTATTACCACAACAAGGTAGTCCATTAAAACTATTGTAGGCACACATTACCGAATACACACCTGCATCCTGCACTACTTTTTTAAAGTGCGGACTGTAAGTATTCAACATATCGTACTGCGAGGGTTCAGCATTAAAACTGTGTCGTTCTGCCTCGGGACCACTATGAACAATAAAATGTTTTGCAGTAGCAATTAGCTTGTAATAATCTTTATCCTTGCCTTGCAAACCACGAATAAATTGTACACCCAGCTCACCAGTTAAATAAGGGTCCTCTCCATAAGTTTCCATTCCTCTTCCCCAGCGCGGATCTCTAAAAATATTAATGTTAGGAGTCCAAAACGACAATCCCTGATATATACCACGTTTATTTCTCGATGCAAATTCATGGTGCTTGGCTCTGGCCTCATCAGAAATTGCATTGGCAACTTCGAACATCTGATTTCGATCCCACATGGCTGCCATTCCTATTGCCTGTGGAAAAACTGTTGCAACTCCTGCTCTTGCAACTCCGTGTAGGCACTCGTTCCACCAATTATGTTCAGGAATTTCTAATCGCTCAATAGCTGGAGAAGTATAACTCATTTGTGAAATTTTCTCTTCCAGAGTCATTTTATCAACCAGATAACTGGCACGTTCTTCGAATGAATATTTGGTATCCTTATGCATTTCGATATTGTTTTGGCACGACATAAATGATATAAAAATACAAAGGCTTACTATTTTTCTTACGTTCATAGTCAAAAATCTAAGTTCAGTTTTATTGCAATCCTTCCAAAAAGCCGTAGTAAGCATCTTTCTTCTCAAACTTGCTATCGAAAAGCAATGGCCAATCCTGTTGCCCATAAAAATTTATCAACCACGACTCACTATCTATTAATCCCCAAACGGTTAAAGCATAAGCACTTTCTTCAGGTATTGATTTTAATATCTCAACCATTTCTTTATATTTTGCTTTTTGCGCTAAAGATCTTTCATTTGTTAAGCTTGTTAAATCATTATTAGGATTTACTCTGATATCTAATTCGGAGAAATGCATTAATAAGTTTCTATCGACCACTTTTTGAACTGCAGCTTCTATATCGGCTTTTGCCGGATAATCATACTGAATGTGTAATTGAAATCCCAATCCATCAATTGGAATATCTCTTGCAATAAAATCATCGGCCATTGCGAAAACAGCATTTTGTTTTGTTTGATCGCTTACCATGCTGTAGTCGTTATAAAAAATTAAAACATCAGGATCGGCAGCTCTTACAAACTGATAACATTTGGCAATATAATCGTCGCCCATTCGCTGACGGTAAATACTATTTCTCAATTGTCCCGAGCCATCCTCAAAAGCTTCGTTTACCACATCCCAAGAAGTTACTTTTCCTTTGTAACGGGTTACCACTTTGGTGATATATTCTTCAATCATATCTTCAAATTCCTGATCGCTTCCTTGGAAGTTACTTACCCAATCGGGGGTTGAATTGTGCCAGATTAATGAATGACCATGAACATTAATGCCATTTTCCTGGGCATAATCAACAATAGCATCGGCAGGACCAAAATCATAAGAATCCTGAGTAGGATGTGTAATGTTCATTTTCATTTCGTACTCTGCCGTAATACTACTAAACTCATTTTTGTACAATTCGTCGTAGCTACCATTTAATTTTGAGGATTGAAGAGCAACACCAATTAAGAAATTATCTGATGAATTTTTTAATGTCTGATTGGCATCGGGCTCGAAAGAAGTTGTTAACTCAATAATATTTGAACTAGCAGATACGGTGCTTTCCTTTACAGCTCTTACACGATAAAAGTAGGAAACATTAGCTTCAAGTCCTGTAATATCGGCATTTAAATCGCTAAGCGGTTTAGAATTGTATCCCGACAAAAAATTTGTAAAATCAATATCTTTAGCGACATCTAACAAATAGCTATCTGCTTTATAAACTCTCGACCAGCTAGCAGTAAATCCGGTTGAAGTAATATCTGTTGCCTGTTTGGCTATGGGACTTCCCAATTCAAATTCTTCTTCGGATTCTCCGCTGCCCGAACAGCTTGAAAGTATTAATGAACATGCAAAAAGCAGCCAAATGCTAAATCCCGATATTTTTTTCATTTTACTAATATTTGAGGTGGTAAAAATCAGGTAAAGAAATAAACTTTCTTTACCTGAATATTTTGATTCTTGCCTATAACAAGCATAATTTAATTATTAATAGTATCCGTGAAAACGAATATTATCGAATTGTACAGTTGAAGGATTTGCACCCCACTCTGCAATTGTAACTTTAACTTGATTAATTTGGGTTGGATCTACATCTCCACTATCCTGATTGTCTGGATCGTAATTTGCTCCGAAAGCAGAAACGGGAGTTTCAATTGTATGCCATCCATCTTCGGTAAATTCGTGACGGAAAGCCCAGTTTCCACCATCGCGATCGACAATTAAGAATTCGGCAACAGTTCCAATAGCACCGTTGCAATTTACATCAATTAGGTACATTACCCTTTCAGGATCAGACTCTACAACCATAGTTGCTGTTGCATCGGACTGACAACCATTGTATCCATTAGAAGTATCGCCTAACCACTTAAATTCTGCGAATGTTCCTGTTGGACCACCTGTTATATATTCCAAAGATCCCGCATCGCCATAAGCAACCCAATTGTTATTCGGACGCAATCCACCGCCATCAAAATCGGCAACCAAATATAAATTGTAGCCTATATCGATATCCAGAAATGCTGATACTTCACCAGCTTCGGTTTCAATAGTAAGATCGGCTCCTAATTTAGTACCATCAGGCACTACCATTGTAATTTCTGTAGACGAAATCATTGTATATTCAACTTCTTGTCCTGCGAAAGAAACCGACACGATATTTTGAAACCATTCTCCCGAAATAGTTACCATTTCGTTTGCCTTAGGGCGCTCGGGAGAAAATACTCCTATGGTTGGTTCTGGTTGAACAATTGTAAAGTCGTGAGTAATCACATTCCCATCCTGGTTTGTGATTGTAACCACATTCGCACCAAATACCGATCCTTTTGTTTCATCGAAAGGTACATTAAACATGATTGCCAAATTAGAATTCAAAACCGGATTGAATACAACATCAACTAAATTCTCTTCCGGCTCGTTTACACCTCTAAACGTAACAGTTTTAACATTTTGAAGGTCCGATCCTTCTACTACCACTAATTCTTCGGGCATTCCGGAATTTATATTTAAATCGGTATTTTCAGAAACCATTACATCAATGGCAGGATTTAAGCTTGAATCGTCATCACAAGAATAAGTCATGACACTTACCATTAGCACTACTATTGCGCTTACGATATTGTTCAGGTTATATTTAAATTTCATACTTGTAGACTTTTAGTTGTTAAAATCAAAAGGAACTGGTTCTTCTAACAATAGAGGATTTAAATCCGCTTCGGAACCTGGAATAGGCAATAAGAAATCTCCTGCAGAAGGGGTAACTTTGCGAGTAATGATATCATTATAATTTCCATCAACATAATCACCTCTTTCCTGATTTGAGATAATTGCCAAGGCTTTGGTTCTATCCATACGAGCCAAATCGTACCAATATTTACCTTCAACAGCGAACTCTACTCTTCTTTCCTGAAGGATATCATCGAAAGTGATAGATGATTTTTCGTCTAAGCCAGCTCTTTTTCGAACTGCATTAAAAGATTCCAGTGCATTTGAATCGCTGGTAGATGCATTTGTTCCCAGAATTGCTTCGGCATGAATTAATAAGACTTCTGCATATCTCATAATATATGTATTCATATCGGTTGACATAAAACCAACATTCTCCCATTCATCTTTCGAACCAACAACATACTTTCTCCAAGCGGCAATTGTACTTGTCATTCCACTTTCAGGAACAGTATAACCACCTTCCGAAGTAACTAAATCGGAATAAAAATCTCCTGGTTCCATAATGGTTTCGTGTTTTCTTAAATCGCCATCTTCGAAAGCATTTTGAAAATCGATACTTGGCTGAAAAGTTCCCCAGCCATCGCCTGCGTTGGTTAATTTAGGAGAAGCAGCCAAATAAGCCTGGTTTGGATTTTGATATCCCCATCCTTGATTTGCAACCCACTGTAAAGCAAAAATAGACTCACGGCTATTGTTGTTGCTAGGATGAAATACATCACCAAAGTTTTCTAATAATCCGTGTACTCCCGAATTAATTACCAATTCGGCTTTTGTCTTGGCATTTGTATAATCTTCTAATGTTAAATATACCTTTGCCATCATAGCATTACATGCCGTTTGTGTTACTCTACCAGACTCACTATCAGATCTTTGAATTGGAACTCTACTTAAAGCTCGATTATAATCATTTAAAATGAAGGTATAAACATCCTCAACTGTATTTCTATATATCTCTGTATCTGCATTATACTGATCCATTGTATAAATGATAGGTACAGCTCCCCATGTTCTAACCAAATAGAAATAGGCAGTTGCTCTCATAAAGTAAGCTTCCCCTTTTACCTCTTCAATAACATCTTCATCAACATCGCCCGAAACTTTTGTTTCCAAGTTATAAATCAAAGTATTTGCAGTTGCAATTACATTGTATAAGGCATCCCAACCTTCGGTAGCAAATTGATTTCCCTGATTCACAGAGAATAGTGTAAATTGAGCAATATCGGAATAAGTACCAGTTGAATTACCACTGTAATTATCACCAATACAAATCAGGAATTTTTCGTTGAAGTAAAACCAGGGATATCCGTAAAGTGGAGCTCCTGCGCTCATTACCTGCTCATTGGTATTGTAATAGTTATCAACTACCAATGAATCTTCGGGAGCATTCTCCAGAAAGCTTTCTGAACAAGAAGCAGAAAGAAAAAGGAGTAATAATATGAATATTTTATTTTTCATGATCGTAATTTTTTAACGTAAACAAGTAGATTTAAAATTCAACATTAACACCCATCATAAAGGTTCTTGGAACCGGGTAACGACCATTATCAACGCCCATAAGAAGAGAGTTTTGGTTGTAAGCACCAATTTCAGGATCGTAACCAGAGTAATCGGTAAATGTGTACAAATTCTGTACAGTAGCATATACTCTAAGCTTGTTAACGAAAGACAATCTTGCTAATTGATTTTTATCGAAAGTATAAGCCAGAGTTACGTTTTGAATTTTCAGGAATGAACCATCTTCAATAAAACGATCGGATACTCTACTATTATTATTTGGATCGCCAAAAGCGAAACGAGGAATATCGGTATCTTCGTTTACTCCAGCCACAAATCGGTTCGATACAGACTGAGCCTGATTACCTGTAACCTCTTTCATTCCTTCTGTTAACTTACGAGTCCAGTTATAAATATCATTCCCTTGAGAACCTTGTAAGGTTAAGGAAAAATCGAAGTTTTTGTAGGAAATTTCATTTGAGATACTGTAGGTAAAATCAGGATGTGGATTTCCAATATAGGTACGGTCTGCATCATCAATCTTACCATCTTCGTTAAGATCTTTAAACTTAATATCGCCAACCCAAACACCATTTTCTTCTCCTATATCTCCCTGCGATGCACTTGCATACAAATCGGCTTCATCTTTAAATATTCCATCAACCTGATATCCATAAAACTGTCCAACCGCTTTACCTTCGGCAGTTTTGGTTAATGTATTGTTAAACTCAAAAGTCTGGAATATTGCTCCCTCATCGCTGTTCATGCTAATCAACTCATTTTTATAAGTAGAAAATACAAATGTTGATGACCAGGTAAAGTTTGGTTTGGTAATGTTTCTGGTTGTTAAAGAAATATCGATTCCTTTATTTTCCATTTCGCCAAGATTTACCATTGGAGGTGTTAATCCCATATAAGATGCTGAATTCATTGCTCCTAAATAACTTGGAAGAGGCTGAGAAAATAAGAAATCTTTTGATGTTTTTTTATAAACATCAACATCTAGTTTTATTTTATTATCTAAAAACCCAAGTTCTAAACCAATATTAGTAGATCTTGTTGATTCCCATTTTACATCAGGATTTGCAATATTAGCCTGAGAAAAACCAGTTCCATAAACGGTAGTAATACTTCTAAGACTAGCGCCATAAGAATATCCACCTATATCCTGGTTTCCTACTTCACCGTATCCTGCACGTAATTTTGCATAGTTTACAATATCTGCATATTTCTCCATAAATGGCTCTTTGGTTACAACCCAAGCCCCCGAGAACGAAGGAAAATATCCCCATCGGTTGTTCTCGCCAAAATTGGAAGAAGCATCGGCACGTAATGTTGCAGTTAGTAAATATTTTCCATCGAAACTATAGTTAAAACGACCAAAATACGATTCGATATTGTGAGTTCCCTGCCAACTACCATTGGTTGCCGTTAAGGCATCTCCAGCATTTAAAGCAGTAATATCGTTGGTTAAGAATCCTGTTCTGGCTCCTGTTAAACCTTCCCACTTAGACTCTTGTGCTTCATGACCAGCCATTAGATTAATGGAATGCTTATCGAATGATTTCAGATAATTTAAATAATTCTTTAATACCCAGAAAAAACTATCGTTACTGGTTTTTGAAGAAGTACTAATTTCGTTAGTTTCACTACCAATTTCGTAAGTAGGATTAAACACACTTGTCTTATTTAAATTGAAATCGTAACCAATCTCACTTCTAAAAGTCAAACCTTCGGCTAAACTTAAATCAACAAAGAAATTTCCATTGATTTTGTATCGCTCTAATTCACTGTTTCTGATTTCTGACCATGCAACTGGATTTCTTCCGTTTCCCGATCCGATACCATCGGATGGTCCACCCCAACTTCCGTCTGAATATCGTACAGGAATGTTTGGCGATTGTCTAAGAGCAGAACTAATTACACCAGATTCATCGTCATTCAAAGTAATGTGTTCTTTGGAATTACTCATAGAAACATTATTTCCTACCTTAATCCAATCATTTACCTTATGATCTAAATTTAAACGCATTGAGAATCTGCGAAAATCAGAGTTTATAACAATTCCTTCCTGATCGAAGTATCCTAAAGAAGTATAAAACGTAGTTTTATCGTTACCTCCTGATACCGAAATCTGATGATTTTGAACTGGTGCAGAACGGAAAATCTCTTTCTGCCAATCGGTTCCTTTACCTAATAATTCTGGATTTTGGAACTCGAAAGGAACATTCTTTCCCTGACTTGTTAATACATCTGCATAATATTCTGCATATTCCTGCAAGTTCATTACATCCACGTAATCAGCAATTTGCTGCACTCCATAATAAGCTTCGTAGGATACTTTTGATTTTCCTTTTTTACCACCTTTGGTTGTAATGATAACAACCCCATTTGCACCTCGAGAACCATAAATAGCAGAAGCCGATGCATCTTTCAATACTTCGATAGATTCAATATCGGAAGGATTAATACTTGAAAGTGCACTTACCTTGGTTTGACCATTTCCTCCACCTAATGATGAAAATGTATATGAATCGTTATTAGAATTACCTTGTAAAGGTACACCATCAATAACGTAAAGAGGCTCGTTATTTCCTGTTAAGGAAGTAATACCGCGAACACGTAGAGAAACACCTCCACCCGGAGCTCCTGAGTTTTGAGTAACAGTAACACCGGCAACACGTCCCTGTAATGCCTGATCTACCCCTGCAAATGGCTGATCTTCCATTGTTTCACCCTTAACAGAAACAACCGATCCGGTAAGGTCACTTTTTTTCATAACACCATAACCTACAGCAACTACCTCGTTCAAACCAATACTTGATTCTGATAGTTCAACATCTATTATTGCTTTGTTTGCAACAATTTCGAATGTTTCGAAACCAATAAAGGAAAACACAAGAGTTCCATTATTAGATAGAGAAATACTATAGTTACCATCCATATCGGTAGTGGTTCCGTTAGTAGTTCCTTTTTCGATTACAGTAACACCCGGCAGGGCATCCCGAGTGTCTTTTACAATTACTTTACCCGACACTACCTGTTGTTGCGAATAAGCTGTAAAGCTTAAAACAAGCATTAGGAGTACTAAATTAAGTCTTCTTTTCATTGTTTAGTAATTAGATTAGAATAGGAATATTGAAATCATTTCAACATTTTACAGTTAACAAATTCTGATTTTTGCTAATTTTAAATAATACATTGCATTAATTCAAACCTTTGCATAAAGCAGAATTTTCTTGTACCGCAATTTTAGTTATTCCTATTTTTTTCGAAGTTTAAAATATTCCAAAGAAGGTTTAATTTCTTCCAAGATACTTTAAGTCAGCATATTATTACATAAAATAAATACACATCTCAAATCTTGATAATTTCGGAATTCGTATAATTTAGAAAGAAAAAACAGTTTATAAATAAAAAACGGCAAATACTCTCAGCGAATAATTTACCGTTTTTGCTTTACATATAAATAGAAAAAAAATCTTATTATATTTCAAATTAAAATTATCGATTCTATTACCAATACTAGTTTTAGAAATGCACAAAAATAAGGTTCTTATGTATATCCTAATTAACCAACAAAAAGCCTATAAGTTTATATAAAAAGACAATTACATTAATTTTTATTGCATAAGAAGTTTTAATTATACTCGGCAATTATTTATGAACTTTAGCAATTGTCCTAATTCCAATACTGCTAAAACAGAATATTAAAGCATCCTTATTAAAAATGAATCTAAATAATTTTAATAATCTGATCTTTTTAATTAGGTTTGCGATTTAATTTAAGACTTTATTGTCTTAATATATAAATTAAAGAAAAATAATGAATCCATATACAACAGCAGAACATAAAATAATTCGCAAAAAAGTAAAAGAATTTGCCCAAAAAGAAGTAAAACCTTTGGCTTTTGAATTAGATAAAGAAGAAAAATTTAGTTCCCACTTAACTAAGAGAATGGGTGAATTGGGTTTGTTTGGAATGTTTTTACCTAAGAAATATGGCGGACAAGAAAAAGATTATTTGTCCTTACTGATAGCCATTGAGGAAATTGCAAAAGTTGATGCTTCTCAAGCCTCAACACTTGCAGCTCATAACTCATTGGGAATTGGCCCAATTTACAATTTCGGATCCCAAGAGCAAAAACAAAAATACCTACCCAAATTAACAACAGGAGAAAATGTTTGGGCATTTGGATTAACAGAAGAAAATGCAGGCTCAGATTCTCGGGGAACCGAATCAAAAGCTATTTTAAAAGATGAGAATTGGCATATCAGCGGAAGTAAAAAATTTATTTCGAATGCTTCTTCCGAATTATCATTAGGCCTTACCTTGCAAGTTGTAACAGCAAATAATAATGGAAAAAAGGAATTATCTGCTATATTAGTAGAACGAAGTACAAATGGATTTAGTGCTAAACCAATTAAAGATAAAATGATGTGGCGGGCTTCGGATACGGCTCAGTTAACTTTTAAAAACTGTAAAGTCCCAAAAGATAATCTGTTGGGTAATTTGGGTGAAGGATCAAAAATTATGCTCCAAACTCTGGACTCTGGTCGATTAACAATTGCAGCAATGGGACTAGGTTTAGCGCAGGGAGCTTACGAAATGGCTTTATCCTACTCAAAAAAAAGAGAACAATTTGGTAAAGCTATCTCAAAATTTCAGGCCATAAGCTTTAAATTGGCTGATATGTCCACAAAAATTGAAGCAGCCCGACATTTACTGTATCAAGCTTGTTGGCTAAAAGATAATGGATATTCATTTGGTAAAGAGGCTGCCATGGCTAAGTTATATTGCTCGGAAGTGGCTCAGGAAGTAGCCAACGAAGCAGTTCAAATTCACGGTGCACATGGCTTAATTAAGAAATCGGAAGTTGAACGATTCTATCGCGATCAACGAATACTACAAATAGGTGAAGGAACATCAGAAATTCTTAGACTGGTGATTTCAAGACATATTGGTTGTTAATTAAAAAATATGACAGACAGAAAGAAGGATCACATTGAATTGGCTTTTCGTTCTCAAATGAAGAACGCCTTAGCGGATGATAGATTTTATTACGAGCCAATGCTAAATTCTCATCCAAACGAAGAGGATACAAGTTTTACTTTTTTAGGTAAAAATTTACAAACTCCAATTTGGGTTTCAAGCATGACAGGAGGAACCGAACTAGCTGGTAAAATCAATAGGAATTTGGCTCGTGCCTGTGCCGAATTTGGTATGGGAATGGGTTTGGGTTCTTGTCGATCTATTTTAGATAGTGATGAGCATTTTTCTGATTTTGATGTTCGATCGATATTGGGAGATGATTTACCTTTGTATGCCAATCTAGGCATCTGCCAGATAGAAGAATTAATTCGAAATAAAAAAATAAGCAAAATTATTAGTTTAGTTGGCCGTTTGCGTGCTGATGGATTAATTATTCATGTAAATCCAATGCAAGAATTCTTGCAAACAGAAGGCGATAGCATAAGTCAAGCCCCAATAGAGAGCATAGAATATTTACTCGACGAGCTTGATATTCCAATTATAGTAAAAGAAGTTGGACAAGGAATAGGTCCCGAAAGTTTAAGAGCTTTATTGCATCTTCCTCTTCAGGCAATCGAATTTGCTGCTTTTGGAGGAACTAATTTTGCAAAAATAGAATTATTGCGTAAACCTGATTCTCAGCCTCAACTATTCGATCCTTTAGCTAAAATTGGACATTCGGCTAATCAAATGATAATTTGGCTAAATGAAATTATTGCTAGCGATAATCAGGTAAAATGTAAGGAAATAATTGTTTCTGGAGGAATTCAAAATTTTCTGGATGGATATTATTTAATGGAAAAATCGAAGCTTCCGGCAATTTACGGACAAGCATCGGTCTTATTAAAATATGCAAAAGAATCTTATGAAGAATTAAGAACATATATCGAATCGCAAAGAAAAGGATTACTAGTCTCAAAAAAATTTTTACGCATTAAAAGATAAAAGTTTGACCTAAAAAATCATTTGTTTTTTGGGACATCTATATAAAAAATATAATTTAGGACTTTCGGATACTATATTATTTTATTGATTGTTTTTAAATCAGTAAATAGATTAAGATGAAAAAGATATGAAGCGAAGAGCAATTATTTCAGGTTTTTCTAAATTATCTCGTGAAGAGAAAATGGAAAAAGTAGGCGAATTAACAGGCAGCGCAAAACAAATTAAATCTAAACTTGATAGTTTTCGTCTGCAAGATAAAGAACAACAAAATTTGTTAGATGAGATTAGTGAAAATACTCTTTCTAATTACTATCTTCCTTTTGGTGTTGCACCTAATTTTTTAATTAACAACCACTTGTATCACATTCCAATGGTTATTGAGGAAAGCTCTGTTATAGCGGCAGCATCTCGATCGGCAAAATTCTGGGCCAATCATGGCGGATTTAATGCACGTGTTGTTTCGTTTGTAAAATCGGGACAAGTACATTTTATTTGGAAAGGCGAGTCGAATAAACTAAATAATTTACTACCTGAATTAAAATTTGAACTATATCGGGCAAGCAAAGAGTTAACAAAAAATATGCGCCAAAGAGGTGGAGGTATTCAAGGAATAAAATTGCTTAATCTTTCCGATAAAATGGAAAATTACTATCAACTGCATGTTACTTTCGATACGGCAGATTCGATGGGTGCTAATTTTATTAATTCATGTCTGGAGAAAATGGCCCAGCAAATGAAACGTTTCTTTAAAAATTACGAAGGCCTTTCGAATACTGAACGGGAATGTGAAATAATTATGTCTATTCTTTCAAATTACACTCCCGATTGTATTGTGGAGTGTTCGGTAGAATGCAGTTTGGATGAATTAAATGACATACATCCCGGAATTACAGGAAAGGAGTTTGCAAATAAATTTCAAAAAGCCTCTAAAATTGCAGAACTGGATGTTTACAGAGCTGCAACTCATAATAAAGGAATATTTAATGGTGTTGATGCTGTAGCTTTGGCAACCGGAAATGATTTTCGTGCAATTGAAGCAAACGGACATGTTTATGCCTCTAAAACCGGTAAATATAAAAGCTTAACACAAGCTAATATATCTCATAATAGATTTCATTACCAATTAAAAATGCCACTTTCTTTAGGAACAGTAGGTGGCTTAACAAGCTTGCATCCTTTGGCAAAATTTGGCCTTGAATTACTAGGAAAACCTTCGGCAAAAGAACTTATGATGATTACGGCTGCTGCCGGATTAGCCAATAATTTTGGAGCCATAAGATCTTTGGTAACAACAGGAATTCAGCAAGGACACATGAAAATGCATTTATCGAATCTGCTAAATAACTTAAAAGCAGATTATAAAGAAAAAAAGCAAGCCTTGGAATATTTTACCCATAAAACAATTTCGCACAGCGAGGTAGAAGCCTTTATAAAATCACTTAGAACTAAGCTACAGTAAAATTTGAAACCTATACACAAATATTATTCGAATGCTAAACTTCTGCTTACAGGTGAATACCTTGTTTTGCATGGAGCTTTAGCGCTTGCTATTCCTTTAAAATACGGACAAGTATTGGAAGTTTTCGAATCCGAGCAATCGGATTTAAAATGGTTGGCTTATGAGAAAAAAAAATTATGGTTGAATTTTTCAATTTCACATCAAGAGATTAAAAATCAGACCAGCGAGGGAGAAACTGAAAAAGATTTTGTTTGCTTTCTTCTAAATAGAGCCATAAGTTTAAATCCTTCTTTTTTAAAAAACTGGAAGCTAAAAATACGAACGGAAATCGATTTTGATCGAAACTGGGGCTTGGGCAGTAGTTCTACTTTAATAAATAATGTAGCCAAATGGGCAGAAGTTAATCCTTACGAATTACACTCTCTGGTTTCTAATGGGTCTGGTTTTGATATTGCATGTGCAAATAACCGCAAACCCATTTTGTTTCGTCGAAATGGAAATTATCCTTTAATATATCCTATTGATTTTTCTCCTCAATTTAAAGATCAGATATACTTTGTTTATTTAGGAAAGAAACAAAAAAGCACAGATTCGGTTCATGCTTTTTTAAAGGGTAAAACTTGTAAAATTGAATATATCAATAAAATAACTCAACTAAGTAAAGATATTTTGACTACTAAAAATGCAGATGAATTCGATCGTTTAATTACAAAACATGAGCTTTTAATATCTGAATTATTGGGGCAAAAATGTGTTAAAGAAAACTTATTTCCCGATTTTAATGGTTCTGTAAAATCACTCGGAGCCTGGGGAGGAGATTTTGTTATGATACGAAGTTCTTTGAGCAAAATCGATATACATTCTTATTTTTATAAAGCGGGACTAAGTACAATAATATCCTGGAAAGAAATGATACTAAGCACAAACTAAATAATTACTTACTAAATGATGATAGATAGTTCAAATTCAGGATCTGTAAGTTGGAAAAGTCCTTCAAATATTGCTTTAATTAAATATTGGGGCAAGAAAGGAAATCAATTGCCTTGTAATCCTTCAATAAGTATGAGCTTACAAAATTCTCTTTCACAAACAAAACTAAGCTATAAACCAAAAACTAAAGGAAATCAGTTAAGCTTTTTGTTCGAAGGAAAGAGACAAATAGCTTTTGAACAGCGCATTGCAAAGTTTTTTGAGAACTTGTCCGATCATTTTCAATTTCTAAACGATTTTCAATTTTCTATTTCTTCTGAAAATACATTTCCACATTCTGCTGGTATTGCCAGTTCGGCATCGGCAATGAGTTCTTTAGCTCTTTGTTTATGTAGCATGGAAGAAGCAGTAATGGGTGCAAAAATGAATGAAGCTACGTTTTACCAAAAAGCCAGCACCATTGCCCGATTAGGCTCTGGAAGTGCATCTCGATCTGTTTATGGTGGTTTTGTAGCTTGGGGTAAAAGCAATTCTTTTTCCAACTCTTTTAATGAGTATGCAGTTCCTTTTTCGCAATATACACATCCTGTTTTTCAGGATTATCAGGATACAATTTTGCTGGTTAGTTCTAAAAAGAAGGAAATCTCTAGTTCGGTAGGACATCAATTAATGAATAATCATCCTTATGCATCGTCTCGTTTTGCTCAGGCAAATACAAATTTTGATAGAATGTTGGCTGTATTGCAATCGGGTAATCTAGACGAATTTATCGAGATTATGGAAAATGAAGCATTAAGCCTGCATGCTTTAATGATGAATTCGACACCTTCCTACACTTTACTAAAACCAAATACACTTGAATTAATCGAAAGAATTAAATCTTTTCGTTTAAGCACTAAGCTTCCTATTGGCTTTACTTTAGATGCAGGACCTAATATACATTTACTATATCCTAAATCGGAAAAGGAAAAAATATTGCCCTTTATCGATTCTGAATTAAGTCTGTTTCTTGAAAATGGAAAATACATTATTGATAAATCAGGAGAAGGACCAAAAAAACTAAAAATTTAAAGAACAGTGAGAATACATCCTAACATATTTTACGCAAAAATATTACTCTTTGGCGAATACAGTGTTTTACTTAACTCGATGGGTTTAAGTATTCCATACACTCATTTTAAAGGTGAATTAAGTTTTATTGGCGACGATAAATATACCGATCGTAATTTTGCAAAAAGATCCAATTCAGAGCTTCTTAAATTTTTAGAATATCTTAAAAGTAATGCTAGTAAATATGGCACTTTACTTAATTTATCTGCTTTTGAGAAAGATATCCACAATGGTTTGTATTTTGAATCGAGTATTCCGGAAAGTTATGGTTTAGGTAGTTCCGGTGCTTTATGTGCTTCTATTTACAAGAAATATGGAATTAAGCCAATTGGCAACAACAAAAAATTACAAAATGGTGAAATTATTCAGTTAAAGAATATTCTATCTCAATTGGAATCGGGTTTTCATGGTAAAAGTTCAGGTTTAGATCCTTTAAATTCATATTTAAAAGTTCCACTACTAATTCATAACCAGAAAGAAATTGAACAGGTGAGTTTACCAGGAAAAAAATTTGGAGAAGACAGTGCTATCTTTTTAATTAACTCCAATAAATCAGGAAATACAGAACCATTGGTTCGCTCATTTTTGAAGAATTGTGAGAACAAAAAATTTTCTGATTTAATGGAGACAGAATTAATTCCAAGGAACAACAAATGTATTCATGAATTGGTAAATGGAAATGCAGACTCGTTTTTTTCAGAACTGAGTCAACTATCAAAATTCCAATTGACTTATTTTAAATCGATGATTCCAGATAATTTTCTGGATTTATGGGATGAAGGTTTGCGTTTGCAACAATTTTGGCTAAAACTATGTGGCTCGGGCGGTGGTGGTTATTTATTGGGCTTTACGAGAAATTATTCCACAACTAAAGATCTGATGCTGGAAAAAGGATACGATATTGTAACTGTTTATGAGAATGAGAAGTAGGACTAATTATTATTTATTTGCAAAAAAAGTCTTTATTATTTTATCATAAAATACCTTTTTGGGTATAGTTTAAAACTTACTAAACGATCTTTTTTCAACGGTTTTAAAATTTAGTATCAATCAGAATTTAACAAATTTTTATGTTTATATGCAAAAGTAAAGAGCTATCTCAAAACAGATAGCCCTTTATGTGAATTTAAAATATACAAACTATTTTGCCTCATCGGCTTAAGCTTATATTTGCGGTTTTCTTATTATTCTCTCATTAATATTTAAGGCTTACTCACTCTTTATAAAGCGAGTGGCATAAACCTGATCTTCGGTCGTAAGCTTCAATATATAAACCCCCGAAGAAAGTCCTTCCACATCTATAAATGGTAGTTCTTCTCCTTTTGCAATAGGTATTACCTTTATTAATCTTCCATTAACTCCTAATACTTCTACCCTAGTAATATCTTTGGTATTTTCAGCCAACTCAATTTTTAACCTACTTGCCACAGGATTAGGATATACTATTAGATTTTTATTACGAGCTTTAAGTTCCTCAATACCCACAGCTTGCGATTTAACTGTAATATGATATACTGTATCTTTTAAGTCATCAAAACTTCCTTTTTCGGGACTAAAAATTACCGCTATTTTATAATCATCAGAAGGAACAAGTTCCTTTGTTATATCAATTGTTCGGGAAAGGGAACGACTTCCAATACGCTCTGTTCGAATTTCACTGGCAACTACTGTATTGTTGTTATCAATTAATTCGATGTTTAAGCGTCCATTTTCGTAAGTCTCATATTCGAATTCAACCTTTACCTCTGTTGCATCTATCTCAATTTGTGTTGGTACAGATAATATTTGTATAGCAGGCTCAATAGCATCTTCAACATTAAAATAAATATTAGGCGAAATAGATACAGCTAGCGGATCTTGCCAGTCATATCCCTTACGGTGCATATATACCTTATAGAAATAATTATTAGCTTTTGTAGTTGCCGATGAAGTTGTAACATTTACAGTAGCCACATTATTTCCAGCTCCAACATTAACACTTCCTCCCCCTAACCAACTTCCGTCGGGTTTTCTCATTTCAATGTTAATTTTACAATCTTCATCAGTTTCATATTTTACATCAATAGTATAGCTTGTTTCACCAGGCTGCAATGAAGTTGGTATTCCATCTCTCCAGAGTTTTTTCTCTAAGGGCTTTTCAACAATATTAACTATGCTTGTAAATGTTGCTAAAACCGTATCACCATCTTTAATTTCATAAACTATTTTGTAGCCATCGGCAATTTCTAATTCCAAATCAAATTCTGCAAATATAGATTTCACCCCTTTTTCAACATCAAAACTATTTTCGGCCAATTGAGCATCTGAAGAATCGTATACTTTTGCAACAACTGTTCTGTTTGCCGATGCTGAATATATTATGGTGGAAGATAAGGAACTAGATGGATAAGTTGTTACATTTTCTTCAAGTGCTTTTATATTATCTTTTTCATCGTTAAATTCTGCAGCATCTATATCTACTAATTTCCAAACTCGAACCCAGTCGTACATTACGGCTCGCTGCTCCTTTGTACGAAAGTCATTCTCAAACATCCATTCCTCTGGCTTAGGATTAGTAGCATTATTTTCATCGCTACCCCAACCATAGGTTTCCATTACAATAATTACAGGCATTGGCAAATAAAAATCACGTGCTGGTGTTATTGTTCCAAAATAAGAATTGTCGTTATAAAACATTGCCGTTTTTTCATCTTTCCACCACATTCCTACTGTATTCCACCCAAGAGGCTCCGCTAATTTGTGTGCATCTACATTACTATTTTCCGACTCGTATGGTAATTGTTCACAAGAACCACTCTCGTCGGAAAATGGTTTTGCATGCGAATTTACATGCTGGTAATTATTAAAAGATCCATCGCCATACTCATTAAATGGTCCTGTATATCCCATATTCTCGATAATATCCAACTCTGTGGCATATTTTGTATTGCAATCGTCAGAAGTAGTAGTTCTTGAATTCATAAACACACCCGATCCCATAGGAAAATCGGATGGTTTTACACGAACTTCAAAATATCCATAAGTTTGTAAAACTCTGGTATCCATTCCTCCACCTGCAAAATAATAATCTTCACCATTTCCCCGAGCAAAACGTTCATCCTCGTAGTACCACATTGGGTTCATGCTTAAATAGTAATTATCGGAATTGGGATCTTTATATGCTTCCAAAGTACGCTTATCAAACGATGCGGAACGTCCCCATGAATCGGATTTATCAAATACTTTCCATTTATCAATATCTGGACTATTGGCATCAAATTCGTCACTCATTTCGTGGTTTAAAATCCAAACTTTTCCCACTGGAGGATCTGGCGGTCCTGCCATAAGAAATACATTATTCAAACACAATAACAGCGCAATACTGCTAATTATTTTCATAGTAGATTTTTGCATCAATATTAGTTTATTAATTGTAAGATTTCGATTAGTTATTACATGTAAATAAATAAAGAATCTTGTAATTGCAATAAACATATAATAAGCTTTCTGTACTCACTTAAATATTCCCCCTATATTGATACTAATTTGTCCTTTTTAAGCTTTGTTGTTTTGTATTTAAGCAATAGCTACTATGAAATAATACCTTCGAATACAGGTATTTATTTTTGATAATATTTTCCTTTAAAGATATTTTGAATTGGATATTAATTAAATACATTTCCCTCTCTCATTCATTCAGTTCTTTACGGTTTACCGAAGCCAGTTCATGGCCAAACATGCGAAGTACTTGCACTCACTTTCAGGCAGCAATTTTGCAGCATTTTGTTTATAAATTGTTGGGCGGTCGTTTTTTATTAAAATGGCAAATCTTCTATTTCATCATCTGATAAATCTGGTTTTTGTTCACTTGATTCTTCACAATCATTTGAATCTTGTTCACTGCTCATTAACCAATATTCGCCATTTCTGAAGTGGTCAAGATCAGTTGCATTTTTCTCATAAAACTCATCTGCTGGAATACCATCTACCACATAAACCCTTCGGAATTTCATTTTACCTCCTATAAAATAGGATTCCTTTACATATTCAAGTCCTCTTTTATCTTTGTGAATTTTCTTTTTTTTCTTCAACTTTTTGAATTCTTTTTTATTGGTATCTTTTTGAATCCTTGAATTGACATAAAATACAAAAATTTATATATCTACAACCATTAAAGTTGGCTTAAAATCAAAAGGTTCTGCAGTAAATTCGAGATTATTAGTTTCCGCAATTTGCTTAAACTTATGATAGGCTACACTTTCCATTGCATATTCGCCACAAGAACATCCATAATCATTCAATATATCTTTAAAAAGTACTTTATCAATTCGAAAATCAGACTTCCTGTAACCACAATCTAACATAAACTTAGTAGCTGCATCTTCACTTTCTGAAATGTAGCATGCATCTTCATTATACTCGTAACATTCTTCAAATAAAATAAATCCACTAAATCCGACAACTACATTTTGATATTCTTTTTCCATACGACTTAATAAACAACAACAATAATAATTAACTACGTGTAAAATACATAAATTTTCAATATGTATTAAAACAATGATGGAAATTGTTTCCGTACTGTTTCGAACCATTTAAAGGCACGGTTTACACTGGTTTTATAACGTTTGTACCTCTTTCTTGCCCAACGAATAATACGCTTACGCAGTAACTGAAAAATCGAATGCATTTCATGTTTCCTGAACTTACCGTAGTAGTTAATCCAACCCCGAATGTAAGGGTTTAAAAACTGGGCTACTCCTACAATGCTTTTGTAAGTCAGTCCTACGATATCCAATTCTTCCATCTTATCTGCAATACGCTTCTTTGCATTAATGCTAATAGCACAATCGTAGCCCAAGAACAATTTTCCTGTTCTTCGTGAGGTCGTACATGGCTGGAACGAATATTTCAAAAAATCGAATTTTACTATCGAATGGTCACCTTGACGGCGATAATAACGGCAGTAAACCAATTTTGTCTTTTCCGGAAGTATTGCATCGGCGGCATAGCGTACAGAATTCACCGCTTTGTGCTTTAATTCACGCCACTTCTCTCTTCTTGCCTTGTGGCTAAACTCCTTTATAACCCCATTAATGTCGTTTATAATACCAAATAAGACTAGTAAGCTTAGTAAAATGTAATTTTGCCCATGAATCTACAAAACAATAATAAAATAATTATCCTGATTGTTTGGAGCATTGGTAGGCTCTGGTGTGTATGTTTATGAGAATTGGGGCTTAGTGTCTTGTTTTAAATTGTTTGAGCTAGGGTGTTTAAGAAAAAAACTGCAGAATAAACTGCAGTTTTACAATATTTTTTAAAATGAGACCTCCTTAAAAACCACTTATTCCCGAATTACAAGTTCCAAAAAGTCTTGTAAAATAAATCATTCCCCATAAGCAGTAAAATAAATCTCCGCTTAGGTCAAGCCAGCGACTGTTAGCTGCGCTTTCTACTCCTCTATTCTAAAGAGTTTATTATCTTCAGAAAGTTCAAGAACAAAATAATCTTCATTATTCAATTCATCTGGTAACTTGTCTTTCAATATTGAGGCAATAAATTGAATGTCACTTTTATTGACCAAGTCTGCTATTTTAACAAGTTGCTTGCCATCCATCAATTCTTTCTTATCGTTAAGAATAAAATGCATGCAAGGAATATTTTCTTCATCAGCAAAAAAAGTGTATGCGATATCAAAACATGAAATTTCTCCTTGCTTTTTTCCAGAACTAAAGTTTGTATTGAATGCACTAAACTTATATAACCGTTGCCCCTTCTTGTTTTTAACCTTATCGTACTTTAATGCATATTTTTCATTATACAACACTTCTGAAACTGAAGAAAAGTGCTTATTAAACTTATTTAATTGAGTTTTAACGGTAGCTTCAAAATCATCTGAGAATAATTCTTCATCTATTGATTCTAGAGTATCATTAAAGCTTTTAAGATTATCTTCAACATCATTTAACTGTTGAACAATATTCTCGTATTCTCCTTTTAACCTATATTTTTCATTCAATTCAGCAATTAAGACTTCAAGCTCTTCGAACGAATCGCTTTTTGATATAATTTGCGATAATTCCTGTTCTTGTCCTAATAGTTTATTTAATTGAATACTGTTTTTTTTAATCTTAGATTCTAGTATAGGAAGTTCATTTGATATGAATTTTTTCTTTTCAGTAATCATGTTGTTGTGATATGCTACCATATCTTCAAATGATTTCTGTAGTTTTCCTAAAACACTAGATGCTTGTTGGTATATTTGATTAAGTTGACTTGTATCTATCGTCGAACTAGAATTCTCCAATTCCAATAAAGTTTCATTTATCAAATCTTTTCGAATATTCAACTTACTTATTTCTGAGCTAAGCCTGTTGATGTCGTATTTTACTTGATTTAATGCATCTAAATCTGATTCAAAATTTTCATTCAAATTAAGATTCGATTTTTTCTTGTTAAGCTCATCTATTTCGCTTTCAATTATCGCTAAAGTCGATTCGTAAGCTGATTTGGTCTGAATTTTCTCAAGTCTTTTTTTAAATGAATCTTCTTGTTTTATTTTTTCAAGTAATTCTTGTTTATTGTTTCCTTTTGTAAATTCACAACCTAATAAAAACAAATGCAAAGTTTCATATTCTGCATCTGATGTATATCTATCAAGTGTCTTTAGAGTGTTATTAATACTTAAATCCTTGTATCTAATATTGTGAGATATAATCTGCCTTAAAGTTGGTTTGTCCGATAAATGATCAGGAAAAAGAAGTTCTGTCAACTTTGTTTCGAATTCATTTTCTGTTAAATTTTCACCGTTAACTTTTCTTATTACTTTACTTTTAGCACTTAAAAAATTTCTTTCAATTACAATTTCAGGAGCAGATTCATCATCGAGATTTTCTGTTAAAGTTAGAGCTACTAAAATATCATTGTTTATCAAATGATTTTTTACAAGTGTATAAACTTCTTTTTTGTTTTCAGGGTCTTCCCAAATATTCTTTTTATTTGCACCAAAGCAAAAATCAACCAGCTTTAAAACCGTAGTTTTTCCAACACTATTTCCTGTAATTTTTCCTTCGCTTTTGTCAACAATTAGATTAATTCCTTTACGAAATTCAATATCTCGTATTACCGAAGCTCCTTTAGTAATTGTTAATGATTTTAAGAACATAATTCAACTCTCCCTTCTTTAACTTCTGCAATATTTGCAATATACAACCAATCCAAGCAAAGAATAAAGACTGAAAATGTCAGTTCCTTCATTTGTTTTACTTCTTGATAAAGGTTTACTATATCAAGTCCATTCGTTTTTTGAAGAACTTGTAATACAATTGCACCATTATAATAGATGCTATTTTCTGGGTGCATATTATCAGGAAGAAGCATAATTATAATTTTGAGGGTTTTCGAATATTTTACATCTTATAAATGCATCGACAACAAGAATATCAATACATAGTTCTAATTCATCAATAGGGATTTCTTCAAAATTAGGACTTTCAAGCACCTTTTCCTTTATTTTCTCAATAACTTCTTGAAAAACAAAATCAGCTGTACCAGAGTTTTTTAGATTACGATATTCTTTTCGAATGCTTCTCAATACCGATGTACTTTTATTAACTCCAGAAGTGTCAAATTCAGAATATTTTTCATCAACTTTTTTATAAAACACACAATATTCATCAATTATATCTTTTGAATCCTTTAGGTCATTATGTGTGATTTTACGCTCAATTTCAAAACTATTAACAGACTCACTTTCATTTCTTTCATCCCATTTTTCTTTGGAAAGTATGTTTATTACAGAAGCAAGATTTGAATCAAGCTTAACAATATCAACTTCCCCTCCAAGCTCTTCTTTTATGAATCTGTATACCTCTTTTATTTCAACTGCTTTTTTGCTTAAAGTTGTATTCAGCACAGAAGTAACATCAACTATGTCTGCAATAGGTACAAAAGTCAAAGAAAAGGGATTCTTAAACGTTTTTTTTCTTAAATCAGAAGCATCCTTTGAAATAGAGATGAATTTAAATGAATAACCTTTATAATTATTCAATAGTTTTTTTGATAGAGCCGATTCAACTTTTTGTTTCGTGCAAGTTGCTGATACCTGAACAACTATCTTGTTTGTATGGTCTATTAAATCTATTGCTTCAACGTTTTGCAACTTTGCATTTAAATTCTCAAGCGAATAGCCATACAATAAATTTAAAAGGTGCAAATAGAAATTCTCTGAATGTAAATGCAAGTCTAATATATTCAGCTTTCCCCTAGTTTCAATCCTCCTTGCTAAAACATGGAGTTCTTTTTCTATGTAATTGAAATAAAGGTTTCTATTCATTTTTTCTAATTGTTTTTGCAAATATACTTAAAATGTTTTCATCTCTAATTTTAATGCACTACTGTTTCTTGCATTGTTTACAACTCACTTATAAGCTCCATTAATGTCGTTTATAAGACTAGTAAGCTTAGTAAAATGTAATTTTGCCCATGAATCTACAAAACAATAATAAATTAACAAAATAATTATCCTGATTGTTTGGAGCATTGGTAGGCTCTGGTGTGTATGTGTTGTATGAGTAAAGATATTCTTTTTTGATCCCAGACCAACTTTTGAAACTGATCCCCTAAAATTGAGATTGTTTTTGCGCCCAATTTACTCCATAAAAAAAGCAGTTAGTTGATAATCAACTAACTGCTTTCACCCTGAGTACCCGGGGCGGGACTTGAACCCAACTCCATATATTGCTTAATACCAATAGCTTACAAATATTATTTTAAGAGGGTGTCGATATTGTCCCTCCAACAACTTTCAATTCATTATTAATACACCAATAAAGGTATCAATTTATCATGATTCCTTCAAATAATATTACTGTTTTTAGCTCCCCTTTAGAATTTATAAATGCTATTGTAGCATACAAATATTATAAAAAACACTCTTAGCTTCCTTCTAAATTCCAATTTATATTCCATTCAATTTTTTCAAATCGTTGACTTACTTCGTTTATTCTTGCCAATATTTCAGATTCTGGAGGCAAAGTTCCAAAAACTAATTCTTTAAAAACACCATTATAAGTTTCAGATAGCTGCAACCATGTATTTTTAGGATCTTTAAATATCAAAGCTTCAATTGGATGATGTTTAAGCCAATTGTTATTGTTTCTAAAACTTTCTACATCTGCCTCTGCAACTTTTATCAATAGTTTTTCAAAGTCCTCTGAGTAGAAAAAATGATTCAATTTTTTTTCTGATAGGAGCAGGTGAATATCATAAGTATGCCGGATCTTATTTCTTAAATCTCCAATTGGATTTTTTGTATGGGAGAAACGAACCAGACTCATTATTTTCTCGCATAATGTACGTTTGGGATCCAATACCAAAACAGTAAATGGATATAAATCATATTCTTTAGCAACTTCTTCTTGCCCTGTCTCTTTCATCATTTCAAAAACAAAAGAACTTACACTTATCGGTTTATATGGTTCATAGCTCCCCAACCATGTAGCTTCAACTATTATTGCATCTCTCACCTGTCCAAAGTTCCCCTCAAATTCCTGTGTAAAAGAATGTGCAGTTTTTCTAATCATTCCTTTCTTGTTCGTTATTTCAGGCATTTCAACCTCAGGTAATTCATCAACGATAGCTGCACTTACTTCTTTTAGTATATTTTTTAGTTGATTTCCACTTTCATTGCCATCTTTAATCAGAACAAGGTCAATATCTTCTGAAAATCTTTGAATAAGGTTAAAACATTTTGATAAAGCAGTACCTCCTTTAAAAATAACTCTGTCAGCTATTGAGCTAGAATAAATTCGATGCAGAGCCAGTGTAACCCAATAATCCTTCTCTATATAGATTTCTGGCAAATTCATCTTCTGAGCAGTAAAGGCAATGGCGTCTTTAAATAATTCGTTATTTGTATGAAGCTTCATTTAATGTTCCATTTTAATGCGGTTTCTAATATTTGAGTTGATATTCCAAGTTTGAATGCGCTCAGTGGATTCAATGAATCCTTAAGTTTTTCGATTTCCTTAATTTTCCCTTGAGATTCCAATATAGCTCCTAACAATGCTCTTACTCTTGGGGGGTAAAAAAGTGCATAGTTTATCATGATGCTAAGTTTATCGGAGTTCTGTTTTTTAACAATGGTAGAAAGAATTCGAACAGCGGAATTGATATTGACATTGGGGATTATTTTTAAATCTTTCATTGCATCTAAAAACCCGAGTAACTGATAATTTTTGTCAGTAACTTCAATATAGCTTTTTACAGGTTTGGCTTTTATGGCTCCTGTATTCACATAAATCCGTTTAGACTGGCATGCGATTTTTAGGACCCCAGTGAGTTGTGTGGTTAATCCCAATTGATTGTATAGGTAGTTACCCGTTATATAGGCAATTCGTTTTCCATTTTCAAATAAATAGGGCTTTAATAGTTCTTGTTCCTCTGGTTTTAATTCTCCAAAAAGAGTTTTCTTGGGCTTGTAGAATGTCCCTTTCGATACTTTCTTTATCAGGCCATTTTTTTGAAGGCGCTCCAGTACCTTAGCTGCAGATACATATTGATTCTTTTCGATATCAAGTTGTTCATATCGAAATGTTTCTCCTATAGGGAAACTCTCTATTTGTTTTTTTATTTTATCAGCTAAAGTCATACCTGTTCTGATGAATTGTAAAATGAATGCTTAATCAAATTTACAAATTTAATTGAACTGTCAAGTTTTTTGCGCAAAAAACTTGACAAGTGATCTTGTTAATAACTTTAATCTTAACTCAAACAAGTTATCCTTTAACTATAGCAAGGGCCTCATTTTATCTAAAAATGAAAATTAATTTTCATTTATCTTACCTAATCAGTTTAAAAGTTCATTTTTATTTGAAGACATACAAGGGTGAACTTGTTACACCTTTGGCAGACATATTACGTATGACAGAGTGTTACCACCTGAACTTAATATTATTTCAATTCATAATTTGTACTCCTACCGCCACTAGCTTCCTTTTGCAAAACATCTTTATTAATCAAATCTTGTATATCTCTTAAAGCTGTATCTTGTGAACATTTACATATTTTACCCCATTTTGATGTCGTTAGTTTTCCTGTAAAACCATCAAGAAGTCTATTTACCATTTTTTGTTGACGCTCATTAAATATCGTTGAAGAATGAACTTTCCAAAAGTCAGCTTTTATTAAAATCTTTGATAAGGTATTTGATGTCGACTCAAAAGAGTTTGTCAGGCAATCTAAAAACCATAGAATCCACGCTGTAATATCAGAATTTCCTTTTTGTGTTTTCTCTAATTTCTCATAGTATTCTTTTCTTTCAAGTCTAATCTGAAAAGACATACTATAAAATCGTTTTACACTTTTATCAGAACGTGCTAATAACATTTCTGTGATTGCTCTTGTGATTCGACCGTTTCCATCTTCAAAAGGGTGGATTGTAACAAACCATAGATGAGCAATAGCTGCCTTTAGCACAGGATCAATTTCTGATTCATTTTCAATCCATTCAATAAGCTTTCCCATCTCACTATCAATTCTTTCAGAGGATGGAGCTTCGTAATGCACCTTTTCTTTTCCCATCGGACCAGATACAACCTGCATTGGTCCAGTAGTGTCTTTTCGCCAGTCAGCAACAATAACCTTATACATATTACTCCATCCAGTAGGGAAAATAGCAGAATGCCATCCCAATAGCCTGTCTTTTGTTAATGTCAAATCATATCGTTGCGTAGCATCAAGCATCATTTCAACAATTCCGTCAACATGACGTTCTGAGTCAATTGCTCCAGCAAGCTCAATTCCTAATCTTCGTGCAATTGATGAGCGAACCTGTTCCAAATCTAAAACTTCTCCTTCAATTTCTGAAGATTTCACAATTTCTATAGTTAAAGTATTTAATACAGCTTCATCCTGTAGATCAAAACCTAAAGACTCCATTTTTCCAATCAACCGACCTTGCAAATTTCTGGTTTCTGCCAGTTTTAAACTTACTCGCTTCTCATCCCAGGAAAAATCTGTCCAGTTCTCGTTTTCATGTATGTATAGTTTTATTCTCCGCATAATTTACTGTAAATATATTGCCTTTTCTTCGCATTAAGAATTTTCTCCGCATATTTTATTGAGAATACAACATATTTTCTCCGCAAATGCTATTTTTATACATAACAGATCGAATAAAGAGCATTCGGCCTTTCAAAGCACCAACTTATCAAACTGCTATACACAAAGCTATTTCAGATGTAAAATTTCAAGCTGTTTGTATTTTGCTTCCAAAACCTGCTTATAGGCAATTATCATCTCTTCAGACAAAAAAGATTTATCAATCAACTCTAAGGCTTTTGATTTATTCTTTATCATTCTTTTAAAAGTTCCTGCAATCTGCTTTTCCGTAAGTCCCAATCCCTGCCCCAATTGTTCAAAATGCTCTCGCTTCAACTTACTTTTTTTACCCGATAATGTTAATGCCAACTCCTCTTTATCATCGGGCAGAACAATCGCAACATTCAACAAATCATAGGCTGGCGACAATACCCATCCGGAAGAGTCCTCTATCATTGAAAAATTCTTCAGATGCATATCATTGTTCCCGGTCAAAAAAGAAAACAGAACCAATTCGAAATAGAAGATCTTATCGAGCAATGTATTATCGGAATATTCATCCAAAGCTTTTCCGATTTTCTCCATTGATCCTTTGTATTTATCAAATGCCTCGGTGATCTGAAACATATCAATCATGTGGATTTTCTCTCCATTTGCTGTCCTGTCAATCCGTTTGGTAATATAGGAAAGCTCTCCTGATACCAATCGAATCAAGGAAGAAGGAACCACCCGAATGCCGAAAGCTTCCGCCATTCTCATGCTCACATGTTCGTTTGCTGGCATTTCCGGAAAGTGATCGGAAGGCGGCTTAAAAATATATTGTCCTCCCAAAGCTCCAATTACAGTAAGTCTAGCATCTGCTGTTTCTTTTGTATTTTTCACCAAAGACATGGATAATTTTGCCTGAACACCAGGTACAGCAACGCTTCGCTCTATGATATTTTTCGCCAATTCATCCATTTGATCCAATGAATATTCAATTGCAGGAGGTGTTGAGCTTCCAAAAAACTCCTGAGAACATTTCTCATGAAAATTCTGATCTCCATCGACAGACTCATAACAGTACAAACATTTATTCTCCATCTTCAACAGGTATTGGTTCTATACTCACAGCACCTATGCAATTCTGACAACAAGCCAGCAACAAACCCATTCTGTCATTAGGATTGATCTTCCAGTTTTTGGAAGCAATATCCAACAACCATCCTTCAGGGAGCAATCCTTCAAAAAATGGGAACAATCGCTTATCCTTATATGAATTGCCACTTACAGGCATAGTGAATGTGATAAACTTTTCAGTATGATCTTTCACGTATTGCTGATCATACTGAAAAATATACTCCCCTTCATCCGTTTCTGTAATGATTCCAGCCAAATGATCCTTATAAAATACTTTTCCCTTTCTCATTCATTCAGTTCTTTACGATTTACCGGAGCCAGTTCATGACCAAACATGCTAAGTACCAGGTTTACCTTATCCATATTCAGATTAGTTTTCCCTTGCTCAATTTTTCGCAGCACAGTAAGTGCAACACCAGCACGTTCTGCAAATTCCTCCTGAGTAAGATTAACTTTCTTTCTACGCTCTTTAACAAAGTCTGACAACTGTTTCATTATATGTTTTTAGATATAATACAAAACAAATATAATAAACTATATGCAATTCGATATAGACATAAAAATCAAAGCTATTTTATATGCTTAAAGATATAATTCTAATCCAAATTCACTCGCTCTTGACGATATATTTTCTAGTCTCTCAGTATATTCATCAATGAGTCCTATTTGAGCAATTCCATTAACTGCACTATAGTACATTTTAACCACAGAAACATAATAATTGTCCTCCCAGTAACCAAAATCGCTTATGACATCAAGACAACAATCCACATAATGCAATTCGATTTCAATATTTAATTCAATCACATTCATCTTTCGAACCTTCCTAATGAGTTTTCTCGCTTCGGATTCTTTTAAAACTAAGTTATTTCCACTTGGGTAAACATATTTTTCAATTGCCTTTTTGTATTTCTCTACAAGTTCATCTATGTCACCTGTCGCATAAATATCCAGAAAGTCTTTTGCAGCAGGAACCTTCTTATACATTTCTGAAATCAACTTCAAAATTTCAGTTTTTTCTAAATTGTTTAATCTTGTTTTAACTTCTCTAAGTCCCATTTTAAATTTGAATAGTTTTTCAATCCGATTGGAGAATCCATTTATAGAAGTAATTTTTTCAGCTTCTTGCTTTCTTAAAACTATTGATGAATTTTCAAGAACAATAATTATCTCACTAAGAATACCTATCTCATTAAAAATTACTTCCATAAATTGTTGAGTCTTTCCATGGCATAGCAATTTAATTTTTATCTCAAATTACAACTTAAAAAGTGTAAACGATGTCCCTTTACCATACCAAATGCACCCCAACGTTTTAGTATAAGAAACGTAAGTAGTTTCGAAATACTTACCTGTCAAGTTACACTGAGCCAAATTTGCGATTAGACACAAATTTATTGTTTTAAAACAACTCGTCAAATCCCAGATTTGACGGAGCTGATTAAGTGTGTAAACGATCCATAAACCACTGATCCTCTCATGCTTTTTATACATCATTGGAAGCTGGCGTTAATCACTTTCTTCTTAACTTTATATCCATACCCCAAAAATATTCACTGTTTTTTTTAATATCAAAGATGTCAGGATTTTCAGATAAATATATTCCCAATTGCTCCCCATTAAAATCAACATAATCTCCTTTCATCATTAAATCACAGTATATGTCTGGAACACTGCTAGGTTTTCTCTTTGGTTTTAAAAATTCAGCACATAATTTCAAGGTATCCGAATCAAGTTTTATTATTGTAGGTTTTACAATCCAATCATAATCATTCTCAGTTCTGTCCAGCCCTTTTAATGCATCAATAATTTCACATATTCCAAATCCTGACTCATAATTATCTTGATAGTAAGGCGTAATAAAATCCAAAGTATCTTCAAATTTATTATTTAAATTGAGAGCTTCTGCAAATCTTTGTTGGGCATATAAATCATCAGGATACTTTTTTGCTCTTTCTTCTCGCAACTTTAATAAATTGGGCCAATCTTCTTTTTCGTAAAGAATCTTATCGTCCTCCCAGCCTTCTAATCCATAAGGGGCATCAAAGTCCATAATCTAAATATCTGTTATTTTTTTATTTATCGTCAAATATACGAATCCGATTATTCATAACTTCCCGCAATCAAATCGCTATATAAGCAAGCCGATTAAATTTGCTTATATTTTTGAATAAACCAGTTTAATTGGCTTGCTGGTGTTTATTAATTGAACTAATACTCGAGCGACTCGCCACCGCCCATGAAATTTAGCTTTTGTTAGGTTTTCGTGTTTATTGTTTTAAAATTTCGATTAAGCCCTTATTAATATATAAAGTTTCTCTTCCAACTTTTTGTGATTCAATTATTCCTATTTTCTCAAGCTCTTTTAGATATCTTGATGCTGCTTTTCGTTCAACTCTTAGTTTCTTAACAACAAATTCAATTTTAGAATATGGCTGTTCAAATAACAATTCAACCAATTCCTTTTTATATATTTTGGGAGCTTCTATTTGTACTTTCTGAATTGTGCTATCTAGTTGATTTTTAATTCTTATTATCTTTTCAATAGTGTCTTTTGAAGTAAATTCTATTGCTTTAAGCATAAATATTATCCATTCTTCCCATTTTCCAGTTCTATTAGTTTGATTTAATAATCTATAGTATTCTGGTTTGTTTTCGATAATATATGAACTTAGATACAATATTGGAACATCAATTAAATCGTTAAGAATTAAGTAAATAATATTCAATATCCTGCCAGTTCTTCCATTACCATCATAGAATGGGTGAATACTTTCAAATTGGTGATGTAGGATTGCTAGATTAATCAACGGTGATAAATCGTTATCAGTTTCATTGTAGTGTTTAATGAAATTGCTTAATAATTCAATAATTTCCGTTTTATCCTGTGGTGGTGTGTATACAATTTCACCCGTTGTATCATTTTTTAAAACAGTACCAGGAGTACTTCTAATACCAGCTATATTATCAACTAATTGTTGCTGTATATCTATAATGTCATTGACTTTTAAAAAACCTTGCTGTTTGGCAGTTTCATAACCATGAAATATTGCTTTCCGATAATTTACAACTTCTTTAGTTTCATATGAAATTTTAGATTTATTGATTGCTAGAGCCTTGTATAGTTCATCTTGTGTTGTTATAATATTTTCAATTTCAGAACTATCCTTTGCTTCTTGAAGTACAATTGCATTAATTAACATAGCTTGATTCGGAATCGTTTTTGCTATACCTTTTAATTCAGCTAAAGCAGCTGTTGCTTTATTAGTCTGTCTTAATATCTCAATAGTTTCCACTTTTTCTCTTAGAGGTGGAAGTTTTTCTAGAATATATTGTGGTGCTTTTTGTCCCATATGTTTTTTATCTGTACCAAAAATACTAAAAAAAGTACATATGTCAAAAATAAGGTGCTTTTTAGTGAATGGTAACGGCAGTTTGTCTAAAAACACATTAAACTGCCCATTTAAGGTTTAAATATAGCAGTTTTAAGGATACATAAAAATTGAAAAAGTATTTAATTTGAAATTGAATTGAGCTTCTTATTTGAGCCAATTTCGACTCTAATGGCATCCTTAATTTAAGAAAACAAGATAATTGCTGTGTTGCCCATTTAATGAGCGTTTTTACGCCAATAATATTGATTATTCGACGTAGGTTATAGGCTGTCATAATTAAGCCCACATCAGCACTAGCCCTTTCAATTCCTTTTTTTGTCATAATGTGATTGAAGCCCCATTGCCGTTTTATGGTTCCATAAGGATGTTCGACTATGGCCTGCCGCCTTTTGTAATAACTTTGATTCTGCTGTACTCTTTGCTTGTTTTTATCAATCAGATCCTGATGTTCACTCCGTTGTATCGCTTTTCCACAGATAGCCTTACTACATTGATCTTTTACCTTGCAATTTGCACAAGCTTTGGTGGTGTATCGTTTAAACAGGTAGGTTCTGGCCTTGTGTAATCTTCCGTTAGTGGTTAGTTTTTTGTTTTGCGGACAAGTATAATAATCCTCGAATTTGTTGTATTTAAAATTCGCAACATTATACGCTGGATTTGGAGCTTGTGCGGCGGCTCCAGGTATTGCTACAATTGTTTCAATTCCTAAACGATCTGCAATCTGAAATTCAGATCCAGTATGGTAGCCTTTATCGTATAGTGCTGTGAACTGGTTGGTTCGTAAAATCGATTTTGCACGTTGCAGCATGTTGCCCATTGCTTTACTATCGTTATGCATTGTAAGTTTGTAGTCGATAGGGATGTTGTGCTCTGCATCTACAGTTGTTTGCAGGTTGTAGGCTACTTCAGTAATGTTGTTTCTAATTGTCATTTGGCGGCTATCAGGATCCGAAGTAGAAATTTGCGGCTGGCCTGTATGTTTGATTTGCTTCTCTATATTTTGATACTCCTTTTTTCGATCCGTCTGCTTTTTTATTTCCTGCTGAATACTCTTTTTTTGATCTCCATCACTTTCGGCTAAAGCTTTTTCATACTCGGAAAGTTTTCTGTCAATATAAGCGATGTGACGGTCAATTTTCTTTTGGTTGAAGTTGTTTTTTTTACTATTCTGAGCTCTGAGTTTAGTGCCGTCACCAGCTAACAATTTGCCACCAATCAGATTAAAGTGTTTGGCCATTTTAACGGTCTGTCGGAATACCTTTTTAATTGCTTTGGGGTTGTCTCTTCTAAAGTTGGAGATGGTATTGTGATCGGGACACAAGTTCCTTAGTAACCACATCACTTCTATATTTCGTTTACACTCTTTCTCTAAGCCGCGAGAAGAACGGGTTCTATTTAAATAACCATAAATATAGAGCTTGAGTAAATCTGCTGGTCGGTAGGCTGGTCTACCGTTTTCTCCAAAATCAACTTTAAAACCAAAGTCATTCAAATCAAGGCTATCCACAAATAAATCGATTAATCGAACCTCATTGTCTTTAGCAATTGATTGGTCTAATGAGATGGGAAAAAGATGAGTTTGTGTTCTGTCTTGTCCTTGTATAAATCTCATACTATAAGATAACAAAGTGCTGAAAATCTATCAAATACAAGCATGCTTACTTATCAACAACTTATCAAGGTTTTTAGACAGTCTGACGGTTTGTGTAAGAGTAGTAGCCGCTTTCAGGACTCCAACTTATCGACCCGTTATTTAGTTTTAGTAAATGTATTAATTCCTGCATTAGCACAATCCGGCTATTACTTTTACATTTTGTTGGGGCATCGTGCTTTTTATCATTTTTTGCTCCAAATTACAAATCTAGCATTATCAGCACTCCCCATTGCTTTTATAAACTCATCAAAATTGAAATTCTCATATTTCGAGACTATTTCATATATATCATCAAATCTAGGAGCCCCTTGAGGTATTGAACAACCATTATCATTTCCTATAAGCATAAGCCAGACATCTGGTAGAAAAGGTCCTTCGTCTGTAGTTTGGATTGCTATCTCAATGATATCAGTCCAGTCTATTTGTTCTCTCTCTCGCTCAGGGTGCTCAACTCGTAGATAATCATTTGTGATAGTGATATCAAAATAATCCTCGGGCTGTTTTTTCCTGATTTTGCTTTTGAACAGTTTCTTAAATATATTCATACTGATACTTATCGAATCATTTCGTTTTTTCCCAATAATCGAAAGCTGTTTCCCTAAATGAATTTAATCTTAGCGAATCTCCATCAACGTAGAGGTTAAATTGAGAACCATCTCGTTTTTTTATAGTGAGATATGAAGCACGAGTCCATGATTGTGACTTATCAACAGCCACAATATCTATTATATCTGAATAATAAGCGAATTTCTTAAAAGATTTAGTCGTATCACTATCAATCCAATAAGAAACAAGTCTCTTATCTGTTATAAAATTGCCCTCAGACTTTAGAAATGATGTTGAGGAAATTCGAACAATCTCTTCTCCATTGTCTAATAAATCTAATCCAGTTATATATTGAATATCTGAATCAGATAAGCTTTCTCTATCCAGAAAAGAGCAAGAAATCATTATTAGTATAACAGAACAGAAAGCAATAAATCTTTGCATCATAGGATAATTTTTTGCAGTGAGTCTTGGCATGTGCCCCAACGTTAAGTGCATGAAGCGGAGCAGGTTTCAAAGCTTTTTCATCGTCCATACACAACGTTTTTTTACCAAATGTAACAAAATTTGATTATCGCACCAAAACTGCTATGCTTTATTGCACATTGTTATATTTTGTAGCTTTTCGCTCGAGTCTAGCCTATTTTACAGGGCGTTGGCCAAAATAAAATTGCTTTAGTATCTCTTGGCTGTTTTCTTGATCGCCAAATGAGAAATAACGTCCTGATAGCAGCGATCGTTTGGTAAACTTCCAAAAAGCAGAAATGATGCTTTTCAAATCAGGCCTAAAGCAATTTTTGTGCGTCCGGGTAAAATATAAGGTCGGGAGTGGCAGAAATCAAAGCTATGGCAGCGACGAACATTTTATGCTTCTTCTTCCCGTTTTTAGCAATCCAAAATGAATATAAATTTTAGCAATCTTCATTTTATCTGGCTGGGATTTTTAGTTGAAAATCTTCTGGCTAAAAACATTTTTTTCAAAAAAATATGCGAGTTGCAGGCTATTAAATATAACGTTTAGTATATGCAAAGTAGGCGATTGCGGGCCTCAAACCTATCAAACCGTTACCGTTTTGAAGCGGGCTACAACCATTGAATTTACTACTATTTCGCCTATTTTGTATATACATCCTAAGTTTACAAATTATTATCTTAAAGAATTAACTAAAGAACGAAAGAATGGAGCAAGGTTATTTTATACATTGGGTATTCAAACTCGTCAACAATGAAGATCCCCACTCTTTCACTACTTGAATACGATTAGTTCTCTGGGCCATTAGAGCCTGTTTTTAGGTTGCTATATCAAAGTAGCTTCGTTCTTTAATAAATCTTTTACTATGAATAAAAATACACATTTTATCGGAATCGACATTTCCAAAAAAGTATTTGATGTATGGAGTACCAAATTTGGGCACAAACAGTTTAAAAACACTCCTGAAGGATTTGCTGAATTACTTCTATTACTTTCCCCACAAAGCTGGTGTGTAATGGAATATACTGGCAATTATTATTATCAGCTTGCGGTGTTCTTATTTGAAAACAGTGTTCGGGTTTCGGTTATAAACCCATTGGTTATTAAACGATTTATACAAATGAAACTACAACATAACAAAACTGATAAAAGCGATGCCAAAATGATCGTGATGTATGCACAGGAACAAAGTCTGAACTTATGGAAACCCCTACCGGGATTCATTGATAAATGTAAGGATCTGCATACAACAATCAATTTGTACCACAAACAAAGTACGGCGTTAAAGAACAAATTGCACGGCTTTATCGACAAAGGCATTAAAGGAAGGGTCGTAACATCGTTAAAACGTCAGATCCGTCAAGTAAAATCCGAAATTCTATTGCTTGAAAAAGAAATCGAAGCGATAATCAAAGAACATGAACAGGAGCTATTGTCCAACCTCACATCGATCCCAGGAATAGGTAAGAAAACCGCTATCATACTGATTGTTTCTACCAATGGATTTAGAACTTTCGAAAATGCCAAGCAGCTATCGGCTTTCTTTGGACTTTCCCCAGTTATTACTTCGTCAGGTACAAGTATCAGGGGAAAAGCAAGAATATCTAAAAAAGGAAATCCAATAGTACGTAACCATTTATTTATGTGCAGCTTTACAGCATGTACCAAAAACATGCAATGCAAGGCCCTTTTCGATCGGCTAGTGGACAAAGGGAAATCTAAGAAGCTAGCGTTGATTGCCGTTACAAATAAACTCCTTTCTCAATCTTTGGCGATTGCCAAATCTGGAGTGAGATACCATCCGGATTATAGATCTACTCTAAGAATGAAATAATTTTTCTTTTCGAATCTGCCTCCCTAAAATAAAAGGTAGTTCGTAAAGAAAAATTATGGCAAAATAACTAGGTTTTTACCTTAGTTCTTTGTTATGCCTTGTTTTTCCTTATCAATCAGTTAATTATCACAGTATTTAACAAAGTCAAATCATACTTTTCTCCTTCGTCAATCAAATCCCCACAAATCTCCAAATCAGACATGTTTTCGAGTCTATTTTCGTCTGTTTTACTCAAAAAAGTTGCAATCATCTTGCGAGTCTTGCCATTCAAGTCAATCTGTGTCGAGATATATTTATGTCCACCACCAGCTCCTGTCGATTTTATATCATATTTGGCTATACATACTTTAAAGTCAATCGCTTTTAGCATATCCTGATTTATTATATACAATGTATCTCCTGATTCATTTTCATAAATCCAGTTTTTGAGCTTTAAAGATTCTAAATGGTTATCAAAATCAGATTCGTTATCAAACAATTCTCCAAGTTTGTCACGAATATCAATATAGTAGGATTGGTAGTCCTTAGATTTTAAAAAATCAACGATATGTTTTTCTTTGTCAGTCATTTTTAATCTTGAAAATCCCTTCCAATCTTTTCGTTAAATATTTCGATACTTTTTTCTATCAAATCAAGAGGTACATCCACTTTTTCGGAAAAGAACTCAATTTGTCTTTTTGAATCATTTCTAAATATCTCGACAATCATAGAATTTGAAGACTTTTCCCAAATCTCAAGACCAATCCCATCGCGAATTACATCACTTGCAATAATCAATTCATATTCTTTTTTATCGATTGTCAATTTCATTTTGTAGGTCTCTCATTAAATAAGGCATAACGGCTCGCATAAGAATATGTAGCCGACTGCGGTGCAGAAACTCTCAAACTACAAGACAGTTGAAGCGGGCCAAAACCCCTTAATTTACTGCTATTTCGGCTATTATTTTTATGCATCCTAAGTTTACAAATTATTATCTTAAAGAATTAACTAAAGAACGAAAGAATGGAGCAAGGTTATTTTATACATTGGGTATTCAAACTCGTCAACAATGAAGATCCCCACTCTTTCACTACTTGAATACGATTAGTTCTCTGGGCCATTAGAGCCTGTTTTTAGGTTGCTATATCAAAGTAGCTTCGTTCTTTAATAAATCTTTTACTATGAATAAAAATACACATTTTATCGGAATCGACATTTCCAAAAAAGTATTTGATGTATGGAGTACCAAATTTGGGCACAAACAGTTTAAAAACACTCCTGAAGGATTTGCTGAATTACTTCTATTACTTTCCCCACAAAGCTGGTGTGTAATGGAATATACTGGCAATTATTATTATCAGCTTGCGGTGTTCTTATTTGAAAACAGTGTTCGGGTTTCGGTTATAAACCCATTGGTTATTAAACGATTTATACAAATGAAACTACAACATAACAAAACTGATAAAAGCGATGCCAAAATGATCGTGATGTATGCACAGGAACAAAGTCTGAACTTATGGAAACCCCTACCGGGATTCATTGATAAATGTAAGGATCTGCATACAACAATCAATTTGTACCACAAACAAAGTACGGCGTTAAAGAACAAATTGCACGGCTTTATCGACAAAGGCATTAAAGGAAGGGTCGTAACATCGTTAAAACGTCAGATCCGTCAAGTAAAATCCGAAATTCTATTGCTTGAAAAAGAAATCGAAGCGATAATCAAAGAACATGAACAGGAGCTATTGTCCAACCTCACATCGATCCCAGGAATAGGTAAGAAAACCGCTATCATACTGATTGTTTCTACCAATGGATTTAGAACTTTCGAAAATGCCAAGCAGCTATCGGCTTTCTTTGGACTTTCCCCAGTTATTACTTCGTCAGGTACAAGTATCAGGGGAAAAGCAAGAATATCTAAAAAAGGAAATCCAATAGTACGTAACCATTTATTTATGTGCAGCTTTACAGCATGTACCAAAAACATGCAATGCAAGGCCCTTTTCGATCGGCTAGTGGACAAAGGGAAATCTAAGAAGCTAGCGTTGATTGCCGTTACAAATAAACTCCTTTCTCAATCTTTGGCGATTGCCAAATCTGGAGTGAGATACCATCCGGATTATAGATCTACTCTAAGAATGAAATAATTTTTCTTTTCGAATCTGCCTCCCTAAAATAAAAGGTAGTTCGTAAAGAAAAATTATGGCAAAATAACTAGGTTTTTACCTTAGTTCTTTGTTACCACCTGTTATTTCTCCCATTCTTTATAAAATCCCATCCGAATATATTCTTTGTCTCTATCGTTGACAGGTTTTCCCTTAAATTCTGCAAATATATCAATCGAATCTTCTAGGGTATTCACACCAATTTCAAAACAAGCACGCCCCCATTTGTATAATGCTATACTACCTAGCGTAGTAAATAGTCCTGGTTTAATTTGAACACCGTTATATTCTTTCCCTTCAATTTCAGTAAAGAAGTCAAGCTTTCCACCTTTCTTTGTTTCTGAAATGATATATGACTTAATTTCATTCTTTGAAGGTAGCATAATATCAGAAGGCTTCTTCTTATCTAATTTCTCCTTTTTGATTAAAGTCCAAACAGCTTTTTCAATATCTGAGTTATAAATTATACTTAGTTCTTTACCATTAAAATTCAATTTACCATTTTTAATAAATGCCGTTGTATCATATTTTTCAGCGATTATCTCATTTGCTCTATTTTCGGTAATGTCCCCTGATAAATTACATGGAAATAGTGTTTGTTTATTGGTCTTCATTACTACAGACATAAACTCTCTTTTAGGGTCATTTTGTAACATTACCATAACCACCATTTTACTTTCTTTCGTGAGAATGAAAAAATCAGAGGCAAGATTAACTGCAGCTGATTCAATTTGGTCTAAAGTTGGTTTTTCTGATATATAAACCGAAGATAGTTTGTTCTCAATATTATTACTGAGAGTATAATAATTACCTATAAGCAGAAATTTATCAATTGATTTTTCACTAATAGAAACTGAATTAAAAACTGGATTCCCATTTTTGTCAGTCTGTCCATAAATGTTCCCCATTGAAAGGATTGCTAAAATTACAATTGCTATTTTTTTCATTGTCATTCTTTAATATTATCGAATTTTGTTATAATTGGTGGTAACGGTTTGTATATGAAAAGTAGCGGGTTTTGAAGAACTAACTTTTCAGAAAGCAAGATACCTAATTAAATACAAAAACGGTTCAGGTAGTTACCTAAACCGCTATTTTTTATATACGTTGTTGTACCCAGTTATTTTTTTACTTTTCGATTCAAATAGAAGTTAATTGAAATTAGAATTAAGTAAAAAATGGCTAAATATGGTGGTTTAGATTCCATTGGTAAAATTTCAGCAGGAACATCTGGGTGTAAATGGACATAAATTGCAACCACCATCATAATTGCAACGGTCAAATTACTTAAATAAAATAATTTTCTTTTTATAGAATCGTCTAATTTATCTCCCTTAATTACTAAAAATAATAGTGCAAGTCCAACACCAACTTCACCAAATTTTACAAAATATTGCATTATTTCTGGGAAAGGCATTTCAGTAATCGATACTTGTCTGTAAATCCAAGTTTTAAATGGTTCAAAAAACTTGGCTATCCCAGGTATTAACATCCCAAATCCTAATAATCCTGTTATGATTTTAACTGACTTTTTCATTGTTTTTATATTTTTTTATTTGAAATTGCTTTTCTAATCATCCAACCATTCATTTTACTAAACCCCTTAATAGAGAAAATTCTTTTAGCCATAAAGACCATTATTTTGTTCATAAATCCGGGAATTATTGTTCCTTTTTTACCGAGATTTTTTAATGAAATTTTGGCAACTTCAGAAGGTTGCATACTTGACATAGGTAGTTTTGACCAGTCAATTCCATTATCAGCAACCATATTCGTTTCGGTTAAACCCGGTGCGAGAACACTAATATCGACATTATTAACCTTAAGCTCAGGGTATAAGGATAGCCCCAAATTGTGAACATAAGATTTGGTTGCAGCATAATTACTGAAATATGGTGTTCCCATTAAACCAGCCATACTTGATATTAATAAAATACCTCCTTTTTTAACTGCTGACATTTTTTTTGCGAAATGATTAGTCAGTAAATAGGTTGAAGTGACATTCAGTTTAATCATTTGTAATTCTTTTTCTTCTGTAATTTTAAGAAAACTACCGTTGTTTTCCATTCCTGCACAATGAACAAGCATTCCAATTTCCTGTGTATCAATATCTTTAAAAAAGTCTATGATAGCTTGTTCGTTTGATAAATCAACAGAATAAGTTTGAGGCACAATATTGTATTTATTTGTAATTTCCTCTGCAATGGTTTTTAATTTCTCTTTGTTTCTTGCAACTATAATTGGTTCTATTCCAAGTTCTGCAAGTTCTAAAGCAAATGCTTTTCCAATTCCTGATGAGCCACCAGTTACTAATGCTTTATTACCATATTTGCTTTTTAAGTTTTTCATTTTTATTTCTTTTTAAATAGATTGTTTTTTAATGATGTTAATTCTTTTAGGATATCTGCAGGTTCTGCTCTAAAAGTATAGTCTGCTTTGGCAAAAGTAAAGAGTACAGTATTATCACTATCAACAATAAATGTTGCAGCTAATGGTACTTCAAATTGACCGATACCATTATGTTTTTCAATTTCAATACCAAACGCTTTATAAATTGGCCTGATTTCCTCACTTATGGTAAATGTGATTCCTAACTGTTTCGCATATTCAGACTTATCATCAGTCAGTACTTCAAATTCTAAATTGTGTCTTTCTGAAGTTGTTAGGGATTCATCGGGGTTTTCAGGTGTAATTGCTACAAGATTTGCTCCTAGTGCTTTGATTTCAGGAAGAATATCTTGATAAGCACGTAATTCTAGATTGCAATATGGACACCATCCACCACGATAGAAGGTAATTACAACTGGTCCTTTAGCTCTTAAAGTGGATAGATTTACATTAGTACCCAAATGGTTAGTTAAATTAAAGTCTAATAATTTATCTCCTTTTTTAGGAATTCTTTTTACAATTCCAGAGCCTTCTAGTATTTCTAAATCTTCTAATACTTTAAGTCTTACTTCACTTGGAAGTTTTGACAGGTTTTCTTTTTTTAAGGCTGTTAATTTTTCTTGTAATTTCATAATTATTGTTGTTTTAAACTAAACAGTCATTTAGTTATTGATTAAAAAAAATGTTATAGTTGTTTGAAAATGTTTTCTATATAATTAGCTAGTTGTTTTTGATTAAAAATCCTTGATGCAGAAGAAAGACCAACCATTGAAATGATTAGATAATCTCCTAATTCCTGAATTTCTGATGCTACTTTGATGTTTTCTTGTTCTAAATTTTTTATAAATAGCTGTCTAACGTCTGTACTGAATTTTACTATTTGGGCGAGTATATTTGGGTCTGCATCTTTATCAACTTCATTTGCAGTATTAGTAATTAAACAACCTTTGGATAAATCATTTTCTTTCGAGAAATCAATAAAATTATAGAAGTATTCTTTTATTCCAATAATTCCGTTGTTTGAGTTCTGTAATTTATGAGTGATTGTATTTAAACGTTTTCTATATAATTTCATACTCTCAACAAATAAACCATCCTTACTGCCAAAACTTGAATAAATGGAAAACTTATTTATTCCCATTTCCTTCTCAAGCAATTGCATAGAGGTAGTTTCATTTCAGTAACCCTACCTATGGTCTCAATATATCCATTTTAGTGAAAGTTACTGTTTAATATTAACCCGAAAATAATGATTATTTTACAATATAATATCATCTAATGGACTTTTTATCTGACGTAAATTTTTATTACTAACATGTGTGTAAATTTCAGTAGTTTTCGAAGAATTATGTCCTAATATTACTTGAATATAACGCAAATCGGTACCCGATTCCAATAAATGAGTGGCAAAACTATGACGTAAAGAATGAAGGCCTCCTCGTTTTGGAACCTTAGATTTTGCAATAGCATTAGCAAGTATTTTTCCTGCACTGCAAGCAGAATATTTCCCTCCAAACTGTCCTTCAAACAAGTAATTCTTTGGTTTGTATTCTTTATAATAATCCCTAAGTGTATTTAATGTTACCTCACCTAAAATAGTCGATCTGTCCTTTTTCCCTTTAGCCTTACAAATATTTATTAACATCCTTTTCGAATCAACATGCTCTATTTTAAGATTCAGTGCTTCACCTATTCTTAATCCACTGCCATATACCAAATACAATAAAGCTTTGTGTTTTAAATTCGTAACAGAATTCAAAATTTTCTGAATTTCTTCTTTATTCCAAACCTTAGGTAACTTACGTCCAAGTTTAGGTCTTATTACCTGATCTAGTTCAACTTGCTTCCCTAAAACACTGCTATAATAACGTTTTATAGCATTTATCGATTGATTTATTGTTTGTTCACTGCACGACTTTTCAGCAATCATATTCTGATGATATGCATTGATTACTTCTGAAGTAAATTCATTTATTTTACTAATTTGATCTTGTTTATAGGTATTAATAAAACGTAATAAAAAATAATAATACGTCGTAATCGTGTTTACACTATAGCCTTTAAGAACCATGTATTGCAGATATTCTTTCGGACAACTTTTAAAATGCGACCCCTTAACATAAGCTTGTTCAAATAAAATTTGCATTATTCTATAATCTCTTATCTCTAATTCGTTGTGCAATTTTACCCGTAACTGATGGCTTACAGTATTTAAAAATAAGGCAATCACTTTTACTTTAGGATCAATCACAAATAGCTTTAAACTCCTATCCCATCTGGCATTTTTATTCTCAACTAATATTTTATTAATACTACAACTGTTGTTATATTTTATAACAATGCATCGCTTTCCATCATTTTTATATGGTACTAGTGTGATATTGCCAATTTTCGGTGCCGATTCCAAAACTCCTTTAAAATAGGTAGCACTCCCTATTGTAATAGATTCGGTATTGCTAATTAAATTTGCTTCAAAATATTTTGTGCTTATTACTGCGATATCACAAAAAAGATCTTTCAATAAACCAATTGTTTTTGCTGTACTTTTTACTTTATATTCCTTATGCTCCACACTCCATACAATCCAACTGTTTCTAGCAATTCGTGATACAATAGCATCATTGCTCTTAAAATAAAGAATCGAAATATCCTCATTACTATTTTTTACGTGATTTAAATAAATGACAGGCCTGTTTTGTTTCATTTTTTTTACTGGAAATATAAATTGAATTCTTATCTTAAACGTTTTACAGACGCTTATAAACGATTATAAACGTCTATAAAACGAATAGTAAAGTTTTAAACCATGAAACAAAAAAAATGTTTGTATTGCAAAGAACCATTTGTTGGTCGAGCCGATAAAAAATTTTGTAATAGTCAATGTAAAAGCGCTTACCACAACCAAACAAGCCAATCATGCGAATCCTACATAAGACTCACCAATAAACAATTAAGAGCAAACAGAAGAGCATTACGCAAAGCATGTCCATCGGGCAAAGCAACCGTTCGGAAGTCTTTCCTTAAAAAATTAGGTATGGATTTTAAACATCTAACCCATACCTGGAAAAGTAAAAGTGGTATTTTATACTATTTCTGTTACGATTACGGATATACTGCATCAATAGAACCTGAAAAGGTTATGATAATTCAACAACAAGATTACATGAATTAATCAAATTAACTTCATATACTTTGTTATGCTCTAAATTCAAATTATCCGGTCCGAAATCGGCATGTTTTTTTTACGGCTCGCTAAAGTGAATAATCTATAAATTGATCTTTTAGGAGCGATCAATTCTCTTCACCTAAAATATTCTATTTCTTTACTGCCTCTTGAATCCTCTCGATTACCTTCTCATCTCTATTCACATTAAAAATCGTATCTAGTTTTAACAAACCTCTAGAATTAATACCTCCCTGATTCTGAATGTATTTAAATTTTAAATCATTGTCTCTTAACAGCCTATTATTTAGAAATAATCCAATCGTTAAAAGCAATAAAACTGCAGCTATTGATTGCCAAACCACCAATTTTCGAAACATCAACTTTCTTTTTTTATTCTGCTCGCTTAATTCTCTAATTTTTTGTTTCAACTCCTGAGTTTCCTGAGTCAGCTGATTAAACTGCCTGGTTGTAGATTGATCTGACAATGAAAATTTCTGCTGTATTGACTTATCAATTGACTGATAAATAAATTCCAGTAGTTGTCTTGGGATCATTTTTTGTGCTTCTTTTTCTGCAGACTTATCCTGTTCTATTTTTTCTTGAATAAGCACCAATTTTTCTTTAATCTCCTCAAACATTGCTGATACAAAATCATTCCTTTTCATAGTTGTTTCCAATATTTATTAATGCCTAAGACTTTTCTTTTTAATTTTTTTTCCAAGCTTATGTTTTCGTTCAGGATAAAACTCATCCCTGCAATTTTGCTTTTGAGATTGTATCAACAATTCACTAAGCAAACTGTTAACTTTTAATTTTCTCTCTGAACTTCTAAATCTTTGCTCTTTTACATTTTGCTTTAATCGAGCATCTATCTTCGAAAAACTGAACTGCCGATCTATTTTCGAACCATTAAAACTCAATCCATTTTTAATAAACCGAACACCTTGCACCTCGGTGGTTTTCCCCTTAGTTTTAAAATCGATGCTGATCCCCTGCTCTTCTAAATTCATAACCAATTCAAGCCAATCACCACTTTCTGGCACATATTTCTGCAAGGCATTATAAATTTCATACTTGGATTTATCAGGTTCATGAAGTCGATTCACTTTCACCTGCTCTTTTCCTTTGGCAAAATAAAGGCCATGCTGCTTTGTTAAATTTTTACAAATCTTTTCGCTTCTGATTCGGTCATTACGATCCGAAATTGTCTTCCCATGATAATCTACCCTGTTAATGACCAGATGAATGTGTGGATGTTCTTTGTCAAAATGGCGAGCTATCAGAAACTGCGTCTCACAAATATTCATACGACACATATACTGTCTGGCAATATTTACCATTAGTTCATTAGCTAGAAACCATTTGTCTTTTGCCGAAAACGAAAGAGAAATATGGTACACAGGCTTGCTAATTCTAGGATTCAATTCAGATTGCTGCCTGAAACTTTCAATCATTGTTTCCTTGTTTTTCAAACGCAAACCTTCACTATCCAAAAGTTCTGTTCCCTTCTTTTTGTCCAGTATGTAATTCACAACTCCGGCAAAATCCTGCCCCTTCACTATCTTTGCAATCATATCAAAGCTGGTCTATTATTTCATCAATCTTCTCTGCCAAATAGATATATTCCCTACGAGCATTTGTATAGCCTTGTGCATTGGCTTTTCTGGCAATCTGATTCAGATTATTAGCCATCCCGCACAATTTTCGGATTTGATTCTGAACTTCCGGTGTGATTCTCTCCCTAACGGAGCTTTCAGTAATGCACTGTCTCATGTACTCACTAATACTTAGTTTTGCTTCATTAGATTTTGCCTTCAAACGATAGTATTCTTCTGTATTCATTTTCACATTCACCCTGTACCTTCTTTTCTGAGAAATACTTTTCCTGGGACGTCCTCCTTTCTTAAAATGTTCCATAGATGTTATCTTTTAATTTGAGACCAACGGGATGTTTTCAAGAGTTTTGGGCATACCAAAACATAAACTTGCTTAGTAGACCTTTTAAAGTGATGATCCTAATAGAAAAGAAACGATTTATTCCATTGTCCATCACCAAAATTTGATCTAATTACATATAGTAAGGCCTTCATACATGCGTAAGCATCCCTTTAATTAAAGGTCATGCTTTCTGCAAAAGGAAGCGGAATAAATAGCTTGTGCGCCGGAGAGAAAATCATTTCAATGTGTTTTGTGCGGGGCAAGGCAAAATGCTTTGTAAATCGGTTGGAAACAGATGTCAAAGCTTTTTGCTGCCTAAGCCCTTGCATTGGAAAAAAAACGCTTTGAAATGATTGGGCGCCTTTATGCCGAACTCTTTTGCTGAAATCATGGCCGTTTTCAACTTTGTCTTCGCATGTATGAAGTATAATTACCAGCCCAACTTATTCTTCAACTTCCCCATATCTTTAGAAATTTTATCATCCAATACTCTGGCATATATTTGAGTAATTTTAAGCGAATTGTGTCCGAGTATTTTAGATACCGTTTCTATGGGAACGCCATTAGAAAGGGTTACAGTAGTCGCAAAAGTATGCCTGGCCATGTGCATGGTCAAATTCTTATTAATGCCGCAAACCTCTGCTAATTCCTTTAAATAGCTATTCAATTTCTGATTGGAAGAGACAGGCAAGACTCGCCCTTTTAAAACTTCCTCAGGGTAATCAGCATATTTACTTATTATATTTAAAGAATTTTCGAATAAGGGGATTTTACATTCTGTCTTGGTCTTGGTACGATTTATAATAATCCATGCATTACCATCATTTCTTTTTTGAATATGCGTTCTTTTCAATTTTGAGATGTCGGCATAGGATAAACCGGTATAACATGCAAAAACAAAAATATCTCTTACTGTAGACAAGCGAATCAGATCAATTTCTTTATTCTCTAATCGCTTCAACTCTTCCAATGTTAAAAAATCTCTATGCGATTTCTCTAATTTTACCTTAAATCTGGTGTATGGGTTTTTTTCAATATACTCCAAAGAGATGGCCAGATTTAAAACTCTTTTAAGGTGCTTGTGATAATTCCAAGCCGTATTCTGATGAATTTGGTATTCTTTCTTTAAATAAACATCAAAACCATTCAAGAATTTATAATCAATATTATTCAGAGCAATATCATCTTTTCTTAAGTGCACATTAATATACTCTGCTAGCTTTTTTCTGCTGCCTTTGTAATGCACTAGCGTTTTAAAAGCATATCCTTTTCCAATATTGCTTTTAATGGTATGCAAATAGTAGTCAAATGTTTTTAGTAAACCCTCAAATTTATCCTCATTCAAAAACCGACTTTTGATATCCAAAACATCAAATGGTTCATCTAAAGAAACCAACTGATTATAAATATCATGTAATTCTGTAGTAGTTTTAAGAATTTGGTTGTTGAATACTCCTGCTCCAGACGCTTTTGGCTTTAGCAATTGCTTTACTTCATCCCAATCATCCCTGCCAACTTTAATTCCAGTAGATAATTGAACCCGTTTTTGGTTCAAAGTGAAACGAACATACAATGGGAATAACCCCTTAGACCTCTGTCTATCAGACCTTAACAAATAACTCACAATCAATCTCATAATTATTTCTTTTAAAATCGGCTTGATTTTATTAAAATTAGAGCATTATTGTTAGAAATGCAAGGCTTAATAATATCAAAAACCAATCAAATTAGACAATAGTTATCAGAGAGTTACGAATTTGCCGACACCACGATGTTAAATAGAATTGATGGTGTCGTTTTTGTCCCTTTTAAAATGATATTTAATGGCCTTTTTTGAACTTTCAGGGTACAAAAAAAACGCTTAAAACATTAGTTTTAAGCGTTTTTACATCTATTTAACATTCTAAATAGTACCCGGGGCGGGACTTGAACCCGCACGGCCGTGAAGCCACTGGATTTTAAGTCCAGCGTGTCTACCAATTCCACCACCCGGGCATCCTTGAGCGAGAAACGAGACTCGAACTCGCGACCCTAACCTTGGCAAGGTTATGCTCTACCAACTGAGCTATTCTCGCATTATTTGCTTTTAAAAGTGAACCGTTGTTCTCTCAATTGCGATGCAAATATATGCGTATTTTTTGATTCTGCAAAAGAAAAAAAACATTTCTGCTATTTTTTTTTAATCACACTAAAAGCTTTCAGAAATTTTACTTTTCTGACTCATTGAAATTCAGATAGTACGCGCCGAAAGCCTTTATAAATGCGGCACTCACTTTTTTTTTATTTTTTTTATCTAATTACAATCCTGAGATCTTTTTTATCTCATTTAGTTTATTCAAGGCTTCAATAGGAGTTAAATTATTTATATCCAAATCTGAGATCTCTCCTCTAATTTGTTCCAAGACCGGATCATCTAATTGAAAAAAGCTCATTTGGTAACCTTCTCTTTGTTGTGCTAAATCACCAATAGGTTTACCCAAAGATTCTTCATTATTATTCCCCTCAAGCTGAACCAGTATTTCATTGGCTCGTTTTACAACCGATTTGGGCATACCAGCCATTCTTGCCACATGTATACCAAAACTATGATTTGATCCTCCAGACACCAGCTTTCTAAGGAAAATTACTTTGTTATTTACTTCCTTTACCGAAACGTTATAATTCTTTACTCTATTAAACGATTTTTCCATCTCATTTAATTCATGATAATGGGTCGCAAATAATGTTTTTGCTTTCGATTTCACATTTTCATGGATATACTCAACAATAGACCAAGCAATAGAAATTCCATCGTAAGTACTGGTTCCTCTACCTAACTCATCGAGTAAAATTAAACTTCGCGAAGATAGATTATTTAAAATACTTGCTGCTTCGTTCATTTCTACCATAAAGGTCGATTCTCCAAGCGAAATATTATCGGAAGCACCTACACGAGTAAAAATTTTATCTACATAACCAATTTTTGCCGATTCGGCAGGAACAAAACTACCCACTTGTGCCATAAGAACTATTAAAGCTGTTTGGCGCAATAATGCCGATTTACCAGCCATATTAGGACCGGTAATTATAATTACCTGCTGGTTTTCATTATCAAGAAAAACATCGTTGGCAATATACTGCTCATCAATGGGCAATTGTTTCTCGATTACCGGATGTCGGCCTTGCTTAATATCAATTACCTGTGAATCGTTAATTTCAGGACAAGAGTATTTATTCTCTCTTGCCAAACGCGCAAAAGACAACAAACAATCTAAACGACCAATCATGGCTGCATTTAACTGTATTGTTGATATATAATCGGCAATACCTAAAACCAATTCGTTATACAAACGAGTTTCCAGAGATAAAATTTTCTCCTCGGCACCCAATATTTTTTCTTCGTATTCTTTTAATTCCTGTGTTATATATCTTTCAGCACTAACTAAAGTTTGTTTTCTAATCCATTCTTCAGGTACTTTATCTTTATGGGTATTTCGTACTTCTATATAATATCCAAATACATTGTTAAAGCCTATTTTAAGCGATGGTATTCCTGTTCGCTCACTTTCTCTAACCTGCATTTGCACCAGGTAATCTTTACCCGAGAAAGCAATTTTTCTTAGTTCATCCAACTCTTTAGAAACTCCATCGGCAATTACTCCACCTTTGCTAAGCATATTAGGCGGATCAGCTTTTATTTCTTTCTCAATCTTCTCTCTTACACTTAAACAAGGATTCAGCTGATCTCCGATTTTTAAAAGTCCATCGTTCCCACTATTTAAACAAAAATCCCGAATAGGTTCTATGGCAATTAATGCATTCTTTAACTGTATAACTTCGCGTGGACTAACTCTGGCAACAGCAACCTTTGAGATAATTCGCTCTAAATCGCCAATCTGTCTTATTTCATCTTCTATGCTACTAGCTTCATTTTCATTTTTGTGAAAAAATTTCACCACATCCAACCTGCTGTTTATTCTGGCAGTATCTTTTAATGGTAAAGCAATCCAGCGTTTTAATAATCGCGATCCCATAGGCGATAAGGTTTTATCCATTACCTGCGATAAAGTATGAGCACCATCGTTTAAAGCACCAAATAATTCAAGATTACGAACCGTAAATTTATCTAACCACACATATCTATCCTCCTCGATTCTCGATAAGTGAGTTACATGTGCAGCCTCACTGTGTTTGGTAAAATCGAGATATTGAAGAATGGCTCCCGAAGCAATTATTCCGTTTCGAAGATTCTGCACACCAAATCCTTTTAAGGACGATGTTTCAAAGTGATGCAACAAACGATCCTTGGCAGCACTTTCTGTAAACACCCAATCGTCCATGGTAAAAGTGTAGAACTTACCTCCAAACAATTCATGAAAAACTTTCTCTTTCCCTTTCTGATATAAAACCTCTTTTGGCTGAAAATTTCCTAAAAGCTTATCTATGTATTCGAAATTTCCTTCTGCTGTTAAAAATTCTCCTGTTGATGCATCAATGAAAGCAATACCTGCCATTTTTTTTTCTAAATGAATACAAGCCAAAAAATTATTTTCCCGATACTCAAGCACATTATCATTGTAGGAAACTCCTGGTGTTACCAACTCAATTATTCCGCGCTTAACAATTTTCTTTGTTTTTTTCGGATCTTCGAGCTGCTCGCATATAGCCACACGCATTCCCGCACGAACCAATTTAGGCAAATAGGTATCTATGGCATGATGCGGAAATCCAGCCAATTCAACATAAGATGCTGAACCATTAGCTCTTTTGGTTAGTGTTATTCCTAAAATTTCGGACGCCCGAACTGCATCGTTTTCAAATGTCTCGTAAAAATCGCCAACTCTAAAAAGTAAAATTGCATCAGGATGCTTGTCTTTCATCTGATAATATTGCTTCATTAAGGGCGTTTCGACAGCTTTTTTTTGTTTTGCCAAGGGAAAAATATTTAGAATTACTCTCTTTTATTATCTCGAACAAATATACTCATTCCTTAAAAATAGATAGGATATATATTCAAATACATAATGCTTACAATTCCCTTTCGAAAAAAATTATTGAAAAATCTATCTATTCTAATGGTATTTACTTTTGTATTGTTGTAAATTTAAACAAAGCTGAAATTAAAAAACAGATAATTTATTCCCTTAAACAATAAAGCAATCTCTTTTTTATAGAAGTTTTACATCTTAAATTAGATACAAACAATATTAATATGAAAAACATTCTAATTATTGGTGCAGGTCTTTCTTCTACCGACCTAATACAGTATTTGCTTAAACAATCGGATAAATATAATTGGAAAATTACCCTTGGCGACATGTCGCTGCAAGCTGCTCAGAAAAAAATTGGTCTTCATCCTAATGGCACTGCATTACGATTTAACTTAAAAGATTTAGAGCAAAGAGCTAGTGAAATATCGGCTGCCGATATTGTTATAAGCATGGTACCTGCATCTTTGCATATTATTGTTGCAAAAGAATGCTTAAAGTATGGCAAACATTTGTTAACTCCTTCTTATGTTTCCTCAGAAATGCTAGACTTACACGAAGAAGCAAAAGAACTGGGACTTTCGTTTTGGAACGAATTGGGTGTCGACCCAGGAATTGATCACATGTCGGCCATGAGAGTTATCAATAAAATAAAAAAGGAAGGTGGAAAATTGCTTTCGTTTAAATCATTTTGTGGTGGTTTGCTTGCACCCGATTGCGATAATAATCCATGGCATTATAAGTTCTCCTGGAATCCAAAAAATGTAGTTCTCGCCGGACAAGGCATTGCTCAATACAAAGAAAATGGTCATTACAAATATATTCCCTATAATAATCTATTTAATAATATTATAAAAACAGAAATAGATACTTACGGAGAATTTGAAGTGTATCCAAACAGAAATTCATTGCAATATTGTAAACTTTACGGATTAGAAGATATTCCGACCATTATTAGAGGTACCATGCGTCGTCCCGGATATTGCGAAGCTTGGAACATATTGGTGAGATTGGGCTGCACCGACGATTCCTATACAATAAAAAATTCGCAACTATTATCTAACAGGTCCTTTTTAAATAGTTTCCTTCCTGGCGATCTTGTACATACCGAAGAAAATCTATGTAAATTTATAAACATAAATAAAAATTCTGAAGCTTTTAGTAAACTACAATGGCTTGGTTTGTTTTCAGATAAAACAATAGGCATTAAGGATGCTAGTCCGGCAATGATCCTGCAAAAAATTCTGGAAGAAAAATGGTCCTTAGGCGAAAAAGACCGAGACTTATTGGTTATGCAGCATCAATTTGAGTTTACAAACACAGGCATGAAAAAACAGATTATCTCGTCGATGTGCTACGAAGGAAAAGACAAAGATAATACTGCTATGTCGTACACCGTTGGCACCCCATTGGGCATTGCCACTAAACTTCTTGCAATAGGTAAAGTTAATTTACCTGGAGTTCAAATTCCTACTGCTAGGGAACTTTACGAGCCAATTTTAAATGAACTGGAAGTACTAGGTGTTAAATTTATTGAAAAGGAAATTATTTTATAATTTTTAAATACTTTAGACTTGTTCGCTTAAATTAGAATAGTATTTTTCTATTTTTGAATAAAATCTAATATTAGCTTTTATGTTTCGAATTTACCTTTTACTAACGGTTTTTATAATTACTGTTATATCCTGTTCCTCTGGCAAATATTTTAATTCTTACTGGAATCCGGTATCCTCTAAAGAAAATTTTAAAACTACCGAAGCAATATATTATCACTCAAGCGATCAGTTAAGTTTAAAAGTTTTTAATAACAATGAATTTATTGATATTATTCTCGAGACCAATTCTCCTTTTACTTTACAAAAAATATACAACTTAGGACTAAGTATTTGGATTGATCCGGATGGAAAATCGAAAAATATTTATGCTGTAAATTATCCAATGCCTGTTGATATTCCATTTACCGATAATAAATTCAGATCTTATTTAAAAAGGTTTTCAACTATTGAGTTTCAGGAGGAGTTAATAGATAGATTTCAGGACTATGAAATTGTAGATAGGCAAATTAATGAGAATATTTTACTGAGTACAACCAATATAAACGAAGAAGTTAGAGTATATTTAAACACAAACAAACAAGTTTTATTTAGCTGTCGAATTCATATTCCCTTAAAAAATCTGTATCTCGAAAAAATACCTACAAATCCAATACTCAGCATTGGTATTGCCAGTATAAATGAAGCTAATCAGGAGTATTATTCGGCCCTAAGCAGTAAAGAATACATTCAAAAACGAGTAGATGAATTAAAAGCCGGAGCTTACGAAAGTAAATTTGAACTGGAGGAATGGTGGACTAATTTTCGATTACAATCAGAAAAATAATGTTATCTTAATTCCTAAAATTTAAGGTAAAAATCTTTTGTTAGCTCAATATATTCAGGAGAATAAACATGTCTTTGTCCGTTTTCAACAGCAAATTTATATTCCTGTAGTAGCGATTCATGTAAGGAAAATTCCAACAAGTATCTTTTTGCTGGTTTTCCCGGATTTGGTAAAACACACACTTTCCTTTTTAAATAAAAACCACTTAGTTTTGCTATGCGAATAAAGTAATCTCCCTCTTCAATGGGTAAAATAAGCGAAAATGTACCCGATGATCTTAGTAATTTTTTTGCTCCCTCCAACAGTTCCTCAAATGGCAAATGATCAGCATGCCTGGCTTTGGTTCGGGCATCCCCTTTAGCATTTAAGCCATTCATAAAATAAGGAGGATTGCTTACAATTTTATCGTAAGAGCTTACTTCTGTTTTACAAAAATCCTGAAAAGAAATATGGTAAATTTTAATTCTTTTGTTCCAGATACAACTATTTATATTCTCACTAGCTTGTTCATAAGCCGATTCATCAATTTCAACAGCATCAATTTTTACATTCTCACTTGTTCGTTGAGCAAGCATAATTGCAATTAATCCGCTTCCAGTACCAATATCAAGAATTCTCTCAGCTCCGTCAATCTCAGTCCAGGCACCCAATAAAACCCCATCGGTTCCTACTTTCATAGCCGAACCTACCTGATTAATTCTAAATTGTTTAAAGTCGAAATAATTGTTCGCCATTATTAATAAATGAGTGAATAAGAAAATAAAGAATGTTAGGTTGAAATATACAATTAGAATTTAAAATTTCTCAAAAATCCCCAATCCAAAAAGAGCAAAATCATATTTAACAGGATCGTTTGAATCAAGCGTTCTTAAATTTTTGGTTATCTCATCAACAGCAGTCCAATCGTTTTGTTTTCGAGTTAGCAGTCCTAGTTTTCGACCTACATTTCCGGTATGAACATCTAAAGGCAAAAATAAATCAGCAGACTTAATACCATTCCATAAACCTAAATCAACACCACGGTCATCCTTTCTTACCATCCAGCGCAGAAACATATTTATTCGCTTGGCTGCCGATTTTTTATCTACATTCGAAATGTGCTTCTCTGTTCTTTGTAGATGATCTACTTCGAAGAATATTTTACGAAAATAAGATATAGCACCTTTTACATTGCCCGATTGTTTTCTTCCTTGAGTAAACACACCTTCTAAACCAGAGTGATTCTGATAAATATTTCGCAAAGATTTTAAAAAGAAAATACAATCTTCGCCATTAAAAGTTCTATGTTTAAAATCCTTGAAAATTTCAAATTCTAAATCGGAGGCATTCATAATAAACTCGAAAGGTTGATTTCCCATAAGTTCAGTAATACGCTTAGCATTACGAACAATAGTTAAGCGTTGTCCCCAAGCAATGCTAGCACTCATAAAAGCTGCAATTTCAATATCTTCTTTTCGAGTGTAACGTTTGGCAAGTAAAATAGGATCGCTCTCAATAAAAGATTCACGATTATACAAATCGTACTTTTCTTCCAAAAAGTCTTTTAATTCCTGTTTGTTTAAATCAAGCATTCTTTTCAATCTGTCCGTCAGAAATAACAATCTGCCGATCCGACAATTCGGCTAAGTCTGGATCGTGCGTTACAATAATAAAAGTCTGGTTAAATTGATCGCGCAAAGTAAAGAATAGTTCATGAAGTTCTTGTCTGCTTTTAGAATCAAGATTTCCAGATGGCTCATCGGCTAAAATAACCAAAGGATCGTTTATTAAGGCACGTGCCACAGCTACCCGCTGCTTTTCTCCGCCCGATAATTCGGATGGCTTATGATTTAAACGATGTCCTAAGCTTAGCATTTCCAGTAACTCCTTGGCTCTTTTAGTAGCTTCATTCTTAGATTTATTAGCTATATAAGCAGGAATACAAACATTCTCTAAAGCAGTAAATTCGGGCAATAAATGATGAAATTGAAAAACAAATCCGATATTAGAATTTCGAAAAGCAGATAAATCGGTCTCATTTAATAGAGAAACATCTTTTCCGTCGTAAAAAATAGAACCGGCATCTGGTCTATCTAAGGTTCCTAATATTTGTAATAAAGTTGTTTTTCCTGCTCCACTGGCTCCAACCACCGAAACAATCTCACCTTTTTTAATACAAAGATCGACTCCTTTTAAAACATTTACACTTCCAAAACTTTTTTTGATTTGCTCTGCGCTGATCATATACACACAATTATTGCTTGAAAACTAAATATACATAAATAAAATAGCTTGCCATAAGCAAAACACCTTTCCAACGATGAAGCTTACCATTTTTAAGTGGTAATATCAATAAAAAAAGTAATAAAGATACTGCAAGCATAACCAATATATCGAATGAAATAATTGCCTCACTTACCTGTATATTTTTAACAACAGATGTTACACCAAGCACACCCAGAATATTGAAAATATTAGAACCAATAATGTTACCAATAGATATATCCATTTCTTTTTTGAATGCAGCTACTGCAGAAGTTGCCAATTCGGGAACCGATGTGCCAAAAGCAACAACAGTAAGTCCAATTACGCGCTCGCTAACACCAAAATCTATAGCTATATTTTTGGCACTATCAACCAATAAATTTGCTCCATAGTACAATCCAAACGAAGAGGCTACCAATAACAATACAGATACAGGAATAGAATACTTCGCTTTTTTAAATTCTTCGGCCATACTTCTGCTTTCTCTTCTAGAGTTCCAAACGGTCCATACCATAAACGAAATCAAAAGCAAAACAAATATTATTCCTTCATAAGTTTCTAGCTTATTATTTAATATAAAAACATAAAATAAGGCCGAAGCACCCATCATAACAGGCCAGTCGAATTTTATGGAATTACTGCGCACAGGCAAAGGAAGTAAAATAGCTGTAAAACCAAGCACTAAGGCGATATTTGATATATTTGAGCCAACAATATTACCAATAGAAATATCGGGACTACCAGATAAAGCAGCATCTAAACTAACAAATAGCTCTGGTGCCGAAGTTCCAAACGATACTACGGTAACACCTACAACTAAAGTTGAAATTTTAAAATGCGAGGAAAGTGCAACTCCACCTTTTACAAGCAGATCGCCACTATATAACAGGACTACAAATCCTATAATTAAAAATAAATAATCCATTTATATAAAGAAATTTACCAAATTTAGGTAAGATCAAATTAAGTTATAATTTTTTACTGATATCATCTTTAAAATCCTTGATGCTATCAAGAACATCGGTCTCGTCTTTTATCTCTTTTTTGATATCGTCGGCTGCTCGTTTAAATTCTTTCATTCCTTTACCTAAACCTTGTGCTAGTTCTGGAATTTTCTTAGAGCCAAACAGCAATAAAACAACAATAAACACAATAACAATCTCTCCTCCACTAATAAATAAAAGCATGTTTTCCATTTAAATTACTCCTTTATAATCGAATAATAAATACTTTATAATGAGAAATAAAGAATTATCTATATTGATCTTTAATTAGAATTGATAAAATAGTAACTGTTATCAAATTCATTTTGTACAAATATACCTAAGAAATTTTAAATAGATGAGTGATCGTAGATTTAAGATAAACTACCCAACGAGAAAATCATTTTCCACCTCGTATTCTTTGAGAAAATAATGGCAAAAAAAAATCCTCCGAATCAAAAGACTCGAAGGATTAGATGATTTTATACTATATACTATTTTTTCTTAGCATGCACTTTTTGTACACGTAAGCTAGTATCGTAAGCAATTGGAGATGCAATAAATAGAGAAGAGTATGTACCAACAATTACTCCGACTAATAATGCAAATGTAAATCCTTGGATTGAAGTACCACCGAACAAGAAGATCGCTAATAATACAACCATTGTAGAAAGCGATGTACTAAATGTACGACGCATTGTACTGTTCAAGGCTTTATTTACAACCTCTTCGCGATCGCGTTTAGGATATAATCCCAAATACTCACGAATACGGTCAAATACAACCACGGTATCATTAATAGAATAACCCACTACAGTAAGAATTGCCGCAATAAATGCCTGATCAATCTCTAACGAGAATGGTAACCATCCGTAGCAAATTGAGAAGATACCCAATACAATAATTGAATCGTGAGTTAAGGCAGCAACTGCACCTAAACCATATTGCCAGTTCGAGAAACGGAACATGATGTAAAGGAAGATTACGATTAATGCTCCAATAATAGACCAGAATGCAGAAGTACGAATATCGTCGGCAATGGTTGGTCCTACTTTTTGTGACATTTTACGGTTGTTTTCCAAGAAATCAACTTTTGTAGTTCCATCAGCTAAGTATGATTTCAAACCATCATATAATAAGCCTTCAACCTCATCATCAACCTCTGTACCCGATTCTTCAATCTTGTATTTTGTAGATATTTTAACCTGATTATCGCCACCAAAAGTTTTTACCTCTGGAGCATGTCCGTATACTTTATCAAGAGATTGCGCAATATCTTCAACAGCTACTGGCTGATCGAATGCTACAACATAAGTTCTACCTCCTGTAAAATCGATACCTTGATTCAAACCTTTTGTAGCAAGAGAACCAATACTCAATACAATTGCTACTCCAGAAATTACATAGAATATTTTTCTTTTCTGTAAAAACTTAACTCCTGCATTACGCAACCAGTTATCGGTAAACTTAGTTGAGAAAGTAATTTTTCTGTTTCGAGCTAATGATGCTTCAAAAATTAAACGAGTAATGAAAATTGCTGCGAATAATGAAGAGAAAATACCAATTACCAATGTAGTTGCAAAACCTTTAATTGGACCTTCACCAAATAAGTAAAGAATAATACCAGTTAATAAAGTAGTAATGTTACCATCAATAATTGCAGAATAAGCATTCTTATAACCATCGCTTACCGCAAGGCTTAATCCCTTACCGGATTTCAATTCTTCCTGAATACGCTCATAAATAAGTACGTTGGCATCGACCGACATACCAATTGTAAGTACAATACCGGCAATACCTGGTAAAGTAAGAACAGCACCTAAAGAAGCAAGAATACCAAAAATAAAGAACAAATTGGCAATCAGTGCAATATTTGCAGCTAAACCAGCACCTTTACTATAGAAGAAGAACATGTAAACCAATACCAACACGAAAGCGATGATAAATGAATACATACCTTTCTGAATAGATTCTTTACCAAGAGATGGTCCAACAACCTCATCGGCAATAATGTGAGCCGGCGCTGGAAGTTTACCTGATTTTAGAATGTTAGCAAGGTCTTTTGCTTCAGTAACCGAAAAATCACCACTAATACTTGATTGTCCACCTTTAATTTCTCCCATTACATTAGGAGCAGTGTATACATATCCGTCCAAAACAACTGCAATGGCACGGTTTACGTTATCTTTTGTTAAGCGAGCCCAGGTTTTAGAACCTTCACCACTCATACTCATTGATACTTCATAACGAGCTGTATTTTGATCTACTTGCTCACGAGCTGAAGTTACAGCATCACCATCAAGAGGAGCTTTTCCATCTCTACTGGTAACTTTAATTGCAAATAATTCGAATATATTGCCACCTTCATCAATTGGCTTAACACCCCAATAGAATTTTAAGTTACGAGGTAAAACCGATTTAATAGCTGGCATTGCCAACATCTTATTAACTTCTGCAGTATCTCTTACTAATGATCTACCCACAACAGCTTTTGATGATCCACCTTGTTGAGCTGGATTTAATTTTGAAAACAAAGGATACATTTTTTCCATTGCTTTAGCATCCTGAGTTGCCAAAGAATCTTGCGCACCTTCTTCTTCAATTTTATCTAAAAGAGAAGCTTCCTCATCTTTTGCTTTTTCTTTAACTTCTTCTTTGGCTTTGGTAGTATCTTCTTCTTCAAGGTCAGAAGCAGCATTAATTTCTACCAATTTAGTATTTGCAGCATTAAGATACCCCATTACCTCGCCAGTACTGTAAGTTTCCCAGAACTCTAAACTTGCAGTTCCCTGTAAAAGCTTACGAACACGAGCAGCATCTTTAATACCTGGAAGTTCGATAATAATACGACCCGATACATCAGCTTTTTGAATATTTGGCTGTGCTACACCGAAACGGTCGATACGAGAACGAAGAATATTAAATGTATTATCAATCGCACCATCGGTTTCTTCCTTTATTACCTTTAACACATCAGCGTTAGAAGCTCCAAATGGAATTTTATCTTTCAACTCAAGAGTTCCAAAAATATCTGGAGATGATAACTGAGCATTAGGATCTATTTCGTTAAATGCTTCTCCAAACAGGGTAACAAATCCCTTATTACTGTTAGCCTGCATCTCTTTTGCTTTAGCAATTGCAGCATTGAAAGTTTTATCTTTGCTGTTGTTAGCCATCGCTTTGATGATATCAACAACAGATACTTCCATTGTAACGTTCATACCGCCCTTTAGGTCAAGCCCAAGATTCATTTCCAACTCTTTACACTCTTTATAAGTGTACTTTTTCAGCCAAAAGAAATTATAAACCTCTTCTCCTCTTATCGAGTCAAGATAAGTTTGTTCCTTTTTAATGTCGCCAGCTCCAAATTCCTGAGCCTCCTTTTCAACTTTTTTCGTTACGTAAGTAAAAGTCAATTGATACAAACTCACTAACGCAAAGACAATAGCGAGTAGACGAATCGCTCCTTTATTTCGCATGTGTTTAGGTTTAAAAAATTCTTATTATATGTGGTATTTTATATTTTTACCCTCAAATTAACGCACAAATATATCAATTTTTTTCAAATTCCTTTGTTCAATATATTCAAGCGTTTAATGCATTTTCAGACTTTTTGAAATCTGGAAGAATTAGAAGCTTTCTAATTTCAGTTTTTTTTCTCTATAATTAATAATTCCATGATGCTTTAAAAGGAAGTCGCTACCCAATAAACCGCAAATTTTCCTCTGACAATATTGCTGATACATTTCGTTAATGCCTGATAGATCGATTAATGCACAAGAAAAATCATCAACAATTAGTTCTCCAATCTGAAAACTCTCAATTTTTCCCATTTGGGTTTCAATACTTCCTTCTCCTAATCCTCTGGATTGCATCTCCGATTCATTTTGTTCAAATTTTTCATAAACATCAACAAAATTTTTATCTAAAACTGTTTTAGATGCTCCTGTATCAATTACCAATTCGCCTTCTTGTAATGAATTTATTGTACACTTAATAAGAAGGTGATAGCTATTATTTTCTAATTCTATTATTTCTATGGGTATTTCTATATCCATTATCTGTATTTTCAAAGGATAGCAAATATACCAAAACATGAGATATTTACACTATCAATACTAAACAAAATCTAAATGAGATTTGATACTGTATCATTCAAAATAATTTTATATAAAAAAAGGTTGTTTCAAAATAGAAACAACCTCTTTTACCTTTAATAAAATGAATTAATTAAGATATAATATTCATTTCATCTAAAACTTTCATTACAGACTTAACAGCTTCTGCCGAATCTTTCAACATAGCCATTTCTTCTTCGTTTAATTTTACTTCGATAATTTCTTCGATACCATTCTTTCCTAATTTTACAGGAACTCCTAGGTAAATATCTTTCATTCCATATTCGCCATTAAGCAATGCACAAACTGGGAAAATTCTTTTTTGATCGCGAACAATTGCCTCAACCATTTGAGCTGCTGCTGCTCCTGGCGCATACCAAGCAGATGTTCCCATCAAGTTCACTAGCTCACCACCACCAAATTTAGTTCTTTCGATAATAGCATTCAGCTTATCTTCCTCAATTAAATCAGTAACAGGAATACCTGCAACGGTAGTATAACGAGTCAATGGAACCATTGTATCTCCGTGTCCACCCATAAGTAAAGCCTGAATATCCTTAGGAGAAACATTTAACTCCTCGGCAAGGAATGCACGGTAACGAGCTGTATCCAATACACCAGCCATACCAAATACTTTGTTCGATGCTTTTTTAGCAGTTAAAAATGCTGCATAAGTCATAACATCTAAAGGATTAGATACAATGATAATGATTGCATCAGGAGAATGAGCAATTACATTTTCGGTTACCATTTTAACGATACCTGCATTGGTCGCGATTAAGTCATCACGACTCATACCCGGTTTACGAGGAAGTCCCGAAGTAATTACAACAACCTCTGATCCTGCAGTTGCTGCATAATCATTAGTTACACCTTTTACTCTTGTATCATAGTAATTAATTGGAGCAGTTTGCCACATATCTAAGGCTTTTCCTTCTGCCAAACCATCTTTAATATCTACAACAATTACCTCGTTTGCCAATTCTTTTTGAGCAATGCAATTAGCACAAGTTGCGCCCACGTTTCCTGCACCTACAACTGTAATTTTCATGTCAATAAGTTTTTAAATAAAGCAATATGTAATAATCACGAATCAAATAATTAAAATCTCTTTTTATCATGAATATTTCATAAAGCATTTAGTCTATGATTATATAATTTATTTCTCTTTAATGAAGAATTTTTTCTTTATTATGTGACAAATATATATACAATGATGAATTTTAAATTAGAAATTAACCTGCTATTCAACAGGATTTAATAAATATATAAAATTTAAAAAATATACATACACTTTTGTACATATTTAGAAACTTTAGACAATGGGTAAAAACACCCACACAACACTTTAGCTCATTAACAGATATTCGGACCTCTTAGTATTTATGCTATTTTCAACATCCATTGAAGAAAATAATTCACTTAAAAAAAAACACCAAATACAGTCTAAAAAACTTTGAAGAATAGCAGTGCAAACGATTACGGAATTTTTTCTCTTTATAAACTAAAAAAGTGTAGCAGATATCCCACTACACTTTTCATAATTATAATGATAATATTTATTTTATAATCTCTTTTATCTCCGAAATGATCTTTTCTGCCAATTTATTTGCAGTATCTTGACTTTCACTTTCAGAATAAATACGAATAATTGGTTCGGTATTCGATTTTCTTAAATGAACCCACTCTTCTGCAAAATCTATTTTAACACCATCAATATCATTTACTTTTTCGTTTTGATATTTCTCTTTCATGGCAACTAAAACAGCATCAACATCAATTTCGGGTGTTAATTGAATTTTATTTTTCGAAATAAAATAATTTGGATATGATGCTCTTAAGTCTGATGCTTTTTTACCGGTTTTAGCCAAATGTGTTAAAAACAAAGCAACTCCAACCAAAGCATCTCTTCCATAATGGCTCTCAGGATAAATAATCCCACCATTACCCTCGCCACCAATAATTGCATTATTAGCTTTCATCTTGCTTACAACATTAACCTCTCCAACTGCCGATGCTTCGTAATCTCCTTGGTGTTTTTTTGTAACATCGCTTAAGGCTCTTGTTGAGGAAAGATTAGAAACAGTATTACCCGGAGTATTTGCCAAAACATAATCGGCACAAGCAACTAAAGTATATTCTTCTCCAAACATACTTCCATCTTCGTTTACAATTGCTAGTCTATCTACATCGGGATCTACAACAAAACCCAAATCGGCTTTCCCTTCCTTCATTACCTTTGCAATTTCGGTAAGATTTTCGGGAAGCGGCTCTGGATTATGAGGAAATTGTCCGTTTGGTTCACAATACAATTCAACAACATTTTGCACTCCCAATGCTCTTAACAATTCTGGAATTGCAATTCCACCAACCGAGTTAACAGCATCAACAGCAACTGAGAAATTTGCTTTTTTAATTGCTTCTACATCAACTAGGTTTAAAGATAAAACATGTTCGATGTGCTTTTGAGTATAATTATCAATGTTGGTAACTTTTCCTAAGTCATCAACATCAGCAAAATTAAAATCTTCGTTTTCGGCAATGGATAAAACTAATTTTCCATCCTCATCGTTAAGAAACTCGCCTTTTTCGTTTAATAATTTTAATGCATTCCATTGTTTTGGATTATGACTTGCTGTAAGAATAATACCACCATGAGCATTTTCGCCTGTTACAGCCAATTCTGTTGTTGGTGTTGATGCTAATCCTATTTCTATAACATCAATTCCAAGTCCTAATAAAGTTCCAACCACTAACTTATCTACCATTTCTCCAGAAATACGTGCATCGCGACCTACCACAACTTTAATTTTATTGCCATTGTGTCGGCGTAGTGCCCAAGTTCCATAAGCTGCAGCAAATTTCACAACATCAAGAGGACTTAAGCCATCGCCAACTTGCCCACCAATGGTTCCTCGAATTCCCGATATAGATTTTATTAATGTCATATTATAATTTTATTTAAAGTTTACAGATTAGTTAAATAATCAAAATTTTGCTTTTAAAATTCCTATACAATTCTAGAAACTCGAAAGTAAATTTTGCATCAAATTTAGTAAAACAAATCAAGCCATTATTCCTTTTTATGTCGATTATTGTTTAAAAAATAATGGAATAAGCCTTATTCTCGGAACCTTTATAAATCTACACCTGCCTTACAACTTAATTGCATGGGAGTAAAATTAAGGGCAAGATTAATTTTTAATACTATTAATTTTTATTTATTAAGACCCGAAATTAATATATTCTTTGATTATTAATACCTTTGCAGGTTCAGAACAGATGATTTAATCAGAAATGGAAGAGAATAAAAAACAAAAACCAGGCAGAGGCAGATCTTCATTTGGGTCGAAAAGATACAACAATAGAAAATCAGAAGACTCGAATTCGAGATTGGACAAGAAACGTGGCTCCAATTTCGAAAGAAACCAGGAAGAAGGCGAGAAAACTTTTAAGGGTAAAAGAAAATTTAATAAAGGTTTTCGAAAACACGATGGAGAATCGTTTTCAAATTATTCGGAGGATGATTCACCAAGAGATCGCAGAGGTAATAGAGATTGGAAATCGAGAAATCGTAAGGACGACAGAAGAAGACCAAACTTTGCTGACAAAAAAAGAACCTTTGAAGAAAAATCTGAAAAAGAAATAGAAGAACAAAAAGCAGAGCGATTTAAAAATAAACCAGAGAAAGAGGTGCTTCGTAAAAAGCATTATAGCAAAAAGAAACAGCTAGAACATGCAAAATTGGTAGGACCTGCCGATGGAATATTACGATTAAACAAATACATTTCGAACACAGGCGCCTGCTCGAGAAGAGAAGCTGACACTAGAATTGCCGATGGCAGAATAACTGTTAATGGTACTGTTGTAACCGAAGTAGGTACAAAGGTTAACATTAAGGATAAAGTGTGTATGGATGGAACTCTTCTTCAGCCCGAAGCAAAAGTTTATATTGCCATAAACAAACCTAAAGATTTTGTGACTACACTAGATGATCCGATGGGGCGCAAAACGGTTATGGACTTAATTAAAAATGCTTGCAAGGAAAGAGTTTATCCGGTAGGAAGATTAGACAGAATGACAACTGGAGTATTACTTTTTACTAATGATGGTGATTTAACAAAACGCTTAACTCACCCAAGCTATAACAAGAAAAAAATCTATCATGCATTTCTTGATCGAGAAATTACCCAAGAAGAGCTTGATAAGGTTTTAGAAGGTTTGGAACTGGAAGATGGATTAATAAAGGCTGATGCCATTAGCTTTGCCGATTCTGAAGACAAAAAGCAAGTGGGATTAGAAATTCACTCTGGAAAAAATAGAATTGTTCGTCGTATTTTCGAACATTTGGGTTACGAAGTTGAAAAACTTGACAGAGTATTTTTTGCAGGAATTACCAAGAAAAATCTCCCTAGAGGAAAATGGAGATTCCTAAGCGAAGAAGAAGTTAGAATGCTGAAAAACTTCTAAAAATTGCTGCCATTATAAGCATTTAGCTAAAAAACTGCAATCTACTATTGAGAAATACACTCAAAACAGATTGCAGTTTTTTTATTTATACTCTTACAGCCAATTGCTGAGAACAGTTTACTAATTAAAACTGCTTTAATAGGTTAGCCATTTCAATTGCAGAAACTGCTGCTTCAAAACCTTTGTTTCCAGCTTTTGTTCCGGCACGTTCAATTGCCTCTTCGATAGAGTTGGTAGTTAAAACTCCAAAAATAACAGGAACTTCGGAGTCTAAAGAAACACTAGCCACACCTTTGGTAACTTCGTTCGACACATAGTCGAAATGAGGAGTAGAACCTTTAATAACAGCTCCCAAACAAATTACCGCATCGTACTTTCCACTTTTCACCATTTTTTTAGCAAGCAATGGAATTTCGAATGCTCCAGGAACCCATGCAAGATCAACATCAGCTTCGGATGCACCATGACGCTTAATTGCATCTAAAGCACCACCTAATAATTTGCTTCCAATAAATTCGTTAAAACGTCCTGCTACAATTCCAAACTTAAGACCTTCAGCTATTAATTTACCTTCAATTGTATTCATTTTATCTTAGATTTTAGATGTGAGAAATGAGATTCCTCATATTCTCATTAACACATTAACTTATTTTATTTTTTTATCGTCGTTCTGAAGATTCCACTTCACATCCTGATGCAACATGTGGCCCATTTTTTTCATCTTCGTCATTAGGTAAAATTCATTTTTCTCATGATGAGACATTTCAATCTCTTCCCGATCGACAATTTTAATTCCGTATCCTTTTATTCCCGCTATTTTTAGAGGATTATTGGTCATCAGCTTCAAATTCTTAATGCCTAAATCAGCAAGAATTGCTGCACCAATACCATAATCGCGCAAATCGGCTTTAAAGCCTAAAGCAAGGTTTGCTTCAACAGTATCCATACCCATATCCTGCAACTGGTAAGCACGTAATTTATTTATCAAACCAATTCCTCTTCCTTCCTGACGCATGTATAACAACACACCTCTTCCTGCTTCGTTAATTCTTCGCAGCGCCTCTTGCAACTGATCACCACAATCGCAACGCAGCGACCCAAAAGCATCTCCGGTTAAACACTCCGAATGCACTCGGGTTAATACAGGCTCTTCGGTATTCACATCACCTTTTACCAAAGCAACATGATGCTCTCCTGTTATTTTATTGATATAACCATGAGCTCTGAATTCACCATGTTTGGTTGGCATTTCGGTCTCGGTTATTTTTTCAATCATGCTCTCTGTCTGACGACGATACTCAATCAAATCAGCAATGGTAATCATCTTAAGATTGTGAGCTTTGATGTATTCCTTTAACTGAGGAACACGAGCCATGGTTCCATCTTCATTCATGATTTCACAAATCACTCCTGCCGGATACAAACCTGCCATTCGCGCCAAATCGACTGCTGCCTCGGTATGTCCTGCCCGAACCAATACTCCATTTTTGCGAGCTACCAATGGAAAAATATGTCCCGGACGAGTAAAATCTTCCGGTTTGGCAGCTTTATCTAATACTTTTTTTATGGTATGCGCTCTTTCATGGGCCGAAATTCCTGTTGTACAATCTGCAGCATCAATACTAACTGTAAAAGCCGTTTGCTTTGCATCTGTATTGTTGTACACCATCATATCGATGTTTAATTCATCCAATCTTTCCTTAACAATTGGCATACAAATTAAACCGCCTGCCTGACGAGCCATAAAATTAATTGCTTCCGGTGTTACCATCTCGGCAGCCATTAACAAATCACCCTCATTCTCACGATCTTCATCATCAACCACCACAATCATTTTTCCTTGTCTGATGTCCTCAATCGCTTCTTCTATAGTATTAAAATCCATAGCTTTATGTATTGTTGTTATGTTGTTTGTTATACAAATCCGTTTTCTTTCAAAAAATCCATCGAGATATCTGATTTTTTTTTCTGATCTTTCTCGTCATCTCTATGAAACATAAATTTTTCAATATATTTAGCAGTCATATCACATTCTAAATTCACTTTTTCGCCTGCCTTTTTGGAGCTTAAAGTGGTATCATCCTGTGTTAAAGGAATAATCGACACTTTAAAAATTTTATCATCCACATAAGCCACCGTAAGACTGATTCCATCAATCGCAATCGATCCTTTTTCAATCACATATTTCAGAATGTTTTTAGGAGCGGCAATACTCACCCATATCGCATTATCGTCTTGTTCTTTTCCTACAATTTCTCCCAATCCATCAACATGTCCGCTTACCATGTGGCCACCTAATCTATCTCCTACACGAACAGCGCGTTCCAAGTTCACACAACTTCCTGCTCCGAGCAATCCAAAATTGGTTCGGCTCATGGTTTCCGGCATTACATCTGCAGAAAAACCATTGGAATCGAAACTTACAACAGTCAGGCAAATTCCATTAGTTGCAATGCTGTCGCCCAATTTCACATCGTCCATTATTTTACTGGCCGAAACATCCAAACGAATGGCTTTCCCACCTTTTTTTATGGATTTAATATTTCCTATTTCTTCAATTAATCCTGTAAACATATTTTTCAAGTATCAAGTAACAAGCTCAAAGTATTAAAACTTCTAATGCCTTTACTTTATTTACACTCCAGAATATCTTCAGAGTTCTTTTTAATTCTTCCTGTTAACACTAAATCCTGATCTATCTGATCAATTTTTATATCACTCAACTGAATAGCATTTTTCATTAATTCAATTCCATCACCTCCTACTGGCGATTTAGCTTCTGCTCCTCCAATTATTTTAGGAGCAATAAAAGAGATTACCTCATCAACAATTCCGGTTTGCAAAGCTGAGAAGTTGAGTGTTGCTCCACCTTCTAATAGAATACCATCAATTCCTTCCTCTCCTAATTTTATCATCAGTTTTTGCAAATCAACTCGTTCGTTTAAAGAATCAATCACAAGAACCTTATTTCCTAAAGCTTCAACCGCTTCTATTTTATCTGATTTAGCATTTTCAGTAACAGCAAGTATTGTTTTTGCTTCAACACTGCTATTTAAAATTCTCGAGTCCAAAGGAATTCTTAAATTACTATCCACAACAATTCTTATTGGATTTCTTCCTTCTCTACTTTCTAATCTGGTCGTCAGCATTGGATCATCTGCTATCACTGTATCAACACCAACCATTATTGCTGCCAATTTGTTTCTTAACTCATGAACCTTAGCTCTCGATTTTTCATTGGAAACCCAACGAGAATCACCTGTTTTGCTGGCAATTTTTCCATCGAGAGTCATTGCAGTTTTCATGACCACATAAGGCTTTTTGCTTTGGATATATTTCAGAAAAACCCGATTCATATCGGTCAATTCTTCACACAAATAACCAAAATCAACCTCAATTCCATTCTCTTCTATAATTTTTGCACCCTTACCTGCTACCAGAGGGTTTGGATCCAACATTCCAATTACTACTTTACCAATCTTGTTTTTCACAATTGCCTCGGCACAAGGAGGTGTTTTCCCATAATGAGAACATGGTTCTAATGTTACATACATTGTTGCACCTTCCACCGATTCTTTAGCAGAACGAAAAGCATTTACTTCAGCATGTGGTCCTCCAAAATATTCATGGTAACCTTTCCCAATTACTTTATCGTTCTTAACAATAACAGCTCCAACCAAAGGATTTGGATTTACTTTCCCAATTCCTTTTTTGGCTAGCTCGAAAGCCATTTGCATGTATTTGTAATCTCTGTTCATTCTTTTCGTTAATGAGTAAATACAAATCTCATTTCTATGATCCAAAAATAAAAAAGCCCTGAACAGTTCTTGAACTATTCAGGGCTTTAACTATACGGTTTGCCACACGGAAAAATACTTCCATTGGCATGAATTAATCAAATTGATCAATTGTTTTTCTTCTCCCATCCAGACTGTACTGTCGGTACTGGAATCACACCAGTTCAATCTCGTTAAAGATTCGCGGACTATCACCGCCGGTCGGGAATTTCACCCTGCCCTGAAGAAACAATAAAATATGTTGAAACAGAGTTTTTAAGCTCTCTTTTCTGATACAAATATAGCTGTTTTAGTTTTAAAAACAAATGAGGCGGATGTGCTTTAAAGAATATTAACAAACTACAAAACATTTAACCTCAAAAAAAATACAAGTCGCACACTTAAAGAATATTATACATTTTCGTAAATGATATTAATTATTCTATCTTTGCAAAAATTTTTAAATCACTAAATTGGAGTTAGTATCGATTATCATTTAATACCGACAAATATCGGGAGATTGTTTAGTCTACTTCCACGGAATAATTCGGGGCAAGCTATTTCTAATAATCTCATTAAATGTATATCGGCATTATACTAGAATTCCCCGAAAGCTTTCGGGATTAAAATTAAAATGATATAATATGTCGCATAAGTCAGGTTTTGTAAATATCATTGGAAATCCGAACGTTGGAAAATCAACCTTAATGAATAATTTGGTTGGCGAACGCATTTCGATTATCACATCGAAATCGCAGACCACTCGTCATCGTATTAAAGGAATCGTTAATGGAGATGATTTTCAGATTGTATATTCGGATACTCCCGGAGTATTGAAACCGAATTACAAACTTCAGGAGTCGATGATGAAGTTTTCAACCTCTGCATTGGTAGATGCTGACATTATTTTATATGTGACCGATGTGGTTGAAACTATCGATAAGAATGAAGATTTTTTAAAGAAGGTACAAAACACAGATAAGCCTGTAATTTTAATTCTCAATAAAATCGATTTGACCAATCAGGAAAAATTGGTTGAAATGATGGATGTTTGGAAAGAAAAGCTTCCAAAAGCTGAAATTTTCCCAATGTCGGCCAAAGAGAATTTTAATGTATCCAATTTATTTGATAGAATTTTAGAGCTTTTACCAGAAGGAGCTCCTTACTTTGCTAAGGATGAAATGACAGATTTACCTTCTCGATTTTTTGTGAATGAAATTATCCGCGAAAAAGTTTTAACCAACTACGACAAGGAAATTCCTTATGCGGTTGAGGTTGAAGTAGAAGAATTTAAAGATGAACCAAAAATCATCAACATTATGGCGGTGATTAATGTTGAACGAACTTCTCAAAAGGGAATTATTATTGGACATCAGGGAAAAGCACTTAAAAAAGTAGGTACCGAGGCAAGAAAAGACATGGAGGCATTTTTTGGAAAAAAAGTTTTTCTGAAATTGTATGTGAAAGTTGCCAAGGACTGGAGAAATAAAGAGAATAAGTTGAAAGGCTTTGGCTATCAACAATAATACATTTAACGGATATTTTTATAATTCCGTTTGCAGATAACAAATAATTAAAATGAGCAATATCGTTGCAATCGTAGGTCGTCCAAATGTTGGAAAATCTACACTTTTTAACAGACTTACAGGAACAAGACAAGCTATCGTAAATGAAACTGCTGGTGTTACCCGCGACCGTAATTACGGAAAAGCAGACTGGAACGGGCAAGAATTTTCGGTAATAGATACAGGAGGATACTCTTTTAATTCGGAAGATGTATTTGACGACGAAATTCGCAAGCAAGTACTTCTTGCCATTGAAGAAGCCGATTCTATTCTTTTTGTTTTAGATGTACAGCACGGACTTACCGATTTAGACGAAGCAGTTGCTCGTGTTCTTCGCCGAACAAATAAAAAAGTTTATTTAGTTGCCAATAAGGCAGATAACAGTGAATTAATTTTTGCAGCCAACGAGTTTTATTCTGTTGGAATTGGTGAATTTGTTTATCCTATTTCGTCGGTTAATGGTTCGGGAACAGGAGATTTACTTGATGCAGTAGTTGCTGATTTTGAGGAAAAGCCTGAGGAAGAAAACTCGGATTTACCAAGAATTGCTTTTGTTGGTCGTCCTAATGTTGGAAAATCATCAACCGTAAATGCTTTAATTGGCGTTGAGCGAAATATTGTTACCGATGTAGCAGGAACCACACGAGATTCTATTCATACCCGTTTCCAAAAATTCGGTCACGATTTTATGATGGTTGATACTGCTGGCGTTCGCAAAAAACCAAAGGTAAATGAAGATTTAGAGTTTTATTCGGTAATGCGTTCGATCCGAACCATAGAAACTGCTGATGTTTGCGTTATGATTCTGGATGCGACTCGCGGTGTTGAAGCTCAGGATTTAGCAATTTTCGATTTAATTATTAAAAACCGAAAAGGTGTTGTAATCATGGTTAATAAGTGGGACTTGATAGAAAAAGAAACCAATACCATGAAAGATTTCGAAGAACAAATCAGAAATCGAATTGCCCCTTTCAACGATGTGCCGATTGTATTTACATCGGCAACCGAGAAACAAAGATTACTAAACGTATTGGAATCGGCTCTTGATGTTTACGAAAACAGGGTTCGTAAAATTACAACCTCTGAATTAAACAAAGTAATGCAAGCAGCTATTGATGCTTTTACGCCTCCATCGGTAAAAGGAAAATTTATTAAAATTAAGTATGTTACTCAACTACCTACTTTAGCTCCAACATTTGCCTTTTACTGTAATTTACCACAGTACGTTAAAGATCCATACAAAAGATATCTTGAAAATCAGATTAGAAAGAACTGGCAATTTACCGGAGTTCCTATTCAGATATTTATCCGAAAAAAATAAATTGCTAAAACATGCAATTTCATTAGCCGACTCATAATTTCAGAGTCGGCTATTTTTTTATTCTAAGTGATAAAATTTTTTATAACTAATCTTTTAGTTATATTTATACTGATAATTACCAAACCCAAAAAACCAATGATAAAACTAAGCATAAGTTTAATTGTAACACTTGCTGTATTTTCACTTAAAGCATACCCACAGAAAGTAAATAAAATCGATCAGCTATTGTTTTCTGGTAAATATGAAAGTGCAATTCCGCTATTAAATCAGTTAATCGATAAAGACAGTACCAATAGCCAATTACATTTTCGTTTGGGAAAAGCATATCAAAATTTAAACCAGAATAAGCAGGCTATTGAAAATTATCAAAAAGCATATCAATTAAATTCAAAGTCGATTCCAACGCTAATAAACCTTGGAAATTGTTTGTTTTCTATGGGCAATTATCCTGCTGCCAGAAATACTTTACAAAAAATACTAAAAATTGATAGTACTAATTACCAAGGCAGTTTACTACTTGCAAAAACCTATACAATATTAGGCAGCTACAATAAAAGTTTAAATATTTATGAACGATTAATAGTTAAAGACTCGCTAAACACATACCTGCACAAACAAATTGGTAGTGTAAAGAATAAAATGCAAAACTACCTTGGCTCTTTGGCATCTTATTTAAAAGCATACGAATTAAACGAAACCGATCTGACTGTAATTCTTCATATTATGCAAAAATTTTATGAAATGGCTGCTTATGAACAAGCTTTAGCATTTGCCAACAACGGACTAAATACTTTCCCCAACAATCATCTTATTTTAAAAAAGAAAGCGCAATGTTTAATTGGTTTGGAATGGTATGAAAACGCCCTAAACATTTTTGAAGATTTAAACGAAAGAAATAAGCTTAAGCTTAGCGATTACAAACAGTTTGGAATTTGTTATATGCAAACAAGGCAATATAAAAAAGCAATTAATTGGCTTGAAAAATATAATAAAACATTAGAAAAAGACCCAATGATTAACTTTTATTTGGGGGTTTGCTATTCGAGGTTAAACGACAGTGAAAAAGGAATAAAATTTCTTGAAGATGCTTTATTTTACGTAACGCCTTCGATTAAAGCTTCTATGCATTTACATTTAGCAAAAGCCTACAATAAAAACCGACAATTCGAAAAATCAGTAAAGGAATATCTTAAAAATATAGAACTTGACGATTCTAATCCTGAAACTCTATACGAGATTGCAAGCACTTACGAAGAATTTGGAAACAATAAATCTAAAGCGTTAAAATACTATTCGAAATACATTCAACAAACCAGTGATATTGGCGGAGAAAGATATGAGTATGCCAAATCGAGAATTCTTTATATTAAAGAGAAAATACACTTTGAAAAGTAAATTACACTTCAAAAATCATTAAATGTTGGTATTGTGAAAACTTTCCTATCATCCTACATTTGTAATGTCATAAAAACATGCCTTCGAAGCTGAGACCAGATGAAACCAAAGAAATCTTTTGCCATAATGTTTCTTTTTTTTTAATGTTATACTATTCTTCATTTGGTTTCAGTTTTCGTTTTTTTATGCTCCTGTTTAAAAATCACTGTTTTTTATTAATTTAGACTTATTAAAAACATTAACGATATGCGCATAAGCCGAAATATGAAATTAGCCGACGTAATTCAGATGAATTACCTGTTAATTCCTGTTATCCACCGATTTGGAATTAATTTAGGCTTTGGAGATAAAACAGTATCAGATGTTTGCGAAGAAAACAATGTTGATCTGAACTTTTTTCTTCAGTTGGTAAATGCTTATCACGATCAGGATTATTTTCCTAAAGAAGAGCTTCAGAGTATCTCGGTTAAAAATATTGTTGCTTATTTAAGAATGACTCATTCCAGTTATTTAAATACTACTTTGCGTGAAATAGAACAAAAAATACTTAATCTGGCTTCGGAAGAGCATGAAAATAAGAAGTTTATTAACTTAATAAAAAATTTCTTCGAAGATTATAAAAATGAACTTACAGCGCATATTATGCACGAAGAAGATGTTGTTTTCCCTTATGTATTAACAGTTAACGAGATAATTAAAAATCAGAATTTATCGACTGAAAATAAGGAAATATTCGATTCATTTTCGATTGAAGAATACGAGGAAGGCCATGATGATGTGGAAGAGAAATTAATGGATTTACGAACCATAATGATTAAGTACCTTAGACCGCCTGCAAATACAACCTTATATCATTCTATTATTCAGGATTTATTCAGGCTAGAAGAAGATTTAAACTACCATTCCCGCATAGAAGACAAGGTGTTAACACCTAAGATTATATTGATGGAGAAATCAATTAAAAACCTTTTTTAAACTCCTGAATCTATGCCAAAAACGACTATACTTATTGCTGAAAATCTCTGCTTAATTAGAAAAGGTTTGTATTCTATTTTACAAAAACTGGAAAATGCCGAAGTAGTGCAAACCATTTGTAATAAAGACATACTTATGGATTCGCTTAATCGGATTAAGCCGAATATTTTAATTGTAAATCCAAATATGCTCGATACCAATATTAATAACTTGAATGAAATTTTCGAGAATGGTAAAAATATGAGCTTGGTGCTTATTTCTGACAATCAAAAAATAAATATAAAATATAAAGCGGACGCCTATTTGCTATATTCCGATTCTCAAAACAGTATTCTGGACAAAATACAAGAAGTTATAAATAAAGCAAACAAAGACATCCCTGCAGAAAAACCGAATGATCCCTTAAGTGCTCGCGAAAAAAATATACTAACGCATATTGCATTGGGCTTAACAAATAAGGAAATCGCCGATCAGCTTTTTATTAGCATACACACGGTTGTAACGCATCGAAAAAACATTACTCATAAACTTGGCATAAAGTCTGTTTCCGGATTAACGGTTTATGCCATTTTACACAATCTTATTTCTATGGACGAAGTAAATTAACTACAATTCCATTACAGATCCTGCATCAAGATTTATCACTTTTAAATGCTTTTTAAACTCGTCGCGAACCTTAAAACTCGTGCAATGAGTTGGTCCTACTAATTCAACTTTTTCATCTTTTAAAAATTGAATGGTTTTATTGGTTACCTCATCTATTTCTTTTAAATGGAAACCACCTAAAACAGCATAAACCTTATCTACTCCACATACTTTTCGTGCATAAGATACTGTATTGCAAATTCCTGCATGTGCGCAACCACTAATTACAACTAATCCCTTGGTCAATTTAATAGCTATTGCCGAATCGTCGGGTACAAAATCGGGCATTCCATCAGGTAAAAGGAATGGACTTTCCTGCGATTCGAAATCATTTTCTCGAGGTATTTCACCTAAAAAAACCATTTGCTCAGAAAGCCAATATGGTTCGCACGATTCTATAATTTCATATTTTTTTTGTAGTTCTTCTTTAGACATTGCAAGTCCAACATGGGTATTATTCCTTTTTCTAAACCTTTCGATAAAACTACTTGGATGCAAAATCAATTTCTTATTGGATAAATAAGCCAAGCCATCGCCATGATCCCAGTGCCCGTGACTTAAAACAATTGTGTCGATATCCTTAAGATCTTCGCCTAGTTTTTCGGCATTCTTTAAAAATAGCTCATTAGGTCCTAAATCGAACAGTATTTTTTTCCCAGCTTCAACAATAGAAGAAAATCCGTGTACTGAATCGAACCCTTCCTTAGCGGTATTATCCATTAAGATCTTTATTTTCATAACTCTTTATATTTTGGTATTTTAACGAAAAAACAAGAGCCTATATTCTCTTCTGAATCGACCCATATTTTCCCATTTGCATTTTCTACAATATTTTTAACAATTGCTAAACCGAGCCCCATTCCTCCCGATTTAGTAGTAAAATTAGGATAAAACAATTTTTCTTTTACCAAATTATCAATACCTAAACCATTATCGATAACCGATGCCTGATAGAAACTATCCTGTTCTTCCAACTCCAGTACAATTTGGCCAGGTCTATCTTCGGGAATAGATTGTATTGCATTATTAATCAAATTTACAAATACTCTTACAAATTGCTCTCTATCGACAAAAACTTTTGCATTTTCGATACCATTTAATACCAGTTTTAAATCAAACTTATCATTTTTAAACAAGGATATTACATGATTAATAATATCGACCAAATTTAAGCTCTCGCTTTTAGCTTTTGGCATTTTTGCAAAATTAGAAAAAGCTGTGGCGATAGACGATAAAGCATTAATTTGTTCAATTAATGTTTTGCTAACCTGCTTAAGGTGCTCTTCTCTATTTTCTGATTTTTCATCGAACCTCCTCTGTAAAAACTGAATACTCAATTTCATTGGGGTAAGCGGATTTTTAATTTCATGTGCTATTTGGCGAGCCATTTCTCTCCAAGCCGATTCCCTTTCCGATTTAGATAATCGTTCTGCACTCTCTTCCAACTCTAGCAGCATCTGATTGTATTCCTTAACCAAGCTTCCAATTTCATCATCTTTCGAATACTCAATTTTTTCTCCGTAAGATCCAAAACGCGTTGCTTTTAATCGATTTTGAATCATTCTTAAAGGGTTAGTAATTTTATTCGAAATAAAAACAGAAAGAAAAATAGCCAATAAAATCATGAACACATGAAGATTTACACCTGCCAAAACAAGATTAAACATCTCCTTCTCTAGCTCCTGACTTTTAAGAAAATATGGCAAATTCACAAAAGCTATCAACTCGTTATTTTCATCAAAAATAGCTTCATAAGCCGATAAATACGACATGGTTCCAATTTCCTCGCGATGTATAAAGCTTGTTTTCTCCTGAAAAAATAATTGATAATAAGCTGCAAAATTCATTCTTGTATGCTGCAATCCTTTTTCAAATATCTCTGGTCTCGATGAAGATATCAGTTTACCTGAAGGATCGTAAATGTGTATATCTGCATATATTAGTCCAGATAATCGACGCAATTGGTCTGTTAAAAAATCAAGACTATTATCTTTATTTAAATTTGAAATAACCTCTCGTTTAACCAACTGCAACTTCTCTCGCAACTGCCTATTGTTCAACTGTTCACTTCTCTCAATAGTATAATAAACAGTTCCTCCTCCCAGTAAAATGAAAAATATCATTAATAAACCAACTATCGAATACTGTATTCGATACTTAAAACTCATATTAAATTTAAGTTTCCAGGGACATCTTTCTAAAAACCAAATTAGAAATCCAAAAACATAGAGCATTACAAAAATATACGGAACAGTAATTACTCGATTATACCAACCTACAATTTTACTACTTACAACAACTGCATTATTGCCAAATTTGTATACCAAATGATCATATCCATCTAATTCAAGTCTAAATACATTTTTATCCGAATGACCAAACACCTTATTACTCATGTAATATGAGTACTCCCCCGAAGATGCAATAAGCTTTCCCTTTCGATATTTTCCGTAAGAATAATCATTACCTCTAGGGCGAAGAGCAACTTTTTCGTCCAACAATAAATCGGGATAGCCCAAACCCTCATTGCCTACTTTTGAGTCTAAACGAATATAAATTTTAACCAAATCGTTCCGTTTCGATTTTGTTTCGATAACTCCAAGATAGGATACCATTCCGTTAAATTCATTCAGATAGTAAAAATTTGTATTGGGAATAGCTTCTCCAGCTTCCAGAATCATCTCATGAAAAAATTCAAAACAATTTCTCACTTCATTATCGGGCTCAATATTTAAATCGTCGCTATCATTACAAATTGTTATTTGTAAATGATATTGCTCCCAATATCCTGTAAAGTATTCTGCCTGAATATGATCCATTATTCTCATTTCGTTTAAAAATGGCCGATCACATAGGTTTGCTAGTATCTTATCCTCATCCAGTTTTTTCTGCATATCTATCAGAAGATTCTCAGAAGTTGGGTCATACTCGGTTGAAAGATTCATGGCAGCAACCATTCGGTTCTGTACCTCTTTTTTCTCTGATAAAACATTAATGCGATGAGTAATGGCAATGGCTACTAACAATAATAAAATAATGAGAGACGAGTATCTGGCTCGCTTATCTTCCCAATAGGCAACAAAACCAGTAAAAAGAAACAGTGCAACAGGAAACAGGTAATAGCTTATATCCTTATCAACAGAATCGCAAAAATAAATAAGAGCAGAAGCAAATATTGCTACAACAAAAACCAATGTAAAATACTTGTTGCGAGCACATCGGAATTTTGCCAACACTGCTGTTGTATATGTTAAATAACCAAGAGAATACAGAAGCAATATCAAAATAAAGAAGCCTGTAAAAATATACATTCCCTTATCCTGAAAAACAAACATCTGTAAACTAAAACTGGAATCTACTACCAAACTGGCAATTAATTCACCAATCCAATAATAAAGAATCCAAAAAACAATAAAATGAGTAGCAATATATAAATAAAACCAAACTGCTTTAATACTCTTACTTAATTCATTCTTTACAGAGTAAACCGAGTAAGCATATACTAAAGCAAAAAGAAATACTGCATTTAACACAAAATCGCCAAGCGATGGAAAAAAGAATGAGCTGGCAAATAATAGTGGGGAAAAAATTTCGAGATCGGACAGAACACCCGGAGCATTATATAACAACATAAAATACCTGACAAAAAATAAAGAAAGAGCATACAAAATAAGTAAGGCTACTCCAAGTTTCTTATTTCTTATATCGGTAATTATAATATTACAAAAAATAAGTGCGAGAATAGTAAAAATACCATATAGCACACCTGTTCCGTCTTCTTCTTTCTGCGTAATAAAACTTAAATCACTTTCGTTAATAGAAAAAAGATAATCGCCATTCTTATCCTTTATGGGCACTCCACTTTCTTTATCTAATGATATGGTGTAGTCTGCAGGAATCTTAAATTCTTTATCGAAGTAATTTCGCAAAAATTTATTTTGATATGGATATATCTTTTTTAATAGAAGTAAACCATAAAAATCTATAGAGTCCTGTCTTTGTTTTTGAATATAGTACCAACCATTTGGAAGCCTAGCAACCGAAGCCTCCATATTTCTTAACGAATAATCCTTTGGCAGAATAAATGAATTATCGCTCCAAAAAATAATACTATCCCCTTTAAATCCAAAAAGTACAAAACCATCTTTTTTTAAATCGTGCTCAAATTCAGAAAAATCTTTGTAACGGTTTAAACCAATATTTTTATCCTTAATAGCAGAACGAAGTTCTCCTATATCCTTAGAGAGGAGTAATTCTTTTTTTTGAAAAACCTGCTGAATACGATCAGCAGAATGAATGAGACTATTACTACGACTAAAAAAATAATTAGACGAAATTGCCAGTATCAGAAAAACCAACAATAACAGCCCCAATACATATTTGAGAAGTGCTTTTTTCAAGAGAGAAAATTTTGAGATTATTGTTTCGATTAACAACATTCATGCTAAACTTCTCCCAAATTAGCATAATTCAATTAAATCATCAAACATGATGATAAGGTTCTCCCTTAATTATTGTCATTGCCCTGTAAAGTTGTTCAACAAAAATCATTCGAATCATTTGATGCGAAAAAGTCATTTTAGACAAAGACACTTTTCCTTGTGCCTTATTATACACATCCTTAGAAAAACCATAAGGCCCTCCAATAACAAAAATCAAATTCTTAACTCCAGCAATCATTTTCTGTTCAATAAACTTCGAAAATCCCACCGACGAAAACTCTTTTCCATTTTCATCTAACAAAATTAAAGTATCCGAGTTTTTTACTTTATCCAGAATTAATTCACCTTCTTTTTGCTTTTGCTGATTTTCAGACAAATTTTTAGTATTCTTTAAATCAGGAATTATTACCAATTCGAAAGGAAGATAATGCACTAATCTCTTTCTATATTCTTCAATTCCTTTTATCACGAAATCCTTATCTGTTTTGCCAATTACAAGAAGAGATATTTTCATTTTTATATTTTTAATCTGTTTTTTCTGTTTATAAACTCTATATTACACATCAAAACAGAAGCCAATTAAACACTATAACACTTACCAAATCAATCACATACTAAAATTCATTAATGATTTATTATCAATCAGTCATCTTCATTAATGAGATTTTTTTATCTTGCGATATACTTTTCGCACAGAATTTGTACAAAGGTAAATGATATTAGATTAAAACTATTCAGATGAGAATTATTAAATACATATTTATAGGTATTCTTGTATTGGGCAATTGTTCAGATGCTTCATCTCAAAATGGAAATAATTTACCAAGTGATTTGATTCAAGCTTTTAAACAAGGAAATAGCATTAGCTTATCTAATTTTTTTGGCGATAGAGTTGCTTTAAGCATTCAGGATAAAGAGTCGAGCTACAGTAAATCGCAGGCTAAACAAATCATAGCAAAGTTTTTCAAAGACTTTCAACCATCCGATTTTAGAAAGAAGCATGTTGGAGGTAAAACTGGAGCTAGATACGTAACTGGTGATCTGATCACTAAAAAAGGAAATTTCCGTGTGAGCTTTCTACTAAAAGAACAAAATGGAAAGTTTATAATACATCAATTAAATATCGAAAAAGATTAATACTAAAGCTTCATTTACATGAAGCTTTTTTTATCATAAATACATAAAGCATCCAATATATTTTTATACATCGTTTAATATCTTTAAACTTAAAATAACATACCCATAAAAAATAAATTAAAATCTACACTTATGTTTTTATATGGGGTGCGCTTATTATTTTTGATATTTTTACATCTATACCCCCATTAATTTGTTGCGATATTAAATATTTTACTTTATTTTTGACGCCGAAGCGTAAATTTGACGGACCACAAATAATAATCACACCTAACAGATTATTTTACCTTATTAATCTTTATACAGATGAAAAACAGTAAAAAGTGGTTTTATGCCCTGCTATTTTTAGTAGTGGTGTCGATCGTTGGGATTTTTGCACCCGGCGTAGAATTCGGATCAACAGATCCAAATATTGTAGCTGGAGATGTGGCCTGGATGCTAACTTCTACTGCTTTGGTCTTATTAATGACTCCTGGCTTAGCATTTTTCTATGGAGGAATGGTAGATCCCAGAAATATTATTTCCACAATTCTGCAAAGTTTTGTTTCAATGGGAATTGTAAGTATTATTTGGGTAATATGCGGTTTTAGTATTGCTTTTGGTGAAAGTATAGGAAGCGAAGGATATGGATTATTAGGAAACCCCTTAACATTTTTAATGTTTAAAAATGTTGGAGGCTTTACACATCCCGAAATGTCGCCAACAATTCCCTTTGCTCTATTTGCACTCTTTCAATTAAAATTTGCGATTATTACTCCAGCGCTGATTACCGGATCATTTGCAGGAAGAGTGAGATTTCGCGCATACATCATATTTATCAGTTTATTTACAATATTTATTTATGCTCCACTAGCTCATTGGACCTGGCATCCAAATGGTTTTCTTCGCAATATGGGAGTGCTAGATTTTGCTGGAGGAACAGTTGTTCACATGTCGGCAGGTTTTGCTGCTCTTGCAGGAGCAATGTTCTTAGGAAAAAGAACCAACTCTAAATACAACGAAAAACGATCTAATATTCCATTTGTTTTACTAGGAGCCGGAATGCTATGGTTCGGATGGTTTGGATTTAATGCAGGTTCTGCTTTGGAAGCCTCATCTACGGCAGTACTAGCTCTTTTAAATACCAATACTGCTTCGGCTGCAGCTATGCTAACCTGGGTATTTTTAGATGGAGCACGAGGAAATAAACCATCGGGATTGGGAGCCGCAATTGGTCTTGTAGTTGGTTTAGTAGCCATTACTCCTGCAGCAGGTTTTGTAGATGTTGGAGCATCTATTACCATTGGCGTAATTGCCTCTATTATTAGTAATTATGCAATTACATTGCAAGGAAAAACATCACTAGACGACACACTAGATGTATTCCCAGCACACGGAATGGGAGGTATAACCGGAATGATTCTTACCGCTGTTTTTGCTCACAATGTTGGATTAATTCATGGCGAATTTCATACTTTCTTAATGCACATTCTAGCGCTAATAATAGTAGGAATTTTCACTTTTGGTGGATCTTACCTTCTCTACTGGATAACAAATAAGATTGTTCCATTACGTGTATCTGAATACTCAGAAAAGAAAGGTCTGGATATTTCACAGCATAACGAGTCATATTCTTTTGCCTATAAAGAATAAATATTTCTGTTAATACAAAAAGTCCTGTATGCACAACGCTTACAGGACTTTTTTTTAAATATAATTAGCCTCCATTCTAATTACATACAGTGAATATATTTGTCAACAATCTCCATAATCTTATCTACTTTACCCAAAATACGATCGTTTAACCCATTGTCTTTATATAGCTTAAGATTATTTATTACTGCATCAATTGTTCCTTTAGGGAATATTCCATTCTTTTCAAACACCTCCCTTTTTTCTGCTAAAGCATCGGAACTTTCCCAGCAACAAGTTGGCAATTGCTCTAAACTTTCAAGTTTCTCTTTATACTCTGAGGTAAAGATATCAACATCGGCATATAATTCTTCAGCCAATTGCAGTCCGTTTTCCATTTCCAATCCGTGCAAACCTGCAACAATTAATCCTGCCATTAGCAAATAAATATCGGCAGATCCATCGGGCACTCTAAACTCAAAAGTTTGCTTACCAGAAAAATCTCTTGGATCGGCAGCCTGTTGTGGATTAACATCTCTTATCATATCCGATGCTCCAACCCATCCAAGAGGAACACGTACCAAAACAGATCGGTTTCTATCACCCCAACACACATAAGTTGGCGCTTCCTGATGAGGAACCAAACGCAGGTAAGAAGTAGGAATTGTATTTCCGAAAGCTGTTAGTGCTCCCGATAAATTCATTATACCGGCAATCATTTTCTTTGCCGTATCGCCTAATTTCCCATCCTGAATACAAATATTCTTTCCATCCTTTTCTACCAACATGTGAATATGCAAACCACTACCAGCTTTACCCACAGTAATTTTTGGAGCCCAACTTACCAAAGCATTTTCACGTGCTGCAAGCATTCTTACAATCCATTTACCAATTATTAACTGCTCAACTGCCTCTTCCGGATTAACAGGTAAGAATTCTATTTCGTGCTGCTCATATCCATCATCACCAGCAGTAAAACTTCCTACTTCGGAGTGTCCATATTTTATTTTACCACCACACTCTGCAATTAGAACCATAGCCTCACGACGCAAATTTTCCCATTTTGTAAATGGCTGTGAACTATGATATCCTTTTTGATCCGCATCAGGATATAAAGTATGATTTTCACTCTTAATATAGTATTCCAACTCACCCATTGCCTTAAACTGCAGGCCTGTTGCTTTAGTGAATGAATTGTTAGCTTTCTTTAAAATATATTCTGGTGCACTTTCCAGTGGTTTTCCTTCTGCTGTATAAAAAGAGCAAAGAATATCCAAACTAGGCACTTCCGAAAATGGATTATGAAATGCGGTTTTAAATCGAGGAATAACATATAAATCGCTAGATCCCGCCCCAATATATGAGAAAAGGCTAGAGCCATCAACACGTTCACCTGTTGATAAAATACTATCGAGATGTTCAATTCCGGTAATAATAAAATTTAAGGTTTTAAGTTTACCATCTTCGGCCACATAGCGAAAATTTATCATTTTAATTCCATTTTCAACTACATATCGAATCAAATCTTCTTTGGTAAACTCCTCTTTTGGCTTTTGTAAAAATTGAACCAATTTATTTGGATCCAGTAAATAATCCTCCCTTATCATGATGTCCCCCTTTTTTATATAGTGTTTGTTGTTATTGTATGTTCTTGAAGGATAAAATAGCCGAGTTTATATGAAATTTCCAAAAAGATATGAACATTTAACCCAACCTACATATTTACACCATAAGTTCTAATAAACAACAACTTAACAGCACATTTGAATCGTATTAAAAACAATAAAAAACTGTTTTACAACAGTTTTTCGGAATCGTTTTCGCAATTAATTTTTGAAGATATTTAGACAGCCCCCAACAAACAATAGCCATTCTAAAAAAAAAAATACTTTTTCTCCTTGTACTCCCTAAAAAAATAGACTCTGTATTGAAAAGAAAAAACAGACAGATAAAAACACCCCATTTTTGAGCAGGTATGGTCAAAAACGTCATTTTTTAGGATGCAAGGTGTATTTTTATTCAAAAAAAGGGGTGTTTTTTATCTAAAAATAAAAAACACCCCTTATTTTTTAGTAAAAGTAAAAAATATCTATTTTAATACTGTTAAATACTAGAACTTAAGTGACAAATGTATTCCCAAAGGTGCTTTTACTAATCTAAATCCCTTTCTATGCCTCTCAAAACAAAGATCTCCATTAGAATAATACACATTACCATGATGCGATACTCTACGACAATTATCAGGAATATAAGAAAAGTACACTGAGCTTGGTGGATTAACCACTACAAATCCAATTTCTGGGTAAAATCTATAATAATATCCTTCCGAATAAAAATATTTGCCATTCCGATAGCGAATAACAAGAGGTTCCGATGCAAATCTCATTACCACATCTCCATACCTTGTATGATGATAACAGCTATGTCCATAATTATTGTAGAAATAAGGAGATCTATTATGCGAGTTCAGGTGCTTAGAATAATACCCATGCTTATGATTAGATCTATGTTTTCTATAATGCTTATTTGCATAATGTTGATTACCTCTATGAGCTTTATAATTCTTATGATGCTTCGAAATATTCTTTTCAGGTCCATAAGTTTTACTCTTAGCATGTTTTCTATCGGCTCGATACGTACTCTTATTGTATCTATCACTGCGATCGTAATTTCTCAGTACATTTGTCTTATTACGTTCTTCATAGCGAGTTTTATTCTCTTTGCTAGATCTTCTCTGTGCATTAGCAAACGAACCAGATAAAATTATGGCTGACACCAATACTATACCAGTTATCAGCTTATAGAATACAAATTTTTTCATGAGCTTTTCTTTTTTAATGAAAGCCAATTAATCCTTTCGGATACAGGATAAGTTTTTACAACAAAACTTCCTAATTACATTCGGCTACTAACTCCTTATCCTTAGATAGGGATAAATCTTTTAAAAGCAATTTACCGGTATACTTTACGGATTAAAAAACAAAGGCCATGCCAAAAAATAAAAAAGCACTATTCTCTATTAAAAATTGTACTTTCTAATTCTATATATTAATCTCAATTTAAACCAATTGTATTGGTCTTATTATTTTTTTTTGCTCTATCAATAAAACTTCTTTTGTTTGGCCTTATTAAAACACGCAAGGATTGATCGGCAGTGATATAGTTCCATACCCAATTAATGAGTATAAAAAATCGATTTTTCACCCCAACAATAGCCATTAAATGAACAAATAGCCAAAGTGCCCATGCAATAAAGCCCTGCATTTTTATTCCTGATAAATCTGCAACAGCAAGATTTCTTCCAATTGTTGCCAATGAACCTCTATCCTTATAATGAAAAGGCCTTATCTTATTAGCAGATAAATCTTTCTTAAAGTTAAAGACCAAATTATCAGCCTGCTGCAATCCAACCTGAGCAACTTGTGGGTGCCCATTCTGAAATTCACCTTCTTTCTGAAAAGCAAGATCTCCTATGGCAAATACATTATTTAATCCATAAACTTTATTATATCGATCAACACGAAGTCTTCCTCCTTTTGTTGCCGCAACTTCTGATATTCCTTTTATAGGTTTTGCAGCAACACCTGCCGCCCAAACTAAGGTGTACGAATTAAAAACTTCACCTCCCGCCAAACTAATTCTTAAACCATCGTAATCGGCTACCCGTGCTTCGGTTTTAACAATTACACCCAACTTTTCGAGAAATAATTTTGCTTTCGCCGATGCCTCATCAGACATTCCATTCAATAATCGATTCGATGCTTCGAATAAATATACTTTCATTAAAGAAAAATCGAGTTCGGGATAATCTTTAGGTAGAATCTCTTTTTTCATCTCGGCCAATGCGCCAGCCAATTCAACTCCTGTTGGCCCACCACCTACCAAAACAATATTCATGTAATTAGCAGCTTTTTCAGGATCTGATTCATTTAATGCTTTCTCGTAGTTTCGCAAAATTGAATTCCTTAGAAAAATTGCTTCGGAAACTGATTTCATGGGAATAGCAAATTGCTCGATATTCTTATTCCCAAAATAATTAGTATCAACACCCGTTGCCAATACCAAATAATCATATTTTAAGCTACCAAGACTGGTAATTATATCCTGCATGTTTACATCTACCTCTAACAAATCGGCCATACGAAAATGAACATTACTTTTCTTTTGAAAAATTTTACGTAAAGGAAATGCGATAGAACTTGGCTCTAATCCAGAAGTTGCCACCTGATAAAAAAGAGGTTGAAACTGATGGAAATTATTTTTATCAATTAAAACCACCTGATATTTAGTTTTTGCTAACTGTCTTGCCAATTTTAAACCTGCAAAACCACCACCAACAATCACAACTCTTAATTTTCCATTTTCGGGAATGTGTTTTATCGTATCCATAAGCTTAATTAAGTAGTTTTCATCATTTAATCTCTTTGCGTATTTTCAGATTCTTTTCTCTTATTACAAATTAAAGAAATATTTCTCTAATATTCTAATGCACGAAAAACTACAAGCGATTGCGGGAAAAATTAAATAAAAAAAATCCAGATTTCAATTGAAACCTGGATTTGTTAAATGTTTTACTACTTATCTCTTAGCAGCCACTACCGACATTTCTACTAATAACTCTGGTCGGGCCATGCGAGCTTCAACACAAGCACGTGCAGGTTGGTATCCGTCAACCACCCATGCATCCCAAACTTCGTTCATGGCAGCGAAGTCTTTCATATCGCGCACATAAATGGTTACGGAAAGAATATGTTTCTTGTCAGAACCTGCTTTCTCTAATAATTCTTCTACTTTTTCGAGAGTAGTAATGGTTTGCTCTTTAATGTCTTTAGAAGCGTCTTTAGCAGTTTGTCCACAAAGGTAAATTGTATTGCCATGCTCAACAATACGGCTCATTCTTGGAGTTGAATCTGTTCTTTTGATTGTCATTTTTGGTAAATGTTTAAGTTATTTTGTGGAGCGAAGATATGAAAAAGGAAAAGAAATGAAACACAGATCAAACAGATCGAACGAATTTGCACAGATTTTATTCGTGACATTCGTATAATCCGTGTTCTATTAAAAAAAATGCCGCTCCAAAAGGAACGGCATTTATATTATCTGCGATCATCATAAACAATCATGATCATCTGCGTCTTATTACTTCATACTGGCAATGCGATCTTCTAAAACTTTAATTTTGGCTTCGGCATCGGCCATTTTCTTTTTCTCCATTTCCACTACTTTGGCAGGAGCATTATTCACGAAGCGTTCGTTGCTCATTTTCTTCTGAACAGAAATAAGGAAACCTTTGGTATATTTCAACTCTTCTTCCATTTTCTTCAATTCTTCTTCAATATCAACTAAATCGCCAAGAGGAATAAAATACTCCACAGCTTTTACAATGAATGACATTGCACCAGCCATATCGCCTTGGGCTACAGAAATCTCACTAAGATTACACATTTTAGCAATTACCGAATCGAAAGAAGCATCATAAGCTCCTTCTTCCAGTTTGTAATTCATTGCCAATGCATCTTTAAATGCGATATTCTTTTGCTTACGGATATTACGAACGGCAACAATCACCTCTTTTACCTGCTCAAACTTCTCTAACAAAGCAGAATCGTAGGCTTCAGGTTTAGGCATTACCGAAACCATAATGCTATCCTCCTCAGTTCTATCAGCCAGTAACTGATAGATTTCCTCAGTTAAGAAAGGCATGAATGGGTGCAATAATTGCATTAGTTTCTCGAACAAAGCAACAGTCGAATCAAAAGTTTTTTTGTCGATTGGCTGCTGATATGCTGGTTTTACCATTTCCAAATACCATGATGAAAATTCATCGCGGAACAAGGTATAAACAGTCATTAATGCTTCGCTAATGCGATATTGCTTGAACTGCTCATCCAATTGCTCCATTGTATTATTCAAACGAGCATGAAAAACTTCGGTAGCCAAACGAGAAGATTCCGGCTGCTCAATATCTGCAACTTCCCATCCTTTCACCAATCGGAATGCATTCCAGATTTTAGTAGTGAAGTTACGACCTTGTTCAGGCAAGTTCTCGTCAAATAGCAAGTCTCCACCAGCAGGCGAACAAAGCAACATACCCACACGAACACCATCGGCACCGTACTTGGCAATCAAATCTAAAGGATCAGGCGAATTACCTAATGATTTAGACATTTTTCTGCGTTGAGCATCGCGAACAATACCCGTTAAATATACATTGCTAAATGGTTTTTCGCCTTTATATTCATATCCCGACATTACCATACGTGCAATCCAAAAGAACAGAATATCCGGACCAGACACAAGGTCGTTAGTTGGGTAATAATATTTAATTTCTTCGTTTTCAGGATTACGAATTCCATCGAAAACTGAGATTGGCCACAACCATGAAGAAAACCATGTATCCAATACATCCTCATCCTGACGCATATCTTCAGCTTTGTATTCTTTTCCGGTTTTAGCTTTCGCCTCAACAACGGCTTCTTCGGCAGTTTTAGCAACTACATATCCGCCTTCAGGCAAATAGAAAACAGGAATTCGCTGTCCCCACCACAACTGTCGAGAAATACACCAATCCTTCACATTTTCCATCCAGTGACGGTAAGTATTTTTGAATTTTGCAGGATGCAATTGAATATCGTCATTCATGACATGCTCCAAAGCCGGCTTAGCCAACTCTTTCATTTTCATGAACCACTGCATACTTAGTTTTGGCTCGATTACAGCATCGGTACGTTCCGAGAAACCTACTTTATTTACGTAATCTTCAATCTTCACCATGTTACCGGCAGCTTCCAAATCAGGAATAATCAAATCACGAACATCGAAACGATCTTTTCCTACGTATAGCTGAGCGGCTTCACTCATAGTACCATTATCGTTGAAAATATCTATGGTTTCCAAGTTGTGCTTATCACCAATCTCATAATCATGGATATCGTGAGCAGGAGTAATTTTTAGTGCACCTGTACCAAATTCCATATCTACATATTCGTCTTGAATAATAGGAATAGATCGGTTTACCAAAGGAACAATACAACGCTTACCCTTTAAGTGAGTAAAACGCTCGTCGTTAGGATTCACACAAACAGCGCTATCACCTAAAATAGTTTCCGGACGAGTAGTTGCAATGGTTACGTACTCATCTTCGCTTCCTTCAATTTTATATCTTAAATAGTAAAGCTTCGATTGCAGCTCTTTGTAAATCACCTCTTCATCGGAAACAGCAGTTTGTGCCGAAGGATCCCAGTTTACCATACGAATTCCGCGGTAAATCTTATCTTTCTTATATAAATCAATAAATACATCGATTACCGATTCGTATAAAGATTCGTCCATAGTAAAAGCAGTACGCTCCCAATCGCATGAAGCACCTAATTTTTTTAGCTGCTCCAAAATGATTCCTCCGTGCTTCTCTTTCCACTCCCAGGCGTGTTTCATAAACTCCTCGCGAGTGATATCCGCTTTAGCAATACCTTCCTGCTTTAATTTATTTACAACTTTTGCTTCGGTGGCAATAGAGGCGTGATCGGTTCCAGGTACCCAACAGACATTCTTTCCCTGTAATCTGGCTCTGCGGACCAATACATCTTGAATTGTATTGTTCAGCATATGCCCCATATGCAATACTCCGGTAACATTTGGTGGAGGTATCACAATTGTATACGGCTCTCTTTCGTCAGGTACTGAGTGGAAAAATCCTTTATCCATCCAATACTTGTACCATTTATCCTCAGATTCAACAGGATTGTACTTAGTTGGGATTTCCATGTGTTAACTATATTTTATTAATTCTATATTTTCAAAAAAATTTGGCTCAAAATTAAGAAATTCTGTGGGATATTACTTCACTGAATGACAATAAAATGAGAGGAAAAGCAAATGAGTGAATGAGCAAAAACAATTAGTAATTAATAATGAGTAATTAATAATTTACAGAAAAGCATTCTCTTTTTACCATTATTTACTAATTACCAGTTACTGATAACTGTTTAAAAGTGATACTGAAAAGCAGTAAAAATCATTTTTTTTACCTGCTTTTTTATATACTTTTGGCAAAACTATATTTCTGGATGCTAAATGTATTTTAGTGGAAGAAATAAAAAATAATAAACACTTAAACAACAATAACAAATGCCACAAATATCAGACAAAGGAAGATTAATGCCTGAGTCACCAATTCGTAAATTGGTTCCTTATGCAGAAGGCGCAAAAGCTAAAGGCAGAACGGTTTATCATTTAAACATTGGTCAACCTGATATTAAAACTCCTGAAGTTGCAATGGATGCCATTAGAAATTGTACACAAAAAGTAATTGAGTACTCTCACTCGGCTGGTAATGTTTCTTATCGCAAGAAATTAGCAAAAATGTACCAAAACATTGGTATTGATGTTAACGAAAACGAAATGCTGATTACTACCGGAGGATCGGAAGCCATCACTTTTGCATTGATGACTTGCTTGAATCCTGGTGACGAAGTTTTAATTCCTGAGCCTTTTTACGCTAACTATAATGGTTTTGCAGTTTCGGCCGGAGTTAATGTTGTACCTATTACATCGAACATTGAAAACGATTTCGCCTTACCAGCTATTGAGGAGTTTGAGAAGTTAATGACTCCAAAAACCAAAGCTGTTGTAATTTGTAATCCTAACAATCCAACTGGTTACCTTTACTCAAAAGAGGAGCTAAATCAGCTACGCGAATTAATTTTAAAACACGATTTATTCCTGTTCTCCGATGAAGTTTATCGCGAATTTTGTTACGGTGGTGAAGAACATTTCTCGGCAATGAACTTAGAAGGTTTAGAGCAGAATGTAATCATGATGGACTCTGTATCGAAGCGTTACAGCGAATGTGGTGTTCGTATTGGCGCCTTAATTACCAAAAACAAAGAGGTAATAAAGACAGCAATGAAATTTGCTCAGGCTCGATTGTGTCCTCCTGCTTTCGGACAAATTGCTGCCGAAGCATCATTAGATACTCCACCAGAATATTTTACCGAAGTTTACGATGAATATATTGCTCGTCGCGATTTTATGGTAGAAGCCCTGAATAAAATGGAAGGTGTTTACTGTCCTACTCCTAAAGGTGCTTTCTACACTGTAGTTAAACTTCCTATTGATAATGCTGATAAATTTGCTCAGTGGATTTTGGAAGATTTCGAATACAAGAACCAAACTGTAATGCTTGCTCCTGCTACAGGATTTTACGCAACAAAAGGTCTTGGTAAAAACGAAGTACGTATTGCCTACGTGTTGAAAAAAGAAGATCTAGCTAAAGCAATGGAAACTCTCGATGCTGCATTAAAAGTTTATCCGGGAAGAACATTATAAGAAAAATAAATGCTTAAAATAGAAAACGGCTCCAAATTTTGGAGCCGTTTTTCTTTTATCGTAAGATTAAAGCATATAAGATATTTCTATATTAAATCGCACGAATCGGCTGGCATCCAATGTTTATCTTTTCCATCCCATTTTACATTACAGCCAATTGGATTAGTTAGCGGAACAGAAATTTCCTTTCCAGCTAGATATTCATCAATTGCTCTTTCCAAATCCCGAACTGTTACTTTCGCAGTGTTTTTAGGATTATCAACAGCTCGTCCTGTATAAATCAAATCTCTTTTTTCATTGAATAAATAAAAATGCGGAGTTCGTAAAGCCCCATAATTAATAGCTACTTCCTGAGTTTCATCGTACAAATAAACCCAGGGAAAATCGTTTTCTTCCATTCTACTTACCATGTGCTGGTAATCATCTTCCTGATAAGTATTAGGCGAATTTGAATTAATTCCAATAAACTCAACTCCGTTAGGTATATATTTGTCTGCAATTGCTCTTGTATCTTCATCCGAACCGATAACATAGGGACAGTGGTTACAGGTAAAAAACACCACCAATAGTTTCGATGATTTAAAATCGGATAATTTATATTTGATACCGTCGGTTGCAATTAAATTAAACTCGGGAGCTTTATCGCCAATTTGTAAGGTAAATGCCATATTTTCTCTCTATTTTGGTTCATACTTACTTAAATTTACCTATTATTTTGAAGAGTTCTAAATAATCGCAATTGATTTTTTACTTAGCCGCACAATATTTTACCATTAACACAAAGTTCTTTTTATCTGTTATTGCATTAAATTAAATATTTTTTAAGCTATACAACACACTCAATTAACTAATAAACAGCTTATTGTAGATTTTATTTTAAATCATCATAAATCAAATATTTCTTTCTTATTTCTTTAAACTTAGCAATGTCTTTTTGCCAGCTTTCACGTATCTGTTCTTCTAACATTCCTTGCTGTAATTGTAGTTTTAACTTCTCGGTACCAGCCAAATTTTTAAAAAATGCATTAAAAAATTTCCCCTTTCCTTTTAACTGGGAATAGGCAGTTAATAAATAAGATAAATCGAGTTTTTGCTTTGCTCTAAATTCACATTCGTTTAACAATCTCAAATCGAATCCGTTACATTTTTGACCTTTAAATTTTGGATACTTACTTGCTCCAGCAATACTTCTTGGTACATAAGAAAAAGCACTTTTATGCATCAAAGGATGTCCATAACATTGAAATGGATAATCTGTACCTCGGCCAGCACTAACCGATGTTCCTTCGAAAAAACACAAAGAAGGATACAGGGTAATTGCTAAAGAATTTGGCAAATTAGGTGATGGTTTTACCGGCAATTTATAATTTTGATTTCGCGCCCAGTTTTTACAGGGAATAATACGCAAATCGCATTGAATTCCATTTTTTAACCACCTTTCACCATTAATCATTTTCGCATATTCTCCAATGCTCATTCCATATACAACAGGAACCGGATGCATTCCCACAAAAGAGGAATATTTCATTTCCAAAACGGGTCCGTCGATATAATATGCATTTGGATTTGGCCGATCCAATACAATTAGAGGAATATTTTGTTCGGCACAAACCTCCATTACATAATGTAAAGTAGAAAGATAGGTATAGAATCGAACCCCAACATCCTGTAAATCGAAAACGACAATATCTATTCCTCTTACATCAGCAGGTGAGGCCTTGTAATGTTTACCATATAAGGATACAATTTTAATGCCTGTTAACTTATCCTTTCCATTTTTAATTTTTTCGCCAGCATCAGCTTTTCCTCTAAATCCATGCTCGGGACTAAAAATTCTTTTTATTTTAATTTCTTTAGTCAATAAAAAATCCAGCAAATGCTCACCATGCACCAATGATGACTGATTGGATACCAAAGCAACATTCTTATCCTGCAAAAGAGGAAGATATTCAGATATATTTTCTGCCCCAGAAATAACATTTAGCTCATTCTCTTGGGCGCATAAAGACGCAACAGAAATAAAACTCAATAAAAAAGTGAACAAATAATAACTTACAGAAGTCTTCATTTTAATATTTTTCATTTTGGTTAACATGAAATTACTACTTTTGTATGAATCGCAACAAAATAATTTCAATTTTGAATCTCGAACTATTTATAGCCAAAAAAATTACCACTAACGAAAAGGGAGAAAAGAACATTTCTCACCCAATTATCAGCATTGCCAAAGTTAGTATTTCGCTTGGAATCTGCGTAATGATTTTAGCCGTAGCCATTGTTACAGGGTTTAAATCGGAAATTATAAATAAGGTAATTGGTTTTGGTTCTCATATACAAATTACCAATTACGACAACAATTCTTCTTTCGAAACTCAGCCAATCGACAAAGAAATTATCGATACTAAATTGATACAAAAATTAGATGGAATTGCTCACATACAAGCTTTTGCTACCAAACCAGGAATTCTGAAAACAAAATCGGAAATACAAGGCATTGTGCTAAATGGAGTAGGTAAAGATTATGATTGGAGCTTTTTTAAAAAACATCTTATTGCTGGCAAAGTAATTCAATTCTCGGATAGTACAAAAAGTCAAGATATTATAATATCTAAAAAGCTATCCTCTTTATTAAATATACAGGTTGGAGACAAATTATCGGTATACTTTATACAGCAACCTCCACGCCAAAGAAGGTTTACCGTTAGCGGCATTTACGATACGGGCATGGCCGAATTCGATAAGCTTTTCCTCCTATGCGACATGAGACATATCCAAAAATTAAATGACTGGACAGAGAATCAGTTTAGTGGATATGAGGTTTTTATTGATGATTTTGACAATTTAGCAGATATTACCTACTTGATAAAAGGAATTACTGCAAGTTCATATACTCAGGATGGTGGCAGCTTAAAAGTTAGAAGTATTGATCGAAAATATCCACAAATTTTTAGTTGGCTGGAAATGTTGAATATTAATGTTTGGGTAATTCTGGCACTAATGATTTTGGTTGCAGGCTTTAATATGATTTCGGGATTACTGATTATTATTCTGGAAAAAACCAGCATGATTGGTATTTTAAAAGCATTGGGAACAGCCAACTGGTCTATTCGCAAAGTTTTTCTATATCAAGCATCAATGATAATAGGAAAAGGTATGCTTTGGGGAAATATTATTGGAATTACAATATGCCTGCTTCAGCATTATTTTAAAATTATTCCTCTCGATCCTACAAGTTATTATGTTGATACTGTACCCATTAATTTAAAATTTACCCATATTTTACTTTTAAATATTGGCAGTTTAATTGCTACAGTATCTATGTTGTTAATTCCGTCGTACTTAATTACAAAAATTAGTCCGGCAAAAGCAATTCGTTTCGATTAAAAAAAAAGGACAGGATATTTTTCCTGCCCTAAATCCTTAAAATTTTTATTTCTCTAAATTGGGCAATTTTCCCAGTTTAAGGGTATCTCTTGCTACAATTTTATTAGCATACCACCCTTCTGCATACAAAACTTTGGCATCAACCATTATGGAATCCCACTGAAAACGAGTATCACCTCTGGGACCCGCATTTTTTATTCTCGATCCGTAAGACACATTTTTTTTCAAATCGTTATATAAAACCACCGAATCGCAATTGCTATATACCCAAACATCTTTTTTTGCTGGTTCTTTAAAACGATCGGGCCACGACTTTGAAACAATATAAACCATCGGACAGTCGCTTGCCTCCCTATACATACTTTGGTACAAATAGTAAGCATCTTTTTTGGTTTTATGATCGTGCAAAATCAATCCTTTCTGATTCATATATGGAATTGGGTTAATATCCCGCCCAATTCGTGGCGAAGCAAAATCGAAAGCAACCCAAACAAAATGTCCCGGAAATGTATCTTTTTTCGACTCTCCTTTTGATATTTTGTATTCGTGTAGTAAGCATCCATATTCCTGAGACCAGAACTCTGCTTTCCCCGAAGAATAATAATTTTTACTCACATCAAATTTTTCTTCACTATGAGTGGTATATTCCATATCGGCGCCATATTCACCAATTATTTGGGACGGATTATATAAATCTATCTCTCCCATATACCAGCCGCTCCAGTCTTGTGGAGCATAAACATCAACAATTTGCTGATTCGACTTGTACTTAAAATTACATCCTGTTATGGGTCTGTTGGGATCAATTTCTTTGGTCTGATTAACCAATTCCTGATACACCTTATTCGATCCTGCCTCATTTGCTCCCGAGCGATCAGACTCGTTTCCAACTCCCCATACTATTACTGCAGGATTGTTATAATATTGTTCCACCATTTCTTTCATCTGCTGTTTGCAGTTTACCAAAAATGCTGGATCATCCGAAACACTACCTGTTAAGGGAATTTCTAACCACAATAGTAAACCTAACTCATCACAAGCTTTAGCAAATTCTCTATCGCAAGGATAATGAGCATGACGAATCACATTAAATCCGGCATCTTTAATTATTTGTGCATCGGCATAATGTTGTTCATTCGGCAAAGCATAACCCAAACCTTCCATATCCTGATGTCGGTTTACACCTCTTAACAACATTGGTTCTCCATTTAAACTAAAAGCCTCATTATTTGCCAAAGTATAATATCTAAATCCAAAGCTACTCTCAAAATTATCAATTACTTTTCCATCGTAGCTAATTGTAGAAACTACTTTATACAAATTAGGTTCATTTATACTCCAAAATTTAACTTCCCCAAAAGCCGATTCCGATTGTAAAAAACAATTTTCACTCCCAGCTTCAATGGTCTTACTCATGATCTTATCGGCCAGTAATTTTCCATTCGGAGAATAAATTTTAGAACTTAATTTTACCTTCTTAGTATTTTTAGAATAGTTTTTTACACGAGTTTCAATAGATAAAACACTTGGAGCCTGCCCTCCGCATACTGGTGTATTAAATACCTTTTCAATCTTTACCGGATCTGTAATTTGAATCCATACATCACGATAAATCCCTCCATAAACTGCATAATCGAAACTAAATGGGAATGAACCTTTTTCATCAGACATCCAGGGTGCTATTCCTGAATTGTTAGTATTATCGGCTCTTACTGCCAATATATTTTCTTTCCCAAACTTTATAAAATTGGTAATATCAATTGAAAATGCCGTATATCCACCTTTATGAGTACCAACTTTTTTTCCATTTACCCATACCTGAGCTTCCAAGGAAACAGCCTCGAATTCTACAAATACACGTTTTCCTTTCTGATTTTCATCTATCTTAAATTTTGTTCGATACCAAGCCGGTCCTTTGTACATTGTACGAACATCGTTCTCAAAATCGAATCTTCCTTCGAACACATCATTATTTACCCCATCACTTCCGCCATTAAAATCGTGAGGAATATTTACACTAAGCCATTCACTATCTTTAAATGAAACTTTATGTGCATTCTTTACATCTTCTTTTTTAAATTTCCACTCATTATTATTAATCGAATATTTAATTCTTTTATCGGCAGCAGCTGTAAAGCTGGATAAAAAATAAATTCCGATAAATACAATAAGGTAACAATGCAATTTCTGCTTTAACATGATATTATATTTTAGTTTTGTTATATCTTTCGATTTGTAACAATGATAGGAGTTATTATTTACTCTTAAAAGTTAAAAACGGTACCCGGTTACCGTAACCAATAGTCTTAAATTACTATATATCTGAATAATAAGAATGGAGATATCAGAATCAGACAAAAAAGAAATTGTAACTAGAATACTTACAGGAAAGGTATTTTCAAGGTCAGAAATGCTTCGTAATCTTTTACAATATCTATTCGAATCTCATAAAAAAAGCCTTCATGTTAAAGCCATTAATATTGCAATTGACTTGTTTGACAGAAAAGGTGATTTAAGAGAAAATGATGAAACAATAGCTAGAGTATACGTTCACAAACTACGGACAAAACTTTCGGATTATTACAAAAAGGAAGGTGAAAAAGAAAAAATAATTATTGAAATTCCAAAAGGAAAATATGATCTGAATTTTCGTTTGCCCGATACAAAAATAAATAAACAAAAAAATACAACTCCCTTAAAATTATTTCTACTTAGCTTAGGTTCACTTCTCCTAATAAATCTATTAATATTTTGGCAACTTGGGGTTTTTAATGAAAACAAATCGCTTAACTCAATTTGGAAAGAATACATTCTTGAAAAAGGTGATGTTAAGCTTATACTTGCCAATCCGTTTTTTTATACCGTTCGCAATCTAAAAAATGATTCTACTTTTGTAGTTCGAGATTTTAATATCAATTCTGAAGAAGATTTAACAAACACTACCGAGCTATTCTCAAAAAATAAGTATGAAATTAAGAAAAGTGATATTTCCTATTTCGCCAATAACAATATTAACTCTTTACCAATGCTATTTCAGGCTTTATCGGAGAGTGATAATAAAATTCAGCTAAAATCGGGGTCAAATATTAATCTAGAAAATATTCTAAATAACAATACTATTGTTCTAACCTCGTTAAAATCTATTGGAATATTTCATGAATTTTTAGCTCAAAGTTCGATACGAATCCCTCATAAAAGTGGTCTCAGCCTTCAACTGATATCGGAAAGCGATACAATTAAATACTCTGCCATAAAATCTTACAGCGATTTTTATACAGATTATGCTTTTTTCATAAAAATTCCAACACCAAAAGGCAAAACCTTATCTATTATTTCAGATTCTCATTCTATAGGAAACAAAGGTCTTATGGAATTACTTACCAATAAAAATTGTGAAGAAACAATACTTAAACATTACCCCGAATACAAAACTAATTTTCCCAAATATTTCGAATTGCTTGTTAAAGTTTCCGGATATCAGGAACAAAATTTAAAAACCGAAATAATTCATTTCAAATCATTAAAATAAATTCACGTTTTCCAATTTACAACAGCTAATCTTTTTTTACCATCCATTTTAATGCTTAATGGCTTTTTAAAGCGAATGTGCTTTACTGCTCCATATTCTCCAATTAATTCCTGCTTATTAAATAAATCATAATCAACAAAAGAGGTTTCGGAATGATGATGAATAGAACAATAACCTATATTCATTGAAGTTACATTATGAAAAAAATGCGAACCCGAAGAAGCATCCAAAGGATATGTTTCGAAACTGGTTTCGACAATTAATTTAGCATTCGAAATATCCTTCCATTTTACAGGAATACCAATCCAGCGATCACGGGTTCCCCATCTGCCAGGACCAATTAAAACATAATGTTTTTTTTCTGATTGCATTGTATTATTTATTTCCGAAATAATTACGGCAATATCAGGAGTCATGTCTTTCCTAAATAGTGTTTGATCAATATAAATAACATCTAAAACATCATCTATTAAGCCATTTCCCATACTCATTTCCGACAAAAGCATTAATTTGTTTCTATCAAGCTCGTCTAATTTTATATTGTAATCTTCAACATTACCAATTAATGGTTTTATCTGTAACAAATAAAAAGATGCTTTACCTTCTTTATCTTTCGTTAAATCTACTGCAAATTCAATTTCTATTGGTGAACCCATAGCCTCTTTTACAATATCTAAAACCAACTCGATTGTTTTCGATAAAGGAATATAATTGTACTTTAAAATATTGGCAAAATTGACTATTCTTGGTCCATAAACATCTAAACCTGGGCTAATTGTATCGTTAACAGAATTATAAACCGATGCACAATGAACCATATTTCCATGCTCTTCTGCTTCATCAATATCTAAACGAATTAATCCTGCAGTTTCTCCCTCCATCAAATCAATATTTTGTTTATTTAAATTCACAGCATAAAACTCTACCTGCGAATTCTTAAACTGATCTTTCGGGCTATTGTTTTCGATAGTTGGAAATGCAGGTGAAAACCTAAAAGCTTTTTCTCCATCGACAACGTATTTTCCCAAACCAACAGCAATTACGGCGTAACCCTCTTCTGGTTTCATGTGTCCGAAAGGATAATAATTATAGGATTGTGCCACACCAGAAATATGCGGATAAAAAGTATCTTTATACCTATTACCAACTACTTCCTGAATTACTACAGCCATTTTTTCCTCTTCAATCTTATAATTTAAGGCATTTACATTTGCACGCGATTCATCAGAAAAAATAGATGCATATACCAATTTTATGGCATCGGTAACCTGTTTTACTCTCTGATTTAAATCGGTATGATTATTAGGAACAAGGTAGGTTTGAAAAACACCTGCAACAGGTTGTAATAAAGAATCTTCGAATAATCCTGAAGAACGAATTGCCAATGGCTGATCAAAATTCTTCAAAAAAATTCTAATTTTTTGTGTTAATCGTAATGTTAATTCCGAAGCTAAAAATAATCGTTGAATATCTTCAAATTCAGTTAATTTTTTACTCCTATCTAATAAATTATTTCGATCGATAAACGATTCATATTCATCTACACCAATAACTGCTGTAATAGGTGCTTTTATGTTAATATCTTTGATATATCGGCTTAAATTTAAATTAAAAAGCATGGAATTAATAAAAGCCAATCCTCTTCCTTTCCCCCCTAAAGATCCTGTAGACAGAGTAACAATATTATTTGGATTTAAAACCTGATTGGCATTAAATTCGACCACTTTTCCTTTACTTTTCTCATTCCTGTAATTCTGAATTACATTAATTAGATACTCGCGAACATCTTCGGCCGATTTAAAATCGCTAATATTGTATGGAGCAATCATTTTAGCAACCCTAATTTCTCCCCTAGCCATTAACCAAAGCGAAAAATGGTTTTTATTGGCATGATATACTAAAGATTCTGCCGGAATATGATACAAATACTCTTCAAACTCCTTTAGTGATTTTGCTGTTGCAATTTCCTTTCCATTTGCATCTTTATAAACAAAATCGCCAAACCCCAGAAACTGTCTAATAAACAAACGAATATCATGTCGCAAAGTCTCGGAATTTTTATTAATAAAACTACACTTTAATTTAAATGCATGAGCTGTATTCGTAATATCCGAAGATTGTAAAATAACAGGTAAGTTAGGATAAACTTCTTTTATCTCTTTAACTAACTTAATTCCTGCATCGTCTTGAAAAATTCCTTCTTTTTTAAATTTTACATCTGATATTAAACACAATAAATACTCTCTAAAGCGATAATAAATATTCATAGCCTCTTCATAATTAGAAGCCAGCAATATTTTAGGTCTTGCTCTCATTCTCAGAATTTTATATTGTGCATCCGTACTAACATCATCGATAATTCGCTGTGTTTGAGCCAAAACACTCTGATATAACATAGGCATATATCTTGAGTAATACTTTGCCGAATCTTCAACCAAAAGAATTACTCTCGACAGTCCTATTTTTGTATCATTATCTACATTTACTTTATCTTCCAGTGATTTTATCATTGCAAAAAACACCTGCGATTCCCCATTCCACACAAATATTTTATCAACACTCACTAATTCTGCTCTCTGCTCTTCGAAAAGAGAAATATCTGCATCGTTATTTAACAAAAGAAAAATAGATATATATGGAAACTCTTTCTTTATCTGCTCACTATATTTAATTGGAGTATCTTTATCAACACCCACCATTAAAATAATCATATCAAAATGCTTAGAATGAAGCTGTTCCATTGTTTCTTCTATAGTCGAAACTCCCGTTACCCGAGGCATAGAGGTTAAATTCAGCTGATGATACTCTCCTAAAATTTGCTCAGAAAAACGTCCTTCTCTTTCAATACAATAGGCATCATATAAATTAGCAATTAAAAGAATTTCTTTAACCTTAAAAGGCATCAAATCATGGTAAATATCTCTATCAGCATTATTTTTATTCAAAAAATTCTGAAGTAGTTTTCGATTGGTTACAGGAACATAAGGGCCAATAATTTCCTTTTTTGTCTTATATTTTTTCGACCTTAACAAAAGCTCTTTTCCTTTTTCACTATTAATATATCCCACAATAATATGAGAAAGATTTTCTATTAAATGTCTTTCCTCTTTTAAGAAAGGTCCTTCATCTGTTATCGGGAATTTTTTTACATAACAAATCTCTATTCTACCACTTTTATTATCTATACTCATAAATTCCTGAGTCATGGTCCATTGAGACAATCTAAAGCCAGAACTCAAATATTCTTGTCCATCAAAAATAATGCGGGCAACCGTAAACTCGGGATATTGCCAGGCACGAGGTAAAACAAAACAAATTTGTTGTAAAGTATCTTCAATCGACCTTCCTTCCTTAATTATTCCTGTTGTTTGATTAATTGCAGCAAGTTCTTTAAGACGCTCTGTACTTTCGGCTATCAACCTGTTTATTCCTTTATTCTTTTCGGATTCTGAGCTCATATATTCGCAAGTTTAATTAAATACAACAAAAAATTTAAACCCAATTTTTACAATTCTTAAGCACTTAGTATTCTTTTAAATTTAAAAAAATTAAATGAGATCTAACATATTGATCTTTAATGATTTCTTTCCTATCTTTAATAAAGTAAGCCCCATCCAGAGAACAGTAGAAAAATATTGTGCCTAACTAAAACTTATAAACATGACTACTTTACTAAAAGCATCTTCCAGCAAAGAATTTATGGATAATTTAATAGCCAAAAATCCGGGAGAAATTGAGTTTCATCAGGCTGTTCATGAGGTTGTAGAATCCTTACTCCCATTTTTAGAAAAAAATCCCAAATATAAAACAGCCAGAATTCTGGAACGTATTTCTGAACCAGAACGAATAATTATTTTTAGAGTGCCCTGGGTTAACGACAAAGGAGAAATTCAGGTTAACAGAGGATATCGAATAGAAATGAACTCGGCCATTGGGCCATACAAAGGTGGTCTTCGCTTTCACCCAACTGTAAATCTGGGAATTTTAAAATTCCTTGCTTTCGAACAAGTATTTAAAAACAGCCTAACCACTTTGCCAATGGGCGGAGGAAAAGGAGGTTCCGATTTCGATCCTAAACAAAAATCGGACGGAGAAGTTATGCGTTTCTGCCAGAGCTTTATGACCGAATTATGCAAACACATTGGACCAGATACCGATGTACCTGCCGGAGATATTGGTGTTGGCGGTCGCGAAATTGGATTTATGTTTGGACAATATAAACGCCTTCGAAATGAGTTTACAGGAGTTTTAACTGGTAAAGGAGCCGAATGGGGAGGTAGTTTAATTCGCCCTGAAGCAACAGGATATGGAAATGTTTATTTTGCTCAAGAAATGCTAATGGCAAAAGGTGATAGTTTAAAAGGTAAAACCATAACTGTTTCAGGATCTGGTAATGTTGCACAATTTACTGTTGAAAAAGTAAATGAACTTGGTGGAAAAGTAGTTACCTTATCCGATTCTTCTGGTTTTATCTACGATCCCAACGGAATTGATTCCGAAAAACTAAGCTACGTAATGCGTCTGAAAAATATAAAACGAGGTAGAATAGAAAAATACGCTAAGAAATATAATGTAAAATATTTTCCTCACGAAAGACCTTGGGGTGTAAAGTGTGATGTTGCTCTGCCAAGTGCTACCCAAAACGAAATTAACAAAGAGGAAGCACAAAAACTTATCGATAACGGATGTATCTGTGTTTCGGAAGGAGCCAATATGCCTTCTACCCCCGAAGCCATAGAAATTTATATTAAACATGAAATTTTATTTGGCCCAGGAAAAGCTGCTAATGCAGGCGGTGTTGCTGTTTCTGGATTGGAAATGTCGCAAAATGCAATGCGCATTAGCTGGACACGCAAAGAGGTTGACAATTATTTAAAACGTATTATGAAAGATATTCATACAACCTGTGTGAAATACGGAAAAACATCAAGTGGATTTGTAAATTATGTAAATGGAGCTAATATTGGTGGTTTTGTTAAAGTTGCAAATGCAATGATTGCTCAAGGAATTGTATAAAATATTCTTTAAAACAAAGATAGCTTGCTCGTTCAAGAGTAAGCTTTTTTTATTACCCGTAAAACATTTAAATTATTTTGTTAATTTTAGTGGCAAATAAAGTTTAACCATCATGCCCCAATTAAACCCTAGCCCAGCTATAAAAAAAGGATGGCTGCGTGCTGTTCTAATTATTATTCCATTCATAATCATGTCTGGTATTTTTCAACTATTTGGAATAATAATAAACGAAATAGTTATTGAACCTTATGTAGGTGAAACATACTTATCGCAAAGTAAAATGCTAACAATGCAATTTACCAACACTTTGGGCACTTTATTAATTATTTGGATTTTTATCAGATTTATTGACCGTAAAAACATTATTGATTTAGGATTTTGTTTAAAAAATAAGTTTAAAGATATTTTTTACGGCTTATTTGCCGGATTTACTTTAATAGGATTAGGAACTCTAATTTTATGGGTAAATGGTAACCTAACTATCAATTCTATTCATTTTGGTTTTATAAGTCTACTACAATCAATATTTTTATTTGCACTAGTATCTTTAAATGAGGAAATATTTATTCGCGGCTACATTCTTCCAAACTTTATGGATTCAATGAACAGATATCTGGCATTAATTCTTTCTTCGCTAATTTTTACAGCCTTGCATTTATTAAATCCTAATGTATCAATTCTTGGTATAAGCAATATTTTTCTTGCAGGAATTCTTTTAGGTACTAGTTATATCTTCACTAAAAATCTTTGGTTTCCAATTGCTTTTCATTTTAGCTGGAACTTTTTTCAGGGACCAATTTTCGGCTTCGAAGTAAGTGGTACAGAATCAGCCACTTTAATCTCACAAACAATTAATGGTAACGAGATACTTACTGGTGGTGAATTTGGATTTGAAGGTTCCTTACTTGCCAGTATTCTTTGCTCCTCTTGTATTATCCTTCTTTGGTTTATTTACCAAAAACAAGATTATCGCTTACTAAAATCTTAATTCTACAAAAACAGATCATAATTTATTCCATACAAAAACATAAAAAATGAAACTTAATAAAACTTTACTCCTAATATCTGTTTTATTCATTTCTTTAAACAGTAATGCTAGTACTAAAGCTATAAACAATAAAGAAGATGCCTTTACAAAAGATGTTAAACATCTTTTTCAGATAAATGGATCTGCCAAAAGCTTTACAAATTCGGTAAAAACAATGATTAAACAGTTTAAAAGTGTAGAATCTAATGTTCCCGAAAAATATTGGGAAAAAGCCGAAATAGAATTTTTAAATACATCGATTGATGATTTAATAGACATGATTGTACCCGTATACAAGAAAAATATGTCTCACGATGATTTATTGGCAATGATTGCATTTTTTGAATCGGAAGCCGGAAAAAGAATCGCACAAAAAATTCCTGAAATCACAACACAGAGTATGCAAGCAGGAATGATCTGGGGACAAACAATAGGAAAAAAAATACATGAAGATATAGAAAGTAAAGGCTACAAAATAAGATTGCCATTTACTCCCTGATTTTTCCAATATCAAACATGAATAAAATCATATCATAATACCCTGATAATTTGTACATTTTACGGTTAAAATAACCAAACCCTAAAATGAACACAAATATCACACCCAAACAAAACTACAAACTTAGTCGACAGCAAATTGGTTATGTAAATCGCAGGAATGCTAAACCTGAAGATTACAAACGAATAGGATTTATGTCGGGCTTAGAAGTACATCAGCAACTCGCCACAAAGGAAAAGTTGTTTTGCCATTGCCCTTGCGGAATTTTTCAGAAAAACGAAGAATATGATGCCGAAATAATTCGACACATGAGACCTGCAATGAGTGAGTTAGGAGGTTACGATGGTACAGCTCTTATGGAATTTAAAACCCGTAAGAATATTATTTATCGAATAAGTAATGAAACGGCTTGTACCTACGAAATTGATGATACTCCTCCTTTTAAAATTAACCCTGAGGCCTTAGATATTGCACTTAAAATATCTTTAATGTGTAAATTAAATATTGTTGGAGAAGTTCACATCACCCGCAAACAATATCTCGATGGCAGCATTCCAACAGGATTTCAGAGAACTGCAATTCTTGGTGTTAATGGCAATATTCAGCTCACAAATAAAAAGATAAACATAATACAGTTGAGTATAGAAGAAGATTCTTGTCGCGAAATTGCAGATATTGGTCATGAAAGATGGTACAAAACAGATCGTCTTGGCACCCCACTAATCGAAACAGTAACTGCCCCAGAACTCTATACTCCCGACGAATTACGAGAAGCAGCAGAATACATTCGTTTTCTGAATAGAAGCACTGGATTAGTACGCACAGGAATGGGAGCAGGTCGTGAAGATGTAAATGTAAGTTGCAAAGGTGGCGCAAGAGTAGAAATTAAAGGCGTAGCTCATAACAAATGGATACCAGAACTATCTCACAACGAAGCTTTTCGACAATGGGCTTTATTGCATATTCGAAAACTACTTTTGCAAAAAGTTACTATAGAAAACTGGAAATATACTTCAAAAGAAATAGACATTCATGATTACAATTTCTCCTTTCAGCCACTAATAGATTGTAAAGAGAAAAAATACAAAATAGTTGCTATTAATCTGCCCTATTTTAAAGGCTTGCTATCTCACTTTACTCAGCCAAATCAAGTTTTTGCCGACGAAATTTCACAAAGACTAAAGGTTATTGCCTGCCTCGAAATTCCGAATATGGCACATAGTGAACAAAATGAACCGGTAATTTCTGAAATCAATTTTAATAAAATAAGAAAATTACTAAATAGCAATAATGATGATGCACAACTAATAATCTGGGGTCCTCAAGAAGATATTAAAACCGCTATAGAAACAATAAATGAGCGTTGCAAAATGGCATTTGAAGGTGTACCCAACGAAACCCGAAAATCACTTTCGAATGGAACCACAATATTCGAAAGAGTGCTTCCTGGAGCCGATAGAATGTATCCGGATACCGATTCTGCTCCAATTCCATTATCAGATCAATATATCAATAAATTGAGCATGAATTTACCTCGTGACACCTCAATAAAAATTGAACAACTCATGAAATGGCAAGTACCAATGGATACATATCACTTTATTTTAAGTAAAAATTTATATCCTGTAATCGCAGAAATTTGCGATCGCTTTAAATTTGATCCTAAGCAAATTTCAATATTTTTTGGCCACACATACAAAAATATTATAGGTAAGATAAAACCCAATCCCGAATTGAATTCTCGAAAGCTGATTGCTCTGTTTAAGTTTATTCACGAACAAGGATTGCATGCTAATATAGCCAGATATCTACTTCCTACCCTTTGTCAACATCCTAACATGGAATTTAATTCAATGCTAACAGCTTTAAAATTTAAAAAAAGAAGCCTAGATGAGTTAGCTGCTCCTATTGATTTTCTTTCTGAGAAATTTAAAGACATTGAAAAATCAGAAAAAAAAGAAGAAGCTGCCAACTGGATTATGGGTCAGCTGCATAAACAAGCCATTGGAAATATTGACTTAAAGGATTTACGTACAATTATCGATAAACGTCTGCAATAATGGAAGATCTATTTCAAGGATATAAAGGCGATTCATTAGAAAGCCTAAAAAAATACAATGTTAGAGTGTGGGGTAAAACACATATCGTAACAACAAGAGGAGAATTTAATGGTACAATACTACCGCGAGCCGAAAACGATGACGATCAACATATCGTTCTAAAAATTTCTACTGGCTATAATATTGGTATTAACATAAATACAATAACAGAAATGAAGGAAACTGGCTATAAAAAAGCCAATTATAAAGTTCCCGAAAAAGAATTTCCATACACCGAAGGACAGCCCAATGTAAAACTATTTGGAACAGGAGGTACCATTGCTTCTCGCTTAGATTACCGCACTGGAGCTGTAATCCCAGCCTTTTCGCCTGGTGAATTATACGGTTCTGTTCCCGAACTAGCCGACATCTGTAACTTAACAACAGAAAAAGTATTTGCCGTTTTCAGTGAAAACATGGGACCAAAACAGTATAAAGCTTTAGCAATAGCAATAGGAAAAGAAATAGAAAATGGAATAGATGGAATTATTATTGCTCATGGTACAGATACACTCCATCACACCGCCGCAGCACTAACTTACATGGTTCAAAATTTACCTGTCCCTGTTGTACTTGTTGGTTCACAAAGATCCTCAGATCGCCCATCCTCTGATGCCGCTTTAAACCTTATGCATTCGGCCGTAGCTGCCGGACATGGTGAAATTGCAGAAGTTATGGTTTGTATGTTTGGACCAACTTCAGATGAATATGGCTTTTTACACAGGGGAACCAGAGTCAGAAAAATGCACTCCAGCTATCGATCTACTTTTAGAACTCTTGGCGATACTCCTTTAGCTACTGTAACCCGAAAAGGAGTAAAATCAATAAAAAAACAATTTAACCATCGCAGAAAAGATAAAAATGTAAAAATTCTACCCTACTTCGAAGACAAAGTAACCATCCTTTATTATTATCCTAATATGCAAGCAGATATTATTGATGCACTTGTAAACTGCGGCTATAAAGGAATAATTATTGCAGGCACCGGACTTGGCCATGTTAACAAACCTGTTTATCCAGCTTTAAAAAGAGCTATTGAGAAAGGTGTTAATATATTTATGACAGTACAGACACTTTGGGGATATACTCACATGTTTGTATACGATACAGGGCGCGATTTAATGGCAATGGGTGTAGTTCCTCTAGATAATATGTTACCCGAAGCAGCCTATATTAAACTTGGCTGGGCTTTAGGACAAACCACCGATAGAGAAAAAGTAATTGATATAATGAGAACTCCTATTAACAATGAAATTACCAAACGAGAACCCTATAATGGCTATTTAGTCTATCAAGGAGGAGTTCCTGAGGTAGAACAATTTGTTAAAAATTTTAGAAAATAAGTGCAAACCCGGTTTAAACACCGGGTTTTTAAATAATATCACAAAAGATTAATAATTTTTTGACAAATCGAGGAAACTTTATTTTTATCTTTAAGTAAAATAAAAAAAACGCTTATGAGTATAATGGATACAGCATTTGATTTACGACAGTTCACTTGTATAATAAATGAGGAACTAAGCAAAGGTCTTCCAGGATTTGATGCTCAGAAAATTATGGCCCCCTCATTAAGAGAAATTGCATTAAAAGAAAGTGACCAAAGCATAGCCAAAGACAGTAGTGTTTTGTTACTTTTTTATCCGAAGAATGGTCAATTGTATCTTCCATTTATAAAACGAACAATAGGAAGCACGAATCATAGTGGACAAATTAGCCTACCCGGAGGTAAATATGAAAAGTATGATTCAGATAGAACTATTACAGCTATTCGCGAAACAAATGAAGAATTAGGTATTGATAGCAAGAAAATTAATATTCTTGGTCTTTTAACCGAACTGTATATTCCTGTAAGTAATTTTATGGTTCTTCCTGTATTAGGATACTGCACTCAAAAACCCGATTTTAAAATCAGTAAATTCGAAGTAGAAGAACTTATCGAAATGCCAGTTCTAGAACTTCTTTCACAGGAAAATATTTTTAACTTTAGCTTTAAGAAAAAGGATATAACCATTACGGCACCTTATTTCGATGCAAAAGGACATAAAGTTTGGGGAGCTACCGCAATGATATTGTCCGAAATAAGGGCAATATTATTACGATCCGGCTTACTCTAATAAGGCCATATTTTTATAATGTGCATAACGATCTAATATTTTGCTTACATATAAATAGGGTTCTTCTCCTCGGCAATATCCATACTTTACTACAGGATCATTAAAAAATTCGGGCTTTGATTTATTCAATAGGTAATAATCCACACTCCCCTTCCACTGATCGGGATTTTTACCATTTTTAAGCGCCAAACGACGTGCATCTAAAATATGGCCTAAGCCAACATTATAGGAAGCAAGTAAAAATTGTAAACGATCTGTTTTGTCATCAAGAGTCTTATCCAAACGCCCACTTAAATACTTTAAATACTTAACACCCGCATCAACATTATCCCTTGCCGGAGATAAAGTATCAACATCATATCTATAGGCAGTTTCGGGCATCAATTGCATTAAACCAAAAGCTCCTACCCACGATCTTGCTTTCGGATCAAAATGAGACTCCTGATAAACCAATGCAGATAATAATCTCCAATCCCAATCAACAATCTGCGATTTTTCTTTTAACAAATCATCATATTCAGATATTTTTCCACTTTTTAGTGTAAAATATTCACTCTGGAGCATAGCTTCTATTCGTGAACTATGAAAGTACTTGCGATATATTCGTTTGTACTCTTTCGTTTTCTGAAAATCAATTAACCACATATTCACATCCTGAGTTAAATGATTAGCTCCCTTTCGCAAAGCCCAAGCAAGATTTTGTGGGAAACTAACAGTTGTTTTAATATCTATTTCAGGATAATAAGTTTGATTTACAATTGCTACATTTTCATCGGCAATGGTGTATTTTAATTCTCCACTGGCAACTTTCGATATAAGTTGCTCAACTTCCATTTTCTCAGGTATCACATTAATACTTGCCCCTAACTCCTCTGATAAGCTTTTTAAACGCTCTTCAAAGGATGAAGCTTCAGAAACATGAATATCCTTTCCTACTAACTGAGATTGATTGCTAATATAGCTAACGGGTTGTATAGAATCATTTAATTGAATCAATACCTGTCTCGATTGACTATGCGGAACCGTAAAATTAAACTTGTCAATACGCTGATTGGTCACAGCCAAATTCATCCCTAATAAATCCACATCTCCTCTTTCGAGTGCCTCAAAAGATTCACGAAGATCGTTATTAACTGTTAATTCCAAATTAACTCCCAAATGTTTTGCTAAAGCTTGTAGCATATCATATTGAAAGCCCATTGTTCTACCCTTATATATAAAGTAGTTCGTGGAATTGTAATCTGTCATTACCCTTAACTTACCACGCAGCTTTACGTGCTTTAATTCCATCACAGGTTTATCCTGCATTTGCAATTCAGCCATCTTTCTATGCTGATTACAAGTCTGCAGAAATACCATGAAAATCAAAGGTATAACAAGTTTTATATATTTAATATATGGCATATAATTTTCCTTTTCTAATGTTAAATTAGAAATAAACAGGTGTCCAACCAAAATAAATTTGATATAAAATCTGGCTTAGATTAAAGAATTCTTAATTGTAAAAAGTCCATATAAGACCATATTTAAGCATTCCTGGATTAATTGGATAGTGGTATGTAGTGAAATAATTTTTGTCTCCAAAAGATGAATTTAGATGTTCATACATTATAAACAATCTGGTTCGCTTAATTCTAAAATTAACATACACGTCAATCTTAGGATAGTTACCTAACTCCTTCTGATCCTGCAAAAAGAATTGCCCTGTAGATGGCATATAATCAGGAGCATAAAAAGCGGTATTATAATGAACAGAAACTCCAGTTTGAAAACCTAAAGCACCTTTAAAAAATTCATTTTTATAATAGTTATTACTATAGACTGATAAATAGGGTAAAGGCAAAATATCTTCATTAGAACTATTTTGACCAACCAACTTTTGGTTTAGATGAAAGTTCCCTAATTTAAATTTTTTCTCTACATAACCCGTAAAAATAGACAACCCACTATTCGATTGCTGCGGTAAGGCTTCTAAACCGAAATAAGTATAATTATCAATCTGATTTAAACGGGCCCCAATTTTGAATTTATATTTTTCGTTAAAATATTCAAAACCTACCTGTAACTCTGTAATCTTATCAAAATCAGTATTCCATTTCTGATGATTACCATAATATTCTTCCAACATAAAATCAGCTGTTCTTGATTCTAGTTTTCCAAAAATAGAGAATCCATGACCTTGATTTTTTTCACCAAGCCATTTCGTAAGATCGTAATTTAGTTTAAAATCGTTTTGTTTATACCCTTCGAAAACATAGTTTCCTGAAGCCTTCCAGTTTAACGATTTCCCCGACATACTAAATAAACTTGCTAGTATCTCATTACTGTGGATATTCTCGTCTTTCTGCTGCCATGCATATTGGCTCACATTTCGACGCAAATTATATTTAGTAAATTCACTCACTATGCCAAATCTGGCACCAAGTCGAATCCATTTATTTTCATTTTCGTTAAAGACAACCTGAAATGAATTCTTAACTGTAGATTGCTCAACTTTATCAAAAGTAGCACTCTGATTTAGATAAGTAGTATCATAGTAATTACTACTCAAATCGTCATCTTTATATTTCCAGCTATTATTTTCGTAATTTAGGCTATACAATAAATTAATTGCATAGGTATATGTTGTGTCTTCTTCTACAATTTTTTCAGTCTCTTTTCCTATTCCATAAGAATGATTCATAAAAAAATTGAAATTTGTAAGCTTACTACTTGCATCACTTAAATTAACCTGAATATTCTCTGGTTCTTCATTTATATCTGTAATTAATGAGTCATTATAGACCCCTCCATTTTCCTCACTAAACATACGATTCATGTTCATAACAACATCTACACTATACTCTCTCTTCTTATAAGAAGAAAATAAAGTAAAATCGTAAAGTTTTGTTTTCTGATTCTGGTACTGCCCATCACTCGATATAAGATCGTAATTAATTCCAAAATTCCAGTTTGGACTTATATTTTGAGTTTGTAATACTCTAAGTAAATTTTCAGATTGACCTTTAGGCCCACCAGTTTCATAGGATAGACGGGTATAGGGAGTAGTTGTGTTAAAATAAACAATATCTTCAGGCTTTATCATATATGTACGATAAGGCTTAAAAAAAAGAAATGATTCATTCTTTACTCTATCTATATAAATATTGCTTTGATAAGCTGAGCCCAAATTCCCAAGATAAGAATTAGAGAGACTAGTTTTATAAATAGGGTTATAATTTTGTTGTTCTCCTAATATCGTATCAAGATTTATTAGAAGTTTGCCCGAATTCAAATCCGTTAACTTCCATGCTTTAATAACAGATTTAACATTATAGCCTAAACTATCAAGCTGACTAGAATTATCTTTTGATAATTTACCTTGCCCCATACCCATTGGAGATCCACTAATAGTATTCTGTCCAAGGGCTAAAGATGTAAATCCAATTACAAATGCGAATATTATGAAATATTGTTTCATAGCCTACAAAGATAAACAAAGTGGGTAGAACTAGAAGAAATTGAATTAAAATATAGGTTAAAAAACCTTAAGTGAGAGATATTGGAATAAATTTCCATATAGAAGAAAAATTAACCTGATAATTAAAAATCGAGTTAAATAAAAAAAGAGTCCTATTCACAAAGAATAAGACTCTTTTAAAGGTTGGCGTCGACCTACTCTCCCACCTTTCGGCAGTACCATCGGCGCTAACAAGCTTAACTTCTCTGTTCGGAATGGGAAGAGGTGGAACCTTGTCGCTATAAACACCTAAAATCATTGTATCCATTTTCCTTGATCTTACATCAAGTGGATAACTAATATCATAACATATCGAAAAAAAATAAAGAAAAAGTACCTTTGTTAGATTCAGCCATTGACCTTATCACTCAGAAGTCTTAGGGTAATTAGTATTGCTCGGCTTTGATGTCACCACCTTTACACCTGCAACCTATCAACGTTGTAGTCTCCAACGACCCTTAAAGGAAATCTCATCTTGAGGTAGGCTTCGTGCTTAGATGCTTTCAGCACTTATCCCTGCCCAACGTAGCTACTCTGCTATGCAGCTGGCGCCACAACAGATACACTAGAGGTTAGTCCAACCCGGTCCTCTCGTACTAGAGTCAGATCCTCGCAAATTTCCAACGCCCACAACAGATAGGGACCGAACTGTCTCACGACGTTCTGAACCCAGCTCGCGTGCCACTTTAATGGGCGAACAGCCCAACCCTTGGGACCTTCTCCAGCCCCAGGATGTGACGAGCCGACATCGAGGTGCCAAACCGCTCCGTCGATATGAGCTCTTGGGAGCGATCAGCCTGTTATCCCCGGAGTACCTTTTATCCTTTGAGCGATGGCCCTTCCATACGGAACCACCGGATCACTATGCTCTACTTTCGTACCTGCTCGACTTGTATGTCTCACAGTCAAGCACCCTTGTGCCATTGCACTCTTCACACGATTACCAAACGTATTGAGGGTACCTTTAGAAGCCTCCGTTACTCTTTTGGAGGCGACCACCCCAGTCAAACTACCCACCATACACTGTCCGTCGTTAGACGTTAGACTCCAAGTAAGCAAAGGGACGTATTTCAAGGGCGACTCCACGATACCTGGCGATACCGCTTCGTTGTCTCCGTCCTATCCTACACATCACTTACCCAAAATCAATGTAAAGCTGCAGTAAAGGTTCACGGGGTCTTTCCGTCCCGTTGCGGGTAATCGGCATCTTCACCGATACTACAATTTCACCGAGCTCATGGCTGAGACAGTGCCCAGATCGTTACACCATTCGTGCAGGTCGGAACTTACCCGACAAGGAATTTCGCTACCTTAGGACCGTTATAGTTACGGCCGCCGTTTACCGGGGCTTCATTTCAATGCTTCGCCGAAGCTAACATCTCCACTTAACCTTCCGGCACCGGGCAGGTGTCAGGCCTTATACTTCATCTTTCGATTTTGCAAAGCCATGTGTTTTTGGTAAACAGTCGCCTGGGCCTTTTCACTGCGGCTCACATTGCTGTGAGCGTCCTTTCTCCCGAAGTTACAGGACGATTTTGCCGAGTTCCTTAGCCATGAATCACTCGAGCGCCTTAGTATGCTCTACTTGACTACCTGTGTCGGTTTGTGGTACGGGCCACTATAACCTGATGCTTAGAGGTTTTTCTTGGAAGTAAAATTACACGCACTATCAGCGCTGCCGTAGCATTGCTGTACTATCAGATTTCAGCTCTAAATGCGGATTTTCCTACATCTATCATAGCATACGTCCTTCAACGAACTATTCCGTCAGTTCGCGGCGTTATCATCTCTTCGTCACCCCATCGCAGTTATAGCGGGTACCGGAATATTAACCGGTTGTCCATCGAGTTCGCCCTTCGGCTACCCCTTAGGTCCCGACTTACCCTGATCCGATTAGCGTTGATCAGGAAACCTTAGTCTATTGGCGGCGGAGTTTCTCACTCCGCTTATCGTTACTTATGCCTACATTTGCTTTTCTAGAAGCTCCACAATGCATTACCACACTGCTTCTGCGCCGCTAGAATGCTCCCCTACCAGTTAGAATAATTTCTAAATCCATAGCTTCGGTAGTATGTTTTATGCCCGATTATCATCCATGCAAGATCGCTCGACTAGTGAGCTGTTACGCACTCTTTAAATGAATGGCTGCTTCCAAGCCAACATCCTAGCTGTCAATGCAATCTCACCTCGTTTGTTCAACTTAACATACATTTGGGGACCTTAGCTGATGGTCTGGGTTCTTTCCCTCTCGTCCATGGACCTTAGCACCCATGGGCTCACTGCCAGATATAAGTTATAGCATTCGGAGTTTGTCTGGATTTGATAGGCGGTGAAGCCCTCGCATCCAATCAGTAGCTCTACCTCTATAACTCTCGACTCTGACGCTGCACCTAAATGCATTTCGGGGAGTACGAGCTATTTCTCAGTTTGATTGGCCTTTCACCCCTACCCACAGTTCATCCCAAGACTTTTCAACGTCAACGGGTTGGGCCCTCCACTCTGGTTTAACAGAGCTTCAGCCTGACCATGGGTAGATCACCAAGTTTCGCGTCTACCCCCACTAACTTTACGCCCTATTAAGACTCGCTTTCGCTTCGACTACGCACCTGAAGTGCTTAATCTCGCTAGTGAGGAGTAACTCGTAGGCTCATTATGCAAAAGGCACGCCGTCACACCCTAAAGTGCTCCGACCGCTTGTAGGCGTACGGTTTCAGGTACTCTTTCACTCCTCTGTTCGAGGTGCTTTTCACCTTTCCCTCACGGTACTTGTTCACTATCGGTCTCTCAGGAGTATTTAGCCTTACCAGATGGTCCTGGCTGATTCACACAGAATTTCTCGTGTTCCGCGCTACTCAGGATACTGCTAGAATTGCTTCGCTTACGTGTACGAGACTTTCACTCTCTACGGTTTGTCTTTCCAAACAATTCCACTTCACTTGCTTCTTCATATCGCAGTCCTACAACCCCTACATTGCCGAAACAATATAGGTTTGGGCTGATCCCCGTTCGATCGCCACTACTAGGGGAATCACTTTTGTTTTCTTCTCCTCCGGGTACTTAGATGTTTCAGTTCTCCGGGTTTGCCTTCTTTCGAATACTCATTGCTGAGTGGGTTGCCCCATTCGGAAATCTACGGTTCAAAGGTTATTTGCACCTATCCATAGCTTATCGCAGCTTATCACGTCCTTCATCGCCTCTGAGAGCCTAGGCATCCGCCATACGCCCTTAATTACTTCTTATTGTGTTAACAAAATATCAATCTTGTTGCCAAAATCAATCGTTGTTTCTTTACTTTGGTTACTTCTACTTTAATTTTTTTTCCAATATGTCAAAGAACTTTACAAATACATCATAGTATCTTATTGTGGAGAATATCGGAGTCGAACCGATGACCTCCTGCGTGCAAGGCAGGCGCTCTAGCCAACTGAGCTAATCCCCCATATTACGTTTCACTTCAATTATTAATTAAAAATTAATAATTAATAATTATGATGTAGTCCTGCGCAGATTTGAACTGCGGACCCCTACATTATCAGTGTAGTGCTCTAACCAACTGAGCTACAGGACTGTAATTACCTATACGCTTAGCGGTGTAAACACCCTAACGCTATGGGTTATGGTATGATTTATTTGTTGAAAACGAATAAAAAAGCTAGGAAATAGTCAAACAATTCCTCACCTAATTCACTAAACATTTGTCGATACTCCACACTCCAGAAAGGAGGTGTTCCAGCCACACCTTCCGGTACGGCTACCTTGTTACGACTTAGCCCCAGTTACCAATTTTACCCTAGGTCGATCCTTGCGGTTACGAACTTCAGGTCCCCTCGGCTTCCATGGCTTGACGGGCGGTGTGTACAAGGCCCGGGAACGTATTCACCGCATCGTTGCTGATATGCGATTACTAGCGAATCCAACTTCACGGAGTCGAGTTGCAGACTCCGATCCGAACTGAGACCGACTTTAGAGATTAGCATCCAGTCACCTGGTAGCTGCCCTTTGTATCGGCCATTGTAACACGTGTGTAGCCCTGGACGTAAGGGCCGTGCTGATTTGACGTCATCCCCACCTTCCTCTCACCTTACGGTGGCAGTCTCGCTAGAGTCCTCAGCATTACCTGTTAGCAACTAACGATAGGGGTTGCGCTCGTTATGGGACTTAACCCGACACCTCACGGCACGAGCTGACGACAACCATGCAGCACCTTGTAGTTTGCTCCGAAGAGAAAGCCTATTTCTAAGCCGTTCAAACTGCATTTAAGTCCAGGTAAGGTTCCTCGCGTATCATCGAATTAAACCACATGTTCCTCCGCTTGTGCGGGCCCCCGTCAATTCCTTTGAGTTTCATTGTTGCCAACGTACTCCCCAGGTGGATTACTTAATGCTTTCGCTCAGTCACGCACTGTGTATCGTGCACAACGAGTAATCATCGTTTACGGCGTGGACTACCAGGGTATCTAATCCTGTTCGCTCCCCACGCTTTCGTCCATCAGCGTCAATGTTAGCTTAGTGAGCTGCCTTCGCAATCGGTGTTCTACGTTATATCTATGCATTTCACCGCTACATAACGTATTCCGCCCACCTCAACTAAATTCAAGACAACCAGTATCAATGGCAGTTTCAGAGTTGAGCTCTGAGATTTCACCACTGACTTAATCGCCCGCCTACGGACCCTTTAAACCCAATAAATCCGGATAACGCTCGAATCCTCCGTATTACCGCGGCTGCTGGCACGGAGTTAGCCGATCCTTATTCATACAGTACCTTCAAACAAATACACGTATCTGCAATTATTCCTGTAAAAAAGCAGTTTACAACCCATAGGGCCGTCATCCTGCACGCGACATGGCTGGTTCAGGCTTTCGCCCATTGACCAATATTCCTCACTGCTGCCTCCCGTAGGAGTCTGGTCCGTGTCTCAGTACCAGTGTGGGGGACTATCCTCTCAGACCCCCTAAGCATCATCGTCTTGGTAAGCCGTTACCTTACCAACTAACTAATGCTACGCATGCCCATCTTGTACCTCCGTAGATTTAATAATTAATTCATGCGAATAAATCATATTATGCGGTATTAATCCGGATTTCTCCGGGCTATCCCCCTGTACAAGGTAGGTTGCATACGCGTTACTCACCCGTGCGCCGGTCGTCATCTACTGCAAGCAGTAATGTTACCCCTCGACTTGCATGTGTTAGGCCTGTCGCTAGCGTTCATCCTGAGCCAGGATCAAACTCTTCGTTGTATAAAAGTTTTTATTTAATTCTGCTCGTTGGATGTATCAAAGTTTTCGTAAATTTTATTGACAAGGTTTTATTCTTGTATTTTACCTAACTTTTTTCGTTTTCAGTATTTTCAAAGAACGCTTTCGTTCTGTTTTTTTCCTTTCATTATCACTCAAAAACCTGAGCGGAAAAGCGAGTGCAAAGATAACAGGTTTTTATTTCTAAATCCAAATAAAAATTGAAATATTTTTTAAAAAATTTCGAAGACCAAAACCTCAAATCTTACAACCCCAGAATGTCTTTTTTTTCAACTAACCCCCTTGGATTAGCGGCTGCAAAGATAAACACTTTTTATTTAATCTTGCAAATGTTTTTTGAACTTTTTTTGAACTCAAAATCTTATTAAAGTCTTATAAATACTAGTACTCCATAAGATTTTCTCGCTCCAAAAGCGGCTGCAAAGATAAAGAATTTATTTCCTAATCTCCAAATCCTAATTCAAAAAAATTTTAAAATTTATTTTTCGAGTTTTAAATTCATCAATTCTGACTCCATTTCTTCAAAACTCTAATGCATTACCTTTGTAAAGCGAGTGCAAAGATAAGCTTAAGTTTTACTCTTTTCCAAATCAAATTGCATTTTTTCTTAAATCAAATCGATATAAAACTGAATATCAGCAACTAATTTTTTATTTTAAAATGGAAATATAAATTACAACATTATTGTGAGAAAGTCCAGACTATTATAAAAGATTTTTTTGAATTGTCCTACGTTCAAGATCAAAGGAAAGATTGGGTATCTGATTCTCAAGATCTTCCATTTTTCTATAAGTGTTTGCCAGAAATTTTTGATGAGATTCTGAATGAGGATTAAAAGGTCTATGACCTGCAGCGGAAATTATTTTTTTAATTTTTTTCATCTGCACTAAAGTTTCATCATCAAGAAATGTATTGATAAAACGAGACCAAATATAATTAACTGCAGTTGAATTTAAATGTATCATATCCTCATCGTAGAATCTATAATCTCTGAGCTCATCCATTACAATTTCGTAGGAAGGGAAATAGGAGACATGATCGAAAAGTTGAACCAACTGTTCCACAGCCAGCAATAATGTAGCCTTACTTAACTGATTACCATTTGCTCCATCTTTCCAATGACGAATAGGACTAATTGTAAAAATGATTTTTAAGTGTGGATTAAATAGAGATAATGATAATATTAATTCTTTATACAGTTTAACTATTTCGTCAACATTAAGACGATATCGGTGAAAACTACTTGCCAATTGCTTGTGACAATTTGAGACTACAAGACCTGAGTCAATCAACTCATAAACCCAAGAAGTACCAAAAGTTATGCATAAAATATCGGCACCAGCTAAATCAAGAGAAGCAGATTGTCGTTTAGAATTAATATTCTCTAAACAATCTTCGAGCTTATTATTAGAGAAACTTCCGTGATGATAGTAACTGAAATACAAATTATTTGCAAAATTTAAATTTTCTTCAGTAAATATTTTATTTTCTATTAAAAACTTAATGCAATTAGCAACGCTAAACGGATTATAAACAATACCAAATGGATTTACCGAAATATTAAATTTATTTTTATTGAGAATACTTCCAATATTTTCGACAAAACATGAACCTAACATTAAAATTTTGGAATGATAGGAAATTTTAAAATCTGATTTTGGAATTTCAATCTGCGTTCTAAACTGATCCATATTTTATTAGTTAGGCGTGGGAATTCAAAACTTTATTCATCCATTTACAAATGTAATGAAACACTTCGATACTAAAAGTCTCGTTGTGTAATTCATGAAACCCACCTTTCCACATCTTAAATTTACAATTCTCTTTATTATTATTTGCAAAAAGTTCGCTGGCTTTTGGTTCGGTAATTTGGTCATCAGTACCATGAAGCAAGAGTAATGGTTTATTAATTTTTTGCTTACAATTTAAAACCTGATAACCCGCATCGTAGGCGCTAACAAATAGTCGAAATGAAATTTTATAATGCACTAATTCATCTTTATCATATCGTTTGGAAATTTCCTTATCGTGAGAAAGTAAATTTGAGTCGAATTTTGTTTCAATACACAATTTTGGTAATAGATAATTAAAAAAACGTATGAATGGTATAATAATTTTAGGTGGAGATGCCTGAGATATTATCCAGGGTGAGGTAGATATTACACCTATGTAATTTGAATTATTTTTTAACAAATGGTTTAAAACTTCACCTCCTCCCATGCTATGTCCGTATAAAAATTGTGGGATTTCAGGAAATTTGTTACTTGCTTCGGATAAAACATAATCGATATCTTTCATAAAATCATCGTAAAAAGAAATAACACCACGTTTACCGGATGACAAACCGTGGCCACGTTGATCGTAAGCGAATACAGCAAATCCTGAATTAACAAATTGTTCTGCCCAATTATGGTATCGCGAACTGTGCTCTCCAATTCCATGAACTAAAATTAGAATAGCCTTAACCTCTTTTTCAGGACTCCATGATTGCACAAAAAGATTGGTATTATCGAAAGAATTGATATGAAACTTGTTATAAATCATTATTTAAAACATTAAATCGAAACTAATAATTCATAAATGTAAGAAGAAAACAATTGTATAAACAACAATTAAAGAAGGAGTACTTACTTATGAATTTAAAAAATCGAGATTTCTTTTTATTCCTTTGTACTTTGTTCTTTTAACAGCCGATTTTTTAAATATCTCACTAAATTTATGACCATCTAATTCATTCCACTCTTGATGCGTAAGAGACAATAGTTCTGGATTTGGTTCAAATTCGGGAACATTATGAGTTTTTGCCATGCGGTTCCATGGACAAACATCCTGGCAGATATCACAACCAAAAACTCTATTTTTAAATTTTCCTTTTAGTTCTTCAGGAATATCTCCTTTAAGTTCTATTGTATAATATGAAATACATTTACTGCCATTTACAACGTGAGGTTCTGTTATAGCTCCTGTTGGACAAGAACGTATACATCGGTTGCATCCTCCACAGAAATCCTGATATTCCGGATTTTCATACTCGAGATCCATATCAACAAAAAGTTCACCTAGAAATAAAAAAGAACCTATTTTTCGGTTAATTAAAAGGGAATTTTTCCCAATCCAGCCTAAACCAGCTTTTTTTGCCAAGGCATGCTCGAGCACTGGAGCCGAATCGACAAAAGCACGACCCGAAACTTCACCAATCTCGTTATTTATGTATTCCAAGAGTTTATTTAATCGATCTTTTAACACAAAATGATAGTCTTTTCCGTAAGCATATTTTGCAATTACTGGAGCCTGCGGATCTTCCTGCTGTTGTTTTGGGTAATAATTTAATGCAACAACGATTATTGATTTTGTATTTTCTACCAGCAAACGGGGATCGAGGCGTTTTTCTATATTATTGGCCATATATCCCATTTCACCATGATATCCTTTTTTTAGCCATGATAAGAAATTTTCTTTTTCGCCACTTAGAAAATCGGCCTTAACAATTCCACATAAATCGAGTCCAAGCTCAAGAGCTTTTGATTTTATAAGGTTCGATTTTGCTTTTAGTGTAAGGTTCATAATGTGAATATAATCATTTTGAAACGATGCAAGCTTCCATTTTTCAATTCAGAGAAAGAAAAGAACAACTGCATAGCTCTGCATAAAAAAAGGACTGCTAAAAAAACAGTCCTTTGATATTTTATAGAAAACCCAATTCGAGTTTTGCTTCTTCAGTCATCATATCCTTATCCCAGGGCGGATCGAAAGTTAAAACCACTGTAACATCTTCGATCATAGGTAATGCTTTTGTTTTTTCATTTACCTCTTCGAGAATCTGATCGGCCATTGGACAATTAGGGGCTGTAAGAGTCATAAGTATTTTTACCTCATCTTCTTCATACACATCAATTTCGTAGATCAATCCCAGGTCGTATATATTCACTGGAATTTCAGGATCATAAATCGTTTTTAAAACCTCAACAATTATAGCTTCTGTCTCCTTTTTTCCCATATCACACTATTTATTTACGTGATTAAAAGCAATTCCGTACATTTTTATTTGCTTCACCATAGAAACCAAACCATTTGATCTTGTTGGTGATAAATGCTGTTTTAATCCTATTTCATCAATAAATTTAAGATCGGCATTCATAATATCCTCAGGCGACTGATTATTGAAAACACGAATTAACAAAGCTGCAATACCTTTAACAATTATTGCATCGCTATCAGCTTCAAGCTTTACAATGCCATTATCGAGCCGCGCATTAAACCATACTTTCGACTGACAACCTTTAATTAAGTTATTATCGGTTTGATGTTCTTTATCTAATCCAGACAATTCGGTTCCTAATTCAATTAAATAGGCATATTTATCCATCCAATCGTCGAATCCTGAAAACTCTTCAATAATTTCTTCCTGAATTTCGTTTATTGTCATCTTACTCTTTTCTTATTGTATTCTTAAAAATCGGCTCAATGTACAAACATTTTACAAACTTTCAAGATTCCGTTGTACAGTGCATCTATTTCTTCAATGGTATTGTAAAAAGAAAATGAGGCACGAACTGTTCCATCAATTCCAAAATGTTGCATTACAGGTTCTGTGCAATGAGTTCCTGTTCTAACGGCTATTCCCATCTGATCCAACAGCATGCCCATGTCGTAAAAATGAATTCCTTCTACTAAAAATGAGATTACCGATGTTTTATTCCCGGCTGTTCCGTATATTTTTAATCCATCGATAGACAAAAGCTTTTTTGTTGCATAATTCAACAAATCCTGTTCGTAAGCATCAATATTTTCTATACCTATATTTTCAACATACTCAATTGCTGCACCCAGACCAATTGCATCAATATAATTTGGAGTTCCTGCTTCGAATTTAAAAGGCAATTCGTTGTAAGTGGTTTCTTCGAAACGCACTTCCTTAATCATTTCGCCTCCACCTTGCCATGGCGGCATTTCATTTAACAACTCTTCTTTTCCGTACAAAACGCCAATACCAGTTGGTCCGTAAAGTTTATGTCCCGAAAAAACCAGAAAATCAGCATCTAATTCCTGAACATCGATTTTTTTGTGCTGCACCGATTGAGCTGCATCTATTAATACACGAACATTTTTAGCATGAGCAATATCAATAATCTCTTTAATAGGATTAATTGTACCCAATGAATTGGAAATATGATTAAGGGCAACAATTTTTGTTCGATCGGTAATCAAATCCTCAAGCATTTCTACCTGCAACTCGCCATTATCGTTAAAGGGAAGAACCTTAAGCACTGCCTTTTTTCTCTTACAAACCAGTTGCCAAGGAACAATGTTTGAGTGGTGTTCCATTTCCGATACGATCACTTCATCACCTTCGCTGATATATCTATCGGCAAAAGAATTGGCAACCAAATTTACCGATTCGGTAGTTCCTCTGGTAAAAATGATTTCGTGCAGATGTTTGGCATTAATAAACTGCTGAACAATTTTTCTTGCATTCTCATTTCCATCGGTAGATTTATTACTTAAATAATGAACTCCACGATGAATATTTGAATTGTACTTGTAATAATACTTTACCATTTCATCAATTACCTGTCGAGGTTTTTGAGTAGTAGCTGCATTATCGAAGTACACAAGGTTTTTTCCATGTACCTTTTCCTGAAGTATAGGAAAATCTTTACGTATTTTTTGAATGTCTATGCTCATTATTCCTATTTGTGGTAGAGACGTAGCACGACTACGCCTTTACAATATCATCTACAAGCTAGTGATTGCAAGCTATCGCACAAGTATTACATTTCGACATTTCGCCACGCAATCTTTTATCAACTAATTCGTCGATTCTTTCTTTTAACGGCTCAATTCTTATTTTCTCGATAATTTCATGAGCAAAAGCAAACATCAACATCTGACGAGCTTCTTTTTCATCTATTCCTCTTGCACGCAAATAGAATAGAGCATCATCATCCATTTGCCCTACCGTAGCACCATGACTACACTTCACATCATCGGCATCGATTACCAACTGAGGCTTTGTATTGATAACAGCATCATCGGAAAGCAACAAATTGTTGTTCGACTGATAGGCCTGGGTTTTCTGAGCATCTTTTCTCACAAAAATACGCCCCGCAAATGCTGCCGAAGCATTGTCATCCATTACACCTTTAAAATGCTCGTTACTTAAGCAGTTTGGTTTTGCATGATCAATAACTGTATGATTATCTACATGCTGTTCTCTATCCATTAAATACATTCCGAAAGTATTGTTTTCACAATATTCATCGTCCATTAGCACATGATGATTGTTACGAATTGTTCCTCCGTACAATGATATTGTATTGGTAAGTACATTCGAATTTGCTTCCTGACGTACAAATGTTGAGTTTAAGATAGATGAGTTAAGATGTTGGTTTTGCAATGTATACAAATCGAAAATTGCATTTTTAGCAACATTTATCTCGGTAACCGAATTGGTTAGATATTTATGTTTTGTTAAGGTATGATCGCAAACAATAATTTTTGCCTGTGCATTTTCCTCTACCACAATAAGATTTCTCTGAGCCCCCATTAAGTCACGATCGGAACGCAAAAGGTTCACCACCTGAATAGGTTTCTCTATTACTACCCCTTTAGGCACATACATAAAAAATCCATCCTTAGCCAAAGCTGTATTTAGGGCTACCAAGCCATCTTCACTGGTTTTGGCATATTTCCCATAATGAGCATTAAAAATTTCGGGATATTTTCTTGATGCTTCCTGAAGACTGCAAACAATTACACCTTCGGGAATTTCGAGTTTCTTATTTTCTTCGTAAAACCAACCATTTGTTAATAATACCATATTGGTATCCAATTCGGGCACATCGCACTGAAAAATCTTATTTAAATTGACATCTACTTTCTGATATCTAAGATTTACATTGTATGGATGATCAAAAACCGGAATCAAATCGGTGTATTTATAATGCTCGTTGGCACGAGTAGGTACGCCTAATTTTTCAAAATCGTGGAAAGCACTTTTACGAGCTTCATTCATTACATCTGACGAACCTTCTTGTAAAAGCTTATTTCCTTGATTGTATAAATCAGCGAAATCCTTATTTATTGTATTAATATCGGCCATTTTAATTTAGATATTAGATTGAAGATATGAGATGTGAGATTAAAAATCCCTCTTCATAATCTCTATACTGTCAACTATTTTCCGTTCTCTTCTTTAATCCAGTCGTATCCTTTTTCTTCAAGTTCAAGAGCTAATTCTTTACCTGCAGTTTTAACAATACGTCCGTTGTACAAGACATGCACAACATCTGGTACAATATAATCCAACAAACGCTGATAGTGAGTAATTACAATTGTTGCATTTTCGGCATTTTTTAACTTATTAACTCCTTTAGCAACAATTCGTAATGCATCGATATCTAAACCAGAGTCGGTCTCATCTAAAACCGCTAGCTTAGGCTCTAACATAGCCATTTGGAAAATCTCATTTTTCTTTTTCTCTCCACCCGAAAAGCCTTCGTTTACCGAACGATTCATTAGTTTTGAGTCTATTTCGACCAATGCTTTTTTATCGCGCATTAATTTTAAAAAATCAGCAGCTTTTAATGGCTCTAACCCTTTATATTTGCGATGTTCATTCACTGCTGTTTTCATGAAGTTAACGGTAGAAACTCCTGGTATTTCGATAGGATACTGAAATCCAAGAAAGATTCCTTCTTTGGCACGATCTTCGGGTGCCATATCCAACAAGTCGTTTCCCTCGAAAGTAACTTCACCTTCGGTTACATTAAATAAATCTCTACCTGCTAAAACCGAAGCAAGAGTACTTTTTCCGGCACCGTTAGGCCCCATAATTGCATGAACTTCTCCTGGTTTAATCTCCAGATTAATTCCTTTAAGAATATCTTTTCCTTCTATGGAAACGTGTAAATTTTTTATGCTTAACATTGTATATTTAGCTTTTGGCCTCAGTTACCAACAGTTTTCGCGATAACTACAGACTATTTACATTTAATTTTCAAGATATGAGAAATATGACATTAAATCTGAGACTCCTCAATTATCTATATTTTAACTAGCGACAGCTAATTCTTTTAGCTATTATCCTACTGATCCTTCCAAACTAATTTGAAGCAATTTTTGAGCTTCCACGGCAAACTCCATCGGCATTTTATTAATCACCTCTTTTGCGTATCCGTTTACAATTAATCCAATTGCATCTTCGGTATTAATACCTCGTTGGTTACAGTAAAAAATTTGGTCTTCGCCAATTTTTGAAGTTGTAGCCTCGTGTTCTACCTTAGCGTTTTTATTACCAATTTCTAAATATGGGAAAGTATGAGCTCCACACTTATCGCCTAAAAGCAGTGAATCACATTGTGAAAAGTTACGAGCACCTTCGCAGCTCTTGGCTACTTTTACCAATCCGCGATATGAATTACTACTCTTACCTGCCGAAATACCTTTCGAAATAATGGTACTCTTGGTATTGTTACCAATATGTATCATTTTGGTTCCTGTGTCGGCCTGTTGAAAATGATTAGTTACTGCAACCGAATAGAATTCGCTCGATGAACCATCACCTTTCAGTATGGTTGAAGGATATTTCCAGGTTACTGCCGATCCGGTTTCAACCTGTGCCCACATCAACTTAGAGTTTACACCTTCGCAGATACCACGTTTGGTAACAAAATTGTAAATTCCTCCTTTACCATTCTTATCGCCAGGATACCAATTTTGGACAGTAGAATACTTCACCTCTGCATTATCTTTTACGATAATTTCAACAATGGCAGCATGTAGCTGATTCTCGTCGCGCATAGGTGCAGTACAACCTTCCAGGTAACTTACGTAAGATTCATCTTCACAAACAATGAGAGTACGCTCGAACTGACCTGTATTTTCGGCATTGATACGAAAGTAAGTTGACAATTCCATTGGGCAACGAACACCTTTAGGAATGTACACAAAGGAACCATCGGAGAATACTGCTGAGTTAAGAGCTGCAAAAAAGTTATCACGATAGGAAACCACCGAACCCATATATTCCTGAATTAAATCGGGATGATCCTGTATGGCCTCACTAAACGAGCAGAAAATAATTCCTTTATCAGCCAAAGCCTCTTTAAAGGTTGTTTTTACTGATGATGAATCCATTACCACATCAACAGCTACTCCTGCCAAAAGTTTTTGTTCATCTAAAGGAATTCCCAGCTTATCGAAGGTAGCACGAATTTCTGGATCAACATCATCCATACTATCAAGCAGTGGTTTTTGTTTTGGTACAGAATAGTATATGATATCCTGATAATTGATTTCAGGAATCTTTAAATATGCCCACTCTGGCATTTGCATTGTTGTCCAATGGCGATAAGCTTTAAGCCTAAATTCCAGCATAAATTCCGGCTCATTTTTAATTGCCGATATTTTTCTGATAATATCCTCACTTAGACCTTTACCAATGTCCTCATTTTCGATATCGGTTACAAAGCCATATTTGTATTCGCTTCCAGTAACCTCATCTAATATTTTATCTTGTTCTTCTTTTGCCATGTCGTTTAATTATCAAGTAGAAAGTTTCATCTTACCTCATAGGAAAATTGAATCTTTCAAAAGAATCCAACATTAAATTTGAAAAGGTAAAAGCTAACCCCGTATGTTGTGTTCTAAAATTTTTACAAAAAATACCATAACAAACATGAATTAAACCCTTACAAAATTTCATGCAAATATAACAAAGTATTTAGATATATTGTTGAAATAGATATAATAAAATACTTCTAAGTCCTTATTAACACAAATTCGGTTTCGCCGATCTTTTTTAAAGTTCAGAAAACTTATGCTTTTTGAATTAAAAGTAAACTATTTATTAGACTTTAAACATTACACGAGAATGGATAGTAAATATTCGTAACAAACTTTTATTTTCTTAAAAAGCTCGGGATTTATTTAAATACAAAAAGTGCAATTCAAAATTGCATTCAATACAAAAAAAACAGAACATATAGTTTGTAGATATAAGAAATATCATAAATAACATTTTGGAACTATCACACTTACTACTCATTCATTTAACAAACCGCTATCAACCCACAACTATTCATAATACCATTAATCATTGATTAATATTATTTAACAACAACAAATCTTATACTGATCATTTTTTTACTAATTTAGGGTTACCTTTTTCGTTTTTTCGGAATTAAGGGGTAGAAACACATTTTACAAAGCAGTAATTATGAGCTACACTAAAACACTAAAAAGAGAAAAATATTTAAAAGAATTAATAGAAAAACAATGTACCGGAACACCAAAAGAACTGGCAGTTAAGATGGAAGTATCGGAGAGTACTGTTTATAGAATACTAAAAGCACTTAAAGAGTTGGGAGAACCGATCGACTATTCCGAAAGCAAAAATACGTACTATTATAAGTAATAAAAACAGTACAATTTTTTCATTTAATTTCTAAAAACTGACGCCCAACTTTTCGCCTTATTTAGAATACCCTACTTAACAAAAGTAAACAAACTTAATAAAACTACTGTAAATACAGTATTTACAGTAGAAATACCCCCCCCCGTTAAATAGACTTAATAAGAATAAGCTCACTCTCATATAATGCGAGTGAGCTTTTATAACTTGGTAGTGAGTTTAATGAAGTGTACACGAAAAACTCAAAGCCCAAGATCTCGTTCGAGGAGATTAGGGCAAAATTAAAGTTATTTTTTAGTATAAACATTTAATTTTCGTAAAAATGAAAGAATTAAATTTAGAACAAATGGAAAAGCTCCAAGGTGGACAAGTTGAGGATTGTTACGATTTTATGCAAGTACAAAAATGGCTACTTGACAATGGGCATTACGCACAATTCCAAGCTATAACAGAGGCGTTTATGGAACAATACTGTGGCTAACAAGCAACCTACTACAAGAGCTACTTATTAAATATAGCGGCTCTTGTGGTATCTTTTAAAATAAAATAATAAAGATTAATTGAAATGAAAAAATTGAGTTTAAGTTATATGGAAAAATTCCAAGGTGGACAAGTTCAAAATTGTAATGATTTCATGATTGTACTTCAATGGTTAAGTGATAATGGACACAATGAACAATTAATGGCAGTTACAGACGCATACTACGATCAATACTGCTCGTCTATGTCATATCCTGAATAAATATTTATTTAGAGTTCTTTTGAATAGGTATAAAAAAATCTATAAATAATATTAGAAGGGTGATATTGTAGAATATTACCTTTATTTAAACTTTACACCATGAAATTAAACTCATGCTTAATTTTCATTACTTTTATCATCTATCAAACTTCATTTGGACAGAATCTCACTTTATCAGGTAAACTTATATCATCCTATGATTCCTCACCAATTTGCTATGCAAGTATAGGAATCGTCAACACTCATATAGGGACCATAAGTAACGAATCAGGAGATTTTCAATTGAAACTACCGTCCAAGTACAATCAAGATACTTTAATTGTAAGCGCAATTGCTTTTAAATCAAAAAAGATTGCTATTAACAAATTAATTAACTCCTCCAACCATATAATTTACCTAGAATCTCATGCTTATGCCCTAAACGAAGTAATTGTAACAAATAAGAAACTTACTGCCAAAGATATTCTTAAAGAATGCATTAAAAACATTCCTAAAAATAATCCTACCAAAAAATTTTCTTATGAAGTATTTATGAGAGAGGCAGGTATTTTAGATTCAACCTATGCAATGCTTACCGAAAGTGTAGCTAATGTGGTAGATTATGGATATAGAAATGATATTAAAAAAAACAGATTCCAACTATTAGAATTTAGAAAAAGTAGTGACAATAGAAATTTCAATTGGAGAACCTCTTTAGAAGAATGGCTCTACGAAAAAAATGGGCTTTATGAATGCATCAAGAATGATAGATTAAAAATTAAAAAAAGAAATAATCAAATAGAGGCCAAAGAATATTATAAAACAATTAAGTCTGGGCCTCACCGATTCTTGTCTGAAGATTTTATTAGACAAATAAATGCCAATATTGACAGCCTTACTTATTACAATAATAAATTGGTTTACTGTATTAGTTATACATCCACCGAAGGAATTTATTCTACAGATTGTGAAGGGCAAATTTTTATAGAGAAATCAAGCAAAGCATTACTTGAGGTCCGCTCAAGAACCTATATTAATAAAGAACGATTAAGAAGCTTGAAAAAAAAGGATGGGACACCAAAATTTAAGAAAAAAACAATTACCGGATTTGCAAACATGGGATTCGATGGTACAAATTATTCAAAGTTGATTATTAAATACAAAAAAGAAAATAAGAAATACTACTTATCGTACATAAGAGTTCAACACAATGGGACTTCAAGTTTAGGCTCCATTTTTACATTTAATAATTTCAAAAAAGCCTATCAATCCAACTGGACTTCCAACATGCTTTACCAGGATAACGAGCTTTTTGTCACCAAAATCCACAAAAAGCCTATCAAAATAAAATGGAGAAATAAGATGGATCGAAGCAAAGAATTGTACAAACATGAATTTCCTTACAACAAAAACTTCTGGAATTCTTATTCCATTATTGTTCGGAATCCACTATCTAAAAAAATGGCTTCAGACCTTAGTTTTGAACGAAATCTTGAACAACAATTTATCGAAAATGGAAAATAAGATCTTTATCGCATTGGCTTCAACCTTTCTAGTTGCCTGTTCTACTCCAAGCAAATTTGAAAGAGAGTATCCAACTTATCGTAAATCCAGAAATACCACGGAACAATTAGAACAGGTTAACGATTCAACTTTATTGGTTCTTAACACATCAAATGATCCTAAATATGCTTACACAGAACAAAAACCAGTTATGTTAGGTGTTTATGATTGTGATGATGGAGCAAATAACCGTATAAAATTTTTCAATGCTCTTTTAGGTCCAAATGGAGAAAAAGTAATTGCTAAAAGAATTAAAAGCTGCTGTCCATTTCACACCTTAAACAGTCAAACCGTTGGTCGAGGTCAAAAATACGGGTTGTTAGATGTTTGGGAACTTAGTTATGAGGGTATTGAAGCTCCCGTAACTATATTCATCAACTTATATGATCAAGGTGAAATAAAAGCACCTATGGGGTTTACTTTAAAAAATACTGCAAATGAATAGTAAAACATTACAATCTCTACAACAATACAAATGGTTTTATTTTTCTGTATTGGTTATTCTCTCTATTGGCTTAAGCTATATTATCCACGATATAATTATTACCGATCCCAAATACTTTACAAAAGGCAATAATAATAGTGTCGGTTTGTATCGAAAAATATACGGAGTATTATACCTTGTAAAACCTGTAAGTATATTCTTAAAAGTTAGCTGCATTTCTCTCTTACTTTATTGGGGAACAAAATATTATCTAAAGCTAAAATCATCCGTTTCATTCTGGATGTGTTTTACATTGGTATGCCTAAGTGAATTTATTTTCCTCATTCCAGACATTTCGGAAGCTGTTTATTTCTTAATCATCCAGACAAATTACACAATGCAAGATGTGTATTATTTCAATTGGTATAGCTTATACTCTATTTTGGGACAAGAAAATATGCCAAAAGCATTTGTGCATCCCTTACAACTAATCAACATTTTTGAGTTTTTGTACTGGGCAATTTTAGCTTTATTGTTCTCCCAATTAGGAAATCTAAAGTATATTAAAGGCATACAATTAATTGCATTATTTTATTTACTACCCTTATTTATCTATACTGCTATTAAATTCTTCATTAACCTTATTATATTTAGCTAAAGATGCTCCAAATTTCATCAATTAAAAAAAATGCCTTTGTCTGTTTTATATTATTCATTGGTTTATACCTTGTTTTAAAAGAAATTACTGATTATTGGTTCTTAACTGATGACAGTCTTTATGAATATTATAAAGATCGGTACAATCAGTATAGACTAAACAAACTTGTAGAAAACAGGAATAAATTTCAAATCTTGAATTACATTATTCCAATAATTTATCACCTGATAAAATTTGCTTTAATTAGTAGTGTAATCGCAATTGGAATCTATTTTAATAAGTCTAAAATTTCATTTTTTAAAATATTCACCATTGTTTGTATTGCCGAATTTAGTTTCTTACTTCCTTCAATTGTAAAACAAATTTGGTTTGGAATTTGGTCTCCTAAATTTACTGTTGAAGAATACAAAGGATTTGGAAAAGTTTCCTTGTTTAATCTCTTTCAATTACCTCAGGAAAATAAATTCACCTATTTATTTAAAGCTCTGAATTTATATGAATTGTTATACATACTTCTTCTTAGTATTGGAATCAAACACCAATTTAAATTTACATTCTTAAAAAGTCTAAAATTGATTCTTACTACATACGGAACTCTTCTGTTATTCTATTTTTCCCTAATCATGTTCCTTATCACCCTTAAAAATTAACAATTTATGAGGGCATTCCTAAAAATCATCTATATTATAATAGTCACTTTCTGTTTATTTATGATTTGGTTTTCTCTTAACAATAAGACAGATCTTAAACCTAACAGTATTCCTAAATTTAATTTCAAGGATTTTTACAATGACACAATAACTAGCAACAATTTAGACCCTACAAAACAAAAACTATTTATTCATTTAAATCCTGAGTGCAATTATTGTTCAATAGGAATTGAAGATTTAATTCTTTGGGAAAATAAGAATCAATATCAAATATTACTTGTCTTTCAAACTGGTACTGATAAACATATCCTAAATCATTTTATAGAAAAATATCATCTTTTAGAATTCGAATCAGTTCAAGTATTATTCGATGAAAAAGATCTATTTCCAACACAATTTTACGAAGACAAAGTTCCGTGTTCATTTCTATTTGACACAAATAATAAACTCTTACGAAAAAAGAAAGGACTTGTAGATGTTGAAGTTTTTTGCAAAATGGAAAACTAATAATAAGTGGAAAAAATACCACACTCTTCAAAAAGATCAGGCAGACTGTGGACCAGCCTGTATTGCTATGGTGTTAAAATACTATTCTCATTCGTATAGTTTTGAGAATTTAAGAAAATTAAGCGGAACAAATGCTTATGGTTCCAACCTTTTAGGACTCTACCAAACATTTACCAAATTAGGTTTTGGTGTTGAAGGTGTAGAAGCTTCTACCAAAGACCTTGAACAAATAACTTCACCATGTATCTTACACACCACAAATAGCGATAAAACAAACCATTTCATTGTTTATTTTGCTTTCGAAAGAGGAAAATATATTTGTGGCGATCCTGCACATGGGATTATAAAATACTCCAAGGAAGACCTAGAATCCATCTGGAAATCAAAAACATGTTTATACATTTCAACACCTCCCAAAAGCAAAAATCCAGAGGAGCATAACAAACACAATAAATGGATAATAACATCACTCAAACAAGATTCGGCAATATTAACCCTTAGTGTAATTTTAGGCATAGCCTATTCGGTATTAGGATTAATCATGGCACTTTTTTCAGAAGCTCTAATTGATAAAATTATTCCTGAAAAAAACTTTTCTTACTTATTAAATATTATCATTTTAGTCGGCATTCTATTGCTTTTTAGAACTTTTATTTCTGCACTTCGAAGAAACTTTCTTCTAGATCATAGTAGAAACTTCAACATTAGCATTATCGAAAAATTCTATTCCTCAATTTTGGAGTTACCGGTTAGTTTTTTTCAAAGTAGAAAAACTGGTGATTTTATAACACGTTTTAACGATACACGAAGAATTCAACAACTAATAGCACAACTTGCTGGGAATTTTATAATAGAAATTCTTATAATCATTACTACTATTACTTTTTTATTTTTTATTCATCCACTTACCGGATATATTGCGATAGGATTTACTCCAATATACTTAATATTACTAATGAAATTTAACACACCACTGCTAATGGCTCAAAGAAAAGTTATGAGTTCTTATGCAAGTTCAGAAAGTATTTTCATTAATTCCATCCAGTCCATTCAATCCATTAAAAACTTAAATGCCCATAATCATTTTAAAAACTCTATTAAATCTATATATGGAAAATTTCAAGAACAAACCGTTAATTTAGGAAAATTAAACATTAAAATATCGATCATACTCGGTATCCTCAATAGCATATTCATATTGACTATTATCACCTTAGCTTCAAAAGATGTTCTTTTAGACAATTTAAAAACAGGACAGTTGATGGCAATACTAACAATAACCTCAACACTATTACCTGCGATAACTAAAATCGGAAACATATATATTCCTTATAGTTCTGCCAAGGTAGCTTTCGAAAGAATGGTAGATTATTCTCTACCGACATACAATTCAGAAACTCAAAATCTACCTTCTAAAATTAATAATGTAAATCTTGAAAAGGTTTCGTTCCGATTTCCTGGTCAAAAGACACTACTTAAATCAGTTTCCATTCAAATTCCCATTGGAAGAATTACCGGTTTAATTGGTGAAAATGGTAGCGGGAAAAGCACTTTAATTCAATTGATTCTAAAATTCTATGATCTTGAAAATGGCTCAATAAGCATCAACAATAATCTAGATCTTTCAGTTGTTAATGAACACGAATGGCAAAAACGTGTTGGTATTGTTCCCCAGCAAATTGAAATATTTGATGCCACCCTGCTTGAAAATATCGATCCTGAATCAATTAAAAACAAACGAACCAAAGAAATCATTGAATTTTGTAAGAAATATGGGTTTGATAAATATTTTGAAGCACTCCCTCTTTCTTATCTTACACAAATTGGAGAGTCCGGAATTCAATTATCAGGCGGACAGAAACAATTACTTGCACTTGCGCGAGCACTTTATAAAAAACCAGACTTACTCTTACTAGATGAAGCTAATTCAGCCATGGACAGGAACACCTTACTCTTTACCAATCAATTATTACAAAGCATTAAGAGTGAAATTGCTATTTTATTTATATCACACAATTTAGAATCCATTACTAAATTATGCGATTACATCTATATTCTGGAAGAAGGAGTTGTTAGTACATCAGGAAATCAAAACTCTCTTCTTGAAACCGATAATTTATACAGTCAACATTATAAATATTTAACCAATGCTTAGTTTTTTTGCTATACAGGAAAGCTGGGAAGTAATTAAACAGCATAAAAATCGAAATTTACTTACTGGATTTGGTGTTGCATGGGGTATATTTATTCTACTACTACTCGTTGGCACTGGTAGCGGACTTCAAAAAGGAATAATGGTAATTTTCCAGGATTACTCACAAAATAGTATTTGGGTTTATGGAGGTAGAACAAGTTTGGCAAAGCCTGGTCAACATGCCGGTCGCCAAATCCGGTTTACCGATAAAGATCTAAATCTATTCAAGAAGCGTTTTGATGAAATCCGTTACATATCTCCCGAAATTCAATATTCTGGCGAACAAGTAAATAGCAAATTGCAATCCTATCACCGTTTTAAATGCTACGGTGTTAAAAATGAATATTTTCAGATTAAAACTTTTAAAATTGAAAAAGGCAGATTGATAAATCCTATTGATAATCGAAAGCACAATAAAGTTGCCGTTATCGGTAAAAAAATAGTGGAAGGTTTATTTGAAGATACCAATCCAATTGGACAATACATTTGTTTAGATGGAGTATGGCTGCAAGTCATAGGAGTATTGTCACAAAATTCACTTTTTTCAAGTAATCCAAGTCACATTTATGTCCCAATTGAAACTTTAAAGGATCAGTTTGGTTTAGAAAACAATCTAAATTGCTTTTCTATTGCCTTGAATAGTGATTCTTCTCCTGAAACTTTTGAAAAGAAACTTAAGAATTTTTTAGCGCGTAAATACAATTTTAATTCAGAAGATAAAAATGCTCTATATGTTGAAAATATGCAGGTAAGATCGAAAACATTTAATAACCTTTTTAGATGGATCAATTTTTTTCTGTGGATTGTTGGGATTAGCATTTTGTCAAGTGGAATTGTAGGCGTAAGTAATATCATGTTGGTCATCGTTAAAGAAAGAACCGTTGAAATAGGCATTAGAAAATCAATAGGTGCTAGTCCTTGGAATATTCGATTAATGATTTTAAACGAATCAATATTAATCACCTTCTTAGCAGGTTTAGTTGGCATTATATGCTCAACCGGAACAATTTGGATTATTAATGCTTTAATCAGTGCTTTTTCTAACAATGACAATGCTCTCTTTAAAGGCTTAGAAATCAATTTTACCATAGCGTTAACAGCCTTACTACTATTAACTATTTCAGGAACACTGGCAGGTCTTTATCCTGCTAGAAAGGCTTCTTCTATGCTGCCTGTAAAAGCTCTTAACTCCATAAATAATTAAACAAATCTCATGGGAAAGAAATTAAATATTATCGCTCTTGTTGTCTTAGCTATTTTTTTAGTTGGGTTCTTTCTTGCTAACACTCAAAAAAAAGAATTCTTCTCCAATGAATCCCCCTGCATTATGAATATCGTTCATAAAAATTATATCTCTGGAATTTTAATCCCCGAAAAAGAGGTTGAACTAAAATCTCAAATATCGGGCATTCTAAAAAAAATGCATGTAAAAGCAGGCGATACCATTAAAAGAGGCGATTTAATTGCTGAAATTAGCGTATTGCCAAACCCGCAAAATATTGAAACAGCAAGAAAAACTGTTACAACTTGCCAAATTAACTACAACAAGTGCAACAAAGAATACGAACAATACAAAAGGCTATTTGATAAAAAAGTAATTGCCGAACAAAAATTTGATAAATACCGAGATGCTTATTTAATTAGTAAAGAAGAATTAGAATCCGCAAAAAAGCAATTGGAAATTATAAAAAAAGGTTACTCGAAAGATCAGGAAAACATTCCCAATTTTATTCGCTCTACCGTTTCGGGTACTGTTCTCGAAATTCCATTGAAAGAAGGTGCCAGCATTACCGAACGCAACAACTACAACGAGGGTAGCAATCTGGCAAGTATTGCTAATCTGCAAAGCCTTATTTTTAAGGCAAAAGTAAACGAATCGGACATTTCTTATCTAAAAAAAGGCATGACTTTCAATATTGAAATCAACGCTTTAAAAAATCAAAGTATTGAGGCCGAATTGACTCACATCACTCCAAAGGCAAAAGAGGAAAATGGCATTATGAAATTTGATATTGAGGCAAGAGTAAAAAACGACAAAAAAATTCAACTCTACCCGGGTTTTTCGGCCGTTGCCGAAATGATTCTCGATAGGCGCGACAGTGTTTTAACAATAAAAGAACGCAACCTTATTTTTAAGAACGACAGCATTTATGTGGAATTACTCGATGAAAATTACCACAAACAAAAAAGAGTAGTTAAAACTGGCCTTTCCGATGGTTTAAGAATTGAAATTCTGGAAGGCTTGAGTATATCGGATAAGGTGAAGGTGCAGAATAACTAAACTAATTCTTGATTATGAAATTCTTACTATTCCTATTTTTAACAACAACACAATTCATTGCCTACTCGCAAACATCAGTACAAGGTATCATTAACGATACCAACAATAGTCCTATACCCAACACTCATGTTTATCTAAAGAATAATCCACAAATTGGTACAATAACCAATACCGATGGAATTTTTCACTTGTCGTGCCCAAACGAAACAGATTCCGTTCTTGTAATTTCTCATATAAAGTACAAAAGCAAGGAAGAGAAGATAAGCAATAAGAACAGCTTTGAGTTAGAATTAAAAGATCTACAAATTCAGGAAGTTAAGGTTACAGCCTTGAGTGCTGAATCTATTCTCAACCAATTTTATAAGAAAATAAAAGAAAACCACGAACTGGAACCTGTACGCTACAAAGCCTTCACCAGAATATTATCATCGAAAGATTCGACTCTTTTTATGATAGAAGAATATTATCTTGACCTATACTCCAACAAATCGCACAATACATTTTTTAATATCCTAAAATGTAGAATAAAACCCACAAACAAATACGGCAAGAAAAAATTTAAAGATCACCGTCTCATTGCTTTATCAAAAATGCGATCGGATAATCTGTTTAAATACAAAGAGGATATCTTGAATAAAAAGAAACAGAAAAATTATAACATTATATTAAAAGGTTATACAAAGCTAAACAACAGAGACAATTACATTATTGGCTTTTCGAACAAAAATACCAAATACGACAAGGGTACTCTTTTAATCGATACAGAAACTTTTGCTTTAAGCTCTGCAAAATTTCAAGACAAAACCATCAATTTCTTCTTAAAAAAAGGCAAGTGGTACATCAGAAATGTAAGTACTGAATTCACCAATATGGCAGACGAAACCAGACAAAGAATCAGCATTTACGAACTGCAAGAAACAACAGAAAAGCTTCCGGAGAAAAAACTAATAATGGTAGAAAAAACCAAAGCTTTTACAAGAGATTTTAATGATGATTTCTGGGAACATTTCACTCACATTCCTATTGAAGAGAAGTATTTGAAACAGATAAATAATTCGAATATCTAAATAAGATTACTTAAAATTTATCAAACCGAACAACTTTTAAATATCCAAAAGTTTTCAATGCAGAAAATTAAATTATATTTCTAAAAACTGACGCCCAACTTTTCGCCTTATTTAGAATGTCCTACTTAACAAAAGTAAACCCACTTAATAAAACTACTGTAAAAACAATACATTCAGGAAAACTCCCCCCCCGTTAAATAGACTTAATAAAAATAAGCTCACTCTCATATAATGCGAGTGAGCTTTTATAACTTGGTAATGAGTTTAATAAAGTGTACACGAAAAACTCAAAGCCCAAGATCTCGTTCGAGGAGATTAGGGCAAAATTAATTTTTTGTCTAATTAAAATTTAAAATCATGAAAAAATTTTTATTACTAACTCTTTCTGCTGTATTATTTATTACATATGCTTGCGACAATGAGTCTGAAGAAGAAGATAATACTAAAATAGAATCTATTAATGTTTCTATTGAAACAATAAAAAATGATTTAAAGTTAATCGCTGAAGGATATATTACTATAGAAGAAATTGATCCATATAATGAAAATTCAAAATATGATGACTGGGGAGAAGCTTTTTTCAAGTGATTTGAAGAAACTAAATTCCAAATTCTAGAATTATCAAAAACAAAAACAGTCTCTAATGAATTACTACTATCTATTTTTAAAGAATCTATTAATTTAGAGTACTCTACTATTGATACAACTGATGTAGACGTTGAAAACTGTGCAATTATTTTCAATGAATTCATCTTAATGTATAAAAACAGAAACAAACTTGAACACATAAATTTGTCTCTAGCGATGGAAAACTACATTATAGATTGTCCACTCATTACCGAGAATAACAAATCATTTCTATTGAAAATGAACTCAGTATTAAAGTATGCATCTTTCTTCATCAATTCTTATAATCAAGAAACTAATACCAAAAGATCACTTGATGACTGTTTTTCCCAAAAAATGGATGAACTTTTTGAAGGAAATAACTATATAGAACAAGCTGCATGCATTATAGACTGGCCAATGTGTCTTGGAGCAAAATTACTCGATTGTGCTATCTTTGGGTAATCATCTAAAAAACATTATAAAATGAAAAACATCGAAACAATTACCTTTGCAAGCTCATTTATTGTTGCATTTGCAGGAATGGCTAACATCCTGCCCAATGCTGTTACAATAATTCTTATACTATTCGCTCTGTTTTACTTAAGTGTGGGTTGGATACTGATATCAAAAAATAAGGGGTGGCTTACATTTTTTATCACCTATTTAATAGCCCAGTCGTTGGTTGCAGTTATGTTAGGAATAAATAATTATTCAATCAAAAATACATTTGCATTTTATACAATTGGCTTGCTATTAATTTTGACAGCCTATTTACTTTTCAACAAAAAATCTTTAACATCATCAGATCATCCGGTAGATAAATATCTTATTCGATTGCTTGTGAGTTTATCTTTAGCAATGTCACCGATTTGGTTACATGTATAAAAAATCGACCTCCCATTTTCTACCTTATTTAGAACGTAGCATTTTATGTATAATGATTACTATCAGAAAACTACTATAAAAACTACACATTCAGAAAAATTCCTCGCTGTTAAATAGACTTAATAAAAATAATCTCACTCTCATATAGTGCGAGTGAGATTATATAACTTGGTTCTCGAGTTCGTTCAAGTATGCATACGAAAAAACTCAAACCCAAGATCTCGTTCGAGGAGATAGGGCAAATTTAATAATATATTTTTCTTAATCCTAAAAATTAAAGCCCAATGAAAAACAACGATTTAATTCAAGTAGTCTTAACCTAAGAAGAATTAAGCGAAAACAACACCCATTTAGATGCATTACTTAGTACTGCAAACAAAAATGCTCCTAGTTTAACTCCTGAGCAGCGCTCAACCTTTGGTTCTATTAACGAAACCACAAATTGCTGGTAAATAAAGCCAGAATTATTATGCCGGAAAATCCAAAATACATTCCAAATTTTATTTGTTACTAAAGACGAAATGGAAAACATTAACATCTTCATGAAGAAAAACAAGCTTATCGATAAACCAAACATTACTGTACTAAGATATGAGAACAATGAATTCAAAGAAGCCTTTGGTTCAAAATCACTTCCTTGTGTATTTATTTTCGACAAGCAAAAACAACTTGTAAAGCATTTTGAGGGAGCTGTAACGGCTCGTACATTAGTTAAGTATACCCGTTATGCTAAATCCAAATAAGTATAAATTTTTCTAATGCTAAAAATCCTTTTCAATAAACAATTCTGGCAAGTTTATAAAACCTAGAAGGTTTATTTTTTTTCTACCTTTGCACACAAATCACATAGACGATATTATACCGATTATTAAATGAATACAGCCTTGAGTTCATTTCATTCCTTTAGGCTTATCATTTATATATCGGCATACTATCAGAATAATTTTACCTTAAGGCAATATTATGCAGGAAAATAAAGCACAGGGAACCGATATTTCATCGATGGGAGAATTCGGTTTAATAAAACATCTTACTAAAAATATCAAATTAAAACATGCAAGCTCCAATGTTGGGATTGGCGACGATGCTGCGGTGCTTGATTACAGCAACAAAAAAACAGTTGTAACTACCGATTTATTGGTAGAAGGAATCCATTTCGATTTAATGTATACCCCTCTAAAACATTTGGGTTACAAGAGCATTGCAGTAAATGTTTCTGATGTTTATGCCATGAATGCTTGTCCAAAACAGGTAACTGTATCTATTGCAATCTCGAAACGATTTACTGTTGAAGCTCTGGATGAAATTTATGATGGCATTCGTTTGGCCTGCGAAAATTACAATGTCGATTTGGTGGGTGGAGATACTACATCATCTTTAACTGGTTTATGTATTTCTGTAACTGCCATTGGCGAAGCTGAAGAGAGTGAGTTGGCTTACCGAAGTGGTGCAAAAGTTAACGACTTAATCTGCGTAAGCGGAAACTTAGGTGCGGCTTACGCCGGATTACAATTACTAGAGCGCGAAAAACGTGTTTTCGATAGCAACCCAAACATGCAGCCGGATTTATCGGGTCACGATTACATTTTAGAGCGTCAATTAAAACCAGAAGCCAGAAAAGATATCTACGAAAGATTACAGGAAGCTAAAATTATTCCTTCTTCTATGATTGATATCTCTGATGGATTATCATCGGAATTGATGCATATCTGTGAAAAATCGAAAGTAGGTTGTCAGGTTTATGAGGAAAAAATTCCTGTCGACTACGAAACCCATAAAATGGCCGAAGAGCTGAACATGAACTACAGCACTTTCTCACTTAATGGTGGAGAAGATTATGAGCTATTATTTACAGTTCCATTGGATAAATTCGATGAAATTGAAAAAATGGAAGACGTAAAAGTAATTGGACACATTACCGAAGAATCGAAAGGTCTTTATTTGGTTACCCGCGATAATGTGGAAATTGAATTACAGGCTCAGGGATGGAATCCGCTGAAGGAGGAGTAATCAACAAACAAACGAAAAATAAGAAAACCCGGGGAATTCCTCGGGTTTTCTTATTTTATAAGGCCTGCAATTTAAGTTGCTCTTTCAGGGCGTATGCTTCTATTCGTTATCAATTAACCCAATGCGTTGCATTGGGCTGAATTAGGCTGCCTTTATTAACCAAGTATTAAATTCTTATAAAGAATGTTTTCTTTCAATTGAAATTCTGTCACGAAGTGATTAAATTTGAGTAACCACCTATGAAATAGGTGGTTAATCCCAAAAAACTTTACAATTCCCTGAAGGGGATAAACAGAGAACTTATGAGTAGCTACAAGCAAATCTATTACCACATTATTTTCAGAACTAAAAGAAGTGAAAAGACCATCCCAACAGAACATTCGAAAAAACTATTCGCCTACCTACTCGGAATTATCAAGAATAAACAATGTCATCTATATCGAATAAATGGAATGGAAGAACACATACATTTATTAAGCGATCTTCATCCTAGTATAGCTCTTGCTGATTTTTTAAGAGATTTAAAAACATCATCTTCAATTTGGTTAAAACAACAACCCGAATTTAAAAATTTTAAAGGATGGGCTGATGGATATGCTGCTCTCACAAAATCATTTCATGAAAAAGAACAAATCATTAACTATATCAAAAATCAACAAAACCACCACAAAAAAGAGTCTTTTACTGAAGAATTTCGCAGATTATTAATAGAAGATGGTATAGAAATTAATGAAAAATATTTCTTAAAATAATTGAATTTACCCCTTTCAGGGGAAATCTTGTACATTGCATACATACCACGTGGTTATATACCTTTTACCTCTCCGAGGCATTAAATTCTTAAAATAATTTCCTTCAATTGAAATTCTGTACAAAGTGAATAAATCTAAATAACCCCCATTAAATAGGTGGATAATCCCAAAACACTTTACAATTTCCTGAAAAGAAGCAAACAAAAAAAGTGAGACCCTCTCACGAAAATCTCACTTTTATTTATGCTGTTTGCGATATATCAATCTGGAAAATAACCTCTCATGATACCACGCTTAGAATTCTTCACGAACAGAATAATTTCATCACGCTCGGGAGAAGCAGGCATTTCGGCCTCAATCGCTTCTAAAGCTTTAAAGTTATTCATTCCTTTTTGGTACAGGTAACGATATACATCCTGAATTTCACGAATTTTTTCGTTTCCAAACTCACGACGACGTAATCCAATTGAGTTCACACCAATGTATGAAACCGGTTCGCGACCAGCTTTCACATAAGGAGGAATATCTTTACGAACCAATGATCCACCTGATACCATAACATGAGAACCAATATGTACAAACTGGTGAACAGCTACTAATCCACTTAAAATTGCGAAATCATCAATAATAACTTCACCTGCAATTTGCGATGCATTACCAACAATAATATTGTTTCCTAAAATACAGTCGTGAGCGATATGAGAATAGGCCATCAGCAAACAATTGTTACCTACAATTGTTTTTCCTTTTGCTGCTGTACCTCTGTTAATGGTTACACACTCACGAATGGTTGTATTGTCACCAATTTCGACAGTTGTTGTTTCACCACGAAACTTTAAATCTTGCGGAACTGCTCCAATTACAGCTCCAGGAAAAACAGTACAGTTTTTACCAATTCGGGTTCCCTCTAAAATGGTTGCATTAGAACCAATTCGAGTTCCTTCTTCAATCACAACATTTTTATCAATCGTTACGAATGGCTCAATCACTACATTATCTGCAATTTTTGCCTCTGGATGCACGTATGCTAACGGTTGCTTCATTTTTATATGTATTACATTTTATGCAAATCCAAAATCCCCGGATTTAGCACAGTAGTAGTTTAAAATTTATTTATTCTTTGCAATCTGAGCCATAAACTCACCTTCTGCCACAACAGTATCGCCCACAAAAGCTAAACCGCGCATATTAGCAACTCCCCTACGAATTGGAGATAAAAACTGCAATTTAAAAATAAGAGTATCTCCAGGAACAACTTTTCGTCTAAACTTAATGTTGTTTTGAGTCAGGAAGTAAGTTGAATAATTTTCAGGATCATCGACCTGATTTAAAACCAAAATACCACCACATTGAGCCATAGCTTCGACCATAAGCACACCTGGCATTACTGGTTCTCCCGGAAAGTGACCAACAAAGAAAGGCTCATTCATTGTTACATTCTTAACACCTACAATAGAGTCTTCCTTAATATCAATAATTTTGTCAACCAACAAAAAAGGCGGACGGTGAGGCAATAAACCCATTATTCCATTAATGTCTAAAACTGGCTCTTTATTTGGGTCGTAAGCCGGAACTGAATCTTTTCCCATTTCTTTTTTAATTCGTTTGATTAATAATTTTGCCATTTCGGTATTGGGTCCGTGACCAGGACAAGATGCAATCACCTTTCCTTTAATGAACTTACCACACAGAGCAAGATCACCCATCACATCTAGTAATTTATGACGTGCACATTCATTCTCGAAATAAAGTTCGAGATTACTAAGAATCCCTTCTTTTACTTCCACATGCTGATGATCGAATAGGTCTGCAATTCGGTTAAGCTCTTTTTGGTCCATAATCTGGTCCATTATTACAATGGCATTATCCAAATCTCCACCTTTTACCAAATTGTTATTCAATAGAAATTCCAACTCACGTACAAAAACAAAAGTACGACACATCGAAATCTCATCTTTGTAATCTTTTAATGATGTTAATCGTGCATACTGATTTCTTAACACTTTCGAATCGAAAGAAATCATCGCATCTACACTATATTCATTATCAGGAAGAATTGTTAATTCCGAACCACGGGCTTCATCTTTATAGGTAATTGGCTCTTTTACAATGTAATATTCACGATCTGCATCCTGCTCTACAATACCTGCATTCTGAATTCCATCTACATAAAACTTTGCACTTCCATCTAAAATTGGAGGCTCAGAAGAATTCATCTCTATCATACAGTTATCCACTTCCATTCCATACAATGCCGAAAGGGCGTGTTCAACTGTTTGTACTTTAAACTCTCCTTTTTCCAAAACAGTACCTCGCGAAGTATCTCCAACAAATTCGGCACTTGCCTTTAATGTTGGTTGTCCATCAAGATCTACTCGTTTAAACTGATATCCATGATTTTCAGGTGCAGGCACAAACTTAATAGACACCTCTAAACCTGTGTGAAGTCCTTTTCCTGTTAATGTAAATTCTTTTGCTAATGTTCTCTGCTTATCTGCCATAAAACCGACAATAATGTTTTTGATATACTATTTCGGAAATAGAAATCCCCCTATTTCTCTTCTTGAATCTTCTTTACCTGTTTCTCTAAATCCATAAGCTGTTCTCTCATCTTTGGCAGATTTTTAAACAATACATATGATTTTTGATAAGGTCCAAATTCAAATGCTGGAGACCCCTGAACAACAGCACCTTCTTTTTTAATATTTTTACCAATACCCGATTGAGCGGCTATCTTAACCTCATTGGCAACCGATAAATGTCCGGCAAAACCAACTTGTCCGCCAATCATACAATTTTTACCAATTTTAGTACTCCCGGCAAGACCTGTTTGCGATGCAATTACAGTATTTTCTTGTATTTCTACATTGTGAGCAACCTGAATAAGATTATCCAGTTTTACGCCTTTACGAATAATTGTCGATCCCATAGTTGCACGGTCAACACAAGTGTTTGAACCAATCTCAACATAATCTTCAATTATTACATTTCCTACCTGAGGCACTTTTTTATAATCATTAGCCGATGAAGGTGCAAAGCCAAATCCATCGCCACCAATTACTACTCCAGAATGAAAAATACAATCCGATCCGATCTTACAATTATCATATATTTTCACTCCCGAATTCAAAATGGTATTATCACCAATAATCACATTATCGCCCACATAAGAATGCGGGTAAATTTTTACGTTATTGCCCATTTTTACATTGCTTCCGATATAAGCAAAAGCACCAATATAAGGTTTTTCACCAATAGTAGCTGTTTTACTAACATACGACGGCTCTTCCACTCCAATTTTTTGTGGTTTACTCTGCTCATACATCTCAAGTAATTTTGCTAAAGACTGATAAGCATCATCAACACGAATTAAAGTAGCCGAAATTTCTTTCTCTGCTTTAAAATCTTTATTAACCAATACAATTGATGAATTGGTAGTGTAGATATAGTGTTCGTATTTCGGGTTTGCTAAAAAAGAAAGAGTTCCGGGTTTTCCTTCTTCAATTTTGGATACATTGTTTACTGCAACACTCCCGTCGCCATCAACATCTCCATTAAGGAACTCTGCAATATCTTGTGCCGTAAAGTTCATTTGTTCTGTTTTTTATCAGATACATTTTATTTTTTCTAAACAGGAAATAGGCCTTTATTATTCTAAAGCCTAATCATCCAATATATCTGATTAATACGAAAAAAATTTCTGCAAATCTAACAATTATTTAACGCAGATAAAATTTTTTTCCAGATTAAGCCTAGCTGAAAAGAACTTAACACTTGATTATCTGTAGAATAAGACAATCACACCTTTGTAATTCTTACTAATATATTTTAGGATAACAGATATAGTATTTTTTCACTGTTTTTGACAATACATCTATATTCAACATATCCGAAGCTTCGGTAATATCACAACGAGTTTCATCCTTGTTTAATATGCTAATATGATCTTCATCGGAACTATAAGCATTATTACTAATATCACCAGATATCACCAAAAAATCCAGCGCATGATCGGAACACCCAAAAAAGCTTCTTATTTCGCTTCGTACTTTCTGAACATAGTCGGCAGTAAATTCTGTTTTTTGTATTTCTATCTTAAACAAGCGTCTGTCGCGGATACACCTGCTCATGTATGACAATATTTTATCGCTGTGCTTCGACCACACTTTAATGCATACCATAATATCATCATCGTCAAGATCTGCAAAAACTTCCAATGCACAAGGACCATTCTCATGCGGTTTTAAACTCTCAAACCTATCAATTCCAACTTTATTGTACAAAAAATATCGCAATGCTGGCGTTGTAAAAAGATCCTCTCCTCGTTCGGCCAAATATTTTGCCCTTTTTAGCACATAAACCATCATTTCTTCGGCCGCAATTACTGTTTTATGCAAATAAACCTGCCAGTACATTAATCTGCGGGCTATTAAAAATTTCTCAATCGAATATATTCCTTTAGCTTCAACCACCAATTTATCCTTTCGAACATCGAGCATTTTTATAATTCTTGCCGAACCCACCACTCCTTCGGTAACTCCAGAAAAGAAACTATCTCGGCGCAAATAATCCAAACGATCCATATCGAGCTGACTAGAAACCAATTGATTTAAAAATCGTTTATGATATTTATTCTTAAAAATTTGAATAGCCATATCGAGCTCTCCATTAAATTGTTTATTAAGATAATTCATAAATAGCTCCGAAATTTTCTCGTGAGTAATTCCCTCTACAATACTATATTCGAGGGCATGCGAGAAAGGACCATGTCCAATATCGTGCAGCAAAATAGCAGCACATACTGCTTCTTCCTCTTCATGACTAATCTCATTACCTTTCGATCGCAAAACTTCAATTGCCAAACCCATTAAATAAGTAGCTCCTAATGCATGCTGAAAACGGTTATGAAATGTGCCAGGAAAAACTAAATAAGTTAATCCCAGCTGTTTTATTCTTCTTAAACGCTGAAAAAAAGGATGCTCCACTAATTGACTCGAAATTCCATTAGGAATATGAATAAAACCATGAACAGGATCATTAACAATCTTCTTTTTTACTCTATTAATTTCAGACATACACACTAAGGAATTGAGTTTAAAACAAATGTATAAAAAGCTGAATAAAATGCCTATGAAAGAAAAAAATCATCACTTATTGAAAAGCAGGATTTATATTAAGCCAATTGATCCAAGCAGAGCTAAATATTTATCCAACTGAATATTAAACCAAAAATTATTAAAATTATATCTTAAAAAAATACGTTTTTAGATAAAAAAAAATTCTTTAGGAGTTAGAATCCAATAATTTAGAGGAATGCCATTTGCTTTTTAAAACATTTATCTCTAATTTTGCATCGAAAAGTAAGAGTAACGTGTACTTTAGGGGGCAGAAAGTCCCCTATTTTATTGACATTAACCGATATATGATTGATAAAAAAAATGTACTTGAAATTGTTGAGAAAGAAATTGCCGAAACAGATCTATTTATTGTAGATATAACTGTATCGACGAGTAATGCAATTTCAGTAATGATTGACAGTATGAATGGTGTACCAATTAGCACCTGTATTGAGTTAAGTCGAGCAATCGAAAAAAACTTTGATCGAGATATTGAAGATTTTGAACTTCAGGTTGCTTCGGCAGGAATCGGTCAGCCATTCCAGGTCATTCAACAATACCATAAAAACATTGGTAAAGATGTGGAGATTCTTAGTACCGAAGGATTAAAACAAACAGGAAAATTAATCACCGTAGGTGAAAACGAAATAACAGTTGAAGTTGAAGAGAAAGTAAAAGTTGAAGGAAAAAAGAAAAAACAAGTCATTCTAACCCCTTATACTTTCACTTTTGATCAAATTAAGACAACAAAAGATATCATTACTTTTTAATAACGATTATTAATTTGAATGAGCTATTTTTGTACTACAATTGATATCTCTAACAAATTATATATCGGCATTATACCGAAACAAGTATATATACATTAAATGGTATAACAAGTAAACAGCTGAATAACATGAATCTTATTGAGACTTTTTCAGAATTTAAAGAATTGAAAAACATCGATCGTGCTACCATGATGAGTGTTTTAGAAGATGTATTTAGAAATCTTCTATTAAAGAACTATGGTACCGATGAAAATTTTGATATTATTATAAACCCAGATAAAGGTGACTTGGAAATTTGGAGAAACCGTGAGGTTGTTGCAGATGGAGATGTTGAAGATTCGAATCTTCAAATTTCACTTTCCGAAGCAAAAAAAATTGAAGAGGATTATGAATTAGGGGAAGAAGTAACCGATGAAGTTAAATTTTTAGATTTCGGAAGACGATCAATTTTAACTTTACGTCAAAATCTTTCAGCCCGAATTTTGGAATTAGAAAAAGATAATATCTTTAATAACTACAAAGATCGCATTGGTGAAATTATTACTGGTGAGGTTTATCAGATCTGGAAAAAAGAAATTTTAATTTTGGATGATGAAGGCAATGAATTGATTCTTCCAAAAACAGAACAAATACCATCAGACTATTTCCGTAAAGGAGAGTCGATAAGAGCTGTTGTTATTCGAGTAGAAGTGAAAAACAATAGTCCATTAATTATTATTTCGAGAACTTCTCCTGTATTCCTAGAGAGATTATTTGAACTAGAAGTTCCTGAAATTTTCGATGGCCTAATAACCATTAAAAAAATCGTTCGTATTCCTGGTGAGAGAGCAAAAGTTGCTGTTGAATCGTACGATGAAAGAATTGATCCTGTTGGAGCTTGTGTAGGAATGAAAGGATCGAGAATACATGGTATTGTTCGTGAATTAAAGAATGAGAACATTGATGTAATCAATTATACGACCAACAAGCAATTGTTTATTACAAGATCATTAAATCCTGCAAAAGTTTCTTCTGTGAAAATATTAGAAGAAGAAGGACGCGCTGATGTATATTTGAATCCTGAAGAGGTTTCGTTAGCAATTGGTAAGGGTGGTTTAAATATTAAACTAGCTAGTCAGCTTACGGGATACGAAATTGATGTATATCGTGAAAAAGCAGCTGATGAAAGCGAAGAAGATGTTAATCTTTCGGAATTTGCCGATGAGATTGACAGTTGGATCATTGATGAATTGAAGAAGATTGGTTGTGATACTGCAAGAAGCGTATTGGAACTTTCGGCTGAGGAATTGGAAAAAAGAACAGATTTGGAAATTGAAACTATTAATGAAATTTTAAACGTTTTTAAATCCGAATTTGAATAATCCACTTTAGGGAATTCCTCATAAAATTATTGAAACGGCACATTTTAACAGTTAACTTATAAATATGGCAAAAGTCAATAAAAATATAAGACTTAGTAAACTAGCAAGAGAATTCAATGTTGGAATATCTACAATTGTTGATTTTCTGAACAAAAAAGGTATTGAGATTGACTCTAATCCAAATACTAAAGTTTCGGGAGATACATATACTATTCTAGCGAAAGAGTATAGTTCAGATTTAAATCTGAAAAAAGAATCGGAAAAGGTAAACTTGAAGAGTACCCGAGAAAAGAAAGAAACAATTTCCTTGAGTTCCGACTCCGAAGAAACTGCCAAAGAAGAAACTGTTGAAAAAACGCAGGAGAAAACTCCGGCTGAAAATCCTGTTAAAGTGGTTGGTAAAATCGATTTAGATGCATTAAAGCCAAAATCGAAACAAGCAAAACCGGAAATTGCCGAAGTAAAAAAAGAAAAGGTTGAAGAAATAAAGCCAAAGGTTGTTAAAGCTGAGAAAAAAGTAGAAAAACCTGCTAAAGAAGCTAAACCTAAAAAAGCAGAAAGACCTCAACCTGTAAAAGAAGAAGTTACTGAAAAACCATCAGAGCCGGCTGAGAAGCCCGCTAAGGATGACCAAACCGTTAAAATGGAAAGCCCGAAGAAAGAGGAAAAAACTCATCCTTCTAAAAAAGATAGTAAGGAAGAACTTAAAGTAGTAGGAAAAATTGATCTGGATTCTTTAAATCAGAAAACTCGTCCTGCTAAAAAGACAAAAGCTGAAAAAGAAGTAGAGAGAAGAGAAAAGCAAAAAGCTTCGGCTCAACATCAATCTCAAAAACAAGAAAATGCTCCTGCCGAAAAAACAGGTGCTAAAGAAGAGATTTTTAAATCTTCTACTCAAAAGCTATCTGGCCCAACTGTTGTTGGTAAAATTGAACTTCCTGTAGAGAAAAAATCTAGTAACGGAAACAAAGATAAAGCCGGTAATCAGCAGCGTAAAAAACGCAAAAGAATAAAAAAAGACAGCGAAAAAGTTAACGTTGCAAACCAACCAGGACAAGGTAAACAAGGTCAAAATCGCCAACAAGGCAATCAGCAAGGTAACCGTCAGAAGCCAGGTGGAGGTAAATTTAACAAACTGAAGAAAAAACGGGTTGTTAAAAAAGAGGTTAGCGAAGAAGATGTACAAAAGCAAATTAAAGATACTCTTGCAAGATTAACTTCGAAAGGTGGTAAATCGAAAGGATCGAAGCACCGTAGAGAGAAGCGTGAAATTGCAAGTGCAAAACAAGCTGAATTAGCAGAACAGCAAGCAGCAGAAAAGAATGTTTTGAAGTTAACAGAGTTTGTTACTGTTAACGAGCTTGCAACAATGATGGAGGTTCCTGTAACCAATATTATTGCAACATGTATGGGATTGGGTTTATTTGTATCAATCAACCAACGATTAGATGCTGAAACCATTGCCATTGTAGCAGACGAATTTGATTACAAAGCTGAATTTGTAAGTGTTGAACTTCAGGAATCAATTGAAGAGGAAGTAGATGCTGAAGAAGATTTGATCGAACGTCCGCCAATTGTGACTGTTATGGGTCACGTTGACCACGGTAAAACATCACTTTTGGATTACATTCGTCATGCAAATGTAATTGCCGGTGAGGCCGGAGGTATTACCCAGCACATTGGAGCTTACAATGTAGCTTTAGAAGATGGTAGAAAAATTACTTTCCTTGATACTCCGGGTCACGAAGCCTTTACAGCGATGCGTGCTCGTGGTGCTCAGGTAACAGATATCGCAATTATTATTGTAGCAGCTGATGATAACGTGATGCCACAGACCATTGAGGCAATTAATCACGCAAGTGCAGCAGGTGTACCAATTGTATTTGCTATTAACAAGATTGACAAACCAGGTGCTGATGTTGACCGCATTAAGAGTGAGTTGGCCAACATGAATTATATGACTGAAGATTGGGGCGGTAAGTACCAGTGTCAGGAAATATCAGCGAAGAATGGTGTTAATATAGAAGAATTATTAGAGAAAGTTTTATTGGAAGCAGAAATGCTTGAAGCTAAAGCTAATCCTAACAAACGAGCCATTGGTTCGGTAATTGAATCATCGCTTGATAAAGGTCGTGGTTACGTTACAACATTATTGGTACAAGCGGGAACGCTTAAAGTTGGTGATGTTTTACTTGCAGGTAGTTATACTGGTCACGTAAAAGCAATGTTTAACGAACGTGGAAATAAGATCGACGCTGTTGGTCCATCGGAACCAGCATTAATTCTTGGTTTGAATGGTGCTCCTCAGGCAGGTGACAACTTTAATGTAATGGAGAGTGAAAGAGAAGCTCGTAACATTGCTAATAAGCGTGAGCAGTTACAACGTGAACAAGGTCTTCGTACTCAGAAACACATTACTCTTGATGAGATTGGTCGTCGTATTGCAATTGGAAACTTCCAGGAATTAAATGTTATTGTGAAAGGTGATGTGGATGGTTCTATCGAAGCACTTTCTGACTCATTAATCAAGCTTTCTACTGAAGAAATTCAGGTGAATGTTATACACAAAGCTGTTGGTCAGATTTCTGAATCGGATGTTATGCTTGCAACAGCATCTAATGCGATTATTGTTGGTTTCCAAGTTAGACCTTCAATTGGAGCACGTAGACTTGCAGAGAAGGAAGAAATCGACATCCGACTTTACTCAATTATCTACGATGCTATCGAAGAATTGAAATCGGCAATGGAAGGTATGCTTTCTCCTGAAATTAAGGAAGAAATTGTGGCAACTGTTGAAGTTCTTGAAACATTCAAGATTTCGAAAGTGGGAACAATTGCTGGTTGTATTGTTCGCGAAGGTAAAATTAAGCGTAGCTCTCAAATCCGCTTAATCCGCGATGGTATTGTAATCCACACTGGTACTTTAGGATCCTTGAAACGATTTAAAGACGATGCCAAAGAGGTTGTTAAAGGATATGAATGTGGTTTAAATATCGAGAAGTACAACGATATTAAAGTTGGCGATATGGTTGAAGCATTCGAAGAAACCGAAGTGAAAAAGAAATTGTAATACCGATTAGTATTTGATTTGTTCAAAAACTACACAAGTGTGTTTTTGAATATCAAATATCTATCGGCACTATAACCGTATAGAATACAATTCTAATATATTTGAAAAGCAGTCCAGTTTTGGGCTGCTTTTTTTATACCCTAAAAGTTGAATTTTGTATATATAATAAAGTACTCTTAGTAGAAACTAACTACTTCGTAAAGCAGCTTCCTTATTTTATTTAGCAACAACAGTTTTATTTTTTTTTAAGTTTAATGCAGCGTTTTTAATTACTTATGTATTCTATATGTAAATTAGAAAGATTTAAATTTTATAAAATCATTAATTTATTAGAAAATTTGAGTTAAAGTAACCAAACAGAACTAATGCTAAACCTCTTTAATAAAAATAAGAAAACAATTTTCAATAAAATTTACGAACAATATTCGGAACGTTTATTCCTATTGATTATTAGATATGTTAAATCGCAATTCGATGCTGAAGAGGTTTTGCAAAGAGGATTTATAAAAGTTTATAAGGCTCTGGATAAATTTAAATTTGAAAATGAAAAAGCAAGTATTTCCTGGCTTACAAAAATCATGGTAAATGAAAGCTTATTATTCTTAAGAGAACAAAAAAGGTTGAATTTATCGGAAGATAGTGATTTTCAAAATTTATCGATTTTTCAAATACCAGAAGCTGAGGATAATTTAGCACTAGAATCTTGTTTACTACTAATTAGAAATCTGCCCGATGGATATAGAACCGTTTTTAATCTCTACGTTATAGAAGGATATTCGCATAAAGAAATAGCCGAAAAATTAAAAATAAGCGAAAGTGCATCTCGCTCGCAACTTAGCAGAGCACGAAATATTTTAAAACAACAACTAAAACCAAGCAGCTATGCAACAGAAATCGTTGGATAACATATTTGCAAAACAACTGAAAAATCAAGATAAAGTCCCTTCTAATGTATCATTTAGAAAGGATAGTATTTTTGCATCTTTAGAAAATAGATTGGCTAAAAAATCGACTAGAAAATGGAAATTGGCAGTTGCAATTCTAATTTTACTTTTAGGATCATCAGGATATTTTCATTACCAGCAATATTGCATTATTAGCTCTCAGGGAAATGAGCTAACAAATCAAACGAATTTTATTTCCATGCTTGAGAATGAAAATGAAAATATTGGAATAAAAAATCAGGCATTACTAGATTCTATCTCGAAATCGAATTTGGTACGATTAGAACAAGTAAAATACGAACCTCTACCTAAGTTACCAACTATTGTAATTAATCAGCCCATAGTATTCCAAAATAATGTAGAAGATAAGCTATACATACATATAACCGAACGTGTAAAACTGGAAGAAACAGAAAGCGAGATTCCGGAACTCGACCTGCCTGTTTACTATGAAAGTGATCGTTTGGCAGATAATACCATGAATCCTTCAAACAAAAAATCTTTTGTGAAAAAGATTAGCAAATTGTTTCAAAATTAAAAATCGCAACATGAAAAAAATACTCATAAGTTCATGCTTAGTTTTAATAATGGCATGGCAAGCAAACGCCCAGGGAAGAAGATTTAATTCTCCAAATAACTATTTTGGGATTCGTCCTGAATACAAAGACACTCTAATAATTGACTTAAACAAAGGTCAAAAAATTGAATTCATTTACAATTGGTATGACCTTTTTAGAGATGATGATGAAAAATTTGAAAAATATTTTTGGAAACCGTTTGAAACGAATTTAAACCTATTAAGCGAAAAGATCCATGAACTTGAATTCGATAATAAAAACAAATATCATATTACCTTAAAAACATGGAGAGATAGAACAAATATTACCAAAAGAATGCAAGAATTTTACTCTCAATATAAAAAAGAAGATATAGAAGAAAAATCTAAGCAAGAAAGAGACAGTATCCATAAATATAGATTCTCAAAAATGTGGGAATTTGTATATCCTAGAAAATATAATCTTCATATTAATATTCGGAAGGATATTAACAAAACTAGAGAGTTTCAAATTGAAGATAACAAATTAGTATCACAAACCCAATGGCAACACATTCTAGAAATAAATTATAATTCCTGGAAAGTTAGATTTTATGTAAATAATCTAGAAGATTTAAAGACAGTAAGTTCATATAACTTAAAACAACTAATTCGAAATGAAAAAGATAATTTCATGAAGAAACAATATTATCGATTTCATACCAAATTGAATTACGTTTTAAAAGATGATAAACTTGTTCAACAAAGTTCTTTCGGCGATAGAAAAAAGATCCGTACTAGACACATGTCTCTAAATTTTTATCCACAAATAGGAACCTCATTAGTGAAGGGAAAGTTCTCTGCTGACATGGGTGCATTGCTTGGAATGAATTTTAACCACAAGCAAAATGGCGCAATTAGAATAAGTATGCGTTATCAGCTGAAGGCTTTTGGAAAAGGAGATGATAATACTAATTCGGTAAGATATAATGGCTTTCTTGACGGAATAATGGACATGAATATTGGGGAAAATTACAAACGAGAACAATGGGTTGGCGCAGGTATTGGATACCTTATCCATCAGGAAGGAAATATTTATGGAGAAAATACTGCACGAATTTTCTTAAAATATCGATCTTCTCAAATGTGGGGAATTCAACCCGAATTCAATTATTCCTTTAAAGAAAATAATGGTTTCATCGGTCTTGGTGTATATTTCAGCTTATAAAACTGAATATATACTATAACAAAAACCCCTTTTATCATTGGTAAAAGGGGTTTTTTATATTGAGAATTTCTCTTATAGCAATGCTTTGTAAGCTTCTGCAGTAAGAAGTTCTTCTAATTCTGCTGTATCGGCCATTTTCACTTTAATAATCCAACCTTCTCCATAAGGATCCGAGTTAATTAGCTCAGGAGCATCTTCTAACTTCTCGTTAAATTCTAGAACTTCACCACCAACTGGCATAAATAGATCAGAAACGGTTTTAACAGCTTCGATAGTTCCGAATACTTCTTCTTTATCTAGTTCGTCGCCTTCTGTTTCAACTTCAACAAAAACGATATCGCCAAGTTCACTTTGAGCAAAATCGGTTACTCCAATAAAAGCTTCTTCACCTTCTACGCGAATCCATTCGTGATCTTTAGTATACTTCAAATTTTCAGGTACATTCATGATAGTATGTTGTTTTAAAAGATTTTGTTAATAGCTCCAAATTTACAGTTTTTTTTCAATAATGAAATATGATTTAAATCCTTAATTTATGATTTTGCAAAGCTTACGTTATAAATTCTATTAATCGTCTAAATTACAATCTTTAATAACTTAATAGACTCATTATAAATAGAATTACTAAATCACAAATATACAAACTTAGTTTGCCAATGTAAATCTTATACTGGCACCAAACTCGGTAGTTGTTGTAGGATACGAAAGCGATACATAAGGTGTATTCACAATACGATCATAATACAATCTTAAATTAAAACGGTTACTTAAAACATAATCGGCACTTAATTTTAGAGTAACTACTTTTTGTCCGGATGTTAACTGATCTACTTCATCAACAATTTTTCGAATAATAGTACTGTTTTTGCGAATTGATAAATCTCCGCGTAAATTTAAATCGGAATTAAATTTCTTTTGTCTCGATCCGGAACCTATAATCATACCAAAATTATCGAAACGATATCCTAAACCAAAAATAACTTCGTTAGAGGCAACTTCGGTAAGTTGAGTGTTCGAAAGACTAAGTATTAAGTTTCGGGTACGTTTAATTTCAAAACTGGTTGAAAAATTGTTCTTCCAAATCATATCAACATTAACTAACGGATTAAACTGTTCGTTAATAGATATTGAATTGGCTTCGTAAAGCGGAAGAAAGTTGTCCGACATATCTCTAATCATACTAAATCCATCCATATCGGATTCGTAAGTTAAATTGGTATTGTAAGATCCTACATCATAAGTTGAGGTATATGCATGACTTAAATTAATCGATTTAAAGTATCGTTTTATGAAAGGAAGTTTTGATAATCCTTCAAAAGTAACCCTCCAGTTAGGCATCATTTTATCAATTCCTGGAAATAGCTTATTATAACCACTTCCGCCACTACCATAAGCTTTTAAGAAAGCTGGGATTAAAACCTCTTGCGATGTTGTTCCATAACCTTCGTAAAAACCTGTTTCCTCTCCATTCTCATCGAGCAATGCATAAGATTCAACAGATGCTCCGTATCTTTCTTGAGCCAATCGCAAAGATTCCACCTTTCTATTTTCAAGAAACTTATCGAAATACTCCGAAGAATAATCTCCTGTATTTCCGATAGTGAAAAATGCTGATTTTAAACTCATAAAACTCATACTGAAGTTTCCTGATTTTACCAAGTTTTCATTTGAAAAACTAGCATTATCGCTATCATAAACATAGTACTCGCTTCTGTTTCGGGAATAGTTTCTATTGGCTGTTAAATCAATTTTTAATCCTTTTACAGGTTCAATTGTACTTCGTACCGATAAATTTTCAGTATGAGTCATCACATAAGGCTCATTTAGTGTTTCATCGGTTGTAATCCATCCATTATCAGCAGCTCGTCGTGCAAAATTCTTATCCTGTCTGCCAACTAAGAAATTAAATCCGGGAGCTTTGGAACCATTAAAAGTTTCGCCACCAAAATAATTTGTTTCAGGCAAATAACCGTATAAAGTACTCGAATTAATTTCGGAATAGTTAATACTAATATTTCTTACACTCATTAAAGTTCTAAGAAATTTTTCTCCTATTACGGTAAATATTCCATCTTTCTCCGACACCTTTCCGGTTACACGAACCCTAACATCTTCTACACTACGCGAAGCTGTAATTTTAGCTCTATTTCCGGTTACTGGTTTTACTTTTACTTTTACCTCCTTACCTTGTTTATCGTAAACTTTAACTGCAATATCCTGAGTTAATAATTTATGATATATCGATACGGGAACTCCGGCTTTTAATTTTTCAAGCTTACCTTCATAATTAACTTTTTTATATGCTTTTGTCTTTGTCTTGTATTTTCGATTCGAGTCGTATTTTCGATTTATTTTTTTCAGGAAACCTATTTTATTGTATAAGCTCACCATTTTTAGCTGACCATTTAACTGAATATTATTGGAATTACGAATGGTATTTCCTAACTCGATACTATCGGCTGTAACCGCACCTGCATTCCAATCATAAGCACCGGCATAACGCGCATTAAGCGAAGTCCAGTTAAATAATGGAATCTTATTTATTGGTAATGTATAGGTAAGATTAAAGTTATGATGATACTTAATATTTCTACCTCCATCCATTAAATTATTCCAAATAGAATCTTTCCAAATATCATAAGCATCTCTATCTCTATCTTTATCTACAATTCCATCGGGCTCGTCGATACGAGAAGTATTAGTAGCCGAAAAGTCGAATTTTAATCCTTTTGTAAGATTATATTTTAAGTCGTAGTATCTGTACCAAATAAAATCTTTATCGTAAGAAGGATCTATTTTTAACCCTGGTTCCTCGATATTTCTATTTTCAATTTCATGATAATATCTCTGCAAATCGGATCTAAAAGAAAGTTGTGTTGGCAGATAATAAAAATTAAAATCTTTTAATAATCTAAACACTGGTTTTTGTAGTGTTTTAACTTTCTTAAATGGTTGTACAATTTTAGGTCGATTTGTATAATTATAACTTACTACACCACGATAATTTTTCTCTAAATCGCGAACCGTATTTACATCTCTGGCATAAGTTTCATTATACGAATAAGTTAAAGACAAATTAGATACATCAAGTAATTTCGATTTACCTTCCTTTTTCTCGATTCTTACATTGGTAAGATTAAAACTTTTACGCTTGGTATATTCTTGCGAAATGTGCTTAATAGAATCTCTTTCGGCTTTAGTATCTGCATTATCTAAGGCAACATCAAGTGGAATATCAGGATCTAAAGGATTGTATTCCGGACTTATTGTTTCTTCTGAAATTGCATAATACAATGGAATTTTTACGCCCGATTTTTCCGGAAAAAACTTACCCAACTCTAAACTTGCTGATAAATCATATTGGAATATATCGTCTTCGTAACGTTCATTTACACCATCTTCGATACCTCCAAAGCCCGAAGTTATTTTACTTCCTGCCCAGGTTACGGTTCCTAAATCGGCCAATTTAGTTGTTACTCTAAGATTCGCAGCCCAGCCACCATCTTCATCAAAATCGGTTAAACGCAATTCATTCATCCACACCTCTACCGATTTTGGTAATTCATCTTCCATTCCTGTAATATCTTCAGTTGGATTTTTAATACCAATCATTACAGTTTTAACATTGGCCAAACTAGGATTACCCTTAATTCTAACTCGATGACCATCCTTAATTGGATCAGAATCGCTTGAAAGTTCTTCAACTGTTCTGTCGTAAACCGTTGTATAATCAATTATAGAACCTGAAGCTCTCATGGCATCATTTCTTAATTGCTTAATGGTTTGAAACAATTTCAATTCAAAATCGAACCTATTCTCATCTGGCCATACTGCCAATCTATCCTCATCGCTATCTCCATCATATACTCCACCAGGAGTTAACTTTAAAGGAATTTCATATTCGTAATAGTTATCCTGATAATCCGATCCCAAACGAATAAAAGCAGTAAGCTCATTGTCGTTTAATGGATAAGCATCAATTTCTTCGGCATGCACATCCATTTTAAGTTTACCATACTTTCTAATGTCCATGCTTAAAGTTTTATAAGCAGCTTTACCTTTTCCGTTTTCGAGCTCGTTAACTTTTAATAATATAGCTTGTTCGTTTAGCTGAATTAATTGAGGGTTACTTGGATCTACAACTCTATCGATTCCCGGAGGCAATACATAATTAACAGGTTCTTTTGATGCATTTTCTTCAATATTTATTGCCTGAATATCAAAAGTAGCATCTGAAACAATAACATCATCTGTGTCGTCATTAATTGCCTGTTCGTACTTTCTCCAATCATCGCGCACCAAATCGAGAGTTGCAAAACGCATTATTACTTCCTCATCAAAATCTTTCAGGAACATTCTTATGAAACGAATGGATGTAAAATCGCTAATATTACCGAATTGATTTTCAAATTCGTTTACCGGAATCTTAAACTGATACCAGTTAACGCTTCCTTCGGTACCATTTTCTAAATCGACAGTACTTGTAACTTTATCTGTAATAAAGTTATTTCCAACTTCCATTTCACTAGGTTCAAGATGAACTCTATATTGATAATATGCCTCGCTCTCGCTTAATGTATTGTCATGATTAATATCCTCAACATCGGGCAAAGTAGTAGCTGAAGTAGGATAACTTTCTGAAGATAAATCTGATGTTGGCGAGTTTCCCTCTGGTCCGTTATAATTTTTATATCGATCGAGCACTCCTACTTCATCAGCATCATAATCGCTTCCTCTAAAGTAATGGTAATCATCACTAGAAGGGTCGTTTATTGCATTTAAATAAGCACCTGATCCTGTACCTAAATCGGGTGATAAACTAATTGCCTGCACATAATCATTAAAATAAGTAAGCTCATCTTCACTCGATAATCCATCTAAACCAACATCCTGATATTTACGGGAATTTGTATTGTTATCGAAAGCATTTACAAGCGACTGTACCAATGGAACACGTCCCCAAACGGTACTATCTACTAAGGTTACATCTTCATCGGTAGGTAAACCATTTTCAAACGATTTTCGTGAATCTCTAAGCACGTCTTCCGAAACATTACCCAGGTTAAAATATAAATCACCACCTTTATGATTTTCGTCGTAAACGAATGGGTCCATCATCCAAAATTCGATATATGCTATATTGGCAGCTTCGAAATCGTTGGTTTCAATTCTACGCATGATACCTCCCCATCTACTTTCGGGATCTTTTAATGTACCATCGAAATTCATACCTTGAGAAATTCCCGGTTCTCCATCAACATCATAATTATACGGACCTTTCTCCTCTGGATAATAAGCAAGGTTTAAAACCGAGATATTGGTGGGAACACCTGAAGCTCTCTCTTTATTAGGCCATATTTCCTCTTCGTAAATTTCACGTACAAAATGATTCGATTGCTGATCGTTGTCAGATTTTATATGAGCTGGCGTAGAAGAATTATCTCTTAAAAATAATGGATCGATTACATACCAGGCTAATTTTGCACGGTTATATCCGTAAGATAAATCGTTATTTAAATTTCCTTCGGGAAACTGAGTAGAATTATTTTGAGGCGTACTTGCCAAAACCCAGGAACTTAAACTTTTCATATCTATAGAAGTTTGGGTTCCCTCAAAATCATCTATATAAGCTGTTCCCGAACTACCAATTGCACTATTGTGTCCTGGAGATAATTGTGCAAATTCCCCTTCTACCGAAATTTTAGAAGGCTCTTTGGTTTCAATAAAAGGAAGTTTATCAATCATTCGAGTTAAAAACATCGACTCGGTTTGATAGCTACCGTTCAATCCCCAAATTGTATTTGCAATTGGTTCGTCGCCAATATTTACTTTTTGTGTTAGTGGCTGCTCCGAAAGATGCATTACCGTAGCACCCAGATTAAAATCGTCGTTTATCTCATAATCCATCTGAAGTCCGAGCAAAGTCTTGGTTTGGATATTGAAAAGTGAATTATTTTCCGATTCAATTGTAATTGCTGTACTAGATTCCAATAAACTCTGATTAATAATTTTAACTCTACCCAAGGTATAGTCAACAGTATAATCTATATTTTCGGTTAACTCTATACCTCCTGCTTTTACTGTAACAGAACCTGGTTCAACATTAAGGGCATTTAAAGATATCTCGGAACTAGTTGATGATTTATAAGTACCTTTTAAAGAGTATTTATTCCTCTCGGCCATTTGTTGTGCCTCGTTCTGCGATAATTCGTATAATTCTTCGAATACATACTTATCGGCAATTGCATTATTTCCAATTTTCTCTCGTAAATAAGAACCAAATGGTTCAATTTCGGGAAATATAACTCTACCATTGCTGCTATAAATTGTGACGCCTTCTATAAAATCGAACATACCATCGGCACCAACATCTAACTGAGAATTTAAACCATCGAGATTTAAAACTTTTAGTAAGATCTCATTTTTAATATTTCCTTCGGGCAAATAATTAACATTGGTTCCAGCCTGATCGTTTTGGTAAAGAATATTTAATACAAAATCCTCGGAGTTAACCTGATAAGCTCCAATGTTATATATATTCTTCATCATTAACTTCCAGGTAGGCATCTTCGGACTCAGATTGGTTCCTTTTAAAAGTTTCATGATAAGAGTTTGGGGCGCACTTACTCCGTCGGAAGTAAATTCACCAACTCTAAACACTTGTCCCCGGTAAGTATACTCGTAGGATACTGCCAAAACTTCATCGGCATTCAAAGCCTGATTTAAGGATATGTATCCTAATTTTTCGTTAATTGCATATTCCGAATCGGAAAGTTTACGAGCATTCTCTATTTTCTCATAATCGGTTCCACTGGTAAAGCCTGGGGCTAAACCCGATAAAGTTCCTGTTACCTGATTAATATCCCTGATTCCAGCATAAGAAGTTGTCATTTGCTGGTAAACATTATTCAGATCATTACTAGGAAGATTCTCCGATCCTGTTTGCGAAAATAATGCAGTATTATAAATATTTGTAGCATCTTCTGCTAAATCAACAAAGGCTACTAAATTTCTCGAATCCTGAAAATTTGAGGTTTTATTAGTTACCCAAACCTCAACTTTATTAATTGCAATTGCTGAGTTAATTACTGGTAAATTTTCTAAAGCCTCATCATAATGATCGTAAAAATATTTAGAAAGAAAAAAGTGTCGATTTGCTTCATACTGATCTACAGAAATCTCGTACTCATTTTCTTCTGCACCGTTTTCTAATTCTATTACCGAGGTTTCGCCTTTTTGTTGAGAAAAAACCGAGGTAACAGATAATTTACCAAACTGCATTTGTGTTTTTACACCAAATAAATTTTGTCCTCCGGTAATTAATGTATTCGAAATTGGCATTGAAACATTACCAGCTTCTACTTTCTTAATAATTTCATCTTCATCACCAGTATACTCAAGGCGCATTTGGTTTTCGAAATCGAATGTTGCTTCGGTATTGTAGTTAACATCCATTTTCAGTTTCTCTCCTACCGTACCGGTAACATTCATCTGAATTTTTTCATCGAAATCGAAACTTGTTGTTTTTCTTAAATTCTCTGGTAAAGTTGGGTTATCTACCTCTGTTGTATTTATACCAAATGTAAGCTCGGCCGATCCCTGAGGCTTTATTTTAATACTATTACTACCAAATATCTTATCTACAAACTGTCCACCAAATTTCATTTCGGGAACCAATTCATTATTGGAAGAAGCTCCATCGTTTCTGCTTCTTTCCAGCCAATAATTTCTAATTGATGTTTCTGCTACATATTTTTCATATTCCTCTGCACTCATAGAAATAGGCCTGCGATAATCCATACCTCCCACCGTTTTTACTAAAATATAATTTCCACTTTCCGGATCGTAATGGATAGAAGTCTGAATATTTTTAGGATCTTTTAAATATAAAGGAGAATGTTGCTGAGAATCATACTCAAGATTATCATTTTCATCATCGAAAGGATATCTTAATGAATCATTTTTAGCATTTGGATTATCTCTAAAAAAAGGAGAACGAGGATTAACAATTTTCCGCGATTTATTTTCAGTGCTGTTTAACGTATCTGTCTGCTGATAATTCTTTACTAAAATATCATTAGAAAAATTACCTGCATTTGCCGAGTAGTTGCTTTTTAGCACACTACACAGTAATACAAAACAGAGGGCTAGTGTATATTTAATCAGTTTTTTCAATTATAGCTAGATTACCTTAGGTTAGTAAAGCAATTACGATGATTCTTTACAATTGTTTCAACGCAAGTTTTATTAATTCCTCAACACTTGATTCAGGATTTGCCTTATATATTTTATCGACCACTTTTGTTACAGAATTTTTTGCAAAACCTAACATTACTAATGCTGATAACGCTTCATCCTTACTTGTATTGTCTTGCTGAAGCGAAATTTCAGATATATCAGAATCTTTTGCCAGCTTATCTTTCAATTCGATTATAATTCGTTGCGCTGATTTGGCACCAATTCCTTTTACACCCTGTAATGTTTTTACATTATTTGATAAAATTGCGGTTTGAATTTCTGAAGGACTTAGCGAAGACAGCATCATGCGAGCAGTATTAGCCCCAACTCCAGATACAGAAATTAAAAGACGAAAAATCTCTCTCTCTTTTACATCTATAAATCCAAATAAAATATGGGCATCATCACGAATTACCTGATGAAGGTATAATTGAACCGTTTTATATCCTGATAATTTAGAATAGGTATTCAACGAAATATTAAGATAATAACCAATTCCATTGTTATCGATTACTGCAGATGTAGGATTTAGATCAGCAAGATCTCCTTTTATATACTCAAACATAAATTATGAATTGTAGATATCAAATTTTAGGAATGTAAATTATGCAAATTTATGCAATTTTAATAATGAAAATCGGGCTTTTAACAAAAAAAGAAGAGCGATTTACATTTAACCGCTCTTCTTGTATTAATGTTAATTTTTTATTGGAAATTTTTCACATTCTCAGTTGGCTTCATCGGATTTTTATTTGCTTCCTCGTAAAGGGCTCTGTTTTTATGAATATCTATTGCTAAATACATTGCTTCACGAAAAGAAGTTTCGGAAGCAACATTAGTTCCTGCAATAGCATAGGCAGTTCCATGAGCCGGCGAAGTTCTTATGCCCGACAACCCTGCAGTAAAGTTAACTCCTGAATCGAAAGCAAGAGCTTTAAAAGGTGCTAATCCCTGATCGTGATACATTGCAAGAATGGCATCAAATTTTTTATAATCATCAGATCCAAAAAAGCCATCTGCAGGAAATGGACCTAAGGCCATAATGCTATTTTTTCTTGCTTCGTCTAATGCCGGATTAATAATTTCTTTCTCTTCCATTCCTATTAAGCCATCGTCTCCTGCATGCGGATTTAAACTAAGAACTGCTATTTTTGGTCTTTGAATACCAAAATCTTTTAAAAGAGATGTATTTAAAATACTTAGTTTTTCTAAAATTGCTTCTTTGGTAATCTTTTTCGGAACATCAACAATAGGTACATGACCGGCTACAACTCCAACACGAAGCTTGTCGCTTAACAAAAGCATTAATGATTTTCCAGATTCCAATTTGCTTTCTAAATATTCGGTATGACCTGGAAATTCGAAATCTTTAGATTGAATATTTTTTTTGTTAATAGGTGCTGTCACTAAAACATCTATAGCACCCTTTTTTAAATCAGCTACGGCAGCCTCTAAAGCTTGAAAAGCTGAATTTCCTGCACTTCGGCTCGATTTTCCTAATTCTACTTTTATATTCTCATCAACACAATTAATAATGTTGGCTCTTTTCGGATGAGCTTCTTTTGCCTCTTTAATATTGTTCAAGCTAAAATTATCAATATTAAGAGCCTTACGATGATAAGCTGCAACTTTTGGCGATCCGTAAATTATTGGCGTACAAATATCAAAAATACGATTATCTATCAGCGATTTAATAATCACTTCATAACCAATTCCATTAATATCACCATGCGTTATTCCAACTTTTATTTTAGTATTTTTCATAATTAAATCTTTCTTTAATTTGCTTCGAGTTTATAAATAACTCTGTAAGCCTTAGATGTAGAGCAATTATTCATTAAATACAACACTCTCATTCAAGATATTGTTATTCAAAAGGAAAAGAACAATGTCTGCGAATACAAAAATAGAAAGAATCATCTAATCACAGGCATGTTTTTAATTATTCCTTATGATTGATAATTTTTAATAAAATCGAATAGTAAACGTACACCCGTTCCTGTTCCACCTTTACCTCGGTAATTATCACAAGCTCCTAAAAATGCAGGTCCAGCAATATCGATATGTACCCAAGGATAATCGGTAAAATGCTCCAAAAATTTTCCTGCTGTTATTGCACCTCCATTTCTGCCTCCCATATTTTGAAGATCTGCAATATCCGATTTAATCAATTCACCGTATTCATCCCAAAAAGGGAACTCAACAATACGTTCGTAAACATTATAACCAGATTTTTTAAGACTAGCCATATTTTCTGAGCTTTCCTCGTTACCCATTGCTACCAATCCGTATTTTCCTATTGCCACTTCGGCTGCTCCGGTAAGAGTAGCCAAATCGATAACAAATTCGGGATTGTATTTTTTGGCATAACTTAAAGCATCTGCCAATATCAAACGCCCTTCGGCATCGGTATTTAATACTTCTACTGTTAAGCCATTATGCATTGTAATAATATCGCCAGGAGCGTAAGCATTTCCACTTGGGCGATTATCGGTAGCTGGAATTAAACCAATTACATGCACAGGTAATTTTGCTTTTGCTATGGCATACAAAGCTCCGGCAACAGAAGCTGCACCTCCCATATCCGATTTCATAAGATCCATGCTATCTTTGGTTGGCTTTAAACTTAAGCCTCCTGTATCATAAACAATACCTTTACCTACCAATACAATTGGTGCTTTATTACGTGCATTTTCAGGCTTCCATTCTAGAATAGAAAATGTAGGATCATCTATACTTCCTTTATTTACAGCAAGCAAGCCTCCCATTTTCAGACTCTGTATTTTATTCATTTCCAACACATCAACATTAAAGCCCGATTCTTTACCCATTTCCTGGATCTCTTCGCTTAATTTTTTTGCCGTAAGATAACTTAAAGGTTCATTAACCAGCTCACGAGCATATTTAACGCCTTTACAAACAGCATCCAATTCATCTAAATCTTCTTTACAGATATTCTTAGTCTGAATTTGAAGCTTAGTAAGATAATGCTTTACCTTGCTGGTATCCTTTAAATATTTTATAAACTGATAATTACTTAGCGAAAGTCCTTCAACTAAAGGCAACATAACATCTTTTAAAGCAATATGGTCAACAATAATAAGTTCAGAAATTTTACTTTCCTGAAGCTTAGCATGAAGACTATATCCGAGCTTACGCATTTTCTCAAATTCTTTATAAGTAGGTTCTTTACAATTCGACACATACACAAATACCTTACGGTGATATTGATTAATCTCAACTATGGCATCATTATCGGCAACCTGTTTGGTAAGGTATTGAAGCTCGGCTTTTGCCAAGGGTAAGTTTTTATAATTTTCGGTGTTTGATAAATAGAGTAAATTATCAGATTCTACTGATATATCGAAATTTATGAGTTCTAATTTCATTGGTATATATTTTTAAGATAAGAAACATGTAAAAAGGTTTCTTATGATAGAATTAATCCTTAAAATTTAGGAGCATAGTAAAAATACTAAAAAAGAATTCTATACTTTCAATTTGGCACAAAAAGAAAACCGCAGCGGTATGCTACGGTTTATTCTTTTTTATAATTTATCAGGATTTTCTTTAAAATAATTCCTGATTAATACTTTTTTAAGTTCCCTAAGAATAACCAAATCTGCCAACAATTCCGACTTAGGCATATCAGGATATTTTAGCTCTGCATTCAATATTTGTTTCTCACTTAAGTCTATTTGGTATAACAAAAGTACCAAACGATGATAATCCCTATCGAGTAAATCACATAAGTGTTCATTTAATTGCAAATATAGCTCTTGATAAGCATTATTAACATTACCCGAAAACTGAACCTCTAAGCCAAATTGGGCAAAATCTTTTTCTACTTGCGCTGCAACCTGCCTAATAATCTCCTCTTTATTTCGGTATGGCTCTATACTAAGATTTTTATAATCGGGTAATTGCATAAGCTACTTATTCAAATTTTCGAATGAATACATTACCGCCTCTAATTCTCGTAACATTTCGCGCTTATTATTATTTGGATAATAAACGTAGGAATCCATACATACAATTTTATTGGTTTTTTCGTCGAGATAGGTAATACTAACAAAAGGACCTCCCATAAAATCTCCCTCTACTTTCCACAAACCTCTTGCTTCGCAGGCATAGTTTCCATCGAATTTAAACTGACGATAAGTAATTGGGTAGTTGCTTTCGGTACTCATGTAGCTATTTGGAGTTGGCCCTGGAACATATTTTCTAAGCAAATTATTTCTTCTCTTTATTACTTCTTCCTTATTAAACATATCTTCCGATGAATAATCAAAAGAATAAATAAACATTCCCTGACTCGATGAAGGAGTTTCGTTACTTACCCATAAAAAATCTGTCTCATCTTTATTAATAGTATAACCTCCTGGAAAAGAAAGCGTAAAATTATACTTCTCTTTTACTTTTTCGAAAATCTCCTGAACAACATTTTTCTTTATGGTTTTTATTTTTCTATTTCGTTCTCCAACAATAAAATAAGCTAAAATTTTATTCCTATTTTCAAGCATAAAATTTATCATTTCTTTATTATTGTTAGCTTCGATTTTCATGAATGACTGCGTTCTGGCATACAATTCATCCTTTACCGCAATATTATTCTCTTTTATCTTATTCGAAATCCGCAAGTCAAGAATACTTCGATGCGTTTTAAACATACTACTAAACCCATTATGAGATATATGCAAGATATCCAATAATGGTTCGTTTTGAGGCAAACCTGCCTGAGAATCAGAAATAATACTTCTTAGGGTATCACCCACAGCTCCATCCCAAAGGGCATCGTTAATTAAAATTAAAAGTTCTCCTGATTTTCCTGTAACAACAGGGCGCAAACCTTTAGTGGTTTTTTTACAAGATACTGTAGCCGTTAAAACGAGCATACAAACAATTGCTATATGTATTATTTTTTTCATATCTAGATGTTTATTGATGTTTGAACTATTCGTACTGAACAATTTTTAGGATTGTGCCGGGTTCAACCGATGCAGATTGATTAATGCTATTTATATCTACCAAATCAGTTACCGATTCTACTTCAAAACGATTAGCTATTGATTGCAAACTATCCCCATCCTGAACTTCGTAAAGTAAAAATTTACTTTTCTTCAATAAAGGTTCTCTATCTGGTTTTTGAGCAATTTCGTCGGAAGGATGTACCCATACTTTTAATCTTTGCCCGACATAAATCTCCTGATTTTTTAGATTATTCCAAGCCATAATATTATGGGTAGTACATGAATATTTCATGGCTATTTTATGAAAATACTCACCCGCTTTAACCACATGAACAATACAGTATTTTCCTTTTGTAGATGAAAGTTCCATCTGAAGTTCCAAATACTTTTTAGGTTTGTTTGTCATGGCATAAATTTGTTCTTCGCTATCGATAAAAGAACCAATTTTATTAGTTGGAAGAACAAGTTTTGCTGGCAACTCGCTTACCGGAATAATATCACGTTTATAAATAGGATTTAATTTTCGCAAATCCTCAATAGATACATTTATAGCCAATGCAACATTCTTAAAAGAAATCGATTTTTTAATATTTACCGGTGAAATACTATAGTATGGATACTTAAAATGACCCGATATTATGTTGTGTTCCCGATTATAATTCATAATATAATTGGCCGCAATAAATGCCGGAACGTAATTTCTTGTTTGCTGTGGCAGATACGGCGAAATTTCCCAAAAATCGGTCTTTCCCCCCGATCGCTGAATAGCATCTCGCACAACTCCAGGACCTCCATTATAAGCAGCGATTGCCAATTGCCAATCGCCAAAAATTCTGTACAGGTATTGCAGGTATTTACAAGCAGCTTCTGTAGCTTTTTCAGGATCCATTCTTTCATCAACATAAGAAGTTACTCTTAAATCGAACATCTTACATGAATTATACATAAACTGCCATAAGCCCAATGCTCCTGATCGAGATTTTGCCTTTGGATCTAATGCCGATTCAATAACCGAAAGGTATTTTAATTCAAGAGGCAAATCGTACTTATCTAAGTACTCTTCGAACAATGGAAAATACAAATCGGATCTTTCCATAATGCGTCCGGTTTTCTCACGATGACGCACAGCATAAGCCTCTATATGTCTGCGAACAATAGGCTTAAAATCGAGACTTATAGGAGTCTGATCATCAAGCTTTTTCATTCTTTCCAGATAAACTGCATCGGAAAAAACAGGGATATAATTGGCATCCAGAATTTTATTTTCGGGTAATTCCTCTTTTAATATTTCGTGACTAAAATATCTTAAACGCTGATTAATTTCGAGCAAATTTTCAGGTTTCTTTTTTTGCTGAATACGAAATGGCGATTGTGCAGCAAGCTGAATACTACCTGCAAAACAAAAAAGGAATAGAAGTAAATAATTCTTCATGCAATTAAGTGGTTAAATGTTTCGACTAATCGAAATTCGAATTGAAAATAATTAAATTACATGTAGCATCCAAATGAATCTTAATTTTTTAAACTAATTTTTTAGTTATAAAGCAAAATTTTCACTTTTAAGCATTAAAAAAGCAGGTAAAAATACCTGCTTTTTTAATGCTTATTTTATCGAGTCATTTTCTTTTTTCTCTTCTTCCTCGTCTCCGGTAGCTTTCTTAAATTCTTTCATTCCCTGACCTAATCCTTTCATAAGTTCCGGAATTTTTTTTCCACCAAATAATAGTATGATTGCAAAAATAATAATAACTACTTGCCAAACACCAGGAATTCCTGCTAATACAAAAAGGTACATATCTTTTAGTTTTATTTATTATAACGCTAAGTTAATATTTTTTAATTATTTATTTCCAACCTGAAATCCATTTTACTACATCATTAGCATTAGCAAAAATCAATAGCCCAAATAAAAGTATCATTCCAGTTACCTGAGCATACTCCATAAATTTGTCGCCAGGTTTTCTTCCAGTAATAATTTCATAAAATAGAAACAATACATGCCCACCATCTAAAGCTGGAATAGGCAGAATATTCATAATTGCTAAAATAATAGATAAAAATGCTGTAAGATTCCAGAAAGCATGCCAGTCCCATACTGGAGGAAAAATACTACCAATTGTTCCAAATCCTCCAATAGATTTATATCCTTTAACCTCTTTGTCGAAAATAAGGCCAAACTGTTTAAGATAATCGGTTAACTTACTAACTCCTTTACTAATTCCGGCAGGAATAGCCTGAGCAAGACTATATTTAATGGTTTCGTACTCAAAATGGTTAATATCAGATCCACCTCTAACACCCATATATCCTTCATCTGTAAGAATCATTTTTAAGGATAATTCTTTACTATCTCTTAGCACAGATACATTAACTTCTTTACCTGCCTTTGTTTTCATGTAATCCTGAAATTCATCAAAGAATTCAAAATCTAGACCATCTATTTTAGTGACCTCATCGTTTTTTTGTAATCCGGCTATTTTTGCAGGCAAGTCTTTTTCCACCTTAGCTATTTTATATGGGTGGAATGGTCGTCGCAATTGTATAGATGGATCTACCGAAAACTTCTTACTGCTTCGTTCCAATAGTGCTGGCACAAAAGAAGAAGGTATTTGGATATTTGTTTGACTACCATTTCGAATTACTTGCATGGTAGATGGACGATCAAGAATAATATTTGGTACAATTTGAGTGAATTTCTCAAGCTTCTTATTGTCTAATGCTACAATAATATCACCATTCTGTAAACCAATACTTTTAGAAAGAGAATCACAAACCACACCATACTTAGCATTTTCGGCTGGTAAATACTGTTCGCCCCAGGCAAACAATACGGCAATATAAATTACAAATGCCAATATAAAGTTAACTAAAACTCCACCTACCATAATTAACAAACGCTGCCAAGCTGGTTTTGCTCTAAATTCGTATGGCTTAGGTGGCAAGGCCATTTGTTCCTTATCCATCGATTCATCAATCATACCCGATATTTTCACATATCCTCCCAATGGAATCCAACCAATTCCATATTCTGTTTCGCCTTTTTTAAACTTAAAAAGCGAAAATCCAGGATTAAAGAACATATAGAATTTCTCAACTCTGGTTTTAAAAAGTTTGGCAAATGTAAAATGTCCTAACTCGTGCAAGACAACAAGAATAGACAAACTCAATAAAAATTGTCCTATTTTAACTAATACTTCCATTCAAATTTGATTAAATTATTTTTTCTAGATTTATTTTACAAATCCAGAGTATTTCAAAGCTGCCTAAGATAACTATTTTTTACAACATAGATTGAGCTAATTTTCTAGCTTCTATATCAGTAAGTACATAATCATCGTAAGATGGATTTTTAATAAATTCAGACTTTTGCATGCATTTTTCAATAATATCACTCATCTGCAAAAATCCTACCCTATCTTTTAGGAATGCATCAACAACAATTTCGTTGGCCGCATTAATAATGCATGGCAAATTTCCACCCTTATTCATTGCTTCGTAAGCCAAAGCCAAATTTCTAAAGTTCTCTGAGTCGGCAGCAGAAAAACTTAGCTCTGGATATTCCATAAAATTAAAACGAGGAAAATCAGTTTTTAATCTCTTTGGAAAAGTTAAAGCAAACTGAATTGGTAATTTCATATCGGGTAAACCCATTTGTGCTTTCATGGATCCATCCTGAAATTGCACCAGAGAATGAACAATAGATTGATGATGTACAATAACATCAATTTGATCGGCACGTAAATCGAACAACCACTTCGCTTCTATTGCCTCAAAACCTTTGTTCATCATGCTTGCAGAATCGATTGTAATTTTAGCTCCCATATCCCAATTGGGGTGTTTAAGCGCCTGTTTGGATGTTACCGATTCTAAAAACTTTTTATCCTTACCTCTAAATGGTCCTCCCGATGCGGTGAGATAAATTTTTTCGATAGGATTATCGAATTCTCCCATTAAACACTGAAAAATTGCAGAATGTTCCGAATCTACCGGATAAATACTAACACCATATTCCAATGCAAGTTTTTGAATAATTTCACCAGCAACCACCAAAGTCTCTTTATTAGCTAAAGCGATATTTTTTCTAGCTTTTATTGCATTAATAGTTGGTAGCAAACCCGAATATCCTACCATGGCAGTTACTACAACATCAATAGCTCCCATTTGTACAACTTGTGCAATGGCATCCTTACCTGCATAAACCTTTATGGGTTCTTCTTTTAAAGCTTCCGATAATTGGGAATATTTTTCTTCGCAAGCTACAACTACTACATCTGGTTTAAATTTCTTAGCCTGTTTAATTAATAATTCTACATTATTATTCGCAGTTAAAACATCTACTGTAAATTCTTCCGGATTCGCATCAACCACTTCTAATGTTTGAGTCCCAATGGAACCTGTCGATCCCAGAATAGCAATATGTTTACTCATTAATGTCTAGAGTTTAATTTTAAAATTTGATATAATCTTCAGGATTTAAGGGCCTACCATTGTGCCATAATTCGAAATGCAAATGCGGACCAGTAGTAAATTCTCCCGAATTTCCGAGTAAAGCAATTGCCTCACCAGCTTTAACACGTTCGCCAGCTTTTTTCAGCAACTCTGAATTGTGCTTGTAAACCGACAATAAATCATTAGAATGTTGTATTTGAATAACATAGCCTGTATTCAAGGTCCACTCCGAAAAAATAACCGTTCCTTCTAAAACAGAAGAGATTCTTTCATTTACACCACCAACAACATCAGTACCATAATGTTCCGATCTGGCATCGTAATGATTTGATACCATTCCCTTTATAGGAGCAAAAAAATGTATGTTCGACAAACCTTTTGCCTTAGGTGCATCTTCTAATGTTAAATTATATTTTTCATCCTCTTCATGCTCTTTTCTAAATAACGAATCGGATTCGGATTTTGTAAATTCCAAGTTTTTATACTTAGGATCGACAAGAGTATCGGTAGCATTTTGAGAAACATTATCGAAATCATTACCCGAAACTACGTTCCTTATTCCCTGAAAAAACTGATCTCTTTTATTAAGCTCAATTATTAAAGAATCAACTAAAACTGAGTTTTGTTCTATATTCCTTCTCATTTCACCATCGGGATAACCTGGAATGTACTCTTTTAATGGGGTAAAGGCAATTAACAGTGTTACTAAAGCTATTAATAGAATAGAGAATACACCGGTTACTGTAAATACATTTAAACGAGACAAACGAATAGATAACACTTCGTCGAAAGTTGCTTCGTTAGAAATAGTTAAACGGTATTTATTCTTTAATTTCTCTAGTAAAGGAGTTTTTTCTTTTAATTGACTCATAATGAAAGAATCTTAAAATATTTACGCAAAGGTAACAGAAATCGCTTAATTAAGGATGTGGGAAATAAAAAAAGGCTTTGGAATAAACCAAAGCCTTTTTAGGATAGTAGCGGGGACCGGACTCGAACCGATGACCTTTGGGTTATGAGCCCAACGAGCTACCAACTGCTCCACCCCGCAATATATTTTTTATAATGATATGTCTTAACAAATTGCCATCTGGCAAAATAATAAACTCTAACAAATTAAAGTTTAATTTTTAGTAGCGGGGACCGGACTCGAACCGATGACCTTTGGGTTATGAGCCCAACGAGCTACCAACTGCTCCACCCCGCAATATATCTTTATAATAAAATGTCTTAACAAATGCCCTTTGGCAAAATAATAAACTTTAATAAATTAAAGCTAAATTCTTAGTAGCGGGGACCGGACTCGAACCGATGACCTTTGGGTTATGAGCCCAACGAGCTACCAACTGCTCCACCCCGCAATATATCTTAAGACTTATATCTTTCTTTTTGCGGTTGCAAAGGTAGAAGCCTTTTATTCGAAAACAAAACTTTCGACATAAATTTTTAATAAAATCCTTTCAAACAACTGCACACGCTCTTATTAATATTTGAAAATCAAGATTCTATCTATTTTTATTTTTTTCTAAAAATTTTGCACAACCTCTTTTACATCTAAAAATGCCGCTTCTAATTTGGTCATTCCCTCAAATAAAAACTCATAATATTTTTCCCATTCTTCTTTATTAAAAACTGATGCTTCTTTCAATTGAAAATAAATTAGACTAACATCTTTAAAACCTTTAATATGATAATCTTTTTCCCAAATTAAATTATCTCCACAGGTTTCCATTATTACAGGCTTATATTTTTCAAAGCTTTTAAATACCAAATTGCGTTTAGATTCGAACTTACTATCAATTTGAAGCATCACAAAAGCACCATTTTCACTCAAATCAAACTTTAATTGAGCTTCTTTTATCTGCGTTCCTTTTAACACCCAGGAAGTCATTTTTCGACCTCTTTTTTTTGAATATCTTTTAAACCCATCCCAAAATTGAATTCGAATTTCTCTTTTTTCTTCTTTTGTATACATCTTTTATTTATTTGGAAACAAAAATAAGTGTTCTTAGTCATGTATTTTCATTCCTCCGTAATTTTATGCTATAATGAGATAAAAATAATTCTATCTTTAACTACTCTAAATAAAAACAAGCTAATTAATGAATCTTAATTTTGTTTATCTACTTCTTACATGTTTTATGTGTTTACCCATTGTAAACAGTCAAACCCATGCTCAGAATTTAAACGCAAAACAAGATACATTAACTGTTTCTTCTTATGTTGAGGGACCTCACATCAGACAAATATCAAACAGTAGGGTTACTGTTTTTTATATAAAACATGATAGTTTAAACAATACAACCCAAAAAATCTCAAAATCGTTTCGATACAAAAACGACACCTTAGTTTTTAAAGGGTTTGTAGAAAAAGATACTTTAACTTACATAATCCCTAAAAAAATAAGGCCGCAAACAGGTATTAATAATCCTACAAATAAAATTATTGTACTGGGCGATATACATGGTCAATTTAAATCTCTAATCGAAATATTAAGAAACAATGATGTAATTGATAAAAACAACCATTGGATTTTTGGCGATGGACATCTTGTTTTTACAGGAGATGTTTTTGATAGAGGAGAACAGGTAACAGAATGTTTATGGCTTATTTTTCAATTAGAAATTCAGGCAAAAAAAGCTGGTGGCAATGTTCATTATATAATAGGAAATCATGAAATGATGGCACTTTTGTTTGATGACAGATATGTAGCTGACAAATACAAACATGCAGCAAATTATTTGCATTCTCATTATTCTAATTTCTTTAACAGACACTCGGTACTTGGCAATTGGTTAAGATCAAAAAACACATTAATTCGCATAGGCGATCAATTATTTGTTCATGCTGGTATTTCACCCCAATTTTTAGAAAAAAAATTTAAAATTGACATGGTTAATATGAAAATGAGATATCATTTAAACAATTATACCCAACTTAAAGATACTAGTTTAGTCGATTTATTTTTATATTCATATAGTCCGATATGGTATAGGGGATATTTATCGAGAACCCCAAGTTACGACCGTATTTCCTTAGCCGATGTAATAAAAACTCTGGAATTTTACGATTCTATTGTTATTATTTTTGGCCACACTCCTGTTGCTAGAGTTTACCCATTTTATTCGTTTAAACTTATAGCAATGGATGTACCCATAGGTGATCCGAACTATATCGATCAGGCCTTATTGATTGAGAATCAAAAATATTATCGGATATTTGCACATAAAGAAAAGGAACGATTACGTTAAAACAAAAAAGAATGGAACTACTTACTAATCTGATAAATATACCCGAAATATCGACAACAATTATGAATGCAAATAATATACTTGAGTTGATTTTAAGATTTGGATTAAATCTGCTTGTAACTGTATTTGTTATTAATTACGTTTATTTCAAAGCCACAGGTAAAAGAACTTATGTGTTTACATATATCATGATAAGTACTACAGTTTTCTTTCTTTGCTATCTTTTAGGAAGCATTGATTTACAACTGGGCTTTGCTCTGGGACTTTTTGCAATTTTTGGTATTATTCGATACAGAACCGATACAATTCCAATTCGGGAAATGACTTATTTATTTTTAGTAATTACTATTTCGGTAATTAATGCGCTTGCTCGCAACGACGTAAGTCTGGGAGAAATTTTGCTTACCAACTCTGCTTTTATGATTACAACTTGGGTTATGGAAAGAGTTTGGATGAAACGTCATTTGGCCAGAAGAACAATTATATATGACAGAATGGATCTTATTCATCCTAACAAACACCGTTTACTTATCGAAGATGTTAAAGCACGAACTGGCATGGAAGTAAATCGTTTTAAAATTGGGCAAATAGATTTAGCAAAAAACAATATCAGACTAACTATATTCTACAAAGAAAATCCTGATATTAACATACTTACCGATGCAGAATTAAGTGATAAAGGTATAGAATAATTTTCTTTTTAAATTAAAATGTGAATGACTTTATGATGACAATAAAAAACATAATTATCTCTTTTACATTCATTTTATTCTCTGTTTTTAGTACATTTGCATCCAAGAAAGTATACAGCGAAAATGATACTATTTTTCGTATTCCTTATTTATTCGAATCAGATACTATAATTGAACTTTCCATAACTACCAACCTTAAAGCTTTAATTAAAGATACAGGAAACAAAAGTAAATATCATAAAGCACGATTATCATATCATCTTGGCGATTCAATTGTTTCTATGTCTGTAGATATGAAAACCAGAGGAAATTTTCGAAAAGACAGATCGATATGCCCTTTTCCTCCCATGAGAATTAAATTTAATAAATCTCAGGCCAGCTATTCTCTTTTTCACAATCAGAAAAAGCTTAAAATGGTAACTCATTGCCAAAATAGAAATCGCCGTTACGAACAAATGTTAATTCAAGAATATTTAATTTACAAAGCATACAATTTATTTACACCAGAAAGCTTTAAAGTACGATTGGTAAAAATCACCTATAAAGACAGTAAAAACCAAATAGCAACACTCTCAAAATATGCCTTTTTTATTGAAGATTTTGAAAAAATGGCTGAACGCAATGGCAAAATTGCTCGTTACGATGAAAAAATTCACCAAGACCATACTCTTATAGGAAAAGTAACAAAACTTGCCGTTTTTCAATATATGATCGGAAATACCGATTGGGGTGTTCCTACTCTTCACAATATAAAACTAATAGCAAAAACACCTAATTCACGGCCAGTACCGGTTCCCTACGATTTCGATTGGGCTAGCCTTGTTAATGCACCTTACGCTGTTCCAAATAAAAAATTAGATATCAAGTCGATTCACGTTAGGTTGTATCGTGGTTACAAAAGAACTGCAAAAGATTTTGAATATATTTTTCGCGAATTTCGCATGAAAAAAGAGGCTCTATATAATCTATATATTCAATGCGAATATTTAAACGACAAAGAGAAAGAGAGAGTTCTGAATTACTTCGACGAATTCTATGAAATTATTGATAATCCTAAAAAAGTTAAATCTGAGTTTATCGACCAATCGAGAACAATTAAGTACAAAAAATGAATTAAATTATTGTTTCATATTTCACAAAACAATTTGTTTCTGTACCCTTCAAATCTGTTATATTTGCCAAAATTTTTATTAGATGAGTAATTTAGCACCATATTTACAAAAAGGTAGAATCGAAGCCGGTTGCGATGAAGCAGGAAGAGGATGTTTGGCAGGTCCGGTATTTGCAGCTGCAGTAATTCTTCCTGATACTTTCTCTAACGATATACTTAACGATTCAAAAAAGCTATCTGAAAAAAAAAGATATTTACTTCGTGAAATCATTGAAAAAGAAGCAATTGCTTGGTCTATTGGAATAGTTGACCACAAAGAAATAGATGAAATTAACATTTTAAACGCATCATTTTTAGCAATGCACAGGGCTATTAATCAGCTAAAAACAAAACCCGAACATCTGCTTATCGACGGTAACAGGTTTAATGTGTACAATGGAATAGAACATTCCTGTATTATTAAAGGAGATGGAAAATTCTTATCTATTGCTGCAGCTTCGATTTTAGCCAAAACTTATCGTGATGATTTTATGCTTTCTATTCACGAAAAATATCCCAACTTTGATTGGAACAAGAATAAAGGATACCCTACAAAAAAGCACCGCTTGGCAATTCAAAAATATGGTATTACACCCTATCACCGCAAAAGTTTTGGCTTATTAGCAGATCAAATGAAACTCAAATTTTAACAAAAAGCTTACTAACAGTAAATTAAGCTCCATTTTTATCGAGAAAATTAAGGTGTTTATCTAAAAACACCAAGACAAAAAAACAAATACAAGCTGATTACTAGAATATTACAAAACAGTATCTAATTGCAATTTTATTATACAAACAGAATAAAGAGAATAATATTAACTTTGTTTTTCAACGGAATACTTACAAATAGTAAATACTTTCCATTATTAATAATGGAGAACTTTTTAAAAATTAAACTACACAAATGAGAAAATTAGCATCGTTAGTACTGGGATTAAGCCTTTTGCTTAGCTTTTCGAATGTGAAAGCTGACGAGGGAATGTGGCTTTTATCCCTACTGAAAAAAAATGCTGCAGAAATGCAGGAAATGGGATTAAAATTATCTCCTGAAGATATTTACGACATCAACAATTCAAGCTTAAAAGATGCAATTGTAGGGATGGGAAGCGAAGGAAGACCATTTCGTCACTTTTGTACTGGTGAAATTATTTCCGATCAAGGATTATTCCTAACCAATCACCACTGCGGTTTTAACGCAATTCAATCTCACTCTACAACAGAGCACGATTATCTTTCAGACGGTTTTTGGGCTTATGACAAAAAAGAGGAGCTAACCAATCCAGGTATTACTGCTTCTATTTTAATAAGCATGAAAGATGTTACTAAGAAAGTTCTTGCCAATGTAAAAGATGACATGACAGAGGAGGAGCGTTACAAAGCGATTGAAGAAGCTGCCGTTAAACTTGAAAAAGAATCTGTAGAAGGAACTCACTATAAAGCAAACATCAAAAGTATGTTTAAAGGAAACCAATATTTCCTTTTTATATATGAAATTTTTAAAGATGTTCGTTTAGTTGGTGCTCCTCCACAATCGATGGGTAAATTTGGTGGTGATACTGATAACTGGATGTGGCCTCGTCATACAGCCGATTTCTCGATGTTTAGAATCTATACTGCTCCTGATGGAAAACCAGCTGCTTATTCAGAAGAAAATATTCCTTTAAAGCCTAAACATCACCTGCCTATTTCTATTAAAGGAGTTCAGGAGAAAGATTTCGCTATGATTATGGGATTCCCTGGAACTACAAACCGTTACCTTACATCTTTTGGCCTTGAAGAAACCATGAAAATTACCAACCAAAACCGTTACGATATTCGTACCGTAAAGTTGGATATCATGAAAAAAGACATGCTTAAAGATGCAAAGGTACGCATTCAATATGCATCGAAACATGCAGGTAGCGCAAACTATTGGAAATACTCGAACGAGCAAAACAAAGCTTTAAAAAAGCTAAACACCATGGCTCATAAAAAAGAAATTGAAAAAAAATTTCTTGAATGGGCAAATGAAAAACCAAAACGTGCAGCTAAATATGGCGAAGCCTTAAATATGATTAAAAAAGCTTTTGCTGATAGAAAAGATGCAAAATTTGCAGGTTCTTATATTGGTGAAGCCCTTGCACAAGGAGCCGAAGCTCCTATGTTCGCAACTAAAGCTAACAAACTAAAAAGCTTATTAGCTGCCGAAGAACAAGATGCTGAAGCAATTGAAAAAACAATTACTGCATTAAAAGCTGCTGCAAAAAAATTCTATAAAGATTATAACGCACCAACCGATGAGAAATTAATGGCTTCTTTATATAAAATGTATGCCGATGCAATTTCTACAGAAGAAAGACCTTCAATCTTTAAAACTATAGCCGAAGAATACAACAACGACTTTACCAAATTTGCCAAAGAAGTATATTCAACTTCAGTTTTTGCAAACGAAGATAAATTTAATAAGTTTCTTTCAGCTCCAGAATTGGAAGTATTAGAAAACGATTTGCTTCTTAAAGCAGGCCTTTCTATTGGTAAAGCCTATGGTGCTGTTTATGGAAAAATGAATGCAGGTAGCGATGAGCTAGGAAAAGGAATGCGCCTTTTCGTTGATGGTTTATTACAAATTAACAAAAAGAAAAATTTTGCTCCTGATGCAAACTCTACTCTTCGTTTAACTTACGGTAGCGTTGGAGGATATCAGCCTAAAGATGGTGTTTACTATTACCATTACACAACTCTAAAGGGTGTGATGGAAAAAGAAGATCCTACAAATCCAGAATTTGTGGTTCCTGCTAAACTAAAAGACCTTTACGCTGCTAAAGATTTCGGTAGATATGCCGATAAGAACGGATATTTACCTGCTTGTTTCCTAACTAACAACGATATTACAGGTGGTAACTCAGGTTCTCCTGTAATTAATGGTAATGGTGAATTAATTGGTACTGCTTTCGATGGTAACTCAGAAGCTATGTCGGGCGATATCGATTTTGAAGAAAACCTTCAAAGATGTATTAATCTTGATGTTCGCTACACACTTTTCATTATTGATAAGTTTGCTGGTGCTCAAAACCTGATTGATGAAATGACAATTGTGGAGTAATTAAGCACTCACAAAATAATATCAAAGGATGTTCGATTTTTTTCGGACATCCTTTTTCTATGTATATAAATCGAGTAATCGAAAATAAATTTTCTTACTTTTGATTTGAAAACTGCAAATTAAAAAGATGTCAGCAAAAATTACAATGTTTACCGATGGAGCAGCAAGTGGAAATCCTGGGCCGGGAGGCTATGGAATTGTTTTAATATCGGGCAAGCACCGCAAAGATTTAAATCAGGGATATAAATTAACCACCAACAATAGAATGGAATTGCTGGCCGTAATTGTAGGTTTAGAAACACTAAAAAATCCAGGCTGCGATGTTACCATTTATTCCGACTCGAAATATGTGATCGACTCGGTAGAAAAAAAATGGGTGTTTGCTTGGGTGAAAAAACGTTTTAAAGGCAAAAAAAATGCCGATTTATGGATGCGTTTTCTGCAAATTTACCCAAAACACAATGTAAAATTTGTGTGGGTAAAAGGGCATGCCAACATTCCCGGCAACGAACGTGCCGACGAATTGGCTGTTATGGCATCGAAAGCACCTAATTTACCTGAAGATGTTGGTTATCAAGCAGAATAAAAAAATCTGATAAAGCTATTGGTTAATTTATTTTAATAATAAATTACTCTCCCATATTAAGGAGGGAATTTCACAAATTATTTTACTCTCCCTCTTTTACACCAAAAAACTTCTCCAATTTTCCCTTGCTGTCTCCAGTTGAGATTAAAATGAGATAATTTCCAGATTTAATTGTAGTTCCTTTAATCGGATTTTTAATGATCTTACCTTCTCTTACCAAACCAATAAGGATAGAATTGTAATCCAATTTTAGTTTCATAAAAGCATTCATATAATCCGATTCGGCAAAATCGCACTCTTCGGTGATTAAGTATTGCTGAATATCTGAATCCTCATCGGCAACACTGGTCGCAATTAAATCTTCGGTATAAGTTGCAACATGAGGTTCGAATAAATAGGAAGCAACCAGTTTCGATGCTACCTCATTTTGAGCAATCACATGGTCGATTCCTGCATTCTGAAAGGTTTCTTTCAAACTCGGATTAGTACAACGCACAATTACATTGCTTTCGGGATATCGTTTCTTTAAATTGATAACGAAAACCAGGGTTTCCGAATCACTCTCGAAATTTACAAAAACCCGTTTCGATTGTTCAATATTAACCTTTTGAAATGCTTCGATATTAGAATAATCAGCAAACAGCGAAAAAACCTCTTTAGATGAGAATAAATCTGATATCAAATCCAGATCGGCTTTTACATTGGTAACTACTGCCACTTTTTGTCCGGCGCGAATAATTTGGTTTGCAACTTTTTGCGCAAACTCGTTCCAACCAATAATCACATAATGATTCTTGAACTGGGTTCCCCAAAATCCACTTTTTTTCTTCTCCATATACTGATTGTATCTTACTGTTATTTCTCCAATTAAAAATCCTAAAATTCCAAGGCTTCCAATAATTACGACTAAGCCAATAATTTTACCGGGCAATGTTACGGGGTAAAAATCACCATATCCGACTGTTGTTAGCGTTACAATAGCATACCAAAATGCATCGCCAATGGTTTTTATGTTCGAATCATGCGATTGACTCTCGAACCATTGAATAGACAATATTGCCAATACATAAGCTACAAAAGCCGATAAGTAAATGAGTTTTTTACGCATATTTTCCAGATATAAAACATTAAATTTGCATTGCTAATGATTGGGTTTATTATACTCTATACCATATTTATCAAACATATTTGTCAAGTATTTAATGCCTCCTATCACAGCCATATTTCCTTCTTGACCGGAAACAATACCTACCAAATACCCATTTTTATCGATTACAGGAGAACCGCTTGTTCCTTTAGGGTGAGTATCAATCTTAATTGTATGAGCATAGAAATAATCACCTAAGTTCTTATAACATTGCAATTTTCTTACTAAAGGTTTGCTATTATCTTTCTGTTCTCTCCCCCATCCAACAGCATATACAACTTCATTTTTCTGTATTGTTTTATATCTGATTTTTAAGGGATAAAGTTGATTGTTCTGCTTTTCTAACTCAAAAAGAATCCAATCACGCACCTTTATTGTATTGTACTGTCCTATCTGTTCTTTTGGATTTTTATTTATTAATTTTTTTGTAGCAACTCTTCTGTCTTTTCGATTCTTAGGATACATATACCAGGAATCAAAACCATCTCCCAAATCAATACTGCTTAATCCCAATTGTTCTTCAAAAAGAAAAAACATATGCTTACACGAAACTCCTATTGTATCCACTCCTGTATTTACCAGAAATGCGTTGGCCATATCACGATAAGTGGTATCGGAAAAACTAATTTCATTGGTCAAAGCAAAATCAGGCCAAAGAGAAACAGGTTTCTCTGTCCAGGATTCTTTAATGATTTGAGGTGATTTCCGGCAAGCAAACATTAAAAAAATGCCAATTAGGATTAAAGCTACTTTCTTCATTGTTTTTGAGGTTTTATTTAAAAAAATCACTTCAGACATAAACTCCTATCTAATAGCTAATTATTTAACAATTGCTAATTTTCTTCAGGACTACAAATCTCTATTCCTTCTCCATTCCAGTTCACCTGCAAATCGCTCTCTTCAACAAGTTTCTTAAAACCTTCTGCTTTTCCATGGTTACATGAACTAAGCTCCACGTAACTGTACCCTTTATCCGGAAAAGTATGAATAGCTAAATGCGATTCGGCCAGCAACCAAAAAGCTGTATATCCTTGCGTTGGAAAATGATGATCGGAGCAATTCAAAATCACAAAATCAACCTTTTCCAGATAGGATTGAAACTTTTCTTTCAAGATTTCAGGAATGCATTCGCTTACCCAAAAGCGAAGACTGTGAATTTTAGCTGCTAATATTTTTGTTTCTGCCTCCATTTAGACATTTTTAATGTATTCTTTCCATATCCCTAAAAGGGAAATTCTTTACAAATTAATTATTAATACAAATCCCAATTCCCCTTCAAATAGTACTTATGCAAGACAGGATCGTGAATCCTGTTCACTTTAACTGAGTCGATTTTACATGGATAAAAATCTTTTCCAAAAGAGGTAATCAGAGCCATAGCCTCATTATTAACCCATTGGGTTGGCACATCAAACTCCAGTTTTTGCAGTTTTTCCTTTACATTTACATTTTTATGTTTCACGCCTAAACTCCAACCCCATTCGCCTAAGGTTATTACCTGATTATGCATAGGAACCGTTTCAAAACCAGCACTTTTCATGGTTTCCAGAATACAGAGAAAAGCCTGAGTTGCAAAATACGGACTTCCTGCTTGAGTAACAATTATACCTTCTGGGCGCAAATGCCGATAGCAGGTTTTATAAAACTCGTGCGAATATAATCTCCCTAGTTCAATCGACCTAGGATCGGGTAAATCTACAATAATCACATCGTAATATTCATCGGTAGATTGTAAATATTTGTATCCGTCATTGTTTAGTACTTTAACCTTATCGTTACTCAGGGAGTTTTGGTTCAAATTGGTTAAAATCGAATTTGTTCTTCCTAAATTTGTCATTGCTGGATCTAAATCTACCAAAGTAATTTGCTCGACTTTTGGATATTTCAGAATCTCCCGAACTGCGCAACCATCGCCTCCGCCTAAAACCAAAATATGAGTTGGATTTGGGTGCAATGTCATTGCCGGATGCACCAATGGTTCATGGTACATCATCTCATCGCGGGTACACAATTGCTGATTACCATTTAAATACAACCAATAATCGTTTTTCCACTGAGTCATTACAATTCTCTGATATTTTGTTTGTTCAGCATAGATCACTTTATCGGCATATTTTTGCTGTTCGCCATAACGAATTACAGGATCGGTAACAAACAAGCCAACACTTAAAGTAATAACAATAAAACTTCCTATGCTAACCAAAATTTTTCTTTCCCCGGGTTTTAACAAATCCCATAGAAAAATTAAAACAACAATTGAAACCGAAAAATTTACAAATCCAAGAATAAAAGGAGTATAAATTAACCCAAATACAGGCAAACCTATAAATGCAAAAAATATACCTCCCAACAAACTACCGTAATAGTCATTTTCCAATATATTGGAAATATTAAAACGCAATTTTTCGTAATCATCATTAATGCGAATTACAAGAGGAATCTCCATTCCAATAAGCAATCCAACACATATTGCAAGCGAATATATCAATATTCCAATTGCCTGTGTATAAACCGATGCTGTATACACCAACAAAGGAGAAAACGACACAATAAGCGACAATGCAAATTCGGTTAGCAAAAATAACTTAAGTAAGTTAAGTTCGAAATTTTTAGTGATACGGCTACCTAATCCCATAGAAAATAACATGAGAGAAATAATCATCACCCAATGAACCACCGAATTTCCCAAAAAATATTGTGCCAATGTTGACAAAATATATTCTGCTACCACTCCTGAAAATCCGGTAGCAAATATTGCTGCTTTTAATAATGTAGATTTACTCTTAAACACGCTAAGCTAGTTGTAAACTATGAATTCAGATATTTTTAAAATCATCTGTCCATAATTCAATATTTATAATTCATATTTCCTAAAGGCACCAAGTAATCAATACCGATCCTCCAATATAAGCGAAAGCCTCGACCAAAGCAGCTCCAATATTTGGACGCTCCTGATTAATTATCTCGTCGGTTAAGCGTTCACCCGGAAGTAAAATTTTATCCGTAATTAAACGCATTACTGGCAACAGAATTAAACCAACCACAAGTTCAAATCCTGCTTCTGTAAAGCTTGGCATCCAACCTTCAAAATCGCCAGCTAATCCAAACCGTATAAGGTTTGCTATGGCAATAATAGCTCCCGCAAAACCAACACCAACAGCCACATTATCTTTTTCGATGTGTTCATGAAGATTATAAGGGGTAATCCAATTGTAAAAACGCGTTGTTAAAATCAAAGCAATCTGACCAAATGCCCAAAATACAACTGCTGTTAAAATACCAAAAAGCAAACCACCACTTTCTCCGGAAACAGCTCCAAAAATTATTAAACCCGATGCTACCGAAACAGCTCCTTCAACAATTCCAGTTCCTGCATTCTGATCTTCTATAATCTCTTTACGGATTGAAAAATTTCTAAGCATCAGGTAATCTGAAATAAATATGGAACAGTTTAGCAGAACAATTGCTAACAAGCCATAAACCGAGATATCAATAATATCGGCAATTAATCCGTTCGACGGACCAACTATTGCACTACCAATTGCCAGCAACAAACCCACATAGTATCCTACATGAGCAATTGCAAAAGCAAAATTATCTTTCTTAACCAATTCTTCTTTCACCTTAAACGATGGGTGAAGCATTTGATAAACGAATTTCCCAATCAGGAAAATAGCAAAAGCCACGGCTATATACACCACAGCATCATAAATGATAAACGAAATTTCTGATAATGACATCATAATTGTGTGTTTTTATTTTACCACAAAAATCAACTTATACAATAAGCAATTTATTTTGATCGTTTTGAAAAAAGCTTTTAGCTAACAGCTATTAGCCAATAGCTTAAAACTATTTTCCGAATCCACCACTACGTGAGCGAGTCGATCGACTTGAACTGTATCGGGATGAACTTCTCTTGGTTCGGGTAGTGCTTCGTTGCTTCGAGAATTTCGAACTACTTGTGGACGATGAACGACTCACCTTGCTACGAACTTTATCTTTAAAAGTAGATGGCTTGCTTGCCCATTTACTTTTGCTTCCAGATGTTGAAGAGGTATAGCTTTTGGTACCATAAACCGGATTGCTTCCACGAGGTCCGTAATAGCCACGAGATCCTCCATAATATCCGCCACGATTGTAATCATCCCAGTAGGAACGACGATAAGTCATCATATTAAACATTGACGACATAAAAGCATATTGTCCGTAAAATGCCCAAAAAGAAGAGCCACCGCGATTTTCCCATCGACCATACTTCTCATTACCAACGTAATGATTGTATCCGGCAGGAACAGCCTGTTTGGTTACTTTACCATTCTTTTTCGAAACAATTTCCATTCCCATATTATTCATATTCTGAGAGAAAAATGCTTCGCTTACATTTTTCCAGGCTGTTTTGCTTTCCAAAACCGTATCAGGACGTTGAATAATAGTTTGATATTGATGGCGATAGGAATTTCCATTCTCATCTGCATCCATATCAAAAAGAATAATTGAATAATTTTGCTCTCCGTTTAAGTCTCTTATCAGATCATCGACAGGAGATTTTTGCCATGTGTTTGCTGTTTGAGATGATGATTCATAACGCGAACTCGACGATTTATCTTTGCTACAAGTTCTGGCAATTAGAAACACCACAATAATCCCAAGAACAATTTTTGCTGCAGTATTCATGTTTTTAAATTTTGGATTATAATCCCGATAGCCATCGGGAATAAGTTATGAATTAAAGCAATTCATAACTCTTTATTCTTCATTATTTAGGTAGTATATTCGATATTTCGAACTCCTTAATCACTTTTCCGGCCGAGGCTTCGAATTCTTTCTCATCCCATTGCTCAATGGTAACAATGAATTCCCCACTTTCATCTTCGAAATCCCAGGACATAAATTCCAACCATTCTTCGCCTTTGGCAACATCGTTAAAATAACCTGGTGCTTCTTTTTCGAAAAAGTACTTTCTACCATCATATTCAAACGAGGCAGGTGCTTTTTGATTGTTCAATAAATCTTCGTGAACATGCGCTCCCAGCTGACGGGTTTTTATTTTTGAAGATACAGAAAGTGATAGTTCATCATCATCTTCAACAGATAAAAACAAGGTCTTACTTCCATTGAATATCTTGAATTCCTGAGTAAAAAAATTATCACCCCAATCGTACTCGTAACAAGCCTGTACCACCCAACTCTCCAAATCGTATTCAAAAACAAAACCAATATCCAGGTCGCTTACCCGGATATTGGTGCTATCGTACTTAGGCTGTTTTTTTCTTTTAAAAAAATCGGCTAATCCCATTTTTATTATCGTTCAAATTTGTTACAAACAGCTATTTATTCTTTGTTCTTCATTTTTGCCTTTAATTCTTCCAGGGCATTCGAAGCTTTCACATTGGTTTCGCTTAAAGTGGCATCTATTTCATCGTCTAAACTTCTATTTTCAACCGAAATTTCACCATAAGCTTCGGCCATTGCTTCCTGCTGCGCAACTTTATCTTTCATTTTCTCAAGCATAGAAACAGTTCCCGAACTATCGATACCAGACAATTGCTTGTTAATTTTCTGAGTCGCTGAACTTACACGAGCACGGGCTTTTAAAGTTCTCAACTCATTTTCATAACGAGTAATGGTCGATTTCAGTTTCTTCACATTGGCATCAAGTTGGCTGATATTGGTATCAAATCTTGCAACTTCTTCCTGTGCACGAGCGGCACTTGCTGTAGCTTCTTCTTTCCTTGTAAGTGCTTCGGTTGCTAAACGCTCTGCCTCCGACATCTCCAAGTCACCTTTCTCAGCCTTCTGCAACAATAAAATTGCTTTCTGCTCATAGTTTTTAGCTACTGATTTTTGTTCGTTCAATTCTCTCTTACTGCGAATAGCTAAAGCCTTAACTTCTGCTAATGCCTGTAAGCTTTTATCCAAATCTTTTTTAAGATCTCTGATTCCCTGTTCGGTCATCTTAATCGGATCTTCCAATTTATCTATAGCGGCGTGAGCTTCTGCTTTACCCACGTTAAAAAGTCTACTAAAAATTCCCATTTTTATTTCTGTTTATTCGTTTACAATTTAGAAAATGAAATAATCTCCTCAGAATATTCGCTTAACAACATTTCTAATGAATTTAATGTTGCTTCCAATTCATTCTGATCCAGATTCTCTAACTGAAGAGTATCACGGAAAATAATTTTCTTTCCAGTTTCATCTATGGTAAAAGCTCCGTGAATAATCTCACGATTCTTCATTAGCAGAGATTTGTAGATTTCAGTATTCTCATCAGATAATTCAAAAAGTAATCCTTCAATAATTAGGATAGGATCTTCACAATCTACTACCAAATTAGCAATGCCTCCATCTGGATTTTCTACTATAAAAAGTTCTTCCGCTTTATCCTCCTGAACAATATTGTATTCTAAATTCAATAGGTAATCTTTTACCTTGTTAAAATATGTACTCATTTTTTTATGTTTTAAAATTGAATCAATTAAAATTAGAACAATTTATTGGCTTAGAGAAATATTTATCTGTTATGGCCATTAAAAACAAATCCATATTCTCCTTATCTATTTTCTTTGAGTTTGAAATTACTAAATCCGAAGCATACTGTTCATATTTAATCTGAAGAATATTAAAAAAAATCGATAAAAAGGAGTTTTTACATGTTTTTCTCACTTCCCAGAAAAACGAAAGCAAACTTTTATCTTATTGACAAAGCCTATAAGCTAATAGATAAAGAAAAATACAACACAATCATCTGTATGCATGCAACTTAACACTCATTTAGTTTTAAAGGTAAAGGTATCTTTAAATTTAGCATGAATGTACTTTTTATTTAATACAGATATTTATATATTTAGGTTAATATAAAAATTAACTAATTAAATATTAATGCTTACCGACTTGCTTAGCTGTTAAAATCAAGATAAACAATAAACACAGGAACCGCAGGTCTTTTCCAAGCCTAACAAAAAACATACAGAATGAAGATTCACGAATATCAAGCAAAAGAAATTTTACGCTCGTTTGGTGTTCCTGTTCCGGAAAGCAAAATTGCATTTTCGGTTAAGGAAGCTGAAGAAGCCGCAACAGCAATTGGCCTGCCTGTAGTTGTAAAAGCACAAATTCATGCAGGTGGTCGCGGTAAAGGCGGAGGTGTTAAATTTGCACCTACAGCACAAGATGTTTCCAAATACGCCAAGGACATTTTAGGAATGACTCTGGTAACACATCAAACCGGACCAGAGGGTAAGCTGGTAAAGAAAGTATTAATCGAAGCAGCCTCGAATATCGATCGTGAACTATACGCGGGTATTGTTTTCGACCGGGCAAGTTCCATGGTTACTTTTATGGTATCAACCGAAGGAGGAATGGAAATTGAGAAAGTTGCAGAAGAAACTCCCGAAAAAATTCTAAAAGTTGCTATCGATCCTGCTGTTGGATTACAAGCATTTCAGGCCAGACAAATGGCATTTGCTCTAAACTTAACTGGAGATGCCTTTAAGAATGGTGTTAAATTTCTAATGGCTCTTTATAAAGCTTATATGGGAACTGATGCTTCCATTTTTGAAATTAACCCTTTGGTTGTAACTAAAGAAGGAGATGTTTTAGCTCTCGATGCCAAAGCCAATTTCGACGACAATGCAATGTATCGTCATAAAGAGATTACTGCTTTGCGCGATTTAGATGAAGAAGAACCTTTAGAAATAGAAGCTGGTAGATCGGGACTAAACTATATTAAACTAGAAGGAAATATTGGTTGTATGGTAAACGGTGCTGGTCTTGCAATGGGAACCATGGATATAATTAAACTCACCGGAGGAGAGCCTGCTAACTTCCTTGATGTGGGAGGAGGAGCTTCGGCCGAAACAGTTGAAAAAGGCTTTCGAATTATCTTATCGGATAAGAATGTAAAAGCAGTTTTAATAAATATTTTCGGGGGAATTGTGCGTTGCGATCGTGTTGCAAAAGGTGTTATTGAAGCAATAAACAATATCGACACTAAAGTACCTATTGTAGTACGTTTACAGGGAACCAATGCCGAAGAAGGAAAAAAACTTCTAGAGGAATCAGGCATGAATATTATTGCAGCAACCGAATTGAGAGATGCTGCCGAAAAAGTTGTATCCACACTTAAAACCATTAAAGCATAATGAGTGTACTAGTTAATAAAAATACAAAACTGGTGGTTCAGGGAATTACTGGATCCGAAGGGGCTTTTCATACCCAACAAATGATTGATTACGGAACAAATGTAGTTGCTGGTGTTACTCCAGGTAAGGGCGGACAACTTTTTATGGATAAAATTCCTATTCACAATACCATGCGAGAAGCTGTAGCAAAAACAGGAGCAAATGCCTCTGTAATTTTTGTTCCACCTCCATTTGCTGCCGATGCTATTATGGAAGCTGCCGAATCTGGTATTGAACTGGTAATCTGTATTACCGAGGGTATTCCTACTTTAGATATGCTTAAGGTTCATGAATTTTTAAAGAAATATCCAGAAACTACCTTGGTTGGACCAAACTGTCCTGGTGTTATTACTCCTGGCGAAGCTAAAATTGGTATCATGCCTGGATTTATTCACAAACCCGGAAATATCGGTATTGTTTCCCGTTCGGGCACATTAACCTACGAAGCAGTTCATCAATTAGGAGAAGCTGGATTTGGTCAATCAACAGCTATTGGAATTGGTGGCGACCCTATTATTGGTACCAAGCACATTGATGCAGTTAAACTTTTAAATGATGATCCTAAAACCGAAGCTATTGTTTTAATTGGCGAAATTGGCGGTTCTGATGAAGAAACTGCAGCTGAATATATTGCCAAAAACGTTAAAAAGCCAGTTGTAGCTTTTATTGCCGGACAAACCGCACCTCCAGGTAAAAGAATGGGACATGCTGGAGCAATTATTGCAGGCGGAAAAGGTACTGCTGAAGAAAAAATGAAAGCTTTAGCTGCTGCTGGTATTCACGTAGTAAGTTCTCCTGCCGATATTGGCAAAAAAATGAAAGAAGTTATGGGATAAAAAGCAACTACAATAAAAAGAAAGAGCCGAACATTGAATAAGGCTCTAAAAAAATAACTTATTATAAAGCATCAAACTAAAGAATTATTCTTTAGTTTGATGCTTTATTAATATTTTATAACCTGTTATAAAATAACATATTATCCTTTAGGGATAGATATGAAATTTAAGTTCTTCCTAAATTGTCTCGTCAATAAAATGCAATAAAGCAGTAATAGTATAAAAAAATTTACAGTTCGAACAACTGTAAATATTCCCATAAATAAAAAACTCTGTTTCTGCGCGCGCCAACTAGTTCTTTAATTATTCCTGTTAATTCAAATTCTTTTATTAACTGATTTGCTGATTGAAAACTAAGGTTTAGTTTGGTTTTTACCTCATTAACCGTTAAAAAAGGGCAGGAATAAAATTCAGCTAAAAGTAATTTAGCAGACTGGTGTCGCTTCTTACCCATATTTGTTTCGATAAGCAAATTGTAGCTATTTTTTAACTTACTTAATTTATTCAATATTTCTTTACTGTATGATGCCGATTCTTTAATACCAGTTAAAAAGAACTTAATCCATTGTTCTATATCGTTTCTAGATCGTATCAAATTTAATCGATGGTAATATTCCAATCGGTTTTTCTCAAAAAATACCGAAAGACAAAATATTGGATTTTGTACAAATTTAAGCTCAAGAATTTCGAATAATATAAGTGTACGTGCGGTTCGTCCATTCCCATCTAAAAAAGGAAGTATATTCTCGAACTGATATAATGAAATGGCCATTTTTATAAGTTGTGGCAATTCAAGATTAGAATTTCGCCAGAACTTTTTACCATCATTAATTAAAATTTTTAGCTCATGCTTATTTGGAGGTATATACTCGAAACCAGGTTCAAATTTACTATCGTTAGAATCGAAGAAAGGTCTTATTTTTCCCCCAAAATCTTCTTTTTGAGGTAAATTTGAACACAATATTTTATGAGCCTCTTTAACTAATCGTACCGAAAGAGGAAACTGCTTTAATTCTTTTACTCCCCAGTTAATTGCCTCAATATGATTTGTAATTTCTTTTTGCTCGTAAATTCGTTTAAAACTTCTTGAAGTTTCGGGAACAAATGCCTGATTAATAGTACTTTTACTTCCTTCTATCATATTTGAAGCAACAGCTTCCTGGGCAACAAACAAAGGAATATGCAAGTTAATTTGCGGAAAAAATTTAGAGTAAGCATTTAGCTCTCCCATTTCCAGCATTGCCGATTCTAATAAAATATTTATCTGCTTATCCTGCCATTCAAAAGAACGATTAATTAAGGAAGGTGTTACACTTCGATATCCTTCTTTAAAACTTTGGTATACAAAACTCCCTCGAATATTCTTATTCAACTTTTTGCCCATACAACTGAATAAAGGTTCCTTATTCAGAGCAAATTTATTAAAATTTAATAAGAATGAAGATATCCAGATCATAAAAAGAATCGTAACAACAAATATAAATAAGTGCATATTTTTCATTTACAGATATTTAGAGCAAGAACATAACAAGTATTCAAATTTTAAAACTTGCATGCAATAGAATTTCATTTATATTCAGATCGAATTTATAAAACATCAACTTATGATAAAGAAGATTTGTTTAGCAATTGCAGTTATTGCAATGGCATACAATGTAAAAGCAGAAGGTTTCGCTGTAAACCTTCAGGGAAATAAGCAAACAGGTATGGGGCACGTTGGTACTGCATTAAATTTTGATGCAAGTAGCATGCAGTGGAATCCCGGTGCTTTAGCAACACTAAAAAATAAATATAGCTTCGCTTTAGGAACATCAGTTACCTTTACAAGTGCAGAATACACAGGAATTGGCGGTAAATTTGAAACAGATAATGATCACAGAACGCCTTTCTATTTTTATGGATCAATGAAAGTTACTGACAAATTAGCTGTTGGTTTAGGTGCTTACACTCCATTTGGAAATACAATGAATTGGGGAGATGAGTGGTCTGGAAGATATCTAATTCAGGATATCAGCTTAAAAGCAATATATATTCAACCTACTGTATCTTATCAGTTAGCCGATTGGATTAGTGTAGGTGCTGGTTTAAATATCGTTTATGGAGATGTCGACCTAAACAGAGCTGTACCTTTACAAAATCCTGCTGATGGCTCACAGCTCCCTGATGGAAAAGTAAATATCAATGGAAACAAAATCCAATATGGATATAATCTTGGTGTATTTTTACAACCAACAGAAAAATTAAATATTGGTATTTCCTATAGGTCTCAGGTCGATGTTGAACTTGAATATAGTGATGCAAAAGTAGATTTTACAGCACCTGATGCATTCAACACATTTTTACCAGATGGAAATGTAGCAGCTTCATTGCCACTTCCTGCAAGTTTTAACTTAGGTTTGGCCTATCAGATAAATGAAAAATGGTTAGTATCAGCAGATGTAAACTTTATTAACTGGAGCGAATACAAATCATTAGATTTTGATTTCGAAACAAACACCCCTGCACTTAACGATTCTAACAGCGCAAGAGACTGGGATAATACAACAACCTGGCGATTTGGAACCAGATATACAGCTAATGAAAAATTAGATTTATATGCAGGTTTGTATTTTGATAAAACACCTACCAATAAAATGTACTATTCACCTGAAACTCCGGGATCAGATAAAGTTGGTATATCATTGGGCTTTTCTTATAAATTGACTAGTAAGTTAAGTCTTGATGCTTCTCTTTTATACAATGAAGGAGAAAAAATAACAGCTACAGAAGCAAATCCAACAGCCAAAGCCATTTACGGAGCTCAAGGTTTTGCTGGTGAATATAAATACAGCGCTTGGTTGCCAGGAATTGGAATTACATACAATTTCTAAACTCTCAAACAATTTTAAACATTAGCCTGATTTTACAATCAGGCTTTTTTTATGTCTATTTTAAAAAATCTGAAAAATGAATTAGATTTTATCCTAAATATTTATATTTTGTGCTCTGTTTAAAACCTCTTATAACTGATCATGAAACAATTACTTTTTATCATAATAACTCTTCTGTTTGAAATAAATATTTGCATAGCAAATACATCCGATAATAATAAAGAAACAATACATCCAGAGGTTCAAAAATTAATAACATTATCAACACAACTAAGAGATTCATCCTATAAAAAAAGTATTGAAATAGGGCGAAAAGCCATTTCTATAGCAAAAACAGATGGGAGTGTTAGAGATCTTGCATTAACTTATAAATTGCAAGGTGTTACCTATTTTTATCAGGGAGTATTCGACTCTTCGCAATATTACTACGAGAAAGCACTTCATGAATTTGAAAATGTTAAGGACTCGCTTAATATAGGAAAGGTAATAGGAAATGTAGGGGTTATTTATCGTCGAAAAGGTAAATATACACAGGCTATTCAACAATACTTAAAAGCCATTAAAATTTACGAATCGTTAGATTACGAAGAAGGAATTGCGGGAGCATTTATGAATATTGGTGGCATTTATCATATGAGTGGTAATTTTGATAAAGCTTTAAAATTTTATATTAAATCGAATGCAGTTTTTACCAAGCTTAAAAACAACGATAAATTATCTCGTAATTTAACTAATATTGGAGTAATTAAATTTTCTAAAAATTTATACAACGAATCTTTAAAATATCAGCTTAAAGCACTCGAATTAAATAAAAAAGGAGGTATGATTCAGCAAAAAACAATCATTCTTTTTAATATTGGTCAATCTTACGAAAAATTAAAACAATTAGAAAAAGCACTTGACTATTACAATCAGTGTGAAGAACTGCGCTTAAAACTAAATGATTATTGGGGCTTAGGGAAAATATTCACATCTAAAGCTGTTATATATAACAAGTTAAATAAAATAAAATTAGCCGAAGAATATTTTCTTAATGCCGAATATTTAAATAAAACCAATAAGCTATCGGAAGATTTGATGGATACTTACTTATTTTATTCAAAATTTCTTGAAAAGCAGAACAGAAATAAAGAAGCATTAGATACTTATAAAAAACATACTCATTTAAAAGATTCATTATTCGAAATTTATCATGACGAAAAACTAGCTGAGATTACAACTCAATATGAATCGAAACAACAAAAGAAAGATTTTCAGCTTCTGGAGCAAAAAGCTCAAATTCAGAAATTAGAAATTGGAGAAAAAAATGCACTACTTATAATTCTTACAGTTGTACTTATATTAGGCATAGTAGCCATAGTTGTTTCGCTTCGCATAAACCGTTTGCGTGCCGATCATAAAATAATGGACTTACGCCAAAAAGTATTGCTCACACAAATGAATCCACACTTTCTGTTTAACTCCTTAACAGCAATTCAAAGCTTTATATTGGATGATAAAAATGATGATGCCAATAATTATTTATCAAGATTAGCTAGTCTTGTTCGATCAATACTTGAGAACTCTCGCGAAGAATATGTTTCCTTAAAAACAGAATTAGATACCCTTGAGGAGTATATTGGATTACAAAAACTACGTTTCGAAAATGATATTTCTTATGAAATAGATGTTGATGAAAATTTAGATCAGGATATTGTAATAGTACCACCTATGCTTGCTCAGCCTTTTGTTGAAAATGCATTAGTTCATGGTGGTTTGCGAAATAATCCTGATGCACATATTAAAATCTCGGTTTCAGTTTCAGACAATAAAAAAGCAATCCATTTTAGTATTAGCGACAATGGAATTGGAATTGATGAAGCTAAAAAACAAGTTTCTCAGAAAAGTCATAAATCATTAGCCACCTCTATTGCCTTAAACAGAGTGAAAATTTACAATTTTAAGTCTTCTCAAAAAATGAATTTTGAAATTATCGATTTAAAAAATATTAATCCTTCAATACATGGAACAAAAGTTACTTACTCTATTCCACTAACTATTAACGACTAAGTATTTAAAAAAGCTATTATTTACACTTTAAGTATTTTCATAAACAAAAAACACTAAAAAAGGTAACATAATTAAAACGCCTCTCTTATTTTAATTATACAATTGTCTAAAGGTTGCTAAATAGTACCAAATCATTAGCAATTTGTACAATGAATTTAACTTGACACATTTGACACTTGGATTATAATATAACTTGTCATAATTTCACAACACCTTAACAAATACATCTAAATTATGACACTGGAAATTTGGCACTTATGGCTTTTCTTAACCATTAGCTTATTCGTGATCGAAATTATTATTCTAACATTTACCTCACTTTGTTTCGGCGCAGGGGCATTTGTTACAGGAATACTCGCCTATTTGGGTTGTGATACCTCTATTCAAATAACATCATTTTTAATGATTAGCATAATAAGCTTACTATTAGTAAAACCCTATTTAAAAAATAATATGGTAAGCCATACTGCTCTTAAAATGAATTTTTCGGACAATTTAATTGGGAAAGAAGCTTATGTTATAGAGAAAATTAATCAATCTAAAAATATTGGAAAAGTAATTATTGGTGGATCTGCCTGGAAAGCTAAATCCTTATATGGAGAAGAAATTAGGAAAGGTGCATTTGTTAGAATTATAAAATTTGACCAATTTACAGTAACGGTTAAAGAAAGCTAAAAACAAAGTACTCCTAAAACATAAATTTTTAAAGAAATTAAAAAGCTCAATAAATAAAATTATTGAGCTTTTTATATTTTAATATTCAGATGCTTTCATTTGTTTTAAATTACGATTCCAGCTATACAAACCACCTTTTAAATGTGCAACATTATAAAATCCAATATTACGAAGGTAATTTCGAACTTGCTTACTTCTAAATCCTAAATGACAGAAAACAACAATATCCTTATCTTTAGGCAACATTGGAATCTTATTTTGTATTTCTTCCATAGGAATATGTATAGCATTTTCGATACCATTTTTTGCCAACTGATTAGGTTCACGAATGTCAATTAATAAAATATCATCTCGCTTTTGTAATTCATTCATTAATTCTATAGCGGAATAACTTGTTTTAAGGCCGGTATCATTATTTGAAAATATAGTCATATCTGTTATTTAAATTTAAATACTAAAAAATATCGCTCGTGAAAATTTACAATTTTCCAATTAATACATATCAAATATAAAAAATATACCAGTATGCCATTGTCAAAAATTCTAAATAATAACAATAATATATAAAGTTTGTAAATAACATATATTTCTGAAAATACAATTAAAAAACACCTTTGTTAAACTTTCCTAAAAATCATATTCTAACACCTTATCTACTATTATTACTAAAGCAAACTTAAAATATAAGTTTCCATTTTTTTAAAGTGCGATCCATTCCAATACACTTTATCGCATTTTGAGCAATAGTAAAAAGTATCGTATAGTTTTGCAATATTAGGCTCTACCTTATCTGCTATAGCAACATTATTCAACTCTGTTAATTGGCTGTTACAACACATACATCGTGTAAAAGATTTAAATTCATTGTACAAATCAAACTTTTTTACAACTTCAATTAATTGCTCATGTTTTCCAATAGTACGAACAAAATATCCTTGTACTATTCTACTCGATTTTAAGAGTAATTTATCGCGTGTAAGAATAATTCGATTCTCTCTGATTGCAATATCAATAATTTCATCATCATTCATTCTATTCTTATAAATGGTATCGAAACCCAACATTCGCATATACTTGGCCAACTTTCCCAAATGGCAATCGAGAATAAATTTTGTTTCACCTAATTCGATCTCCCTTAGTCGGGATATTGAAGAAATATTCAAATTCTCAAATTTTGGATAAACAGCAATTCGGTCGTCTTCTTTAATTTCATCTGTAATTTTTACCGGACTTCCGTTCACTAAAATTAAATCAATCTCGGCAAAAGGTATCCCTAAAGATACCAGAGTATCGCCAACACATATAGGAGTTTTAAAAGGCTGAACAAAAGACTTGCTCTTCCTTTGCTCTGGAAGAAAATCATTTAAACTTGCATAAAACCGAAAAGTAAAAGGTTTTTTCATGTCTATTCTTTGGTAATGATAAGAAGTACTTTTACCAATTTACAAAAGAATAAGGGTTTTAAGATTTGCATTATGCTTTTTTATTGTAAAAATTGAATAGTTAAAATTGGTGATGTATTAATGTAATTTGAAGCAAATCTGGAAAATAGAAATGAGTATTGTGTGCAAAATTTTCCAGATCTCGCATTAAGTCGTTGATAGATGTATAAAGGATCAGTTTCAAAAGTTGGGTCTGCGTACAAAAAGGAATACCTTTGCTGATAGAAAAAACACTTTAAATTATATATGCAAAAGTCACTACTCTCACTATTTTTTCCAGAAGGTCTTTTAGATTATTTTGATATAATAGATTTTAAAGAGGTTTCTAGCGGGAAAGAAATTTACGAAAGAAGATTAACTATTTATTTAGAAGAAAAGAAGATTATTCCTGAGGAATATAAGGATTATTCTATTAAAGCCAGTGGTTTTATGCCAGCACGAGAAATAGAAGATTATCCCATTCGAGATATGTTAGTTAAGCTTAATGTCAAGCGTCGTCGTTGGGATGTTGTTGTTGATGGCAAGAGTAAAAAAGTAAGTAGAGATTGGAATTTGATCATTTCAGGAACTCGCATGTCTGCAGAGTATTCTGCTTTTTTAAAAGAAGTTAGTCGATTTTAATGCGATCAGTATTAAAAGCCTTGAAATATATTTAGGAATAAATGGTGATAAATTTCGAAGACAGTACAAAACAAATTTAAGTGGTTTTGATCAATGGGATAAAAAGCTACACGCCAAAGATTACCTGATATTTCCTGAAAACATAGGTTCTAATTTAGCTCTTGATGAAACAGCCTTTTCAAATGGAGAGTTGTATACCATTCTCAGTAACAAAGATAAAAAAGGAAAGCAAGGTAGCTTGGTTGGTGTGTTTAACGGAACACAAGCTGATTCCATTATAAGTTTAATTCGCGAACACATTTCAGAAGAGTTGCGCTATACCGTTAAAGAAGTTACTCTTGACATGGCTGGTAGCATGAATAAGATCGTAAGAAAATGTTTTCTAAAAGCTGAAATCACTACAGATCGATTTCATGTGCAAAAGCTGGCCAATGATGCCGTACAAGAGCTTAGAATTAAGCATAGGTGGAAGATAATAGATGATGAAAATGCAGAGTATAAGAAAGCGAAATTAGAAGGAAAATTGTATAAACCTGAAATATTGGAAAATGGTGATACACTGCGACAATTGATGGCTAGAGCTCGTTATGCATTGTATAAATCTCCGGAAAAATGGACTACATCTCAAGAAATCAGAGCTCGTTTATTATTTGAAAGATTTCCCGAAATTAAGAAAGCATACAGGCTCTCGGATGGACTTAGAAAAATATACAATCAATCTTTAGAACCAAATGTAGCAAGACTTAAACTAGCACAATGGTTCGATGAAATTGAAAGAGCCGGAATGGATTCTTTTAATTCAATAAAAAGAACTTTTGAAGTACATCATAAACAAATTGTTAATTATTTCTTGAATAGAAGTACAAACGCTTTTGCCGAATCTTTAAATGCTAAAATTAAAAATTTCAGAAGATCTTTAAGAGGGATTGTTGATTTAGATTTCTTCCTTTTTAGGTTATCTAAAATTTTTGCTTAGCTAAAAAAAATTGTGGAGTAGACCCAACTTTTGATGGTGACCCTGTATAAACAGACATAACAAATATTACATCACTTATAGAATCTCCTCCTATAAATCCGTCAGGCATTCCGTCAGGCATAAAAAACAAAACGCTTAACTTTTAGCAAGTTAAGCGTTTTTGTAGAGGTCTCTGGCGGACTAGAACCAACAACAGATAAGCCAATAAATACAATGCTTTTATAAGTTTATTATATTAAGGGGGCGGAATTGGGGGCGGAATTAAATCAATTTACTTACTTTTCCAGCAAAATATAAACCTTACCTTTTTAACCTCAGATTTTTCGATTTTTTTCTTTTGTTGTAAATACTCACTAAAACCCACATTAAAACTTAAAACAAACTAAATTGATTATTTAAACCTCTTGCTTTATTTCTTCTTTGCGTATCTCTAATATGATGTGCAATTTCTTTTATTTGAATATTTAATTCAGAATCAATCCATTTTCTTGTTAGATGCTTGCGGCTAATCTTATCAAATACTTGTGGCTTATTCTCTAAATAATATTTTAATCCTGTATGTGATAATAAAATACTATTATCTTTCTGCATGCTAATATCTAAGCCAGTTACTTTACACTTTCTATCATTATCTAACTTGTTACGTTTTTTCCCCTTATCTACACTGTAATAGGTTACGTATTTCGGTTTAAATTCCTGATTCAAATCTTTTTCAAAATCATGTAATAGGTTACATGTTTTTAAATCATCGTTAATCAGCTCGACAAACTTCTTTTCAAGCAAATCGATAATAATTGCGATGTAATCTCGAGTACCATAATTCTCAATAAGCCTTTTTAATGTTTTCTTTTTATCGTGCCTTTGCTTCTTATTGTACTTTTCCCAATTGTAACCGTTTTTTAACTCATCTAAGGCTTTTGCATCCCTTTTGCTTAAATCATTAATGTTTATAGTATCATCAAAACAAACAACCTCTTTAAACTTTTTCATAAGCAATAAGAAGAACACCTTCAATTTCTCAGCATCAGCAATATCAATTAAATTATTAATTCCTGTTTCCCGATAAAACACCTTCCTAAGGGGCTTTATCTCAACTCTAAGCCTATTTTCAAAATCTTTCTTATAGATTTTTAACCAATAATAATTTTCATGCTTAAACTTGATTCCTTTTTTATCGATTAATGGTTTTCCATTTACCTTACCACCTTGCCAAAGTATTGTATTTAGAAACTGATCGGCTGGAAATGGCAAATCAATATTTAAACCAAATTCAGGATTTACGACCTGCACCGTAAGAGGATTAATACTAAAAGATTTATTTAACTCTCTCAAGGTCTCTATTATTTCAGTTCTGCAAAAGTCATTATTGTTATGCTTACCCTGATTGTGGAATTTATGGATACTTCCTCTAAATCCTGTATCTGAAAATTTAATTCCTTGATATTCTACAAATGTTGTAACCTTTCCAAAATCCTCACCCGATTTACCTTTTCCAGTTATAGTGCTTGTTCTATGCTTTAAACCCTTTAAAAGCGTATGATTAAACAAATAGTTATCAGGAAAAGGAATGTTTATTACTCCTATACCATCAACCATACTAGAACATTTTTAATTGCTGAAAATCATTTTTGAATAGTTGTTCATTAGTAGTATAAACACCTGCCCTATGTTTTGATATTGGACAAAAACTACTTCTAATCTTTTGTATTTTATTCTGCTTTTCCAATTCAGCAACATAACGGCACACATTAGCCCTAAGAATACCTGTATAAACAGATACTTGTAACATTGTACTAGGAATATTGAAAGCCTCATAAACTCGCTTAAGCTGATTATTAATGCGATCTTTAGACTTACTTTGATTACCTTTGTTTTGAACCAATGATATTCGGTTTAGGTTTGAACGCCTTAGGGCTTGTGAGCAATCGCAAGCCCTTTCTATTTGCTTGCTCATGATCTTTTACCTTTAGAGTTAGGAACTACTTTTAACGCCTCCTGAACAGCTTGTTCGGAATATAGTACACGTCTACCAATTCGCATAGCCTGAATACGTCCTTCTTTGGTGTACTCGTTTAGTGTGGGTAAGGATAATTTTAAAAGACTAGATACCTCACCCCTTGAATAGAATTTAGTTTCTGTTTTGGTTGGTTCGTCTTTTCTTGTTTGAACTTCTTCTCTGATTACATCCCTGATTAATTCTTTTAGATTCTCAGCAGATAAACTCTCTAATAAAATGCTTTTTGTCATCAGTATAATTTTTAATTATTAACTGATAACAAGGTTTATTTTTATTACATAACAAGCTAAAATACAACACTGTAAGAAAATTGAAGTTTTACTGAAATTTTACTGAAATAACTGAATTTTACTTTTTCCCTAGAACTTCATTAAAAATGGACGTCATTTTTTCAATTCGCTTTTTAGGAAACGATTCAATTCTCGTAAATTTTTCGTCGAATGATCCCTGTATAAACTCTATGTAATCTTTCTTTCTATGAGCCAATAAATATTCATTAGATAAATACCTGCCAATCAATCCATATTTAGTAAATGGCTTATCATCTTCATAAGGATATTTTTCATCCAACTTTAAAAATACCCGATACCCTTCGTCTGTGAATACATCAGGACGTGGATTTTTTATTGCTTTAGCCTCTCTTTTATAAAATGTTTGGTTAAAAGCTTTTCGAATTAATTCTATATCCTTAATACTTATTAAACAATTATATTTAGTTTGAAAACCCAAATGAGCAACTGGTCGCTTTACATCTTTAATCGTATCAATACGATGCTTATACATATCTTTACACTCCTGACTTCTTGCCCTTTGTAACCTTGACTCCAATTTATCCAAATCTCTATAAATTATACTTTCATATCGTTTTATAATATCATTTATAGCATAATCTAAATCATCAAAAAAATTATCTCTTTGAATTTCATGTTCAAACTCCAAAGCCTTCGATATAAAATAATTTCTAAGTGCGGTTGTATCAGAACTATTGGTTTTTCTGCAAAAACCTTCAAAAATAAAATCATAAAAATCCATAATATAAACTATTTAGCAATTTTCATTAATGGCTGGTTAAAAAATGGGTGTTCGCTCAGTCTTTCGGCTGCTTCTTCCTTAGTTGTTTTTATGTATGCAAAAAACTCTGATTCTGTTTTATGTCCTGATATCTTCATAATATCGAAAGGTGGTATTTTTGCGTTATACATGTTGGTACATGCTGAACGTCTTGCAGTATGACACATTACCAAATCACATTTTGCAAAATTCTTTTTCGTTTTCTTTCCCCCAATGGTCTTTTCAATCTGGACTATTTCCAGAAAGCCCAAATGCCTAGCAATATCTTTAATGTATTTATTTGTTTTCTGTTCAGTTATTTTAGGGGCTTTCCAATCGTATTTATTTAGTAGTGTTTCCAATTGTGCAGTAATTGGAACAAGCACTTTTACACCTGTTTTCTGCCTTGAAAGGCTTAAAGCTTTAGCACCATTATTTAAAGTGGTTAAATTGGCTTTAGATAGGTTTAATACATCAACAACAGATTGCGCAGTATAATAACACATTAACCATAAATCTCTGGCTAATTCCCAATTTCGTTTTTTAGATAAATCTAATTGAGATATTTTGTTTATTTCTTCTTCGTGTAAATAGATATTATAAACTTCCTCTTTACCAACCTGAAATTTCTTTTTTGTGAAATCTAGGTTTGTATGTAAATCCTCATCCTTTGCACTTCTCATCATGGTTTTAAGGTGTTTTATACTCTTCCCAACACTGTTTTTTGTGTAATCTTTTGAATAAAGAAAACCTTTAAAATCTTCATACCAATTCAAAGTAATACCATCAAAATCAATCTTTGTTTTGCGGTCTTTCTGATACAAATTAAATTGAACCTGAAACGTTTTATAACTCTTTACAGTTCCGTAAGTATATTTTCCCTCTTTGCCATTGTGAAAATATAATCTTGTTCCTTCCTCCGCTTCCTTAATAAATCTATCAATGTATGAATTTAAAGTTTCGGCTAACTCTTCTTTTATAATTCCTCTTTCTATATCAATTGCCTTTTTAAGCACTTCGGGTTTTGGTTGAATATCATCTATTAATAATTTACGATGTACTTTCTTTGCGCTTGCTTCAATAATATCAAGTAAATCATTAATGTTTTGATAGTCTATTTGTCGATTTTGTTTTGCTCTGTGGTTTTCCTTATTCCAGTAACAAGGCTTTATTTTTAAGCCAGTAGGATACTTAAGTGGCTTGTATGTTTGTTTGCCTTGTTTATTGCTCTCACAATAGCCATAACTAAAAAACATGATGATAGGTGTTTCTTGTTGTTTGGCTTTTGTAACCTTTGTTTGTGGATCTCTTAAACGGAAAGTAATTGATATAGCCATGATTATTAATTTAAGTTTGAACACTTAAATTTAATCATTTTTTATCAGGGGGCGGAATCGGGGGCGGAATAAAATTGATTTAGTCTTATTTTCTTTAATTTTCTTTTACTCTATAAAATCACAAAACCCCCTAAAAATAGGAGGTTTAAAGATAGTTTTAATAAAACTAAATAAAATACTTAGAGGTCTCTGGCGGATTCGAACCGCCGTAGATGGTTTTGCAGACCACTGCCTAGCCACTCGGCCAAGAGACCCTTTTTCCTTAAAGGCGTTGCAAAGATATAAATTTTGGTTTTATCTGAACAAACTTTTTTAAGCTTTTGTAAGAAAAAAATTACAGTAAAATTACAATCTAATCTTAATCAAACAATTACCTCGATAAAGTTAAACTAACTTTTTCTATTTGTCCGCCCATTGGAGGGTTCATTTTCGATACTTTTACCTTTGCATGCTTTAATTCCGGGAAATTATCGTACAAAGTATCCAGTATTCTATTGCAAACATGCTCTAACAAATGCGATTTAATTTGCAGTTGTTCTTTAATCATTTCATAAGCCCTCTGATAATTCAATGCATCGTTAATATAATCGCTTTTAGCAGCTTTTTCGGCATCGTATTCCATTCGAACATATACTGTAAATTTATTACCAACAATCTGCTCTTCTTTAAAACAACCATGATAAGCGTAAAATTCCAGTCCTTCTAATTCTATAATTCCCATCTGTGTTTGCATTAATAATGTGTGGCGAAATTAAAGTAAGAAAATTCAAATTCCAAAACCCAAGTTCCAAAACTATTGTGAGATTTGGGATATGATTCTTGAAATTTTACCACATTCTCCTTTTTACTTCAAACTTTATCCTCTACCAACTCTTCTTTATGCCTTAATTTGAAACGAATTTAGTGTATTTTATCTACTTTTGTTTTTTCGTTCTGATAAAAACAGATTAATTAATTTATTGTAAATTTAAATTTCTGCAGTTCAGTACGAAAGGCAAGGCAAATAATGTATCATTTTAAATTGAGTAGTATGGATAACAAAAATGTAAAAGAAGAGAATGTTAACGAAAGCAAATCTCTTAATTTTATCCAGCAGATCATAGAAGAAGATCTGAAAAACAATGTGAATGATGGTAGAGTACACACACGATTCCCACCAGAACCAAACGGATACCTACACATCGGTCACGCTAAGTCGATATGCCTAAACTTTAGCCTTGCCCAGCAATACCAAGGAAAATGTAACCTGCGTTTCGACGATACCAATCCTGTTAAAGAAGATACAGAGTATGTTGATTCCATTATGGAAGACATCAAATGGTTAGGATTTGAGTGGGATGGCGATCCTTTATATACTTCAGATTATTTCGATCAATTATACAATTGGGCTGTTAAGTTAATTACCGACGGTAAAGCTTATGTTGACGATCAAACTGCAGAACAAATTGCAGAACAAAAAGGAAGTCCTACAGTTCCAGGAACCGAAAGTCCGTTCCGTAATCGTAGTGTTGAAGAGAATCTTGATTTATTCGAGAGAATGAAAAAAGGTGAATTTAAGGATGGAGAAAAAGTATTGCGAGCCAAAATCGATATGGCTTCACCAAATATGCACATGCGCGATCCTTTAATGTATCGTATCATGCATGCACATCATCATCGCACAGGCGACAAGTGGTGCATTTACCCAATGTACGATTATGCTCATGGAGAGTCTGATTATATAGAAGGAATAACACACTCTATTTGTACTTTGGAATTCGAAGTTCACCGTCCGCTTTACGAATGGTTTGTAAATAACATTACCGATACAGAATATCGCCCTAAACAGCGCGAATTTGCTCGCTTAAACTTAAGCTATACAGTAATGAGTAAGCGTAAGTTGCTGGAATTGGTTACAGACAATCACGTTAACGGATGGGATGATCCGCGAATGCCAACCGTTTCGGGTTTACGACGCAGAGGTTATACCGCTAAATCTATTCGTAATTTTGCAGATACAATTGGTGTAGCAAAACGTAATAATGTTATTGATGTATCGCTTTTAGAGCATTGTGTTCGTGAGGATTTAAATAAAATAGCTACTCGTGTAATGGGTGTTTTAAACCCAGTTAAGCTGATTATTGACAACTACGAAGAAAGTGCCGAAGAAATGTTAAGCATCGATAATAATCCTGAAGATGAAAACGCTGGAAAACGCGAAATTCCATTTTCCAAAGAATTATATATTGAACGTGAAGATTTCATGGAAGATGCTCCTCGTAAATTTTTCCGCATGACTCCGGGTCGTGAAGTTCGTTTAAAAGCGGCCTATATTGTAATGTGCGAAAATGTTGTGAAGGATTCCGATGGCAACATCACTGAGATTCATTGTACCTACGATCCTAAATCGAAAAGTGGTAGCGGATCGGAAGAAAGTAAACGTAAAGTAAAGGGAACATTGCATTGGGTATCTGTTAAACATGCTGCCAAAGCCGAAGTTCGTATTTACGACCGTTTATTTAACGATGAAGCACCAGATGGTCACAAAGACGTGGATTTTAAAGATTTTATTAATCCAGATTCTTTAAAAGTTTTAAGTGAATGTTACGTTGAACCATTTTTGAAAAATGCAAAAACAGAGCAACACCTACAGTTTACTCGTTTAGGATATTTCTCGGTCGATAAAGATACAACTGCCGATAAGTTGATCTTTAACCGTACTGTTTCCTTAAAAGATTCATGGGCAAAAGCACAAAAAAAGAAAAAATAAAAAAGCAATTAGAGTTTTAAAATATAAACCTGTTAGAATTTGAAATTCTAACAGGTTTTTTATTTGCTATTCTGGCTTAGGTTCGGATTACTAAAAGTATCCTGTAAACTTATTAAGAATACTACTTTGAGAGAGAGCCTCAAAAAAGAAACAAAAAAACCACCTCCAAAGCTGAAGATGGTTCATGTTTGAGATAAATCTCAATTATTTTTTAATGTTAGCTACTGCAAAATTTAAACGTGCAATAGTTTCTTCTTTTCCAAGAATCTCTATAATATCGAACATGTGAGGACCTTTACCAGCACCTACCATAGCCAAACGGAATGGGTTCATCACCTTCCCAAAACCAATCTCCTTAGCAGTAATCCACTCTTTCACAATCTCTTCCGAATTGGCTGATGTAAAATCTTCAATTCCTTCTAAAACCCCTATTAATTCATTCATTAATGCAGGAGTATCTTCTTTCCATCCCTTTTTAACAGGTTTAGCTTCGAATTCTTTAGGTGCTTCAAAAAAGAAGTTTACTTGGTTCCATAATTCAGAAATAAAATCAACACGATCTTTTACCATGCCACAAACACGATTAACAATGTCTTGATTTGCTTCAATTCCTTTCGCTCTTAGCACTTGCTCTGCAAATAAAGATCCTATTTCTTCATCCGATTTATGTACTAAATACTGACGATTGTACCATTTTGTTTTCTCTGGATCGAACTTAGAACCTGATTTACCTACGCGGTCCAAAGAGAATGCTTGAGCCAGTTCTTCCATCGAAAATATTTCCTGTTCCGTTCCCGGATTCCATCCCAAAAAAGCCAGCATATTCACAAATGCCTCAGGAAAATATCCACCTTCGCGGTATCCCGATGAAATATCATTTGTTTTAGGATCTGTCCACTCCAATGGAAATACAGGAAATCCAAGTTTATCGCCATCGCGCTTACTTAATTTTCCTTTTCCAACAGGCTTAAGAATTAATGGCAAATGTGCAAATTTTGGCATATCAACAGCCCAACCTAAGGATCTGTATAGTAATACATGCAAAGGCATTGATGGCAACCACTCTTCTCCACGAATTACATGAGAAATTTTCATAAGGTAATCATCAACAACATTTGCCAAGTGATAAGTAGGCATTCCATCCGATTTAAACAATACTTTATCATCTAAAGCAGAAGTATTAAACACCACATGACCACGAATCTCATCGTCTAAATGTAATTCTTCGCCCACAGGCATTTTAAAACGAACTACATAAGCTTCTCCAGCATCCATTTTAGCTTTTACCTCATCGGCCGATAAAGCCAAAGAGTTATTCAAGCTCTCGCGAGTTTCATGATTGTATGTAAAGGTTTTCTTTTCTGACTCGTATTTACTACGGATAGCATCGAGTTCTTCGGGAGTATCGAAAGCATAATATGCATTATTCGAAGCAATTAATTGCTCGGCATATTCACGATACATTGGCTTACGCTCCGATTGACGATAAGGGCCATATTCTCCTCCAACTGTAGCACCTTCGTCAATGGTAATTCCGCACCATTGTAATGCTTCAACAATATAATTTTCGGCACCTGGTACATATCTGGTTTGATCTGTATCCTCGATACGAAGTAAAAATTCGCCATTATTTTTTTTGGCAAATAAATAATTAAATAAGGCTGTTCTTACGCCGCCCATGTGAAGTGGTCCGGTTGGACTGGGCGCAAATCGAACTCTGACTTTCTTTTCGCTCATCTTTAATATCCATTAATTTAGCAGCAAAGATAAGAAAATGGCAAAAAAAAAGGGATTGAAATTTCAAAAATGAGCAGATTATATAAATTTTGCAATAATATTTTTTAGTCCACCAATATCAATAGGTTTTGTAATAAAATCGTCGCAGCCTGCGGCCATTATTTCGTCGTAGGCTTCACCGTAATGAAAAGCTGTTTGAGCTATAATAGGAACTTCTTTTTTTATTTTCTTTATGCTTTTAGTTGCATCGTAACCATTTATAATGGGCATTTGCATATCCATTAATATCAAATCTATATCTGGGTTACTTTCGAACAAACGAATTGCTTCTTCACCATCTTTAGCCCGAATTAAACGCACCTTGGTTTCAGCTAATATTTCTTCTAAAAATATATAGTTAAAATCCTCATCTTCTGCAATTAAAAGCAGTTTGTCTTCCCAATTGTAATTTGTGGAAAAATCCATATCTCTGCAATTATAAATTTCAATTTATTAAGCCTATTATCAAAGTTAGGATTATTTATGATAAAATATCATAAATTTTAACTTGAATTTACACTATATATAATATTAATAAAAGGGCTTTCCTTTCGGTAAAGCCCTAATTAACAGAAATAAATTTTTAAACGATATTGTTGGCAAGCATATTAGTAGTTTAAAATAGCTGCTGTTAGCAGCTTCTTTAATTACTGCTATTTACTTAAAGAATTGTAATTTTTCATACTTAATTACAGTTCTTAAACTTAATTGAAACAAATATAGCACTATATCCTAACATAAAAGATATTAAAGAGCATATTTAATTACATATTATAATTTTTATTGCTTTTACGCTTTAAATATGACAGAAAAAAAAAGGAACCTGTAAAACAGATTCCCTTCTCTAAATATTTATTTCCTTACAAGTATGTTATCCACATTTTGAAGTACCACACGATTGACAAATCAAACATCCTTCCTGGTAAATCACTTGATCGGATCCACAGTTAACGCATTTTGCTCCTTTAGCTTTTGTGCCATTTGGAATATACTTTTTTAGAGCACGCTCAACACCATTTTTCCAGGTATTAATATTTTCACTGTCTAGCTGAAGACCAGACACAAGATTTACAACCTGCTCAATTGGCATTCCATGTCGAAGAACTCCCGAAATTAATTTTGCATAATTCCAAAATTCCTTATCAAACTTATATGATAATCCTTCAAAAGTAGTCTTAAAGCCACGTTTATTACAAAACTGGAAGTCATATCGCGTACTTCCATCTTCATCTTTACGCTTAATAATAATTCCTTTATTTACTGATTTTGGTAAAAGAATTCCCTCATCATCATCTACAATACCGGTAAAAATCTCGTAAGGTGTTCCTTTATACAATCCAATAAATGCAATCCATTTCTCTTTGTTATTTTGGAATCGAACCACCTCGGCCTCTAATTCTGCAGGACGTTTTTTTGGCATTCCTGTTTCTTCTTCCTTGGCATCATTAGAAATTAATACTCCCGAACGAGAACCATCGCGATAAACAGTACAACCTTTACATCCGCTTTTCCATGCTTCAATATACAAATCGCCAACCAAAGACTCTGGCACATCGTTAGGAAGATTTACAGTTACACTAATTGAGTGATCGACCCATTTTTGAACCTTACCCTGCATACGAACTTTTTGCAACCAATCCACATCGTTCGAAGTTGCTTTATAGTAGGGTGATTTTTTCACTAAGTCATCAATCTCCTCGTTTGTAAAATTCTGAGCTGCATTAATATTATTTGCTTCCATCCAGCTTACAAATTTATGGTGAAATACCACAAACTCTTCCCAGCTGTCGCCAACCTCATCAACAAAATCAACTTTTACATCTTTGTCGTTAGGGTTAACTTTTCTTCTTCTTTTATAAACAGGCATAAATACCGGTTCAATACCAGAAGTAGTTTGAGTCATTAAACTCGTAGTTCCTGTTGGAGCAATTGTTAAGCAAGCAATATTACGACGACCATATTTTACCATATCTTCGTAAAGACTTTCATCTGCTTCCTTTAATCTTAATATAAATGGATTTTTAGTTTCACGATCTTTATCGAAAATGGTAAATGATCCACGATCTTTAGCCAAATATACCGACGAACGATAAGCTTCTATAGCAATTGTTTTATGTACCTCAACTGCAAAATCGACAGCCTTATCGGTTCCATAACGCAAACCTAGAGCTGCAAGCATATCACCCTCGGCAGTAATACCAACTCCGGTTCTTCTTCCTTCTTTAGCTTTCGCTCTAATATTCTCCCAAAGTTTAGATTCTACTCTTTTTATTTCACTATCCTCAGGATCATTAACTATTTTCTCAAGAATAGCGTCGATTTTCTCTAATTCCAAATCGATAATATCATCCATCATTCTTTGAGCAAGAGCTACATGCTTTTTAAATAAAGTAAAATTAAATTTAGCTTTATCAGTAAAAGGATTTTCTACGTAACTATACAAATTAATAGCCAACAAACGACAGCTATCATAAGGACACAATGGAATTTCGCCACATGGATTTGTAGAAACAGTTCTATACCCTAAATCGGCGTAACAATCGGGTACCGATTCTCTTTCTATTGTATCCCAGAATAAAATACCTGGCTCGGCCGATTTCCATGCATTATGTACAATTTTACTCCACAATTTACCTGCATCAATATCTTTACTATATGTAGGTGTTTTTGAATTAATTGGATATTGTTGAGTATAAGGAGTTCCATCAATAACCGATTGCATAAAACCATCATGTATTTTTACAGATACATTTGCCCCAGTAACTTTTCCCTGTTCCATTTTTGCATCGATAAACTCTTCCGAATCTGGATGTTTAACCGAAACACTCAACATTAAAGCACCACGACGACCATCTTGAGCAACCTCTCTTGTTGAATTTGAGTAACGCTCCATAAAAGGAACAATTCCTGTTGAAGTTAAGGCCGAATTTTTTACGGGAGAACCTTTAGGGCGAATATGAGAAAGATCATGCCCTACTCCACCACGACGTTTCATTAATTGTACCTGTTCCTGGTCAATTTTCATGATTCCGCCATAGGAATCAGAATCACCTTCGTTTCCAATTACAAAACAATTGGACAAGGAGGCAACCTGATATTTATTTCCGATACCTGACATTGGGCTACCTTGAGGAACGATATATTTAAAATCTTTTAAAACAGCGAAAATTTCCTCTTCGCTTAGTGGGTTTGGGTAACGTGCCTCTATTCTTGCAATTTCGCTCGCAATTCTATGGTGCATATCATCTGGAGTCTTTTCATAAATATTTCCATAAGAATCTTTCAGTGCGTATTTATTTAACCAAACACGTGCTGCAAGCTCGTCTCCTTTAAAATATTCATAAGATGCTTGAAAGGCTTCTTCTGGATTGAATGTTTCTTCCATCTGTTTAACGTGATTTTGCTTCTCCTTAACTTCCATTCAGCTTATATAAAAATGATTTTTCAATTAGATTATTATTCTCTATAAATCAACAAAATGACCACTTTCACCCAGTCATATTTTGTACTTTGCAAGTTACACAAAGTGATATTACTGTACAACTTTAGTTTTACAATTAGAGTAAAAGTTATCCACAATTACTTGTTAATTTATTCATTATAAGTCATTTATTTTTTTTCAAAAACACAAAAGTTATCCAAAAAGAAAATTTAACATTGATTTTTAGATAATAAAATCCTTAGTATTAAACAAATATTTTCATCACTAAAAAACGCACATTCGTAAAAACCAAATGGCAAAAACGTGGCACCCTTAGCAAATACTGGAAAGTAAAAGAAGCTACTATTTAAAGACCTTTATTTCTGCTAATATTTTAGCACTTGCTCCTCTTTTTTCATCTACATAATTCTTAGACTGTAGTCCTGATTGAGTTCTTTTTTGGATATTTTCGTGGTAAGAATCGAGTAAGTCACAAAGCTCAGAATAGTGATCATAACAATTTGAAGCTCCAATTTTAATTAAATCTTTAGCCTCTTGAAATTTGTGATAATTTGGCCCAAAAATAATAGGCATTCCAAAGGTTGCAGCTTCTAAAGTATTGTGTATTCCTTTACCAAATCCACCTCCAATGTAAGCTACCGTTCCATATCGATACAGCGAGGATAAAACCCCGATACAATCTATCACTAAAACTTCAGCATTATCGATTTCTTGCTTAGATGCTTTGGTATATCGCACCCAACTTTTAGCAATTTTAGAAGTAATTGCATTAATATGATCTTCATTTACCTCGTGAGCCGCAATAATATATTTGTAGTTATTTTTTGAAGTATTAATATATTTTATGATATTCTCCTCATCTTTAGGCCAAGTGCTACCAGCTATTAAAACAGGTCTGTTTTGGCTAAACCCCTCAACCTTAGGCAATATTTTAGCTCCTTTAGCAATTGTGTAAACTCTATCGAAACGCGTATCGCCAGTTAAAGTAACATTTTTTAAACCAATATTTTTAAGCAAACTTACCGACTCATTATTCTGCACAAACAAATGAGTAAATGCTGATAACATTTTTCTATGAAACCCTCCATATCCTTTAAAAAAAAGTTGATTAGGGCGAAAAATAGTTGAAAAAATATATGTTGGCACATTTCTCTTTTTCAACTCCTTAAGATAATGATGCCAAAACTCATACTTAATAAAAAATGCCATTTTCGGATTCACAATATCCATAAATCGCCTCGCATTGGCTGCGAAATCGGGTGGTAAATAAAAAATAAAATCTGCAGCTTCATAATTCTTACGAACTTCGTATCCGGAAGGAGAAAAGAAGGTCAACAAAATTTTACATTCCGGATACTTTTCTTTAAAATTTTCAATTACTGGGCGTCCCTGCTCAAATTCTCCTAATGATGCAGAATGGAACCAAACAATATTTTGTTTTCCTTTGACAGCCTTTTCAAGTTTTGCAAACAAGTTTTTTCTACCATCGAGCCATTGTTTGGCTTTTGGGTTAAAATTAGCTGCAATTCTTATTAAAAGAACATATATTCGAACTGACAGGTTGTAAAAGAAAACCATATTTGAAAAAAATTAATGTTTAACGCAATAGCTTCGTTATCTTTATTCTTTGCAAAACTAATAATTTTACAACTTAGTTTCCGTTTAAAACCAAGCGAATTATAATAAGAAAACATACAGCATTAACGAAAGAAGTACCATTCTGTTGAAACATCTCATTCTATTCATATTACTAATTATCTCAATTTCAAGTTTATTTGGTCAATCCGAAAATAACCTGAGACAACAGAAAATTCTAATAAATAGAGATACTGTACAGCTAGATTCTTTACTAATACTACCATCGACAGTTAAGGTTTTTTATGCAGGAAAGGAAGTAAATAAGGAATGGTACAAAATAGACAGCAAAAATGGTAAATTTATTGCCAATAGGAAACTTAAGACCTTAAACGATACAATTATTGTTAACTATAGAGTATTTTCATACAATATTAACAAAGCAATTTACACAAGAGATATTTCACAAATAAATTTATCTGCAGATATCCGAAGAAGAACTTTTTCGGTTCAACAAAATGATTATTCTAGAGGAATTTTAAACAACAACAAACTCGAGAAACAAGGAAATTATTCACGAGGAATTTCTTATGGAAACAATCAGGATGTAGTAATGAATTCGAATTTAAATCTGCAGTTATCGGGGAAATTAAGCGATGACATAAATATTTTAGCTGCCATTTCGGATAATAACATTCCGATACAACCCGATGGAAATACACAGACTATCCAGGATTTTGACCGCATTTACATTCAACTTTTCGATGATAAAAGAGAATTAACATTGGGTGATTATGAGATTGAATCGCCAAGTGGAAACTACATGCGTTTTTACAAGAAAGTTCAGGGAGGGAAATTTTCGGGATTAATCAGCAAAGGAAAAAATGGACACACATTAGAATCTACCATAAGTGCATCTATTGCCAAGGGTAAATTCAATAGAATGGAAATTCAGGGTACAGAAGGAGTTCAGGGTCCTTACAGATTAACTGGTGCTAACAATGAAAGCTATATTGTTTTACTAGCAGGCTCGGAAAGGGTATTTGTAGATGGAGAGCTATTAAGCCGAGGAGAAAAATACGACTACACAATTAATTACAACACGGCAGAACTTACTTTTACAACACAGCAACCCATAAATGGCAATTCGAGAATTATAGTTGAATTTGAATATTCGGAAGAAAATTACTCGAGATACTTAATATTTAATTCCAATGTGTATAAAAGTAGAAAAGGTAAAATATGGCTTAATATTTATCATGAACAGGATAGTAAAAATCAACCTTTAGACCAAAATTTGAGCGAAGAGAATAAATTACTGCTGAGCCAAATTGGAGATAATTTAGAACTGGCTAAAATTACAAAAGAAGAAATTGTTGAATATTCAAATGACTATGTTCTTTATAAAAAAATCAGTAAAAAAATTAATAATAAGGAATATGATATTTACGAATATTCTACCCAGCCCGATAGTGCAATATACAGAGTAAGTTTTTCTTACATGGGTAAGAATGGCGGTAATTATATTCAAACCAACAGTGTAGCAAACGGAAGAGTATTTGAATGGATAAATCCTATTAATGGAATTTCGCAAGGTAATTATGCTCCTCTGGCACAATTAATAAGCCCCCAAAAACAGCAAATGCTCACAATAGGTGCCGATTACCAAATAGGAGAAAGTACAAATACTAAATTTGAATTGGCAGTAAGCAATCGTGATTTAAATATCTTTTCGTCCTTAAATGATGATAACAATAAAGGCTTTGCTACTAATTTTGAATTAAGTAAAAAAACAAATATTGCCGACACTAATAAATATCTACTTAACGAATTCAACTTTCATTTTATCCAAAATAATTTTGAAGAGATAGAGAATTTTCGCTCTGTTGAATTTGATCGCGACTGGAATACAGACGAACTAAGCAAATCAAAAAATGAAAGCTACTACTCTTTAACTAATTCGTTTATAAATAACAATTGGGGTTCGGCAAGCTATAATTTATCTTTACTACAAAAAGAGTCGAGCTATAATGGAATAAAGCATGCACTTAATTTAAAATACCAACAAAAAAGATTATCGATATTTTTTACAGGAAACTCTCTTTCTACAAAGCAAGAAAAAATAGAAAGCAATTTTTACAGGCACAAACTAAATACTGATTACTCTTTAAATTTTGTGAAAATAGGTTTGGAAACCGAAAATGAAAACAACAAGTATAAAAACAAAGGCGAAAACACGGTATTAACAAATAGTTTTTCCTTTTATTCCTACAAATTTTTCATTACCAATAAAAACTCTGCCAGCAATCTGTTTACTGCTTATTATAAAAAAAGAAGAGATTATTCACCTAAAGATCTTAAGCTAAAAATACAAAGCGAGTCGGAAGACTTTGGTGGTAAAATATGGCTAAAGAAAAATAGTAACAACCAGTTAAAGTTAGAATCGATTTACCGCAAATTTTCAATTTTAGATGATTCCTACAGCTCCGAAGAGCCCGAAAATACATTTCTTGGTAAGTTGGAACATCAGGCTCGCATAAAAAAAGGACTGCTGCAAAGCTCAACTTATTATGAGTTAGGCTCGGGCTTAGAGAGCGAAAAAGAATATTCGTATATTGAAGTGAACGACGGACAAGGAGTGTATCGCTGGACTGATTATAACAAAAATGACACAAAAGAAGTAAATGAGTTTGAAATAGCTAGTTTTAAAGATGAAGCAAACTATATTCGTGTAGCCACAAATACCAACAACTACCAAAAAGTATACACAAGCGAGTTTCGCCAAACTATTAATTTGCGCTTAAAAAGATTAAAGACTAAATCAATATTTACAAGTTTTATTTCCAGATTTAGCAATAGATTTGCTTTCCGAATTTCTAAAAAAAGCCTTAAAAATGACTTTAACTTGTATGCAAATCCTTTTCGCTCTCAATCATCAAACGAAAGCTTAATTACTATTAATTCAAGCATTCAAAATACTCTCTCGTATCGAAAATCGAAATCGAAAACCAGTTGGGATATTCTACACATTAGCAGTAAAGGCAAGCAACTCTTAACCCAAGGGTTTGAGCGAAGAAAATATCATCAAAACGGATTTCGTTTTAACTGGAGAATAGGCAAATCGAATCAGCTAAGTAATAGAATTGATTATGGTAAAAAAAGCCTTTACAGCGAAAATTTTACAGATCAAAACTATCGCATAAATGAAATTAAGCACGCATTAAAACTTAAATTTCAAACCAGTTTGGTATTTCAATTTGGCCTAAACTATACTTTTAATCTAAAAGAAAATAGTATGGCAACGGAAAAATCTATAACCCATAATGCTGGTGCCGATTGTCAATATTCTATCGTGAAAACCGGCAAGTTAAGAGCCAGTTTTAACTTTCTAAATATTGATTACAATGACAATTCAGGTACTTCTATTGCCTATGAAATGCTAGAAGGTTTTTTACCTGGCAACAACAGTACCTGGAGCCTATCTTACAATCAGCAACTCTCGAAAGTTTTTCAGATGAATATTAGCTACAACGGCCGCCAAAGTGAAGGTGGAAAAACCATTCATGTTGGAAGCATGGAAGTAAGAGCATATTTTTAAAAACAACAAACTACTATTATTAAATTTAAATTCTGCCATGATTCTCGTGCTAAAAATGTAAATTTAAAGGTTAAACTAATTTTAAATTTATGGTAGAACAGATAAAAATTGTGGTTAGCGATTTAGATGGCACTCTATTACCCTCGTTGGGAGAAATAAGTGATAGAAATTACAAATGCCTGGAACAATTAAAAGAATCGAATATCATAAGAGTTATCGCAACAGGAAGAAACCTGTATTCTGCCATGGCTGTTTTACCTGATGATTTCCCTATTGATTACCTTATTTTTTCATCGGGAGCAGGAATTATGCAATGGAACACAAAAGAATTAATTTACTCGCAACAAATTGAAGCTGAAGAGGTACATGAGTTATCACAAATTTTGATAGATCATGAAATTGACTTTATGATTCTTGACCCGATACCAATGAATCATCAGTTTTGGTATTACCAAAGCGGACATAAAAATGCCGACTTTGACAGAAGACTAAATCTCTACAAACAATTTGCAACACCTATTGGAAAAATTGAAGACACAAAAAGAGATGCATGTCAGTTATTGGCAATTTTACCCAATAAAGAAGATTGGTTTGAAGAGTTAAAAGCCAAGTTCGATGATATAAAAATTATTCGTGCAACATCGCCTTTGGATCATGAATCGATATGGATGGAAATTTTTCCTCTGCACATTTCAAAGGGACATGGTTGCCAGTGGCTATGTAATAAAATTGGAATTAAGCCAGAACATTCGTTTGTAATTGGTAACGACTATAACGATATAGACCTACTGGAATGGGGCAAGTATAGCTATGTTGTTGAAAATGCACCAAAACATTTAAAAGAAAAATATAAAACCACCAAAAGTGTAATTGAGGATGGTTTTGCTTTGGCAATAGAACAAACTTTACAAAGCATAGCCTGCGAACAGCTAAGCATTAAAAAATAATACAAACAAACTTTCCAGAAACTTACATTGCTGCCAGCAACAAATCAATATCCTTTGCCAAAATACCAAAAGAATCGCCTAATTTTCGGTTTGTTAAAATGCCTCTATAAACATAAGTACCATATCGCAAACCAATATCATGCTTAATAAATTTATGAATTCCCCCATTTTGCCCAACATTTAAAAGCAAAGGTGAACAAATGTTACTTAATGCTAACGAAGCAGTTCTTGCTACATGCGATGGCATATTTGGCACACAATAATGCAATACTCCATGTTTTTTATATACTGGATCTCTATGATTTGTAAGCATAGAAGTTTCGAAACATCCTCCCTGATCGATACTTAAATCAATAATAATAGAACCCGCTTTCATTGACTGCACCATTTCTTCGGTAACCATATATCCTTTATAATCGCTTTCGTGTCGCATTGCTCCTATTACCACATCGGCCGAAGCCAATGCTTTCTGAAGAACATGAGGATGAAATATTGATGTGAATACCCGATGACCAAGATGATCTTCCAATCGGCGTAAGCGGTAAATAGAATCGTCGAAAACTTTAACCATAGCTCCTAATCCAAAGGCGGCTCTGGTGGCAAATTCGGCAGCTGTACCGGCTCCCAAAATAATTACTTCGCTCGGAGTTATACCCGTAATACCTCCCAGCATAACGCCTTTTCCCCCATGAGCTTTACTCAAATATTCTCCTGCGATCATTATGGAAGAAATACCCGCTATTTCGGCCATTGAACGAACAACCGGAAAATAATTATTTTTGTCTTTAACCAGTTCCAAAGCAATGGCTGTAACTTTTTTTTGCATTAGCTTACGCACATTCTCTCCACACTGGCTCTTCATTTGTAATGCCGAAAATAAAATCTGATTTCCTTTTAGCATATCAATTTCGTACCCCGAGAAAGGCGACACCTGCATTACCACATCGCATTGATATACTTCTTTTTTCTGATTTACGATAAGCGCGCCATTCTCGCTATATTCTTTATCGGTATAATTAGATGCCAAACCTGCTCCGCGTTCCAACATAACTTCATGTCCATTGCTTACCAGAATTTCTACCGACTGAGGTGTTAAGCACACCCTATTCTCTCCTCTATAGTCTTCGCGGGGAATTCCTATCGCAAGTTTCTTATGTCGGCGTTCTAATTCCAACATTTCTTCCTTGGGTTGATAAAAACCATGTCCCAATGGAAAGTTCTTAGATCTATCACTTAATGGCGCCATACACAAAATTGTAATATTCAAAATAGGATACTTACCTACACTTAGGCATTACAATTTAAGAAAATTTTGGCTTTTTCCTCGCTTTTGATTTCAGCTAATAAATAATACGAATAGAGCGGCTTCCATCTGCTTCTTCATTAAAGTGAACTTGAACCGTGTCGTTTGGTAAAATAGAGTCTATTTTTTCGGGCCATTCGATAAAACATAAGGCATTGCTATAGAAATAATCTTCGTAGCCAAAATCATAAGCTTCCTGCACATCATCAATTCTATAAAAATCGAAATGATATATAACAGCTTCTGTATTGGTATGATACTCATTAACAATTGCAAAAGTAGGACTGTTAATTGTATCTGTAACTCCCAATTCTTCGCAAATTGCTTTTACAAAAGTAGTTTTACCAACTCCCATTGCTCCATGCATGGCAAATATTCGCCTGTTGCCAACCAATTTTATAAATTCTTTGGCAACTGTATTAATCTCATTAAGTGAATTGATTTTTAATTCGCTCATTTTTTTAATGTATTGATAATTAAACCTTACGAGGACTAAGCGTTACAAGAGGAACAATCATCTCTTCTAAAGAAATTCCTCCGTGCTGAAAGGTATTTCGATAATAAGAACTATAGTAGTTAAAATTGTTCGGGTAAGCCAAAAAGTCTTCGCCAAATGCAAAGATATAAGAAGAACTTACATTTACTTGTGGAAGTTGTGCTTTTCGTGGATCGGTAACTTCAAAAACTTCTTTCGATTTATAATTCAGATTCTTTCCTTGTTTGTAACGAAGATTAGTATTGGTTTGTCTATCGCCAATTACTTTAATTGGGTTTTGCACCCGAATAGAACCATGATCGGCAGTAATTATTAGTTTTATATTTTGTTCGGCTAGCTTTTTAATTAATTCTAAAAGCATAGAATGTTCGAACCACGATAAGGTTAAAGATCTGTATGCTGCCTCATCGGCTGCTAAATCTCTAATCATTTCATTTTCTGTTCGGGCATGCGAAAGCATATCTACAAAGTTGTAAACAAAAACACTTAGCTGAGAATTAAGAATAGAATTAAGATTATCGAGCACTTTAGCTCCCATTTTCTCATTATATATTTTCTCGTAATTATAAGTGTAATCTTTGTAATGTCTTTTAAACTGGAAACCAATAAAATCTTCCTCATGAATATTTTTACTAGTTTCGGCATCTTCATCAATCCAGTAATCGGGATATCTTCTCTGTATTTCCAATGGCATTAAGCCCGAAAACATAGCATTACGGGCATATTGTGTAGCTGTTGGCAAAATAGAATAACACATCGAGTCATCTTCGAGCATATAATACTCATTAATAACCGGATATAAGGTTTGCCACTGATCGTAGCGTAAATTATCAATTAAAATAAAAGCTACTTTATGTCCTTTATCTAACAAAGGATATACTTTCTCCTTAAACACATTGTTCGACATTAAGGGAGCATTTTCCTCAGAATTATCTACCCACGACAAATAATTTTTTTTCACAAATCGTGCAAATAAATTATTGGCCTCGGTTTTTTGCATGCGCAAGATTTCATCCATTCCCGAGTCTTCGATATTAGACAATTCCAGTTCCCAAAAAACAAGTTTACGGTACATTATCATCCAATCTTCGAAATTCTGGCAATCGTTAATTTCCATTCCCATTTGCCCAAATTTAGATTGGTAAGCCATGGTTGTTTTCTCGGAAACCAAACGCTTTTTATCGATATGCTTTTTAAGAGTAAGTAAAATTTGTTTTGGGTTAACCGGCTTAATCAGGTAATCGGAAATTTGTTTTCCAATTGCCTCATCCATAATATCTTCTTCCTCGCTTTTTGTAATCATTACAATTGGTAAGGTCGAGTTAATTGATTTTATTTCGCCTAAAGCTTCCAAACCGCTCATTCCTGGCATATTTTCATCCAACAACACCAAATCTAATTTAGTAGTTCGAACTATATCAAGAGCATCGTAAGCATTGTTACAAGATTCAATTTTGTATCCTTTATTTTCTAAAAAAATAATGTGGGGTTTCAATAATTCAATCTCATCATCAACCCATAGTATTGTTATATCTTTCACGTCTCTTAAATTTTAGTTGAACACATACTAAAGCTAACGGCAAGTAGAGTTATTTATTTCGCAATTTTTATTTCAAATAATACTTTTTAAAGAATTCTAAATAAACTGCCGTATCACTATTTTTCATAAACACATCAAGATTTTCATCGGATATTATAAAATTACGATATCCAACTTTCTCGATAGGAGCAAACAAATTACGATTTGTAACTATAGCTCTAAAGTACATCATAGCTTGCTTTTTGTTACGCATATTTGTTACCAGTAATATTTCGCGTTTGTCGTCTAAACTTCTAACTTCTATTTTTAAGCTTCGGGTATTATATCTTTTAATTCCGCTTAACAATTGCTTGGTATTTACATTTTCGGTAGAATAAACCAAAGCAAAATAATGAGCTCTGTTTTCATCGTATTTAAACAAGCCATCCTTAATTAATTTCGGTTCTTTTTTAACAAGAATTAAGTCTTCTTTTTTAAAGTAGTTCTTTTTAAAGAAATCCAGATATGGAAACAAAGTTTTATTCACGTAGAAATTTTTAAAATTCTCTTCGCTTATAATAAAATTTCTATATTCGATTTCCTGCAGCTGAGAATAAACCGATTTATCTTGAATCAAATTTCTAAAATATTTAATTGCATCAGCTTTATGTCCAATATTATTTACTACAATCATATTTAAATCGGTATCATACTGTTCTTTTAAAACGCTATAATCTTTATCATGATTGTAAATATCATTTCTTAATTTTCCAATATTTACTTTACGTGCCGGAACTAATAATATAAACTTATGATTATCCTTTTCGTTCATTTCAAATTTTACAGTATCGAGATTTGAATTTACAGATACCAATTTCCCTTTTTTCTTAAGTGTTTCTTTATTATGCTTGCGTTCGATATTAAAATAAGTCTTAGTATAAAAATCGAGATACTGCTCAACTTCTTTGCTTTGTCTTAAAGTTTCGAAATTCGACTTAGATATTATAAAATTACGATAATCGATATCTTCAATACCCGCAAAAGCTTTGGTATTTGTAATAATTCCGTTAAAATAATTAAGAGCATCAGTTTTACCTTTTAGGCCTTTTACCATAATCATAATCTTCTCTTTATCGAGAGAAAGTCGGTCTACTTTAAATGTTCTGTTGTTATAGGCATCGGAATTGTATCGTGATACATTAAACAAGCTTCGGTTAGGATCAGCATCTTTTTTCGAAAACATTAAAACAAAATAGTGCTCTTCATCCTGTGCAAATTTGTATAATACTTTAGGAGCAGCTTTTTTCTTATCCTTGGTTTCAATTTCTACCATGGCTTGCTGATCTTCAATTCTCCAGTTTCTTAATAGTCTATTCTGTCGGGCCAAATCCATATCCCTCGCAGTATAAATTACTGGCTTAACACCTTTCTCCAATCCAGTAATAATTGCTTTTACTGTTTGGGCAATTTCCTTTGTTGGGTTTGCCTCTAATACCTGCTGAAGAGACTGTTTAAAAGTATTGGACTCCTGAGTTCTTCCTATACACAAAGCTCTTAAAAACAAGAATCGGGAGCGCAAATCACTTTCCGGATATCTTAATAAACCATCGCTGCATAATTTTATTACTCTAAAATAGTAGAAGTTCTGAAAGTCTTCGTAGGCTTGTGCATACAATGCATTTGCTTTTTGTGCTTTCGCATCTAATTTTAGTCTATAATTCGGATCGCTTAATGCTTTTGCGTACTCGCTTCCTTTAAATTCTGTTAATATTTTCTGCTTGTATTTTTCTGCTTGTGCAGATTTTCCTTCCAATTTATTTAAGGAATAGCAATGATAATAAGCCGACAATAAATATGGATTATCAGGATATCTTTCTATTAAAAGCATCATACTCTCTAAAGCCTTGGCATTATTCTGCAGTTTTTCCTCATAAACCAGGGCGGCCTGATAAAGACCTTTCATTATTCTTTCATCAGATTTTACCATGGCAGCTTTTGTCATTGGCAAATCCATCATATAATAATCTTTCGACTTTGGATCTTTCTTTTTCGACTGACTGCTAATTCCATCGCTTTTATCATCTTCAACAGCCAACTCTTCGTCCTCAATACTAAAGGTCGATCGATTTTTTCTTCTCCAATTATCTTCCAGCTTTCTTCTTCCCCATTTGCGTTGAAAATCAGCTTTACCAATGCCTATATTCGTAGGATTATAAAAGTACCAATTGCCCTGACTCGAAGAACTACTACTTGAATTTCCAAGCATATTATTTTGCGCATAAAATGCTCTATCCGATTGATTTTCTGCTTCAATCAATCTTTTTTCTCTCTCTTTATCCTTAATATCTTTAATTAAACCATTAATAAGTTTATCACGATCTTTAGGACTCATTAATGCAACACGTTGCAAACTATCTTCGCGTACAACCATGTTTAAATTATTAACCAAATCGGTAAGGTTTCCCACACGGTTTGATATTTTAGAATAGTTGGGATAATCTTTTCCCAAATAGGTCATAGAACTATCGTAGCACATTTGTGCTTTCATGTAGATTTGTTCTCCAAAATAATAGTCTGCTAATTTTAGAAAGGAAATGGCTTTCTGATTATCGTTAAAAAGTGATACTTTGGTAGATTTCCAGTAGTTGGGAATAGCTGCCTCTATATTTTCATCAACCACATCCATTTCTGCCATTGCATAATAAATCTGATCCTGATATTCTTTATTTTTCTCATCGCGAAGCATTTTACGAAGACCTTTTCTAATTTCCTCTCCATTTTCATTTCCTGTATAGGATAAAGCTCTGCTAATTTTCGCGTTAAAAGTCATTTCATAACTTGCTTTTAAATCTATTAGCTTTTGAAAAGTTCTGGATGCCTCGCTCGGATTGTCGATTTTCTGATATATTTGCGCCATTAAGTAATAATAGCGGGCTTTTTTTTGTTTTTTGTCAGCTAAATTTACACATCTTTCCAACTCGGGAAGTGCATTCTCCAATTCGTTTTGGCGAATAGAAACATCGGCATTTAAAGCTGAGATTTTTAATAAATCTTGTTTCGATAAATCACTTTCGTTTGATAAACGTTCCAGAATTTCTCCTCCGGCAATAAACTCACCTCTATCTATCAAACTAGTAGCTTTCCATAATTTTGCTTCGGGCACTAATTCAGAATCAGGATATTCGCGCATAATAAAATCGAAAGCTTTTTCTGCAATATGATATTCTCCCTTATAAAATCGTGCTTTTCCAATTAACAAATAACAATCATCAATCCAGTTATTGTATTCTTTTTTCTTTCTAAACTCTTTATATTTATCAGATTGATTGTTCTTTTTTCGCTTAGGTTTACGAGTAATAGAGTGTATTTTAATTGCTTTGGTAGCTTTCTCTATGGCTCTATCCATACTGGAAAAAGATAAAGATCGGGCCGAAACGTTCTGATATTCGAAAACCGGGAATAAAATGGTATAATTTTCCTGAATACCGTTAACAATCTTCTGCTCTCCTTCTTTAAGACTTTCTTTTCCGTTAAAATAAACGTTATAGTGAGTCGTTAGCGAATGATATTGCCTGCTCATAAAAGTATTCTTTTGATTTGAGCATGCAAATGCAAAGGTTAAACAGATTAATATCAGTAAAGCTTTTTGAATATTTGTACGAGTCAAGATTGTATGTTTTATATGATAAAACCTATTTTTATTATAAAACCTTTTAGTTTCACCTATTTACCTAATGATTATAAGATATTTATAAACTTTACGATAAAAATATCCTATCCTAAAAAAGTATAACAGTTCTCAGTAAGGTTTTATTTTATTAAGACTGAAAATTATTAAAACTTTTTAAAAATAAGCTTATTTAAGGGAAATAAAAAAAGGAGCATTATGCTCCTTTTAAAATATCAATATAATTTATACTTATCGTGTTATTTCAACACGCTGTGTAGGATCTTGATTTTTATTTCTAATATCAACTACATTCATAAGTTTTTTAGCTAAATCGGCGAAAGCCATGCCTGTTACCGACTCTTCGTTAACAGCTGCAGGAGTACCATTATCTCCACCTTCGCGTATACTTTGTACAATAGGAATTTGTCCTAAAAGTTCAAGGCCTTTTTCTTCAGCAAGATTTTTACATCCATCTTTACCAAAAATAAAATATTTATTATCTGGTAGTTCAGCTGGTGTAAACCAAGCCATATTTTCTATTAATCCCAAAACAGGAACATTAACACCCGGACCTTCGAACATACTAATTCCTTTAATGGCATCGGCCAATGCAACTTCCTGCGGAGTACTAACCACAATTGCACCAGTTACCGGAACTGTTTGTACTAAAGTAAGGTGAATATCGCTGGTTCCTGGTGGTAAATCAATTAAAACATAATCTAATGCACCCCAGTTTCCTTCTTCTATCATCTGCTTTAAAGCATTAGAAGCCATAGGTCCTCGCCAAACTGTTGCCTGAGCAGGATCTACAAAGAAACCAATTGATAACATTTTAACGCCAAATACCTCGTGTGGCTCGATCATATCTTTTCCGTCGATATTAATCAATTTAGGGCGAGCATCTTCCGAACCAAACATTTTAGGAACCGAAGGTCCAAAAATATCTGCATCTATTAATCCTACTTTTGCACCAGCTTTAGCCAATGCAACTGCTAAATTTGAAGCTACGGTTGATTTACCAACACCACCCTTACCTGAAGCAACTGCAATAATATTAGTAACATTAGGAAGAACTCCAGCTTCTTCGACCATGTGAACGGCTTTAACTGTAATGTTTCCCTTTATGTCTGCATCTTTATCTACAAATTTTAAGATTGTAGAAACACAGGCTTTTTTCAAAGGAATGATATTTGCATCATCTGATTTTTGAAAAATCAATTCGAAACTAATTTTCTTTCCTTCAATTTTAATGTTACGAACCATATCCAAACCCATGATATCCTTATCGGATCCAGGATACTTTACTAAACGCAAAGCGTCTGTAATTTGCTTTTGAGTATAACTCATGATTTATGAAAATTTTGTTCTTTACTATTAAAATTTTATACCTGCAAAGGTATATATTTAGAATCAATTCAAATAGAATCTCAGTCAAGTTCTTTCATTGGATCCCAAAATATTTTCTCAAAATTTTGAATTTGATCGTTAATCACAATAATTCCTTCATTTTCGAGCAGTTGCTGCATTAAATTTTCACCAGGAAAATGATGTTTACCACTTAGCATTCCTATTCGGTTAACAACTCGGTGAGCAGGGATATATTCTTTGCTTGAATGAGATTTATTCATTGCCCAACCTACCATTCGAGATCCTCTTGGCGATCCTATAAACTTTGCAATTGCTCCATAGCTTGTAACTCTTCCTAAAGGAATTTGCTGAACAACTTTAAATATTCTGTCGTACAGATCAGACATTTATTCTTTTCTTTTAAGTCTTCCAAAGCTTCGGTAAGCATCCAATTCAATTTCCACATCGGGCTCTACGAACTCCGATTTTCCTTCGAGCATAAATTTCTGATACTTAATTGAAATTCCCCTATCTAAAAATTGCTGTTCGTAAAAAGTTCTTATAGATAGTATATCATCTGCAATATCAGAATTGTACAAGTCATTTGTATCAATATCTACAGCAAGTGAATTTTCTTTAATTACATAAGATGTGTACTCGTACAAGAAATTACTATCTGTTTTTAAATGAATAATTCCATTTTGAGACAAAAGATTAGAATACAAAGAGAGAAATCTGGTTCCTGTTAATCTTTTTCTCTCTTTTTTCATTTGAGGATCGGGGAAAGTAATCCAAATCTCCGAAATCTCGCCCGATTCGAATATTGATTCGAGCAATTCTGCTTTTGTTCTAATAAAGGCAACATTATTAAGGCCTTCTTCGATAGCAGTTTTTGCGCCACGCCACATTCTTGCACCTTTAATATCTATTCCAATAAAATTTTTATTTGGAAATTTTCGTGCTAATCCAACCGAGTATTCTCCTTTTCCACAACCAACCTCTAAAACAATTGGGTTGTTATTTTTAAATACTTTCTGTTTCCAACTTCCTTTGTGCTGATAATCTTTTTCCCAAACTTCGTTATGAGTTGGCTGAAATACATTATCAAAGGTCTCCATTTCAGCAAAACGCTGTAATTTATTCTTTCCCACGATTAATCGCTGCTTTTATTAATTTGATTTTTCTATACGAATTCCAACATTCACTACATTCTCCAACTCTTTCACTCGCATTCCCTGAACAATTTCAAAAACATAAACCCCTGATTTAGGGAATATTACATTTTGCTTATAGGGAATCTGTAAATCGAAAATATCGCCAAATCCACTTCCATACCACTCACCTTTTTCCGAAGCAAGGGAACATTCAAACTTTTCTTGAGTAGAAATACCATTGGGTGTTGTTTTATTTATAAACATCCACATATTACTATATGCATAAGCACCCGAGTTCCTCACATTAAGATATAAATTGTGGGAACTTAAAGTATCGGTTATTTCAACTTCGAAACGCAAAACATTTTCCACATTCCATTTATAATCAGGAATTTTCTTGTATTGCTCGTAAACTCTATTCGAATCGCACGAAGAAAATGTAATACTGCCAATAATAATACAACAAATAGAAATTAGTTGTTTCATCTGTTATTTTTTTTGTGTTGGTTTATTTGGTTTTCGGGGTTTACGGCGAAATTTTCGTTTGCCTTTTCGTTTGTTAGGGTTTTCCTTTTTATCGAAACGATTCAAACTATCCTGTCCAACTACATTCTCGTAATCCAAAGCTTTTTTAGTTTCGATATCTTTCTTCGAAACCAGTTCATCAACCTTAACACCTTTTTTGTTTTGTCTGATTACTTCTTTAACACGATCGACCGACATTTGAACCAGATTCATGGTACTAAACTTATCAAAAGAGTACCACATTGTTCTTTTAAAGATATCTGTTTTCTGATGATAAGCTGTTCCATCTATTGTTTCAAGAGGAATATTGGTATTCGGAAAATCTTTTTGAGCATCGATATAACAATCCAGCTCAAAATTTAAGCAACATTTTAGTTTTCCACATTGTCCGGCTAGCTTTTGCGGATTTAAAGAAATTTCTTGATAACGAGCTGCATTGGTGGTTACAGATACAAAATTAGTAATCCAGGTAGAGCAACATAGTTCACGACCACAAGGTCCAATTCCACCAATTCTACCGGCTTCCTGACGAGCACCAATTTGTCGCATTTCAATTCTTATTTTGAATTGTTCTGCTAAAACCTTAATTAGCTGTCTAAAGTCAACCCTATCGTCGGCAATGTAATAAAATATTGCTTTTGTCTTATCTCCCTGATATTCAACATCGCCAATTTTCATATTAAGCCTAAGCTCAGCAGAAATCTGACGTGCTTTTATCATGGTTTTATGTTCCAGTGCAATGGCCTCCTGCCATTTTTCTATATCAACAGGTTTTGCTTTTCTGTATATTTTTTTTGCCTCATAAGTATTCGTATCCAGCTTTTGCTTACGCATTTGCTCTACAACCAAATCTCCCGTTAAGGAAACGATACCAATATCGTGTCCTGGCGATGCTTCTACGGCAATAACGTCGCCTCTTTTTAATCTTAACTGATTTGAATTTGCATAGAATCCCTTACGGGTATTTTTAAATTTTACTTCAACAATATCAGGACATAGTGCACTTTCAGGAACATCATTCAACCAATCATAAACATCTAGCTTACCAGCCAGAAGTCGATGATCTGTTTTATTGGATGCGCATGATCCGCATTTCCCTTTTGGTTCCTTATTTTCTATCATATATATATTGATTATAAGTCGATAAACGACCACAAAATTAGCGAATTTAATTTACAAACCTTTAAAGGTAATTAATTAGGGTAATTAAAGTGATTTAAGGTCTTAATAATTTAACCAATTTAAGTCCTAAGTCGAGAAATACAATCTTCGCATTTGCATTTCTTTCAATATCGGTATAGGCCTTCGATAATTCATCAGAAATCATCCAAACATTTTCCTCATTTATGAATGGAGAAAAGCGTTGTGAAAAATTCATTTCCTCCCCGTTTAAATATACCATTTCGGGATGCTTTAGATTAAGAATAAAATTTTCCCTAATCATTCTAACACAATAATTTAAAAAGCTTTTTTGTCGCTCGCGCCCAATGCCTGCAATATTTTCGGCCCATTCCATAATATCCAGTACATTGCGTGCATAACATCTTCGCATGATAGCTACAAATTTTTCGAAATTTTCTGCATTTTCATCCGAATTTTTAATTAAAATTCTGGCTTTTCGGTAACTTCCTTCCGATAGGCGAACTACATTTTTTAGTTCTTCAGTACTTAAATTAAATTCGGCATTAACTGCTTCGGACAAGGCATTTGATTCTATTGATGAAATTTTTACCAGCTGAGTTCTTGATAAAATGGTCTGAATAATTTTATCGGGCTCTTCGGCAACCATAAAAAACAAAGTTTTTACGGGAGGTTCCTCAATCATTTTTAACAATTTATTGGCACAGGCCGAATGCATTTTCTCCGGCAACCAAATAATCATAATCTTATAATCTGATTCATAAGTTTTCAGGCTCAGTTTCCTGATAATTTCATTGCTTTCGCTGGCATAAATCATTCCCTGAGAATTATCAACACCAATTGTTCGGTACCAATCGCCAATATCAAAGTACGGATCGGATTGAATTTGATTTCGCCAGGAATCAATAAAATTATCACTTACCGGATGTTTAAATCCTTTTCCTTTTACAACTGGAAAAACAAAATGTAAATCGGGATGAATTAATTTTTCATATTTTCTACAAGATGAACAAACGCCACAAGAGTCGTTGCCTTTTTTATCGAGACATGACACATATTGAGCAAAAGCAATTGCCATTGGAAGTTTTCCAACCCCTTTTGGCCCAATTAATAATTGTGCATGGCTAACTCGGTTTTCTTTTACTGTCTGAATAAAACGCTGTTTAACAGCATCGTGTCCAATTATATCTTTAAATTGCATGAAAATATGTTCTGATCTGATTTAGAGGCATTCACAAACAAAGAGACTGAATCGCTTTGTTATAAACCTGAATTAATTGCAAAAATACATCAGGCTACCCAAAGTTAAAAAAATATAGTAAGCTTAAATCGTAAGGAATTACAAAAAATAAATTACTTGATAAATTAAAAGATCAGTAGTAAAAATGACGTTTTTATTGCAAATCTACATTAAAGAAAAATTTACGCAATCGTTTCAAAATCACATAATAAATCGTATTAAATACTGATACACTTTTAATTAACACTAATTGTTGTTTATTTTTTGCAGCAATTTGAATAAAAACATACCTTTGCTAGGCAAGAAAAAAAACTAAAGACTATTTCCAATGCAAACAATTGATTCATACAATTTTTCAGGAAAAAAGGCTATTATCCGAGTGGATTTCAACGTGCCTTTAAACGACAAGTTCGAAATTACCGATGACACACGTATTCGTGCTGCTCTTCCAACCATTAAAAAAGTTTTGGAAGGTAACGGATCTGTTATTCTAATGTCACACCTTGGTAGACCAAAAGGTGTAGATGAAAAGTTCTCGTTGAAACATATCGTTTCTCACCTTTCCAATAAATTAGGTGTTGACGTTAAATTTGCAGATGACTGTATTGGCGAAAGTGCTAAAACAATGGCTGCTGATTTAAAAGATGGTGAAGTACTGCTTCTTGAAAACCTAAGATTCTACGATGAAGAGAAAAAAGGTGACGAAGCTTTCGCTCAAAAACTAGCTAATTTGGCTGATCTTTGGATTAACGATGCATTTGGTACAGCTCACCGTGCTCACGCATCTACTGCTGTAATTGCTAAATTCTTCCCAGAAGCTAAAATGTTTGGTTACGTAATGGAAGGCGAATTATCGAGCGTTGACAAAGTATTGAAAGATTCTAAGCGACCATTAACCGCAATTATGGGTGGTGCTAAAGTATCTTCTAAAATTGATATCATTAAAACTTTAATGCCAAAAGTTGATCACCTTATTATTGGTGGTGGTATGACTTACACTTTTGTTAAAGCAACTGGTGGTAACATTGGTAACTCATTGGTTGAAGATGATAAATTAGATATTGCAAGAGAAATTTTAAATGCTGCCGAAGAAAATAATGTAAAACTTCATTTGGCTGTTGATGCATTAATTGCTGATGATTTCTCTAACGATGCAAACACAAAAGAATGTAACGTATCTGAAATTCCTGCCGATTGGATGGGATTAGATGTTGCAGGAAAAACAATTGAAAACTTTAAGAAAGTAATTGAAGGATCAGAAACTATTCTTTGGAATGGTCCTGTTGGTGTTTTCGAAATGGATACTTTCGCTAAAGGAACCAAAGCTATTGCTGATGCAATTGTAACTGCTACTGCAAAAGGAGCTTTCTCATTAATTGGTGGTGGCGATTCTGTTGCAGCTATCAACAAATATGGTCTTGCTGATAAAGTAAGCTATGTATCTACTGGTGGTGGTGCTCTTCTTGAGTATATCGAAGGTAAAGTATTACCTGGTGTAGCAGCTATCCGCGGATAATAAAAATCCAAGATATAATCTCTTTTGAGATCTAAAAGCAGCCTTTCGGGGCTGCTTTTTTTGTTTACAAGCTAACAAAAATCAACTAACTTTGCCACTGTAGTAATTTTAACGCATAAGATACATGAACTGGAGAGGAAGGATATTTTCAATATCGAATGAAGTTGATTTTGAAAAAACAGCATTAGAAATTTTTCGCTATCAGGCAGAAAACAATCTTGTTTACAAAGAATATCTTCAGCATCTGAAAAAAGATGTAGAATCAATATCAAAAATTAATCAAATTCCATTTCTTCCCATAGAATTTTTCAAATCACACAAAGTAGTTTCTTCTAAAAATTCTGCCAAAGAAATTTTTACGAGCAGCGGAACAACAGGAGCATTCACAAGTAGACATTATGTTCCAGATTTAAGTATTTACGAATCTAGCTTTACATTAGGATTTGAGCAATTTTACGGATCTATAAAAAATTATTGTGTGCTAGCTTTACTTCCATCATATTTAGAGCGAGAAGGATCTTCTCTGATTTATATGATGGAACACTTAATTAAGGATAGCAATCATCCTAAGAGTGGTTTTTATCTTCACAACCATGAAGAATTAATTGAAACAATTGCTGATTTAAAAAAATCGAATCAAAAAATACTTTTGCTAGGTGTAAGTTTTGCTTTACTCGATTTAGCTGAAAAATACAAACTAGATTTCTCTAATGTAATTATTATGGAAACTGGTGGAATGAAAGGAAGAAGAAAGGAAATTACACGAGAAGAGCTACATGCTTTTTTGTGCAAACAATTAAACGTTCCGCTTATTCACTCGGAATATGGAATGACAGAATTGCTTTCTCAGGCTTATTCGAAAGGAAAAAGTTTATTTCAAACTCCCAATTGGATGAAAATACTGATTCGAGACACTTACGATCCATTCTCCTATGAAAAAATTGGAAGAAGCGGAGGAGTAAATGTAATTGATTTGGCCAATGTGCATTCCTGCTCTTTTCTAGAAACACAGGATTTAGGAAAAATCCACCCCGATGGTAGTTTCGAAATTCTTGGCCGTTTTGACAATTCGGATATTAGGGGTTGTAATCTGCTTGTTAACGAGTGATAATATAAACATAAAAAAAACACCAAACAGAGATTATATGAATGTAAACCTACTCTGTTTGATGTTTTAAGTATCCTTATAACTAAGGAAATTATAGTCTGTTATAACTACTTTTTATTTTTAAAGAGTTCAGATCAATCTGAAGTCTCTATTTAGCAAAATTTATAGATACAAACGTGCTTGTATTTTTCCCCTGGCTTTAAAATAGCATTAGGAAAATGATCGTAATTAGGAGAGTTCGGGAAAATTTGAGTTTCCATAGCAATACCCTGGCATTGCTCAATTGGAGTTCCTTTTTTTCCTTTTTCCGAACCATCGAAATGAGCACCTGTGTAAATTTGAATTCCTGGCTGATCGGTATACACTTCCATTTTACGTCCCGATTCAGGATCAGAAAGCGTTCCAACTAATTTTACTGCTCCATCAAAATCATCAATTACAAAATTGTGATCAATACCATCAATCATTTTAATTTGTTCATGATCGGTATCGCAAGCAATTTTTACTGTTTTTGGACTTGTAAAATCGAAAGGAGTACCTTCTACAGCAACAATTTCTCCTGAAGTAGTTCCCAATTCAGCAGAAATAGGAGTGTACTTTGAAGCGTTCAGTTGCAAACTGTGATTAACAGCAGAACCATTACCCGAACCATTTAAATTAAAATACGGATGACTTGTTAAATTAATAACTGTGGCCTTAGTTGTTTCTGCTTCGTACTCAATAATAAACTGATTATCTTCTGTCAAACCATAAATTACTGATACATCCAATTTTCCAGGATACTTTTGATCTCCATCTTCACTTGTTAAGCTCAATTTATAAGCTTGCACAAATTTATCAAGGCTAACAGGAGTAACGTTCCAGATTCTTGCATTGAAACCATCAACTCCACCATGTAAATGGTTGGTTTCATTATTACAATCTAACTGAAATTTTTCTCCATCGATCTCAAATTTTCCACCAACAATTCTATTGGCATAACGACCACACAGTGCGCCGAAATAACCATCGCCGGCAAGTGCTCCTTCAACTGTATCGTACCCAACAACAACATCTTCTACAATGCCTTTTGCATCAGGAACTTTTATTGATATAATTTGACCTCCTCTTGGAATAAAGTCAAGCTCTATATTTTTATTCTTAAGTGTGTAAACTTGCATTTTTATTGTCTTTTTAATGTTAGATTAAAACTACACAATTTAAATAGTATTATTTTCTAATTTTTGCACCTTTTAAAGCGAAGAAAATAATGTATGCATAAAAGAAAAAGAAGAATAGGTAAGCCGCACTATAGTTACATGATGCAGCATCAATTGTTCCATCAGCTAATAAAGTACCTGTAGAATCAACAACTTTTCCCATGATATACATCCAGATACCTACAAATACAACACCAGTACAAATAATACCTGAACCCAATTTTGCAGCTGCAGCAGGAATATCTTTCATAGAAAGATCGAAAAGTACCGACCACATGATTGATAAGAATAATCCTTGAGCAATTAATGGCCAAATTGAGAATGCAGAACCTTTAGTTAAAAAGAATGCACCTAAAAGAGCAACACAAATAAGCGAGTTAACCAATAAAACTTTTGATGCTTCGTATTTTTTTAAAAGACCAGCTCCCAATAATCTACCCACAAAGAAACCTGCAGGATAAAAACCTAAGATCATTGTTGCATAGGCCATTGTTTTGCCTTCTACATTATATTCTACATAATTTAAGAAATAGTTACCTACTCCAACTTCAAGTCCCATGTACATACCAATAGCAAGAAAACCTAAAATCAGATGAGGAAAACTCCAGGCACTGCGCCCTGCAGCTTCTTCAGTTGCATCTTCTTCATCTTCGATAGCAGGAAGATGCATAAAAACCAAAATAATAGCCGTTAGTATAGAAATACCAGCCAATGCAATAAACATTATTTTCGCCATATTTTCATGGACAATAACATTTCCTTCGTTCGATTCAATAATAAATCCACCAATAATTGGAGCCAAAACAGCAGCACTCGAGTTAATAGCCATTGCCAAAGTTAAACGAGAAGCTGAAGTTTCTGGAGTACCCAATGCAATTACATAAGGATTAGCGGCAACTTGTAACACTACCACACCAATAGCTGTGATAAAAAGTCCTGCCAATACCATATTGTAACCAATTCCTAAAGCAGGAATAAAAATAGCGCAACCAATACCTGTAATTACCGATCCAATAATTACACTCATTTTGTAACCAATTTTTTTAACAACTCCGCCAACGGGGATGGAGATTATATATGCACTAAAGAAAGCTGCACTTACCAACTGAGCCTGACTTTCGGTGATCGTAAATTGTGCCTTCATAAATGGAACCAAAATATTATTAATCCAGGTTACAAATCCCAAAAGGAAAAGTAGAAAGGACATAATTGCAAAAGGAACCGCGTAATTCGTTTTTGAATTTCCCATGATGATTGTATAAATGTGTTTGATATAATACAAAAGCAGTTGGATAAATTAATTCACCCAACTACCTAATTCATTTTATTATAATTCTACTTTAACTGATCCCTCAGCTCTAATAAATAGTTTGTGACAGTTACCTTCGCCAAATACTGATTCCAGAGTTGAAATGTATTCTTCTAACAAATCATTTGGTACAAAAGCCTGAATTGTTCCGGCAAATCCGCCACCATGAACACGCCATGCACCTTTACCTTTAAGAACTTGCTCGCTTAAAGCCAATGCAAGAGCTACACTTTGATATTCTGGCTGACCACCAACAAAAATATTCTGATTGTACATGTATGAGCTAAATCCTGACTCAATAACAAGACCTAAAAATTTTTGGAATTCGTTAGCCTCTAAAGCCGCAACCTGATCAACTACACGAGCGTTATCTCCCTGAAAGTGCATAGAACGAAGAATAGCACGATCGCCAACTTTTTCACGAATAGCTGGAATTCCTTTTACCACATCTTCCATAGAAAGAGGACGAAGAACTTCCTGGCCTAATTCCTTAGCTACCGCTTTCATTTCTCCTGGAAGAGAATTGTATTCAGCATCTAATCCACCATGACTACCACCAGTGTTTGTAATAACCAATGAGTAACCTGTTTTAGCAAAATCAAAATCCAATGCTTTTACAATTGGGTTAGCTGGATTTTCAAAATCGATTGTAATGAAACCACCCACAGCACAAGCTGTCTGATCCATTAAACCACAAAATTTCTTACAAGCATGCTCTGCTTTCTGACCAATTTTTGCATTATCAACAGGATCTAACTTTCCATCGTTAAATAAGTGACTAAAAATAGCACCAATCAATACTTCGAAAGAAGCAGATGAGCTCAATCCTGATCCTTCTGGTACAGCACCATCAATAACAGCATCGAAACCAGACACTTTAAGACCTAACTCTTTAATTCCTGCAGCAATTGAACGAACCAAGTTAGTTGGAGTAACTTCAAATTCTGTAACCTCAAGATTTTCTAAATCGACCTCGAATGGAGGAAAACCAACCGAATTAATACGAACTACATTTGTTCCATTAGCAGCTGCAACAGCAATATTATCTAGATTTACAGCTCCTGCCAACACTCTTCCCAACTGATGATCGGTATGATTACCACCTACTTCGGTACGACCTGGAGAACTGAACAATGTTGCCTCATCGCAAGCAAAAGCAGTTTGGAAATCTGCCAATTGCTTTGAATAGCGATCTGCTTGTAATTTTAAAATAGCTTCATCGTTTCCGTATAAAGCTGTGAAGGCTTTATTTTTGCCTCCATTAAGTTTCTCGATTATTGCACTTATTTTCATCTGATATATTTTTAATAATTTTTTTTGAATCTATTTTTTAATTGATGCTCTGTAATTATTTTCCCAATCCCATGCAGATTTGGTCATTTCATCAAGCGTTTTTTCGGCTTTCCAACCCAAAACAGTATTCCCAATTGTTGTATCGGCCCAAATTTTAACTATATCACCTGCTCTTCGTGGAGCAACAACATAGTTCAATTTCTTTCCTGATGTTTTTTCGAATGATTTAATTACCTCGAATACAGAAAAACCGTTGCCAGTACCGATATTAAACATCTCATAAGAGCTATCATTTCTACCATCAATCATACGCTCAATAGCAATGATATGCGCCTTCGCCAAATCAACAACATGAATGTAATCGCGAATGCATGAACCGTCAGGAGTATCGTAATCGTCACCAAATACACTTAATTGCTCGCGTAAACCATAAGCTGTTTGTGTAATAAAAGGCATTAAATTGGCAGGAACACCAATTGGTAATTCTCCAATAAGACCTGAATGGTGCGCTCCAATTGGGTTAAAATATCGCAATGCGATTCCTTTAATTTTTGCACCCGAAGCAATGGTATCTTTCAGTATGTTTTCATTTACCTGTTTGGTATATCCATAAGGAGATTCTGCTGGTTTAACTGGAGCATTTTCTGTTACAGGTAACTCATCGGGCTGCCCATAAACAGTGCAAGACGAAGAGAATACAAAATTTTCAATTTCATATTTCTTCATTCCCTCCAATAAGTTTAGCATGGTAACTAAATTATTGCGGTAATAGTGCAAAGGAATATTAACCGATTCGCCTACTGCTTTTGCAGCAGCAAAATGAATAATTCCATTTAAATCATTATTCTCAGCAAAAAAAGCATCTAGTTTAAGCTGATCAAGCAAGTCCATTTCGTAGAACTTTGGACGAGTTCCGGTAATTTTTTCAATGCTATCTACAACTCTGGCTTCAGAATTAGATAAATTGTCGATAATTACAACTTCGTATCCTTTATTAATTAACTCAACTGTTGTGTGAGAACCGATATATCCGGTTCCTCCAGTTACCAATATCTTTCCCTTCATGATTATCTTTGCTTGTAATGTATTTCAGGTAATTCTCTTAATCTTTTGGCTGCACCTTCGGCCGTAATATCTCTTTGTGGAGTACCCAGCATTTCATATCCTACCATGAATTTTTTAACGCTAGCCGAGCGCAATAATGGTGGATAGAAATGCATGTGCAGATGCCATTCAGGATGCTCTTCTCCATCGGTAGGAGCTTGGTGCACACCTGCTGAATAAGCAAACGAAACTTCAAATAAATTATCGTATTTAATTGTCAACTTCTTATAAATATCAGCTAAATCAGTTCTTTCCTCATCGGTTAATTCCAATAGGTTCGAAACTGCTCTTTTACTAATAATCATGGTTTCGAATGGCCAAACTGCCCAGAAAGGAACTAAAGCAACAAAAGAGTCATTCTCTGCTAAAATTCTCTCTTTCTTTTCCAATTCGCTATTCAAATAATCGAATAACATGGTACGACCGTGCTTTTCGAAATACTCTTTTTGAGTTTCTGATTCTTTTGAAGTTTCAAGCGGAATTAAGCCAGAAGCCCAAATTTGTCCGTGTGGGTGAGGATTAGAACATCCCATAATAGCACCCTTATTCTCAAAAATCTGCACGTAACCAATATCTTCACGATCACCCAGTTCTTTGTATTCTTTACACCAAAGATCAACTACTTTACGGATATTTTCCACCTTCATTTCCGGAACTGTAAGACTATGATCGGGACTAAAACAGATTACTTTACAAACTCCAGATTCGCTTTCTGCTTTAAAAAGATCTCCATCAGCATATTCACCTTTGGGAGTATCTTGTAAAAGAGCACTAAAGTCATTTTGGAAAGAATATACATCTTCGTAGTTTGGATTTTTCTCTCCACCAATTCTATCGTTTCCAGGACATAAATAACAATTTGGATCGTGAGAAGGACGTTTTTCTTCTACAACTTTCTCAACCTGTCCTTGCCAAGGCCTTTTAGACCTATGTGGTGAAACCAATATCCATTCTCCTGTTAATGGATTGTATCTACGATGCGGATTTTCGATGTAATCAAACTTTTTCATGAGTAGTAAATTATTAAATATGAACTATGAATTTATTTTCACCTCAAACTATATTCAATTCATAATTCTTTAAATATTCTATTTCTAAAACTTTAAATGAGTTGAGATCTGTCGGGCTAAATTCACCTAAATTAGCTATCGATGGAGGGATGATTGCCTCATTAGCAGCCCGACATCAAGCAACTCGTTCATTGTATTTTCCTATAATAATTATTCAAATTACTATTCTACCAACATAAAAACCACACAAAATAAGCTACTGTAAACATTAGAAACACATAATATTCTTCTATGTCGTAATCGTTTTCAAATTCGTGTAAAAATTTTTATTTTTCAGCAATCATCATCTTACTGGTTGGTACTGGTGGGTAAAGTTATTTCTTTTTATTAAAATTGCAAAAAAACTTTAAACAATTAGTAACCTGATTTTTAAGAAATACAATATTAAAGAGAGTTCCTGCGAATTAATTTAGACTTATTCTCAATCAAATCTTTCTGTGAGTTTAGTACCATATTGGCAAGTATGCGTCCCATTTCCTTAAAATCGGTACTTATTGTTGTAATTCCATCAACAACAATTTCTTTTAATGGGGTATCGTTGTAAGAAATAATTCCTAAATTATTACCAATACTTAAATTTTCTTTTTTGGCTTCTTTTACAAGAGTTACCAAGTCGATATCGTTGGGAACGATATACACTTCGCCTGCATTTATTTGTTGATTTTTTAAGGTATTTATAACTTCAAATTCCCATTTATCCTTATAAGTATTGATAAACTTTTTGAATCCTTTTAACTGGCCAAGTGGCTCTTTTCCTCCTGGATATACAAAGTATATTTTCTTGTATTTTTCCAGTAAATCGATTCCCGACTTTAAAGCATTAAAAATGTCTTTCTCGAAGTTCTGATAAACCGCCGGATAATATTTTTTTAAGCTTGCATTGGTTTGATCGAGCATATAAACTTTATCCTGAGGCAAGTTTTTTAACACATTGTATGCATCATTAAACTTTGCTGGCATAATAACATAAGAGGTATATTTTCCGTTGTTATTATCTACTAGTTCTTTAAATACCGATCGATTAAAATGGTGAAAATATATATCAACAGATACATCGCCTCCTAAGTGTTCTATAAAAGCATTGTATAAAATCTCTTTAAAGACATTAAACTCCTCGAACAATAAAAATATTTTTTGCTTAAACTGAGTAGCAGTACTCTCCAAATAATATCCTTTGCCGGGTACTGAAGATACAATTCCTTTTGCCTTTAATTCGTTAAAAGCAACCAAAACGGTATCTCTCGACAAGCCAAATTCCTTACAAATAGAATTTATTGATGGTAAACGATCACCTATTAAAATATCACCATTTTCGATTGATTGAAACAGAGAATTAATAAGCTGCTTGTATTTTGGTGTTCCTGATTCGTTAGATACTTGAAAGATTCCGGACGGCATATTATTTGTATTTTAATGTAAATGTTACAGATACAAATATATAAAATTTCATACCGATACGCACTGGTAGGGTATTTTTCATTTAAATTAGGTAGAATATTTTTAGTTTATAGATTGAATTTTAGATTGAATTGTATCTCTTAAATCCTGTATATTAATATTAAAATTCTCGGAATAAAAATTCTTGGCAAGTTCTAGTTTTTGGCGAATTAATGTACGTCCGGCATTTATTTCTTCACATTCCAGCTGATCAGAATACTCAGAACAATCGAAATATTCGAGATACAAAGAGTTAAAACTTTCTGGATCTTGAACTAAATACAGAGAAACTAATTCGCAAAAATCTTCATATTCATTATTGGTAGCATAAGGAGTTAGCATCCCTCTTTTTATAGCATCGGCATAAGATACGCCGTTGCTCCATCCCTGTCCTAAATATCCTTTATCAGAAATAGTATTAAAACCTGCAGGTAATTCATAATCTTGCAATAAAATATGGTTAAATTCATGATGCATAGTTATTAACTGTTGCAAAATCCAGTTTTGATCTTCTAAATCAAAGGCATTTAAGTTAGATAAGCTTAAACGTGAACCAGCCTCCTCGTAGACAAATATCCTGGTGCCATTGTTATTATAAATATACGATCCAATAAATACAATTTCCTTAGGAATATACTCTCGAATAAAAGTCTCCGAATCATCGGAAAGTGCTATAAAAGGATTAATCCATAAATTTTCAATTAGCTTTATTACTGGAATTACAAAATCCTCATTAATTGCCGAAGCAGTTTGTCCTTTACTTAAAAAACGATCATCCCATCTCCAACGAATTGCAGTTCCATAATTGTTCAATATATTTTCTCTTATATAAATATCGTTTGGATGCTTAGATAGCTCTTCCTCTGGAGCTTCATAATTAACCTGATCGGCAGAATTACATGCAGGAAGAATGATAAGTAAAAAGTTAAAAAAAATCCATAATATGTTATTCATACAGTTTATCATTTCTATCTTAAATTAGGTTGTAAACCATTATTTATAGCCGTTTGAGGTATTTGCACTGCCGTTTTGTTATCGTTGGCCTGTAAATTAATAATTTCTCCGTCTAAGCTTATGTGGGTAAGCGGAATAGAAAACCTTTTAATATCGAACCATCGCAAAGCTTCGTCAACAAATTCTTTCCTTCTCTCATCAATTACAAAAGAGAGCATTGCTTTTTTTGTATCAAGCTCCGAATAATAGTTTTTAATCAAATCCAAATTTACAAGTCCTCCATTTTCGTACCTTTTTGCAGCCAGCACATGATAATCGTCTAAAGCTCTCTGAAATTCACCAGTCATAATAAAAGACTCCATTCTATTGAGCAATACCTCTTCGCCCTTTAATTCGCTCTGAATAAAATAGGGCAAACCAGTGTCATTTGTGGTATATCGAAACAACTCGTTATATTTAGGAGCAAAAACAGCGCTTGTTCCCAAGCTCCATTGCTGATTTCTTATATCATTTTCGCCTTGTAAATTATCCGAAAAAATCTCTGCATATTTCTCAGAATTACTTCTGTATCCATAATTTTCACGTGCAAAAAATGTTTCTTTTCTAATTAACAAAAGATTTCCATTTTCGTTTGAATCAGAATATTTTGCTGCCATTTCGTCGAAAGTGCTTCCTTTAAAAATATTATACAAATCTCGAATATACACCGAATTTGCCTGTCCGCCACCTAATAGCTTATTGCAGTACAATATACACTTATCATATTCTTTTCTAAACAAATAAAATCGTGTTGCAAAAGCATACGCAGCTTCTTTTGTAAAATGATATTTCTTAGATCCAACAAAGTAATCATCAGATAAATACCGCAAGCCTATTAATAAATCTCTCTCTATTAAGTTATAAACTTTCTGTACCGATTGCCTTGTATATTTTTTTAGAAATTCATCTTCAACCTCATCTACATAAGGAATACCTATATCGGTATTTGCACTTTCAGCATTATAATGTTTTGCAAACACATTAACTAATAAAAAATGGTTGTACGCTCTACTTATCAAAGCTTCCCCTTTTATTGCTAATTTGAAGGTTTCATCACCATTAAAATTATCGATTACGGCTAATGCTTCATTTGCATGTGCAATGGCATAATATGCATTACTCCAAAAATAACTTGGAGACTCTTGTGCTTCGTAAGAATCTATTGGTTCCCATTTAAATGCTTCACTCATGTGTTCCTGCTGAGTATTATCATCTATAGCCGTAACATTATCTGTCATCCACTCAACAAATAAATAAGTTGCCTGATTATATGAGTTAGCCACTAAATCGGCAACATCTTCGAGTGTTTCAATTTCTTTTCTGTTGTCAGGATTTTCATCAAGATACTGATCGCAAGAAAAGCAACAGAAACAAATAAGTATAAGAGTAGCTACATTTTTCATGCTTGCAAATTAAAAATTTAAATTTACGGAAAATGTATAAGTTCGAGCCATTGGTAAGGATATTCCTCCAGATTGAAAATATTCAGGATCGACTCCATTTAGCTTACTATCGGAATATAATAAAGCTATATTATAAGCCTGAAAACGCAAACTTGCAGAATTTATAAAACAATTCTTAAGCCATTGTTCAGGAATTTGATATTCTAAGCTCACATTTTTTAATCTAATGAAACCTCCATCGGCAACTCTAACATCGCTTTTATTATACAATTGATAAGGATTTAAGCCTGCATCTCTTTGTTGCTCGGAGAATTGCCAGCTTAAAATAGCTGGGATATTGGTATAATTTTCATCTCCTGAATATCTCCACCGATCTTTTAATCCACCAGGTAAACTAGAATAATCATCATAAGAATCGTGGTACGCATCTTCCAGTCTTATTTTATTACCATATCGAAAATGAAGACCTACCGATAAAGAAAAATTATTATAGGTAAAAGTGTTATTTAATCCACCAAAGCCTCGAGGAGTAACTGGTCCTTCGTATTTAAGATACTTAAGAATGTCCAATCTATTCTGCAAATTAATTTTTTGGGTAAATTCTCCATCTGGTCCATAAAATAAAGGAACTCCATTTGTATCGAGACCTGCAAAAGGAATAGAAAACAAACTACCAGCCGAGTAATCTTTTAGGTTTGTTCCTAGCGATTGTATAGCATCAGCAATTCGAGGTTCATCAGAATACTCTGTAATTTTATCTTTCGAATAACTAAAAGTAAATTTTGTGCTCCAGGAAAATTTTTCCAGTTTTATATTTTTAGTAAAAACTGTAGCTTCAAAACCATTCATTTTTAATTCTCCAACATTACCATACTTATAGGTTTCTCCGCCAATTCCACTTGTTGTAAGCAAACCAAGCAAATCTTTTGAGTATCTTTTATAATATTCAAAATCGACATAAATACGATTTTTAAATAATCCCAGTTCCAATCCAATATTAAACTCATATAATTTTTCCCAACTTAAATTCCTGTTGGCCAGATTTTCGATATAAAGAACCGATTCCCTGTCATTTTCATTTGGCCGTAATGGCTCATAATCTCTTAAAACCAAAGATCTGCTTGCACCAATTCCATTATCGCCCGATAAACCATAAGTCGCTTTAAGTTTAAAAAGATCGATAAATTCATATTTACTCATAAATTTTTCGGCGAATAAATTCCATGCTAAGCTAAAATTCCAGGTAGGCAGATAACGCGATTTTGCAATTTTACCCTGTCTGTTATCGCCATCAAAACGAAAAGTTGCATTAAAAATATATTTTCCCAAATAAGAATATGATCCTGTAGCAAATGCACCAATAAATCTATACCGATCGTCGGTATCATAAAAATAATCCAAATCTCGAAATTCGAGATATCGCTCAAAATTAGGATCACTAACAACTAGTCCTCCCTTATCGTATAAATACCCCCAGGTTTCATCATAAACTTCTGAGCGGTTAGTATATCGAACTTCCTGCCCAATTAAAAAGTTAGTTATATGCTTATTGTTGAATCTAGGAGACCATTCTACAATATTTCTCATAAAATAACTAGTAAGTGAGTTTTTAGTAGTGTTATAAAATCCCCCTTGAGGCAATACAGTATAAGGATTCTTTTCTGGTGCTTCCGGATCATCAAATAAATATTTGTTAGAGTTTAAAAACAATGGATTATCTGCTCTGTATACTTCTGCCTGATTAGATGATTCATGAATTTTTTGTTCACGCAAAGTATTCACCCAACGTCCTTGTAATATTGACTTTATTTTCAATTGTGAGTTTATTTTATACTGCAAATCACCTTGAAATAAAAAATCATCAACATCAATATTTACATAGTTATGATCTAACTCGTAAAGAATGTTTAATGGAGCATAATCGTGTCTAAAATATTCTAAATTGCCATTATCATCATAAGGACGAATACTGCGGCTTGTATACAAAGCATAATTAAATGGGTTAATATCAAAATTTCTTTCGTAAACTCCGGTAATTGGTTCAAACTTACGATCTCTTGATCCGGGTAACTGCTGATCGCGTATATTCCCCGATAATTTAAAACCTAATTTAAATTTTTCGGATATATCGAAATCACCTTTTAAACTCGCAGTGTAATTTTTAACATTATCGGATACTGTTTGCCCTGCATCATTATAAAAACCAATAGAAGTATATAAACGAGAACGATCTGAACCTCCACTAATGCTAAATGAATGTTGTTGAGACAGAGAATTTCTAAATAATACATCAAACCAATCGGTGTTACTATTGGCGTATTTCGATAAAAAATCGTAATTCAAGCCCCCATCGGGTCCCCATGTTAATTTATTTTTTGCTATCAGATTAAACATTTTGCTCATAGCACCATGATTTTGAGCACTTGTAGCAGTAGAAATATCAATCCAGTTTTTATCATACAATTCCTGATAAACCTCCATTTCCTTATCGGAATTTAAAACATCAAACTGAGAATAATTTGGCTTTTTCTTTATGCTTACACTTCCCGAATAGGATACCATTGGTTTTCCTCTTTTCCCTTTTTTTGTAGTAATTACAATAACGCCATTCATAGCTTTTGCTCCGTAAAGAGCTGTTGCCGAAGCATCTTTTAATATTTGATAAGACTCAATATCATAAGGGTTAATTCCAAGTACACCAGAACTTAAAACTGTCGATAAATTTCCGGAAGTTAAATCATCGTTAGTAAGTTCAATAATATCTTCCAAAACAACACCATCAACAACCCAAAGAGGTTTATTACTTCCATTAACCGAAGCATTTCCTCTTATTCGAACAATAGGAGCCGTTCCAAAAGTACCAGAGATATTTTCAATTTGCATTCCGGCAACATGTCCTTGCAAAAAACGACTTGCATCGGGTATTCCATTTAATTCTATCTGCTTTTGATATATTTTAGATGCTGCTCCAGTAAATAACTTCCTATCAATTTTTTGAAATCCGGTAGTTACCACAACTTCGAGCAATTTTTCATCAGTAAAATTTAATACTGCATCTATAATTTCTTTATCTTCAATACTAATTTCTTTGCTTTTCATTCCTATAAATGAAAAAACTAAAGTATCATTTGGGCCTATGTGCCGAATAAGAGAATAATTACCATTTATATCGGTAGATGTACCAAAGTTTGTTCCTTTAAATAAAACTGAAACTCCCGGCAATAATACTCCGTTTGCATCGCTAACACAACCACGAATATTTTTCGTATTTCTATCTGTATCAGAAATACTTATCTTAGAAGCTGGAGACTTGGGAATAGGTTTTATAATAATAAGCTTATTGCGAATTTCATAAGTTAAACCACTTTTAGAAAGGCAATCGTTTAAAATATCCTTAACACTTTTAGGAGTTCCGTTAAGCTTTAATTTTCTATGTTTTTTAATGTCATCAACATTATACAGGAAAGTGTAATTGGAATTCGCTTTTATAGCAGACATGACTTGAATCAATGTTGCATTTTTCATCCGCAACTCCAGCTTTTGTTCCTGTTTCTGGGCATTTACAAATAAACTCGTAAAACACATAAGCAGGAAAAAAAACAGAAGTCTTAACACAAAAAACTCTTTTCTTTTCTGCATAAAAGACTATTTCCAATTTTTTTTCATAATTTTGAGTGTGATTTGGTTAGTATTTCATTTCTGTAATTGCAGGAATGTATATTGGCTTTGTCCGGGGTTTGTGGCAGCAAATCCCGGTTTTTTTTATATACTATCCACCCTTAGGTTTCTCCCTTTAATGGTAAACTTCACTTTATGTGTTATTTCTATTAATTCAAGAATTTCATTAATATCCTCATATCTGTTTAAATCTCCCGAAAACCTTAAGGATTTACACGATTTATTCAAAAACAAAACGTCAACATCATACCATCTTGATATGCGACTCATTATACTTTCAAGGCTCTCATTCTCAAACACAAATCGCCCATCTTTCCAGGCTGTATATATTCTAGAATCAACAGTTCTTTTTTCATACTTACCTGTAGTAATGTTAAAGTAAAATTGCTCATTCGGCATCAACTTTTGTTGCTCACCAAACAACTCATCACTTACTTCAACTATTCCTTCCTCTAAAGTAGTTACAATTTTATCTAAATATGCATTTACATTAAACGAAGTTCCCAATACTTTAACCTGAGCTTTATTTAGGTCTACAACAAATGGATGAACAGAATCTTTAGCTACCTGAAAATAAGCTTCTCCTTGTAATTCAACCTTTCTTGTTTTAGATGCAAACTGCGATGGATACCTTAACTTAGAACCAGAATTTAGCCACACTTTAGTTCCATCCATAAGTGTCAATTTATATTCTCCTCCTAAGGGAGTAATAATTGTATTATAAGTTAATTGATTAACAGTTACAGTCTTTTGCTTTTCATAGATTAGCTCTTTAGAATCATTAGAAATAACAACACCATTTTCGTTTAAAGTAAGCTTTTTACCCAATTTATATCTTTGCCCATTTCCTAAAACAAGAATAGACTGTTTATTTCCAGAAATTGAGCTATCAGGCATATTAATATAGCTTTCCTCATTTAAATTAGAGAAAAACAAACTTGTTCCTAAAGCAATAATTAAAACTGCAGCAATTGCAATTAAATTATTTTTTATTTTACGAGATCTGTTCTTTGCAAGTCTCAATTGAATTTTTCCCCAAACCTCTTCTTTGTTTGTATTAATAAGTTGCGATTTTCTTAAAACATTTCGCTTTTGGGGATTTTCAGAAAGATTTTGAAGTAAAAGCTGATTCTCTTTTTTTTCATGTTTCCAATCTTCCAGGTACTGCTCTTCCTCTTTTGTTAAACGACTTTCGAGTCTCTTCACAATAAGATCAGCAATTTTAAATCCCGAATGCAAACTATTCTTCATTTCTTTCTATTGGAGTTATACAATATAATAACAGGAAAACTAAAAAAACAGGTGACAAAAAAACATTTTTTTTAGTAATTTTTTCTCTTCTAAATAAAAAAAAGCATAGCCAGTAGGTCTTTTAAATTCCTTTTTAAAAATTTATTAGCTCTCTGTTTTTGTGTTTTTACTGTATTAACAGATATATTTAAATCCTCGGCAATTTCAGCATTTTTTAATCCTTTAAGACTTAATAAATATATTATACGAGCTGATTCTGGCAATTTTTGAAGCGTTTCAGCAATAATACGATTTACCTCTTCTTCTATTACATTATTCAAAAAATAATCATTGCTAGTAATATCAGTATCAGCATTTTTCTCATATTTATGAGTTACTTTTTGATGTTCGATATAATTAAGACAAGCATTACGTACCGATTTGTAAAGAAAAGCTTTTAAAGCAGCTTCATGATAAAAAGATTTCCTCTTCTCCCAAAGCTTAATAAAACTTTCCTGAACCAAATCTTCTACCGCATCGCTATTGGGAATAAATTTAAGTCCAAAAAGATATAGTGCCTCAAAATATTTATCATACAAATTTTTAAAAGCAGATTCTTTTCCACTTCTAAATTTATCGATTGCTATTTCGGCGATTAGGGTCATAGGAACTATTTTATGGGCAAACAATATTATAAAATAATTTCTGAATACCAATAATACATTAGGCTCTGTTTCTTAAAAAGGAAAATCAGCAAGATAAAAAGAGATAAAAAAAGGGTGCTAAAAAAGCACCCTAAAAATGAAAAATATTTTTTTTACAAGCCTAATTTCTTTTTCATATTTTTCGATAAAGCATCTTTATGAACCATAATAGCTACAGTTTTTAATCTAACATAAGCTTCACTCATATTTAAGTATCCTCCAAACTTATTACTATCTTCGGCCCACGAGTTTTTTGTCTTGTAATAAATCGTTCCATTCTGATCTTTTACTATACCTGTTAAATGCATTAAATGATCATCGGTAGTTTCAAAATTATCGAAAGTTTCCTGACGAAGCTCCTGATTCACATTTGGTTCAGACATATCATCTTTTTCCTTATCTGTTTTATTTTTAACTCCATCTTCCCATTTTGCAATTTCAGAATTACTCATGTCTGTTTCCTTAACCGCTGGTAAAACAGCATATCCTTTACGGTGCGAAAAACCTTTTTCACTCACATCGCCATCCCAACATACCGAATACCCATCATTTAAGGCATTATTTATAACTTCCATTAGTTCATCAATTGGTAAATTATAATATAAATCATCAGACCAATTATCAGGAATTTCTAGGTTTATGGCTTTATAATATGGATGATGACTATATGAAGTTAATTCTACATAATCATCAGAATTAAGTCCTAATTTTTCAACAAAACTATTAGGAGTATACTCTTTCCCATTATACTTAAAAGTTTTTGTTAATTCACCCATATAAGTATCTAAAACACCATTAACAGAAGCCAACCAAACAGGTGTAATTTTTTTATTTGGATTTTTTACAATTTCATCCATCATGGCTTTCGTAGAATTCACCATTTCGCGATGAATATGATAACTGCTGCCATACTTATTACCTTCATATACACTTTCGGGAACAATTCCGTGAGTTTTAATTACATTAAAAACATCATGTGCCTGTCCACCTTCACTGTAATTACCTTTACCATGCAGTCTAAAATAACGCTTCGCCTTTTGCGTATAAGCAGCACGTACAATATACATTTCAGACAAATCAAGTTCAGTAGCTCCCATTCTAAGTAATTCGGTTTCTATAAATGATGTTGTAGCATAACACCAACATGTTCCTGTACTTTGTTGATTTTTAACGGGTGTTGTTTTTACCTCGGTAATTGTAGTAAACTTTTTTTCATTATTGTCTTTACTCTGGGCATTCACACTGGTAAGCTTACATAAAGCAATGCAAACACTTACAAATAATAATTTTTTCATAAGATAGTGTTGTATTTGTTATTAAGAATATTCTGTTTATGCGAATCCAGAGTTAAAAAACAATAAAAAAAGTTTGTTAAATCCTTGATTATCAGTGGAGTATATTTGTTTAAATCCTTGAAAATCAGTATCTTGAGGTCAGTTTCGAAGTGACAATTAGATATGATTTCCAAGGATAAAGACGACAAGTTAATAAGAATTTACTTTTTGGTTTGCGAAAAGTTTGAAGAACTTCAATTTTATTGTGAAAGATTCAGTAATAACAGTAAACCTGAATTTACCGATCAAGAAATTATGACCATTTATTTATACTGTATGCACTATGAAGAGCATATAAAAGTAAAACAAATTCACCGTTTTGCTTCTGACTGGTTGAGATCATGGTTTCCAAAGTTAGTAGGCTATAAAGCCTTTAATAACAGACTTAATAAACTAAGTGGAGCTTTTGCCCGGTTAGTTGAAATACTTTTGTCAGACTATCAGCCGGAAGATTGTTGTCTGGATCAAAGTTTATTGGACTCAATGCCAATTATTACCTGTTCAGGCAAACGTTCTGGAAAAGTTGCAACAGAAATAACAGATAAAGGATTCTGCTCGACAAAAGGTATTTATTATTATGGTATGAAACTGCATTTATTGGGTTTCAGACGTATTGGTAAATTGCCACATCCTGAGCAAATACTATTTTTGCTTCTGTTAATGATGTTAATGTTTTTAAAGAAGCATTCAGGTATTGAGAACAGAACATTTTTTGGCGATAAAATATACTTTATTAATGAGCTTAACCAGAATATGGAAACATCAAAACTCTCAGACTCTTGCTCCAATTACAGATGTAATAAAACATTAAAGCTGCTGAAATTCTCAACGGCAGTATCCAGAATTAGGCAACCTGTTGAGGCAATATTCAATTGGTTAATTGAAAAAACAGATATTCAAAAAGCTAGTAAAGTCAGATCTACAAAAGGATTAATGATACATACTTTTGGCAGGTTAGCTGCTGCTTTCATTGCATTAGCACTTTAGATCAACTCTGGATTCGCATTGTTTATAAATTCTTAAGTTCTTCCTGTTTTTTCTTGCTTAATTTTTGAACCACCAAATCATACGATTCATCTATCCATCCTTTTAGCAAATCATCAGCTACATTATCATCAATAATTACAGTATTCCAATGTTTTTTATTCATGTGATATCCCGGAATAACAAATGAATACATTTCTCGTAATTCAATAGCTTTTTCAGGATCAGATTTTACGTTCATACTTAAATCTCCGCTTACACTGGTCAATAGAAACATCTTATCCATAACTTTAAAAACAAGAGTTTCTTCATCAAAAGGAAATCCTTCGGTAACTGCTTTTTTCGATAAGCAATAAAATCTAAGTTCTTCTATATTCATTACATACTATTTTTATTTGCACTAATTTTCTTTCTGAATATGTAAACGAAAATTTACAAAGACTTAAAATTAATGGAATAAAAGAAATAATAGCATAATTAGAATGCATATTAGAATATTAAATGGACCTATTTTATCTGTAAATTTACTTTTTTCTTTAACCTAACTATATTTTTTGATAAAATGACTTCAATTAACCACTAAAAAAAGCCAATATTCTGTCAACCTACTAATAAAGCTGTTTCATTTACAGTAAAAATAGTTTATGTTAATTAACTGTCATACTCAAAAAAATCTCTGAAATAGCCTATACTCAATAAACACAAGCTGTATTTATACTGAAAAAGAAGGAGTTTAAAAATCAGCATTAAAAATTGTTTTTTTTAGTTGCCGCAATCTTCGTATATTTATTTCACAGAAATAGCTATAAATGAACGTATATTTTTAATCATGGATCAGATAGGATACTCGCAAAAGTACAACTGGAAAGACAAACGAATTCTGATAGTTGAGGATGAAGAGATTAACAATATGTTTTTCGATGCAGCTCTAAGCAGAACCGAATCGGAATTATTATGGGCTAAAAATGGTAAAGAAGCTGTTGATATTATTGAAGTTTCGAAAGATGTTGATGTTATTCTTATGGATATTCGTTTACCAATAATGGATGGTTGTGAAGCTACTCGAAGAATTAAAAAAAGCCATAAAGAAATTCCTATTATTGCTCAAACAGCCTATGCATTAGAAGGAGATAGAGAAAGAATTATGGATGCTGGATGTGATGATTATTTGGCAAAACCAATACGTTTTGAAGAACTACTTTCTACTATAGACAAGTATTTAGCTGATTAATCTATGGGTGCTATAAATGCATTCTCGATATGTTCTATATTAAATTTATCTTCGTTTTTTATAACACTTATAACATCGAACCTTACCTCTTTTTCGATTTCTTTTAAATCGACATAAGCTTGAGTTGCTCTAACCAAAAATTTAATTTTCGACAATGTAACAGCATCAGCAGGATGTTCAAAATAATCTGTCGATCTCGATTTTACTTCTACCACAACCAAAAAATCATCTTTTAGAGCAACTATATCAAGTTCTTTTTTCTGATAAATCCAATTTCTATCTACAATTTGATAGCCCTTTTTTAACAAGTATTTAGCTGCAATATCTTCGCCTAAGTTTCCTAAATCGTTGTGTTTTGCCATAATCAAAAATTTTCACCTTTTATCCCAAACAAGTTTTACCTTTTCTTTGTCTGCATTTAATTTTAAGTATCTACCCAAAGGTAGTGCCCAATTTTCTTGTATGTGTCCGGCAGGAAAACCATACACAACCGGATAAGAATAGGCCTGAACTGCCTCATTAATTATTTGGTAGGCAGTTTTTCCAAAGTCAGGATCTCCTGCTTTCATATCGCTCATTCCACCAACAATTAATCCCTTAATATCGGCCAATTTACCTCCCATTCTTAAATTTTGCATCATCCGGTCTAAATGATACAACTGCTCCCCAACATCTTCAATAAATAAAATTTTACCATAAGTCTCAAAATCAATTTTGGTTCCCCTTAAACTATAAAGTATCGATAAATTACCTCCTATCAATTCTCCTTCGGCAGTACCAACACGATTCAATTTATTTGATTCAATTTCATAATCCTCAACATTCCCCATTATTGTATTTATCATACTTGTAAGCGATTTATTATCTTCTGCATCTGGAAAATTAACTGGCATAGTTGAATGCAAACTTTCAATCTCAAGAATATTATTTATGTAAGTATGAAAAATAGTAATATCACTATATCCTATAATCCATTTAGGGTTGCGAACAAACCAGTCAAAATCTATATGCTCTAGTATTCGCACGCTACCATATCCTCCACGAGAACATAGTATTGCTTTAATTTCAGGATCATTTAACATCGATTGAAAATCGTAAAGCCTATCGATATCGGCTCCTGCAAATTGCTGATATTCATCTAAAACATGATTTCCTAAAACTACCTTAAAGCCAATTTCTTCCAATTTATTTACTGCAATCCCAACTTTTTCAGGATCTATTTTTCCGGCAGGAGATACAATTCCTATTTTATCTCCTTTTTTTAAGGCAGCTGGCTGATACATATCTATTTAGTTTTTTTAAAAAGTAAGTTCAAATTAAGAATAAAATACAAAGGGATAACAAATTTTTTGGCAATTCTATCTTATCTTTGCCAACAATTCGGTTAAGAGATGTTTTTAACCGAAAATGTAAACAAAATTAACTTAGGAAAATATGATCTCAAAGAAGAAAAGTATTTTCCTTTTTGAAAAAATATTTTTTGAAACGACCATTTGTAAATAATCGACAATACAAAAAAGGTATGATTATTAGTAACTGGTAAGTTTTATGTTGTTCAAAAATATAATATCGTACATAAAACTATCATGAATATAAAATTCTATAATTTACAAAATAGATTAATTACAATTCATCAAATGTTCCATATTGCAAATGAATACAAATTATAATAATATGAAAAAATTTAACCGAACGCTTGTAACTACGGCTTTACCTTATGCTAACGGACCTGTTCATATTGGCCATCTGGCTGGTGTATATGTTCCTGCAGATATCTACGTAAGATATTTAAGAATGAAAGGAGAGGATGTTCTTTTAATTGGTGGTTCCGACGAACACGGTGTACCTATTACCATCAAAGCAAAAAAAGAGGGAATAACTCCACAGGATGTAGTTGACAAGTATCACAATATTATTAAAGATTCATTTGAGAAATTTGGTATCTCTTTCGATGTTTATTCAAGAACCAGTTCTAAAATACATGCCGAAACAGCTTCTGAATTTTTTAAAACACTTTACGATAAAGGAGAATTTATCGAGAAAACAAGTGAACAATACTACGATGCCGATGCAAATCAGTTTTTAGCAGATAGATACATTACCGGAACTTGTCCTCATTGTAACAGCGAAGGTGCTTATGGAGACCAATGCGAGAGCTGCGGAACTTCTTTAAATGCCACAGATCTTATTAATCCTACTTCTTCGATTACTGGAAACAAACCTGTACTAAAAGAAACCAAACACTGGTATTTACCTCTTGATAAATACGAGCCATATCTTAAGCAATGGATTCTTGAGGAACACAAAGAATGGAAACCAAATGTTTACGGACAATGTAAATCATGGTTAGATAACGGACTTCATCCTCGTGCTGTAACCCGCGATTTAAACTGGGGAGTTCCTGTTCCTGCCGAAGGCGGAGAAGGAAAAGTGCTTTACGTTTGGTTCGATGCGCCTATTGGTTATATCTCGGCAACGAAAGAATTAACTCCCGATTGGGAAAAATACTGGAAAGCAGAAGATTCAAAAATGGTTCATTTCATTGGAAAAGACAATATCGTATTCCACTGTATTATTTTCCCATCGATGCTAAAAGCTGAAGGATCTTATATTTTACCAGAAAATGTTCCTTCAAATGAATTTTTGAATCTCGAAGGAGATAAAATTTCAACTTCAAGAAATTGGGCCGTTTGGTTACACGAATATTTAGAAGAATTTCCCGAAAAACAAGATGTTCTTCGTTATGTTCTTACGGCAAATGCTCCCGAAACAAAAGATAATGACTTTACCTGGAAAGATTTTCAGGCAAGAAATAATAATGAGTTAGTAGCTGTTTTAGGAAACTTTGTAAATCGTGCTTTGGTTTTAACACACAAATATTACAAAGGAATTGTTCCTGCTCAAGGTGAGTTAAGCGATTTCGATAAAGAAACACTTGCTCAAATTCCTATTTTAAAAGAGCAAGTAGAAAAGAATTTAGAAACTTACCATTTCCGCGAAGCTTTAAAAGAAGCAATGAACTTAGCTCGTTTAGGGAATAAATACTTGGCCGATACAGAGCCATGGAAACTAGCAAAAACTGATCCTGAGAGAGTGAAAACAATCATGAATATCTCGCTTCAGATAAGCACTAATCTTTCAACTTTAATTGAGCCTTTTTTACCATTTACAGCCAAAAAGCTTCGCGAATTTCTTAATATAGAATCTCTTTCGTGGGAAAATATTGGAACAAGTGTAATTAAGGAAGGTCATCAGATTAACAAAGCATCTTTACTTTTCGAAAAAATTGAAGATGAAACTATTCAAGCTCAAGTTGATAAACTTTTGGCAACAAAAGCAGCAAACGAAGCCGAAAATAAAGTTGTTACTCCTGCAAAAGAGAATATCAATTTTGATGATTTTATGAAAATGGATGTTCGCGTAGGAACAATTACCGAAGCAGAAAAGGTAGCGAAAACCAAGAAACTTTTAAAGTTAACTGTTGATACAGGAATTGATCATAGAACCATTGTTTCGGGAATTGCAGAACACTACAAACCAGAAGAAATTATTGGCAAACAAGTTAGTGTTTTGGTAAATCTTGAACCAAAAAAATTAAAAGGAATAGAATCTCAGGGAATGATTTTAATGGCTGAAGATGCAGATGGAAAATTATCATTTGTTTCTCCCGACCAAAGCATAAAACCAGGATCTGAAATCAGATAAAATACAAGCAAAAGAAAAGCGCTTTCTTATCGGAAGCGCTTTTTTTATGTGTTTTATATTATTTCTTTAAAACCCAATACGATGATTTAGGATTTGCAGCAATTACTTTCTTTTTAAATTTATCAACAGCAGTTCTACTAGTAAACTTATTAATTGCAACCGAATACAAATTCTTATTTCTGATAATAATTGCAGGATAAGACTTCGAAATTAATTCTTTCTGCAAAATCTTAGCATTATCAGTGGTAGTAAAACTACCAGCAATAAGATAATACATATTACTACTTATTTTTTGCACATTAAGCTTCGCCAATTTACTTGTAAGCTTAGGTTCATATTTTACTAATTCTTCGGGTGGCGAAATTTGAGCTTTTAGCTGTACATGGTTTTCTTTTAAATCGGCTTTGCCATCAGAGAATCCCATTGATGCAGAATTTAAAAATGAAGATCGCTCCGAGCTTAAAGGCAAGAAAACTACCACGGCAATACAAGCTGCTGCTGCAGTATACCAAATTCTTTTTCTTGTAAAAAGATTTTTTACTTTAACCGAATTAGCACCAATATTATGAATTCTTTCCTCTACAGGTTTACTTAACTCTGTAAATGATATTTGTTCCAAACCAAAAGCATCAACCAAATAGTTCATACTATTCGATGGCTCAAATTGCAAATTGTGCCTTCTATCATTAAAAAAAGCACCAACATTATTCAATTCAACCTTTTCTCCCCGCTGAATTTTAACTTTTAAATCTTCAATAAAAAACAAAATTGATTTTTCAGCTTCGGCATAACTTACATTCTCCGAATCGGCTAAATGATTAATCAATAGACCATCGTTTTGAATTAAATTACGGTTAAAACCAATATCTTTTGAAGGGGGTGAAACAAGCTGCTGATTATCGTCAAATTTTGCTGGTTTGTAATTAGCTACAAACCCACCAAAACCTGGTAGAATTACACAGTCATGAACGAATAATAAATCTTCAATATATTTTGATACTTCTAGCATAATACACAAATATAGGTAAAATTTTATGTCACTCAAATGGATTTTCTGCGTATAAGCAACAATGTTTTAATAATCAATGCATTCAGAATTTAAAAATAATTTAAATAAATTACTTAAGCTTATCAATAAAAAACTCCTTAATTTTACTTATCATTTACAATACATTAAATAAACTATGAAAAAACAAATACTTGTAGCAGGCGGAACCGGATATATTGGATCTCATACAACAGTTGAGCTTCAGAATAATGGTTTCGAAGTTATTATTGCCGACAATTTATCAAATTCGAAAATAGAAGTTTTAGACGGTATTGAAGCCATTACAGGAATAAGACCTATTTTTGAAAAAGTAGATTTAAGTGTAATTGAGGAAACTGAAGCGTTTTTTAAAAAATATTCTAAGGTTCAGGCAATTATCCATTTTGCTGCAAACAAAGCAGTTGGCGAATCGGTAGCGAAACCATTAATGTATTATCGCAACAATTTAAATTCTCTTATGAATATTTTGGAAGCGATGAAAGAACATAAAATTCCAAATTTGGTATTTTCATCATCCTGTACTGTTTATGGTCAGCCAGATAAATTACCTGTTACTGAATCGACACCTCGAAAAGAAGCAGAGTCGCCTTACGGTAATACAAAATCGATAAGTGAAGATATTATTCGCGATACAGTAAAAGCTCATCCCGAACTAAAGGGAATTGCTTTACGATATTTTAACCCTATTGGTGCTCATCCATCATCAAAAATTGGAGAGTTACCTCTTGGAGTTCCTAACAATTTAATTCCTTTTATAACACAAACTGTAGCAGGTATTCGCACCGAACTTAGTGTTTTTGGAGACGATTACAACACTCCCGACGGATCATGCATTAGAGACTACATTAATGTTGTTGATCTTGCTAAAGCTCATGTTGTAGCAATTGAAAGGTTATTGGAAAATAAACACAATTCAAATTACGAATATTTTAACGTTGGAACAGGCAAAGGAGTATCGGTTCTTGAAATTATTGAGAGTTTTGAGCGTTCTACAGGACAAAAAATTCCGCACAAAATTGTAGCTCGTCGTCCGGGTGATGTGGAACAAATTTATGCAGACACATCATTTGCAAATAAAACTTTAGGATGGAAATCGGAAAGTTCGCTGGATGACACCTTGTTATCGGCCTGGAAATGGCAGGAAAATTTAAAATAATAGATTCAATTAATTTCTAAGCTTTAAAATTACGACTGATGAAAAAGAAAATTTTAATTACTGGTGGTGCCGGATTTATTGGGTCTCATGTAATTCGACTGTTTGTAAATAAATATCCCAATTACGAAATTACAAATTTAGATGCCTTAACTTATGCTGGCAATCTTGAGAATTTAACAGATATCGACTCTAAACCAAACTATAATTTTATTAAAGGTGATATTACTGATTTAGATTTTGTAACTAATCTATTTAATAAATATAAGTTTGATGGTGTATTACACCTCGCGGCAGAATCGCATGTAGACCGATCTATTTCTGACCCACTGGCCTTTATTAATACCAATATTTTAGGTACAGTAAATCTGCTAAATGCAGCAAAGGAAATCTGGAAAGATGATATGAGCGATAAAAAGTTTTATCACATTTCTACCGATGAAGTTTACGGATCGCTAGGAGCAACAGGAAAATTTACCGAAACTACTTCTTACGATCCAAGAAGTCCATATTCTGCTTCAAAAGCAAGTTCAGACCATTTGGTACGTGCTTATTTTCATACTTATAAATTACCTGTTGTTATTTCTAATTGCTCCAATAATTATGGGGCCAATCAGTTTCCTGAGAAATTAATTCCTCTGGTAATTAATAATATTAAACATTCGAAAACTTTACCTATTTACGGTAAAGGCGATAACATAAGAGATTGGTTATTTGTAGAAGATCACGCTTTAGCCATTGATAAAATATACCACGAAGGTAAAGTTGGGGAAACCTATAATATTGGCGGTAATAATGAGTGGACTAATATCGACCTTGTTAAAAAACTTTGCGATATTATGGATAAAAAACTTGGGCAAGAAATTGGTACTTCACAAAAACTTATAAGCTTTGTTAAAGATAGAGCTGGACACGATATGAGATATGCCATTGATGCTTCAAAAATTGAAAATGAACTTGGATGGAAACCAAGTATTAAATTTGAAGAAGGTTTTGAACAAACCATAGATTGGTATTTAGACAATACCGAATGGTCGGATCATATTCTCTCGGGAGATTACGAGAAATATTACGAAAAGCAATATAAAAACAGATAAAAAGAAAGAGCGATGCTTAAAAACATCGCTCTTTTTATATGCTTAATTTTAAACTTATTCAACAGTAACCGATTTAGCCAAATTTCGTGGCTGATCGACATTACATCCGCGCAATACAGCAATATAATAAGAAATTAACTGAAAAGGAATAACGGTTAATAAAGGTGCTAAAGCCTCTAAAGTTTCTGGAATCTCGATTACATAATCAGCCATTTTACCAATTACAGTATCTCCCTCAGTAACAATAGCAATAACATGACCTTTACGTGCCTTAACCTCCTGTATATTACTTACAATTTTTTCGTAAGATTTATCTTTGGTAGCCGCAACAAAAACAGGCATGTGCTCATCAATTAAAGCAATCGGACCATGTTTCATTTCTGCTGCCGGATATCCTTCTGCATGAATGTAAGAAATCTCTTTTAACTTTAAAGCTCCCTCTAATGCTACTGGAAATAGAAATCCACGTCCAAGATAAAGTGCGTTAGTCGAATTAATATATCTTTTCGAGAGTTCTTTAATTGCCTGATCTTTCTCTAAAATTCGTTCAATTTTTTTAGGTAGTGTAGCAAATTCGGCAATTAACTCCTGATATTCTTCTTTACAAAGCGTACCTTTTCTATAACCAACCAACATGGCCATCATTGTTAATACCGTTACTTGAGCTGTAAATGCCTTAGTTGAAGCAACACCAATTTCGGGACCTGCATGAGTATACACCCCAGCATCGGTTTCGCGCGGAATACTTGAACCAACCACATTACAAATACCTAAAACTGTTGCTCCCGATTCTTTCGCCAGTTTAATAGCTGCTAATGTATCGGCAGTTTCACCACTCTGACTAATAGCTAATACAATATCGTCCTCAAAAATAACAGGATTTCTATATCTAAATTCGGAGGCATATTCTACTTCGACAGGAATTCTTGCAAATTCTTCGAATAAATATTCTCCAACCATACCTGCATGCCAGGAAGTACCACAACCAATAATCAAAATGCGTCGTGCATTTACCAGTTTAGGAATTACATCGTTAATACCTCCCAGAAAAACTTCTTTGTTTTTAGCAGAAACTCTTCCCCGAATAGTATCGTGAATAGAACTGGTTTGTTCGAAAATTTCTTTTAACATGAAATGTTCGTATCCACCTTTTTCTATTTGTTCAATATCTAAATCAAGGTGTTGAATATGTGGAGTTAACTTATCGTTTTGAATTGTTTTTAAGGTTAATTCATCGCGACTAATAATAGCTACATCATTATCGTTAAGATAAATTACACTTTGAGTATACTCAATAATAGGAGTTGCATCGGAAGCAAGAAAATATTCTCCATTTCCTACTCCTACCACAAGCGGACTGCCTTTTCTTGCAGCAATTAACTGATCGGGCTCATCTTCACTAATAACAACCAAGCCGTAAGCACCAACAACTTTTGTAAGAGCTAAACGCACAGCTATTTCGGCAGAAACTTCTCCTTTTAAATAAATGTACTCGATTAAATTAGCTAATACTTCTGTATCGGTTTCACTTTTAAACGTATATCCACGTTTTACCAATTTTTCTTTAAGAAGCGCATAGTTCTCAATAATTCCATTGTGAATTATTACAAATTTACCATTCATCGATCTATGTGGATGAGCATTATCATCATTAGGCTCTCCATGTGTAGCCCAACGAGTATGACCAATTCCAATAGAACCAGAAATATCAAATCCTTTAACATGATCTTCTAAATCCTGCACTTTTCCCTTACACTTAAACAACTGGGTTTGATTTGTACGAAGGGCAATACCTGCTGAATCGTATCCGCGATATTCCAATCTTCTTAAACCATTTACCAGAATAGGGTAAGCATCCTTACCTCCAATATAACCAACTATTCCACACATAAATACATAAATTTCGATTTCGGTACCACGCAAAATCGGTTTATTACTTTTAATCAAAAAAAAACTTACTTCAATTCTATTTTAAAAATATATCAAGTAAAATTTTTTATCGATTCTATTATCATAAATTTGATCTAAAAATACAATAAGTTCCTTTCGCCTCCAAACTTGTTCTTAATTTAGATTCGAACATAAAAAAGGTGCATAAAAACATAGTTTAAATGCACCTATTATATTTTAGTAAATGAACTTACTCTGCAACCAATTCGTCGTAAAACTCAGAATAAGCAGAAACATATTCATCCTTATTTTTATACTCCATAAACGGTTTTCCGCTTGCCTGAGCATAAGCTTTAATTTCTTCATTAATGCTTTCGCTTCCCATAATAATAGCATCCGACTGATCGATTGCCAGTTTATGCAAAGAAACATAAGATGCATTTTCCAAAATCGATACATCATCAGCAGTAACTCCCTCAATTATTGCTTTATCTTTAAAATCAGCACTAAAAGAAGTAGTAAATTCATCATCATAAATCGAGAATACCACTTTTGTATCGGTAAACAAAGGATCTTCATTAAATGCCTTTTTAAGATACAAAGGTAATAATCCGGTAAACCATCCCTGACAGTGAACAACATCAGGAGCCCAACGTAATTTCTTAACAGTCTCTAATACACCTCGTGCAAAGAAAATAGCTCTCTCGTCGTTATCGGCAAAACCTTCGCCATTTTCGTCCAATAAAACTTTTTTTCTCTGAAAATAGTCTTCATTATCAATAAAATAGACCTGCATTCTAGCAGCTTGAATAGATGCTACTTTGATAATTAGAGGATGATCTGTATCATCAATAATTAAGTTCATACCCGACAAACGGATTACTTCATGTAATTGATTTCTTCTCTCATTAATACATCCGTATCGAGGCATGAAAGTTCTAATCTCTTTTCCTTTTTCTTGGATTCCCTGCGGCAAATGTCTTCCGATATCAGACATTTCACTTTCAGGGAGGTAAGGGGTAATTTCTTGTGAAACAAACAATACTTTTGTCTTTTCCATATAGTCGCTAAATATTAATACAGATTATCTGCGCAAAATTAATAAAAATATTTAATAATCATGAGCTTGATCGAGCTTAAAGCACCTACAAAACAATTAAATGCACTTATAATTTCTATTGTAATCAATTATTTATTTTATTTGCAGTCTCAACCAAAAATCAAAATGATTTTGTAAGATTATTTTATCGGAATGAAAACAGTAAAGCTTGTAGCTGACACAAAAGCAATAATCAGCAAATATAAAGCAGAAGGAAAAAGTGTTGGATTTGTTCCAACAATGGGTGCTTTACATGCCGGACATTTATCTTTAACCGAGCAATCAGTTAAAGATAACGACATTACAATTGTAAGTATATTTGTAAATCCTACTCAATTTAACAATCCTAATGATTTAAAATCGTACCCTCGATGTATCGATGAAGATCTGGATAAATTATCGAAATATAAGCCTGATATAATTTTTATCCCGGAAGTGGAAGAAATGTACCCAGAACCCGATACCAGAGTTTTTAACTTTGGAAATCTTGATGAGATAATGGAAGGTAAAAACAGACCAGGACATTTTAATGGAGTAGCTCAGGTTGTAAGTAAACTTTTTGATATTGTAAATCCAGATAATGCCTATTTTGGTCAAAAAGATTTTCAACAAGTAGCTGTTATTAAGCAGATGGTGAAAGATCTTAAGTTAAGCGTAAACATCGTTCCCTGCCCTATTATAAGGGAAAAAGATGGTTTAGCTATGAGCTCAAGAAATACCCTACTTAGTGAAGAGCAAAGAAAAAATGCATCAAAAATATCTGAAACTTTATTTAAAGCTCGTAACTTAGCAACCGAATTAAACGTAACTCAATTAAAGGAATGGGTTGTTAAAGAAATTAATAAAAACCCATATCTTTCGGTAGAATATTTTGAAATTGTTGATGATACACACTTAAACCAGATTCAAAACTGGAAGGAAGACAATGTTAAAGTTGGTTGTATCACCGTTCAGGTAGGAAAGATTAGATTGATTGATAACGTAACTTTTTAATAATTAGTTAAAGGCGATATGTACATTGAAGTTTGTAAGTCGAAGATTCACAAAGCATCAGTAACCGGTGCTAATCTTCAGTATGTTGGAAGCATAACCATTGATGAAGATCTAATGGATGCAGCCAATTTGATCGAAAATGAGAAAGTTCAGATTGTAAATATCAACAATGGTGAACGTTTGGAAACTTATGTGATTCGTGGCGAAAGAGGTTCAGGTACAATTTGCCTGAATGGAGCTGCTGCTAGAAAATGCGCGGTTGGTGATGTTATCATCATTATCGCTTATGCATCGATGGAATTTGAGGAAGCAAAAACATGGGAACCAAGTTTGGTATTCCCAGATACTGCTACCAATAAATTAATTTAGATTATTTTTTAGAATACATACTAAAGGCTGTTCTTTCGGGATCAGCTTTTTTTTTTGCAAAATTGATTCTAATCATATTCACTAAGCACTGTTACTCACATTAACTTTTCGCTTGCTACTCTCTGTTTGATAAAGTAACTTTAAGCAAAATCTGAAAAAATGGACAAGTTACAATTCATAAAAGATAAAATATTTTTTAAGCAGGAAGAAGCTTATAACATATTACAAAACTGGAGATTTAAAGAAGAAAAAATAGTATTCTCTAACGGATGTTTCGATATTGTTCATCGTGGACACCTTGAGTATCTTGCTTCTGCGGCTGCAATGGGAAACAAAATGATAATTGGCTTAAATACCGATTCATCAACTCAAAGACTAAAAGGTCCTAGCCGTCCGATCAACGATGAATATTCAAGAGCGCTACTACTGGCTTCGCTGGGATTTGTCGATATGGTAATTCTGTTTGAAGAAGATACTCCCTATAATTTGATTAATTTCGTTCAGCCCGATGTACTAGTAAAAGGATCGGATTACAATGCCGAAGATATTGTTGGATACGATATTGTAAAAGCCAAAGGCGGAGAAATTAAAACTTTAGATTTCATCGAGGGATTCTCATCTACAGGAATCATTAAAAAAATACAAAACGAAAAATAGTAAGGTTTCAGACAAAGTATCTAAATATAAATTTTTCTGAATAAAATTATTTTTCATTATTAATTTCTCATTGTTAATTATTTAAACGTGGTTGCTAAATCAAAAACAAAAAGTGCGTGGTTCTGCCAAAACTGTGGGGTTGAATCGGCAAAATGGGTGGGTAAATGTCCTTCCTGCGGCGAATGGAATACTTTTGTTGAAGAAATTGTTGTTAAATCAAAAACATCGAACATTGTTGGCACCAATAAAAATGTAAAAAACAAGCCCCTAAAAATTTCAGAGATCTCATCGTCGGAAGAAAAACGTTTTAACACCGAAAATATGGAGTTAAACAGAGTTTTAGGAGGAGGATTAGTACCCGGATCTTTAGTATTAATAGGTGGTGAACCTGGTATTGGTAAATCTACATTAGCATTACAAATTGCTCTACACCTTAAAAATTTTACAACTTTATATGTTTCGGGAGAAGAAAGCGCTCAACAAATAAAATTAAGAGGAAATAGAATAAATTCTGATAATGAGAAATGTTTAATTGTGAGTGAAACCTCATTGGAAAATATTTTCTCTCACATTAAAAACACACAGCCAAATATTGTGGTTATCGATTCAATTCAAACGCTGGCTACAGAAAGAATCGAAGCCGGACCAGGCAGTGTTTCTCAAATTAGAGAATGTACAGCTCAATTGCTTCAATTCGCCAAGCAATCGGCCGTTCCGGTTCTTTTAATTGGTCACATTACAAAAGATGGTAATTTGGCCGGACCAAAAATTCTTGAACACATGGTTGATACTGTTCTTCAGTTCGAAGGCGATCAAAACCACATGTATCGTATTTTGAGAGCTACAAAAAATCGTTTTGGCTCTACCTCCGAAATGGGCATTTATGAAATGCAACATACAGGTCTGCGAGAGGTTTCAAATCCATCAGAATTATTACTATCACAGGAAGATGAAAGTTTAAGTGGAACTGCAATTTCTGCCTCTATAGAAGGAATGCGACCTTTTCTTATAGAAATACAAGCACTGGTGAGTTCGGCAGCCTATGGAACCCCTCAGCGCTCCTCAACAGGATTCGACCTTCGCAGGCTAAATATGCTTTTAGCTGTATTAGAAAAGCGTGCAGGTTTTAAAATTTCTACTAAAGATGTTTTTTTAAATATTGCCGGAGGAATAAAGGTTAACGATCCAGCTATCGATTTGGCAGTAATTATTGCTATTTTATCTTCGAGCACCGACATTTCAATTCCTAAAGAAGTTTGTTTTGCCGGAGAAATTGGATTATCAGGCGAAATTAGATCTGTAAACCGCATAGACCAAAGAATTAGCGAAGCCGAAAAACTTGGTTTTAAACAAATATTTGTTCCAAAATACAATTCTAAAGGTTTAGATATTTCCAAATTTAATATCAAAATTCATTTGGTAAGTAAAGTAGGACAGGTATTTCAAACTCTTTTTAGGTAAAAAAAGAGGATGTCCTGGCTAGACATCCTCTAAAGTAAACAGTTACTATGAATTTTTTTTTAATTTGAGTATGGCAGCTCAAATTTACTAGCGTCGGAATTAGAAAGAATAAAATGAATCTTTCCGCTTTTCTCGCCCGAAAGCTAAAATCCATCAATTCAGGCAGGTCTTCTGGCTTATTCCGGCTTTAAAACTCCTTCCCATCCCGAATAATTTGGACAGTGGAACATTTGTTCAAAACACAGATTCATTTCTGAATCGGAATTTACAGCTGCGGGGACAGCTCCTGATTTAAACAGGATTCCCTATTATTCCCTTTTAAGGGACCTAAATCTTATTACAATTTTAAGAAAATAAATTGATCTTACAATAAAATCTGAATCGAAAATTAAAAGAAATCTTCATCTTCAGAATCTTGTAATTCGTTGTTATTAGACTTATTAGATTCCGACTCGCAATCGAGATTAATAATTACTCCTCTTGGTTTTTCAAAATCTCCTTGTGATACATTTAAATCTTTGTCGGCATATACTTTTTTCATGTACAGCGCCCAAATTGGCAAGGCCATATTTGCACCTTGTCCTAATCGAATGCCTTCGAAGTGGATGGCTCTATCTTCGGCACCAACCCAAACTCCCGATACCAATTCAGGTGTAATTCCCATAAACCATCCATCGGAATGATTTTGCGTAGTTCCAGTTTTTCCTCCAATAGGATTATATAAATTATATGTAAATCTTAATCTAACACCTGTACCTTTATTAACAACTCCCTGCAACAAGTTTGTCATTAAGTAAGCCGTCTTTTCACTCATCACCTCTTTCTTTCGAGGAACCGATTGAGCAATTAGGTTTCCTTTACTATCTTCAATTTTACTTATAAATCGTGGTTTAATATAAACCCCTTTATTTACAAAAGAACTATAAGCACCAACCATTTCGTAAACCGAAATCTCCGAAGTTCCTAAAAATATAGAAGGAACTGGGTCCATTCTACTCACAACACCCATTTTATGTGCCATAGAAACCACCGATTTTGGAGTTGTTTGCTTTAACACCCAGCCCGAAATATTATTTACCGAATTTGCCAAACCCCATTTAAGAGTCACCATTTCTCCAGCCTTTTTATCAGTAGAATTTCTCGATGCCCAAGGTGTGCCATCAGGCAAAATAAAAGTTTGTGGTATGTTTGGCACCTTATCGCAAGGAGACAAACCATCCTGCATTGCCAAAGTATATAAAAATGGCTTAATAGTAGAACCAACTTGACGTTTCCCTACATTAACCATATCATACATAAAATGCTTATAATTAGGTCCCCCAACATAAGCCCTAACCTCTCCTGTTTGTGGAACCATAGACATAAAACCGGCACGCAAAAAACCCTTATAATAAAGCATAGAATCCATAGGAGTTAAAGTAGTATCTCTCTCTCCCTGCCAGGTAAAAATTTTCATTTTAGTTGGCTTATTAAAAGCCTCCTTTATAGCTTCAAATTTTAATCCCTTTTTGTGCATTACACGATATCTCTCACTTCTGCGTATCGATAAGTCAAGCTGATGTTCAACTTCTTCTTCACTTAAATCATCCGAAAAAGGAGGTCTTCTATGATTTTGTTTTTCTCTATCAAAAGCTTTTTGCAAATCAAGTCCTAAATGCTCTTCAACAGCTTGTTCGGCATATTTTTGCATTCTCGAATCAATAGTAGTATAAATTTTAAGTCCGTCTTTATAAATATTGTATGGAGAACCATCAGCCTTCTGATTTTTATTACACCATCCGAAAAAAGGATTATTATCCCACTCTAGCGAATCTTCTTTAAAACGCTGTAAATTCCACGATGGATAATTCTTACGTTCGGGCTTTTTCGCGGTTAAAGACATTCTTAAATATTCTCTAAAATAAGGAGCCATTCCTCTTTTATGATCTACTTTCTGATAATCAATACCAAGCGGTAAATTCTTAAGCGAATCGTAAACTTCTTTTTCCAGATAATCATACTTAACCATCTGAGCCAATACCACATTACGTCTGTCTTTTGTTAGTTCGGCTCTTCGAAGTGGATTGTAATAAGAAGAGTTTTTTGCCATACCTACAAGCATAGCTGCCTGTTCAAGTCTAAGAGAATCGGGCGTAGTATTAAAATAAACATTTGCTGCAGATTTAATCCCAACGGCTAAATTCAAAAAATCGTATTTGTTAAAATACATTGTCATGATTTCCTCTTTTGTATAGCTTCGTTCAAGCTTAACAGCAATAACCCACTCTCTAAATTTTCTAAAAACAATATCCAGCTTACTGTTAAAACTTTCGCGCGGAAACAACATTTTTGCCAATTGCTGAGAAATAGTACTTCCTCCACCTGCATTTTTATTTCCTGTAATTAAACCTTTCACAACACGACCTAAACCACGAATATCAACTCCAGAATGATTTTCATATCTCACATCTTCAGTTGCGATTAAGGCCTTCCTTAAATAAGGAGAAATTTCATCGTACTCAACAAAGGAGCGATTTTGAAAATAAAACTTACCAATCAGCTCATTATCTACAGTATAAATTTCAGTAGCTAAACTACTTTTCGGATTTTCCAACTCTTCGAAAGTTGGCATAAACCCAAACTTTCCGTTAGATACACCAGCAAAAAATAATACCATCGCTAATACCCCAACAAGAAAAACAGACCAAAAAATGATCAGTGATTTCTTGAATTTTTTAAGATTCGATACCTGATTCGTTTCAGTACTTGGATTAATTTCAGACATTTTATATCAATTGATTTTTATTGAGCTGTAAAAATAGCAAATTATATTCTAATAGATAAGACGTATATTTCTTGATTTTATTGGATAAGAGTTATACAATATAAACATGTAATTGCAAAATAAATACAACAAAATTTTGAACTTAGGCTGCTTATTGTTTTACTTTGCAGAAAATTTTAACCTTAACTTTCCAAAGCACAAATACGAGATGGTAGAGAATTTAGTAATAGTCGAGTCCCCTGCAAAAGCCAAAACAATCGAGAAATTTCTTGGAAAAGACTTCTTGGTAAAATCAAGCTTTGGGCATATTCGGGATTTGGAAAAAAAGGATTTTGGAATTGATATTAAAAATAATTTCACCCCAAAATATGTAGTTTCTACTGATAAAAAAAAGGTAGTTACTGAACTTAAAAAACTAGCTAAAGAAGCTAAAGTTGTCTGGATCGCATCCGATGAGGACCGCGAGGGAGAAGCAATTGCATGGCACCTTTTCGAAGTTCTAAAACTTAAAAAAGAAAACACCAAACGAATTGTATTCCACGAAATTACAAAAGATGCAATACTAAATGCTGTCGAAAATCCTCGTGATATCGACGATAATTTGGTAAATGCACAACAAGCACGTAGAATTCTAGACCGTTTAGTAGGTTTTGAAATTTCTCCCGTTTTGTGGAAAAAAGTTAAACCTCAACTTTCTGCAGGTCGTGTTCAATCTGTCTCTGTACGTTTAATCGTTGAACGTGAAAGGGATATTATTGCTTTTAAGCCCGAGGCTTTTTATAAAATTGTTGCCAACTTCATGGTAACTGAAAAAAATGGAACACAAAAAAATCTAAAAGCTGAATACCCAAAAAAATTCTCATCGAAAGAAGAAACTTTACAATTTCTTGAAAGTTGTAAAAATGCAGATTATAAAATTAATGAAATAGAGAAAAAACCTTCTACCCGTAAGCCTGCAGCTCCTTTCACTACTTCAACTCTGCAACAGGAAGCAAGTAGAAAATTAGGTTTTTCTGTTTCTCAAACAATGGCAGTTGCTCAGCGCCTATACGAAGCTGGAAACATTACATACATGAGAACCGATTCGGTAAACCTCTCCGACACTGCACTTGCTGCGGCTAAAGAAGAAATTACAAAACATCATGGTTCAGAATATGTTAAAATAAGAAAATACCATACTAAAAATAAAGGAGCACAAGAAGCTCACGAGGCCATTCGTCCTACCTATCTTAACAGAGAAGTAATAAGTGGAGAATCTAACGAAATTCGCTTGTACAATTTAATTTGGAAAAGAACCATAGCCTCACAAATGAGTGATGCTAAATTGGAAAAAACCAACATTAAAATTGTTGCATCTACCAATGGGAAAGAATTTGTTGCCAGTGGTGAAATGATAAAATTCGATGGATTCCTGAAAGTTTACATGGAATCTACTGACGATGAAAGAACAAAACAAGAAGAAACCTTACTTCCAAAAGTGAAAGTAAACGATCCTGTAGTTGAGAATTTCTTAAATGCAACTCAACACTTCACTCATCGTCCACCAAGATTTACCGAGGCCAGTTTAGTTAAAAAACTAGAAGAACTAGGAATTGGTCGTCCATCTACCTACGCACCAACAATTACTACAGTTCAAAATCGTGGATATGTAGTAAAAGAATCACGCGATGGTGTAGAAAGAAAGTATGAAATTATTAGTCTGAAAGAAAATAACATTACCGAAGAAATAAAAACGCAAATTACAGGAGCCGACAATAAAAAACTCTTTCCTGCTGATATAGGAATGGTAGTAACCGATTTTTTAACTGAGCATTTTCCCAATGTTATGAATTACAATTTTACAGCCGATGTAGAAAAAGAATTCGATGATATTGCTATGGGAAAAATGATTTGGTATGAGATGATTGGCAAATTTTACAACCCATTTCATGATAATGTTGAAAAAACTCTGGAACACTCAGCCCGATCAACCGGAGAAAGAATTTTAGGCGATGATCCAAAAACTGGAAAAGTTATTCTGGTAAGAATTGGAAGATACGGACCTATGGCTCAACTTGGAGAAACATCGGAAGATAAGGAGGCAGAAGCACCTAAGTTTGCAAGCCTTCGTCCAGGACAGCATCTGGAAACAATAACCCTTGAGGAAGCTATTGATTTATTTAAACTTCCTCGTGATCTGGGTTTATATGAAGATAAAAAAGTAGTAGTTGCCATAGGTAGATTTGGTCCTTACGTTAGACATGATGGAAAATTTGCTTCTTTAAAGAAAGACATTGACGACCCAATGGAAATTGATTTGCCACGTGCAATTGAATTAATTGAAGAAAAAAGAAAAAAAGATCGTGAAAAATTCATTAAAGGATTCGATGAAGATCCAGACCTTCAGATTCTAAATGGCCGCTGGGGACCATACATTGCTTATCAGAAAGAAAATTACCGCTTAGCTAAAGATATCGAAGACCCAAAAGCTTTAAGCTTCGAAGACTGCATGAAAATTATTAAAAATACTCCTAAAAAGAAAACAGGTAAAAAAACTGTAACTAAAAAAGCAACAGCAAAAAAGACAACTACAAAGAAAAAAGCAAGCACAACAAAGAAAAAAACAAGTACCACCAAAAAAACGAAAAAATAAAATTTATAATAAAAATAATCAGGGCTTTACATTTTAATGTATAGCCCTTTTTTATTGTGTTTTTTTGAACTATTAATATTTCATCAAGATATACTTATTGTTAATCAAGATTAAAAAAGTAAAAAAAAACATTAACAAAATAAATAAATCGACGTAATAAAGAATTACGATATGAAGTAAAAGTTATTATTTACCGAAGCCTTTACACATTAAGTTATTTAATTTAATATTAAGACCCTTAACAATTATAAGAAAGTAAAATAATAAATTTTAATGATTAAAGTGCTTGAATCTCTGATAAAACTTGTAAGGAATATTTATTTTTATTTACTTTACTCCTCACAGTTTTTGATCGTTACTGAACTATAAAGTATTTCATGAAAAAATTATTGTTCTTCATAATATTTTTTTGTTTTGCTCTGGAAATGAGAGCTCAACAAGACCCACAGTTCAGTCAAAATATGTTTAACATCCTTGCCATAAACCCTGCTTATGCAGGAGTCGAGGATAATATTGTTGCTTCTGCAATAAACCGACAACAATGGGTTGGTTTTGATAATGCACCTGTTACAACAGTTGTAAATCTAAGCACACCTATTCATATTGCAGGAACAAGGCACGGTTTAGGCTTAAGTATAGTACGAGATGAACTAGGTTTAGAAAAAAACACAGGAATTCGATTCAGCTATGCTTATCAAAAGAAACTAAACAAAGGATCTTTACATTTTGGAATTAGTATTGGATTTCAAAACAATGCATTAAAAGGTGAATGGTTTATTCCTGATGGAGACGAATTTACTTCTGCTGCGGAAGATTTAGGGTCGGCTACAATTGATGAAGGTAAAATGATTTTTGATCCTGGTTTAGGGATTTTTTATCAAAGTGATAACTTTTATGCTGGTCTTTCCGTATCGCATGTCACAGAACCTACCGTTTCATACAACGAATCGGTAGAAACTTATTTGGCAAGACATTATTATGCTACTGCCGGATATACATTAAAACTTGATGAAACCTGGGAAGTAATACCTTCAGTATTTTACAAAACTGATGCTGTTGTTTCTCAAATTGATATAAACAGTTTGATTCGGTACAATAAAAAGATTTGGGGTGGCGTTTCATATAGAGTAGATGATGCAATTGTTGGCATGATGGGAGTTTTATTTAATAATGGAATTCAAATAGGATATGCTTACGATGTTTCAACATCAAAAATTGCTAAAGGATCGCATGAATTTCTACTAATGTATAAATTCAACACTAAATTAGAAAGCCGAAATCAAAAATATAAGAGTATTCGATTTTTATAAAAAAATTAAAAATCTGTGCTAAAGCACAATTTACAAAACCACTATGAATAAACTATTTACAACACTTTGTGTAATTGTTTTGCTGTTCTTATCCAGCTGCGGAAGCCGCACAGGAAACGGAGAACTTGTTGGTGCGGGTCCTAGAGGAAAATGGTTCGAACCAAAACCTTACGGTATGGTATTAATTCCTAGAGGAAGTTTTACAATGGGACCAAATGATCAGGATGTAGCCTGGGCATTAAATGCAACTGCTAAAACTGTATCGGTTGAATCTTTTTGGATGGATGAAACAGAAATCACAAACAACGAATATCGTCAATTTGTGTATTGGGTACGAGATTCAATTGCAAGACAATTATTAGGACAACAGTTCGAAGAATTTTTAATTGCCGAAGATCAAAACGGAAATCCTATCGATCCTCCTTTTATAAACTGGGAAGAAAGATTAGAATGGAACGATGAAGAATATGTTGAAATTCTGGAAGAAATGTATTTACCAGAACACGAAAGATTCTTCCGTAACAAAGAGATTGATACCCGAAAATTAAAATATCAGTACCAATGGGTCGATCTGCAACAAGCAGCTAAAAAATCGAATCGCTACAACTACGAAACTGGCGAATACGAAGGAATGGTTGACGACTACAAAGGAGGAAGAAAACAAATAGAAGACAGATCTTCTTTTATCATGAAAGAAGCTCTAAATATTTATCCTGATACTCTGTGCTGGATTCAGGATTTTACCTACTCGTATAATGATCCATGGACAAAGCAATATTTTTGGCATCCAGGTTATGACGATTATCCAGTAGTAGGTGTTTCTTGGAAACAAGCAACAGCTTTTTCTATTTGGAGAACTCGTTTCCACAACTCAGCTTTAAAAAGAGAAGGAGATTATCCAGTTCAAGACTATCGTTTACCAACCGAGTCGGAATGGGAATATGCTGCTCGTGGCGGTTTAGCTCAAAATATGTACCCTTGGGGTGGTCCTTATACAAGAAACGATCAAGGATGTTTCCTTGGTAACTTTAAACCTTTACGAGGTAACTATATCGACGATGGCGGTTTAGTAACACTTCCTGTTGGTAGCTATGAGCCAAACGAATTTGGATTGTATGATATGGCAGGTAATGTTGCGGAATGGACTTCGGGAGCTTATGATGAATCAGCATTTTCTTTTACGCATGATATGAATCCGAATTATGAATATAACGCTCTTCCGGATGATTCTCCTGCATTAAAAAGAAAAGTTATTAGAGGTGGTTCCTGGAAAGATATTGGCTATTATTTGCAATGTGCAACCAGAACATACGAATATCAAGATACAGCAAAATCTTATATTGGTTTCCGTTGTGTTAGAACTCATTTAGGTAGATAATCTACCTCTAAACTATTTTTTTTAGACCTATTCAATAAATCTGATATGAATATTACAGAACTTGTACAATCACCAAGATGGAAAAAATTTATGGGCTACGTATATGGCTGGGGTGCTTCAGTTGTATTAATTGGTGCTTTGTTTAAAATTATGCACTATACAGGAGCCGGAACACTTTTAACCATTGGTATGTCTGTTGAGGCAATTATTTTCTTTTTCTCAGCATTTGAACCACCGCACGAACAACCAGATTGGAGTTTAGTATATCCAGAACTTATTGGTCTGGAACCAAAGCATCAAGCAGGTGGAGGTGTTGGTGTTCAAGCCGAAGGATTGGAACAATTACAACAACTTCTCGAAAAAATTAGTGTTGAACCAGATAAATTGTCTCATTTAAGCGCTGGATTGGCAAAATTAACCAATGCTACAGATAGTCTTTCTAACCTTTCAGATGCTGCCACAGCTACTGATGGATATATTCAAAGTATGAATAAAGCATCAGAATCAGTAGGCGAATTTTCAGGTAAGTATGTAGATTCTACACAAGAGATCTCAAACTCGGCACAAAAACTAAGTGAATCTTATCAAGAGACAGCTTCAGCAATTGAAAATTCAGGTAAAGATTTTGCAGGTAAAGTAAACGAATCTGGAAATAATTTATTGAACTCTTACCAAAAAGTAGATCAAGCATTACAAACTGATTTTAGTAAAATTTCAGAGAATAGCAGTAATTTCAATACATCTATGGAATCAATGAATAATAATTTATCTTCATTAAATGCCATTTATGAATTGCAATTAAAGCAAAGTAATCAGCAAATAGACAATGCAAAGAACCTACATCAGGATTTAGATAAAGTTCTTGAAACACTTAATGCTACTCTTGACAATGCAAAAACGTATCGTAAAGAAACAGAGCAACTAAATACTAATCTTTCTGCACTAAATACTATCTATGGTAACATGTTAAGTGCAATGGATCATAAAAAACAGAACTAGTCTAACAATCAAGCTGAGCTGAAATGGGAGCAACGAATTGTAAAGAAACGCCACGGCAAAAGATGATTGGAATGATGTATTTATTTCTAACAGCAATGTTAGCCATAAATGTATCGGACGAAGTATTAGATGCTTTTACCATTATTGATAATGGTTTGTCTAAAACAATCTCAACTTTTGAACAAAAAACAGAAGCAACTTACGGAGAATTTGATAATGCCTTAAGTGCCAACGAAAATAAAGTGCGAGAATCATGGGAGCGTGCACAGGAAATAAGAATTCAATCGGACACTCTATATAATTATATACAAGCACTTAAAGAAAGAATTGTAGAAAAAGCCGATGGCCCAGAATATGATATGAATCAAATTAAAAGTCGCGATAATATCGATATTCCTGGCGAAGTTATGCTTATAAAAGGGCATGGTAAAGATTTAAAAGAGTCGATTGTAGCATATCGTGAAATGGTTTTAGCACTTGTAGATGAAAATGATGAAACCCTGCGAAATGCAATTAACGAAACATTAAATACATCTAAACCTGAAAGAAAAACAAAAGATGATCCCAATTACACCTGGGAATCGAAACAGTTTTCACATACACCATTGGTTGGTGCAGTAACACTTTTATCTAAAATTCAGGCTGATATTAGAAATACAGAATCAGATATTGTTAATTATCTTTTTAATCAAATAGAAGCTGAATCTTTTAAATTTAACAAATTAAGAGCTGAAGTATATGCTCCTTCAAGTTATATTTTAAAAGGTGACACTTATGAGGCGCAAGTATTTCTTGCAGCTGTAGATACAACTCAAAATCCTAAAATTGTAGTTGACCGAAGAGGGGAACTTACTAATTTTGATAAAGATGGTAGAGCTTTGTTTACAGCTAAAGCCGATAAAGTTGGACCTGTAAAATGGGGAGGAATATTAACCTATAAATCACCTTCAGGTATTGAGAAAGAACTGGAATTTTCTGCCGATTACATAGTTGCAGAACCAAATGTTGTTGTTTCGGCAACAAAAATGAATGTGTTCTATGTAGGAGTAGACAACCCTGTTAGTATATCTGCACCAGGATTTTCTTCAGATAGAGTAAGAGCAACAATGACTAACGGTAAGCTGCTTAAAAAAGGCAATAACTATATTGCTAAACCAAAAGCCGCATTCAGAAATGCTAAAGTTAGTGTTGAAGCCGATTTTGATGGAGAATGGAGACCCTTGCGAACTGTTGAATTTCGTGTAAAACCTATTCCCGACCCTATTGCAAAAATTGCAGATATGAATGGTGGTAGTATAAAGAAAAATTTACTATTGGCTCAATCGGGAGTTGAAGCCGTAATGGAAAACTTCGATTTCGATTTAGAATTTAAAATTGAACGCTTTACAGTTTCAACCATTGTAAAAGGCTATACTGTTGATCAAACCTCGCGTAGCAGAAATTTTACAAATGAACAAATTGGACTGTTGCGAAATCTTAAAAGAAATCAAAAAGTATATTTTGAAAATATCAGAGCTATTGGACCTGATGGAGAAGCGAGAAATTTAGCTCCAATTATCTTTAAAATAAAGTAATAAAATTGACATACCATGAAGAAAAGCTTATTACTAATTATTGGTCTTGCATTTTTTTGCACCGCAAATGTATCGGCACAAACAAATGCTACTAGTGTTTATTCTAAAAATCATATTAAAAATCGCAAACCAATTCCGTTTTCTAACATTCGCGAATCGGATGTTATGTGGTCTAAACTAGTATGGCGCATTGTTGATTTAAGAGAAAAAATGAACCTTCCAATGTACTATCCTACAGAACAACAGGATGATCGATACAGTTTAATTGATCTTTTGATGTATGGAATAGAAAATGAAGGATTAACAGCTTATGGAACTAACGACGATGAGTTTAAAGTACCAATGACAGTAGATGAAATATATGCTAAATTTGATGCACAAAACGATACTGTTCCTCAGCGAGATATAACCGGTAAGCTTGTTAATAAAATCATTCCCGGAGAAATGCATACCGATGATGTAAAAAGATATATCTTGAAAGAACAATGGTTCTTCGATAAGCAAACCTCAACAATGCAGGTTCGTATTATTGGTATTTGTCCAATTAGAGAGTATGTAAAAGATGGAGATTCTGCCATGGATGGTATTCAAAAAAAGAAATTATTCTGGGTTTATTTTCCTGAAGTAAGACCTTTACTTGCAACTCACGAAGTGTTTAATCCGTTTAACGATGCTGCTCGTTATTCTTTCGATGATCTTTTCATGAAAAGAAGATTTACCAGCTTTATTACTCAGATTTCAAACGTTCATAACAATAGAAGTATAAGTGAGTACACTGTTGGTATAAACTCAATGCTTGAGGCTGAAAAAATTAAGAATGATATTTTCACTTACGAACACGATCTTTGGGAATTCTAATCAGTTATTCCTACAAAATAAAAAAGGACCTCACTTAAAAACGAGGTCCTTTTCTATTATAAAAATATCTTCTAAATATACTTTTCTCCTTTAGCTATTTTAACATCATTTACAAATTTTCGAATTTCCTGTTCGTCTTGTCTTCTACAAATTAGTAAAGTTTTATCGGTATCAACAACAATATAATCCTTTAGCCCCTGTACAACCACAAGCTTATCCTTATTGGCATTTATTAAACAATCTTTCGATTCGTAAACCATAACATTCTCACCCTGAATAGCATTCTTATTACTATCTTTCGAAGAGTGCTCATACATTGAACCCCAAGTTCCTAAATCAGACCAACCAAACTCGGTACAATAAACAAAAACACTATCCGATTTTTCAAGTATTCCATAATCGATGGAAATATTCTGACACTCTGGATAAATTTTATCAATTGCCTCTTGTTCTGAATCTGTACCAAGCTCATTCATAATTGAATTAAATAAGGCATTTACATCAGGTAAAAATCGTCCAAAAGCCTTGTGAATAGCTGCCAATGACCAGATAAAAATTCCAGAATTCCAGAAAAATTCACCCGATTCATAAAATACCTTAGCCAACTCAGCATGAGGTTTCTCAGTAAATGTTTTCACAGAAAAAATACTAGCATTTTCATCACTACACTTTTTACCCACTTGTATATATCCGTATCCTGTTTCGGCTCTAGAAGGCTTCATTCCAAGTGTTAACAACTTACCATTTTCCTTCACAAAATCTAATCCCTCAAGCAATACTGTATTAAACTTAAGCTCATTTAATATCAGATGATCGGCTGGAGTTACAATAACAGATGCATTAGGATTCTTTTTTAAAATTTTAAAATTAGCATAAGCAATACATGGTGCTGTATTTCTTCTTAGAGGTTCTAAAAGCACCTGGCTTTGATTTATTTCAGGAATTTGTTCCAAAACCAAATCTTTATAAATAGCATTGGTAACTACTAAAAAATTTTCAACAGGACACATCGAAGCAAAACGCTCAAAAGTATGTCGAATTAAAGTTTTTCCGGTACCAAGAATATCTAGAAATTGTTTAGGACGGTTATTTTTACTCAATGGCCAAAAGCGAGCTCCTACTCCGCCAGCCATAATCACACAATAATTATTTGTATCCATATTGATTTTTAATGATATGCAGATAATAATTTGATATTCTAAAATACTCAAATATCATATCAATTCAAAAACTGATTGCTTATTATTCTACAATATTAAAGAGCTAAAGAATGTAAACAAATTATTTGTAATTTTATCCTAAACAATATATCGTATGAACTTGTTCGAACACGTAGGTAAATTCTCAAGATTTCTGATTTTAGTAATTTCCAAACCCGAAAAAAGCAAATCATTTTTCATTCAGATAATAAGAGAAATACATAAATTAGGAATTAATTCCATTGGAATTGTTGTAATTATCTCATTATTTATGGGAGCAGTTATTTCCTTGCAAACAGCATATAATATGCTAAATCCATTACTTCCCGATTATCTGGTGGGCTACACTACCCGTGAATCAATGATTTTAGAGTTCTCATCAACAATTGTAGGACTTATTCTTGCCGGAAAAGTAGGTTCAAACATTGCATCTGAAATTGGATCGATGCGAGTAACCGAGCAAATTGATGCATTGGAAATTATGGGTATTAATTCTGCCAATTATTTGATATTACCAAAAATTGTAGCTGCAATGTTTATTAATCCATTCTTATACATTTTAAGTGTAACCGTGGGTATTCTTGGAGGTTTGCTTGCTGGATATTTAACAGAAATAGTTCCATTATCAGAGTATATTTATGGAGTTCAATACTCATTTATTCAATATTACATTACCTATTCACTAATAAAAACTGTGGTTTTTGCCTTTATAATTACAGCAATACCATCATATTATGGTTACTATGTAAAGGGTGGTGCACTCGAAGTAGGAAAAGCAAGTACCAAAGCAGTTGTAAATAGTAGTATCCTGATATTACTTGCAAACTTAATTCTAACCCAAACTCTCTTAAAATGATTAGGCTTAAAAACGTAAATAAATCATTTGGCGATTTAAAAGTTCTTAATGATATCTCAATAACATTTGAAGAAGGAAAAACCAATTTAATAATTGGACAAAGTGGATCGGGCAAAACTGTCTTACTAAAATCGATTATTGGATTACATGAAGTAGACTCTGGTCAGATTTTTTATAACGATAGAGATTTTACCTCATTTAATTTTAAAAAGAAAAAAGAGATAAGAAAAGAAATGGGAATGGTTTTTCAGGGCGGTGCACTTTTCGACTCTTTAAATGTTGAGGAAAATGTAATGTTTCCATTAGATATGTTTTCGGAAATGAGCAGCAAAGAAAAACAAGATAGAGTTAACTTTTGTTTGAACCGCGTAAATATTAAGAATGCCAATCATCTATATCCTGCCGAAATTAGTGGTGGTATGCAAAAACGAGTTGCAATTGCCCGTGCTATAGCCTTAAATCCAAAATATTTGTTTTGCGACGAACCCAACTCGGGTTTAGATCCGGTTACCGCAATAGTAATTGATAATTTAATACAGGAAATTACCGAAGAGTTTAACATGACAACTATTATTAATACTCACGACATGAATTCGGTAATGGAAATTGGCGAAAAAATACTTTTTATTAGTAAAGGGCATAAAGCATGGGAAGGAAATAAAAGTGAAATTTTTGATACCGATAATGAGGATTTAAACGATTTTGTATTTGCCTCTGAATTGTATAAAAAAATTAAAAAAGCAACCTGATAGCATTCAAATTAAATCTTTATCGAAGCATTTTATATCTTTGTGCTACAAAAAATAAAGAATCTTTTTAGATGAACAAATTCATTCAGATTATAAGTATTGCCTTAATGGTATTTTTCACCTCTTGCAATAATAAAAAAGAGGCTCCAAAATTAAACGAAGATCAATTTATAAAACTATTAATTGACATTCATATTGCCGATGGAACATTATCCGCTCAAAATATTTACCGATCGGGTAATAATCAGCGCCCAAGCTATTATTACAATTCTATTTACAAGAAATACAATTTATCGCCAGTAGAATTCGATTCATGTGTATCTTATTATGCCAGTAACGCCAAAAAATTTACTGAAATTTATGATATTGTTATTGATTCGTTAAACAAACTGGATACAAAATATCGTATTGATATTAAAAATGCCAAATTGGAACAGGATACTGTAAACCTCTGGAAAAAGAAAAAGCATTGGATTATTCCTAAAAATGGAAAACCAAATTTCGATTTTTCAATTCCCGTTAATCAAAGAGGAATTTATACCGTATCGGCGCAAATAAAAATTTCTGAAAAAGATCAATCTGAAAATACTACGATGACTGCATATTTTTGGAAAGAAGATACTTTAAATGGTCCCCAGAAAGTACATTTTGATACTCTGGAAATAAAAAAAGACTCTATATTCAAAACTTATAGTATCCAATTAGAATATCCCGACACAACCTACACAGAGCTAAGAGGAAATATTTTCGCCTGGAACAACGATTTACCTCAATTTACACAAGATTATGAGATCAAAAATATTATGATTTATAATCCTGAAATAAAGCTTGATAGTATTCAATTGGAAAAGGAAATTCAGAGACATTTGAATCACGATGCATTAAGGCTTGAAATGAAATGAGAAAAATAACTGCAAATTATATTTTTCCTCTTGTATCTAAACCTCTAAAAAATGGAATTATAGTTCTCGACAATACAAATCGAATTGTTGAAATAATAGATACAAAAGGAAAAATACAAGAAATTCAAGATCTGGAATTTTATGGAGGAATAATTGTTCCTGGTTTTGTTGATGCATTTTGTATGCTATCGTGGAGTATATTTACTCAAAACAACTTTTCCAATTGTCTGAATAATAATTTCATTAGTAATATCCGCAATAAACTATCTGGTTTAAAACCTGATATTAGTTCAGTTCAAAAAGGAATAAATCATTTAGAAGCTTTTGGTACAAAAGGAGCCGCTGATATTATGCCACAATCGGATTATACCGATAAAAAAGCAAAATCGAAGGTGCTATTTCAAAATATCGACTTCTCAACATTTTATTCTCAACTTAATAGTTCTGCTGCTATAAACCCCCAACAAACCAATTCGCCTATACTCATTAATCGATATACAACCCGCAGTTGCAATACAATTAAGTCTACATTTTCCAATAGATATTGCGTTGGAACCGGATCATTAGGAACACATCAAAAATTATCGGTATTTGATGAATTAAAAGCAATACAAGAAGAAAACGAAGATGCAAACTTAGAGGATTTATTAAAATGGGGATGCTTAAATCCGGCAAAATTCTTACTCCTAAATAAGGAACTAGGAAGCCTCGAAGTTGGAAAAAAACCTGGTTTAAATATAATTTCTGGTATCGATTTTGAAAATCAAAAGCTCACTCATAATAGCAGCTTAAAAGTACTTGTTTAATTTTCAGATAAATTTTAAAGTCAAATCGGTATTTTATCTAAATTTGCCATCTAAATTATATGAGATATGGCAACTTTTCTTTTCGATAAAATTATATTCGGTCCAGTAAAAAGCAGACGTTTAGGAGTTTCTTTAGGTATTAATTTGCTTCCTACGGATTGTAAACTTTGTAGTTTTAATTGTATATACTGCGAATGTGGCTGGAATCCGGATAAAAAAGATCAAAAAGTAAGTTTTCATCCTAAAAATAAAGTAAAGGAGCACTTAATAGAAAAATTAAGCCAAATGAAAACCAACAATGAGGCTCCCGATGTTATTACTTTTGCCGGAAACGGAGAACCAACCTTACATCCCGAATTCGAAGAGATTATAAATTATACGATTGAAGTTAGAAATGAGCTATTCCCTAATGCACGTATTGCAGTTCTTTCGAATGCTTCAACCATTCACAAAAAATCGGTTTTTAACGCTTTAAATAAGGTCGAAGATAATATTCTTAAATTAGATGGAGGCACAGAACAAACCATCATCAAGTTAGATCAGCCTGTGGGAAAATATGATTTGAATCGTACTGTAGATCTTCTATCTAAATTTGAAGGAAATTTAATTATTCAGACACTATTTATTAGAGGTGAGTACAATGGAAATGATATTGATAACACCACAGAAAATGAAATAAATGAATGGATTAAACATCTTCATAAAATACAACCTAAGGAAGTAATGATATATACCATATCGCGCGATACGCCAAGCGATAAACTCGAAAAAATTGGTTTAGAAGAATTACAGCAAATTGCAAAAAAAGTTGAAGCAGCAGGCTTTAAAACCCAAATTAGCAGTTAGGATTTATACTTAGCTGCCAAATCGAGTAATTCAGTTAATTTTTCTTCTAAAGTATAGAAAGAGAAATGTTTTTTACCTAGCTCATAATTAAATTCACCAATTTCCCGATTTAGCTTTTCATTGTGAATAATTTCATTCATATCTGCTAAAGCTTTATTGGTGATATTATTATCTTCGAGCATAACTGTTTTAAACCCCTTGCTGCCAATATCAGGCCAATAAACCGGTTTATAATTATTTACAAAAATAGGACATTTAGCCAAAACCGATTCAATAAAAGCATTTCCAAACCCCTCGTAAGTACTAAAATAAGTACTTGCTTTAGCATGAGCATAAGCATCCGACAAGGAGTAAGCATTACTACCAGGAATTTGTCGCCTATAATTTTTTATAATATGAGATGAAAACAGAACTTGTCCTTCCAGTTTAAGCTCATGAATCAAATCAATCAATTCGTTATAATACAAACTTCCCTCATCGTCGGAATGACTACCAGTAATAACCAATTTGGCATGCTTGTCGTCTAACATCTGAATCAATCGAATAGCTGTTTCAATGCCTTTTCGGCGAACAATTCTCGTAACCTGAGCAAGAATGTAATCATTCTTTTGGAGGCCTAAATTTTGCTTTAAATTGATATTAGAACTGTTTATATCACCAAAAGGCAAATCAAAATTCATAACATTAGGAACTACAACCGAATGTCGATTAAATCGTTCGCTTAAAGTAGTTTTTCCATAGCTATTAATTACTGCATGAAACACGTTGGGCAATCGCAAGGGAAAGTTATCATCAACCATTTTATTAATTTCGGGATATGGTGATAAATACCTCGAACCCCGCTCCCAATGAAAATCATGATCGTGAGTAATGCAAGGTAAATTGAGTTCTATAATTGCTTTTCTAATTCCCAGTCCCATTTCTAAATGAGCAGGCAAAGCCGATGCATTTTCCGAAACTAAAACTTCAATTTTCTTATCTCTTGCCCAGGCAATAATCTTATTACTAATTAAGTCTTCGTAAAAGTGAATGTGCTCAAGAAGTTCAGATAAATTATTATCTGGAAAATGAAAAGCTTTTTTTTGACCCCAAAAACCTTCTGGCGAAAAGAAAGACATTTCAGGAACCAAAGTTTCCCACTTGGAATCAAGTTTTCTCTCTTCGAACTGACCTGATAAAGTATAGACTTCATGCCCCATTTTTCGGAATACTTTAATCCATTTTTCAGTTTCCAATGCAACACCATCAACTCCACCTATACGACCAATTAGTATACCTATTCTCATAACATTTTTCCTTTACTTAACTTACTATTTACGACTAAATAGACCAATTGTTTCTGCTTTCACAAAGTTTTTTTCAGAAGTACAGATATATTAGATTTTTATTTGTTAGTTATGTATAAAAATATAACTTTAAGTTTGATGGTTGAATGTTCAAAAGAATAAATACAGTAATTATGTTAAAAACTTCGGTTCAAATAATCAGTTTTTTACTGATTTTCATTAATTCCCTTTTATGCTATTCTTGCCAAAATAACAAGTCTGTAAAGGAAAAAGAAAATGAAATCAGTACCAATAAAATTCAAAAAATTGGAACTGTAAAAAATCTATTTTATAATATTCCGAGTCCTATCGAGGTAACCGAAATTATGAAAGAAATGAATCTTCCATATCAACCCGATCTGATGAATTCGGTTAACAATTCCGATAATTATCTGTCACAATCGGATATGGCAATAAATATTGGAATTTATGGTGCTGATTTAAGTTATATTCGTATTTATGAACAATTTCAGGATGCAGCCAGATATTTAGCAGTAATAAAAAAGTTTACCCGCGAACTTGGTATACCTGAAGAACGAGAAAAACAAACTGCTCGCAGAGTAGAAGAAAATATCGAAAATCAGGATTCTTTACTAAATATTATCTCCGAAACTTTTACTAAATCGGATAGTTATTTAAAGGAAAATCAAAGAGGAGGAACAGCAGCTTTAATAGTTTTTGGAGGCTGGATAGAAACACTTTATTTAGCATCTAATATTATAGATTTAGAGCATCCACAGGAAGGAATGACTAATTTAATTTCACAACAAAAATATTCTGTTAAGAATCTTATTGGTTTATTAAGTCAGTATCGCGACAATACTAAAATAATTAGCATTTTACCTGATTTAAAAAAATTAGATTCTAAGTTTCGGGAAATTGAACAGGTTAAAAAAACTCCGGCTAATTTAAAATCTAAGAATGGAAAAACGGTTATACAAAATAAAATAACTCTTAAAGCCTCGAATAAAACTATTAAAGAGATTAGAGAAATAAACAATCGTATTAGAGCCAGACTAACCGAATTATAATTGTTCGATCTAAAACTTGCTACAGATGAAAATAACTAAATATACAATATTACTACTCTTTATATTTTGCTTACCAGAATATATTTTTGCACAATGTAATGAGTACACTAAAAAGGAATGTATTCCTCTTTTATCGCCCTATACTTTTAATGGTCAGCTAAATAATACAGTTTTATCTCAAGGTGAAACCGCAGAATTACAACTTACTTTTTACAAGGATCAGGAGTATAGAATTTTAGTAAAAGGAGAGGATAATTTAGACAAATTACAATTTCAACTTTACGATACCGACTACAATCTTCTTTATGATAATGCAGATGAAGATTTTATTGAATTATGGGACTTTATGGTAGAAAGTACCGATGATTTTATAATTCGGATTTTAGTTCCTGAAAATATTAACAAAACAAAGCTAGAGAGTGGTTGTGTATCTATTCTTGTTGGTTTTAGGGCTTTTGGATCGAGAACGATATTTAAATAAACACTAATATGTACAAAAAGAGCTTGCCAGAAATGACAAGCTCTTTTTATATCTATATAATAAACTTACTTAAGCAGGAATTTTGAATTGCCAATATGATTTCCTTCGGCAAATACATCTACTTTATATTCCCCGGCAATTAAACTACCATCGTTATCCCAGAAAATAGCTACTTCGAGTGCATCTCCTTCAAAATCTATTTCTCGTTTAGCAGAATATACCAATTTGGTATTTTCATAATCGAACAATAAATTCTGTGGATTTCCCAATACAACTTCATCGGGGCGTGTTAAACGAATAAAAATTTCCTTTACTCCTGTGGATGCAGTTATATTTTTCTGAATAGTAAAACTAGATTTTAGCTTTAGGGTTTTAGATATTTTTTTAACTGTTTTACCTTTTTTATTAATCGGATAACAAGTAAGGTTTGCCAAATCGAGAGCAGAAGCTTTACTAATTACTTCTTTCATATTATCGGTAGATTCCTGCAACTTCTCGTTTCGCTCTTTCACCCAATTAATTTGTTTTTTAACTTTTTTATTCTCGGCAGCTAGCAATTGGTTACGAGTGTTTAAAGAATCGATCTGCACAATATAATCTCTTAGCACCCCTTTTAATGTTCCCAATTCTCGCTTGTACTTATTAATTTCGGCATAGGAATTATTACGAAAAACTTTCATACGATCTAATAATTCGGCAATTTTTTCCTGCTCCATTTTCAGCTGAACATTAAGAGTATCATTACTGGTTTGCAAAGAATCGTAATCAGCAGACAGCAATTGAAGCTCATTCTCCAAACTCACTTTTTCGGCGGTAATTTCACCAATATATCTTTTGTTTTCGCGATGTTCCATGTAGTACATTACAACAATAACTAATAAAACTGCTCCAAGTCCAACTAGTACTCCTTTGTAAATTTTATCTTTCTTCTCGTTTTCCATGATTTCTACTGTAATTCTGTCTGGTTTTAAACTTTCATGCAAATTTACTTATCTTTTTTAAAATAAGATTCTTTGATTCGCATTTGTTTATCCCTATTACTTTTAAATACGAAAAGATAAATTCAATTATTATACCATTTAAATATACTAAGCAAAAAAAAACGAGATAAACCTCTTAAAAAGAAGAATATCCCGTTAAATTATAGCTTTTATTTACAATGTATTATTGTAGAAACTTTCTACTAAAAGTTGCCAATTTTCACACCAAAATAAATTGTTCGAGGACTTAATGGTCCGTAAATATAACCTGCATCTCTGTTTGGTCCTCTATCATAATCATCTTGGAAAGAATTAAAAATATTTTTCACCCCAAGATCGAATTGAAGCTTAACATCTTTACCCAAATCGAAATGGTAAGCAAGGTTTATTCCCAAATCCATAAAGTTATCTGTTTTTACCAAGCTTTCTTCTTCTATCAAAACATTGTTAGAATCTAATCCTCCGGCAAGGTGCATAATGTTCATTGCTCCAGTATACGATCCACTTAAAGTAGCTGTAAATTCATGTTTAGGTTTCCAATTCATGGCAAAATATCCATATTGCTCGGGCGCTCTTAAAATATCATCTGTAGAACTATTAAGTTCATTATCATCATCACCCTGATCAATAACCTCATCGTATTTACTCGATTGCAAAGTCAAACCCATTTGAAAATCGAGCTTATAAGAAGGCGCTAATTTAAATTCGACATTTGCACCTTTAACAACTGCACCTTTAGCATTTCTTCTTAGCGAAACAACATTTCCATCGGCATCAGGATCACTAAACTCGCTAACAAAAGGATCTTTTAAATCTGTATAAAAACCTTCGAGCAACAAATAAGTCTGTGTTTTTCCTATATTCTTGGTAAAATCTAAGGATGCAGTTAAACTATTCGAGGTTTCTTCTTTTAGATTCGGATCATTTTCATGAATAATTCTTCTTGCTCCTGATGCTTCGATATGAAGATCCTCGTTAAATATTTGAGGAGCTCTAAAGCCTCTGGCATAACTTAATCTTAACTGAGTTGGTTCCGATAATTTAAATAGGATATTTGCACGAGGACTAAATACGGTATTCGAATTTTTCTCTCCATTCTCCTCATTTTTAATATCGTAAGAATCCATTCTAACACCCAACAAGAAATTAATAAATCCTAAATCCCATTTACTTTGCGCAAAAGCTCCAATGGTATTTGATTTCTGATCTGCAATATTTGTTGTTGGAACAAAAGACTGATCTTCGATATTATAGTAACCTAATTTATCGTCTTTTAGTTTGTTATAAGTATTCTCAACACCAAATGTAAGATCGGCAGGTGAAAACAGCAAGTTTTCTGCTTTAGTATGCAGCTGTGCACCAATGGAAACAGCTAAGTCATCGGTCTTTCCGTAAGAGCTTAAGTCGGGAATTATACTACCATTATCCTCGTTAATGCTTGCTGCTCCGTAAAAACTTTTTCTGTCGATATGCTGAGCAGAGGCATACATTGAAAGTTTGCTACTTCTATCTTCATTTAGGAATTGATCCCAAACAAGCCCTCCCGAATTAATTCTGTGCTCAACCTGTTCGGCCACATTTGCCTGATGAGCTGGTAAACTAAGTTGGTCTCCACCTCTTCTATATTCATCAACAACATGATATTCGAATGTTAATTTACTTAAATCGGAAAATCTACGATAAGCACGTAATCCGGCACTTAAATTTTCAATTTTCACCATATCTGAATATCCATCTTTATTTGCATCCCAATCGTCGCGCTGGCGGTTCATTCCAAAAATAAAGATTCCACTTTTGTGATCATCAGATACCACAGAAGCATTAAAATCGGCAGTAAAATCGTTTGCTGTAGTATTAGAATCATCAACACCTACACCAACTAATCCATACTTTAGTCCGGCTTTAAAAGAATTACTTATAGGATCTTTAGTAATAATATTAATTGTTCCGGCAATTGCGTTTCCACCAAACAGGGCTGATCCTCCGCCACGGACAACTTCAACCCTTTGAATCATGTTTGCAGGAATGTGCTCCAATCCGTAAACTCCGGCTAAACCACTAAAAATAGGTCTACTATTAATTAATATTTGAGTATAAGGTCCTTCTAAACCATTCATTCTAACTTGCGAAAAACCACAGTTATTACAGTCATTCTCAACACGTAATCCTGGCGAAAACACTAATCCATCGGCCAAGGTAGCAGCTGATGTTTGTTCTAATAATTTTGTTGATATTGAATTTACAACTACAGGTGCATCTTTTCGTTGTATATTATTTCTATCGGCAGTTACCACCACCTGATCTAATCCAATAAAATCCTCAGCAATTTTAAAATCGACAGAAGCATTTTTTCCACCTTTTAAATCACATTCTTTTATATTTATTTTATAGCCTACACATGTTGCAATTACATGATAATGCCCCATTGGTACATTATCTATTACAAATTCTCCATTAAAATTTGTAACTGCTCCAATAGCCGAACCTTCCAAAGCAACACTAGCATAAGGAATAGGCTCATTGCTATTCACATCAATTACTTTTCCTTTAATACTTGCCCTAAGATTTTCGGCAAACGCAGTATTACACATACCCACCAACATAAACATGCTGATAAGCAGATGAGTTAAATTTCTCATTACTTAGATTTTATTGTTTGTTATTTAGTTTTATGACAAAACGAGGTGCATACCAAAAATTATAGGTCGTATTATTAAATACCCTAAAATATTTATGTAAGCATAATTGTATACCTTTTAATTAGAAGGTATTTTGAAAGAAAAATTAGTAAGCCAATACCGGAGGAGCCCGGTTAGGTAAAAGGGTGGCTAACAGACGTTTTTTTACGTAGTAATGATATACTTTCGAAACCTCGATTATTTTACCTAATGATAAGCTAACAAATAGAAGTGCTGCTAGAACAAAGAAAAAACTTGTAAAATGCTGAATCGAAAAATATTCTTGTGCACTATGGTTATGATTGCTCGAACTTTGAGAATTCCCTGTTTTATGAAAAGGGTGAGCATGAACAATTAAATTACCATCGGAAGACTTATGAACGTGCCAGTTAAAAACAGCATTACCCGCCAGCAATATCATGGCTGGCAGCAATATGCTAAGTATGGCAATTTTATATTTTAAAATTCTGTTCATTCGTGTTTCGCACTCTTATGATCTGTTTCGAAACAAAAGTAGAGACATAAAACACTCTGTACAATACCTAATTATAGGTATAATAAAAAAAAGACATGTTTCATAACACACATTCGACTAATTTTAAACAAATAAACATGAGTTCATGACTTCTTCATCTATTAGTAAATCTAACTTATAATCACTATTTCGAGAATGTATTCTGGCATAATAGTCATTCATATTACAAATCATTTCGTTGTTATATAAATACCATAACTGTACATTCTGCCATAATTTTTCTCCTGGACCATACTTAGCTCTCCATTCATAAGCCAATTCGGTTAATATTTCTGTTTCAGAACCAAAACGATAAAATACATTCTTGAAAGAAATTGGATGAATACCAGTTTGCTTTGCCTCATCAAATTTAAAATCAGCAAACTCAATTAGTTCCTGAATTTCTTTTCTCCCTTCAAAATTAGAATCGACAATAGGTAACCTATGCAGGCGATCGGTAAAATCGGAAGATGATAAATTTAAAAACTGCTTCACAAATTGCTCTGTTAAAAGCAGCTGATCCTTTAAATTTGAACTATTCCGCATCGAAATTAAATCTGTAGATATAATATCATCCAAATTAAAAGAAATGTCTTCCTTAAACAAAGAGCTCAGCTCTTTTAAAACTGTTTCAATAAAGTTAGTTGTTTGATTACTATGTTCACAGATCAATAAAAAATAATCCTGATATCGAATCAACCTAACCAATTCATTATCCACATAAAATTTAAAACTTCTTTTAAGATACAGGTGTTTCCTATTTAGCCGGATATACAATTCCTCTTTGTTATCATTTTGTTCGGCATTATCAAAATTAAGCAATTGCTTACATTGTAATGCATATCCACTTTTATCAGGCTTAAGAAGATCGGAAACAATAATTTCATTACTGTTATCGCTTACAACTGAACTATAATTTAAAATAGTAACTCCATTATTAAGAGCCGATTTTATAAAAGACATTAACAAACGATTCGAATTAATCTTGAATTCTTTATCGATGCTAACCGACGATTCTGAACTTACTTGTATATTCGACTCGTATCGATATAAATCTTTATATTTTATTGAGCTAGAAAACAATTCGCTTAATCTGTTTTTCGATTTTCGAACATGTAAATATTCATCCGGCAATATAAGGTGAGGAAATCTGTTGCGTAAAATTTGAATCGTTTTTTTACTCGCATCTTTTGTATTCACAACAGTATGTAGTTCAATATCAAAATCTTTCTCACAAAACATTGCACACTTAAAACCTAATCCTGAAGCAATTAACGAAAATAAAGCCTCTTTAAACCCACATTTGGTAAAAACAAAATCGTACTCATTACCAGTTGCTTCTTCCAATATTTTTTGTCTGTTTTCGATCGAAAATGCAGTTGAATTAACCATTTTTGTTTTATTAACTTATTTTTGTTTTTAAACTTTGTAATTTTGTTTTCAAATATCAATTATCAAAACCAATCAATTTGAAAAAGATAGCTTTTAATATCCTCATAGGAATTGTAATTACAGCATTTATATATTCATGTGCAAACCAGGGTTACCCAACGGGAGGACCTATAGATGTTACTCCTCCGAAAGTTTTAAAAACCGAACCGGAAAATTTTGCACTTAATTTTAAAGGTGGAAAAATAGAAATTTTCTTCGACGAATTCGTGAAGTTAGAAAAGATCAGTGAAAACTTTGTGATTTCGCCACCATTTAAAAAAACTCCTTCGGTAAAACTAAAAGGAAAATCTATATACGTAAAATTAGAAGAAGAGTTAAAAGAAAATACAACTTATACCATAGATTTTGGAACTGGCATAGTTGATAACAACGAAGGAAATCCATTGGGAGAGTATCAATTTGTATTTTCTACTGGCGAATCGATAGACTCATTAAGTATTAAAGGAAAAGTTAATAATGCTTTTGATGAACTTCCTCTAGCGAACTCGATGGTGATGGCATACTTAAACACTCACGATTCTGTACCTTTAACAACTATTCCCGATTATATTGCTTTAACCGATTCTGCTGGTTATTTTCAACTTAACAACTTGCAATCGGGTACTTATAAATTGTTTGCAATTGTTGATGGCAATAAAGATTACCTGTACAATGGTCCGGGAGAAGCTATCGGATACTTTGATAAATTAATTGTGCCTACAGCTCACCGATTTGAACAATTAGACTCTATTGGAAACGACTCTCTTGTTGTTAAAGAAGCTACCGCACTAGAGCCAAACAATATTCAAATAAGAATGTTCGAGGAAGAAAACACATTACAGTATTTAACAGGCTACAAGCGAAACAGAAGAGAAAAACTAGATTTTGAATTTAATGCAAAAAGAACCGATAGTTTACAAATTGATTTTGTGGATGTAAAAGAAAATAAAAATTGGTTTTTAAGGCAAGCTAGCAAAAACAAGGACACTCTTTCTTATTGGATTATTGATTCGAGCATCTATAAACGCGACACTTTATTAGCGGCTTTACAGTATCTTAAAACCGATACTACTGGAGTATTAGTAAACTTTAAAGATACCGTAAAATTAAATTTTAAAGATCCGAAAAAGGCCAAACAAACAAAGGGTAAAGCCAAAAAGAAGAAAAAACAAATTAAAATTAAAAAACCAACTTATAAATTTAAAGTAAAGACCAGTTCTTCTCATGATCTTAATAAATACCTACCAATTACTTTCGAAGAGCCATTAGCAAATATAAATAAGGATAGTGTTCATTTCTTTCAAATAAAAGATACTGTTGAAATTCCTGCAGAATTCACATTAGAACAAGATCCTAAAAACTTGTTACAATATAATCTTATTACAAAATGGAAACCAGAAACCCAATATAAATTTATTGCCGATTCTGCAGCTTTCAAAAATATATACGGACTATACAGCGACTCGTATGAAGGAAAAATAACTACCCAGGAAAAAGAATATTATGGAAAATTATTCCTCAATATTACTGGAATAAAAACTCCTACTCTAGTTCAATTATTAGAAGTTGGAAAAAGTGAAAAAGTATCACAAACTCAAAAAATTAAATCAAATCAAACTGTCTTATTCGATTTCTTATATCCTAAAACTTATATTGTTAAAATTATTGAAGACACTAACAACAATGGCATTTGGGATACCGGAAACTACGAAAAAGGTATTCAGCCAGAACAAGTTTATTATTTCAGAAAAGAAATAAAAATAAGATCGAACTGGGAAGTTGACGAAGACTTAGTAATTCCTTTAAAATCAGAATTTATTTTTCAGCAAACAAAAGATGAGCATAATCACGATCATGATAAGGAAGAAGCAAAAAAATCTGGTAAAAAAATGAAACGAAATAAAACTAAAAAATAAAAATATGTCGGTACTTCTCGAATTTGCCATATTCCCAACCGATAAAGGCGATAGTGTAAGCAAACAAGTAAGCAAGGTTATCAACTTAATCCGCGAAAGCGGTGTTAATTACCAACTTACTGCAATGGGAACTTTAATTGAGACAGATACTTTGCCCGAAGCTCTTGATATTGTAAACCGTTCTTACGACATTTTAAGCGAAGATTCGAAGCGAGTATACTCAACAATGAATATCGATATTCAGAAAGGAAAAAGCAATCGACTTAAAACAAAGGTTGAGGCCATAGAAAGTAAAATTGGAAAAGTAAGCCGGTAAGTAATTAGAAAAATACATAAAACATTGTTAACAAAGCCAATAACTTCTGCCGGAATGAAATATGTATTTCTATTTATTCTGCTATTACCAATTGCCTTTAGTAATTGTGTATCGGCACAATGTATCGAAAATAATTTTGCATTTCGGGAAGGTGAAAAACTAAGCTTTCGTGGATATTACAACTGGGGATTTATTTGGGTAGCTGCTGGCGAAGTAAATTTAAGTGTTGAGAAAACAAAATATCAGAACAAAGAAGCCTATAAGTTTTATGGAACCGGCAAAAACCTTAAAGCTTTCGATTGGTTTTTTAAGCTGCGTGATACTCTTACTTGTTATGCCGAAATAAAATCTCTTTCGCCTTTATATTTCGACCGCAGAACTCACGAGGCAAAGTACAAGGCTCATCATGAGTATTGGTTTAATGATAAAGACAGCACAATTTTCTCTAAAATTAATAAGCGAGAAGAACCAGTAAAACTTGATACCCTTAAAAACAAAGCTTGTACTTTCGATATTTTATCGATAGCCTACTATGTTCGTAATCTTAATTTTTCTAAATACAAAAAGGGTGATAAAATACCTATTTCTATGCTTATTGATAACGAAATTCACTCACTGTATATTCGCTACCTAGGCATAGATATTATTAAAACTAAATCGGGAGAACGATTTGAGTGTCTTAAATTTTCGCCGCTACTTGTGGAAGGTACAATGTTTAAAGGCGGCGAGGATATGACTGTTTGGCTTAGTAACGACGACAACCGCCTTCCCATTATGGTTGAAGCAAAGGTATTGGTTGGCAGCGTAAAAGGAGTTTTAGACTCATACGAAGGTCTGCGCAACTCTAAAAATTCCTTCTTTAAAAAACAAAAAGGCAATTTAAATATTCAAGAGTAAGATTTACTTCTTTGCAATTTTAATTTCGAACAATTTAGACCAATGCTTACCGGTTACAAATAATCTTTGTTTTTCCGAATCCCAAGCAATACCATTTAAAACTTCATCGTGATTTAATTTGTTCTTCTCCGATTGTTTAAGAATAGATCCAAGATTAATATTTCCTTCTACTTTTCCTGTTTCCGGATTTATAATTACAATTCGATCGGTTAACCAAACATTAGCATAAATTTTACCATTAATAAATTCTAGTTCGTTCAAATTAGTAAGCATACCTGAATTATCATAAACTTCAATAATTCGTTTTTTGCTATAATTATCAGCATTAAGAACAGTTAATACATTGGTTCCATCCGATACAATCAATTCATTATCATTTGCAGTTATTCCCCACCCTTGTCCATTGCTTGTATTTGGCTCAAAAGAATCTACTTGCTCAAAAGTTTCAGGATTTACCACAAATACTTTTCCAGCATTCCAGGTTAATTGAATAATTTTACCATTTGAATAACAAATACCTTCACCAAAATATTGCTGTTCCAAATCTTTAATAGAAATAGCTTCTCCGTTTTCAAGCTTAACTTTCCTTAATGTCGATTCACCTTTCTGTCCGGTTCCTTCGTACAAGTAACCTTTATGAAAGAACAAACCCTGAGTATAAGCTCTTTTGTCGTGAGGATAGGATTTTACTATCTCGAAAGAATATTCATCGGGTGCTTTATTCGATTTTAAATTAATATGAGTCGTTAATAATCCAATTTTTCCACTTTCGTGATATGCCATTAACTTTAAATCATGTTTCCCCATGTTCTCTTTCTCTGGAGTCCATTTCCAAACCCAAGGTTTTTCGGTTAATGTAGAAACTAATTTTCCATCACCAATTAATTGAACCGAATCAATATCACCAGCTCTTTTTTTAGGATGCATTAGCACATTAATTTCATCTCCATAAGTAAACATATCACCACGGTGTGGCGATTTTAAACGCATACTACTGATATACTCAATAACTTTCTCTGCTGGTTTTTCTTTTACATTATTAGCTGGTTTACTAGCACCAGAACCTTTTCCGTTGCATCCGTAAACCATAAAAAAAGAAAATAGAAGTAATAAAATATGGAGTTTCATTGGAATATTTTTTAATAAGATCAATTACAATGGTAAAGGATAAATTTAGCTAAAAAATAAAAAACTGTCCCGATTACTCAGGACAGTTTCAATTATTTTATGATTTCCCATTCAAAACCATCTTTGGTATCTTTTACCGCGATGCCTAAATTTGTTAATTCATCTCTTATTCTATCGGCAGTAGCCCAGTCTTTATTCTTTTTGGCTTCGTTTCGGGTTGTAAGAAGTAAGGAAATTACCTTATCCAACATTTCATTATCACCCTCTCCTTCACCTTCATCTTTTAATCCCAGAACATCAAAAACCAAAGATCGATACAATGTTTTTAAAGATTCCAGATCGCTTGCTGTAATTTTCTCTTTTCCAACAAGCAAAGAGTTTATCATTTTAACGCCATCGAACAAATGAGCAATTAAAATAGGTGTATTTAAATCATCGTTAAGAGCATCGTAACTTTTGCTTTTTAAATCCTGAACCGAAACACTTGATGAATCTGAAGCCTGAATTTTCTCTAAACTTGCAATAGCAGTCATCAATCGCTTGAATCCTTTTTCTGCAGCTTTTAAAGCATCGTTAGAAAAATCGAGCGGACTACGATAATGAGCCTGAAGCATAAAGAAACGCACAGTCATTGGACTGTATGCCTGCTCCAATACATCATTTTCGCCAGAAAACATTGTTTCAAGAGTAATAAAATTACCTAATGATTTTCCCATTTTCTGTCCGTTAATGGTAATCATATTATTATGCATCCAGTATTTTACAGCTTCTTTACCATAAGCTCCTGTGGATTGTGCAATTTCACACTCGTGATGCGGAAATTGTAAATCCAATCCTCCACCATGAATATCGAATTCGGCACCTAAATATTTTTGGCTCATTGCAGAACATTCAAGATGCCAACCTGGAAAACCATCGCTCCATTTCGAAGGCCAGCGCATAATATGTTCGGGTGCTGCTTTTTTCCATAAAGCAAAATCGAAGGAATTTTTCTTTTCGCTTTGCCCTGCAAGCTCGCGAGTATTCGCAATTAAGTCTTCTATCTTACGACCCGATAATTTACCGTATTCATATTTCTTGCTGTAAGCCTCAACATCAAAATAAATTGATCCGTTACTTTCGTAAGCAAAATTATTTTCCAATAATCGGTCTATTACCTCCATTTGTTCGATAATATGTCCCGATGCACGGGGCTCGATACTTGGCATACGAACATTCAAATCATCCATATCCTTATGGTAACGATCGGTAAAGTACTGAACTATTTCCATAGGTTCCAGCTGCTCTAATCTTGCTTTTTTAGCAATTTTATCTTCTCCTTCATCGGCATCATTAACCAAGTGACCAACATCGGTAATGTTTCTCACATAACGCACTTTATACTCTAAATGAGTAAGATACCTAAACAATAAATCGAAAGTAATTGCTGGGCGAGCATGTCCTAAATGTGCATCTCCATATACCGTTGGCCCACATACATACAAACCAACGTGTGGTGCATTTATGGGTTCGAACAACTCTTTTTTACGATTTAGTGTATTATATATGAACAACTTGTTTTCCATATCCGTTAAAATATTTCGAATTTGTATTGGGGGTGTAAAATTATAAAAAATTATTTCACCGAGTAAGAAATAGCACTAATAACTTTATAATTCTGATAGATAGCTGTTTTATATAAACTATATTTTATTGAAAAATTGTAATTCTATTTTTTTAAAAGCATCGCACTTTACATTAATATTTAAAGTAAAAACACAAGTTAAATCTATATCATTATATTAGATTTTTCATTTTTTATTGTCAATATAGTTTCCTTCTTGTATCTTTGTAGCATATATAATATTCTATCCAATATCCTTGTTTTAGATTTCTTCATCAACAAGACTAGCCTATCCTTAATTTCTGCTCTCGGGGATAGATTGAAAAAATCAATTAAAAACAATAAAGAAAAGGCTATTTATATTGACTTAAATTATTTTTGAAAAAGAACTTCCATTACGAATTCCGATCGCATCGAAATATCTTAAAGTTTAATTAAGACAGATATCGGTCGAATTACAAATATTATTCATAAATTAAAATAGAAGTCTGTTTTCACAGCAATCTTAATATAGATTTATAAAATGACAAAAAAACATAAAAAATCAGGCCCGAGATATTCTCGTAAAAGCCTGGAAAAATTAATTGTAGGAATTTTTAGCAATAATCCTGATAAAACATTCAACTACAAACAAATAGCTAGTAGGCTAGAAATAAAAGACATGGGAATTAAGCAACTAATCGTTGTTATTTTATACGATTTGGTTGACTTGGATTTCCTTCATGAAATATCCACAGGAAAGTTCAAATCTAAATCGAAAATTGGTAATGTTACTGGAACTGTAGACATGACAGCCCGAGGTGCAGCCTTTATTATATGCGATGATTTAGATGAAGATGTATTTGTTTCTCAGGCTAACCTAAACCGAGCTTTGCATGGCGATGTGGTTAATGTATATTTATATGCACGTAAAAAAAGCAAACAACCCGAAGGAGAAGTTGTTGAAATTGTTAAACGCAAAAAAACAACATTCGTTGGTGTTCTTGAGATATCAAAAAATTATGCCTTTTTGGTTTCTTCGGGAAGACAAATGCCTTACGATATTTTTATACCGCTTACGAAACTGAACGGAGCCCAGAATGGAGATAAAGCCATTGCACAAATTACCGAATGGCCTAAAAAATCGAAGAATCCTGTTGGCCAAATTATTAATGTATTGGGTAAACCAGGCGATAACGACACAGAAATGCACGCTATTCTCGCCGAATTCGATTTACCTTACGAATTTCCTGAGAAAGTAAATGCTGCTGCAGAAGATATATCTGATAAAATTACCAAAGAAGAAATCGCTTTGCGTAAAGATTTTAGGGATATTACAACTTTTACTATCGATCCGCATGATGCGAAAGATTTTGATGATGCATTATCTGTAAGAACTCTGGAAAATGGGAATTGGGAAGTTGGTGTTCACATTGCCGATGTTACTCATTACGTTCGAAAAGGTAGTATAATTGAACAGGAGGCATTCGATAGAGCAACTTCGGTTTATTTGGTCGACAGAGTAGTTCCTATGCTTCCGGAACGTTTATCGAATGGAGTTTGCTCTCTTCGTCCGAACGAGGAAAAATTAACATTCTCTGCCGTTTTTGAGATGAACGATAAAGCAGAAATACTGAATACCTGGATTGGAAAAACAGTAATTAATTCGAACAGAAGATTTACCTACGAAGAAGCTCAGGAAATTATTGAAACTGGCGAAGGAGACTATAAAGAAGAAGTTATTTTAATGGATAAACTTGCCAAACAGCTTCGAGAAAAACGATTTAAAAAAGGGGCTATCGATTTTGATCGCTTTGAAGTTAAATTTGAAATTGATGAAAAAGGAAAACCAACTCGTGTTTTCTTTAAAGAGTCGAAAGATTCGAACAAATTAGTTGAAGAATTTATGCTTTTAGCAAATAAAAAAGTTGCCCAAGCAATTGGCAGAGTACCAAAAGGAAAAAAAGCAAAAACTTTTATTTACCGAACACACGACCAGCCAAATCCTGAAAAGCTAAACTCTTTTAATCAGTTTATTCGCAAATTTGGTTATGGAATAAAAACATCGAATACCAAATCAATTTCGAGCTCGATGAATAATTTGTTACACGAAGTAAAAGGCGAAAATATTCAAAATTTAGTAGAAACTTTGGCTATTCGATCTATGGCAAAGGCCGAATATTCGACGGTAAATATTGGTCACTACGGACTACATTTCGACCACTACTCCCATTTTACTTCTCCTATTCGTCGTTATCCCGATATGATGGTTCATCGCTTACTGGAAAAATATTTTAGTGGCAGTAAATCGGTAAATGCCGATAAATATGAAGAATTCTGCCAGCATTGTAGCGAAATGGAACAAAAAGCTGCTAATGCCGAACGTGCATCAATAAAATACAAGCAAGTAGAATTCATGCAGGAACATTTAGGTCAGGAATTTGAAGGAACAATATCGGGTGTTACCGAATGGGGTTTTTATGTAGAATTAGATGAAAACAAATGTGAAGGAATGGTTTCTATTCGCGAATTAGAAGATGATTTTTACGAATTTGATGAAGATAACTATTGCATTGTTGGTCGTCATCACCGAAAAATTTATCAATTGGGCGATAAAATTTCAATTCGAGTAGCAAAAGCCAATTTAGTAGCTAAACAACTCGATTTTGTATTACCTGATGTAAAAAAAGAATTCTAAATTATGTATTCCGGATTCTTTAATAATTTACGAATATAATTTCTATTACTTAATAAATCATAAAAGAATCCGCATCGTTTCTTTCATCCACTCTTTTTATGTAATTTTGATTGAAGGGCTTGTAATATGGACTATTACAAAAACAGATACCAACAACAACAACAATATCATTCCAAATGAAGCGAATTTTAATAATCGATGATGATGCTACAATCTGCCTAATGTTGCAGGGATTACTCAAGCGTAAAAAGTTTGATGCTGATACCGTTTTTTCAGCAGGAGAAGCAATTAAAAAATTGGAAAATGAGAAGTTTGATTTGGTATTAAGCGACTTTCGTTTACCCGATTTTGATGGTCTTGAATTACTGCAAAAAATAAAGGCAATTCACCCTCGTGTTCCGGTAATTATAATGACATCTTATGCTGATATTAGAACAGCTGTTAGTGCTATTAAAATGGGTGCTTACGAATACGTTACAAAACCCTTAAATCCCGATGAAATTCTATTATTAATTAACTCGGCATTAGAAAAAGCGGAAGAAAAACAGGAAACACCAAAAAAAATAGAGAAAAAGAAAAAAACTATTATCGATTTTGTTCGCGGCGAAAGTCCAAGTTCTCTTCAAATAGATCAATACATAAAATTAGTTGCCCCAACCGATATGTCGGTAATTATTGAAGGAGAAAGCGGAACTGGAAAAGAAATTGCCGCAAGAAGAATTCATTCTGAGAGCAAAAGAAACAACAAAATATTTGTAGCTGTAGACTGTGGTGCCTTATCTACCGACCTAGCTGGCAGCGAACTATTTGGCCACATAAAAGGTTCATTTACCGGTGCAATAACCGATAAAGAAGGACAATTTGAAGCTGCCAAAGGAGGTACTCTGTTTCTCGATGAAATTGGTAATCTTTCTTACGAAATTCAGGTGAAACTTTTACGAGCTTTACAAGAAAGAAAAGTACGCAGAATAGGCAGTAATAAAGATGTTGATGTTGATGTAAGAATAGTTGTTGCCACCAACGAAGATTTGGCTTTATCGGTAAACAATGGCGCATTTAGAGAAGATTTATATCATCGGTTAAATGAATTTAAAATAACAGTTCCTGCTCTTCGGAACCGTAAGGAGGACATTGAATTGTTTGCAAATTATTTTCTCGATTTATCTAATAATGAATTAAATAAGAATGTTTCTCAATTTTCTGATGATGTACTTCATAAATTTAAATCATACTCCTGGCCAGGAAATTTAAGAGAGCTTCGTAATATTGTTCGTCGTTCGGTTCTTTTAACTCAAGGCGATACTGTTGAGCTAGTTAGCTTACCAATGGAAATTATGAATGATAAAATTCAAAACGATACCACTATAGAAGGATCGAATCTTAAACTGATTCAAGCAGCCAATGAAAAAGAGTTAATAATTAGCACCTTACGAAAGGTTAATTTTAATAAATCGAAAGCCGCAAGACTCTTAAACATAGATAGAAAAACGCTCTACAACAAGATAAAACAATACGGTATCGAATTTTAAATTATAGGAATAAGATACTGCAACAAGTAATTTTATAATTCAGACATTTCGTTATGAATAGATGAAATTACAATTTTAGAATTTTGCTCTAATTCTTCTACCAATTCCAATATATAATCCGGATCGTCTACTGTTCCAGATTTTTTATGCAATAAATCTTCGAGTTCTTTTAAAAGTGGAATAAGGTTTACAACTTTTAACTGTGTAAATGAGCCTAACATTTTATGGGCAATCGAACCCACTTCTAAATAATCGGACTTATCGCAGGCAAGCCTAATTTCATACAAACTCTCTTCTGTCGAAAATACAAATTGATTAAGTATTTGCTTAAACAAATCGGGATCGTCGGCTGTAAATTGTTCTATTTGCGACAAATCATATAAATCCTCATTCTCATCGATATCAGTATCTAAAATCTTATTCGTAACACTTTTGGGCTGTTTTAATAAAAGCTCGGTAAGCATAGAATTTAATATTTTCTCATTAAAAGGTTTTACCAAGCATTCTGTCATTCCCGAGGCGATATATTCTTTTAAATCCGAATCTCTTACATTAGCCGTTAAGGCAACTATTGGAATGTTTGCCTGTTCGTAATCCTCTAATGTTCTAATTTTTCTGCAAAGCTCTATTCCTCCCATTTTAGGCATGTGAATATCGGTTAAAACCATGTCGTATTTTTGTTCCTGAATTAAAGACCATGCCTTTTCTCCATCTTCCACAAAATCGGCTTTTAGTTCCCAGCCAGAAAAAATTGTTTTTAAAAGCAATAAACTATAATCATCATCATCAACAATTAAAAATTGTTTTCCACGTAATATTGATAACAAATCACTACTATCCTGAAAACTCTCTTCAACTGCTATTTCAGAAGCCTGACTTAAAGGAATTCGAAGTGTAAAACATGAGCCTTTACCTAACTCACTATGAACAAATAAATCTCCCCCTAATAATATCGATAACCTTCGGCTAATGGCTAAACCTAAGCCTGTACCACCATATTTTCTTGCCGAAAAAGTATCGGCCTGACTAAAATCCTCGAATATAGTGTTCAACTGATCATTGGCAATTCCAATTCCAGTATCTTCCACATTAACTTCAAACAAATACAAATCCTCATGAGGAATAACAGAGGCAACAATCTTTACAAATCCCTTTTCTGTAAATTTTATGGCATTAGATCCCATATTCAATAAAATCTGCTTAATACGAAACGGATCACTTTTTAGGTTAATATTCTCCTCGCCTGAAAAATCTATTGTAAACGCTAAATTGCGCTTATCGGCATTTACTTTTAACAAATCATAAACCTCAGTTACCAAACTTTTAGGATTAAAATTTATTCTTTCAATATTTAATTTACCAGCTTCAATTTTCGATAGATCGAGAATTTCGTTTACCAAACCAAGTAAATGTTTCGATGAACTCTTTAAAATATCAACAAAACTACGTTGATTCCCAATCAAAGATGTTTTACTTAACTGATTGGTAAAACCAATAATTGCATTCAAGGGCGTTCTAATCTCGTGACTCATGGTAGCCAGAAAATCTTCTTTTACCTTAGCTAATTTTTCAGCTTTTCCTTTAGCAATAATAAGCTCCGATTTATAATAATTACTTTTTGTAAGATCGGTTAAAATAAAAATGATAAACAGAATACCCAGCACAAAACCAACAATTATAATTACAGAGATTACAAATATTGAGTTATTAGCAATTTGTTTGGCTTTATCCGATTCTTTTGTCAGTTGCACCAAACGTTCATCTTCTAACTGCCGCAGTAACACTTTAATTTTATCCCACATAATGGAATTTTCCTCAACCAGGCGTAATTCTTCTTTCGACACAATTTCTCTATTAAGCTGTTCTTTAGCCTGAGCAATCAATAACATATTCTCTAAACTTCGCAATAAACTATCCGATTGAGGAAGATAGCTGGTATCAACCTGTATTTCGGTTCTCTTAACTACTGTTTCTATAGAATCTATCTTAACTGTATCCTTTTTATTACTGAACAATTTGGCCCAGAATCCCCTTCTTTTCTCTTTTTTTTCGGTTGGAGTAATAAGAGTATCCAGAAAAGTTGTTGTAGTAGTAGTGGTTTTAATTTTAGTTTTTGCCGAATCAGACGCATTACTTAATTGCTGCATTGCAATTTGAGAAAGATTCTCTTTTTCTTTCGCTCTTTTTAAGCGAACAAATCGCTCCAGTTTATCGGCTCGCTCTTCCAGCAAAACATACATAGAGTCGATTAAAAAAAACGACTTACTACTATCGGCACTATAAGTTCTTAGTGAATCTAAATTGGCTTGAATTTCTACAATATTTTCGGCATAATGGGCTAAGTAACGTTCTTTTTTGGTTAGTGAATAAATTCGAATTTTATTCTCGGCCTCAGAAAGATTGGTAAGAACTCTATTCATTCTGGCAATTTCGGAATCGGGTTTCGATAAAAACACTACAGAATCGAGTAACTTATTATATGCCTGATAAGCAATCAGCATAGAAGCAATTATAGCCAGAAATACCAAAATATATCCCAAAATTACTTTGACTTTAATACTACTTCTATTTTCTGATTTCATCTGCTTATCAATTCTTTTAAAGATATATTAGCTTACTTGTAAAGTTATAAAGATTTTTCCGAAGTCTTATTTTGCTTATAAATATTGGATTACCTGAATTTATCTTTGGGGAATAATTACCCGAAAAGTGTAGATAAGTTCCACAAATTTTAAACTAATGAATTAAAAAACAATTCTTATTAATATTTTTCACACAAGCATTAGTTTATTGATTTACTGGTAATTGAATCTCTCTATCTCAATTAATTCTAAATGATGAAAAATTGCGGCACGATATTCACTTACTTAATGTAACAGATATAGTGAAACCTAATCTCTAAAATTATTTATATGAAACGTATTTATCTAGCATTATTGATTATTCCTTTTTTTATTAGCTGTAATCAAAAAGAATTAAAACAGTTAAAAGAGCAAAATCAACAATTAACTTCAATGGCCAAACAAAAAGATTCAACGATAAACGATTTTATCGAATCTTTAAACACAATTGAAGAAAACCTTGAAATTATTAAAGAAAAGGAAACAATAATTGCAGTTAATTCTGAAAATCCAAGCAAATCACAAAAACAAAAAATAGCAAGCGACTTAACTTCAATAAATAACTTATTGGAACAAAACAGAGAAAAAATTGCTGATTTAGATAACAAATTAAACAATAGTTGGTATCAAAACTCGAAGCTACGAAAACTTACAGATCGTTTAAAAACTGAAATAAATACTAAGGAAACTGAAATTATAGCTTTAAACACAAAAGTTTCAAAATTAAATATTGAGGTTGAAAACCTTAATGGTCAGGTTACAGAACTAAACGGAACAGTTTTAGCTTTAAATACCGAGAACGAAGAAAAAACTAAAGAATTAGAAGCAAAAATAGAAGAGTTAAACACAGGCTTTTATGTTTGCGGCAGCAATAAAGAATTACAAGAAAAGAAAGTAATTACAAAAGATGGTGGCTTTATTGGCATTGGTAAAACCGCTGTTCTAAGTAAAGACTTTAATACAAGTGAATTTAAGAAAATTGATATCACCAAAACTACCACAATCCCAGTAAATGGGAAGAAGATTAGTTTAGTAACCAGTCATCCAAGTAACTCTTATAAGGTTGAGGGAGTTGAAACAGTTGAAGGTATTACTATTCTGGATCCGGTTGAATTTTGGAAATCTTCAAAATATCTGGTAGTAGCGGTACGATAATCAATTCATGGTTGAGTTTTAAGGTTGTCAAAGAAAGGCTGTCTAGAAGGGCAGCCTTTCTTCTTTGCAAAAACTTAAAAATCCATTTTGTTTCTTCGGGAGTTTTTGCTTATTTTTATTTGGATTTTTTCTAAATAAATACAACAAACAACATGAAAGAAGCATATCAAATTAATAAAGTTTATTCTTTAGTTTTAATTCTGGTAGGAGCATTTGGCTTTCTTGCCAGATATTACCAAGTAGGAGACTGGCAAATTACAGCTCTTATTCCTTTATTTTTTGGACTTATATTATACCTCTGCACACCGGGCATTAGAAACGAAAATTCGGCCATTGGCCATGTAGCAGCTTTACTTACTTCGCTACTTATTATTACTTCTTTAGTAATGCTAACAAAAGGAATTTTAGGCGATATAAGCTGGGGTAGAAAACAGTGGATTTTCCTAATAGTTATATTGGGAGGTATTTGGAGTTTACGAAGTCAGATTAACTACTTTAGAGCTCAACGAAAAAGAAAGGCAGCTAAAGCTAAATCATAAAAAAAAGTAAAAGCCCTTTTTAGGGCTTTTACTTTTTTTTATGATTTTATTCTATTGTTCTTTTACGAAATAATTACGCTGAAATAGTAAAATAAATGCTACTCCAATTGTAATATACGAATCGGCTACATTAAAAACTGGTCGAAAGAAGATAAAATGTTCTCCGCTCCACATAGGAAACCATTCTGGAAATCGGCCTTCAACTAATGGAAAGTACAACATATCAACTACTTTTCCATGCAAAAAACTTGAGTAACCACCACCTTCAGGTAAAAAGCTAGCTACCTGATAATAGCTATCATTAAATACTAATCCGTAAAAAGCACTATCAATAATATTACCCATGGCACCTGCAAATATTAAGGAAATAGAGGCAATTAGTCCCAGTGGTGCTTTCTTTATACAAATATCACGCAGATACCAGCCAATTCCACAAACTGCAACAATACGGAAAAGACTGAGTAGTATCTTTCCCCACTCGCCTTCGAGTTCCATACCGAATGCCATTCCATTGTTCTCAATAAAATGAATCAGAAACCAATTTCCAAATACAGAGAATTCTTCACCCAACATCATATTGGTTTTAATCCATATTTTTAGTGTCTGATCCAAAATCAGAAGTACCACAATTAGTGCTACCGATTTTTTAAATAGCGACATATCTTATCTTTAAATGTTTATTTTTTACTTTTCGTTGATAAAGAAATAAAAAGCTTTTGTCCTAAACAAAAATGATTGGAAGAATATTCTTCCAATCATTTTCTATATTCTCTTTGAATAGTTTACTGCTTTTTTTTAGCCTCTATACTTAGAGTTGCATGAGGTACTGCTCTTAGCCTTTCTTTGCTAATCAACTTTCCAGTTTCACGGCAAATACCATAAGTTTTATTCTCTATTCGAATTAAAGCTCCCTCCAGATGAGAAATGAACTTTGACTGACGCTGTGCTAAACGCCCAGCCTCCTCTTTAGACAAGACCGAAGCTCCTTCTTCCAGCACCTTAAATGTTGGCGAAGTATCTTCAATGTCGTTTCCAGAGCTATTTGAAATAACTGCCTTTAATGTCTCAAAATCTTTTTTTGCTTTTGCAAGTTTTTCAAGAATCAAATCTTTGAACTCCTGCAACTCCTCGTCTGTATATCGCTTCTTTTCTGTCATTGTTTCTAAAGTTTTCTATGGTTGTCTAAAGATAACAAAAAATCGATTATTTACTAATCTTTTCAATTCGAATAAAACTCTCTACACCCTGCTCAATCTCTACTGCTTTCGCTTCATTCTCGGCTAATTTATCAACCAATTCAACGCTAACAGCTAAAGTTTGACTTCCAATGTATTCTTTATGAGCAAGAACCGCTTCGTTAATAGAATCATGCTTCATGATTTCTAGTTTAATTTTATCAGTCACATCAAAATCGCTATCTTTTCTTAAATTTTGAATTCTATTGATAAATTCACGTGCAATTCCTTCTTGTTTTAACTCTTCAGTGATATTTACGTCCATTGCAACAGTAAGTTTCCCTTCGTTGGCAACTAACCATCCTGGTATATCTTCTGATATAATTTCAACATCTTCCATACTAAGGTCGATATTCTGCTCATTTACAGTAATTGCATAGCTTCCGGCCTTCTCAAATGCAACAATATCTTCCTGTGTCATTTTACCAATAGCAGCAGCTATTTGCTTCATAATTTTACCATGCTTAGGACCTAAAGTCTTAAAGTTAGGCTTAATTTTCTTCACCAATACTCCCGAAGTATCAGTAATAAATTCCATATCCTTCACATTAATCTCCGAAAGAACAATGCTTTTAATTGCTTCCAACTGAGGAACTACTGATTCATCTAAAATAGGAATCATGATTTTCTGCAATGGCTGACGAACACGAATTTTTACTTTACGACGTAAACCTAATGACATCGAAGAAATCTTCTGAGCCATATCCATACGCTCTTCCAATGCTTTATCGATAACTTCAGTATCATATTTAGGGAAATCTACCAAATGAACAGATTCTTCGGTAAAACGACCAGTTGCAGTATTCAAATCGTTAAACAACTGATCCATATAAAATGGCGCAATTGGTGATGCAAGAACCGAGATAGTCTCTAAACACTTGTACAAAGTTTGATAAGCAGAAATCTTATCGGTATTGTACTCACCACCCCAATATCTCTTGCGACATAAACGAACATACCAGTTAGATAGGTTTTCATTCACAAAATCCTGAATTGCTCTACCCGCGCGAGTTGGCTCGTAAGCTTCGTAGCATTCTTCTACCTCTTTAATTAATGAATTAAGTAGGGAAAGAATCCATCTATCAATTTCAGGACGTTCTTCCATTGCAACATCAGCTTCTGAATAATTAAATCCATCGATGTTAGCATACAATTGGAAGAAACTGTAAGTATTATATAGTGTACCAAAGAATTTACGACGAACCTCTTCAACACCACCTAAATCGAATTTCAAATTATCCCAAGGTTGTGCATTTGTAATCATGTACCAACGCAATGGGTCTGATCCATATTTCTCGATAGTTGTAAATGGGTCGACAGCATTTCCAAGACGCTTAGACATCTTGTTACCTTTGGCATCCAATACCAATCCGTTAGAAATAATATTTTCGAAAGCAACCCCATCGAAGCACATGGTTGCAATTGCATGTAAGGTAAAGAACCATCCACGAGTTTGGTCTACACCCTCGGCGATAAACTGAGCTGGGAACAATTTGTCGAAATTCTCTTTATTTTCGAATGGATAATGCTGCTGTGCATAAGGCATTGCTCCTGAATCGAACCATACATCGATCAAATCAAGTTCACGAACCAATTTCTGACCAGTCTCACTCACAAGAATTAAACCATCGACATACGGACGATGTAAATCAAATTTTTCGTAATTCTCTTTGCTATTATCACCTTCAACGTAATCAGCAAGAATATTCTCGGTCATGAATCCTGCGGCAATAGATTTTTCAATCTCAGCCTTTAATTCTGCAACCGAACCAATACACTTAATTTCTTTACGATCTTCGCTTACCCAAATTGGTAGCGGAGTTCCCCAATAACGAGAACGAGAAAGGTTCCAATCCTGAAGATTCTCTAGCCATTTTCCAAAACGACCTTCACCAGTAGATTGTGGTTTCCAGTTAATGGTTTTATTTAGTTCGATCATGCGATCGCGAACAGCTGTTGATTTAATAAACCATGAATCTAAAGGATAGTATAAGACAGGCTTATCGGTTCTCCAACAATGTGGATAGTTGTGAACATGTTTTTCGACTTTAAATGCCAGACTATCTTTCTTCAATGCTACCGCGATATCAATATCCAAAGTTGCATCCTTATCTGTTAATGTTGCATCGTAAGCATTCTTTACAAAACGACCGGCATATTCGCCATAAGCTTCAACATTTACATAGTTTTTTACAAATTCAGGATCTAAATCTTCAATTAAAAAGAATTTTCCGGTACGATCAACCATTGGCTGAATTTTACCTTCTTTATCACGAAGAATTAATGGAGAAATACCAGCTGCTTTTGCAACTCTATCATCATCGGCACCAAAAGTTGGAGCAATATGAACAATACCTGTACCATCTTCGGTAGTTACAAAATCGCCAAGAATTACGCGGAAAGCATCGCCTTCGGGCTTAACCAATGGCATAATTGGCTCATACTTAATTCCCTCTAAATCCGTTCCTTTATGTTCCGAAAGAGTTTTAAAAGTTAAGCGTTTATCGCCTGCTTCGTATTCTCCTAACTCAAGACCTTCGTATTTTTTATCGAAGAAATTGTAAAACAAATCCTTCGCAAGAAGAACTACACAAGGTGCTCCTGTATATGGATTAAAGGTACGAACACGAACATAATTAACTTTAGGACCTACGGCCAAAGCTGTGTTCGATGGCAATGTCCATGGAGTAGTTGTCCAGGCAATAAAATAAGCATCGCAATCAATTCCTTCGTATAAAAATTCACTTTTTTCGTTACGCGCAACTTTAAACATACCTACTGCTGTGGTATCTTTTACATCTTTGTAGCATCCCGGCTGATTTAACTCATGGGTTGACAAACCTGTTCCTGCTGCAGGCGAAAATGGCTGGATAGTATATCCTTTATAAAGCAAATTTTTCTCGAACATTTGCTTTAATAACCACCAAAGAGTTTCAATATATCTATTATCATAGGTAATATATGGCTCTTCCATATTCACCCAATATCCCATTTTAGAAGTTAAATCTTCCCACTCGCGGGTATATTTCATTACATTGGTACGACATGCTTCATTATATTCGTCGACCGAAACTTTAGTGCCAATATCTTCTTTTGTAATTCCGAGTTCTTTTTCTACTCCAAGCTCAACAGGCAAACCATGGGTATCCCAACCAGCTTTACGATTTACCTGAAATCCTTTAAGCGTTTTGTATCTGCATACAATATCTTTAAGAGCACGAGCCATTACGTGGTGAATACCTGGCATTCCGTTTGCTGAAGGAGGTCCTTCATAAAAAACAAAAGAAGGATTACCTTCTCGAGTTTTCAAACTCTTTTCGAAGGTTTTATTTTCGTCCCAATCCTTTAGTATATCTTTATTGATCTGGGATAGATCAAGCCCTTTGTACTCTGGAAATTTCGTGCTCATTTATATTAATTTTATCTTGTATTCGCTATTTTTGATTAACATTTGTATCAATCAGCTTATAAAATTCAGCCTATTTTGACACATTGTTTTGACCATTATACCAAATTCAAATTAGTATTTGGTATAAAAAGTTTACAAATATAGAAAAAATAGAAGATTCAACGATCATATTTATTACATATTCAGAGTGCTAAACAGTTTTTAATCAGCATATCAATGATGATCGTTTTGTAGTTCAAGCATCTTACTTATAATTCGGAATTATTAGATATATTTAGCTTTAAATTTTAAATCAAAATACCATGACAACTATAAAATCCAAATATTTGGGTAATTTAAGAACAGAATGTGTTCACTTGCAATCGGGTAATAAAATTTTTACGGATGCTCCGACTGATAATCAGGGAAAAGGAGAAGCTTTTTCTCCTACCGATCTTTTGGCAACTTCGCTTGGTTCTTGTATAATGACAATAATGGGAATTGTTGCACGCGATAATAATATTGATATAACAGGTACCGAACTGGACATTACCAAAATAATGGCCAGTGATCCTCGTCGTGTAGCAGAAGTTATTGTTGAATTTAATTTTCCTGATAAAGAATATACCGATGAAGAAAAGAAAATTATCGAATCGGTTGCTGGAACAAGTCCTGTGCCTTTAAGTGTTCATGACAATATGAAACAGACAATTAAATTGAATTGGAAAAAGTAGAACGCTAAGACACAAAGGCGCAAAGATATATACCTTATCATTGCGTCTTAGCAACTTTGCATTTCAACCCTCATTAACACATTCACTAAGCAATGATTCTAGTTACCGGCGGAACAGGCCTTGTTGGCTCACATTTATTATTCGATTTACTTTCGAAAGGAGAAAAAGTTCGTGCTTTGAAAAGAGCAAGCAGCAATATTGAATTGGTTCGCAATACTTTTTCGTACTACACTGATAATGTAAATGAACTATTCGATAAAATTGAATGGATTAATGGAGATATGTTAGACATTTTTTCTCTGGAAGATGCTCTTAAGGAGATTGATGATGTTTACCATTGTGCTGCTTTGGTTTCCTTCGAACAAAAAGACAAAAAAAACATGTTGAATATTAATGTTGAAGGAACACGCAATTTAATAAATGCATGTTTAGATGCTAATATTCGAAAATTCTGTATGGTAAGTTCCATTGCTGCCTTGGGTTCTCCCGAAGAAAATGAAAATATCACAACAGAAAAAACTCCTTGGAGTCCGGAAGAAAAACGCTCTGGATATTCAATGAGTAAATTTCAATCTGAACTGGAAGTTTGGAGAGGAATTGAGGAAGGTTTAAATGCTATAATTGTGAATCCATCAATTATCTTAGGTCCAGGCCAATGGAATAAGGGAAGCTCTCAACTTTTTAGCAGTGTGAACAATGGATTAAAATACTATACAAAAGGAATTACGGGCTATGTTGATGTAAGAGATGTAAGTCGCGCCATGATTGAATTAATGAAAAGCAATATTGTAAACGAACGCTTTATTTTAAACAGCGAAAACTGCTCTTTCGAATTTATATTTAAAACCATTGCTAAATATATTGGTATTAAAGGACCTACAAAATATGCAAGCAAAAAAATGACCGAAATTGCATGGCGACTGGCTTATTTAAAAAAGATTTTTCTTTTAAAGTCAGCTGGATTTACGAAAGAAAATGCCCAATCGGCACATAATATTCACAATTACTCCAATCAGAAAATTAAAGATGCTTTAGGCTTTAAATTTATTCCAATTGAAAGGAGTATTAAAGATACTGTGCAGCATTATCCCTTACCAGCTAAAATAAAATAGCTAATTGAAAACAAAAACTGATAAATATTCTTATCAACAGTAATAACTAAAACACTGGCAAAAGGCTACAATTTTGTTTTAGTTTTTGTTAAAATATCAAATATAATTTAATATTTACCTAATAGATTTATGATAAAAAAATCCACTCCTTTATGGAATGGATTTTTTACCTGATATCTATTCGTTTAAACTTTATACAATTCAATCATCTCATTTAACGACTTTATTTCTTTCTTGATTTTATTTCTAATAAAAATGATTAACACAAGCATAATTATAACAAATTCGACAAGAAAAAAATTAAACCAAAATGCAGATAAGTATTTGTTAAATTCTATAAATACAAGTCCAACACCAATCACATAAAGTGAAAAAGTAAGGACTGTTGGGTATTTATGAATTTTCTTGCGCCACTGATAGAAGGTTTTCAAATCAGCAATAAATTGATCGGATTTACGAAGTACATTCAACTCCTTCTTTTTTCTGTAACTATACATTTCTATTGATATTCGAACAATTAAAGCCACCAGCATTGCAATGATTCCTATTTCGAACAACAAACTTGTTGATGTAAAGTAAAATTTATCGATTCCCACTATTGCTAAAGCTGTAATAACCAGGATAATTATATTTTTAATATGGCTATTATTAACCAGTTTATTAGCTTTATTAATTCTCTTCATTAATTCCTGAGGAACTTCTGTTGGGTTCGATGATTTCTGACCATCGTATATTGATTTTATATCTTTAAAGTTATTCATCTTTGTTCTTTTTTAAATGTTTTGCATTTCTTTACTGCTCATACATTTGAACAGTTTTCCTTTGTTACGGTGAATTTGAACCCTCACATTTTCATTAGTAAGGCCAACGGTTTCGGCAATTTCTTTTTGAGGTACTTCTTCTAAAACAAGAGATATTAAAATTTTTCCCATCTCATTTAATTTCCGAATGCATGCCCGCAGCATTTTTAATTTTTCATCTTTCTCGTCATCAACATCATCATTTACTATATCCGGAATATCGGTGGTAAACTTTTCCTGCTGATTTTTTATTTTCCTCAAATGCATTAAACAAGTATTTGCGGTAATTCTATATATCCAGGTACTTAATTGTGAATCGTTTCGAAACTGATGCAAATTCTGCCAAATTTTCACAAATACTTCCTGAGATAAATCATCGGCTAATGCTTCATTTCCCGACACATACGACAAACATAAACGATAAACTTTTTGGTAATTCTCTTTATACAGGGTATTAAATGTTGAATTCATACTAGTTTAATATTTGTTTTAGCTTTTTGATATATGTGTTAAACTGATCATACATTACAAAATGGGTTGTGTTCTCGATGTACACAATTTCTTTTTTCTTTAAAGAAGAATATTGATCGTTATAAACACCCTCAATCATACTTTTACTTGGGTTTGCAGCAGCTAATATAAGAACTTGTGATTCAATATTCTTAAGATCATCTCTCAAATCAAGCTTTAGTAAATCGGTATAACCATATACATAAGTTTTACGATCTGATTTAATAATCCAATCGGCAATTTGCTGATGTTTCGAGCTTGTTTTACTCATATAGTTGGCAAAATTCATGGCCATACCTTTAAATTCATCATCCGACATCTTCAATAAATTTTTATTGTATGGTGTATCGTAACTAACTTTTTCGCTTGAATAATCAGGTATCATCATTGCTCCCATGCATGGCAAAGCATCAATAATCAGAAGGTTTTTAATATTGTATCGCTTTTCCGATGCCAGCCACAAAGCAAGTGTTCCGCCCATACTGTGTCCAATTATCGATAACTTTTTAAACTTATTCTCTTGTAAATACTTCTCAAGATCCTCTTTTATTGTTTGTAACCACAAGGTATCTATAGCAGGAACATCACCAAAACCCGGGTAATTTACAATATGACATTCATGATTTTCTGAAATCTCAGCTACAGTTTCGTTCCAAACCTCTCCCGGGCAAGTAAAACCTGGTAATAATAAAACCGGATCGCCCTGACCTTTTATTTCTACTTGAATAGAACTTGTACTTGCAAAAATGTTTAAAGTAGTTGATACGAATAGGGCAAGAGTTAGAATAATTGTCTTCATAATTTTTAGTTTTTAAATGTTTATTTGCCCTTTTGATGCAAGTACATTCGAAATGTTACACTTTCTAAAAATTATTTTTGATTTTTTTTAATCTAATAAAATCTGAATACAAAAAAGCCACTCCCCTTAAGGAATGGCTTCTGATATTTATAGTAATGTTGTTTTACAAATTGAAAGCTTCTTTCACTTTCTCAACATAGTCTAATTTTTCCCAGGTGAACAGTTCCACTTCCCTTTCGATATCACCAGAATATGGAGAATGAAACTTTTTGGTAACAATTCGTGGAGTACGTCCCATGTGACCATAAGCTGCCGATTCTTCGTAAATAGGATTACGTAATTTTAATCGTTGTTCGATAGCTGCAGGTCGTAAATCGAATAGTTCCTTAATTTTTTCAGCAATTTCTCCATCGCTTAAAGATACATTTGCTTTTCCATAAGTATCGACAAAAACACCAACAGGCTCTGCAACACCAATTGCATAAGAAAGCTGCACTAATATTTCGTCGGCAACCCCAGCTGCTACTATATTTTTTGCAATATGTCGAGAGGCATAAGCTGCAGAACGATCTACTTTCGAAGGATCTTTTCCAGAGAATGCACCACCACCATGAGCACCTTTTCCCCCATAAGTATCTACAATAATCTTACGTCCGGTTAATCCTGTATCGCCATGAGGTCCACCAATTACAAATTTTCCGGTAGGATTAACGTGTAAAATAAAATCTTCATCGAACATCGCCTGAACACGCTCTGGCAATTGTTTAATTACACGAGGAATTAAAATATTACGAACATCTTTCTTGATTTTAGCAAGCATTAACTCATCGTTAGGACCAAAATCGTCGTGCTGAGTAGAAATTACAATGGTGTGAATTCTTTCAGGCATATCATTCTCGTTATATTCAATGGTTACCTGCGATTTAGAATCAGGACGAAGATAAGTCATTTCTCTTCCTTCGCGACGAATTGCAGCCAACTCAATTAATAAGCGATGCGACAACTCAAGAGATAAAGGCATATAATCATCGGTTTCTTTAGAAGCATAACCAAACATCATTCCCTGATCTCCAGCCCCCTGTAACATAGGATCTTCACGATCGACTCCACGATTAATATCGTCTGATTGCTCATGAATTGCTGATAATACACCACAAGAAGCACCATCGAACTGATACTCACTTTTGGTATAACCAATACGATTTATTACTTGTCGAGCTACATCTTGAGCATCGATATAGGTTGTTGTTTTTACTTCACCAGCAAGAATAACCTGCCCAGTAGTAACCATAGTTTCACAAGCAACTTTCGAATTCGGGTCGAAAGCTAAAAATTTATCCAATAAAGCATCTGATATTTGATCAGCAACTTTATCTGGGTGTCCTTCTGAAACTGATTCTGATGTGAATAAATATCCCATAATAATTTAATAATAATTTAGTTGAACTGATATTCTTTAATTTACAGACTGTTTACAAATGACATGTAAGCATACAAATAAGAGCTATCAATTTTGTTGTTTGTTGTATCCATTATAAAAATAATGGTGTAAACGATACGGGAAAGCAATGGTCGATTGTATACATGCAGAAAGCATGTTAGTCACCATTTAGCATTTTTTTCCGTGGTTGCAAGCAGCCAAATCTTTCCACATATTTCGCGCAAAGGAAGTAATTATTTTGGTAAGAAACAAAAATGAGAGTATGCTTTTACAATATTTCACTAAAAATCGAAGCTGAAAAACAGACACTTCCACCCCAATTAAGAGCTGAGAGTCTTAATTAAGAGGTAAGTTCATGAAAAATATCTTCCAGATTTTTATTTTGAGATTTCATTTCTAGAATCGCAAATTTATTTGCAACAGCGAAATCAAATATCTCTTTTCTAATATCAGATATTGATGAAAACATATATTTATTGTTGCCAAGGTATTGCACCTCTTTAAGTTCCTTAATTTTATTAAAGTAAGAAAGTAATATTTCCTGATTAAATTCTACAGTAATAAATTTAGATTCCATATTTGAACTTAAGAAATCTATATTTCTATCGGCAACCAGCTTGCCCTTATTAACAATTAAAACACGCTGACAACAGGCTTCAACTTCCTGCATAATGTGAGTAGAAAGCATTACTGTTTTTTCTTTACCAATATCCTGTATCAGTTTTCTAATTTCGATTAACTGATTTGGATCTAATCCGGTTGTAGGTTCGTCTAAAATTAAAACCTTTGGATCGTGTATTAAAGCCTGTGCAATTCCTACTCGCTGTCGATATCCTTTCGAAAGAGAAGCTATTTTTTTATTCTGTTCCAAATTTAAACCGGTTAAATCAATCATTTCGGCAATTCTACTTTTCCTTATCTTACCCAATTTATATATGGATGCAACATAATCTAAATACTCTTTCACATACATTTCCAAATAAAGTGGATTATGCTCTGGTAAATAACCAATTTGCTTTCTTACCTCAAGAGAATTCTCTTCTATATTAATGCCATTAACTTCTACTATTCCTGAAGATTGAGGAATATAAGCTGTAATAATTTTCATCATAGTAGATTTTCCAGCTCCATTAGGTCCCAAAAATCCTACTACTTCGCCCTCATGAATTTCAAAACTAAGTTTATCGAGTGCTTTTTGTTTTCCGTATAACTTACTTACTTCCTGAACTTTTATCGACATAGATTAAATTATTAACAAGTCCTTTTAAATAAAATACCTGAATCCTACAATTTGAGCTTGAATTTAATAATTCTTCTGTTCTTTTTAGGAAGAAATCATAATTCTTAATTAATAACTACCTTTGTGTTTCAATTCAAATCAAAGGAAATGAGTTTTTCACAGCATACGCAGTTTTGTAAAGATCTTTTTAACTACACTCGTCGCAAATCGAGCGAAGTAAAAATCGGAAATACTCCACTTGGAGCAAACGAGCCTATTCAGGTTCAATCGATGACCAACACCGATACTAATAACATTGAAGCTAGTGTTGAGCAAACAATTAAAATGATTGAGTCTGGTGCTAAATATGTACGATTAACTGCTCAAGGTATTAAAGAAGCCGAAAGTTTAAAATTTATAAAGGCTAATCTGCTAAAAAAAGGATATAACACACCTTTAGTTGCCGATATTCATTTTAATCCAAAGGCTGCTTCTATTGCTGCTAAATATGTTGATAAAGTTCGAATTAATCCTGGAAATTTTGTAGATAAACGTGCTGATTTTAAAAGTCAGGATTACAGCGAAGAACAATATCATGAAGATTTGAAAAAAATTCGTGAAACATTTATTCCTTTTCTTGATATCTGTAAAGAATATAATACAGCCATTAGAATTGGAACAAATCATGGTTCTTTATCCGACCGTATAATGACTAAATATGGCGATACACCGCAAGGAATGGTTGAGTCGACATTAGAGTTTTTACGCATTTGTAAAGAACAGAATTTTATGAATGTTACCATTTCTATTAAATCGAGCAATACTGTAATGATGGTAAAAACGGTTCGATTATTAATTATGAAAATGGAAGAAGAAAATATGAATTTTCCATTGCATTTGGGAGTAACCGAAGCCGGAGAAGGAGAAGATGGACGAATTAAATCGGCAGTTGGAACCGGAGCTTTACTAAACGATGGCATTGGCGATACCATAAGAATTTCACTTACCGAAAATCCTGAAATTGAATCTCCGGTTGGAAAAAAATTAGTAGACTATGTGCTTGAAAAAGAAAATCATAATTTAATTACTCCCCTTAAGAATACGCATATTAATTTGCTGGATTTTTATAAACGAAATACCAGTATGGTTCAGAATATTGGCAGTAAAAAAGTTCCTGTTGTTATTTCTGATTTAAGTCATGAAAAATACTTAACCGCCGATTTACCTGAAAAAGCTGGATTTATTCAAGATCAGGATAGTTTGGAATGGACAAAAGGGAAGCTTGCAGCTGATTATATTTATGTAAATGGATATGATCCAATATTTACAGATTATCCTAAAGATCTTAAAATAATTGTGGATCAGGAATGTTGGCAACAAACAGATCAATTAACCGACAAATCGTACCCTTTGTTTCAAAGCCAGGAATTTTTACGTTTTAATCCTTTAGCTTTTTGTTGCGATATTCATTTTGTAGAATGCTCGTATAGTGATCTTACCGATGATTTCATTGCCAATGTAAACGAAAATAAAAAAGTAGTGCTCATTTGTAAATCGAATCATAAAAATGCATTTGCAGAACAAAGAGCATTTGCTTTGCGCTTAATTGAAAGTAGTTGCGAGGCTCCTATTATTTTTAAAAGATCCTTTCACGAAAATAATCTGGAAGATTTACAATTAAAATCGTCGTGCGATTTAGGGGCTTTATTTATAGATGGATTTGGAAATGGAATTTCTATTTGTAATAATGGAAATATACCTCAGGAGGATGTACTTTCTACTGGTTTTGGGATATTACAAGCTGCAAGAGTTAGAACCAGTAAAACTGAATTTGTATCCTGTCCTGGTTGCGGGAGAACCTTATTTAAGTTACAAGATGTGGTTGCTCAGGTAAAAAAAGAATTTGCTCACTTAACGCATTTAAAAATTGGCGTTATGGGATGTATTGTAAATGGTCCGGGCGAAATGGGCGATGTGGATTATGGTTACGTAGGAGCAGGACCTGGAAAGGTGTGGCTTTACAAAGGTCATAAAGTGGTTCGAAAAAATATTGCAAGCGATAAAGCAATAGAAGAGCTAAAAGAAATTATTAAAAATAATGGCGATTGGATTAACGATAATAAAGAATAAATGATAAATTGATTTTTTTATTACACATAGTTTTATATCTTGCATAAATACCTAATCATAATAATATTAGTGTGAGAAAAAGCATCCTTCTTTTATTTTTTAGCTTCCTAATATTGTTCGCTTATGCCGACAAATTTGAATTAAGCGGAGTATACTTAGGAAAGAACTTATATGTAATGAATAACTTTGATGATTCGGGGGTTGGATTTTGCGTATATGAAGTAACAATAAACGGGCAAACTTCTTCAGATGAAATTAACAGTAGTGCATTCGAAATAGATTTGGGTCAATTCAATTTTGAGATTGGAGAAAAAATCACAGTAATCCTACATTATAAAAACGGATGCCTTCCCAAAGTAATTAATCCGGAAGTAATTCAGCCAAAATCATCTTTTATTTTGCAAAAATCAGACTTAGACGAGAATGGCACTTTGTATTGGACTACTGTTAAAGAATTAGGATCGATACCTTTTACTGTACAACAATTTAGATGGAACAAATGGATAACTGTAGGTAAGCTTGATGGAAAAGGAAATAATGAAAGCAATAATTATAAATTAAATGTACGCCTGCATTCTGGTAAAAATACTTTTCGATTATGCCAGACCGATTTCTCTGGAATTCCCCGATATTCTGCAAAAATAATTTATCAATCTAAACAAAAACAAATTAGTTATGGTCCAGAAAAAATAAAAGATAATTTAATTTTTTCAGACTCTACTTTATATGAAATATATGATAGTTATGGAACTATTATTCTAAAAGGCTATGGAGCAAAAATAGATTTAAAAGGCCTTCAGACTGGCTCATATTACATTAATTACGATAATACAATGGACAGTTTCAAAAAAAGATAAACTGTCTAAATACTCTTAAATAAATCTAAGACTGTTTCCCCATTCTCCAAATCAAGAAAATGCGCCTTCATTCCTACCGATCTTGCTCCTTCAACATTTGCAAACATATCATCAATAAACAAAGTATCCTGAGCTAATAAACCTTCAGCTTCCAATACTGTAGAATATATCTTAGAATCAGGTTTACGAAGCCCCATATTATGAGAATAATAATCTTTTTCAAAAAAATCAGACAAACAAACATCATGAGTATCTTTAATTTTTTGCATATAAGCAGTCCAATGAATAATATTTGTGTTGCTTAATAAAAATAATCTGTGACTCTTTCTTAGTTGCTTTAAAAGTTCTAATCTCTCAAAAGGAAGATCAAGTAACATGGAATTCCAGGCTAAATCAATCTCTTCATCGCTTACTTTTCGACTAATATGCTTACGAATTTCGAATCTAAATTGGTCGGCACTAATAATTCCTTTTTCAAGTTTATCGAATAAACCATTTTTTTGATATTCACTCTTTATTAAGCGAACATCCTCTAAACCAATTTGCTGAAAACTATTAACTGCTTTTTGAGGATCAATATTCATAAGTACTCCACCGAAATCGAAGATTATATTTGGGATTGAATTGTATTTTTGCATAAATTTTTTCTCTTATTTATTGAATTATTCAATACAAATATGTAATATTGCACACCGAAAACAAAGATAAAACATCAGTTTTATTTTATATGTTTTTTCAGGGCCTATAGCTCAGCTGGTTAGAGCACCTGACTCATAATCAGGGGGTCCATGGTTCAAGCCCATGTGGGCCCACCCCCAATATCAAGCAGTTACGATTATTTCGTAGCTGCTTTGTTTTTTCTCATACATACCAGATACATACAAAATTGATGGATCAGTTTCAAAAGTTGGGTCTGCGTACAAAAAGGAATACCTTTGCTGATAGAAAAAACACTTTAAATTATATATGCAAAAGTCACTACTCTCACTATTTTTTCCAGAAGGTCTTTTAGATTATTTTGATATAATAGATTTTAAAGAGGTTTCTAGCGGGAAAGAAATTTACGAAAGAAGATTAACTATTTATTTAGAAGAAAAGAAGATTATTCCTGAGGAATATAAGGATTATTCTATCAAAGCCAGTGGTTTTATGCCAGCACGAGAAATAGAAGATTATCCCATTCGAGATATGTTAGTTAAGCTTAATGTCAAGCGTCGTCGTTGGGATGTTGTTGTTGATGGCAAGAGTAAAAAAGTAAGTAGAGATTGGAATTTGATCATTTCAGGAACTCGCATGTCTGCAGAGTATTCTGCTTTTTTAAAAGAAGTTAGTCGATTTTAATGCGATCAGTATTAAAAGCCTTGAAATATATTTAGGAATAAATGGTGATAAATTTCGAAGACAGTACAAAACAAATTTAAGTGGTTTTGATCAATGGGATAAAAAGCTACACGCCAAAGATTACCTGATATTTCCTGAAAACATAGGTTCTAATTTAGCTCTTGATGAAACAGCCTTTTCAAATGGAGAGTTGTATACCATTCTCAGTAACAAAGATAAAAAAGGAAAGCAAGGTAGCTTGGTTGGTGTGTTTAACGGAACACAAGCTGATTCCATTATAAGTTTAATTCGCGAACACATTTCAGAAGAGTTGCGCTATACCGTTAAAGAAGTTACTCTTGACATGGCTGGTAGCATGAATAAGATCGTAAGAAAATGTTTTCTAAAAGCTGAAATCACTACAGATCGATTTCATGTGCAAAAGCTGGCCAATGATGCCGTACAAGAGCTTAGAATTAAGCATAGGTGGAAGATAATAGATGATGAAAATGCAGAGTATAAGAAAGCGAAATTAGAAGGAAAATTGTATAAACCTGAAATATTGGAAAATGGTGATACACTGCGACAATTGATGGCTAGAGCTCGTTATGCATTGTATAAATCTCCGGAAAAATGGACTACATCTCAAGAAATCAGAGCTCGTTTATTATTTGAAAGATTTCCCGAAATTAAGAAAGCATACAGGCTCTCGGATGGACTTAGAAAAATATACAATCAATCTTTAGAACCAAATGTAGCTAGACTTAAACTAGCACAATGGTTCGATGAAATTGAAAGAGCCGGAATGGATTCTTTTAATTCAATAAAAAGAACTTTTGAAGTACATCATAAACAAATTGTTAATTATTTCTTGAATAGAAGTACAAACGCTTTTGCCGAATCTTTAAATGCTAAAATTAAAAATTTCAGAAGATCTTTAAGAGGGATTGTTGATTTAGATTTCTTCCTTTTTAGGTTATCTAAAATTTTTGCTTAGCTAAAAAAAATTGTGGAGTAGACCCAACTTTTGATGGTGACCCAAATTGATAATTATGTGCTAGTAAATACTACTTATTACTAGACAATATCTAACAAAAAAAACCGCTACAAGTGCAGCGGTTTTTAATAAAGATTAAATTAGACTTAATCAACTACGATAGATCCTAAATATTTACTATTTGAAACATTAGCTCCATCTTCACTAATGAAAGAAATAAAACAATCCACAGACTGTCCTGCATAATTTTCAGGAACTGCTAATTTTAATATTCCTGTTTCTCTAGTCGATCCTTCTGTCATAAAAATTGCTTCATTTCTCGATTGATTATAAACCAAAACCATAGCTTTATCTATAGAACTTGCATTTCCATCAGAAGAATTATCTACCCATGAAAAATCAACAAATCCATGATCAATAGAAGCAAGAGTTCCATTTAGTACACCTGCCAAACTTCCACGACTAATTAATGCATTTTCATAATCAATGGTATAGTCTGGATAATCTCCTGTAATTGCATTCTTAAGATTATATGACATTGCACTATTAAACTGTGTCATTTTATTTGCATAATCTTTAAAGCCAGTTTTAACAAAATCTTTCATTGGCTGTAAAAATTTTAAAACAGTTGAAAACTTAGATCGCTGATCTACCTGTCCTTCTGTCTTAGGATTTGCCACACTTGCTGGCTTAACTCTCATGTAATCGATACCTTTCCAGTTACCACCGATTACGTTACCTACTTTTCCGCTGAATCCACCTAGGATTCCTTGATTAATCTTACCCATTTGTATAAGTATTTAATGAAACAATCTGATTTACATTCGAACTTGGTATGGACTTGATATGTCCTAAACCCTGCCTTTATGTATGTCGAATAATATATGGCAATTACTATGCTAATCCCATTATTGGTAGGCGATTGCATTTACTTGCATCATGTTGCAAAGTGTTAAATAAACATTCTGTCATGAAGTGCTTATTTGTCAGGAAATGAGGTGATGTTATCAATATGGGAAAGTTGCGACCAGGGTTTTTCTTCTTATCTGATAAGCATCCAAAAATGACCGTTGAGCGTGGGTAGTGTCAAGGTTTTTGAGAGATTTTTTTATTCTGTTGAAATTCAAGATGTGATATCAAAAAATCTGTTAAAACATGGCTTGACCTTGACTTGTTGAGAGCGTAGGGAATGTTTGTGCGTGATGGATAGATGAATTTCCTGCTAACAAGGAAATATCTTTGTTTATCAAGAAAGAAGGAATTTACGATGAAAGTTTAAAGGAAAAAGCCGCAAGGTATAAGGGAATGATTTTTAGAAAACTGCTTATACAATTATCTTGATTAACTATCAATTCCTGATTTTATGTTTTTAATGCCTAGCATTAAAAAAGGGTGGTGGTGGGGTTGTTGGTGGTTATTTAGCTGCCGTGTCTTAAAGGTGGCGAGCCGCCTGCGAGTGGGAGGGTGTGACAGACAGGTAAAGCAGATTTTTCATCTGCGACTGACTGCCAGCTGTTTTTGGCGGCTTTTTTGAGGCAGTGATGGATGTTGCCGGGGGAAGTTTTGCGTTGGAGAATGGTTTTCTTTAGCGTTGGATTTGTGAGTGGGCAAAGAAAGCATTTGCGTTGTACCCATCCGACCAACTACATTAAATTCTGAGGAAATAGCTCATACAATTTATTCACTTTATGATCTGCAATTTGTTCAAGTACTGAATTGAGCCATTTTTGAGGATCTACATTGTGCATTTTACAGGTTCCAAAAAATGTATAGAACATAGCTGTTCTTTTTGCACCTTCATGCGATCCTGCAAACAGGTAATTTTTGCGACCAAGTGCATTGGGACGAATACTGTTTTCAATGGGATTGTTATCAATCAATAATTCTCCGTTATATAGATATGCCAGCAGACTATCCCATAAATTAATGGCATATAAAAATGCCTTTCCAATGGAACTTTTGGGAAGTACCAACTTGCTTTCATTACAAATCCATTTTCCAAAATTATTCAAAACCGGAAGTGATTTTTCCAAGCGAACAGCTTTTTTCTGATCAGCAGATAAATCTGATATTTCTCTTTCGATGGCATATATCTTTTGAATTTGGAGCATTGCAAATTCAGCTCTGGTTTGATCTTGATCCAGTGCTTTTTCAAAATATCGGCGGGCATGAGCCCAACAGGCCAAATGGGTAACTTCTTTTTTATTTTTATACTGATCGTAAACTTTATATCCGTCGGTTTGCAAATATCCGGCAAATTCATTCAATATTTTTCGGGGAGCATCCTTATTTCGCCTCTTTTGATAATCGAAAACAACCATCCGTTTTAGCGGCGAATGATAAACCCAATAAAATCCACGATGGGTTTTGCCTTTTTTCTGCTTATCTAAAACCCGGGTTGGCGTTTCATCAGCCTGCAGGTAGCCATCATTTTTAACAGTATTCACCATGGCTTCATACAGCGGATTTAACAGATCACCCAACTGCTGTACCCATGAATCGATGGTCGATGGAGCAATATCGATATCGGCTCGTTTGAAAATCTGGCGTTGACGATACAATGGCAAATGATCCACATATTTATTAATCAAAATAGAAGATAAAAGGGCATTTCCGGCCAAACATTTTTCAATGGGACGTGAGGGCATATCAGCAATTAAGACACCTTCCTGATTTTCTTTTTCGTATTTTGGACGAATTAAAACCAACTTGAAAAACTTACCTGGTGTATATTCTAAAATCTCGGTTCTTTCCTCGCCAATTTTCTTTAAGCCATTTATATTTTCTTCCGGATTAATGATGATTTCACGCACAGGCAAATGTTCCGGCAATTTGTTTCTTCCTTTATGATTGCTGGCTTTTTTACGGGTATAACTGATCTTTTCCTTTACGGTTTCATCCTTTATATCTTTATCTTTTTGGGCAAGTTCTTCGAAAGATAGGCTTAATTGATTTTCGTCAACAGAACCTTTTGCAAAACGTTCACTTTTACTACCAAATGCAATGCGCTGTAATTGTTTGATATAGTTTTGTTGGCTGGTAATGATCTGTTCATTTTCCTGAATCAACAAATTTTGCTTTTGAATTAACTCCAAAAGTTCATCTTTGTTCTTATTTTCCAGCTTTAAACTCATGATGTTAAAATACATCAAAGCCTTCTAAAAACCTGATTATCCATAGAATTTTAATCAACAAAATTTGTAGATAAATATCTTCTACGCTTCTTGCATTTTTCAAAATCAATTCCTCGTAAAATCATGAATAATTCTTCATTAGTTAACTCAAAATTAGGAGTATCAATTCGTGTTGTTGGTCGCTTAAAAGTGCCTTTTTCCAAACGCTTGTAATAAATACAAAATCCATCTTTATCCCAGAATAATATCTTTACATGAGTCCTGTTTTTATTGAAAAACACAAAAAGGTATCCATTCATAGGATCCAATTGCATCCTGTTTTGTACCAGACCCGATAAGCCATCGAAGCCCTTGCGCATATCACAAGGCTGACTGTAGACAAATATTTTTGTGTTGGTTGAAATTGCAATCATCTACTCGTAAATTATAATTTGAGTTCCCGATTTTGTCGTGATTTCCATAACTTTTTCAGCCTGTTTTTTGCCATCCGATAAATTGATCTCTTGAAAATGCCCTTCAGATTGACAGGATCCCTCACTTGGATTTTGCAAACGGTATTTTTTCAGCCAATACTGTAATCCGTGTCGGGTATAATCTTTTCCCTTCGAAAATTCATACTGATTTAAATCGCTCTCCAAATACAACTCAACCTCCTTAAACATGATTTCTTCTTTTGTCATGCTCCAAAATTAAATTATCGAAAAATGAAAGAAAAGATGGGCTTGGTCGGATGGTTACTTTGCGTTGAGGAAACTTGACCCGGGTGTGTAGGGAAAGGGCTTGACTTGTAGGAAAAATTATGCGAGTGAATGACACTTCTCTTTTTCGAAGAATTTACGCATCCAAGTTTGCAGTTAATAAATTGTGGTTGGTAAAGCATGATTTTTATAAAAGGCAAGTACTGCCCGTGGCCGCTCAAAAAAGATGACAAAAACTGATAGCACCCGACCTAGCAGGCGAGCCTAAAGTGAGCAATGGAGGCTTTTTAGCATTTGGAGCGGTTGAGCGACAATGGCTCGGAAAGCCGGGAATTGCTGTGAGCGACGAGTGGTTGAGCACAAAAAGTGTGACAGGGTTGCTTTGCAACTTTAGCTGACAAATGCCTGTTGGCCGTGTAGCTAAAAATTTGATGTAGACAGTTGGTTTGAAAAACAAGCGGAACGGACAACAGGATTTTGGAAAGCCCTGGCGGACTTTTTGCCGATGCCCTAGGAGTGAACGCCTTATTTCCTTTTCAATTTTTTTAATACGACCAATAGATGATGTTTTCGAAGTATTTGAAGAAACCATCGGCGAATGAGGCAATTTTATTGAGTTCAATATTTTTAATGGAATTGTTTTTGAGGTAGTGCATGCATTCGGTTTGAATTTGGCGGTGCTTGTGAGTTTTGTTCGCTAATTTGTATGCTTTGTATTGATTGTAGATGATTTTTAATTCAAGGAATAAGAATTCTTCAATGTTATCACCAACAAAATGTTCTTTTTGGTAATCGATGATAAAGAGGATGAATAGTGGAGCAAATTCTCCTAATTGGTGATTTAATCTCCATCCTGGAAAAGAGTCATCATTAAATTTAATAATCTCAGAATATAGCTCTGTGCCAATGTAGTCTTCGAATAATATTGCAGCAGCTTTATTGTCTTTAAATATTTTGCTGTTTTCTTTTGTGTTTGTATTGTGTTGCATTTTGCCTGTAAATTATAAGAACCATAAATTTTTACGTCCGAATTGTGGGATTACCCTGCTATCGAAATGTGGAAATATTTCGGCCAACATTTCAGGATATTTGATGGTTACGGGCAGATTTTGCTGAGATACGGATTTCCAATACAAACGACTGAATTGATAGACTTGATCGACAATATCTTTCATCGTCCCTTTTTCTTCAAAAACTTTATCGTCTGTTGATCGAATCGTTAATTTGACTGGTAGTGGATATCCTTCGATACCATTTGGCATACGATTGTCGTAGCGTGTGTTATTGCATAGAAGATATTGCATGTATCCGATGTGGACTACTGAACCGCTATTTGGTATTAGTTCGGGACAATCGAGATCAAAAACAACATAGTCTTTTGATTCGGTTTTGTTAATGGATACAATAATTACAGGGATATTTAAGCCTAAATCGTCGAGTGTGTTTTGTATTGGCTTGAGCTCTTTGTAACTCATTTTTTTGTAGAAATGAATGATGATGCGTTTGGTGTCAGGATTATCTTCACGGAATGCTTTAATGGCTTTTTTTATTGATCCTGCTAACATCCTAGTATCGCTGGCAGGTTGACATTGAAATTCCTGAAAATGCCCATCGCCAGAGAAACAGAAAGCACTGCCAATGTATCTTGTATTGAGCGCTTTTGATTTGAATGCTCCTACCCCAATTACCAATTCATTATTAAATACTCTTTTTAAATGCCATGGTTCTCCTTCTAATTTTGCAAGGATGGCTACGGCAATATTTGGCAAACTGTAATGAAAATCTTTAGCCAATATTTTTTCTCTAGTTACTACCTGAGAGGTAATTTTATTTTCTAATAATAGTTCTTTGATCTGAAAGTAGATATGCTTTTTAGATTTATCTGGTTCATTTTTGGTGTACGGACTAATGTATAGTGCTAGATATCGAGCTGAACTGGTGTTGTATTTTTTGAGTTTTATTTGATCTCTGATTTCATCGATAGGATTTTCCTTGTTTTTGAAAACAATGTGATCTTCTTTCTTGGCTGAGAAAGAAAGATAGGCATATTTTTTAAGCCCTTTGAAACGTTTGTATTTTGCTTTTTGCTTGGGGTCATCTTTTCTTCCCTGAAAATATCTACCTAATTCCTTTGCTGCTTCTATATCGTCCTGATGGCAGATATAAATGAATTTAATGACAGGGTCTTTGGCAGGTTTATATGGGCCTGAAGAATTCAATCCTGCATTGGGGTTTATATCAGTTCTGTTATTATTGAATTCGAGGATGTTACTCCCTTTGGAAGTAGAAAAAATATCTTTTTGATCTATTGAGAGAAAATCAGAATTTGAAACAGGTAATAATGCTTTGAATTCTTCTGAAATGATATAGTTTTTACGGAACCAATCGATTTGCTGGTAGTATGATTTTATTTTGTTTGGATTTCGTTTTGTAGGTATGGTGATTTGCCAATCGGCTTTAAGCTTTTTATTAAGGATGGGATAAATTTCCTGTGAATCGGAACGTAATGCATCTGACATGTATTCGTATTTGTATTCGTGTTTTTTATGAATGACATACTTGATGCTTTCGGTATTGTAGTCTTCGTCCCACATGTTTTGCTTCATTACTTTGGCATTGCCATTGTATGAAATAAGTATTTCAGGACTTTCGGTTATCCTAGCTACTTGAACACGTAGAATGAATTTTTTATAGGTATTGTATTTTGCATGGGTTTGTGTGGTATCGAGAAACCAAAGTTCTATGTCTTTTACGAAATTGTAGTTGACAACGTCGGCAATTGTTTTAAAATAGTCATAGAGCAGGTTCGCATAGTAATGTTTCGCAAAACGGACACTATGATTTAAATCCACTTCAAAAGTTATTCCTTCAGGATTATCGGATTTGAAATCGGTGTATAGGTTTTGTGTATCCTCGGGTAACTCTTCGAATTCATCAAGAATGCCAATTGGAAATTCATGTTTTTGTAGTGGGTATCTTCCCTCTCCTGCTTCGGTGTAGAAATTAAATTTTTTAACTTGTTCGGGATGATCGAAAGTGATCAGGTTTAGTTTTAAATTTTGTTGCATTGCTTCAATATTTGACTTTATTGATTACCTGTATTAACAACACAAAATCCCAAAACCTACACAAAACCTTATAATACAGGATTATTAAAGATTGAATGTACAAAAAATAAGCTAAATAGAAGAATTCTAAATAGAAATGTGCTTTATCTTAAAGATTAAAAATCCTGAACTGGTGACTTGTACATTGCAAATTTACAGGAGCTGGATAATTTAATAGGAAGGGGGAAATGTAGGAAATGGGGGATTTGATTGCATTGTGGAATTATTGAGAGCCTCACTTGAGTGAGAATCTCAAGGTTTTAGATTAGGAATCCTATGTTTCTTATGAATCTGATTTCCATTTTTGTTTGAAAAGATAGTTTTTCTGGTTCGCAGAATATGATCCCAAAAATTTTCCGGATCAATTTCTCATTAGCGGAGTCATTAAATCTTATTCTGTATCATCTTCATCAAAACCAATATCTTGACCATCGATTGCCATTAGTAGTTCAAACTTCAATTCTTCTGAGAAATCATCCTCTCCATCTAAAAAGGATTTCACTAACTTTTGTAATAAATCATTTTCAATTCTACCAGCAGCCAAATGATAACTAATATTTTCCATTTCACTAAGGAAACGTTGCGTACAATACAAATAACCATTCAATGAAAGAAAAAGTAATGCTAATGTAATTGATAAACGTTTATTTCCATCTGAAAAGGCGTGGTTTTTATTTATAGACCAAATTAAGTGAGTTAATTTTAATTCAAAGTTTGGATAATAATCATCATTTTGGATATGATCCAGAACCATTTCCAAATAACCTATATTAATGGCTTCGTAAGAACCGCCACCACTTTTATCAACTGTTTTCGTGTGAACTTCCTGAGCTGTTTCGAAAGGTATATATATTATCATACTATTCCCTTTCTTTTAAACGTTTCAAAGCATCTTTATACTCATCTAATCGCTTATCGAGCTCCATGCTTTTTTCGCCTAGAAACTTATCGAAATCGGCAGCAGGTAATGCTCCAATGTATTCTTTGAGATTCTCATGAATGGCATCGCGAAAACACATATCTCTACTTGCCATTTTTACACGAGCCTTTTCACGCAGAGGCTCCCACAGTTTTTGCTTTTCAAATTCCAGGAATAAGCTATCTACTTCGGAAGACAATAATTTTCTGCCAAGTTGTAAAGATTTTGATTTTAATATTTCGGCAAAACCTGTTTCGTAACTAGAAATGATATCAAGTACTTCACTATACATGGTCTGCCTCACATTTTCTTTAGCTTCCAATTTTAGGATTTTCCGATATTCAGCGGCATTCTCTTTAAATATGCTTTTATATATTTTATCGGTATAAACCATATACTTGAAATTGCCCATATCTACAAAATCCCGAAGAGCATCAGTAAATTCTCTACGATAATCTTCGCCACGTAGCATGTTTACAAGAAAATCTTCGTCGCGCTGATTGATGTATTTAGTTCCTCCCCCTGTTCGTTTGTTGATTGTATCAATTACAATATCTAAAATGACACTACGAAGTTTTTTAGCTTTATCACTGTTAGTCAACAGCATAGACAAATTCAAAAAAGAGCGAAAATTGAAAACGCCAAGCACTGTTGTTTTGGTAACGAAATCTGTTTCGTTACCAAAAGTATTAGAGTGAACTAATTTGTAGTCAATCAGTGCTTTACCTTTAAGTATTACGTAACCGTTTCTAGTTAATTCTTTTTGGTATTTCTCGAGGTAATTATCGACCGTACGTTCGGAGATTTCGAAAAATGCCGCAATTTGCTTTTTTGTGAACCGATATTCCTGTTCGAACAAAACACCTTTTAATCCTACCACTTGTTGAATTTCCTGAAGTGCATATTTGTTATTCAGTATATTTTGACGTGTGAGACTAGAATTGGTTAATTTTTTCTCCATGATATCACAGTAATGTATTAATATGGTATTACGAATATAGTTGTTTTCATGTTATTATGAATGCCTGATCTATAAAGTAATCCTATGTTTCCTATGAATCCTATGTCCTATTTTGTTTGGAGGGCTTGGATTACTTAAACGCTGTCAAGACAAGCGGAGCTTGACGCTGACAGGTTTTGTTTATTGGTTTGTTTTGTATTTAGCGTTTAGTTCTGCTGCCATAGCAAAACTATTTACTTTCTCCTCTGCCTCTTTTACCGTGACCTGTCCATTCATTAACATGGGTAAGAGCCAATCACGAAGGGAAGTGAGTTGTTGATTTTCATTTCGATTAGTAATGATCTTATCCAAAATAGAATCAAAGACCTTTGTATTTTCTATTAATTCTTTAGAAGATGGTATCAAAACATTCAATCCATTTATATCTTTAGCACTCAAATGTCCAACAGTTGTTCTTGATACATTTTTTTCTCTTGCTTCAATATGTGGTTTAATATCAAATAAAGCTTGAAAATGAGTTGTTGTGGATGTGTTTTTTTTTCTTATTCGAACACATCGTTGATTCAAATAACAATCATTTTTATCCCAAAAATTCATATGAAAGTTGCCATCCATTCCAACCAACAAATCGCCTTTTTCAAGTAGATATTTACTATCCACTTTTTCGGTAGAAAAAAGAGATACTGAATTATTCAGTATATCCCTAATTCTAATAATAGGCTTACCAATCTCATCCTCATTAAATAATTTGGTGCTGAATGGGAAACCATACTGTACGTCCATTTCATCAACAAGCTTTTTCACCTCCCACCCCTCAGGGATTTCGCGTTTGAGGTCTTGGTTGTAGATCATTTTACCGCCAGATGATTTGTATGGTTTTCCGTTTTTATCGGGGAAATCGAACTGTACAAACCAATAGTCGTAAAGCAATTTTGCCATGCCCTCTAATTCGGTGTTGATGCGGTTGTTGAGGTTGATTTTGTCGTCAATAGATAACAAAACATGTTCGATTTCTTTTTGAGAATCAATATCTGGTAATAAAATTGGATATTGGTTTAATGCTACTAGATCAACTCCTGTTTGACCACCAGTACGCTTAGAAAGTCGATCTACATATTGAAATATTGTTTCCTGCTTTAGAAAATAATACAAATAATCATTACGAATATTAGATTTTGGAACTGCCTTCATTAATGCAACATTATAGGCTCCTTTTAATCCTCTACATATCTGAAAAACTGGAGGGCCATATCTACCAATCATTATATCTTTCTCAACACAAAATTTGTTTGTGCTATTTTCAGGAATATAGGTAAGGAAATTATCTGTTTTATAGTCTCTTGTTTGAATTAACCGTACATAACCGTCTAAGCATTTGTATGAAAATATACTCTTTGGTGGTTGGCTTCCGCCAACAAAGGTACATACATCTTGGATCACTAATTTATTAACTTTCATAATCCAAGCCCTCCAAGCATTTTTTAATTTCCGTTTCCAACTCTTTAGAATCGACAAATAAAGATTTCAAATTAGTTTTGTAACGGTTCATTTTGGCTTCGAACTCTTCATGGGAAATATCGTTGTATTCAATTTTCACTTCGAAGTATTGTCCTGCACTAAAGGAGTAATTTTTTAACTTAATATCCTCGTAAGAGAGTACAACAGAGAAATCGTCGATTGCTTCTTTTTTGTTGAAGGTATCGGTGATCTTTTGTTCTTCCTCTGCAGAAAGCAATGTTTTTTGGTTTTTACCTTCTTTTACGATTGTTCCGTAACCATCCGACCAAGCCCATCTTTTCTTTCATTTTTCGATAATTTAATTTTGGAGCATGACAAAAGAAGAAATCATGTTTAAGGAGGTTGAGTTGTATTTGGAGAGCGATTTAAATCAGTATGAATTTTCGAAGGGAAAAGATTATACCCGACACGGATTACAGTATTGGCTGAAAAAATACCGTTTGCAAAATCCAAGTGAGGGATCCTGTCAATCTGAAGGGCATTTTCAAGAGATCAATTTATCGGATGGCAAAAAACAGGCTGAAAAAGTTATGGAAATCACGACAAAATCGGGAACTCAAATTATAATTTACGAGTAGATGATTGCAATTTCAACCAACACAAAAATATTTGTCTACAGTCAGCCTTGTGATATGCGCAAGGGCTTCGATGGCTTATCGGGTCTGGTACAAAACAGGATGCAATTGGATCCTATGAATGGATACCTTTTTGTGTTTTTCAATAAAAACAGGACTCATGTAAAGATATTATTCTGGGATAAAGATGGATTTTGTATTTATTACAAGCGTTTGGAAAAAGGCACTTTTAAGCGACCAACAACACGAATTGATACTCCTAATTTTGAGTTAACTAATGAAGAATTATTCATGATTTTACGAGGAATTGATTTTGAAAAATGCAAGAAGCGTAGAAGATATTTATCTACAAATTTTGTTGATTAAAATTCTATGGATAATCAGGTTTTTAGAAGGCTTTGATGTATTTTAACATCATGAGTTTAAAGCTGGAAAATAAGAGCAAAGATGAACTTTTGGAGTTAATTCAAAAGCAAAATTTGTTGATTCAGGAAAATGAACAGACCATTACCAGCCAACAAAACTATATCAAACAATTACAGCGCATTGCATTTGGTAGTAAAAGTGAACGTTTTGCAAAAGGTTCTGTTGACGAAAATCAATTAAGCCTATCTTTCGAAGAACTTGCCCAAAAAGATAAAGATATAAAGGATGAAACCGTAAAGGAAAAGATCAGTTATACCCGTAAAAAAGCCAGCAATCATAAAGGAAGAAACAAATTGCCGGAACATTTGCCTGTGCGTGAAATCATCATTAATCCGGAAGAAAATATAAATGGCTTAAAGAAAATTGGCGAGGAAAGAACCGAGATTTTAGAATATACACCAGGTAAGTTTTTCAAGTTGGTTTTAATTCGTCCAAAATACGAAAAAGAAAATCAGGAAGGTGTCTTAATTGCTGATATGCCCTCACGTCCCATTGAAAAATGTTTGGCCGGAAATGCCCTTTTATCTTCTATTTTGATTAATAAATATGTGGATCATTTGCCATTGTATCGTCAACGCCAGATTTTCAAACGAGCCGATATCGATATTGCTCCATCGACCATCGATTCATGGGTACAGCAGTTGGGTGATCTGTTAAATCCGCTGTATGAAGCCATGGTGAATACTGTTAAAAATGATGGCTACCTGCAGGCTGATGAAACGCCAACCCGGGTTTTAGATAAGCAGAAAAAAGGCAAAACCCATCGTGGATTTTATTGGGTTTATCATTCGCCGCTAAAACGGATGGTTGTTTTCGATTATCAAAAGAGGCGAAATAAGGATGCTCCCCGAAAAATATTGAATGAATTTGCCGGATATTTGCAAACCGACGGATATAAAGTTTACGATCAGTATAAAAATAAAAAAGAAGTTACCCATTTGGCCTGTTGGGCTCATGCCCGCCGATATTTTGAAAAAGCACTGGATCAAGATCAAACCAGAGCTGAATTTGCAATGCTCCAAATTCAAAAGATATATGCCATCGAAAGAGAAATATCAGATTTATCTGCTGATCAGAAAAAAGCTGTTCGCTTGGAAAAATCACTTCCGGTTTTGAATAATTTTGGAAAATGGATTTGTAATGAAAGCAAGTTGGTACTTCCCAAAAGTTCCATTGGAAAGGCATTTTTATATGCCATTAATTTATGGGATAGTCTGCTGGCATATCTATATAACGGAGAATTATTGATTGATAACAATCCCATTGAAAACAGTATTCGTCCCAATGCACTTGGTCGCAAAAATTACCTGTTTGCAGGATCGCATGAAGGTGCAAAAAGAACAGCTATGTTCTATACATTTTTTGGAACCTGTAAAATGCACAATGTAGATCCTCAAAAATGGCTCAATTCAGTACTTGAACAAATTGCAGATCATAAAGTGAATAAATTGTATGAGCTATTTCCTCAGAATTTAATGTAGTTGGTCGGATGGGTACTTTATATCGATCACAATTTATACGAGAAGGTATCAGAATCGTAATGTGTTTTGAGAATGTATTCTATAGCTGAATTAAAGGAACTGCTAATCTCCAGATTACTTATAATTATTTAAAATATTAAGTTAGATTAGAATGCAAAAGAGTCTTATTCATAAAGAATAAGACTCTTTTAAAGTTTGGCATCGACCTACTCTCCCACCTTTCGGCAGTACCATCGGCGCTAACAAGCTTAACTTCTCTGTTCGGAATGGGAAGAGGTGGAACCTTGTTGCTATAAACACCTAAAATCGTTATAGATATTTTTTGCTTTGCAAAAAAATATAATTAATCTCAAATTAACATTATAAAAAAAGAGTCCTATTCACAAAGAATAAGACTCTTTTAAAGGTTGGCGTCGACCTACTCTCCCACCTTTCGGCAGTACCATCGGCGCTAACAAGCTTAACTTCTCTGTTCGGAATGGGAAGAGGTGGAACCTTGTTGCTATAAACACCTAAAATCATTGTATCCTTTTTTACTGCTTTTAATAACAGTTGGATAACTAATATCATAACATATCGAAAAAAAATAAAGAAAAAGTACCTTTGTTAGATTCAGCCATTGACCTTATCACTCAGAAGTCTTAGGGTAATTAGTATTGCTCGGCTTTGATGTCACCACCTTTACACCTGCAACCTATCAACGTTGTAGTCTCCAACGACCCTTAAAGGAAATCTCATCTTGAGGTAGGCTTCGTGCTTAGATGCTTTCAGCACTTATCCCTGCCCAACGTAGCTACTCTGCTATGCAGCTGGCGCCACAACAGATACACTAGAGGTTAGTCCAACCCGGTCCTCTCGTACTAGAGTCAGATCCTCGCAAATTTCCAACGCCCACAACAGATAGGGACCGAACTGTCTCACGACGTTCTGAACCCAGCTCGCGTGCCACTTTAATGGGCGAACAGCCCAACCCTTGGGACCTTCTCCAGCCCCAGGATGTGACGAGCCGACATCGAGGTGCCAAACCGCTCCGTCGATATGAGCTCTTGGGAGCGATCAGCCTGTTATCCCCGGAGTACCTTTTATCCTTTGAGCGATGGCCCTTCCATACGGAACCACCGGATCACTATGCTCTACTTTCGTACCTGCTCGACTTGTATGTCTCACAGTCAAGCACCCTTGTGCCATTGCACTCTTCACACGATTACCAAACGTATTGAGGGTACCTTTAGAAGCCTCCGTTACTCTTTTGGAGGCGACCACCCCAGTCAAACTACCCACCATACACTGTCCGTCGTTAGACGTTAGACTCCAAGTAAGCAAAGGGACGTATTTCAAGGGCGACTCCACGATACCTGGCGATACCGCTTCGTTGTCTCCGTCCTATCCTACACATCACTTACCCAAAATCAATGTAAAGCTGCAGTAAAGGTTCACGGGGTCTTTCCGTCCCGTTGCGGGTAATCGGCATCTTCACCGATACTACAATTTCACCGAGCTCATGGCTGAGACAGTGCCCAGATCGTTACACCATTCGTGCAGGTCGGAACTTACCCGACAAGGAATTTCGCTACCTTAGGACCGTTATAGTTACGGCCGCCGTTTACCGGGGCTTCATTTCAATGCTTCGCCGAAGCTAACATCTCCACTTAACCTTCCGGCACCGGGCAGGTGTCAGGCCTTATACTTCATCTTTCGATTTTGCAAAGCCATGTGTTTTTGGTAAACAGTCGCCTGGGCCTTTTCACTGCGGCTCACATTGCTGTGAGCGTCCTTTCTCCCGAAGTTACAGGACGATTTTGCCGAGTTCCTTAGCCATGAATCACTCGAGCGCCTTAGTATGCTCTACTTGACTACCTGTGTCGGTTTGTGGTACGGGCCACTATAACCTGATGCTTAGAGGTTTTTCTTGGAAGTAAAATTACACGCACTATCAGCGCTGCCGTAGCATTGCTGTACTATCAGATTTCAGCTCTAAATGCGGATTTTCCTACATCTATCATAGCATACGTCCTTCAACGAACTATTCCGTCAGTTCGCGGCGTTATCATCTCTTCGTCACCCCATCGCAGTTATAGCGGGTACCGGAATATTAACCGGTTGTCCATCGAGTTCGCCCTTCGGCTACCCCTTAGGTCCCGACTTACCCTGATCCGATTAGCGTTGATCAGGAAACCTTAGTCTATTGGCGGCGGAGTTTCTCACTCCGCTTATCGTTACTTATGCCTACATTTGCTTTTCTAGAAGCTCCACAATGCATTACCACACTGCTTCTGCGCCGCTAGAATGCTCCCCTACCAGTTAGAATAATTTCTAAATCCATAGCTTCGGTAGTATGTTTTATGCCCGATTATCATCCATGCAAGATCGCTCGACTAGTGAGCTGTTACGCACTCTTTAAATGAATGGCTGCTTCCAAGCCAACATCCTAGCTGTCAATGCAATCTCACCTCGTTTGTTCAACTTAACATACATTTGGGGACCTTAGCTGATGGTCTGGGTTCTTTCCCTCTCGTCCATGGACCTTAGCACCCATGGGCTCACTGCCAGATATAAGTTATAGCATTCGGAGTTTGTCTGGATTTGATAGGCGGTGAAGCCCTCGCATCCAATCAGTAGCTCTACCTCTATAACTCTCGACTCTGACGCTGCACCTAAATGCATTTCGGGGAGTACGAGCTATTTCTCAGTTTGATTGGCCTTTCACCCCTACCCACAGTTCATCCCAAGACTTTTCAACGTCAACGGGTTGGGCCCTCCACTCTGGTTTAACAGAGCTTCAGCCTGACCATGGGTAGATCACCAAGTTTCGCGTCTACCCCCACTAACTTTACGCCCTATTAAGACTCGCTTTCGCTTCGACTACGCACCTGAAGTGCTTAATCTCGCTAGTGAGGAGTAACTCGTAGGCTCATTATGCAAAAGGCACGCCGTCACACCCTAAAGTGCTCCGACCGCTTGTAGGCGTACGGTTTCAGGTACTCTTTCACTCCTCTGTTCGAGGTGCTTTTCACCTTTCCCTCACGGTACTTGTTCACTATCGGTCTCTCAGGAGTATTTAGCCTTACCAGATGGTCCTGGCTGATTCACACAGAATTTCTCGTGTTCCGCGCTACTCAGGATACTGCTAGAATTGCTTCGCTTACGTGTACGAGACTTTCACTCTCTACGGTTTGTCTTTCCAAACAATTCCACTTCACTTGCTTCTTCATATCGCAGTCCTACAACCCCTACATTGCCGAAACAATATAGGTTTGGGCTGATCCCCGTTCGATCGCCACTACTAGGGGAATCACTTTTGTTTTCTTCTCCTCCGGGTACTTAGATGTTTCAGTTCTCCGGGTTTGCCTTCTTTCGAATACTCATTGCTGAGTGGGTTGCCCCATTCGGAAATCTACGGTTCAAAGGTTATTTGCACCTATCCATAGCTTATCGCAGCTTATCACGTCCTTCATCGCCTCTGAGAGCCTAGGCATCCGCCATACGCCCTTAATTACTTCTTATTGTGTTAACAAAATATCAATCTTGTTGCCAAAATCAATCGTTGTTTCTTTACTTTGGTTACTTCTACTTTAATTTTTTTTTCAATATGTCAAAGAACTTTACAAATACATCATAGTATCTTATTGTGGAGAATATCGGAGTCGAACCGATGACCTCCTGCGTGCAAGGCAGGCGCTCTAGCCAACTGAGCTAATCCCCCATATTACGTTTCACTTCAATTATTAATTAAAAATTAATAATTAATAATTATGATGTAGTCCTGCGCAGATTTGAACTGCGGACCCCTACATTATCAGTGTAGTGCTCTAACCAACTGAGCTACAGGACTGTAATTACCTATACGCTTAGCGGTGTAAACACCCTAACGCTATGGGTTATGGTATGATTTATTTGTTGAAAACGAATAAAAAGCTAGGAAATATTCAAATAATTCCTCACCTAATTCACTAAACCTTTGTCGATACTCCACACTCCAGAAAGGAGGTGTTCCAGCCACACCTTCCGGTACGGCTACCTTGTTACGACTTAGCCCCAGTTACCAATTTTACCCTAGGTCGATCCTTGCGGTTACGAACTTCAGGTCCCCTCGGCTTCCATGGCTTGACGGGCGGTGTGTACAAGGCCCGGGAACGTATTCACCGCATCGTTGCTGATATGCGATTACTAGCGAATCCAACTTCACGGAGTCGAGTTGCAGACTCCGATCCGAACTGAGACCGACTTTAGAGATTAGCATCCAGTCACCTGGTAGCTGCCCTTTGTATCGGCCATTGTAACACGTGTGTAGCCCTGGACGTAAGGGCCGTGCTGATTTGACGTCATCCCCACCTTCCTCTCACCTTACGGTGGCAGTCTCGCTAGAGTCCTCAGCATTACCTGCTAGCAACTAACGATAGGGGTTGCGCTCGTTATGGGACTTAACCCGACACCTCACGGCACGAGCTGACGACAACCATGCAGCACCTTGTAGTTTGCTCCGAAGAGAAAGCCTATTTCTAAGCCGTTCAAACTGCATTTAAGTCCAGGTAAGGTTCCTCGCGTATCATCGAATTAAACCACATGTTCCTCCGCTTGTGCGGGCCCCCGTCAATTCCTTTGAGTTTCATTGTTGCCAACGTACTCCCCAGGTGGATTACTTAATGCTTTCGCTCAGTCACGCACTGTGTATCGTGCACAACGAGTAATCATCGTTTACGGCGTGGACTACCAGGGTATCTAATCCTGTTCGCTCCCCACGCTTTCGTCCATCAGCGTCAATGTTAGCTTAGTGAGCTGCCTTCGCAATCGGTGTTCTACGTTATATCTATGCATTTCACCGCTACATAACGTATTCCGCCCACCTCAACTAAATTCAAGACAACCAGTATCAATGGCAGTTTCAGAGTTGAGCTCTGAGATTTCACCACTGACTTAATCGCCCGCCTACGGACCCTTTAAACCCAATAAATCCGGATAACGCTCGAATCCTCCGTATTACCGCGGCTGCTGGCACGGAGTTAGCCGATCCTTATTCATACAGTACCTTCAAACAAATACACGTATCTGCAATTATTCCTGTAAAAAAGCAGTTTACAACCCATAGGGCCGTCATCCTGCACGCGACATGGCTGGTTCAGGCTTTCGCCCATTGACCAATATTCCTCACTGCTGCCTCCCGTAGGAGTCTGGTCCGTGTCTCAGTACCAGTGTGGGGGACTATCCTCTCAGACCCCCTAAGCATCATCGTCTTGGTAAGCCGTTACCTTACCAACTAACTAATGCTACGCATGCCCATCTTGTACCTCCGTAGATTTAATAATTAATTCATGCGAATAAATCATATTATGCGGTATTAATCCGGATTTCTCCGGGCTATCCCCCTGTACAAGGTAGGTTGCATACGCGTTACTCACCCGTGCGCCGGTCGTCATCTACTGCAAGCAGTAATGTTACCCCTCGACTTGCATGTGTTAGGCCTGTCGCTAGCGTTCATCCTGAGCCAGGATCAAACTCTTCGTTGTATAAAAGTTTTTATTTAATTCTGCTCGTTGGATGTATCAAAGTTTTCGTAAATTTTATTGACAAGGTTTTATTCTTGTATTTTACCTAACTTTTTTCGTTTTCAGTATTTTCAAAGAACGCTTTCGTTCTGTTTTTTTCCTTTCATTATCACTCAAAAACCTGAGCGGAAAAGCGAGTGCAAAGATAACAGGTTTTTATTTCTAAATCCAAATAAAAATTGAAATATTTTTTAAAAAATTTCGAAGACCAAAACCTCAAATCTTACAACCCCAGAATGTCTTTTTTTTTCAACTAACCCCCTTGGATTAGCGGCTGCAAAGATAAACACTTTTTATTTTATCCCGCAAATGTTTTTTGAACTTTTTTTGAAAAGTTGAAACAATTATTAATATTTTTCAACTCAACTTAAAGCATGTTCTCACACTTTAAGTATAAAAAAGAGTCTTATTCATAAAGAATAAGACTCTTTTAAAGGTTGGCGTCGACCTACTCTCCCACCTTTCGGCAGTACCATCGGCGCTAACAAGCTTAACTTCTCTGTTCGGAATGGGAAGAGGTGGAACCTTGTTGCTATAAACACCTAAAATCATTGTATCCTTTTTTACTGCTTTTAATAACAGTTGGATAACTAATATCATAACATATCGAAAAAAAATAAAGAAAAAGTACCTTTGTTAGATTCAGCCATTGACCTTATCACTCAGAAGTCTTAGGGTAATTAGTATTGCTCGGCTTTGATGTCACCACCTTTACACCTGCAACCTATCAACGTTGTAGTCTCCAACGACCCTTAAAGGAAATCTCATCTTGAGGTAGGCTTCGTGCTTAGATGCTTTCAGCACTTATCCCTGCCCAACGTAGCTACTCTGCTATGCAGCTGGCGCCACAACAGATACACTAGAGGTTAGTCCAACCCGGTCCTCTCGTACTAGAGTCAGATCCTCGCAAATTTCCAACGCCCACAACAGATAGGGACCGAACTGTCTCACGACGTTCTGAACCCAGCTCGCGTGCCACTTTAATGGGCGAACAGCCCAACCCTTGGGACCTTCTCCAGCCCCAGGATGTGACGAGCCGACATCGAGGTGCCAAACCGCTCCGTCGATATGAGCTCTTGGGAGCGATCAGCCTGTTATCCCCGGAGTACCTTTTATCCTTTGAGCGATGGCCCTTCCATACGGAACCACCGGATCACTATGCTCTACTTTCGTACCTGCTCGACTTGTATGTCTCACAGTCAAGCACCCTTGTGCCATTGCACTCTTCACACGATTACCAAACGTATTGAGGGTACCTTTAGAAGCCTCCGTTACTCTTTTGGAGGCGACCACCCCAGTCAAACTACCCACCATACACTGTCCGTCGTTAGACGTTAGACTCCAAGTAAGCAAAGGGACGTATTTCAAGGGCGACTCCACGATACCTGGCGATACCGCTTCGTTGTCTCCGTCCTATCCTACACATCACTTACCCAAAATCAATGTAAAGCTGCAGTAAAGGTTCACGGGGTCTTTCCGTCCCGTTGCGGGTAATCGGCATCTTCACCGATACTACAATTTCACCGAGCTCATGGCTGAGACAGTGCCCAGATCGTTACACCATTCGTGCAGGTCGGAACTTACCCGACAAGGAATTTCGCTACCTTAGGACCGTTATAGTTACGGCCGCCGTTTACCGGGGCTTCATTTCAATGCTTCGCCGAAGCTAACATCTCCACTTAACCTTCCGGCACCGGGCAGGTGTCAGGCCTTATACTTCATCTTTCGATTTTGCAAAGCCATGTGTTTTTGGTAAACAGTCGCCTGGGCCTTTTCACTGCGGCTCACATTGCTGTGAGCGTCCTTTCTCCCGAAGTTACAGGACGATTTTGCCGAGTTCCTTAGCCATGAATCACTCGAGCGCCTTAGTATGCTCTACTTGACTACCTGTGTCGGTTTGTGGTACGGGCCACTATAACCTGATGCTTAGAGGTTTTTCTTGGAAGTAAAATTACACGCACTATCAGCGCTGCCGTAGCATTGCTGTACTATCAGATTTCAGCTCTAAATGCGGATTTTCCTACATCTATCATAGCATACGTCCTTCAACGAACTATTCCGTCAGTTCGCGGCGTTATCATCTCTTCGTCACCCCATCGCAGTTATAGCGGGTACCGGAATATTAACCGGTTGTCCATCGAGTTCGCCCTTCGGCTACCCCTTAGGTCCCGACTTACCCTGATCCGATTAGCGTTGATCAGGAAACCTTAGTCTATTGGCGGCGGAGTTTCTCACTCCGCTTATCGTTACTTATGCCTACATTTGCTTTTCTAGAAGCTCCACAATGCATTACCACACTGCTTCTGCGCCGCTAGAATGCTCCCCTACCAGTTAGAATAATTTCTAAATCCATAGCTTCGGTAGTATGTTTTATGCCCGATTATCATCCATGCAAGATCGCTCGACTAGTGAGCTGTTACGCACTCTTTAAATGAATGGCTGCTTCCAAGCCAACATCCTAGCTGTCAATGCAATCTCACCTCGTTTGTTCAACTTAACATACATTTGGGGACCTTAGCTGATGGTCTGGGTTCTTTCCCTCTCGTCCATGGACCTTAGCACCCATGGGCTCACTGCCAGATATAAGTTATAGCATTCGGAGTTTGTCTGGATTTGATAGGCGGTGAAGCCCTCGCATCCAATCAGTAGCTCTACCTCTATAACTCTCGACTCTGACGCTGCACCTAAATGCATTTCGGGGAGTACGAGCTATTTCTCAGTTTGATTGGCCTTTCACCCCTACCCACAGTTCATCCCAAGACTTTTCAACGTCAACGGGTTGGGCCCTCCACTCTGGTTTAACAGAGCTTCAGCCTGACCATGGGTAGATCACCAAGTTTCGCGTCTACCCCCACTAACTTTACGCCCTATTAAGACTCGCTTTCGCTTCGACTACGCACCTGAAGTGCTTAATCTCGCTAGTGAGGAGTAACTCGTAGGCTCATTATGCAAAAGGCACGCCGTCACACCCTAAAGTGCTCCGACCGCTTGTAGGCGTACGGTTTCAGGTACTCTTTCACTCCTCTGTTCGAGGTGCTTTTCACCTTTCCCTCACGGTACTTGTTCACTATCGGTCTCTCAGGAGTATTTAGCCTTACCAGATGGTCCTGGCTGATTCACACAGAATTTCTCGTGTTCCGCGCTACTCAGGATACTGCTAGAATTGCTTCGCTTACGTGTACGAGACTTTCACTCTCTACGGTTTGTCTTTCCAAACAATTCCACTTCACTTGCTTCTTCATATCGCAGTCCTACAACCCCTACATTGCCGAAACAATATAGGTTTGGGCTGATCCCCGTTCGATCGCCACTACTAGGGGAATCACTTTTGTTTTCTTCTCCTCCGGGTACTTAGATGTTTCAGTTCTCCGGGTTTGCCTTCTTTCGAATACTCATTGCTGAGTGGGTTGCCCCATTCGGAAATCTACGGTTCAAAGGTTATTTGCACCTATCCATAGCTTATCGCAGCTTATCACGTCCTTCATCGCCTCTGAGAGCCTAGGCATCCGCCATACGCCCTTAATTACTTCTTATTGTGTTAACAAAATATCAATCTTGTTGCCAAAATCAATCGTTGTTTCTTTACTTTGGTTACTTCTACTTTAATTTTTTTTTCAATATGTCAAAGAACTTTACAAATACATCATAGTATCTTATTGTGGAGAATATCGGAGTCGAACCGATGACCTCCTGCGTGCAAGGCAGGCGCTCTAGCCAACTGAGCTAATCCCCCATATTACGTTTCACTTCAATTATTAATTAAAAATTAATAATTAATAATTATGATGTAGTCCTGCGCAGATTTGAACTGCGGACCCCTACATTATCAGTGTAGTGCTCTAACCAACTGAGCTACAGGACTGTAATTACCTATACGCTTAGCGGTGTAAACACCCTAACGCTATGGGTTATGGTATGATTTATTTGTTGAAAACGAATAAAAAGCTAGGAAATATTCAAATAATTCCTCACCTAATTCACTAAACCTTTGTCGATACTCCACACTCCAGAAAGGAGGTGTTCCAGCCACACCTTCCGGTACGGCTACCTTGTTACGACTTAGCCCCAGTTACCAATTTTACCCTAGGTCGATCCTTGCGGTTACGAACTTCAGGTCCCCTCGGCTTCCATGGCTTGACGGGCGGTGTGTACAAGGCCCGGGAACGTATTCACCGCATCGTTGCTGATATGCGATTACTAGCGAATCCAACTTCACGGAGTCGAGTTGCAGACTCCGATCCGAACTGAGACCGACTTTAGAGATTAGCATCCAGTCACCTGGTAGCTGCCCTTTGTATCGGCCATTGTAACACGTGTGTAGCCCTGGACGTAAGGGCCGTGCTGATTTGACGTCATCCCCACCTTCCTCTCACCTTACGGTGGCAGTCTCGCTAGAGTCCTCAGCATTACCTGCTAGCAACTAACGATAGGGGTTGCGCTCGTTATGGGACTTAACCCGACACCTCACGGCACGAGCTGACGACAACCATGCAGCACCTTGTAGTTTGCTCCGAAGAGAAAGCCTATTTCTAAGCCGTTCAAACTGCATTTAAGTCCAGGTAAGGTTCCTCGCGTATCATCGAATTAAACCACATGTTCCTCCGCTTGTGCGGGCCCCCGTCAATTCCTTTGAGTTTCATTGTTGCCAACGTACTCCCCAGGTGGATTACTTAATGCTTTCGCTCAGTCACGCACTGTGTATCGTGCACAACGAGTAATCATCGTTTACGGCGTGGACTACCAGGGTATCTAATCCTGTTCGCTCCCCACGCTTTCGTCCATCAGCGTCAATGTTAGCTTAGTGAGCTGCCTTCGCAATCGGTGTTCTACGTTATATCTATGCATTTCACCGCTACATAACGTATTCCGCCCACCTCAACTAAATTCAAGACAACCAGTATCAATGGCAGTTTCAGAGTTGAGCTCTGAGATTTCACCACTGACTTAATCGCCCGCCTACGGACCCTTTAAACCCAATAAATCCGGATAACGCTCGAATCCTCCGTATTACCGCGGCTGCTGGCACGGAGTTAGCCGATCCTTATTCATACAGTACCTTCAAACAAATACACGTATCTGCAATTATTCCTGTAAAAAAGCAGTTTACAACCCATAGGGCCGTCATCCTGCACGCGACATGGCTGGTTCAGGCTTTCGCCCATTGACCAATATTCCTCACTGCTGCCTCCCGTAGGAGTCTGGTCCGTGTCTCAGTACCAGTGTGGGGGACTATCCTCTCAGACCCCCTAAGCATCATCGTCTTGGTAAGCCGTTACCTTACCAACTAACTAATGCTACGCATGCCCATCTTGTACCTCCGTAGATTTAATAATTAATTCATGCGAATAAATCATATTATGCGGTATTAATCCGGATTTCTCCGGGCTATCCCCCTGTACAAGGTAGGTTGCATACGCGTTACTCACCCGTGCGCCGGTCGTCATCTACTGCAAGCAGTAATGTTACCCCTCGACTTGCATGTGTTAGGCCTGTCGCTAGCGTTCATCCTGAGCCAGGATCAAACTCTTCGTTGTATAAAAGTTTTTATTTAATTCTGCTCGTTGGATGTATCAAAGTTTTCGTAAATTTTATTTACAAGGTTTTATTCTTGTATTTTACCTAACTTTTTTCGTTTTCAGTATTTTCAAAGAACGCTTTCGTTCTGTTTTTTTCCTTTCATTATCACTCAAAAACCTGAGCGGAAAAGCGAGTGCAAAGATAACAGGTTTTTATTTCTAAATCCAAATAAAAATTGAAATATTTTTTAAAAAATTTCGAAGACCAAAACCTCAAATCTTACAACCCCAGAATGTCTTTTTTTTTCAACTAACCCCCTTGGATTAGCGGCTGCAAAGATAAACACTTTTTATTTTATCCCGCAAATGTTTTTTGAACTTTTTTTGAACTCAAAATCTTATTAAAGCCTTATAAATACTAGTACTCCATAAGATTTCTTCGCTCCAAAAGCGGCTGCAAAGATAAAGAATTTATTTCCTAATCTCCAAATCCTAATTCAAAAAATTTTAAAATTTATTTTTCGAGTTTTAAATTCATCAATTCTGATTCCATTTCCTCAAAACTCTAATGCATTACCTTTGTAAAGCGAGTGCAAAGATAAGGCAAGTAATTCCATTATTCCAAACTATTTTTGAAACTTTTTCTTAAACTTTTCCTAACAGACTGGTAAACTGATTAAAAAATTTTGAAAAATTAAGTCCGGCAGCTATTACCAGCATTTCTGGACTTAATAATCATTTTCTAAGCTAACTGAAACTTTGTTTTTATGTCACTTTAAATGTTTGAGATATTTGAGTTAAGTAATAGGTATAACTGTTAAGGATATTTGAAAAAGTAATTTTAATTCAACGAATCACTAATGAATCAATTGTAAAATAAGTAAATATACCATAGCCTCCTTCTACATTGGAACTCACTTCTGTTGGCACGGTAAAAGGGTCAATATTTGCATCATGAGCTTCATTAATGGATTTTTTAAACTCAAAATAATGAGATGTAATATGAAGCAATTTTACTTTCAAATTCTGCCAATCCTGAAAGTTCCCTCTTAAGCTAAGCTCGACATCCTGAGAAGTCCAATTTGAACCATCGAAATCTTCAATAATCAATTTCTTTTCTTCATCATATTCCCCTTCTGCAATAATTGAAAAATATTTTTCCTTGGTATTTTCCGGGATGCAAAAACTAAGTTTAACTTCATTCCCTTCCTCATGAACTTCTTTTATGGGAATAAATTCAACAGCAGAGGTTGTTGCGGAAACTCGCTCACCTTGTTCTGTTATTATATCCAAGGAGTAATTTCCTGAATAATTATCTGGAACAAGTTTAGAAATTCCGTAATTATACACATAGTTTGTATTCCTATTGGAATTTAAAATATTCAGTAATTTAATTTCACTATCATCAGATGATATTCTTACATCAGCATTCCAGGCTAATTGAAGCACAAGATCCTCCTCAAAAGAATTTGATTCCATCAATCTCAATTCAAAATTCTTACCTGGAGTTAAATAACATTCCATCATCAATTTCTTTTCTGCATCTGGAAATTCAATATCAGCATCATTATTTAGCGCGCAAGCTGAAAATGATAAAACCATTAGAATCAGCAATAGCTTATGTATTTTAATTGGTAGCTTAATTAAACTCATAGGTATAGTTTATTGTAGGTAAGAATGGAATAAGAGCTTTCTGTTTAGGTAAAAAACGACTTGTTCTATTGTCACTTTTTTCCGTATCGAAATATACAAAATAAGGATTTGACCGATTGTAAACATTATAAACACCTACCGACAGTATGGATCTTCCATATTTTCTCTTTTTAGTATATCTTAATGAAATATCAAGTCGATGAGTGGAAGACATTCTTAAATTATACCGATCTGCATAAACGGGAATAATTGTATTATCAGCAATTTGTGGACCAGCACCTTGAACAACAACAGCACTTACGGGAAAGCTAACAGATTGTCCGGAAGCGTAGGACCATGATGCAGACAGTAATAATTTATTTGAAATCCGGAAGTAACTCAACAAATTAAGAGAATGTTTAATATCGTAAGGTGGATTAAATTTCTTTCCTTCATTAATTCCATCGAACTTTCTCCATGTATCCGACAAAGAACTAAGGTAAAAACCTAGTTATTTTGCCATAATTTTTCTTTACGAACTACCTTTTATTTTAGGGAGGCAGATTCGAAAAGAAAAATTATTTCATTCTTAGAGTAGATCTATAATCCGGATGGTATCTCACTCCAGATTTGGCAATCGCCAAAGATTGAGAAAGGAGTTTATTTGTAACGGCAATCAACGCTAGCTTCTTAGATTTCCCTTTGTCCACTAGCCGATCGAAAAGGGCCTTGCATTGCATGTTTTTGGTACATGCTGTAAAGCTGCACATAAATAAATGGTTACGTACTATTGGATTTCCTTTTTTAGATATTCTTGCTTTTCCCCTGATACTTGTACCTGACGAAGTAATAACTGGGGAAAGTCCAAAGAAAGCCGATAGCTGCTTGGCATTTTCGAAAGTTCTAAATCCATTGGTAGAAACAATCAGTATGATAGCGGTTTTCTTACCTATTCCTGGGATCGATGTGAGGTTGGACAATAGCTCCTGTTCATGTTCTTTGATTATCGCTTCGATTTCTTTTTCAAGCAATAGAATTTCGGATTTTACTTGACGGATCTGACGTTTTAACGATGTTACGACCCTTCCTTTAATGCCTTTGTCGATAAAGCCGTGCAATTTGTTCTTTAACGCCGTACTTTGTTTGTGGTACAAATTGATTGTTGTATGCAGATCCTTACATTTATCAATGAATCCCGGTAGGGGTTTCCATAAGTTCAGACTTTGTTCCTGTGCATACATCACGATCATTTTGGCATCGCTTTTATCAGTTTTGTTATGTTGTAGTTTCATTTGTATAAATCGTTTAATAACCAATGGGTTTATAACCGAAACCCGAACACTGTTTTCAAATAAGAACACCGCAAGCTGATAATAATAATTGCCAGTATATTCCATTACACACCAGCTTTGTGGGGAAAGTAATAGAAGTAATTCAGCAAATCCTTCAGGAGTGTTTTTAAACTGTTTGTGCCCAAATTTGGTACTCCATACATCAAATACTTTTTTGGAAATGTCGATTCCGATAAAATGTGTATTTTTATTCATAGTAAAAGATTTATTAAAGAACGAAGCTACTTTGATATAGCAACCTAAAAACAGGCTCTAATGGCCCAGAGAACTAATCGTATTCAAGTAGTGAAAGAGTGGGGATCTTCATTGTTGACGAGTTTGAATACCCAATGTATAAAATAACCTTGCTCCATTCTTTCGTTCTTTAGTTAATTCTTTAAGATAATAATTTGTAAACTTAGGATGTATAAAGCAGAGTTGTTCCCAGCCTTTTTGATTTCCAATTAAACTCTACCTCAACTCCCTGAGATTCTCCTTTACCAAGAATCACTTCATCTTCTACTTTATTAAATAGTAGATCCGCTCCATCACTGTAATCAATAACATTATTCATCTCTTTAAAGAAAGAAGACATTTTAAGCATAAAACCGCTTGTCCAACTCTTTTCAATACCAATAGCGAATTGCTTTGCTTCTTCGGCAGGAATTTGGGAACTTGAAGGATACCAAATATCATTGGGAAGATTCATTCCATAGGTAGAGAGCAAGTGGTTAAACTGATATGTTACACCATAATTCATATTCAAAATTAAATCATCGAATACACTGTAGGTAATAGAAAAACGAGGGGAAGTTTCATGCATCCAGTTATCTTGCTTATAGTTATTTATTCTTCCACCCAGATTAAACGCAAGTTTTTCTGAAGGTTGATATTTAAAATTTAAATATGCCCCGCAATAAGTAGCATTTTTACTTGAATTATTTTCTTTCAAAAGCACATCTGTATCACTCAAGTGATTTGTGTATTTAAATTGATACAAATCACAGAAAATACCAGCAGTTAATTCGAGTTTAGTAACAAGCTTGTAATTAATATCAAGTTTGTTGTTCCACACTTCTGTCTTACTATCAACATTTAGGAAGTTATTGTGATCACGATTTAAATCGAACTCATACATTCCAATACCCGAAACAAAATGAGCATTAAAATTTTCACCAGAGTAATGTTTGATGTGAAAACTAGCAAATTGATTACTCCAATCTGTTACTAAGCGCTTGCCATCTTCCTCTTTTAGTAAATCCAGATTATCGGAACTTCGAAATAATTCCATCTCGGCAAACCAATTCTGATTAATTTTTGCGTGTATTTTTAATTGGTAATCCTGAAAATTATATTCTGGCAGAGGAGAGAAGTCCTTTTTCCCTTCGTTTATATTATTATATGATCTTGCAAATAAATCGAAATAAGATCTTCGAACTCCAAATAAGAAAGATATTTTATCCTTTTTTATGGGACCTTCGAGCGATAAACGGGAAGAAAGTAGACCTATTCCCACTTTACCAGTTAACTTTTCCTTATTCCCAATTCGGTTTTTCACTTCGATAAACGAAGATAAGCTTCCTCCCAATTGCGGATGATAGCCATCTTTCACCATACTAGCACTCTCTATTAAATCGGCATTAAAAGTGCTTAAAATTCCAAGCAAATGGTTTGGATTAAATATGGGCTGACCATCTAAAACGAAACTATTGTGTCCTCCGGAGCCTCCACGTACATTTATTGCCGGATTCAATTCATTGGTTCGAATTACACCTGGTTGAGTTTCAAGAATTTTAATTACATCAATTTCTCCAAGGTGAGCAGGGATTTGTTCCAAATCTTTTCTGCCAATATGAATAGAACTAAGAGAAGGACTTACTTTTCTACTTTTATTAGCTGAAACATTCACATCATTAAGATTTATCGACAATGGAATCATCTCAATTACAATCTCCTGACGTTCTTCTTTTAGCCAAATTACCTTTTCATTGTAAGATATGTGCCTCAAAATAAGCATTACAGAATCTTTAACAGGCATCTCCAGCACAATTCGTCCATCTGAATTACTTATCGCATGATACTTAAGATCATTACTAAGAATACTCGCTTTTTCGATAGGCAAGGCCGACTCTTTATCTCTGACAAATATATTTACAGAACTTTGAGCTTTAACAGAAAACAATGAAAATAGACTGACAACAAAAACCAAACTTTTAAAATATGCCATAAGCATGAAAATAATCGCCACTCTGTTACAAAACAGAATGGCGATAATTATTATTGATGTAAGTAAATTATTATTTTTTTTGAGTAAACTCCAAATTCACCTCTCCATTGTAGGCATCACCTGCATCGTTATTACCAATATATTTAATTAACTGAGGATATCCTCCATCGTTAAAGTTGTGATAAGTGATAGAACCAGCCACAATTGTTCCTGTTTGGGTAATTCGTTTAGGTGCATTATTAAAATTAATATTGATTAACTCAGGAAAAACCAATCCCATAGTATGGTACATAAAGTTTTTCATGGTATAATCATACTCTATTTTAAGAACAGATTCAAATTTTGCTTCTTCTACCAAAACATCATTATATCCACCAGTAGAAGGATCATATTTCCAATCGTATTCAGGAGGATTGTATGCATAAACCTCAATAGGATTCTTCTTGTCGTCGTATTTAATTTCTGACACGGTAATTTCTTCTCCTTCTTCAGTTACAAAAATGGTTTTACTCAATAAATCATCCGAATTGTACTCATATTTTACATAGCCTTTTTCCTGAATCCATTCTCCATCAGTCTCTTCCCATCTTTGAGTATCTTCATTATATACTTCATCAGTTTCAAAATATGACAATTTCGACTGAATCATAAAACCTTTAGAATTATAAGTATTCTCGATGTATTCGAAAATATTAGATTCTTCATCATCCCATCCGTTAATCTTTACAAGATTTCCCTTCGAATCGTATTCTAATAAAGCACCCCCCACTTGTTCTTTTCTTTCTCCTCTGTAATTTTCATCGAAACTTCTGGTTGTAATTTTACTTACTTTTCCATCCTTGTATTCTTTTTCTGCTCTTGAGGTAACTTCTGTTTCATATTCATCAGAATCGTAAGAAGTAATTGATTCTATCTGATTATCCGAATTATAATTCACCTCTGCAATAGGTAAATCTCCAAGGCTAGCTTTTGTAAACAGATATTCTCCATTTACATCTTTCTCAATTTTTTCTTCTTCGGTGTACACTTTATCATCATCGCTGCTATCGCATGCGGTAAAAAGTAAGGACAATGCCATTACTGGTAGTAAAAGTTTTTTCATTTATAATATTAGTTTAAAAGAAATTCGCCACAGGTTTGTGGCGAATCATTATTGTTAGGTTTATTCTTCTATTTTTTGGTATTCAACTTTTATTTGACCAACATATCCTTCAAATTCGTAAGCACTATGTCCAATAAATTGCATTGTTTCAGGATATCCACCATCATTAAAATCTTTATATTCCACTGCTCCAGCCACAACAGTATTAGAAATACTTGCAGCTTTTAAAGCATTATTAAAATTAAAGCCATACAATTCTGGAAATAAACCAGCAAAAGTATTTCCAAAGAAGTTTTTCATGGTGTAATTGTATTCTATTTTAGCGTAAGAATACAATCCAGATTCGTACACATCATCATAATTATAATGCAATCCTGTTTCTGGATCTATTATTTTCCAATAATCATCACCATAAAAATCTCTGTAAGTTATATCATCATATTTAAATATTTCTACAGGGTTTCCTTCGCTGTCGTATTCTAATTTGCCAACTACCTTTTCATTTCCTTCTGCATCATGATCTGTAGTTTCGTACAACAAACCTTCCGAGGTGTAGGTGTAAGTTAAGTATCTGGATTCTTTTACCCAATTTCCATCTTGTTTGTTATATTTTTCTGTTTTTGCTAACAAATCACCATCGTAAGAGTTTTGGTAATAATACTGCGCTTCTTCATTTTCCGCTTTACTTTCGTAGGTTTTGTCTATCTGATTGCTTGAATCATAAGTAATCTCAGAATAAGTTTCGCTTAGTAAATCGCCAGGATTATAGGTTCCTTCAATTGTTCTAGTACACCAAAAACGATAATAATATTTATGAGTATCTTCACCATCAATATTAAAACCTCCTTCATTTTTGATGTAAATTTTGAATTGATTTTCGGCAATTTTTTCCGATTTTTTATCATCATCCTGTTCTTCAGCAATCAAACAATCATTATATACCCCATAATAATGGTAATAATCGTAAGGGCCGTAATCAGAATTTACTTCCTCATTATAAACTTTACGATATCCATTATATTTATAAACAGTGTAAGTTCCATCGCCATTGCTAAGCCACTCGTTGCTTAATCGTTCATTTTTAGTAGCAAAGTGTTTATAGTAAATATATTTTCCATCTTGCTCTCTACTGTAGCTATAATAAAAATACTGCCCGTCAATCTCTTCTACAAAATAGGAGCCTTTATCTTCATCTAAACTAACTTGTTTTTGATAGTAATCCTCAGAATAAACCTCGGTATACTTGGTTGTCTTCTTTTCAGCATATCGTCTTGTAATTACCTTTGTTGGCAGTCCATTCTCATATTCCTTCTCAACTTCAAAGCTCTTAAAAGTTTCGTATCCATTGGCGTCGTAGGAAGTCAATTTTGAAATTTGGTTGTCAGCATTGTATTCAACTTCAGCATAAGGAAGGTCGCCCATGGTAATTCTTTTTACCAAGTATTTCCCATTTAAATCTTCCATTATGTATGCTGCCAAACCATCTTTATTGTCAATTACAAATTTAGATTCTTTACCATTGGTTAAAGTAATGGTCATTACACCAGTTTCAGCATCGAATGTGATAGATTGAATTCCAACTCCATCTACACCATCGGCTCCTCGAGCAGGAACTTCGGTATCGGTATCACCAACCCACCAATTGCCGTTCTCGCCTATACGAGGTGAATCACCTTGTGCAGCTACACCAGTATCGGTATCGCCAATCCACCAATTGTCATTGTCACCAATTTTAGGAGTTTCTCCATCTTCTCCTTTTAAAACTTCGGGTACAGTTGTGGTCATTTTTAAACCATTACTATAGGTTAAAGTCATCTCGTTACCAGAAAATTCAACATTGGTAATTGTGGAATTAGCTGCTAAGGCATCTTTTAATTCCTGATTTTCTTTTTTTAGTTCATCAATATTCTCATCGCTGCCATTATCGCAAGCAGCAAAAAACAATGAAACAAAAACAAATGCAAAAAATATTTTATTCATAATACATTAAATGTTAGATAGTTTAAGTATAAATATTTTAATATGTTTATTTAAATTATTCTTTAGTACCTTATTTAAAGCTAAATACTGATTAGATATATTTTTTTGTTAATAAGAAAATTTATACTTATGAATAGTAAAATACAAGTGTCAAATGTGTCAAGTTTATTTAACTTATCATAATTTAATTACAAAAATATTTAGAGTTCTATTCAAATAAAAAGCCCTCTCTTTACGAGAAGGCTTTTGCTGATATATCAATTTAGCTTTATTAATAGATACTATTGATCTTTCATTGATTTCTTTTTGTCGCGCTCGACTTGCCAAGGGAAATTATTACCATGCGGAGCTGCAAATTCTTTTGCTGTAAGCTCTTCGGGTTTTAGTCGATAGATTTCTACATTTCGCACAGCTGGTGAATTGTAGGTGAATTTTTTATCGGTATACTGCGCCATTGTAATATTTAATGCATCTACTTTTTGATCGTAATCGGTAATAAATTCAACCTTACCACGCGCCACAACACTTTTTCCTTTCATTCGGTAACTGCACGCAACATGTTCATTTTGATACACCAACTTAACGGGAGTACAAAAAGTAATACAAACTTCAGGATTCGCTTTCATACACTCAATTAATTTACCAAAATCGGCACCATGTAAATAAATATATTCATCGTGATAACCAAAATTCATTGGTACCACATAAGGTTTATTATCATTATCGATAACGCCAAGATTGCAAATATCGCAAGAGCGAATAATTTCTTCTATTTGTTCCTTACCCTCGATAGATACAGTTTTCATGTTTTTTGATATTAAATATTAAAGAATTGTACGGTTTCCCAGCTCTTTGGAAATTGCATTTTTAATTTGATCGAGCACCATTTTCTGCTGCATAAGCTCCATCATTCTTGCAGAATCGCCAGTTTCCTGAGCTTTTTGCATTTCCTGAAGCACTTCTTTCATTAAAATACGAACTTTTTTTCCTTTGTATTCATTTACCAATTTAGGAACAATTTCTTTAAGTTTCATTTCCTCAGACTCGACATAACTATCGTTTCGGGTCCAAAGTCCGCTTAATTGATAAGGTTCGCTTAAAATATCGGCGGCAAGCTGACTAACTTTTTCGTCAGAGTGATCGCGGAAAAACGTTTTTGCGTTAAAATCTTTATTTTCCTGATTAGATCCGAACTGATCGAACACCAATTGATACAATGGGTTTACCGATTCGAGTTCGTCTCTCTGTAATTCGGAGATAATAAAATTCCCTACTAAAGTTATTTCTTCGGAACCATCTTCGTTTGTATCATCGAATAAAACCTCGGTACTAAAGTTTAAAAGAATACGAACCAATGCCCTTTCTTCCAGATCGCATTCATTTGCCGAACGCAAATAGGCTGAATTCTCAGCCATTCTTTCGCCCTGCTCTGCTTCCTTAAAATCGGGCCTTTGAGTTTTTCTCCAGGCTTCTTCTTTTTTCTTATGAATTATTTTATTGATTTCGGTATATAATACTCTTTCATCAACATTCAAAATTCCACTACATTCTCTAACATAAACAGAACGAACAATAGCATCGGGAATTATGGCAATAGAACGAACAATGTCAATAATCAGATTTGCACGTTTAACCGGATCATCCTGTGCATCTTTTAACAAAAGGTTGGTTTTAAATACAATAAAATCGGTTTCGTGTTGTTCTATATATCGTGTTAAGTCGCTAGCACCCATGGTACGAGAGAACGAATCGGGATCTTCACCTTCGGGCAGTAGCAATATTTTTGCATTTACTTCCTGCTCCAATACCAAATCGATTCCCCTCAATGATGCTTTTATTCCGGCTGCATCGCCATCGTAAATTATGGTTACATTATTGGTGAAACGTTTAATCAGTCGAATTTGATCGGGAGTTAATGCTGTTCCCGAAGAAGCAACTACATTTTCAATTCCAGCCTGATGAAAAGAAAGAACATCGGTATATCCCTCAACCAGAAAGCATTTATCGTTTTGAACAATTGCTTTTTTAGCCTGAAAAATTCCGTAAAGTACTTTACTTTTATGATATACTTCCGACTCAGGCGAATTAAGATATTTAGCAGCTTTTTTATCATTTTTTAAAATTCTACCTCCAAAAGCCAAAACACGACCTGCAATTCCATGAATTGGAAAAATTACACGACCTCTAAATCTATCAAGCAATCGGTTTTCTTTATCGATACTTAATCCGGTTTTAACCAGATATTCCTTTTTATATCCACTATCAATTGCATGTTTCGAGAAAGCCTCCCAATCTTCGAGACAAAATCCCAACTGAAACTTTTTAATGATATCATCGCGAAAAGCACGTTCACGCAAATAGCTCATTCCAATAGCCATTCCCTGCTGATGCTGATGTAAGTTATGAGTAAAAGATTTTTGAGCAAAAGAATTAACAATCATCATACTTTCACGATCGTTCTTTTGTTTTTCCTGTTCGGGAGATAATTCTTTCTCCACTACATCGATATGATATTTTTTGGCAAGATATTTTAGAGCACCAACATAATCGAGATGTTCGTGTTCCATTATAAAATTAACGGAATTACCTCCTTTTCCGCAACCAAAACACTTGTAAATTCCTTTTGCTGGAGAAACTGTAAACGATGGAGTTTTCTCGTTATGAAAAGGACACAAACCTAGATAATTTACTCCACGCTTTTTAAGTGTTACGAAATCGGAAACAACTTCGCTTATTTCTGCCGCATCGAAAATTCGTGTTACTGTAGCCTGATCAATCATATCAACAAAAATAGAAAACATGATCGAGAAAAATTCAAAGAATAGCAGATTTAAATTTCCAACTTTTCAACAATTAACAAAAAACAAAAAAACAATGATAAGTACACAATAGAATTTGTGTAAATGAGGTTTATAGTATAAGTTATGAATTACATAATTAAATCATTAAATTTAATTTTATGTTATTTTATAATACAAACAATTAATATTAATCCTTAAAAAATACCAAATACAAATGTATAAAACAGGAATAATGCTATTACTGATTATTATCGGATTTAATGTTTTTTCACAAGAATCGCTTCCTACAAAATTTGATTATAGTAAGCTTTACAAAACAAAAACCTTAGTAGTATTAGAAAACTCTCCTTTTTCGGATTACAACGATAAAATTAAAAGCGCTGTAAAACAAAATTGGCAGCTTTGTGATTACGATTTTATATCGAACGAAGAGTTTAAACAAAAAAAAACAAATTCGAATTACTCATTTTTAGTTACCAGTACAGTTACTTTTAATAAGGATAAAACAAATGCGGAATATAAATTCCTAAGTCTTCTACTTGGAGGAACAGCTACAAACATAACCAATATGACTGATCTTTGTTCGGTGCCAATGTCTTATTTAAATGCCGAAGAATCTGAGTATTTATATAAATTAGAATCAATTGTTCGGTTTATTCAAAATCACGTATCACTGGTTAGTAAAAATCCGTCTATTATTTCTGATAATGTATTAAAGTATTACAATAAGAATACTGCTCAAATAAAAAACAAAACATTATATATTACTCAGGAAGATTTACCGCCAAGCACAAAATCAATATCTAAAATTAAAAAATTATATTCTGGCAGAGTTAAAATTGTGAATACCAAAGAAATAGAACAAGCAATAAATCAGCAAAACAAAAATGTGGTTTTTCTTCACAAGGTTGGACCAGGAAAAACTGCACATAAAGCCAGATGTTTTAAAATTATTATTGGCGCTGATGATGCTAAAATTTATTATTTTGACTATCACATGGTTAAAAAGAAACAAACCGATAGTTTTTTAGTACGAGATTTTAAGAAGCTATTAAATTAAGTTAATATGAAAAAACTGGTTGTATTAAGTGGGGCAGGTATTAGTGCCGAAAGTGGAATAAGAACTTTTCGTGATATGGGTGGTTTATGGAACGAGTACGATATTATGGAGGTTGCAAGTCCTGAAGCCTGGGAAAAAAATCCTAATTTGGTACATCAGTTTTATAACGAAAGGCGCAGGCAACTATTTAAATGTAAGCCTAACAATGCACATTATCTTATTAAAGATTTAGAAAAATATTTTAATGTAGATATTATAAGTCAGAATGTTGATGATTTACATGAACGGGCTGGCAGCTCCAATGTTTTGCATTTGCATGGAGAATTAAAAAAAGCCCGCAGTACTGTCGATTCCAGTTTAATTTATGAACTTGAAAATTGGGAATTAAGTTTAAAGGATAAATGCGAGAAAGGCTCTCCTCTTAGACCACACATTGTTTGGTTTGGAGAAAGTGTTCCTACAATATCTAAAGCAACAGAAATGGTAAAACAAGCAGATTTATTTCTTATTATAGGCACCTCAATGAATGTTTATCCTGCTGCTGGCTTAATCGACTATGTTCCCAATAATGTTCCAATATATGTTATCGATCCTAATCAACCATTTATAGACTCGGACAGAGATATTACTTTTATAAATGAAAAAGCCAGTATTGGAATGCCTAAATTATTTGATATTTTACAACTAGGTAGGTAAAAAATAAAGCCAGAATATTTATGATTCCGGCTTTACTATTTTATTTATATAATTAAATTCAAGAAATTTCATCCTCAAAAACATCGTCATCATTACCATCTGATCCGGTAAAATCGCGCGAAGCTTTTAATAGATTACCAGCATGTAAAGTTAAATTTTTAGTTTCGTTTAGTAAACCTAAATAAAGAACCGAATTTCTGGTTCCAACTTTTTCTGCTTTAATTCTCTTAATTTGCTCTTTCCTAAATTTTCGAATAGATGTTAATAAAGTTTTTTGCTTGGCAAAAGCTTTTTCTATTTCTGAAATATCATAATTATTATCTTTTAATAAACGGTTAATGGTTCTAAAGAAATCATCCAGTTTAGTCTGAATAGTATTTAATTCATTAACCTGATCTTTTATTAAAGTTTTATGATTGTTATCGACATAGTCGAATGCCGGACCTGCAATATAACTAATTGAATGTGCCATTTCTCGAAGGTAATCAACCAGCTGAACATAGAAAGGACCTGTTGTAATACTATCATCAGCAAGTTTCTGCATCATTACAGGAATCTGATCTTTTATAGATTTTGCTTCGTTATCGAGTTTGGCAATTTTTTTATTGCAATCTTTTAATTTAGATCGCTCTTCGAAAGCTAAGCCATTAATAATTTTGCTATATAAATTTGGAATTTTAGCCGTAATTCCCAAAACTGCAAAAGTTAACTGCTCGGTAACTCCTCCTTTAATAATAATTGTATCATCCTCTTCTGTAACATCATCTTTTTGTTTCGATTTAGCCTTTCTCTTATGGAAAATGTGAGAACGTACAACAAATACAATAGCTATGGTAAGCAAACCAAAAATGGCAAACCCACCCAACCAATTAATTAAGTTGGCAAATATAAATGCCGCTGTAAATGCAATGAAAGCAGTAAAAAACCATCCTCCAATTACTGTAATTACACCAGTTATACGATAAACAGCCGAATCTCTACCCCAAGCTCTATCCGACAAAGAAGTACCCATTGCAACCATAAATGTTACATAAGTAGTAGAAAGTGGCAATTTAAGTGAAGTACCAATAGCAATTAAGATACTGGCAACGGTAAGATTTACCGAAGCACGAATCATATCAAATGCTGGCATATCTTTGGCCTCAATTCCTTTTAAAGGTTCTGGTTTTTCGAATCGTTTTTGAATACCACCATTAATTACTGCAGGCATAATTCTTTTAAAATTACTATTAGCCGATAAGGAACGTCGTACTAACAAACGAGCAAAAAATGAAGATCCGAATTTCTCATCTCCTTCATTCTGGCTACTCAAACCAATTTCTGTTTCGGTAACTGTTCTTGCTTTTTTCGATAACCACAAAGTTACTGTCATAATCAAACCGGCAATCACTAACATATAAGTTTCGGTATGCACTTTTCCTGCTAAAGCTCCCATTGTCATACCATAAGGATCGGTACCCGGATTAGCTACAAATGCCTGAAAAGACTTGAAACCAGCTAAAGGAACCCCAATAAAGTTTACCAAATCGTTACCCGCAAAAGCCATTGCTAAAGCGAAAGTACCAACCAATACAATTACTTTTAGAATGTTCAAACGAACAATCCATACCAATAATTGTAAAATTACAGTCCAACCAATAAAGCATGCTGTAATAATTAATAAAGTATTGTCCTTAATCCATGCCAAAGTATCTTTAGTAATAAACGAAGATCCTTTTGCACCTTTAATTAAGATAAAATAAGTAATTGCTGTAATTGCAAAACCACCAAAAATAGCTCCAAAATACTTAAAACTTTTTTCGTAACGATAAGTAAAAATAAGGCGAGTTACCCATTGTACAAGCGCTCCCGACAGAAATGCAATAACAACACTCAGCAGTATACCCGTTATAATTGCCAAGGCTTTTGCCGAATTAATGTAATTACCCAAATCGAGTAATGTTTGATCGGCTGAATTCATAATTTTTACCACAGCAACAGCAACAGCTGCTCCCAACAATTCAAATACAATAGAAACTGTTGTAGAAGTTGGTAAACCTACGGTATTGTAAAAATCCAACAGAATAATATCTGTTAACATTACCGCAATAAAGATAATCATGATCTCTGCAAAGTAGAATTGATCAGGGTGAAAAATCCCTTTTCGGGCCACTTCCATCATTCCACTAGAAAAAGTTGCTCCAACCAAAATTCCAAGACTGGCAATCATCATGATTGCCCAGCGAGGAGCTGCTTTAGAGCCAAAAGCAGAGTTCAGAAAGTTCACAGCGTCGTTACTCACGCCAACAATAAGATCGCTTATGGCTAGTGCAAATAACACTACCACAATTAATAAGTAAAAGTTCTCCATTTTTTTAAGTTAGTAAATTCGAGGCAAACGTACTAAGACATGAAGAAGAAAATGTTTCGTTTTTATTACGTTTGTGTTAATTTTGTGTTAACTCCTCGTTTGTTCGTTCTTATTCAATTTCACTAAAAAGTCGGCTGTTGCTATATTTAAAGCCATAGGTACATCATTAATAACACAAGTTCTTATTAATGTTTGAATATCGTGTTCGTGACCATGAGGAGTTTCTGCATCTATTAAAAAAATTACTTCATCTACTTTTCCTTCTAATATTTGTGCAGCAAGCAAAATATCACCACCATTAGGTCCATGTCCAAATGGTTCAACTTCTAAATCTAATACCGAATTTAATAATTCTGATGTATTTGAAGTACCAATAAGCTTGTGCTTTTTAAGTTCATCTAAATGTCTTTTTACCCATGCAAGCATTACACTTTTCTTTTCATTATGAGCAACTAAAGCAATTGTCTTCATTCTGTAATAAGTTTAATCGGTTAATAATATATAATTTGATGTTTATTTCTATCGTAGAATCAACTGATACGTTCTATTTGTCAAAAAAATAATACTTTATTTAGAATAAGATTGTTCTTTTATGTTATAATTTACTACTTTTCTGACTAGAATTGAAAGCTTAGTTAAAACATCCTGTATAGTCTATTACTACTTTGTAGAACTATACAACAAATAAACAAAGTATTCTTCAATTCGCTTATAAAATTGTAAATTTGTTAATATTATATTAATGTATCAGCTATGAACAATATTTCTAAAATTCTTCTTCTGTGTGCTCTTATTATTTCTGTAGGATTAAGTTCGTGCAAAAACAGCAGTAAAACTAATACAAAAAATACTGAGAAAAAGGAAATTAAAAAGCCTTCGATAAGTAAGCCTGCAGTAAAAAAGAAAGCAGAAGCAAAACCTGTAGTCAAGAAACAAACAAAACCTGTGGTAAAAAAGCTTCCTAACAAATATTTTTTGATTGTTGCCAGTTTCGAAAATAGATCGAATGCAGTAAGACTTCAAAAGAAATTAGCAAGTGAAGGTTTTAAATCTGAAACACATAATGCTCCCAATGGATTTACGAGAGTTTCGTATAAAGGTTTTTCAGACAGAAAGTTAGCTTTTAGCGAATTAAAAAAGGTTCGTGCTACAGAAAAGCATAAAGATACTTGGCTTTATATCAAACGATAATTAAGGTATGACAAGATTTCGTTTTTTACTTATTCCGATTTTATTATTACTAGTTTCATGTAATGATAAAAAATCAGTAACTACTGTAAACAAAAAAAATGTAGTTGAACAAACTGTAAAAAGACAGGTACCTAAGATGGCGCCTTCTGCTGTAAGTTCAAAATCTGTTTTAACAAATGCTCAAATTACTAAAAACAGAGATACATTTAATTATCATATCGTTGCAGCAAGTTATACTAATAAAAAGCAGGCAAATACTTTTAAAAGCAGATTATATCAGAAAGGATACCCTTCTATTATTTTAGAGGAAAAAGGAAGGTATCGTGTTATATTACAATCGTTTAATACTAAAAAGTCGGCCTTAAAAGAACTATATAGATTACGAAAGCTAAATAAGACGCCTGATTTATGGCTACTTAAACAATAAAACTAAAGCAGCATTAAGCTGGAAAATACAATTAGAAAACCTAATATAAAACCTGCATATACCTGAAAAGGAGTGTGCAGGTTTAATTTTAAACGCGAATAAGCTAGAAGTCCGGCCATTAAAATTCCAACAATAAAGAATATTCGCAACGAACTAGATAGTAAAAAATTAATAGCTATAATCATTCCAACAAAACCACCAATTCCAGTCATGTGAATACTAACTTTCCATTTGGTTGATATAAGGGCTATTATGGCAATAGAAATAATTGCTGCCAATTGTAAATGAGCTATAATTCTTGTAATTGGAAATTTCATTAGCAAATAAAATCCAAGAACATAAAAAACAATTGTTAAGACCAAAGGCAGAAATCTCTCTTTTCTTTTTTCTAATCCATAATCCGATACTAATTTTTGAGATTTAAGCATTGGCAAAATGCTTACTGGCAACAATATTGTTGAGATACCTACAATAATATAAATTACCCGAATTAACTGCGGTGGTGTAAAATCCAGATAAGTACCCGAATGAAATACAACAAATATTGAATAAAGTGGCATTAACATTGGGTGAGCCACTCCTGAAATTATTCTTGAAAAGTTCATATGATTTAGATTTGAAAAGTGAGATTTGAGATAAAATAAAATCTAATAGCTTAAATCACCACACAAAACAAAGGTGCAAAAAAAATTGTCTTTGCACCAAGTACATTATTCTTTAACAAAATTTATAATTCTTTTCGTAAACGAGCAACAGGAATATTTAGCTGTTCTCGATATTTGGCTACTGTTCGTCGGGCAATTTGGTACGATTTTTCTTTTAAAATTGCAGCTAGTTTATCGTCGGTTAATGGCTTTTTTTTGTCTTCGTTATCGACACATTCTTGCAGTATTTTCTTTATTTCTCTGGTAGAAACCTCTTCTCCTGTATCGGTTTGCATACCTTCCGAGAAAAAATATTTAAGCGAAAAAATGCCAAAGTGTGTTTGTATATATTTCGAATTGGAAACTCTCGAAATAGTAGATATATCCAAACCTGTAATGTCGGCAATATCCTTTAGAATCATTGGTTTTAATCTCTTTTCGTCGCCTTCCATAAAATAAGCACGCTGAAAATCGATAATAGCATTCATTGTAACAAGTAAGGTATTTTGTCTTTGCTTAATAGCATCGATAAACCATTTAGCCGAATCGAGTTTTTGCTTTACGAACATTACTGCATCTTTCTTTTCTTTCGACTGGTTCTTTTTATTCCCAGAATAATCCTGCAGCATTTCGGAATAGGCCCTACTAACATGCAACTCAGGAACGTTTCTGGCATTTAAACTCAAGCGCAAATCTCCATCTTCTTCCTCCAGAATAAAATCGGGAATAATGGTTGGTGAAGCTTTAACCATTGGATTATTAAAGGCCGATCCTGGTTTAGGATTCAGTTTTAATATTTCATCAATAGCACATTTAAAATCTTCGTCGCTAGCATTTACACGCTTTTTAATTTTATCGTAATGCTTTTTTGTAAATTCTTCAAAATGCTTTTTCAGAATTACCTTAGCTAACTTCACATCCGGATTGTGCTTTCCTTTTCTTTGAATTTGTAACAACAAACATTCCTGTAAATCGCGTGCACCAACACCAGCCGGATCAAAATCCTGAATTACTCTAAGCAAATCAACCAATTCCTCGAATGATGTTTCTACTCCTGTAGAAAAAGCTAAATCATCAACAATATTATCAATATCTCTTCTCAAATATCCATCTTCATCAATATTACCAATAAGATATTCGGTTAAAGCCGCTTTTTCAGGTGTTAATATTCTAAGTCCCAACTGAGAAATTAGAAGTTCGTGAAATGTAGTTCCTCCAGAAAAAGGAATCTCCTCATGCTTATCGTCTTTAGAATAGTTTTGAGTAGACAATTTATAAGAAGGAGTATCTTCATCGTTCATATAATCCTCTAAGGTAAATTCTTCTTTATCGGTATCATTTTCCTTATTATCTTCTGTATTAAGGTTTTCCTGATATTCTTCCTCATTTCCACCTTCTTCTAAAACAGGATTTTCTTCCAACTCCTTTTTAATACGTTCCTCTAATTGTAAAGTAGGGAGTTCCAACAACTTTATCACCTGTATTTGTTGAGGCGACAATTTTTGCAATAATTTTTGCTGTAAACTTTGCTTTAGCATACTAATTCTGTTCTTTTTTAATGATGAAGCAAGGTACGCAAACTCTTGTGAACTTACAAGGAGTATGCTTTAAACCGAGCTAACAATTATTGTGCCGATTAATATTACTTCTGTCAATAATCTATGAAAAAACATTTTAAAGCATTAAAAAATTATAACAAAACACCTGAATGTATGGAAAATATAAGAAATGCTTCTACCTTGCAAAAAAATACGAAATATGTCGGGAGTTTATTTTCATATACCATTTTGCAAACAACTATGTCATTATTGTGCATTTCATAAAAGTATATCCTTACAATCTAATAATGATATGCTGGAATGTTTCAAAAAGGAATTGAAATTAAGAAAAGATTATTTAGCTGAAAATCATTTATCGAGCATTTATTTTGGAGGTGGAACTCCATCGGTTTATCAGCCAGATAAAATACAGGAATTAATCAACGAACTAAAGAAGTACTGGAAAATAGATGCGGATGCCGAAATTACTCTCGAGGCCAATCCTGATGATTTATCGGTAAAATACCTGAAACAACTTTCTAAAACAGAGGTGAACCGGCTAAGCGTTGGAATTCAATCGTTTCACGACGAAGATTTAATTTTAATGAATCGTCGTCACACCGGAAAAGAAGCTTACGAAGCAATTAAAAGAGCACAATATTATGGTTTCGATAATATATCGGTAGATCAAATTTACGGTGTACCCGGATTAACGATGGAGAAATGGAAGGAAAATTTAAATTTGGTTTACGAACTCAATATTCAGCATATTTCATCCTATCATTTAATGTTCGACCCCAATACTGTTTTTTCTAAAAAACTTGAAAAAGGTCAGCTAACAGAAATGGATGAAGAAGAAAGTTATGTGCAGTATAAATATTTAATTGATTCGGCCAAAAAAAATGGGTTTCATCATTACGAAATATCGAATTTTTGTAAGGAAGGTTTTATCTCAAGGCACAATTCAAGTTACTGGAAACAAGAAGAATATCTGGGAATTGGCCCTTCGGCTCATTCATACAATTTAAAAGAGCGAGAATGGAATGTTGCAAATAACTATAAATACATGAAAGCTATAAAAAATAAAACTAGCTTTTCTGAAAAAGAAGAACTTAATATTTATGATAAATTTAATGATTTAATTTTAACATCACTTAGAACCTCTTGGGGGTTAAATTTAGAAATAGTAAAAAATCAATTTGGCGAAGATTTATATTTACATTGTTTATCGAAGGCTGAAAAATATATTCGATCTAATCATATTCGAAAAGAAAATACTTCTCTAATATTAAGCAATAATGGTGTTTTTATATCCAATGATATTATGTCTGATTTTTTTTATGTTGAAGATAATTAAAGGAAGTTTCGGAATACTATAACTTATCAGCTTTCGCGTTTATCCTATATGATTTTATTACTAATTAAGCAAAATGAAATTTTTAAAATACTCTTTACTGCTGTTTATCTTATTCAGTTCAACAAATTTGCTCTATGCACAAAAGGATGGTGTGCAAATAATAAGTCCTAAAGAATTTAATAGAATAGCAGAAACAAATCCACGAGCAGTTGTAATTGATGTAAGAACCAGAAAAGAATTCAAAAAAGGACATATTATTTATGCTTTGCTGGCCGAAAAATCAGAAAATTTATACCATATTATCGATACCACAGGAACAGACATGCTTTATTTGCTCTACTGCAAAGATGGCCACAGAAGTGTTGATGCCGCTAAAATGCTGTTTAAAAAATATCAGATTACAAGCTATTCGCTGCAAGGAGGATTGGATTATTGGAAAGAACTGGATATGAAAGTTGTGAAGTAATTAATTGAGACAACAACAAATCAGGACAAATACAGACCGTGCTTGGGGTATTTTATTCCTAATTACCTCTTACCTACCTCTGTCGATGGGTAAAAGATCCCAACTTAGGGCTTACAAACCCCTGCGCAGGGATAAAACAGGCCTTACGATAAATCCTGTAATTATTGAATATCGCATAAAACCAAAAAAGCAGACCCAAACGAGTCTGCTTTCCTATAATTTTTTTAAAGTAGAACTTACTCAACAATAGTAGTTCCGTTGTATGCAGTATTTAAAGCATCAGACAACCAGCTTGGCTTAGCTTTACCGTTACCGGCACCAGTTGCAGAATCATCTTCACCAACAGTTAAACCATCAACAGCTTTAACAGTGTTTCCTTCACCCATTTCAATAAAGTTTGCTTTTGTAATTGTGATATCACCATCAGCAATTCTTTGAGCAGCATCAGCATCGGAAGATGAAGTATAGAAATAAGCCTGAGCTTTGTTATCAGCAAGACCACCAATTACGATATCGTCGATAGTTTGGATACCAGCACCTTCTTTCAAGTAGAAAGGTTTTTCACCCATACCGAAAACAGTTAAGTGATTTAAAGTAGCAGTAGTCATTGGAGTAGCAGCTCCGTTATCACCATTGTTCGATCCTTCGATACCTGATTTAGCAGAATTTAATGACATCCAATATTCACCAGTTCCTGACCATCCGTCAGCGAAGTCGATACCATCATCACCACTTTCGTAAGAAACAAGGTAAGAAGCATTAACAGTTCCACCGAAGAATTCCATTCCGTCGTCACCACCTTTGTAGGAAACAACATACTCGATAGTAGTACCAGAACCTACTCCGAAAAGAGAAAGACCGTTGAATTCTTTTTCGTTAGTATACTTGTAACCTGTGTACTCCAAACGCAGGTAAGAAATACTTCCTGAATCATCATCAGAAACATCACCACCATAAGCCAAACCTGAAACTTCGGCACCAGCGCTACCAGCATCAGCTTTGTTTGTTGGCGCTTTACCACATAGTACCAAACCACCCCATGATTCAGCAACTTCAGTTTCTGAAGTCATAACAACAGGCTCATCAGCAGTACCGTTTACGAAAATCTGACCACCTTGTGCAACAGCAATGTAACGAACATCAGTATCATCTGCAGTAACATCGGTAGCAATAATTACAGTTCCGGCAGGAATAGTTAAGCTAGCACCATCTTTCACAACAACAGCACCAGTTAACATGTACTTGTTGTTAGCATCTAAAGTAATATCAGTAGTAATATCGCCTTCGAAAGCAACCTCAGCAACAACAGCATCACCAAAAACAGTAGTAGAACCATCAACAGTATTCAATGCATCTGGCATCCAATCTGGTTTGTTAACACCGTTTCCAGCACCTAAAGCTTCAACATTTTCACCAACAGTTAACCCGCTAACAGCTTTAGTTTGACCTTCAACCATATCAACGAAGTTTGCATTGGTAATTACGATATCACCAGCATCGATTCTTGCAGCAGCATCAGCATCGTCAGAAGAAGTATAGAAGAAAGCCTGAGCTTTTTCGGCAGCTAAACCACCAATTACAATATTATTGATTGTTTGGATACCCGCACCTTCTTTCAGGAAGAATGGCTTTTCACCCATTCCGTATACAGTTAGGTTTTTCAAAGTAGCATCAGTCATTGGAGTAGCAGCTCCGTTATCACCGTTGTTCGATCCTTCGATACCTGATTTAGCAGAGTTTAAAGAAACCCAGTATTCACCTGTTCCGCTCCATCCGTCAGCGAAGTCGATACCATCGTCGCCACTATCAACAGAAACCAGGTGAGAAGCATTAACAGTTCCACCGAAGAATTCCATTCCATCGTCACCACCTTTATATGAAACAACATAGTCAACCACTGTACCTGCACCTACACCGAAAAGAGAAAGACCGTTGAATTCTTTTTCGTTAGTATACTTGTAACCAGTGTACTCTAAACGTAGATACTCAATAGAACCAGAGTTATCGTTAGCATCGGTACCACCGTAAGCCAAACCTGAAACTTCGGCACCAGCGCTACCAGCATCAGCTTTGTTTGTAGGAGCGTTACCACATACTACCAAACCACCCCATGCTTCAGCCTCTTTTGTATCAGAAGTCATTACTACAGGAGCCGATGCAGTACCATTAATATAAATTTTACCACCTTGTGCAACTGCAATGTAACGAACATCAGTATCGCTTGCAGAAGGAGCAGTAGCTTCGATTCTTGTACCAGCAGGAATTGTTAAAGTACCACCCGATTGTACAACAAGCGCACCACTCAACTTGTAAGTTGTATTAGCATCCATAGTGTATTCTTCGCCATCAAGAATCTCACCTTTAAAATCTGTTGCATCAAACTGATCAGTTGGCTCCGGAGTTGGAGTTGGATCATCATCATCATCCGAACAACTTGAGAAAGTAATTACAGATACAGCTAACATTGCTAATAATAATTTTTTCATTGTTTTTTAAATTTAATTATAAAATGAGGTTGTTTACTATTTAAAAGGTATAGGATACTCCTAAACCGAATTTTATTCCTTTTTTGTATGACTTAACAAGCCAGTCTTGAGTTTCGTTTTCCTGATATCTTTCAATATCCTGATCCAGAATATTTTTCACAGATAAACTCAGTCCCCAGTTGTTGAATTTTGATTTTACAACAAAGTCAAGATTGTGTAATTCATTGTCAACCTGGTTTCCTAAACTTGAATAACCAATCAAATACATTCTGTCCGATTCGTATCGGTATACCAATGAAGAGGTAATTGAATTTTCACCTTCTTTCCATGAATATTTGTAGTTTAAGTTGGCATTTGCGATAAATGGAGCAGAACCCTGAAGCTCTTCTTCGTCTTTATTGAAATTGGCTGTATAGCTTCCTTCAGTTTCTTCTTTCAGCTTTTCTGAATCCAACTCTTGTTTGGTATCCATAATTGTAAAGTTGGCCGAAGCATATAATTTCTTTGAAGTATTTTCTGTTGTCGATGTCCAGATATTTTTCTTGGTTTCGAATTCCAAACCATAGATATAAGCCCAGTCACCGGTATTACCAAAAGTAAACTCGTTACCTGCCGAAGCTCTCACAAATCGGTTAATAGGGTTTGAAATATATTTTCCGAACACAGCAACCGACAGCAATTCGCTTGCTTTAGGAAAGTACTCCCATTTTAATTCGCCATTGTAGTTTGTTGAAGGTTCGATGTATGGATTACCTATCGAAACATCGGTAATTCCTTCGAAAATAAACGGAGCTGTTTCTTTAAACTGAGGCAAAGTATAAGTAATACCCAATGCAAATCGAAGGTTGGCTTTTTCGGTCAATGCATATTTTAACGAAAGACTTGGTAAAAATTTAAATTCGGTAAAGTCTTCTTTTCCTTCGCCCAATACAGTATTGTATTCAATTTCCTGATATACATTTTCGGCACGAATTCCGATTAAAGCCAAAAATCTTGAACTGAAGTTATACTCTAAATTTGCAAAACCAGCATTAATTATTTGTTCTCCGTCATAGGTCGAAAGAATAATAAAATTACTCGACAATACTTTTAGGTCGAACAAACCATTTTGGAGATTTTCATTATTGAAATATGAATCGATATTATTGATATCGGTAAGCTGATTGTTGTTAATTTTATGGTTGAACTGAGTAGATTCAAAACTTCTGTCTTTGTATTTACCATTGTAACCTACAGTTAGCTTACCGCGATAATCGGCATCTTCAAATCCTTCACCAAATGTATAATCCCAATTGATATTGGCAGCAATTTCATTTTCCTGCAAATCATGAAAATATCGGTTGTTGTTTGCCTGGTCGTTGGTTGCAAAATACTTTTCAGTATCAGTACCATTTTCCATTGTATTGTGACGGCGATCGGGAACAATGTTGTTTACAGTATTGTAGGCAATTCCCCAATTTAAATTCATTTTCGAATTTAATTTATGATCGCCCAACAGTTGATTCACCAAAACTGTATTTCTCTCATATTCAGATCTGCGAACAAATCCACCTTCTTCAGCCAAATCGAAAATAAATCCTCTTAAATTTTTCAGCGATTGCTCCGAAGTATTTAGCAACATCGAATTCAAATAAATATTGTTAGAATTCCAGTTGTAATTTAAATTCAACATTCCTGTGGTTTGAGTCATGTATTTGTATTGCTCACCCAAAAGATCTTTTCTGAAGAAATCACTACCATTAACCTGTCTTTGCAATAAATCACTATACTGATATTCATTATCGAAAGAGATGGTTGCAAATGCATTTAGTTTAGAGTTTTCAAACTCAAAAGTTTTACCTGCCGAAAGCGAGATATCTGTAAAAGGATAAACTGTTTTTTCTTCAGGATTCCAATTGGTCTCGAAGTCATAAACATCCAAATTATCCTGATAATCGAAATCATCGAATCCCAACATTCCCGGACCATCGCCCAAATAAAAATCATCAGCATCGGCCAGACTTGAGTTGTAACCGGTTTTTAAAGCAATTTTCAAAAATGGATCTCCGCTATGAATTTTCGATACCACATTAACATTGGCACCTGCAAAATCGCCATACAAATGTGCTCCCGGAACTTTTTCCAGATCGATAAATTCAATAACATCGGTTGAAAACAGTTCGAGGTCGATATTTTTAAACTCAGCATTATTAGATGGTAATGGTAATCCGTTTAAAGTAGTTGTGTTGTAACGGTCGCCCAAACCACGAACATTTAAACCCTTTGTATCGTTTTGCTTGCTAACACCGGTTACTTTTGTTGCGGCATCAGCTGCATCCGAAACACCTTGTGTTGCCAGTTCCTGAGCACCAATAGATTGCTTTATTACAGCAGATTTTTTCTGATCCAGTAAAAGAACCACTTCCGATTCTCTTTTTGCTTTGGCAATTACTTTTACATCGTTAAGAGCAACAGTCGATTCGCCCATTACAAAATCAACAGTAACGGAATTTCCCTCACTTACATTAATATTTTCTTTTGCAGATGTTTCATAAGAAATAAAAGAACACTTTACAGTTACCGTTCCTTCAGGTACATTAGTTAATGTATAATTGCCATCAAAATCGGTTACTGTTCCTAAGGTAGTTCCATCAACAAAAACCGAAGCTCCAATTAAAGCTTCGCCGGTTTTTCCATCCTTCACATTACCAGTAATGCTTCCCTTCTGTGCATATAAACCAAATGAGGTAAGAGTGAGTAATAAAACTAATAATACTTGCTTTGTCATTTTTCAATTAATAAGTGAATACAATATTTACTTTCGAATCACGATGCGATATTAGGGATGATATATGAGTAAAACGATAATTGGGCTTTAACAAAAAATTATCAAAACAACCTCTTTGTGTTAAGAATTGGTTAAGTATAAAATTAAATGTAAAGCAAAGGTAAAAGCAGTGTTAAAAAAGGAATTCGCTTTCGCAGATTAAGCATCTGTAAGGCCCGTATAAAAAGAAAAATAAATGTAAATTACTATTTTGTTGCATTGATATTACGATTAAATTACAAATATTTTTTTTTGAAAATTCTCAAAAAAAAACTTGCATTTTGCATCGGATTTTGAGGAAAAAAATGCAGTTTGAAATTTCATTTTTTTCGGATGTGTGTTTACAAAAAATCAAATCATTTCTGTTTAATACATTTTTACGACTGAATTGTTAAGATATTATTAAGATTTAAGCCTCTGAAACACAATAAGGTTAACAAAAAATTAACTTGTATTTCAAAAAAAATCCTACTTTTATTTAAATATTGTGCTACACAAAAAAAATTGTAAAAACCAGCTTTTTCGAAAGCAATAATTTAATACTGATTAGGGTTTACAATACTGAATTAGAATAAGATAAAAATGAAAATAATATCATCAACAAAAGTTAGTATTTATACCAGTTTAATAGCTACTGTGTTAATTATATGTGCCTTTGTGCTACATACCTTAATTAAAGGTGAATTTATATATGTATTAATATATGCTTTACTAACCGCTTGTGTCATTTATAACGTAAGTAAATATTTGGTAAACCGATTTTTATACTCTAAGGTAAGAATGCTTTATAAAATCATTCACGATACTCAGGTAATAGATAATGAACTAAGTAGTAAAATAAAATCAACTGATATTTTGGCCGAAGCCGAAAAAAAAGTCATGGAGTGGAGTAAAAACAGAGGTTCACTGGTGGCTCAGTTAAAAAAACAGGAGAAATACAGAAAAGAATTTATAGGTAATGTATCACATGAATTAAAAACACCTATATTTAATATACAAGGATATATTTTAACATTACTGGATGGCGGTCTTGAAGATGCTTCAATTAACAGAAATTATCTGGAACGTACTGAAAAAAGTATTAATAGAATGATCACAATTGTAAAAGATCTGGAAGTGATCTCAAAATTGGAATCAGGTGAACTAAAACTTTTATACGAGCGTTTTAATATTATCGATTTAATTAATGAAGTGATTGAAATGCAGGAAATGCGGGCCAAAAAACATGGCATTAAACTAATATTTGAACAAAGTAATTCCGCACCAAAATATGTTTATGCTGACAAAAAGGAAATTTTTCAGGTTTTAAATAATTTAATTGTAAATTCGATAAAATATGGAAAAGATAAAGGAACCACTGTTATTGAGGTGATGAGTATGGACAACAAAGCTCTTATTGAAATAAGAGATAACGGAATTGGAATTGAAGCCGATAACCTGCCAAGAATTTTTGAAAGATTTTATCGTGTTGATAAAAGCAGAGCACGAAACATGGGAGGTTCAGGACTAGGTTTAGCCATTGTTAAGCATATTATCGATGCGCATAAGCAAAGTATAAATGTAAGTAGTAATTATGGCAAAGGTACCAGCTTTACTTTTGCACTTGATAAATCAAAATAATAGAAACTAAACAACCAGTATCTAATGGAAAATAGTAATTACAAAATTTTATTGGTCGACGATGAAGCAGATATTCTCGAATTTTTAAGTTATAATCTTAAAAAAGAAGGCTTTCAGGTTTCAACAGCTGGCGATGGTAAGGAAGCTATAGAAAAGGCAAAAAAATTTCATCCACATTTAATTATTCTGGATGTAATGATGCCAGAAATGGATGGTATCGAAACTTGCGAAAAAATTCGATCTCTTCCTGAGTTTTCTGATGTATTAATCTCATTCTTAACTGCACGTGGAGAAGATTATTCTCAAATTGCCGGTTTTGAAGCCGGAGCTGATGACTACATTAATAAGCCAATAAAACCAAAAGTTTTTATTAGCCGAGTTAAAGCATTATTAAAAAGATCGGGACGAATTTCTGGCGAAAATTCTGCATCGAACAAATTAATAACTATTGGTAATATTTCTATTGATAGAGAAAGATATTTAATAATCCAAAATGGTAAAGAATTTTCATTACCACGCAAAGAATTTGAATTGCTGGTATTACTTGTTTCCCGTCCGCAAAAAGTTTTTACACGCGATGCAATTTATTCTTCAATTTGGGGTGAAAAAATTATTGTTGGAGATAGAACAATTGATGTTCACATTCGAAAACTTCGCGAGAAAATTGGTGATAAATATATTCAAACCGTTAAAGGTGTAGGCTATAAATTTGTTGATGCCAACTAGGCATAAGCCAAAGTTGCAATACTTACTCTGCTATCCTCGGCCTGCAGAATAGCATGAGCGCAAGCTTCAAGAGTCGATCCGGTAGTTACAACATCATCAACCAGAAGAATATGCTTACCTGTAAATTGTGATGTATTCTTAATTTTAAAAATACTATCTACATTTTGCCACCGTTCAAGTTTACTTTTTCTGGTTTGAGACTGTGTATGCACCGTCCGATATAAATTATTCACTTCAACAGGAACATTTAAGCTATAACTTATGCCCTTAGCCACCAACCCTGCCTGGTTGTAACCTCTGATTCTTTGTTTTTCGGCATGCAAAGGAACTGGTACTATTAAATCAATATCTTTAAAAAAGTCTGACTTTTTAAGTTGTGCTCCCAAATGCTTCCCTAGTTCAACTCCTATACCCTGCTGATTATGGTATTTTAACTTATGGATCAGCTTCTGAAATTTACTGCCTTTGGAAAAAGTAAAATAAGAAGCTGCATATTCAATTTTTACTCGTCCCCAAAATAACATAGAAACCGGATTATTTTTTTGCAGATAAAAATCCGTTGTAGGTAAATCGTACAAACATCGGGTACAAATTGCAATTTCATTTTTAAACAGATAATTGCCACAAGCCTGGCACAGATTGGGATAAAAAAGATTAATAAAATCGTTTAACCATACTAAAATCGTGCTCTTTATACTCATTTGAGTTAATTTGAAATATAATCTACATAAAAAGTTAACCAACACTTAAGGTTTTAATAAGCTTATTCTAATTAAGATCAGAAATAGGCGCCTTACTTTTGTTGTGTAAGAAGAAGAGAAAGTAATTTCACTTCGAAAACGAGAATAAAATTCTTTTTGCTTGTTCTAATTTAATGAAAATAACAATCAAATAGAATCAATCTATATTAAAATAATAAACTAAGATTTTTTACTAAAACAAAAAATTTACGAAAATGAAAAAATTTGTTTTCCTATTTATTGCACTATTAGCAATTGGACTAGAAAGTCAAGCAATTAACGTAGTAACACCTGAGGGTGATAAAGAATTAGATGCAGCAGCTATTGCAACTATTGAAACAACTAGCTTGTCTGGTATTGTTTTAGATACAGAAACAGGTGAAGCATTAGCAGGAGTAGCTATCCGTTTCGAAGGATCAGCAGAAACTGTTTATACCGATTTTGATGGTAACTTTAAAATTAGCAATGTAGTTCCTGGCAACTATAATGTATTGTCAAGCTATATTTCTTATACCAACAATAAGCTAAAAAATGTAAATGTAAACGGAAAAAATAACGTTATCCGTTTGGTACTAAAAAAGGACTAATTAGAATTAGATGATTAAAAAGTTAGGAGTAATATTAGGCTTATTATTGTGCCTTTTTGCTAATCACTCATTTTCGCAACCAATAGAAGAAATAGAGGGATTATATTATTCTACCCAGGGAGAACTTTACACCGGAACGTATACAGAGTTTTATGAAAGCGGTGCTAAAAGAATAGAAATGAATCTTGTTGAGGGAAAACGTAATGGAAAAATTACTCTTTTCTTCGAAAATGAAAATGTTCAGGAAGTTCGCTCTTATGTGAACGGTTTAATGGACGGAACATGGATTACCTGGAATGATAAATCAGTAAAAATTGCAGAAGCCAATTACAACAAAAATAAAAAGCATGGCAAGTGGTACATTTGGGACGACAATGGAGTAAAACGCTATGAAATGGAGTATTACGAAGGAAAAAAAGTCGGAACTTGGTACATTTGGGATGCCAAAGGTAATTTAGTTAAAGAACGGAAGTTTTAGTAAATTCAGATAATAGAAGTTCTCTGAAAGTCGCTTAATTTATTTTAAGCGGCTTTTTTTATTTTTGTATCTGCAATGTTTATATGGGAGAGCCGTTAATTCTTAATAAATTTGTCTTAGAATAGTTAATATTGCAAAATAAACCGACGCAAGAGAAACAAATGAATTCAATAAAAGATACTATAACATCCATTAGCACTCAAATCATTCAATTTGGTAAATATATAGTATTTGAATTTAAAGAATTTTTAAGCCGGAATAAATACGGTGTAATGGGAACTCTGGCATTCCACATGATTTTGTTGATTATTTTGTTTTCGTTTAAATTAAACACTCGAAGAGAATTTATTGAACCAGAAATTTTCATTGATATTCCATTAGAAGTAGCTGAACAGATACTTAAAGAAGAAGAAGAAAAAATTGAAAAAGCACTGGAAGAAAAAAAATCTGAAATTTCTGAGAGTGTAAATGAACTTCTTAAATCAATTGCCGTAAACCAAAACGTTAAAAAATCTAATTCCGATCCAAAAGTAAAGGTTGAGAATATGATTGAGGAGATTCGCAAGAATTTAGATGAGTATGGATCTGATGAAGCACCTGGAGGTGAAAAAAATACTAATGATTATAAATTAGACAGTATCACCGCAGCCGAAGCTAAAGAAAAGCAGCGTGCTTTAGATTCTTTACAAAGTATTGAATATAGTGGACCAAGCAGTGTTTATTACAGCTTAGAAGGTCGCCATAAAATTTATTTACCCATACCGGTATTTAAATGTGAAGGAGAAGGAAAAATTGTTGTGCAAATAACAGTAAACAGAAATGGAAAAGTAATTAATGCTAAAGTGTTGGAAAAAGAATCGGGCGTAAGAGATGAATGTTTGTTCGAAGCAGCTATTGGTGCTTCTTATAAAACAAAATTTAATGTTAGTAGCTCTAGTCCAATTCAACAAAAAGGAAGCATTACTTATCATTTTGTAAGACAATAATTTTTACTTAATACACTAATCACTTAATCGGATTATGATTATTTACCGATTATATGTAAATTAGGCAATCGTTTTTATCCAAGAAATTAAAATAATATGAGCTTTTTTTTAGCATATAAACTACGCAGAGCATCAGATACTGTTGCCATTGAGAAAAAAAGAGACGAACTAAGAAATGATTTCGAAGAGTTTGAAAAATTTTCAAAATCAGATGAATTAAAAAACTTTTACGAACTCGAAACTTATGTCCTTTCCGATAAGTTTAAAAATCACCGAAAAGATATAGAAGGAAAAAGCTTTAAAAAAAGTCAACTATTTAAGGATGAAAAACAATTTAAGCGTTTTCAAAAATCCCGAAAATTTAGAACTTATTTTAAATTAAAAGATTCTTCTGAACTTACTAATTATAAGCAACTAAGCGAGTCGGATGAATTAAAAAAATTTAAAGATCTTGAAACTCTTGTAAAATCATCCTCATTTAACAAAAAGGAACAAGCCACCGAATTAAATGAGTATAAGAAACTAAAATCATCATCTCGAATAAAAGGATATTTTAAATTCGGAAAATCTAAAGCACTGAGAATATATCAGGAAGTAGAAAAATCATCCGATCTTAAAACTTATTATCAACTGGAAGAAAAAATTAGTTCTGATGATTTCTTGAAAGAAAAGAAATTCCTACTAGATAAAAAACGATTTGAAAAGACCGAAGAATATGAGAAACTTCAGGAATATCAGCAACTAAAAGCAAGTGAGAAATTTGTGAAATTTTTCAAATTGAAACATAAAAACCCATTCGGTGAAATTAAAAAATGGGAACTTACTTTTTCCGATGAATTTGATAATAATAAGCTTGATACTGCCAAATGGACTACCAAATACTATTGGGGCGATAAATTATTAAATAAAGCTTATTCTTTAGCCGGAGATTTACAATCTTTTACCGATGGAGATAATATACAAGTTTCAGGAACATCGGCTATTCTACAAGCTAGAAAAGAAAAAAAAGAAGGTTTATTATGGAAAAATAATTTAGGTTTTGTACCACAACAATTCGAATATACTTCGGCAATTATAAATACCGGAAATTCATTCAAACAAAAGTATGGTAAATTCGAAGCGAAAATTAAATTAAAAAATCATTCTCAGGTTCAAAATTCGTTTTGGATGGTATCAGATAAAATTCTTCCTCATGTTGATATACTTAAAACTAGCAATGAAGGTAAACTTTTGTTTGGCAATTATTGGGGAAATGAGAAATCGCCACAGAAAAATGAATTTAAAGTTAAAGGTGTTGATTTAAGTAAAGGCTATTTTATTTACACTCTTAATTGGAGTGCTGATAAATTGGAATGGAAAATTAACGACGTAAGCGTTAAAAGTATAAACGAAGGAATACCTAAAGAATCGATGTATTTAAATTTCTGCCTCGCTGTTAAGGAAGCAAGCAATAATTTAAACTCGGAATTAGAAATTGATTGGCTTAGATGTTACCAAATGAAAAAATAAAAAAAAGTGCCATAAGGCACTTTTTTTAGTTTAATGAAGTTCCTACATTAAAAACACTAAAATAATTATCTATTGAATCGGCAAGTTGATTTTTTAAATCATTTAACTCACCTTTTTCCATTTCTTCTTCATCCCAAAAAGTAAGAACAATATTCAGGTAATCTTTTATTAATTCGGGAGAAGTTTTAAGTCCCAAATCTTTTCTTAACAGCACATTAAATTCGGCAAACCAAAGAAGAGCAATTTTATGTTCGTGCACCGTTCCTTCAACAAAAGAACTAAGCGACTTAAATTCTAAAAATTTTCTAATGGTTGGCTCCGAGGCTAAATAATAAAGACGTGTACCCAGATCCAGGAATTCCTTCTGCAACTTCTTAAAATTACTCTTGCTCTTTTTTTCACATAAAATTTTCATGAAAAAAGAGTTAATTCTTAAAAATTCTTCGCGCTTCTCATCCGATACAGCAACAATATGATTTTCTTCCTCTAATTCTGTATCAGTTACTACTTCTTCCAAGCTCGATACGTTATTTCTCTTTTCCTGTATCAGAAAAGAAATAATAAATACCAGAGCCGTTAAAATTAATATTTGTAATATCATCGAAATGATTTCCATGGCTTAAGGTTTAATATATATGATTAATTGAGTTATACTTATCTACATACTCACAATTAAAAATTTACGAATTATTATATTGGCACACAAAATGCTTCTATTAGATTTTATTTATACTTTATTTTTATAGATGAATGTATATTTTTTTAGGATTAAAATTTATATTTAATTTTTTATAGCTTTTAAACTAAAAATGCCTCTTTCAGAACTTTATCATTACTTTTTTCGACTTACATTTCTTAAATTTCTTTTATAAATATTAGTTAAAAAATCTTATACTAACATTTTGTTTAGTTTAAAAATATACAATATTCCCTTTGTACAAAACAACAAAAGCCAGTTTAAACTGGCTTTTGTTCGTTCTAATTATTTAATTTATTTCTTTTGAAATAATCTGTAAAATTTATGCTCAATTTGTGTTGCCAAACGAAACATTACCGGCGCAATTACAAGGGTTAAGAAGGTTGCAACTGTTAATCCAAATATTACTGTCCAAGACATTGGTCCCCAAAAAGCTGTACTATCGCTTCCAAAAGATAAATGAGGATTAAAATCTTTAAACAATGTAACAAAATCGAAATTCATACCCACTGCAAGAGGTAATAAACCAAGAACTGTGGTAATTGCAGTTAACAATACTGGTCGCAATCGAGTTTTTCCAGCCATGGCTATACAATCAACCTCTTCATCAGAATTCAAATATTTACGACCTGTCATATCTGTATTTTCAATTTTACGTTTTCTAAGTAAATCGATATAATCGACCAATACAATTCCATTATTAACAACAATACCAGCTAAGGAAATAATTCCAATTCCTGTCATTAAAATTACGAACGGCATTTGAAAAATTCCTAATCCTAAAAATACGCCAATGGTACTAAATAATACAGTAATCATTATAATTATTGGTTTTACTGCCGAATTAAATTGAGTAACAAGAATTAAAGTAATTAAAGCAAGAGCAATCATTAATGCCTGAGTTAAAAATGCCTGAGTTTCTTCCTGTTCCTCCTGTTCGCCAGTAAGTTTATAAGTATAACCTTTCGACATTTCAAAATCGCTAAGCAACTCTCTAACTCTTGCATTTATAATATTTGCATTATATCCTTCCTTAACATTAGAATAAATGGTAACTACGCGAGTATTTTCAATTCTGTTAATTCGTTCGTATGTTGAACCATAAGAATAATCGGCAACAGCCGAAATAGGTAATTGTACCCTTTTATTATTTACAGGGCTTATCACACTAATTTTCTGATTCATTAAAGCCGGAACATCATATCTGTATTTATCTTTATAGCGAAGCATAATATCGTATTCATCTTCACCATCTTTAAATTTAGATACTTCGAGTCCGTATAAGGAATTTCGAAGCGCTCTTGCCACCTGGTTGGTAGATAATCCAAAACGACGAACCTTATCGCGATCGATATTAATTAACATTTCGGGTTTCCCCTGATCTAAATCCAATTTTAACTCTTCAACACCAGCAATTCTATCTTCATCGAGCATTTGCTTAACACGATTCGCTTCCTTTAATAGAGTTTTAAAATCATCACCTGAAATTTCAATATTAACAGGATAGCCAACCGGAGGCCCCTGATCGTCTTTTTCTACAAATATATTAGCACCTATAAATCCTTCGAAACCTGCAGTTAACTCCTTCATAATATCAGAAGTACTAAGTCCGTTTCTCTCTTTAAACTCCACAAAAGAAATTGTAGTTAAAGATTTATTAGCAGCTCTGCTTGCCGAAAACATTCCTCCTTTACCCGATCCTACATTTGTAGAAATAGAACGAACAATTCCCATATAAGGATCCATTATATTACTAACTATATTTTCTACTCTTTCGGTTAGTTCATTGGTTTTATGAATATCGGTTCCTAATGGTAATTCCATAGTTATATACACCGATTTTGGATCGTTATCGGGAAAAAATACGAATAATGGATTGGTACTAAAATAGAAACCTATGGAGGTAATCATTAATAAAAATGTTCCTGCAAAAAATAATAGCGGACGCACTCCTTTCAGGGCAAAACGCAAAGTTTTTTCGTATCTGTTCTCAAGCACAACTAAAAATACTGTTTGAAACCAACGTGCAAAAGGTTTTAAGACAGAAAGGTTAAGAAGAATTATAAGACCAATTACTGCAAAAATATTTGCCATTAAATAACTATCTACCCCACCAAATATTTTCATTAAATAAAATGGTATAGAAATCAATAAAAACGCAGAAGCAATAATGATGTATTTTTTCTTATCCATTTTTTTGTTTACATCATCAATTTTAACAAAACTGGCAGTAAAAACCGGATTTAAAATTAGTGCAACAAATAAAGATGAAGCAAGCACAACAATTAATGTAATTGGCAGATATTTCATAAACTCACCCATAATTCCACCCCACAATAAAAGTGGAAAAAATGCAGCCAGAGTAGTTGCTGTTGACGAAATAATTGGTCCGGCAATTTCGCTAACACCTTTTTTCGTTGCTTCCAGTTTAGAAAGACCTTCTTCGTGCAGGCGATAAACATTTTCGACAACCACAATGGCATTATCTACCAGCATTCCAAGCGCCAAAATAAGCGAGAAAAGAATCATTTGATTAACCGTATAACCAACCTGATTTAACACAATAAAGGAAATAAGCATAGACATTGGAATTGCCAAACCCGAGAATAATGCATTTCTTAAACCCATAAAAAGATAAAGAATAAGAATTACAAGCAACATTCCCATAATAATGGAATTTTCTAGGTCGGCTACTTGTCCTCTAACATCCTCGGAAGTATCGTTGGTAACAGTAACAATTAATCCGCGAGGAAGAGTTCCGTTTATTTTTTCCTGATCAATTATTTTATATATCTGATCGGTTGCAGCCAAAAGGTTTTCACCCGATTTTTTGGTAATAGACAATGATACTACCGGATGATTGTCCAAACGTGAAATGGATGAAAGTTCTTCATAGCCATCTTCAATATCGGCAACATCCTTAAGGTATACAACTCTGCCATTTACAACTTTTACAATTGTATTTTCAATTTGTTGCATGTTAGTATAATCGGCACTGGTACGAATACTTCTTCTTGTATTATCGGTAATTAAAGTACCGGCGCTAACTGTTACGTTTTCATCGCTAATAGCTGTTTCAATATCATTAAAACTAACACCATTAGCTTCCATCTTATGCAAATCGGCATTAATTTTAATCTCTCTCTCGTCTATACCTTTAATATCTGCTTCGGAAACTTCGGGTAGAGCTTCAAACTTATCCTGGAGCTCTTCGGCAAACTCCTTTAAGTCATCTAATCCAAAATCTCCCGACAGGTTAACACTCATAATAGGAAAATCGGCAAAATCGATATCTTCCACAATAGGATCGGTATCTAAATCATCAGGCAGTTCGCTTAAAGATTTATCTACTTTATCTTTTGTATCCTGAAGAGCTTGTTTTACAGGTACATTTGTATTAAATTCAACTACAATTAAACTCATATCTTCGTAAGAGGCCGAGCTTAATTTTTTAACACCCTTAAGCGATTTTAATTCTTTCTCTATGGGGCGAGTTACCAAATTCTCAATATCTACAGGAGAGTTTCCTGGATAAGGAGTAGAAATCATGATATTTGGAATTACCACTTCGGGAAAGTATTCTCTGGGCATACTTTTATATGAAAACCACCCGAACATAACCAGAATAGCTGTAAGAATAAAAATAGAATTCTTATTCTTTAAAGCTCCAAATGTGGGTTTAAACTCCCGATGAATATTCTCGGAAGAAGTTGTATCTTTAATTTTATCCATTTTTTTTCGAATTACTTATAGCTAATTAGCGTTCCGTTAACAACCTGAGAAAATCCTTCGGTAATAATTTTATCGCCTAATTTTAATCCCGATTCTACTAATGATAGATTATTATAAGTTCTGGAAATTTTAACGTAAGTTTTCTTTGCAATAAAATGATCACCCTCTTTTTTTGCCAAATACAGATAAGTGCCTTCAAAATCTTTCTTAATAATAATAGAAGGAACCACCAGTGCATTATCAATTTCATAATCCTTAATTCTCATTATAGAAATTAAATTAGGCTTAATTTTATGCTTCGAATTGTTTAGGTTAATTCTAAGCTGAAAACTTCTGTTTCCCGGATCGATTACGTTAGATGTACGAAAAATTGGAGCTTCAATATCCAAATCAATAGCTGGAAAATTAAGTTGAACAATAGCACCAGCTTTAATGTTATTAAGATATTTTTCTGATACATCACCTTCTACATATACCTTATCGATATTTACCAATTGAGCAAAAGGAATAGAAGGACCAGCCAACTCTCCCTTCTTTTGATGAATTTGGTCGATAATACCATTAAAAGGAGCTGTTATAATTGCCATATCTTTCTGAGCTTCGAGAGCCTCCAAATTTCTTTCCAATGATTCCTTATTGGTTTTAGCCTGTAAGAACTCTATTTCAGAACCTATTTTCTGATTCCAAAGTCTTTCCTGTCTTTCGAATATTGTTCTTGTAAGATCGAGATTGGTTTTAGCCTCGTCTATCATACGTTGAATTTGCGAGGTATTCAACCTACCCAATACATCTCCTTTATTTACACGTTGTCCCTCTACCACATCAATAGATATTATATTTCCGGCAGTTTCGGGGGTAATTGTAATATTTTTATCAGCTTCAACATTACCTGTTACTTGTATAAAATGCTCAAATTTTGAGCTCTTTAAATCCGAAACAAGAACATTTACTTTCTCTTCCTCCTGATTTTCACTTTTAATTTTTTTCTCGAGAATTGTAATTTTCTTCTTCAAAATTGCAAATTCGCTTTTGTATTTCTTCAACTGTTCTGCATTGCTTAAATCCTTCTCTTCATTATTAGAAGAGCATGCAAATAAAAGCGGAATCATTAGTGCAATAATTATTTTTTTCATTTTTATATCTTTTGTAGGATTTAATCAATTAAAGTTTACTCAATGCTTTATCAAAAGCAATTTTAGAATTCAACAACATAAGTGTTGAGTTAATATATGCTGCATGAGCATCGATATATTGTTTTTCGTTTTCGGATAATTCTGTACTAGTAGAAATTCCTTCGTTAAATTTAATTCGTGTTCTATCGTAAATTCTTTTTGCAATTTTAGAACCCTCGCTATCATTTTCATATTTTTCCTGAGCATTTAACAAGTTCGAAAAAGAAATACTTAAATCTTTTTTCAGATTTTGCTCGGTCATTAAAAGATCATTCTCTAGGTTTAAATATTCAATTTTTTGTTGCTTAACGCGAGATCTTCTTTTACCAGCCGAAAAAATTGGCATACTTACTTTAAATCCTAATATGGATGAGTTAAACCAGGGAACTTCCGATTTTAACACATTAGAATAATCGGTACTTGTACTTTTATTATATGTATAAAAAGCCGAAATATTAGGCAAGTAAGCTGCTTGCTCGTTTTTTATTAACAAATCCTGCGCCTTTAACTGCGTACTCATAATTTTATAATCGATATGATTTGAAACATCATAACCCGAAATTGCAGGACTTACCGATCTAATAGGATCTACTAGACTTCCTAATGTATTTGTTAATTTAATTTGCTTATCAACATCGAGTCCCATTGTAAATTTAAGAACAATTAGCGCGGTGCGAATAGCTCTTTTTGCATCCGATAAGTCGGTTTTCGCATTATTACGATTCAAACGAATCTGATCAACATCCAACTCTTCGCGAAAACCATTTTTATAATAAGCTTCTATTTCTTTTAACAACTTCTCGTTAATCTCGAGATTATCCTTTATTGTTTTGTAATTCTCTTTTGCAACCAATACGGTATAATAAGCTTGCGCTACTGCATCTTTAATTTCTATTTCCGATTTTTCTTTCTGATCTTTAGAAAGCTGTAAATAAACTTTCGCTGCCATTGTTCCTACAATATACGAACCATCAAAAATTTTCTGATTTACAGTTATACCTGCCGATCCGGAATATTGCTGAGCAAAGGATACGAACATAGGCTCATCGGAAGTAGGTTCTCCACTCATTGCTCTAATAACATTAGCAAACTCGACAGGCAATGGCGACTTACTTAATTTTAAATTATTTGTATAGTCTGCCGAAAAATCTATTTGAGGTAAACCATCGGCAATGGTTTCCCAAACTTTTTTTCTGGCAACCTGCAAATCATAATCGGTACCCTTTACCGAATATGAATTTTTCAAAGCAAATTCCTGTGCTTCGCTTAGGCTAAAATTTTCTGAAACCTCAGTTTGTGCTAGTGTTTGATAACTGAATCCGAAAAAAATAACCAAAATTGTTAGTAGGATATTTTTCATTAGTTATAATCTATTTTAGTTTATTTTTAAAGTATTCTATTCCTTTTGGAGTGCATACACCATATAAATGGTATGTTCCTAATTCTTTATGATAATCGATATTTAAAATATCTTCCTTTTCAAAAATATAATCATTAAGCTGATTCATACTCAAATACAAGCGAGCCATTGTTTTACTTATAAATACAATATTTAATTCCTTTCTATATAGTCCTTCTTTCACTCCTTGTTGCAAATTACCATCTAATTCGCTCTGAAATCTATTAATAGTCTTTAAATTAAACTTATCCCAAAGTTTTGGATAGTATTTTTTTAAATCATATTGAAGAGTATGACTTTTGTTACTAATTTGTTCTGTAACAAATTTATAAAATTCAACATACTGATCTATTGCATTTAATTCGGATATTTTGGGAGATTTAAAAGAGAAAGCAAGGTTTTGGAAATACCATTCCAAAGCATGCTCAACCAATTCGCTTTTATTTTTAAAAAAACGATAAATAGTTTTTTTTGATATCCCCAATTTCTTGGCAATATCATCCATAGTTACATTTCTAATTCCTTTTTTAGAAAATAATTTCCACGATTTATAGGTAATGTATTCCTTCTGATCACTCATTTTACAAATATAATGAAGTATTAACTCTGGAAACTATATAGCTCTTAAAAGTTTCCTGATTTAATCATTTCTTAGTAAACACTTGTATTTAACTTTTAATCTATTTTAAATATAAAAATAGTATAGCAGCAACTAACAAAATATATTTTTTAGGTAAGCGATCTAATTTTGTCGGTAAGTGGTATAAAATCAGTTATTAAATATTAAGTAAAATTCAATATATTTGTCATAAAATATTAATTATGAGAATAATAATTATTTTACTTTTATTCATTTGCTCTTTAAATACAAGTGCACAATATAATGGTAAAATTAATATACACGGCAGCGAATACTCTGATTATACAGATAAAATTCAACCCGGAAAAGCCAGAGTTGATTACTATAATACTTGGACAGAACGAGGTGCTATGGTTGTTCCAATGGGTGAAATATATTTAAGCGCTTTGGCAATTAGCCGTTATGGAAACTATCCAAAAACAGAACTTAATTCACAATTATTATTGTTTCCATTAGCTCCAAATTTAGGATTTAAGCATCAATGGATAGGAAAAAAAACCATTCTTTCGAGCCAGCATACATTTTACTATCCAACACTTGGTTTAAAATGGATGCGTAAAAGTTCTTTTCAGAATCAACTGCCAAAATCTGCCAAAATTCCACATATTTTTACCTTTAGAAACGAAATAATTATAAGTCGTATTTTAAATCCCGAAGCTCCTGATTGTATTATCCGTACTCCCGATTTAATTCTTAGTGCAAGACTTGGATTTGATTTTTCCTTAAAAATTGGAGATCAGGAAATGCCTGTACTTGATTATTACTTTTTATATCAGCGTTCTGCAAGTTTTTATTCTGGCAATAAACTCTATTTTTCAGGATTAGAACTAGCTGGTAATATGTATAAAAATTTTAATTTCTCCATAAATGCAGATTACTATAATATTAATTTTAGTGGAGAATGGGCTGTGGAAAATCAAGCTAAGATACACTGGCACAAAAACAGTAGATTTTCGCTTTCGGCAGGCTATAAATTATCTTATTTAGATAGTAATTACGGAACACAATTCGTAATAACACCTCTTATCGACTTTGTATATAAATTTAATCACAGAACCAGATTGCAATCTGGTTTATTCAAAAAATAAGCCGATCGAAATTCGATCGGCTTATTAATACTAGTGGTACAAATTAGTGTACAAATATCTTTTAATATTTCGTTTGGGAGTTTTCTTAAACTCCTCGGGGAAAAGAATTACTCTCGAAATTTTTGTAAATGCAGCAAGATCTTTATTTAAAATTTGTTTGTCTTTATTTATTGCCTGCTCAATTTCATCTTTATCTAAACCTTCAGCATCACATGCCTCGTAGTCGGGATAAATTAAAGCAATTAGTTTATGATCTTTATCGTCGGTAACTATCGATTCCTGTATAAAAGGCATATTATTTAAGCTTGCTTCAATTTCTTCGGGATAAATATTTTGTCCCGACGGACCCAAAAGCATATTTTTACTTCTTCCTTTAATATAGATAGTATTGTCTTTATCAATAACACCTAAATCTCCTGTTCCCAACCATCCATCTTTACTCAAACATTCAGCTGTTGCTTCGGGGTTTTTATAATAACCTTTCATTACGTTATTACCTTTTACCTGAATTTCGCCTACTGTATTATAAGGATCATCGGAATTAATACGCACCTGCATGCGATCAACAACTTTTCCGCATGAGTGGGATCGAAAATCTTTATTTGAGCTATAGCTTATTAATGGCCCACATTCGGTCATTCCATATCCTACTGTAAAAGGAAATTCAATTTTTTTCAAAAAATCTTCAACCTCTTTACTTAAAGCTGCACCGCCAATAATAACTTCTATAAAATTACCGCCAAAAGTATCTATTAATGTACTTCTAATTTTTTTGTAGATTTTTCGTTCCAGTAAAGGAATTTTAAGCATTAATTTTACCCTGCGACTTTCCAGAACAGGCAAAATTCTCTTCTTATAAATTTTCTCCATAATTAATGGAACCAGACATATTAAGCGTGGTTTAACATCCTGAAAAGCCTTTGTAATAATTTGAGGAGTTGGTACTCTTGATAAAAATACCACATGGCAACCACAACAAAACTCTGTTAAAAATTCGAACATACAGCCAAATACATGAGCCAATGGCAGAAAGGATACAATCTTATCTTGCGTTTTTAAATCAATATAATCGAAACCAATTTTCACATTCGAGTATAAAGATTTATAAGGTAACATAACTCCTTTTGAGAAACCAGAAGTTCCCGATGTATAGGAAAGAACAGCAATATCATCTTCTTTAGGATCAGCAAAATTTAAATTATCGATATCAACTGGTTTTTCTTTTGCTTTTTGATTTGATACTTTGAATGCTTTTTCAAATTTTTCGCTGGCAGCACAAAGTATTTCTAAATTACCCAAAGAAATAATTCCTTTAAGTTTTCCTGTTTTCGAATCATCAATTTTATTGAAAAGATTTTCGGTGGCAAATAATATTTTCGACTCCGAATGGTTTATTATATGATGAATATCACTGGAATTAAAATCTGGCAAAATTGGTACTATTACTGCACCATAGGTAACAGCTCCCAGATATGTAACTCCCCAATTACTTAAATTTCGGCCTATAACTGCTATTTTATCTCCTTTTTTAATGCCCAGTTCTTTAAAGAAAATGTGCATCCAATGAATACGCTGAGCCACTTCGGCATAGCTAATGGTATCTTTTTGATAATTACTAAAAGCCGGAAGATCACGATTTTTCTGTATCGATTCTTGTAATGCGTTTACTAACTTATTTTGAATCATTGATTTACTTGATTTATGCATGGGCTAAAGATAATAATCTTGTTAAAAAATCGTAAACTACGAATTATGAATCTTAGCACAAATAAGTTTTAAACTTTAACAATCAATACTTTATCATTGTAAATTAAATCTTGAAAAAAATATTTAATAAGTCATATTGCTTGAAAAAAATTCTTTTTTACTGATATAATAAAGAATGTAAGCACTAATTTTTTAATTAATTAGGTTCTACTTAACTGTATTGCAGTCATTTTTTATATTTTTGTATTTCGATTTTGTATAAAAATTTTTTTTTATGCATTATCGTTCATAAACAGAAATATCTGAGAGCTAACAGCTTAATACTGCTAGCTAAAAACATCTCATTAAGTATTTATAAAATGGAACAGAAAAGAATTAAGATCAAAGAACTGTTGATTTCAAACGAAATTGGCAGTACAGTGAATGTGAAAGGGTGGGTAAGAACAAAGCGCGGTAACAAGCAAATTAATTTCGTGGCTTTAAATGATGGTTCTACTATTCAAAATCTTCAGATTGTTGTTGATGTTCCTAATTTTAATGAGGATTTGCTTAAAAAAATTACAACCGGAGCAGCTATTTCTGTAGTTGGAGAAGTAATTGAATCGCAAGGTAGCGGGCAATCGGTTGAAATTGCTGCAAAAACTATCGAAGTACTTGGTGTTGCCGATCCTGAAAAGTATCCCTTACAACCAAAAAAACACTCTTTAGAGTTTTTAAGAGAAAAAGCACATTTGCGTTTTCGTACCAGTACATTTAGTGCTGTATTTCGTATTCGTCATGCAATGGCTTATGCGGTGCACGAATTCTTTAACAAAAAAGGATTCTTTTATATGCATACTCCATTAATTACCGGATCGGATGCCGAAGGAGCTGGAGAAATGTTTAGAGTAAGTACTTTAGATGCTAAAAATCCGCCTTTAAACGAGGATGGAACAATTAACTATAAGGAAGATTTTTTCGGTAAAGAGACCAATTTAACCGTATCGGGTCAACTAGAAGGTGAGTTAGGAGCTATGTCTTTGGGTGAAATTTACACTTTTGGCCCTACTTTCCGTGCCGAAAATTCAAATACTACTCGTCATCTGGCTGAGTTTTGGATGATAGAACCAGAAATGGCTTTCTATGATATTATTGATAATATGAATTTGGCCGAAGAATTTTTAAAGTATATGATTAAATATGCTTTAGATAATTGTATGGAAGACCTTCAATTCTTAAGTAAAAGATTACAGGAAGAAGAAAAAGGTTTAAAGGCAGACGATCGTTCAATGGAATTAATTGAGAAATTAAGATTTGTATTGGAAAACGATTTTGTTCGCTTAACCTATACCGAAGCTATCGATATTCTTCGTAACTCTAAACCTAACAAGAAAAAGAAATTCCAATATATTATTGATGGTTGGGGAGCTGATTTACAATCGGAGCATGAAAGATATTTGGTAGAGAAAAAATTCAAAAAACCAGTTATTCTTATCGATTATCCAAAAGAAATTAAATCGTTTTATATGAAACAAAACGAGGACGGTAAAACAGTAGCCGCTATGGATATTTTATTCCCTGGAATTGGAGAAATTATTGGAGGATCGCAACGTGAAGAAGATTACGATAAATTGGTAACTCGCATGAAAGAAATGGGTGTGCCTGCCGATGAAATGGATTGGTATTTAGATACTCGTCGTTTTGGTTCTGCTACTCATAGTGGGTTTGGTTTAGGCTTTGAACGAATGATGCTATTTGTTACCGGAATGGGAAATATTCGCGACGTAATTCCTTTTCCAAGAACCCCGAATAATGCTGAATTTTAAAGATGATATAAATTCTTAATTAAATATAAACTGCATTACTTTCTATAATGCAGTTTTTTTGTATCCATATCTCTCAAAAAAAAAATTATTTCTACCAATTATGCAACGTTTTATTTTATCATACGTCTTTTAAAACAAATGATAATAAATATTCGAACTAAGTTTGATAAAATATAAATAGGATGAAAAGTATAAAGAAAATAATATCGCCAATTTTAATTCTATTGTTTAGTTTTTTAATTGTAAATCCGCTTAAAGCGGATGGAATTAAAGGAAACGGAAATATAAAATCGGAAAATCGTGAGGTTAGTAATTTCGAAAACATAAAAATTAATGGCGCATTTACTATTTATCTGTCGCAAGACGACGATTACAGCTTAAAAATTGTTGCCGACGAAAATATTCTGAAAATAATAAAAAGTAAAGTTAAAAATGATGTTTTATATATAAGCACCGAAAAATCGATTTATAAATCGAGAGAACTTAAGCTTTACATTGGATTTAAACATTTAAGCGGAATAAAAGCCAATGGTGCTATTTCTCTTAAAAGCGATCAATCTTTACGTTTCGATAAATTAGATATTGAAATAAATGGAGCTTCATCTGCTAATTTAAACTTATCAGCCAATCGTTTATCAATTGATAACAGCGGTGCTTCCACCATAAAATTAGCAGGTAAATCGGAGGAAATAGAAATTGATATTTCGGGTGCCGGAAGTGTAAATGCTATTGACTTAATTGCAAAAAAAGCTAATATTGACATAAGTGGTGTTGGAAGTGGAAAAGTGCATGTAGAGGAAGAATTAAGAGTGAATATCTCGGGTATTGGATCGGTAAAATATAAAGGTAATCCGAAAGTTACCAGCGATATTTCCTTTCTTGGAAGCTTAAGAAAATACTAATATATTAAGTAAATTAATTAATAAAGCTCTTCTGTTAAAGGAAGAGCTTTACTTATAGGTATATTTTGTAAACTATTTAGTCCTTCTTATAACCAATTACAGCATTAGAAACAGCACGAGGTTCGGGAGGTAAAGAGAAATTATTTTGCTCGTATTTTGAGTTATAAGGCGATATATTTAAGTTTTTTCCATTTACCACAAGAGTTGAACTTCCTCCTGGATCAAATCCCATGGCTTTTTGAATATTGTATTTTTCCAGTATTGCAGCCATATCGTAATGAGTAGCTCCTACCGATTCTCTTATTCTACCATTAATGGTTAAAACGTATAAATCACCAATATCATCTATTCCAATAGCAATTTTTGGTCCTCTCATATCTGTATAGTCTAAACGCGCCGCCTGTGTCTTTATTGAATTTTGCTTTTTCCAACCTTCAATTTCCATATTTAAACACTGTTTAGCATCATCTAATAACATCGGGCCAGCTTCTACAGCATGCAATATATTTTCTAATCCTTTAATGTTAAGTTTTATCTTATCGCCAAGTTTAGCAATATTATTTTTAATTACTGATATAGGAATACACAATGTTAAACCCACTGGAATTTGGCGAACCCATTCTTTTCCATGTATAATTTCTTTAATAGTATTACCTGCTAATCGGTAAACAATACAATTTTTGGCAGGTATTACCTCATTCTCATACATTAAATCGTAATACGATATTTCGTTCGATTTCCATTTATTATAATTTTTAGAATCAAAAGTTAAAACAGTATCTCCCATTTTTACTTTAATTCCATTTGCACAATTTACTCTTGCAATATCTAATTTACCCGATTTATAAATTAGTAAAGCAGGCTTATTAAATAAGGGAGCACTTAATGTTTCTCCTTTCGATATCAATAAACCTAAAGGAGATCCAATATACGATTCTGCTATTCCTAATTTACCTACCAATTCGGGATTTAAAATATAACCCCCATTCCATGCTATTTTAACTTTACACTTATTATCGAGTTCAAAATCTTTTACAAAATGGCTTACGGTTTTTGTTTTAAGTGCACTTAAAGTCGCAAATTCCCAACTTTCGATATCTGTACTTATTTTTGCTTTAGCCAACACTCCATTCCACGGATTTTTATCCTGATATACTCCACTTACATAAGAATATTCCACATCGGCATCTTCCTTTTTCGAATCGGAAAGTTTATCAAGAACCAATTGTAAAGGAGAACCATTTTTTTCTGCATCTTCACGTATTATTCTGTAGAGCTCTTTTTCTCCATATTTTTCACATAAAGTTTTAAACTGATTTGAATGTAAAAGATCAGAAAATTTCTTTGATGTTTGAATTGGAGTAGGATAAGCCAGACTTGTTCGAACTCCTGCAGGCACGAATTGTATGTATCCAGTATTTTTAGGAATACCCATAATATTTGCTTCTAAATCGGTACTTGCACGACCAATATGAAAGCGATCAATATTTAAAATATCCGACATAAAAGCTGCATTTCTTCGATTAGAAATGAGATATCCATTCTGTTCCATTATTAATCGAAGAATTGAAATTGGCTTCTCTCCCATTTGAGGAATATGAATTCCAACAGTTAAAGAATTAATAGATACAATTTGCAGTATTTTTTCGTCGTACAATAATTTTAAATCCTGATCGGAACCAGATTCTATAAAGTTATGAATATCAATTGCTCTTGTCCAGTTTGTAAGTGCTTTATCGGGAGCAAAAACATAAATATTAGCAATTTTATTATTCCTTATTAGTTCTTTAGAAATAGATTCATGCATTTGAATATTCAATCGGTTTTTAACCGAATTTAGCACAAAATATTCCAATTCGTACTTTACATATTTACCTGGAAAATATGCCATTGGTAAATTTTGCTTTAATTTTTCAAATAAAAATTCCCTATCATCAATGGAGATAACAGTACACGATGTTAACTGAGAAAGAGCTAAATTTTTATCCAGAAAAAATCTCGAAGAACCATCAACTTTTCGTCCATTGCCTTCTGGTAAATATTCTAATTTTAACAGGTTAATCATACCCGATAATTCCTGAATAGTATAATTATGAAAATGATAATTAATTTTATTTCTATGACGATATGTAAATGAATGATCGTGCCTTATTTTTATTTCCCCATTTTTAATTACAAATAAATTATCTACAGAGTTATAAAAATTATGAATATCTTCTAAACTTAACTGTTCAAAATCAGGATGATCAACAACCTGTTTTTTAGCAAAATAAAAAGCAGCACCTCTTATTTCCTGTTCTTCTTTTCGAAAGCTACTCGGATCAATTAATGACTTAAGATAAAGCATAAATGCCAATCTTCCGTAGCCAGGTAAATAATGTCTGTTATCTGTATTTAATAAAGCTTTTACATCATTATTACTAAAGTTTATTTTTTGCTGATATAACTGATAAAATTCGCCTACTTTATGTATGTTTATTTTGTTTGACTTAAGCTGATAATAAAGTTTTTTAATGATTTTTTCAATTCCTTTATTTAAAGAACTAATACTATAACGATTTTCTATTACTTGCTTATTATGTTTCACACTTCGGTAATGAATATGTGGAAAAAATACTTTATCGATAATCTCGTTTACATGAGAATTAAGAATAGTTCTTCCTTTAAATTCTATTACTTGTAATCTATCTTTTTCAGGTAAATGTTCACCTATAACTTCGGCATATACATTTTCGGGTTGGTATCGACGGCAAAAAATAGGAACTCCGGCAGCAGCAGCTTCCAATATTGGTAAACCTCTTCCCTCGGTTTTCGATGGCAATAAAATTAGCGATGAAATACTATATAATTCTGGTATTCCTATAGGATTTTCAAAATGATCTTTAAATCTTTTTTTATCGGTTTCGCTAAATAAAAATCCTAAATAAACCCTTTTTCTAAATTCTTTATCGATATCCTTAAGTAGTTTTTCAAAACGCTTTAATAGTTTCTGAAAATAAGGATATTGACCCAAAGGAATAGGTCCACTTATAAGAATTGTAAGCTTTAAATCGTCCGATTCTCTAATTTTTTCTTTTAAACTATCAAGCTCAAGCATCTTACGAATTAAATCAAATCCAAGCTCTATTCGTTTTCGAGAAATAACTCGAGTTGGCTGCAAAAAAATAATATTTTCGGATAAAAATTTGTGCATTGCCTTAGTCTTGTAACCAATATAAATGGGCTGCGGATTCTTTTTATCAACTAATTTATATTGCAATACATCTTTAACCGAATAACTAATTAATGCATTTTTATGATAACGACTCAGCATTTTTTCCATCTGATACATCGCCTCAATTCTCTTTCTTTTGTTAATATCCGAATATTTAGAAGTATCAACAGCAGTTCCTATTTCTGTTACATTAGCAGGATTATGCCCTTTGTAATGAACCAGATATTCACTTTGTTTTTTATTGATATTAACATTTATCCAGGATCGGGATTCCCATGGATACAAAACCTCCAATTGAGAAAAAAATTCGCCCAAATGAGAATTTAAAAAGAAAAAGTCTCTAGGTCCGCTTTTCAATCCATAAACCTGTTTATTTATTTCTGAAGTGCCTCCTTCCCAATAAAAATCATGATTGTTATTAATAACCGGAATTCCCATATATTCCGATACCAAAATACATGCTAAGGCACTCGAAACATTGCCAGGATTAGAGCAAACATTAATGAGGTATAACAATCCAATATTATTATCCTCAATATATTTAGCTAGTTTTTCACATATTGTTAGACTTTCATTCCAGAACTTAGAGATCAGCTTATTATATTCTTTACTCCCCCTTTCTAGTTTGGTAAAAAAGAAATCTTTATACAAACTCCAATCATCAAAGCCTTGCATTTCTTCTATCGTAAAGGTCTTAGTATCAGAATCAATAATTTTCATCGATTCGGGATAAAACTTACCACTTATGTAGTGTATGGGCAATTTAGTACCTAAGTTATGACGAAATATTTTAGCATACTTTTCAACTTCAATACTTACCCCATCAATAGAAAAATAAAAGCTTATAAAAGCCATTCCTTTCTTGCCAATATCCTTTTTAAAAGCTGTAAATGATTGATCAAATTCGACAACAGGAATAGATTTATTTTCTTTAAAACGATCAATAAAAAGACCTAAATCAAACCAGGTATTTATTTTTTCTTCTCTTAATAATTTCATTACTCCTGCTGCAGTATTTTTCATAAATTAAAATAATAGTTAACAATATTTTAAACATTATTTAAGTTACAAAAATCTAATAAGCTAGTCAATAATGATTAGGTAAATTCATATTTAAAAATATACTTGATAAGTTAAATTAGCTTATTAACTTTGCTGCAAACAACTATAAAAATGAAATTTAAACCATTTTGGAGAAATATTATATGGGCAATAATTATATTTATTTTATGCTCAGTACCTGGAGATGATTTACCGAAAACTTCAGCTTTTGAAATTCCTTATTTCGATAAAATAGTTCACTTTGGAATGTTTTTCGTTATGGGTATTTTTCTACTGGCCGAATTAAGTTTTCAGACCAGATTAAAAAGAAAAAGCAGAATTATAGTTTCTCTTTTAGTAATTGCTTTTTATGGGGCAATTATAGAATATCTTCAACAAAACTTTTTTGTAAATAGAAGTGGCGATTATGCCGATTTAGCTGCCGATATTATTGGTGGAATTACAGCTATTTTTATGTATCAATGGCTAAAAATAAAAAAAGACCTGCTATTGAATAGCAAGCCTTTTAATAAAATATCATTTCTAAAGAAAATATTATAAACTAATATACTCATTAGTATCTTCCATTTCGGTAATTAACTGTCCAATGGTTTTTCCTTTAAACAAATCATAAATTTGTTTTCTAATACTACTAAATTGGTTATGCACCGGACAAGGCGGTTGTTTATTTGTACCTGTTTTACAAGGACGTATACCAATTAAGCAATTCTCAAACATATCTAAACCATCAACAATCTCAACAATATTCATTAATGTAATTTCGGATGGATCTTTTCCCATTCCAAAGCCACCATGAGGTCCTTTTGTTGAAGTGAGTAATTTTTGCCTAGCTAAACTTTGCAATATTTTACCAAGAAAAGGTGTAGGAATTTCTAATTCCTCTGATATTTTTTTAATTCCAATTTTCTTACCTTCTTTAGCGTTAATCGATAAATAAATAACCGATCGAATTGCATATTTACACGTATTTGATAACATTTTATCCTTTTTATTAAACTCTCATATTACTCTAACAATCAGCACAAATATAACAATTCCCACAACTAATAAAGCATCTTTTATTCTTTTATTCCTTATTTATTATGATTCTGTTTATGCTTGCTAAGCCTATTATTTTAAAGGAATTTTATCAATTCTGTTTTGATGTCTGCCACCCTCAAACGCAGTAGTAAGAAATACTTTAGCAATCTCTTCTACAAGTTCATAAGAAATAAAACGTGCAGGAATACCACATACATTTGCATTATTATGTAATCGAGCTAATTCAGCAATTTCGGCAGTCCAACATAAAGCCGCTCTAATTTTTTGGTGTTTATTGGCTGTCATTGTAATACCATTACCACTTCCGCAAAGTGTAAAACCAAAGTCAAATTCATTGGCAGATACTGCAGCAGCTAAAGGGTGAGCTGTATCCGGATAATCCATACTATCTTCAGAATTTGTTCCAAAATCTTTGACCTCATATCCCTGAGCAGATAAAAAATCAACCAATTTATTTTTAAAATTAAAGCCTGCGTGATCGCAAGCAATTGCAACTTTTATTTTTTCCATTGTAACTATTTTTCTAAACTGATTACTTATTTATATATGCTATTTTACTATTGATTTATTTCACAAAATTAAGTATTTTTAATTAGTAGCATGATAAAAAATACATTTTCACGCTCAAACTTAGCTTTCTCGGCTAAGTTCTACTTGTCGACATAAACATGTCTTTCTTAAATGCTATTAATAAGCTAATTAACATCCTTAAAATAGCTTATTAACATTTTTGTTCACATTCAGTTAACATACTGTTGATTTTTCCTTATTAAATATTCTAATCTTTTATTTGGAGGATAAAAAACTATCCTGGTATAGAAAAAAAATTAACCCTCACCAAGTTTATTTTTTACCGGCTTATTATAATCTCTCAACCAGTTATTAACACATTGTTAATATGATAGAGTGATATTTTTATAAGCATCATCACTTATTAACAGCTTGTTGATAAGGTATAAATATCATTGATTATCAAAGACTCTAAATTAACACCACCTGTTAGTATCCTGTTATTAGATCTGTTTTTAGAAGAATTACAAAGAAAAATAGAAAGTCTTACCAACAGTATTAACAGGATATATTTATTATATTATTTTTTAGAAATTTAAAAAAAGGAAATAATAATAATAAGGATGTTGATAACAGAGTTTTTATGCTTACAACAAATTTTTAGACATTCACGTAATAGTTAAAAATGTTTAGTTAATCTTGCAATGATTTTGCTATCTTGCCTGCTATTAAAATCCATATTAAAAGAATGAATTGGGAAAGTAAAAATTATTCCATCTTATTGGTCGAAGACAATAAATTAAATCAAACTGTAGTTAAGTTTACATTGAAACGATACGGTTACAAGATTGATGTTGCCAATAATGGAATTGAAGCAGTTGAAAAGTACAAGGAGGGAACTTACGATTTTATTTTAATGGATATTATGATGCCAGAAATGGACGGTATCGAAGCCACTAAAGAAATTAGAATTTTTGAAAACAAAGAAAAGCATACTCCAATAATAGCTCTCACAGCCGATATAATGATTGCTAACGAAGAAAAATGTCTCGAGAGTGGTATGGATGCACATTTATCAAAACCATTCGAAGTAGAGCATTTTTTTAGAATTTTAGAAAAATTAAATTTATAAGTCTATTTTACAGATTTCTAATAATTGTGCCGGTATTTAAACATATCGGCTTATTTATTTTGTGTAACTTTTGCAGTTAAATATTAAAATTCAATTTTAATTTTGCCGAATGGAAGATAATTTGGACATAAGGAATCAGAATTTTCCTGATAAGGAAAAGGAATTCGATAATGAATTAAGGCCTTTACAGTTTTCTGATTTTCGCGGTCAAAAAAAAATAGTTGAGAATCTGAGTATTTTTGTAAAGGCTGCAAAAATGCGCGAGGAAGCTTTAGATCATGTACTACTTCATGGACCTCCAGGACTTGGAAAAACAACTTTATCTAATATTCTGGCTAATGAATTAGGAGTGGGTTTAAAAATTACTTCGGGACCAGTTCTTGATAAACCTGGAGATTTGGCAGGACTTTTAACTAATTTGGAAGAGAATGATGTGCTGTTTATTGACGAAATACATCGTTTAAGTCCGATTGTAGAGGAGTATTTATATTCTGCAATGGAAGACTTCAAAATTGATATCATGATTGATAAAGGGCCTGCAGCACGTTCTATTCAGCTCGAGCTAAATCCATTTACTTTGATAGGTGCTACTACTCGTTCTGGTTTGTTAACCTCGCCTCTTCGTGCCCGATTTGGAATTAATTGTCATTTGGAATATTATGATCTTTCTGTATTAACTAAAATTGTACAAAGAAGTGCTGGAATTTTAAATGTCGACATTACCCATGAAGCTGCTGGCGAAATTGCTTCCAGAAGTAGAGGAACTCCTCGAATTGTTAATGCACTCTTAAGACGAGTAAGAGATTTTGCTCAAGTAAAAGGAAATGGTTCTATTGATCTTAATATTACTAAATTTTCTTTAGAAGCCTTAAATATTGATAAGCACGGATTGGATGAAATGGACAATCGTATTTTAAATACTGTTATCGATAAATTTAATGGTGGACCAGTTGGAATTTCTACAATTGCTACTGCTGTTGGAGAAGATAGCGGAACAATTGAAGAAGTTTATGAACCATTTTTAATTAAAGAGGGATTTATAAAACGAACACCTCGTGGTCGTGAAGTAACTCCTTTGGCTTATTCGCATTTGGGTAAGAGTAATTTTACTGATCCTGAACTCTTATTTTAAATTAAATGAAAAAAATACTTTCTATTTTATATACCCTAGCAACAGTTTTAATAATTGTTGGTGCTTTATTTATTTTACAGTCGGAAACTTACGGAATTGTTCTTTTAACTTGCGGATTAGGACTAAATATCGTTTATAGAATTCTTAACTTAAATTGGACTAAAGTAAAAGAATTTCATATTATGTCTTTACTTAAGCTTATGGGAATTATTGTTATGGGAATAGCTTGTGTTTTAATATTTTCTAAATCAGATCAGAGATTTAATATCTTAATTTTATCAATTGTACTTGATTTAGTATTAAATTCTAAAGAAATATCTTTTCGTACGAAATAAGTAAAACAACTTAATAGAGAGAAAAGTTTAAGAAAACATGTGTTTCTACTAAATAGCAATATTGTTTAAGGCCTTAGATAAAGAATAGGTTTCAGTATTATTCTTTTTTATAATGGCTTCAATTTTTTCTTTTAAAACAAGATTAGATTCTGAAATTTTAAAAGGTATTGTAAAATAGAAAATAGATCCATCACCAATTTTAGAATCTATATGTATTTTTCCTTTTAATGTATTTATTAGTCCTTTGCATAAACTTAATCCCAAACCAGCTCCTGAGTGTACTCGAGTATAGGAATTATCGATTTGAGTAAATTTTTTAAATATTTTTTCTGATTCTTTTTCTGCAATTCCAGGACCAGTATCTTTTACATAAAACAGAATGTTATTTTTATCCTGAATTGCACATCCAAAATCAATTTCACCCTTATCAGTAAATTTCACTGCATTATCCAGTAAATAGGATAAGATTTTAAATAATTTATCGTGGTCGGTTAATATTTTAATTTCTTCTAAATCCTGATAATAATTAAGGATTATATTTTTCTTTGAATCGTAAATTTTCTTGCTAAATGAAATGTGCAATTTTTCAAATAGTGTATGAATTTCTTTTTCCGATTCCTTTAAAATTACCACACCACTTTCTAATTGTGATAACTCAAGAATTCTATTAAACAAATCAAGTAGTTCTTTACTACTCGAATTTAGTATTTTAGTAAATTCGTTACGCTCATCTTTAGAAAGAGAGTCGTCTCGTAATAATTCAGATGCACCTACCACGGCATTCATAGGAGTACGAATTTCGTGCGACATATTAGAGAGAAAAGAATTTTTAAGCTGTTCTGCTTGTTTTAATTGTTCTTTTGCTTCAGCTAATTGTTCTTGTAATTCTTTGTAAGTTGGATTTTTTTCCATGCAAATGAAAATTTACCTTTATTATAAAGATTATAGGTTTGTATTCAAATTATAGTACATAAACCAATTATCTTAGAGTGATTATCATTAAAAAAATAATGATAGAACTTTATTTAAACTAAAATGTCATCAACAGTAATTTTTTCAGTCATTCCACCTTTGGTATTTTTTAAATCTTCAGTGCTAAGTGTTTCAAAATTTTTCATTTTATGGGGTTTTATTTTGTTAGTATTTTGTATTAACCGATAGAAAATATTGGATTGTTTTAAGATTGGATTCTTTAAACTAAAATGTCATCAACAGTAATTTTTTCAGTCATTCCACCTTTGGTATTTTTTAAATCTTCTGTGCTTAGGATTTCGAAGTTTTTCATTTTATGGGTTTTATTTTGTTAGTATTTTGTATTAATCGATAGAAAATATTGGATTGTTTTAAGATTGGATTCTTTAAACTAAAATGTCATCAACAGTAATTTTTTCAGTCATTCCACCTTTGGTATTTTTTAAATCTTCTGTGCTTAGGATTTCGAAGTTTTTCATTTTATGGGTTTTATTTTGTTAGTATTTTGTATTAATCGATAGAAAATATTGGATTGTTTTAAGATTGGATTCTTTAAACTAAAATGTCATCAACAGTAATTTTTTCAGTCATTCCACCTTTGGTATTTTTTAAATCTTCAGTGCTTAGGGTTTCGAAATTTTTCATTTTATGGGTTTTATTTTGTTAGTATTTTGTATTAACCGATAGAAAATATTGGATTGAATGCTTTAAACTAAAATGTCATCAACAGTAATTTTTTCAGTCATTCCACCTTTGGTATTTTTTAAATCTTCAGTGCTTAGGGTTTCGAAATTTTTCATTTTATGGGTTTTATTTTGTTAGTATTTTGTATTAACCGATAGAAAATATTGGATTGAATGCTTTAAACTAAAATGTCATCAACAGTAATTTTTTCAGTCATTCCACCTTTGGTATTTTTTAAATCTTCAGTGCTTAGGGTTTCGAAATTTTTCATTTTATGGGGTTTTGTTTTTAGTATTATTAAAATCAATTACACCCCTTTATTCCGGTTTTTTGAAAAAGGTAACCCTCGGAAAGCAACTTTTTTTAAAAAAAAACGAAAAAAACTATTTATATTTAAATTCTATAAGGAATTATCTTGAACTTAAATTATTGATAGATAACATCTTAAATAAATACAATAAGTGTGAAAAATATTTTAAAAAAAATCTTAATTTTTTCTATTTTTCTTGTTTTCCTATCTGGCGAAAACATGAATTTTGCCAATTCTATCTATTTTATTTCAGCGCAGAATGTTAAAAATAATTCCGATACTTTATTAACTAATCAATTTAATAGAGCCTATCAATTTCTGAGAAATGGGGAGTATTCTTATTCTGAGCAATCTTTCAGAAATGCACTGCAAACTATTGAGTTAGGCGAAGTGCAAGATGATAATATGATTTACAGAACCTATGTAAATTTTGGAGTTTTACTAAATAGAATTGGGAAGAGAAAGGAAGCCACTAAATTTTATGATTTAGCTGAGCAATTCACAATTGAAAATTTTGGCACTAACAATCAAAAATTAGTTCCCATTTATGTGAATAAAGGTAATATTTATAACAGTGAGGAAGATGTTTTTAAAGCTCAAAGTTATTATGAAAAAGCTTTAGCTATTATAGGTGATAATAATTCTAGATATCTGTCGCATATTTATAATAATTTGGGTAGTAATAATTATCGAAAAAAGAATTACAAAACAGCTATTTATTACTATCAAAAATCTTTAAAAATAAAGTCAGGTAATAAATCAATCACCTATTGTGGTCTTGCCAATTGTTATAAGGTTATAGGTAATTACAATAAGGCAGAAAAGTATTTTAAATTAAGTATTTCTAATGTTAAAAATACTTTTGGTGAAGATTATTATTTATTGGGAGATTATTATTTAAACTATGCAGTGTTCTTAGATCACTTAAATGAACATGATAGGGCTTTAAAAAATTTGAACTTAGCTTATGAGGTTTATATAAAAAATTACGGATTTAAGCATACAGATACAGCACTTTGTCTAAAGAATTTAGGGGATTGGTATTCTAGTACAAAAAAAGATTATCCTCAGGCATTAGAATATTACCAAAAGGCAATTCTTTCTGAAATAGATAAATTTGAGGATACAGATATTTACCAAAATCCTTCTATCGATATTATCGATCCTCAAATTTCAATAGTTCGAATACTTAAGACGAAAGCCAAGGCATTAAAGTCTCTGTATTTGCATTCATCTAAAATTAATGATCTTGTTTTTAGTCTCAAATCTTTCGATTTATGTTTGGATATTATTGATAAAATCAGGATTGCATATCTCGATGAAGAAAGTAAGTTTGCTTTATCTGAAAACGAAAGGGATACTTATACACAAGCTATTGAAATAGCCGTTGAGCTCTATAAAAAGACAGGTGATGATAAGTATAAAGAAAAAGCTTTTAAGTATGCAGAAAGGTCTAAATCGGCTAGTTTAACATCTTCTTTAAATGAGGTAAATGCTAAAAATTTTGGTGGCATTCCGCAAGATTTACAAGATCAGGAAATTCAATTGAGAAAAGAAATTGCAGAATTTCGTGAGAAAGTATATGAAGAACGTAAAAAGCCAAACCCCGATATTAGGCTTATAAAACAATGGCAGGAAAATTTGTTTTCTTTAAACGAAAAGTACAATCAGATGGTTCTTCTTTTCGAAGATGATTATCCCGAATATTATGCACTTAAATACGATAATAGTCCTATTGATATAGAGAATTTGCAGTCAAGTTTAAATGATGATGATGTGCTTATAGAGTACTCATTATCCGATTCGGCACTTTTTGTCTTTAGTATTACCACCAATTCGTTTAATGTTAAAAGGCAAGATATAAATAAAAAGGAAATTGAATTTCATTTACAGGAAGTTCGAAAGTGTTTAAGAACAAATGATTTTGCAGAGAATAGTGCCGAATATTACAGGCGTTTTACAAAGTCAGCGAACAAATTGTATAAAATTTTAGTAGAGCCTCAAGATAGTTTAATTATGAATAAGCACTTAATGATTATACCCGATGGCATGATGGCTTACATTCCTTATGGTGTTTTATTGAAATCGGAAGCTGATTCAAGCAGAATGAATTACAGAGATCTTGATTATTTAATTAAAAGCAATACCATTACCTACCATAAGTCTGCAACACTTGGTTTTTCAACAAAAAAATCATCATTACAATTTTCTTCGGGTAATTCTATTCTGGCTTTTGCTCCAATTTACGAAAATGTAAACGATTCTATTTTGATTAGCGAAAGAGCCTATAAAGGAAAGTTGTATCCATTGCCGGGAGTTAAAGAGGAGGTAAAGAATATATCTAAAGTAATTGCCAGTGATATTTATATAGATAAGCAGGCAACAGAGAAAAATTTTAAAGAACATGCAAGCGATTATGATATTCTTCATTTGGCGATGCATACCATTATTGATGATGAAAACCCAATGTATTCAAAATTGGTTTTTACGCAAACTACAGATACAACCCAGGATAATTTATTGAATACGCATGAGATTTATAATATGAATTTTAATGCAAGAATGGTAGTCTTAAGTGCCTGTAGTACTGGCGAAGGCAAGCTTATGGAAGGAGAGGGTGTTATGAGTTTGGCCCGAGGGTTCTTTTACGCTGGTTGTCCGAGTCTTATAATGACTTTATGGACTGTTGAAGATCAAACAGGGTCGAATTTAATGTCTGATTTTTATGGATATTTATCGCAGGGACTAACAAAAGATAATGCATTACGCCAAGCTAAATTAGATTATTTAAAAAATGCAGATGCACTAAAATCGCACCCTTATTTTTGGTCTGGCTATGTTAGTTTAGGCGATGTAAACCCACTTTACGAGTTTAATTTAGAAAGAAAATTGTTGTATCTGTTTTCAGGTATTGTGCTAGTTTTATTTCTCCTGGCTATGGAAAGAAAACGAAGAAAAAAGAAAGTGGCATAAAATCATTAAAATTATAGTATAAAAAAACGCCTTAAAAGTAATTTTAAGGCGTTTTAATATGAAAAATACTAGTTACGATCTATTTTAACTTACTTAGAATTTCCTGTGCTTTTGCTTTGTAAAAACTATTCCCCTGCGCTATTAAATTAAATTGCTTAATGGCTTTTTCTCTTTCGTTAGTCATTAAATAACAAAATCCTAAATACCATTCCGATTGCTCAATAAACAGGTTATTTTTATGCTTAAGAACCCTGGTAAAGTTACGATTAGCTTTATTGTACTGGTTAATTTCTAAATTAGAAATTCCCGAATAAAAATTACTGGTAATATTTGTACTGTCTTTATCAAGAATTTTCTGAAACAATCCTAAAGCTGTGCGATAATCTTTCGATTCGTAGCTTTTTAATGCTGTAACTAATATGTTATCTATAGCAATATCCGAAGAACGAGTATTAATTACTACATTATATGGTTTATAATAGCTACTGTATACTTTTTCGTTAGAGTAGGAATTTTTATTGTCTAACAAAAACATTAAACTTCCAATACCAATAAACAAAACGATAGAAGCTGCTGCAAGATTCCATTTATTGAGAAATTTTATTGTGCGCTTTCGTTTTGCTCCAGCAGGTGTTTCTATGGCATCTAATTTATTTCTAAGAGCCATAATATCATTTTCCATAATGGCTTCATCTACCTCTTTATGTAGCTGTAAATCTTCTTTAAGATCTATATCGGAAAGAAGATCTTTCTCGAATTTTTTAAGTTGTTCATCAGACAATTCGCCGTCTAAGAAATCCTCAATTCTGTCAAAATCTTTTTCATTCATCATATACGTCATTAAATTCATTATCATTTTTAATACTTTCAATCAGCATTTGTTTACACCGATATCTTCTCTTTTTAGCATACTTCTCGCTTTTAAAGCCCATAATTTCGGCTATTTCTTTAAGTGAGACTTTATCCAGTGCCATTTGAAGTATTTTTTTGCAATCGGGACCTAATTGTTGGAAGTGCTTTTGATACAATCGAAACTTTTCAGTACGATCGTAGGTAGGCGAAGCTTCGTCTAACCTATTTTCAATAATTCCTTCCGAATTAATCTCATTGCTATTTTTCCTTTTTTCAAGTTGTTTTAACCATAAAAGTCTGCAAATGGAATAGATGTATGTTTTAAAGTTACAAGTAAGAACCAAAGGTTCCTTTTTCATTTTACGATAGATTACAATAATAGCTTCCTGAAAAAGATCGCGTGCATCTTCTTCGCTTCCATTATTGTTTTCTATAAAATTGCAGATACTAGGAAAGAATGTTTTGTAGATGTAGTTTAATACATCATTATTACTCATACTTATTCCTTCAAGTATCGCTTCAGTAGTGTAATCCATATTTTCTATCCCTTTATTCCTTTAAAAGCAAAAAGGTAACCCTCAAAAAGTGAAAAATTTTCAAAAAAATACCAATGCGGCATTTAAGTTGCTGAAAATGAATAAAATAATTTTATTATTTTTTTTTAGTTTTTAACCAACTTAGAGTTGAGAATGTAAAAATTAACATAAATTAAAGCAATATACTCTATTTTTATAAAAATGGTTACTAGTGTAGTATGATTTTTTTTTTGATGAATCGATTAATTTTAAATATAAATAAGTGTTATAGTAGTGGGAAAGTAAAATTTTGGAAATAAAAAAAACCGACTTTCAAATGAAAACCGGTTTTTTTTGTGGGCGATATAGGATTCGAACCTATGACCCCTTGGGTGTAAACCAAGTGCTCTGAACCAACTGAGCTAATCGCCCGTACTATTGGGATTTTTTTTTGCTTTTTGTGGGCGATATAGGATTCGAACCTATGACCCCTTGGGTGTAAACCAAGTGCTCTGAACCAACTGAGCTAATCGCCCTTGCCCTTAAAAGCGATGCAAATATAGGATGGAATATTTTTATCTGCAAGAATAATTTTCAAAAAAGTGAAATTATTTTTTCTAAAAGGCTTAATATTGCAGGAAAACTTTAATTTTAAGTCTCATAAAAAATTGATACTATGGAGAATAATTTAGAAAGTGATTGGAATAGACTATTATATAAAATTTCTGAAGATTTTAATGTTGATGCCGATTTAAATGGTACTCTTTTGCTAATTGGCATACAAGAACGTGGTTTAGGATTTAAAGAAGAATATTCGAAGGATGATAAAATGGACCATATTAATTTAGCAACTTGTATGCTTTTAACAAGATGGAATTACTACGAAAAAACTGGATTAGATGAGAATAACTGGCCAATATTTAAAAAGAATAAGATGGTTCCTCCTTTCTCGAAAGAAAAAGAAGATCAGCTCTTAAAGTCATCAATAGTTGAATATTTTAAGAATAATGGTTACTTAGAAACACAACAAACAAAATAAAAAAGCAATGAAAAAATTATTTTACCTACTTGTTTTAATTTCATTTATATCTTGTCAGCAAAAGCTTGAGTTGGGCAAAAAAAACCGAATTGTTGAGATAGAGACAGAATTTGGACTCATGAAAGTTAAACTGTACGATGAAACACCAAAACACAGAGATAACTTTTTAAAATTAGCTTACGCCGATTATTTTAATGGAACATTATTTCATAGGGTTATTGATGGTTTTATGATTCAAGGTGGAGATCCGGATTCGAAAGCTGCCAAAACTGGACAGAGATTGGGAGAAGGTGGTCCAGGATATCAGATTGACGCAGAAATTAGACCAGAATTATTTCATAAACGTGGTGTTATTGCAGCAGCTCGTGAAGGAGATGATGTAAATCCGGAAAAAAAATCGGCCGGATCGCAATTTTATCTGGCACAGGGAACTGTTTATACCAAAGGTGCTTTGGATACTCTTGTTATGAAAATTAATAGCAAATTAAAAAGTAAAATTTTTAATATCAAGCAAAAAGAGAATGCCGAAGCAATTATGAAATTACAGGCTGAGGGTGAAATTGAAAAGATGACTGAGCTGGTCGATAAAATTCAAACTCAGGTAGATTCATTATACGAAATTTCGAAAAAAACTTTATCTCCCGAACAAATTAACGCTTACACAAGTGTTGGTGGTATTCCTCATTTAGATGGAAATTACACTGTTTTTGGAGAGCTTATTGATGGTATGGAAATTATCGATAGTATTGCTAAACTTGAAAAAGACGATTTCGACAGACCTTTGAAAGATATATCAATGAAAATTAAAATAATACAATAATTTATTTTCTATTTTAAGCTCTGCTAACTTGCAGAGCTTTTTTTTTGCATAAAAAGTATCATCACTTATCTTAGTTCCGATTTTTTAAAAGATATATTTATGAATATTCGCAGACATTTAATTTTACTATTATTTGTTGTTTTTATTGGTAAAAGTGTTTATTCACAGGCTACCAATTCAATAATTTTAATAGAAACCAATCTCGGAAACATGAAGTTTATGCTGTATAAAGATACACCTAAGCATAGGAAAAACTTTCTTCAGCTAATAGAGAATAAACATTTCGATGGTACTTTATTTTACCGCGTTATTAAAGGTTTTGTAGCTCAGGGCGGATCGCAGGATTCACGAAATGCACCAGCTGGAAAAATGATTGGTTATGGTGCTGCGAATCGAAGTATTGAATCGGAATTTAATCCACATTATTTTCATAAAAAAGGAGCCTTAGCTTCTCCACGACAGCCCGATAAGGTTAATATATTTAAGGAATCGGATGTATCTCAATTTTACATAGCTCATGGTAAAGTTTTTACCAATGAGGAGTTAAATGCTATGGAAAAAGAGGTAAACGGACCTTTAAGAAAGAAAATTGTGAAAAGATATCTTACCAAAAGTAAGAGAGCAGTTCTCGATTCTTTAAAAAAAGCAAAGAAAGTGGAAGAGTTTCGGGCTATTGCTAAAAAAATAAAAGAATCAATAGAGTTTGATTACAGCAGCTCGCGCGAGAAATTAGAATTTTCTGAGGCACAACGAAAGGTATATACCACAGTTGGTGGGGTTCCTCACCTGGATAATAACTACACTGTTTTTGGAGAAATTATTAGCGGCTTAAATGTGCTCGAAAAAATTGCAAATCTAAAAACAGATTCTAACGATCGACCTTATACCGATGTAAAAATGAAAGTTAAAATCTTAAAGTATTAAATCTGATATTTGGGTAAATATTAAATTAACTTTTATCAATAATAAGGTATTTAGCCTTTTGCTTTTAACCAATGAGAAAAAAGTTTTTGTAACTTTGCCGACCATTGCAATAAATAAAGAAGTTATAACATGCTTGACAAAATAAATAATCTACTTGAAGAGCTGAACGGATTTTCGGCTACAACCATTGAAGAAGTTGAACAGTTCAGAATTAAGCACCTTAGTAAAAAAGGTAGTATTGCTTCGCTGTTTGCCGATTTTAAAACTGTTGCAAACGAAGAGAAAAAAGCTGTTGGTAAAGCTTTAAACGAACTTAAAACTGTTGCTTTAGATAAAGTAAATGCATTAAAAGATAGTTTTGCCGGAGCCGAGTTCGGAAAATCAGGATTAGATTTAACTTTGTCGGGCGATCCGGTTAAATTAGGTTCTCGTCATCCGCTTTCCTTGGTAAGAAACGAAATTACCGAAATTTTCTCTCGTTTAGGATTTACCATTTCCGAAGGACCAGAGATTGAAGACGATTGGCATAACTTTTCATCATTAAACTTTCCTGAAGAACATCCAGCGCGTGATATGCAGGATACTTTCTTTATTGAAAAAAATCCAGATGTAATTTTACGTACTCATACCTCTTCGGTACAAGCACACGATATGTCTGAAATGGAATTACCAATTCGTTGTTTAACACCTGGTAGGGTATTTCGTAACGAGGCTATTTCTGCTCGTGCTCATTGTATATTTCACCAAATTGAGTGTTTGTATATTGATGAAAATGTTTCCTTTGCAGATTTAAAGCAAACTCTTACTTATTTTGCAAAAGAGTTTTTTGGAGAGAAAACAGAGATTCGTTTGCGTCCATCATATTTCCCATTTACCGAGCCATCGGCCGAGGTTGATGTTACCTGTTCGCTTTGTGGCGGAAAAGGCTGTAATGTTTGTAAAGGAACTGGTTGGTTAGAGATTTTAGGTTGTGGTATGGTCGATCCAAATGTATTGGAATTGAATGGTATCGACAACAAAAAATATTCAGGATTTGCTTTAGGAATGGGAATCGAACGTATTACCATGTTAAAATATGGTATTAACGATTTACGTTTATTTTTCGAGAACGATATTCGTTTTCTTGAGCAGTTTACTGCAGGAGGATTCTAAAGAATTATCTATACAATTATATAAAAATATGCCATCTGTTCATTCGGATGGCATATTTTAATTTGTAAAGTTTCAACCAGCAAAACCCAAACTCCAAAAATCAAGTTTAACATGTTTGAGATTTGGATATTGGATTTTATTCATTGTGATAAATAATCTCCGAAGTAACAGGAATTACTTGCTTGTATAAAGCACTTACACCGCAATATTCTTCTTCCGACAATTTTACGGCTCGTTCAAGTTTTTTTGTAGGTAAATCAGTACCAAAAAATTCATAAACCACGTGCATGTTTTTGTAATAGCTAGGTTTTGTTTGAGTTAACTCTCCCTCTACACTTACTTTTATATCCCGAACTTCCACTCTCATTTTTTTTAGAATTAATGCCATATCAATTCCAGTGCATCCAGCCAAAGAGGTTAGTAATAGTTTTTTAGGACTACATCCTTTGTTATCACCACCAAGCTCTATAGTTGCATCGGTAATTATCTTATGACCATCCATATCTGCTTCATAGGCTAAATTACCCAGCCAGTTCATTTCTACCTTGTGTTTCATATCTATAAAAAAGTTACAAGTTTAAAGTTAAAAAGTATCAAGTTAAACGACCTGTTACTATATTTCTAACTTATTTTATAATTGTGAATTTTGTATATCTATAAAAATAAAAGTTTAATTTGAAATAAGCTTGCAAATTGCTATTGGATATGTAAAACTTAAATTAGTATATTTAAACCTGATTCTGAGCTTTGGTGAACTTAGAATTAACAACAAACAAACACAGCAAAACGTCCACCTTTTTTTTGTGGATTTTGGAGCACATTATTTGATTTATTTATTATTTAATTAGTGATTTCAGAATAAGTTGACAATGAAGCAAAATTTAGTTCTTCCTAATTGTAATCAATTAGCCGACAAATTCAGCGAAAGGTTTCATAATCTTTCTACCGATGATAAAAATCTTCTGTTTTGGGACGAAGATGTACATTTTCAAAAAAGAGGAAGCTCAATCTATTCCGAGGGCGACTTTGCCAAAGGTTGTTACTTTTTATATTCGGGTATTTTAAAGGTTTTTAAGACAGGTATCGAAGGCAAAGAACAGATTATACGTTTTGCCAAGCCAGGCGATCTTATAGGCTTTCGTTCGGTATTAAGTCAGGAACGCTTTTGTACCTCGGCAAAAGTTCTCGAAGATGCAGTGGTGAGCTTTATTCCAGGAACAGTTTTAACTAAATTAATACAGGAAAACTCTAATTTTGCATTAGAGCTTATGCGCATTACTTGTACCGAATTGGGCGAAGCCAACGATTATATTACCGATATTGCTCAAAAAACGGTTCGCGAACGTTTGGCCGAAGTCTTAATTCATTTAGAAGATAGTTTTGGTTTGAATAGCGAAGGAAGGTTAAATATTTCACTAACAAGAGAGGAACTAGCCAATATGGTTGGCACGGCAACCGAATCGGTAATTCGATTGTTATCGGAGTTTAAATCGGATAAACTGATAGAATTAAATGGTAGAAAAATTAAAATATTAAATAGCAAAGCACTTCGAAAAACCGGTGGATTGCTGTAAAATATACATTTTGATTTAGTTTAAACCCACTCGATTTTTCGGAGTGGGTTTTTTGTTGGACTTAATAGACGCAGATTAGTAAGATGAATAGAATATTCGCTGATTTTGTACTACTAAAAATGAAAATTAGTTCATGAATAAAATAATTTTCAATGAAGTTGTTTAGAGTTCTACTGGAATTTCGAGAGTGACTTATTGGTTTTCAGTGGCGAAGCTCAATTTTTTATTGCATAGCCGAAGTTACGTAATAAAAATTAGCTGATTACAATGGAATCAAGATGTTGTTCGTAGTTTTTCAGGAGGACTTTAAACAACTTCAATATACATCCCACAAGTTTTTCATGGTTTTACCAAAAAAAATAATGAATAGAATAGAGCTAATTGCAAGACCTATAAATCCATCTGTTTCAGGAACTCGAAAAGCAAAAAACAGTACCAATAGTAAAGAAAGAATGGTTGCTGAAAGTAATAGATAATCTTTCATAAAACGATATTTGAAATATTTATCAGTTGGTGCGAGTGTTTTCCACTCACACCTATTTTTGGAAATATAAATAATTCGTATGATTACTGTAAATGTAATAATAACCATTAATTATTTAACATTATAAAAATATTTTTTTCCAAAACTTAACATTTTTTAGGCTTACCTTTCCTACACTAGCCATAAATCACCCCCCCCCCAAAAAAAAAGTAATCATAAAATAAATTTTAAAAACCTTTCTCTCTTTACGCTTGTGGCTTAACTTTACAGTAGTTCTATACATGAGTACTATTTTACTTGCACCATAATTTATATTTAGGAGTTTTAGTAAATTACCGCTATTGTTTTTGTAAACAAATAACATCTAATAAATTTATTATTAGGCATTTATTTTGTAGCTTTATTTTTTCAAATAAAATCTATTAACAATAACAGTAATCGGTTCAATATACATAATTTATTTTTATTACCTTTACTATTCCAGTGAGTGTAGTAAACAATAGAATACCGTTCTCCAGCTCAGGTTTTATGGGGAAAGAAATCATCCTTTGAAAGTTAAGAGAATTAGAATATGAGTATAAAAGGAAAAATGTATGTAGACGATCTAGTTTACAACATACGAAGATTAGACTTTGGTTTCGATCAAAAAACAAATGGTACTGCTTCCTCTCAACCTTTAGGATGATTATTCAATATAGAAGTAGAAAGTCCCAAGAATACCCATTTGTATTCATGGGGAGCCAGCAAGTTCGATATGAAGTACGTTAAATTGGTATTCACTCCGGTAACCCTTGCCACCAAAAGTCGCACCATCGAGTTGTACGACACCCTTTGCATTGCACACCACGATTACTTTCACAGCGAAGGCAAAGATCCAATGGTTAGCGTACTTCGACTCTCCCCAGCCATCATCGTTCAAGACGGACGAACCCTGGTGGAGAAAAATTGGAAGGTGAGTGATTTGAGTCGACAGAATGTGGAGGCTACGGCGGCGCCTGTTGCGAGTGAGCCACAACTGGTAAATTATTTTATCACTGATAGTTCCGGAAATGAACTTGAAGAATACAATACTGGAGATAAAATCATTCTACAAATTGAAACAGAAAATAGAATTGGTGATGTGTTGACTATTAATTTAGAAGATAAAACACATGATTTTAAATACAATAACAACATTTTAGTTAACGATACTCTTACATGCGTTATTGGTGATGATTTAGAGAAGATCGAATTGGAAGTTATTAAACAGGGATAAAAATGGGAAAGAATACTTTTAGAATATCATTTGATGATGGTACTACAAAATCGGTAAGTATTGAAATTGTGGATGACTATGTTTGTAAATATTGTGATGATGAAATTACATTAGACCAAATTAAAAAGACTATAGGAGGAACAGTAGGATCAAACCAAATTACTAATATTAATAAAGTTTTACCTTTCATTAATAAGTATAGAAAAGATTTTGGTTTAGATACATGTCTAAAAAAAGCTCATTTTCTAGCACAAATTACTCATGAAAGTAATAAATTTAATTCTCTTGAAGAATACGAAAGGTGGAATTACAGATCAAATAATAAAGCAACTGGAAAAATTGTAAGTTTACCAGGAGTATTTAGTAACACTGCTATTGAATTTGATGAAATTATGGGTAAATCTCTTAAAGAGCATTTAATCGAAATATTTACTATTAAAGACGATAAAGATAATGTGTTAACAAAGACAAATGAAGAAATCAAAAAAGTACTTTTAGACAATAAAGTTAAAGTAGTAGATAAAAAACTTTACACCAATTATCAGCAAGGTGAAGAACTTTTAAAAGAAGTTAAAGAGAAAAAGAAAAAAGAGGATGGTACTGAAACAGAAGTAATCAAATTTAAAATATATCTTAAAAACCATTCTCATTTTGGTATTCCGCTCTTATCTCGAATGTACGCACCTTATCCTGGAGACAAACGTAGTTTAGGAAATGGCGATGAACTTTCAAGAGATGGATGGAAATATAAAGGAAGAGGTTTAAAACAGTTAACAGGAATTGGTAATTAATGCGAATCCAGAGTTGATCTAAAGTGCTAATGCAATGAAAGCAGCAGCTAACCTGCCAAAAGTATGTATCATTAATCCTTTTGTAGATCTGACTTTACTAGCTTTTTGAATATCTGTTTTTTCAATTAACCAATTGAATATTGCCTCAACAGGTTGCCTAATTCTGGATACTGCCGTTGAGAATAAATCATCAGCAGCTTTAATTCTCTGTTTTATTATATCTGGCATTCCTTTTACCCCTTTGATTGGAGCAAGAGTCTGAGAGTTTTGATGTTTCAACATATTCTGGTTAAGCTCATTAATAAAGTATATTTTATCGCCAAAAAATGTTCTGTTCTCAATACCTGACCATGCTTCTTTAAAAACATTAACATCATTAACAGAAGCAGGAGTAAATAGTATTTGCTCAGGATGTGGCAATTTACCAATACGTCTGAAACCCAATAAATGCAGTTTCATACCATAATAATAAATACCTTTTGTCGAGCAGAATCCTTTATCTGTTATTTCTGTTGCAACTTTTCCAGAACGTTTGCCTGAACAGGTAATAATTGGCATTGAGTCCAATAAACTTTGATCCAGACAACAATCTTCCGGCTGATAGTCTGACAAAAGTATTTCAACTAACCGGGCAAAAGCTCCACTTAGTTTATTAAGTCTGTTATTAAAGGCTTTATAGCCTACTAACTTTGGAAACCATGATCTCAACCAGTCAGAAGCAAAACGGTGAATTTGTTTTACTTTTATATGCTCTTCATAGTGCATACAGTATAAATAAATGGTCATAATTTCTTGATCGGTAAATTCAGGTTTACTGTTATTACTGAATCTTTCACAATAAAATTGAAGTTCTTCAAACTTTTCGCAAACCAAAAAGTAAATTCTTATTAACTTGTCGTCTTTATCCTTGGAAATCATATCTAATTGTCACTTCGAAACTGACCTCAAGATACTGATTTTCAAGGATTTAAACAAATATACTCCACTGATAATCAAGGATTTAACAAACTTTTTTTATTGTTTTTTAACTCTGGATTCGCATAATTATGAAAACTTTACAAAATATAGAGATAGTGTAACATTTCCGGATGATACATCTGGAAAAATTGATTTTGCAAAAAACGATGATACTGGAAGTCCTCAAGATGTAAAAAAAGGAAATTATATTAAGGTAGCTGAACCAATGTATGCTGTGCAATCTGCTTTATGGTTTTCGAATAAAGGAACTCAAAAAGACAATAAATATGCTGTGGAACATGCAGAAAATGATAATGTTAATTTAGTTTCTAAAGCTATAAACGCATTTGATACGGGGAATTTAACAACACGAGAAGGCTATTACAATAATGCTAGAAAAAAAGGTGCTATCGATATCGTAAGACATCATGCTGATATTTATGACAATGGAACTGATGAGCAAAAGAAAACATCAAAAGCTTATTTTGAAAAATGGAAAGATAAAGATGAAGAAGCTAAAAAGAAACTAGAAGAAATTAATAAAGCTGACAAAGTAAAAACGGATTAATAAGATGAAACAAAAACAGATTAAAATTAACAAATTAATTTTTCTTTTAATTATAAGTATTATTCTAATTCCTTTTTCCTCGTGTTCTGCGCAAAAAAAGAAAGAAGTAGATAATTCTATTAGAGTACAATTATTAACAGATACAATACAAGAACCTTATGCATATTTTAGCGAAATTAAAGTAAATCCAATAAATAAATCTCTTTTAAAAAACATTCAAAACCTTTCCGAAAACAAAAGCTTGAATTCAATAAGACCTGAAGAACGATTACAAGAAAAAATGGAATTATGTAATTTATGTCAAGAGGCGAATATTTCAGATTGTAATTATACTCCAGAAGGGTATAAAATATTAACCCAAAAAAATAGTATTCTTAATATAGAATATGGGTATAATATGTTTAGTAATCCTGATGAATACTTTAAATACGCAGTCTTTAATTTAGAAAACGGAGAACGTATAACCTATAAGCAAATGTTTAATAATGCAGAAGCTATTTTAAAAATGTATAATGATAAATATGTTTCTGAAATTCAAGATTATCTAACAGAATTAAATAAAGATGACGAGGAAGAGTTTGGTGAGTATGATAGATACAAGTCTCATTTAGAAACTAGAACGCCTTTTCAATTAGAGGATTTAAACAATTTTGAAATAGTTTACGATTCTACCGAAACAAAAGTAAAACAATTAAAATTTCATTACAATGGACAAGGAGGCGTTTATAGACGATTTTTTCCTCCAGGATTTGAAGAATTTAGTATTGAAGAATTAAAACCACACTTAAAAGAAGACTTTAAAAAGCGAATTGGTTTGGAGTAAATTGGTTAATACAGTTGCAGATATGAAGCAAGGAATACATTAAATTCAGTCTAATCGCCTAGTATTTTCGTTGATGGATAATCAAGATTTAATAGAGAAATATTACACGAAACGAAGTTAGTTCTCAGAAACATTTTCTGAATCAAGTTAATTGACCCTAAAACAAATACAAATGGTACTGCTTCCTCTCAACCTTTAGGATGATTATTCAATATAGAAGTAGAAAGTCCCAAGAATACCCATTTGTATTCATGGGGAGCCAGCAAGTTCGATATGAAGTACGTTAAATTGGTATTCACTCCGGTAACCCTTGCCACCAAAAGTCGCACCATCGAGTTGTACGACACCCTTTGCATTGCACACCACGATTACTTTCACAGCGAAGGCAAAGATCCAATGGTTAGCGTACTTCGACTCTCCCCAGCCATCATCGTTCAAGACGGACGAACCCTGGTGGAGAAAAATTGGAAGGTGAGTGATTTGAGTCGACAGAATGTGGAGGCTACGGCGGCGCCTGTTGCGAGTGAGCCACAACTGGTAAATTATTTTATCACTGATAGTTCCGGAAATGAACTTGAAGAATACAATACTGGAGATAAAATCATTCTACAAATTGAAACAGAAAATAGAATTGGTGATGTGTTGACTATTAATTTAGAAGATAAAACTCATGATTTCAAGTATAATGGAGTGGTTTTAGAAAATGATACTATTCAAAATTATACGATCAATAGTAATTTGGAGCAAATTGAACTTGAGGTAACCGATCAACAAAATTAAGTTATGGGTAAAAATACATTTACAATAAGCTTTGATGATGGTACTACAGCATCGAAGAGTGTTACAATTGCAGAACCAAGAATTATTAGAGGATGGTGGTCGAGCGATAGAGAAGGAAATAATATATTGAATGAATCTCAGCTTGGAGAAACCGTGTTTTTTCATATTGAAACTAAAGGGATTGCAGAAGGAAAGGAGTTGGAATTAAAATTGTACGATAGGGATTATCATTGGCAATTTACATTTAATCCTACCCTTTTGGACTCAATCATTAATCTCTTAGATAGAGATGATGATGAATTTCCTGATGAAGAGCTTGTGGAAAAAGCAACGGTTTTTAATACTGGAGGGAAGAGTATTGCTACCTTAGAGATATTGTTAAGCGAAAAATGGGAAAGTGTAATAAAGGACGATATTGATAAGTTTGCTAATTTAGACAAGAAAATAGAACTTTATTGGGAGGTGACCTATGGCAAAAAGATCAATGAGAAAATACTTTCTGAACTAAAAGTTGGTTTCCCAGACAAGACCCTATATTTTAAATCCCCAGTTGATGGACATAATTTGCCCGAGTTAATAAGCTATGATGGTAGTCCTCTTTTGCTTATGAAATTGGCTGGTTCTATCGTGAAAGGTGAGGTTAAAAATAAAATAGGTGGACTTGCAAGCAAAGCCATTGATGATACAATTAGTGATATTGCACTTGCAAAAATGGAGAAGGGGAGTTTGGTTGCAACGAATGGTAAAATTTATACACGGAAATCAAATATTTTCACTCGAGATATTTATACTATTGATGGTAAATTATTGAAAGATGTTAAACAAGGAAACAATATTGGCTTTGTTCAAAATGGAAAATCCGTTACTACCAAGGGATTAAATCAATATCAATATCAATCTTCCCACGGAAAAAGAGTAAGACTTCTTGGTTTTTTTAAGAAGTTAGGTCATGGATTTGATCTGGCAGGTTTGGTAAAGTTTGCTATGAGCGATATGGATACTTCAAAACCACTATCATTACCCCTTGGGCCGATTTCTCCAATTAATGATTTAGCAGGTGTACTCATTCAACAATATTCCGATGATTTGGAAGAAACATTAGAAAAGGCTGTTCAGGATGAGTTAGCAATGGCTAAAGAAGAGGGATTAAAAGGAGTTCAAAGATTTGTTGATGGATGGAGACACAGTAAAGATTATAAGTATAGACTAGAAGCAATTTCGAGTGAAACTACTAATAAGTTACTTCAGGGAGAATTTAAAAATATTACTGAATTAGAGGAATTTGAAAATTCGTTAAGCGGAGAATCTTCTGGGCAATTTAAAATCTTATATAGAGAGGTGGAGAATAAGAATAGAAAGGAAGTTATTATAATAGTAGAAAGTATATTTATAAAAGAATAGTTATGGTAAGAATATATGTGCTTGTTTTTAGTGTGTTTTTATTGTTAAGTTGTGGCGAGACGCTTAAGGTGATTGAAGTTAGGCAGGTAAATTCTGATTTGCCTGTTGTATTAAAGTATTCTCAAAAGTATAAAACAGTTAGTACTATTAATTTTCCTGTAGAATTTGAAGTTTATAATTCTTCAATGACAAATAGAAAATTATCAAATATTACATATCATTATAAAGGTGATATTGCAATTGGATCATCTAGATCATATATAAGAGAATTTGATAAATTAATAAGAATGAAGAGAAATAGTAACTACTCTATAATTAAGAAGAAAACTAACAGGTATGTATGTTATTCGAGACATTTTGTGAGAGATACAGCAAGATTTTCGAGGGAATATTTTTCAGATTTATTAACTCAAATGGAGAATAAAGGGCAAGATAGTTTAGTTGTTTCTAATCTTAAGGAATTTGCGAGTAAAAACAAAGAATTGGTAGAATATCTTTTAGTGAATGATATGATATTTTTTGAGTTTGATGATACTCAAGTAAAATTTTCGAAAAAATCAAAAATAAAAAAATTACTTCCAAGTTATTCAAAGGACTCTATTGAAATGAATGTGGATTATCCAGTTTTTAAACTTCCTGTAAAATGGTAACTCTTTAGGTCATTTTCTCGATTTTGCGAGTTTATTAAGCAGTGCACAGGATGGTTTTGATACTTCAAAACCTTTATCGATACCCATGGGTCCCTTATCTCCAATAAACGATTTAGCAGGTGTGTTTATTCAGCAATATGCTGATGAATTGGATGAAACATTGGAAATGGCTGTTCAGAAAGAATATCTCAGATGCTTTAGATAAGCAAACCCAACTACTATATCATACCATTATGAACAACTGTTTTTATTTACAAAGGACCGTAGCTGAGGTGTATGGTGAGTTAGAAGATAAGTTTAAGGAGATCATGGACACGATTCATGACTTGCGAGATCTACCAGAAAAGGGTCTTGAGCAATTTAAGATTGTAGATGATAATTGGGATGAAAATGTACCTGGCTATTCTAGTTTTAAGCAGTATAGTTTGGCTTTTTTAGTTTTGAAGAGTACTTACTATTCCTTAAAACAACGAAATGAAAATTTATCAGAAAAAGAGGCTGCAATAGCTTTGGTAGAAAAAGCAGAACAAAATAAGACTAGTTGGAACTACGCCACCTGGCAAATGAAAGTAGATCTTATTTACGACATGCGCCATGATGGCTCTGGTATGTTTGGTGGATTATCGGAAGAACGTAAAGAAGATGCCGTGATTGCTGTATTGGAGAGTTGTAGGAATAGCCAAGAATTTAAGAAAATCGAAGAAAGATTAAAAACACCTAAACAAGGTACTGGTAGGGAGGCTGTTTTTATTGACGATTTAGTAGATTTCTCGCAACAAGATAGATTAGATTACTTAAGAAATATTAAATATCGATAAAATGAAAAAAAGCACTTTATTATATTTTATTATAGTTATTTTGATACTCTTGTCATGCGGAAATAAGAGTAATAGAAGCAAATACAAAAGACACGATCATAATTCGTTGAATTATGCATTAATGATAATGACAACTGAACCTTGGAATAATTCTTTTGATGATGTTGTAGAAATTCTAGAAAGAGGAGCTGATATCGAATATATTGATTCCAGTAAAACGGCTTATACCACCCCCTTTCTAAACGCATCAGGAGCCATAAAATGCCTACAAGATCAAGATCAGTGTCGTCCTGGAGAAATCGATTCCATGGAAATGGAAGCCGTAAAAATAGTGAAATATTTGGCAAAAAAAGGAGCAAATATTCATGCCACCACATCTGGAAATCATTTAAATGCTTTGCATTTAGCCGCTAATGGGGGACGAGAGAAGATGATTCCTGTTTTGGTAGATTTAGGATTGGATATTAACTCCAGAAATGGCGATCCTGATTACGGAGGAACGGTATTGTGGCATGCCATAAACGCAGGCGATTTGGCAACAGTAAAAGCCGTAGTTGAAGCTGGAGCAGACATAAACTTATGTCTTTTAGATGGGAATAGTCCCTTAGATTGGGCAGAGGCGTATGCCAATCCGAAAGCCAAAGAAGCCCTTTGGTTAGTTCCCTATCGCGACCAGCAAGCTATTGCCGAATATATGAAGTCGATAGGCGCCAGGCACGGTAAAAATGAGTTTAAAGGCATGTTGTATTTCGATAAAAGTAAAAACAGTAAGTAAAAATAAGAAGCAGTTTTCTGAAAAAGGGCTGCTTTTTTGAAAAACAATAAGCAAAACCCAAAACGAACCCAAATATGAAAAAGAAACCGATTAAAATAGTAAGCTATGTATTTGCTGGAGTAGGTATCATTCTGTTACTATTTGCATTAAATGGAACATGGAATAATATTTCCTTTCTGAAAGATAGTGTTGAAACCTCAGGTTCTGTAGTGGATATGGAAGCTAAAGAAAGCACAAATTCCGATGGTGATTATCAAACCTATTACTATCCGGTTGTAGAATATTCCGATATGAATGGCGGACAACATATTTTACATTCAAGCACTGGCTCTGGTCAGCCAGCCTACGAAATAGGTGAAGGTATTAAAGTTCTTTATCTACCCGAAAATCCTTCAGAAGGTAAAATAGCTACGTTTGGATATATTTGGGGAGGAATGTTGGTTCTTTGGATTTTAGCCATTGTATTTATAGGTGTGGCTTTATTAATTGATTTCTTTTCAAAAAGAGATCAGCGGAAACAAAAAAGAGCAGAGCGATACAGTACAACTCTAGATACAGAAGTGACAGAGGTGTTATACAATACTAGCATCAGTGTTAATGGTAGATCTCCATTTCAAATATGTTCACAATGGCATGATGAGCAAAGCAATAAAATTTACCTATTCAAAAGTAAAAATTTCTGGTTCGACCCAAGCAAATTTGTACAGAAAAGCATAAAAGTGAAAGTTGATCCTAGGAACTACAAAAAATATTGGATGGATACTTCTTTTATTCCAGAAATGGCAGATTAGAAGTTCACGTTGCCGCACGAAACGAAGTTCGATGAAATCAATCCTTTCGTGTGGCCTTGTAGTCATTTCTTTATTAATAAAAGGTAATTACCTATAAAAACTTAGCTGCTTCCTAATAAATATAATCAGTTTAACATCGCACATTAAATTATTTTTAAAATTTAACACTTTTTAGGCTTACCTTTTGTACACTAGCCAAAAATCAAAACCCGCAATAAAAAAGTAATCATAAAATAAATTTCAAAAACCTTTCTCTCTTTACGCTTGTGGCTTAACTTTACAGTAGTTCTATACATGAGTACTATTTTACTTGCACCATAATTTATATTTAGGAGTTTTAGTAAATTACCGCTATTGTTTTTGTAAATAAATAACATCTAATAAATTTATTATTAGGCATTTATTTTGTAGCTTTATTTTTTCAAATAAAATCTATTAACAATAACAGTAATCGGTTCAATATACATAATTTATTTTTATTACCTTTACTATCCCAGTGAGTGTAGTAAACAATAGAATACCGTTCTGCAGCTCAGGTTTTATGGGGAAAGAAATCATCCTTTGAAAGTTAAGAGAATTAGAATATGAGTATAAAAGGAAAAATGTATGTAGACGATCTAGTTTACAACATACGAAGATTAGACTTTGGTTTCGATCAAAAAACAAATACAAATGGTACTGCTTCCTCTCAACCTTTAGGAGGATTATTCAATATAGAAGTAGAAAGTCCCAAGAATACCCATTTGTATGCATGGGGAGCCAGCAAGTTCGATATGAAGTACGTTAAGTTGGTATTCACTCCGGTAACCCTTGCCACCAAAAGTCGCACCATCGAGTTGTACGACACCCTTTGCATTGCACACCACGACTATTTTCACAGCGAAGGCAAAGATCCAATGGTTAGCGTACTTCGACTCTCACCAGCTATCATCGTTCAAGATGGCCAGACCCTGGTCGAAAAAAACTGGAAAGTGAGTGATTTGAATTCTCAGAATACAGAGGCTTCTACTTTGCCTGTTGCTAGTGAGCCAAAGCTGATAAATTATTTTATTACTGATGTGTCAGGTAATGAACTTGAAGAATACAATACTGGAGATACAATCATTTTACAAATTGAAACAGAAAATAGAATTGGTGATGCAGTAACTATTTCTTTAGAAGATAAAACACATGATTTTAAGTATAATGGAAAGATTTTAGAAAATGATACCATTCAAAATTATACGATCAATAGTAATTTGGAGCAAATTGAACTTGAGGTAACCGATCAACAAAATTAAGTTATGGGTAAAAATACATTTACAATAAGCTTTGATGATGGTACTACAGCATCGAAGAGTGTTACAATTGCAGAACCAAGAATTATCAGAGGATGGTGGTCGAGCGATAAAGAAGGTAATAACAATTTGAAAGAATCTAAGCTTGGAGAAACCGTGTATTTTCATATCGAAACTAAAGGGATTGCAGAAGGAAAGGAGTTGGAATTAAAATTGTATGATAGGGATTATCATTGGCAATTTACATTTAATCCTACCCTTTTGGACTCAATCATTAATCTCTTAGATAGAGATGATGATGAATTTCCTGATGAAGAGCTTGTGGAAAAAGCAACGGTTTTTAATACTGGAGGGAAGAGTATTGCTACCTTAGAGATATTGTTAAGCGAAAAATGGGAAAGTGTAATAAAGGACGATATTGATAAGTTTGCTAATTTAGACAAGAAAATAGAACTTTATTGGGAGGTGACCTATGGCAAAAAGATCAATGAGAAAATACTTTCTGAACTAAAAGTTGGTTTCCCAGACAAGACCCTATATTTTAAATCCCCAGTTGATGGACATAATTTGCCTGAGTTAATAAGTTATGATGGTAGTCCTCTCTTATTAATGAAATTGGGTGGTGGAATGATTAAAGGTCAGGTGAAGAATAAGATTGGTAAGGTACTTGGAGAATCAATAGATAGTGCAATCAATTATATTGCACTAACGAAAATGGAAAAAGGAATTTCGGTTGCTAATACAGGGAAGCTTTATACAAATGATACCAACATATATGCCAGAGATATATACACAAATGATGGTACACTACTAAAGGATGTAAAGCAACGAAAAAATTTTGGATTTAATGATGGTGGCGTTGCTACAACTACAAAAGGAATCAGTCAGTACGACTATCATACAAACGAAGGGAAAAGGGTGAAAGTATTAGGCTTTCTAAAAGAAGCAGGTCATTTCCTCGATTTTGGAAGCTTGCTAATTAGTGCACAGGATGGTTTGGATACTTCAAAACCTTTATCGATACCCATGGGTCCCTTATCTCCAATAAACGATTTAGCAGGTGTGCTTATTCAACAATATGCTGATGATTTGGATGAAACATTGGAAATGGCTGTTCAGGATGAGTTAGCAATGGCTAAAGAAGAAGGATTAAAAGGAGTTCAAAGTTTTGTTTATAACAACAGTAATAGTAAGAAGGATAAATATGATTTAATGGCCATTTCTGCTGAAACTGCTAATAAGTTATTGCAAGGGGATTTTAAGATTCTTGAAGATTTAGAAGATTATCAAAGTGGTGTTGATACTGGTAATAATCCTGTTCATATTTTGTATAGAACCGTGAAAAATGTGAATAGAAAAGAAGATGTATATATTATTGAAACAATTTTTATTGATGAATAAAATAGGCAATTTAATAGTAATAGTTTTTGTAAGCGTAATTATTGGGGGATGTGTAAGTACTCCAAAAGCTATAAAAATAAATCAACAGGATACAGATTTACCTGTTGTGTTGAGATTGAGTATTAAGCATAAGAAGGTTAGAATGATCAACTTTCCTGTGAAATTCAAAATGATTAATAAATCACTTCAAAAAAGGACTTATTCAACTGTAGAATATCGTTATAATAGTTCTTTTGGTGGTGTAGGAATCCCTTTATATGAGGAAAATAGTGGGAAGTTGACTCGAATATCAAAATCGAAATGGAAGGAGATTTCGTCATATGATTCGATCGTATATACATGTTACACAAGGCACCGAGTTGACTCATCGAGAGCGGTTCAAAGCTTACTTCAACCATATATTGATAAGATGCTTACTTCAAATCAAGATTCCTTGTTAATTGGATCTTTGGATGAATTTAAGATGAGGCATCCTGAATTGTTGCTAAGTTTATTAAAAAATGATTCTATAAGTGTGGATTTTTTTAATCCAAGTGAGGATAAACCTTTAAGTGTTGACATTAAGATTCCTGTTAAATGGTGAAACTGAAAAGAAGATATTTATATAATTGAAACTATATTCTTGAATAAATGAAATGATAAAAAGAATATTAGTAATACTAGTAATAACAATAATTTTAGCAGGTTGTAGTGTTGGTATATCGGATGTGGTACAAATGGAAACTGATCTACCTGTTATACTACGACTTGATAAAAAAGATAGAGTACGTCTTATTAAATTTCCCATAGGAGTAAAGATTAATAATCGTTCTCCATTAAAACAAGGATTTGTACGTATAGAGTGTTTATTGCATGAAAATCCAAATGAATTTGAGAGTAGATTAAAGTGGGTTGAGATGTATGAAAAATCAAATAACTCTTATGTTGCGGTGGCTAGTAATAATTTAAAATATATTCCGTCATTCGGACATAAAGAATATTTTGTATATACAATTCATAATATAGATACTTCTGAATTGTATAAAATAAGTTTAGAAAAATATAGGTTGAAAATGTTAGGCTTAAATCAAGATACCTTAGCTGTAGGTTCGTTAAAAAAATTCACTTTAGAAAACCAAATACTTGTTGATAAATTGTTAGGTAAAGATTCGTTAGTTCTTACTTTTGATGAATTTACAGATAAACCTCGATTTCACCTTACAATTCCTGTAGAATTTTGATTGAAACTACAAATGAGATAAATCTTTAATCCTTCGAACTAATTCTTACTAAAGAATGGATAATTCGATGAAAAACAATGGAATAGAAATCATTTTTATTGATGAATAAATTACTTAAGTCATTAGTTTTTGGAATTTCTTTACTACTTATTAATTGTGAAAGTATTCAAAATACAATTACAATAAATCATTCTAATACTTATTTCCCCATTATTGTAAGAATGACAAAAGAGGATAACAGTATAATTGGTATAAGGTTTCCGAATAAGATTACAGTTGAAAATAAATCCTTATTTAAGGAGTCCTTTGTTAAGATAGAATACAGATATAAAAATATACCTCTTGAAAGAAATTACGGAATTGGATTGTTTGAACAAGAAAATGGAAAACTGATAAAAACATCAAACAATAAAAAGAAAACGATATCTTCTAAAGGAAGTATAGAATTTGTTTATTATACTCGACATTTTGTAGACTCAACAAAATCCATACAATTACAATTCAAGCCTTATATCGATAAAATGGTAAGATTAGGGAAAGATACCTTACATATTGGAACAGTTGATGAGTTTAAACAAACACACAAAGAACTATTCGAATCATTAACTAAAAACGACAGTATTTCAATTCGTTTTTTAGATTCTAGTACTGAGAGTGGTTTAGGAGAAAGGATAGCTGTGCCTGTAAAATGGTAATTCTTTAGGTAATTTTCTCGATTTTGCGAGTTTGCTAAGTAGTGCACAGGATGGTTTGGATACTTCAAAACCTTTATCGATACCCATGGGTCCCTTATCTCCAATAAACGATTTAGCTGGTGTGCTTATTCAGCAATATTCTGGTGAATTGGATGAAACATTGGAAATGGCTGTTCAACAAGAATTGGCAATGGCTAAAGAAGAAGGATTGAAAGGAGTTAAAAGGTTTGTTGATGGATGGGGACATGATAAAGACTATGCGTATCGATTGGAAGCAATTTCTGCTGAAACGGCTAGTAAATTATTGCAAGGGGAGTTTAAGACTTTTGATGAATTGGTGACGTTTAATAGTGAACAAATAGATTTGTCAGAGGATTATCAGATTACCCTATTCCAGAAAATTAAAAACGTACACTTTAGATTAACTATAAATTAGGATAAATGTAAAGTTAATTCTTTAAAATAAAGTTCAGCGCCAATTTGGTAATGAACTTTTATTAGTTTAGAAGAGTTTTTGTATATGTACATAAAAAAACCGTTCCGGAATTTTAAACAGTCCGTTCTCAACCCGGAACGATTTAGGTAGCTGAGCTACTCTGATCAAGGGCAAAACTAGCTAAACGGGAAGAACTATACAAGTTTGTGCGGGGAAGGGCTATTTTAAAATTTATTGAAATGAAAAATTTAGATTCTAAGTTGTTTGAAAAGCAAAAATTGACAGACATGAATAAAGTGCGTGGAGGGCAAATTACTCATGAAAGTCAAAGAACATATGTAACTACAAACACTGACACTTGGCATCGAGCAGAGGATCATAAAGGTGATCGAACATGGATAGAGGAACATTAGAGATGAGAATGTTAAATTACAGAGGAGGCCATATTATCTGGTCTCTTCTTTTTATTTGTTTCTCTTGTCACACAAATAAAAATACTAGTAAAGGTGAATTTTTACAATTAACAAAAAAGCAATTTTCAACAGTTAAATCTTGCAAAAATGATGATATACGATCTTTACAGTTTATTGCAAAAATAGCTTTTGATGCGATCTACAAAGTAACTACAGTTGATTCGGTTGGAAATCTAATTGATGAAGAGTTTGTAAAGCTTACTGTTTTCAATGAAAAGAATAAAGAAAGTTTACAATATAGAACTGAATGGAGTACTGTTAAAAAGCTGAATAAAACTTTCGTTGAAACTAGAGAATCGTTTGGAAGTTTTTCAGGTTCGGATATTGATAGTTTAAGTGTTTTTGTCCATCCTATTCGTGTTGGAAAATTTGCATATTTAGAGTTGGCTCCTTTTCCATATATTTTTTTTAATAAGCACTATTGGCAATATAATGTTAAGGTTGGAGAGCAATGGTCAATTAATAAACTAAATTGGAAAGGGAATTTAATACTGAATAATGAATATTATTTAATAGGAATTCAAACTATTAATATAAATGGAAAAGATGAAAAATGTTATGAAGTATTTAGTACTTCAAGTTCAGATCTTACGAAGAGCCAGCTATATTTTCTTTATTCAAATGATTATGGTTTTGTGAAGTTACGTTACTATAATATAGATATGAGTATAACAACTTTTAACATGATTCAATGATATTAATATTATCCATACACGAAGATCAGAGTACTAATGAAGTAATTAACTGGTTAAGTTTTTATAAGCTTAAATTTGTTAGAATTAATGAGGATACACCAATCTTAGTTTCAAAAATAGTGATAAGTAATGAGGAGTTAAGTATTAAGTTAAATATAGATGGTAATTATTTTGATCTAAAAAAAGTAACCGCATTTTGGTATCGTAGAGGGGAAATAAACCTTGCAAACATAATAAACAAGACAAAATTCAATGAAATTACAGATAATTTATTTTTTGAACGGAAGACGGTTAGAGATTTTATTCAAAATTACCTAAAGAATAAATCTATTCGAATTAATTCATTTGATGATATAAATATTAACAAACTTATTGTTTTGCAAATTGCAAGGGAAGTAGGATTGAATATTCCAAATACTTTTATTTCCGAAAAGAAAAAATTACTTGAAGATTTTTGTTATAATAAATGTATTACTAAGCCTTTATCGGATACATTTAATATTAATAGTAGACAAGGATTGTTAAAGTGTTATACTAATGAAATTATCTCTAAAGATCTCGATATTTATAATACTTTAATTTTTCCATCTTTATTACAAGAGAAGATTAAAAAGAAGTATGAATTAAGAATTTTTTACTTTCATGGTGAATTTTATTCTATGGCAATATTTTCTCAAAATAATTCTGAAACCAAGATTGATTTTAGAAAATATAATAAGACTACATATATTAGGAATGTTCCTTTTCAAATACCCAACCATATTGCTGACAAATTGAATACTTTGATGATACAATTAGGCTTAGATTGTGGTTCTGTGGATATGATAGTGGATAACACTAACAAATATTGGTTTTTAGAGGTAAATCCTATTGGCCAATTCGGTATGGTTTCAGAACCATGTAATTATAATTTAAATGAAAGAATAGCTAGATACTTAGGAAATGGATAAAATTCAAATTATTAAAATTGAGGATCTTAAAAAATTACCATTGTTTTACCAATACTTTGAGGTTGTGGAAGTCAATAGTGTTAATTCTGCTAAGTTTGTTAATTCAGAAAATCATAATACCAAACGTAAGATTGTCGAATATCCTTACAAGATAATTCTTTAAATATGAATAAGTATTTTAAATTATATAGTAATTGTATCCCAATTAAAGGATATGTTAGAAGTATTATTTACGATTTAGGCGATAATGATTATTACTTTATTCCTAATAGTTTATTTGAAATAATTAATGGGAATTCATTAGTTCGTATTGATCAAAACAATGAAGATTACATAAACTATTTAATTAAAAATAATCTTGGTTTTACTGGTGATAATGTAAAGGAGTTTGATTGTTTCCCAAATATGGATTTATCATATAAAAGTCCATATGCACTTTATTCGGTTATTTATAGATTAGAGAAAAATACTTGCCAGTTAAAAAGTATAATTAAAAAGTTGGAGCTATTTCAGGTTAAAAATATCTGTTTAATAGTAGATGAAAAGCTAGATTTGAATTTTATAGCTAATTTATGTTGTGAAGTGCAAGAGTCTGATATTGAAGGAGTAAAACTTATTTTGAATGAGGAAAAAGATATAGATTTGGAGTCTTTATTAAAGAACTATCTTAAAATTAACGAAGTTACATTATGCTCTTCAAGAGAAAATAAAATTGAAAAACATTTTGATGAAAATACGATTGTAGTATACACCACAAAATCTATAAATGAAGAAATAGATTATAATAAAGTTGGATTTGAGTACTTTTTTGTAAATAAAGACTTATTCACTGAGTCCTTAGCTTTTAACCCTTATTATAATAAGAAAATTATTATACTATCAAATGGTGATATTATAGAAAGTTTGAAAAGCTCACGAGTTTTTGGAAATGTTTTTTATGATGAATTGATATCAATTTTTAAAAATAAGGAATTGTTGGAATTATGGCATACTAGTAAAGGAAATATTCAAATTTGTAAAGATTGTGAATTCAGATTTATGTGCTTAGATAGTAGAGTTCCAAATAATATTTCTAATAAACAATGGGGGCATTCAGAATCATGTCATTACAACCCATACATTGCTAAATGGAAAGATGAAGAGGGATATATTCCTGTTGAGGAATGTGGAGCTTATAATGAGGAAGGAAAATTTGTAGTATACAAAGAGAAGGTTGATTCTATAAATCTGCAATTGTGGGAATAAGATTTTATAATATTGTAGTAGAGACGTAGCATGCTACGTCTCTACTTGTTACCCATCTAGCACATTCCAACATTTTTCCCTATTTTTAGCCTACACAATTAACAAACCCTAAGCCCAAACACTTTGAAGAAAAAGTTTCCACACTTTCGCCAGTTGGATGCCATGGATTGTGGCCCGACTTGTTTGCGCATGATTGCTAAACATTATGGCAAGAGTTTTAGCCTGCAAAATTTACGCGATAAATCGCATATTACCCGCGAGGGAGTTTCCATGTTGGGCATTGCCGATGCGGCCGAAAGTATTGGTTTAAAAACAATGGGTGTTCGCATTTCGTTTGAACAATTAGAAAAAGATGCACCATTGCCGGCCATTTGTCATTGGGGACAAAATCACTTTGTGGTGGTACACAAGGTGGAAACAAAACGTGGAAAAACAACGGTTCATGTTGCCGACCCAGGTTCTGGTTTATTAAAATTTACAAAAGAGGAATTTTGTAAGCAATGGGCAAGTACACAAAGTCAGGGCGAACTAAAAGGTTTGTGTTTGTTAATAGAGACCACACCCGATTTTTTCAAGCAGAGCAACGAGGATGTTTCCAACAAAAAGAGCATTGGATTTCTCTTGCGTTACCTAAAACCATACCGCAAATTCATGATTCAGTTGGTGCTGGGCATGCTGTTTGGATCTTTGTTGCAACTTATTTTTCCGTTTCTAACTCAATCGGTTGTCGATGTTGGTATCAATACCCAAAATCTGAATTTTATTTATTTGGTATTGATTGCTCAGCTGGTCTTGTTTATTTCCCGAATGTCGGTGGAGTTTATTCGTTCCTGGATATTGCTGCATATTTCTACGCGCATTAATATTTCTTTGATATCCGATTTCCTGATTAAGTTGATGAAACTCCCAATTGGTTATTTCGATATCAAAATGATTGGGGATTTGTTGCAGCGAATTCAGGATCATACACGAATTGAGGATTTTCTTACTTCTTCAACCTTAAATGTACTGTTCTCGATGATTAATCTGGTGATTTTTGGTGTTGTTTTGGCAATATACGATTTGCAGATATTCCTGGTTTTTGTTTTAGGTTCAGCTTTATATATTATTTGGGTGAATCTGTTTTTACGAAAGCGAAGAGAGTTAGATGGAAAGCGATTTGCACAACTATCGAACAATCAGAATACTTTGGTTCAGCTAATTACCGGAATGCAGGAAATTAAGCTTAACAATTGCGAAAAGCAGAAACGTTGGGAGTGGGAACAGATTCAGGCTGAACTGTTTCAGGTTCGTACCAAAGGTTTGGCGCTGAATCAGTATCAGGTTTCGGGCTCGGTATTTTTTAACGAAACCAAGAATATTATTATCACATTTTTGGCAGCCAAATCCGTTTTAGATGGAGGAATGACATTGGGTATGATGCTGGCAGTTCAATATATTATTGGTCAGCTGAATTCTCCGCTCGATAATTTGGTGCAGGTAATTCACTCCTGGCAGGATGCTAAAATCTCGCTGGAGCGATTGGGCGAAATTCATGAAATGAAGGAGGAGGAAGATCTCTCTGATCAGAAGCTCACCGAAATACCTGAGGAAAAAAGCATAGATATTGAAAAAGTATGTTTCCAATACGAAGGTCCGCACTCCGAAATGGTTCTGAATGATGTCAATTTAAAAGTGGAAGAGGGGAAAACAACTGCAATTGTAGGAGCTTCGGGAAGTGGAAAAACTACCTTAATTAAGCTCATGTTAGGATTTTATCCAACAACAAAAGGCAGAATATCGCTGGGAGGAACTACGTTGGAAAATTACAGTTCGGCTATGTGGCGACAAAACTGTGGGGTGGTAATGCAGGATGGTTTCATTTTTTCGGATACCATTGCCAAAAACATTGCGGTTGGAGTAGAGCATATCGATAAAAAAAGATTGCTGTATGCGGTTCAGGTTGCCTGTATTGCCGAGTTTATAGAAAATTTACCATTGCGATACAATACCAACATCGGAGCTAATGGTCACGGTTTAAGTCAGGGACAAAAGCAACGAATCCTGATTGCACGTGCTGTTTATAAAAATCCGGAGTTCCTGTTTTTCGATGAGGCTACCAATGCTCTGGATGCCAACAACGAAATGGCAATTATGAAAAAACTAGATGAGTTTAACAAAGGAAGAACGGTTGTGGTTGTGGCTCATCGCTTAAGTACAGTGCGCAATGCCGATAAAATTATAGTCCTTGAAAAAGGCGAAATTGTTGAGGAAGGAAATCATGAAGAGCTAACTAAACTGCAGGGAAAATACTATCAGCTGGTAAAGAATCAGCTGGAACTAGGGAACTAGCAAATAATTAAGAATTAATAATGAGTAATTAATAATTTAAATTTCATGAAACAGAATATTGTTCAAGATAAATCTTATCAGTTTAGTATTCGAATTATTAATCTATATAAATTCTTAAGAAAGGATAAAAATGAATATGTTTTATCCAAACAAATTTTAAGATGTGGTACTTCTATTGGAGCAAATATAGAAGAAGCAATTGGTGGCTTTTCGAAAAAGGATTTTATTGCTAAAATGCAAATTTCCTATAAAGAAGCCAGAGAAACACATTATTGGTTGCGTTTATTAAACGATACCGAATTTATTGATGACAATATGTTTCAATCTTTGATTCAAGACTGTGAAGAAGTTTTAAAGCTTTTGTCTAAAATTTTAGAAACATCAAAAAATAATATGAGTAAGTAGCTTATTAGGTGGATAATAGTATTTTTTGTAATTATTAATTACTCATTCTTAATTATTAATTGAAATGGATAATATTGAACTTCGGTCGGATGAAGTAAAAGAGATACTCGGAAGAGTACCTAACTGGATTATTCGTAGCGGAACAAGCCTGTTTTTTGTTGTGATATTTGTTGTGCTGGTGGGGAGTTGGTTTTTCCGTTATCCGGATATTATTAATTCACGATTGGTTTTAACAACATTAAATCCACCAGCCGAGCTAATTGCACGTACTTCTGGTAAAATACAAAATTTGTATGTTAGCGATAATGCTGATGTAAAAGAAGGAAGCTTGCTGGCGATTATCGAAAATCCGGCAGTAAACGAAGATGTATTTCTCCTAAAAAAACGACTTGAATTTTTTCAAGCTCATTTAAGTGTACAAGAAAGTTTAGATTCTAATTTTTTAGATACTAACTTTCGACTTGGTGAAATACAATCTTATTACAACTCATTTTTAAAATCTTATGTCGATTATATTCGTTTTATTGAGCTAGGATATTACGATAGAAAAATTGAATCTTATAAAGATCAAATTCGCAAATACAATATGTATTACGAGCGACAATATCAACAAAAAATGATTTTGGAAAGCGAGTTGACTATCATTGAAAAACAATACCTGCGCGATTCTTCTTTGTTTAAGAAAGAAGTAATCTCCTTGTCTGATTTTCAGGATGCCAAAAAGAAATTTCTTCAGCAATCCTATTCGTTTCATGGAGCCCGATCGGCATTGGCAGCTACAAAAATAGATATTGCTCAAGTTAATCAGCAAATTATCGATTTAGAGCTTACTAAAGAAAATGAACGAAAGGAACTACAAAATTTGCTCATTCAATCTTTCGATAATTTAAAGGCACAAATAGATATTTGGGAGCAACAATACCTTATTAAAACTCCGATTAATGGAAGAGTGAGTTTCAATAAATATTACAGTTTAAATCAGAACGTAGAGCAGGGAAAACGCGTGTTTACGGTTCTGCCAAACGACTCAACCAAAATTGTTGCCCGACTCGAATTGGGAATTCTGGGTGCCGGAAAAGTAAAAGTGGGTCAGCGGGTAAATATTAAACTCGATAATTATCCTTATCTCGAATATGGTATGTTGGAAGGTAGGATACAATCCATATCTAAAATTCCCGAAGATCAGAAATATACTTTAGATGTTGATTTTCCCAATGGATTAATTACAAATTATGGTCTTGAGCTCGATTTTTCACAAAAAATTGAAGGCGACGCAGAGATCATAACTGAAGATCTTCGACTACTGCAAAGAATTTTTAACCCAATAAGATCCCTTATAAAAGAAAGATTGTAGGGTATTTTCACAATTTTATATTAAATTGTAGGTATGAAGAAACTTGCAGTTGGTATCGATATTGGTGGAACACATACCGTTTTTGGTCTGGTTGATAAGAGTGGAAACAATCTTGCTCAGGATTCTATTTTTACAAAGAAATTTATATTGTTCGACGATTTTGTTCAGGAAATAATACGTCGCATTAAAAAGCTAATACCTAAGGGCAAACAAGAATTTGAAATTGTAGGAGTTGGAGTGGGAGCTCCTAATGCAAATTTTAACGATGGTTGCATACAAGAGGCTTCTAACTTGCCTTGGACTGGTAAATTGCCTTTAGGACAAAAATTGCGCGAGGCTTTTTCTCTTCCTGTTTACGTAACCAACGATGCCAATGCATCTGCACTTGCCGAAATGCTTTATGGTGGTGCTGTGGGAATGAAAAATTTTATGGTCTTAACGCTTGGTACAGGTCTTGGAAGTGGTATTGTAGTTAATGAGGAATTGGTTTACGGACATAGCGGCCTGGCAGGCGAAATGGGACATATAATAGTGCGACCAGATGGCCGACAATGTGGCTGCGGACGAAATGGATGTCTGGAAACCTACGTTTCTGCTACGGGCATTAAAAGAACTGTTAGCAAGCTTTTGGCAAAGTATTCCTACAAAAGCGATTTAAGAAGCATTCCATTTAATAAAATGAGCGCAAAAAGATTGGCTCATGCTGCTTATGCTGGCGATATTATTGCCATTGAAGCCTTCGAATTTACGGGTAAAATATTAGGAATCGCACTCGCAAATGCTGTGGCATTAAATAATCCGCAAGCTATTTTTTTAGCTGGTGGACTTTCAAAAGCTGGCAATTTACTCCTTAAGCCAACCCAATACCACATGGAGGAAAATATGCTTTCGGTGTTTAAAGGAAAAACCATACTTAAAATTACTTCAGTGCCAGGAAATTCTGGTATTTTGGGTTCTGCTGCTATGGTTTGGAAATTAATTGAGGGATAAGTTTTATTGCACGTGTTTTGAGCTTATTACAGACCTTTATTTGTAATGCCTGTTATAATTAGTAGATTTGATTCTATTTTACCTTAAAACCGGCATTTATCCATGAAATTCGTCTTTAGTTTGTGTGTTGTTCTTTTGATCAGTGTAAATATTTCTCTGGCTCAGAAATTAGTGGAACCTTTCCCTACACACAATCAGAGTCCTTTGATACATTTTTTTGGATTACAGGTAAATAGTGGGGGTGTGCTTCTTCACAAAAACGAGTTTATTTTTAGCAATTATCTTAATATTGCTAATAATGCCACCATCTCGCAATTCACCGATGAACTGGTGTATTTTGATGGAGAAATGTATCGCAACGATATTAGACTTAGATATGGGCTTTCAGATAGATTTGAATTATCGATATGTTTACCATTGGTGCGACATTCTGGTGGAGTTATGGATTCTTTTATTAGTGGTTGGCATGAGGCATTTGGTTTACCCGGGAAAGCTCGCGAAACGATGCAAAATTATAATCTTACTTATTTGTATCAGGAAAACGATCAAACTATTGTTTCCATGAAAGATGGAAAGCTAAAGATTGGCGATATTTCCCTTCTTATGGGTACTTCATTATTAAAAACTAAAAATCATTTTATGGCTTTGCGTGGATTCGTAAAACTACCTACTGGAGCGAAACAAGATTTGGTTGGCAGTGGTACCTGCGATTTTGGGGCTCAAATAAGTGCTACAATTTACCCCAATAAAAGATTAAATAAATTTACTTGGTTTTATTCACTCGCATATTTACGAATTGGTTCAGGTGCACTTTTAGAAGATAAAGTTACCCGAAATATAGCATTTGGAAATTGCGGATTTGCATGGTATTTAGGAAAACGATTTGTACCAAAGTTACAATTCGATTATCATTCAGCCTTATATAAACAGTCTATTACTAAACAATTGGGTAATAGCTCGGTTCAGTTGGTGCTGGGAAGCGATTATTTTGTTTCTAAAAAACTAATTTTATCGGCATCATTTACCGAAGATTTAATTGTAAATACTTCGCCTGATTTTGTATTGCAATTTGGACTTTCATATCAATTATAAAAAGTAAAATATGAGTATTATTGGAAATTTAATTTGGATTGTTTTTGGAGGATTATTTATTTTTCTGGAATATCTAATTGCCGGATTATTAATGTGCTTTACAATTGTGGGTATTCCTTTCGGGATAAAAATTATTCAGTTGTCGGTACTGGCTTTGTTTCCATTTGGTCAAAAAGTGGAACACAACGAGCACGCAGGCGGATGTCTTAGTATTATCTTAAATATTATTTGGATATTTATTGGAGGAATTTGGATTGCCTTAACTCATGTGTTATTTGCCTTACTTTTTGCCATTACAATTATTGGAATTCCCTTTGCAGCACAACACATAAAATTGGCAGGATTTGCTTTAACACCCTTTGGTAAAAGTATTCGCTAGATTTAAGACACAAATGTCTATAAAAAGAAATATCCCGGCCGGAGAGGCACGGGATTTTCACAAAATACTTAAACAACAAACACTAACATAAACGTTCCTTAACGCGTATGGTTAGCAAAAGTGAGAAAAATAAACGGGATATAAAAGTGTTTCAGGCAGATATAATCTCTGAATTATCAAATACATGCGTCGAAAACGTTTGTGTAAGGCTTATTTATTTTCGATATAAATACTGAAAGTTCTTTTTTATAGATATATTATCAATATTGCTTCACGTGGAACATCAAAAAAAATGTTCATATTTCATTTTCAGATACTTTCTGAAACGAACGAACCATAAAAATCTCATATCTTTGCAGATCTTAACTTAAAATTTCATAAAAATTGAATCCATTAAAAAAATTAGCAGGTGAAACTGCAATTTACGGTTTAAGCTCTATTTTGGGCCGTTTTTTAAATTGGTTGCTGGTACCCTTGTATACTTATGTTTTTGTTCCCGAACAATATGGTGTAGTAACTAACCTTATGTCTTATGTTGCTATTTTATTGGTTTTACTTACCTATGGAATGGAAACCGGTTTTTTTAGGTTTTCGAGCCAAAAAGATAAGGCCGATATAAGCTTTTCAACAGGTTTTATTAGTCTTATATCTACCTCTATATGTTTTTGGATATTGGTTCTTGTTTTTTTAAATTCTTTATCGAATTTTTTAGGTGTTGCTCAAAATAAGGAATATATTATTTTATTGGCCTTAACATTGGGATTCGATGCCATTACAGCTTTGCCTTTTGCTCGTTTGCGAATGCAAAATAAAGCTTTTCGTTACGCAGGCTTAAAACTCATAAATATTTTTTCAAATTTGGGTATCAACCTGTTTTTTCTGATTTTATGTCCTTGGATAAATACACATTACCCTAATTTTCCGATTCATACAATATGGAAGCCCGAAATAGGTATTGGCTATATTTTTATTGCGTTTGCTGTATCGTCAGTAATAAATTTTCTATTACTGATTCCCGATTTTTATCGCATAAAATTTAAGCTCGACTGGACTCTTTTAAAGGAAATACTCGCTTATACCTGGCCAATTTTAATTGTTAGCATTTGCGGTATGATAAATATTAACATGGATAAAATGTTAATGCCGTATTTAATTCCCGAAGAAATGGACCCTTTTTATCAAACAGGAATTTATGGTGCAAATTATAAACTTGCTGTTGTTATGACTCTTTTTATTCAGGCCTTTAGATATGCTTTCGAACCATTTTTCTTTAATCAGGCAAAGCAAAAAAACTCCAAACAAACCTATGCCGATGTGCTCAAGTATTTTGTTGTATTTGGCTTGTTTATATTCTTGGGGGTTATGTTTTATATTGATATTGTAAAACTGCTAATTAAATCGAGTTATCACGAGGGAATTGGAATCGTTCCTTATGTGCTTTTAGGGAATTTATTTTTTGGTGTATTCTTTTCTCTTTCTCTGTGGTACAAGTTGGCTGATAAAACTCGAATGGGAGCAAAAATTGCCTTTTTAGGTTCACTCATTACAGTTGTTTTAAATGTAATACTGGTTCCGCGCCTGGGCTATTATGGCGCGGCTGTAGCCGTTTTAATTTGTTTTACCGTAATGATGATTGTCTCCTATATTCTTGGACAAAAGTATTACCCTGTACCTTACAATTTAAAACGTATATTTCTATATTTTGGTTTTGCTATGTTGCTCTATGCAATAAGCATATATATTCAGTTCGATAACCAATGGATTAAGATGGCAGCAAAAACCCCTTTATTAATTGCCTTTCTTCTTCTGGTAATTCAGAAAGAGCAATTATGGAACCCACTTTTTAAATTGTTGCGTTTGCGTAAATAGTTTGAAACTTCATTCCTAATTTTATCTTTCATAACAGGAATGAAAAATGTACCTTAGCAAATTGTTAAAAATAATAATAGAAAATTAATACTCATGAAGGTTAAAATTGTAAATAAATCGAAACACGATTTACCAAAATACAGTACCGAATTATCGGCCGGCATGGACTTAAGAGCTAATCTTTCAGAGCCCATTTTTCTCCAATCGCTCGAACGAAGATTAATAAAAACAGGTTTGTTTATTGAGCTGCCTGCAGGCTATGAAGCACAAATAAGACCCAGAAGTGGCATGGCTCTAAAAGAGGGAATTACTGTACTAAATTCACCAGGTACTATTGATGCCGATTATCGTGGAGAAATAGGGGTAATACTTGCTAATTTATCGAATCAGGTTGTTGAGATAAAAGACGGAGAAAGAATTTGCCAAATGGTAATTGCAGCTCACGAAACAGTAAGTTGGGAGGCAGTAGAAGAGCTTGAGAATTCGGAGCGTGGCGCTGGAGGATTTGGTCATACAGGAAAATGATAAAGCGTTAAAAATTATTAATTTGGATTAAAATAATTTTGTAAAGCTTACATTTGAGCCTTATTACAGTTATCATTATACATTACTACTACAAAATAAATTATAAATGAAAATTATTGTACCAATGGCAGGTATGGGGAAACGCATGCGTCCGCATACTCTAACAGTACCAAAACCATTAATACCTATTGCAGGAAAACCTATTGTTCAGCGTTTAGTTGAAGAAATTGCCAAAGTCTCGAACGAAAAAGTAGACGAAATTGCCTTTATTATTGGTGATTTTGGCAAGGAAGTTGAACAAACCTTATGCGAAATTGCCGAAAATATCGGAGCAAAAGCAAGTATCTATTATCAAACCGAAGCATTGGGAACAGCTCATGCAATTCATTGTGCAGCTCCATCATTGTCCGATCGTGTGGTTGTGGCTTTTGCCGATACTTTGTTTAAGGCCGATTTTGTGTTGGATGCCGAAGCTGATAGTGTGATATGGGTGCAAAAGGTTGAAGATCCTTCGGCTTTTGGAGTTGTAAAACTTGGCGAAAATAATAATATTACTGATTTTGTAGAAAAACCACAGGAATATGTTTCCGACCTTGCAATTATAGGAATTTACTACTTTAAAGATGGTGAAAATCTTAAAAATGAATTGCAATATTTATTGGATAACGAAATTGTTGTTAACGGAGAATATCAGTTAACCGACGCTTTGGAGAACATGAAAAATAAAGGTCTGGTATTTAAACCCGGACAGGTTATTGAGTGGATGGATTGTGGTAATAAAGATGCTACAGTACATACCAACCAAAGAATTTTGGAATATCATAAAAACGATGATTTGGTTTGCTCTTCAGCAAAACATGAAAATTCAATTATTATACCTCCTTGTTACATAGGAGAAAATGTTAAAATTATTAATTCGGTGGTAGGTCCGCACGTATCGGTAGGAGCCGGAACCACCGTAAGTAATACATTGGTTCGCAATTCTATTATTCAGCGAAATTCTATTCTCGAAAACTTAAATCTTGACAATTCAATGATAGGTAATAATGTTGATATTCAAGGGGATGTATCGGAGATGAATGTTGGAGATTTTGCAAGCTTCTCAAAATAAATAGCGGATGAAGGCAGGAAGTAAATTTATAATAGCAATATTAACTGGAGGTTTCTTGTTATCGGGAACCCCAGTAATGGCAAAGAATATAGGTTTTGCACCTAAAAAAGAAAAGGTGCAAAAAGAAATAAAATTAACCGAACAAGAAAAACTTGAGTTCGATTTTGCATTTGCAGAAGCAACAAAAGCAGTATTGTTAGGTGAGGTAGAGAAGGGAATTTCTTTGTATGCTTCCTGCATAAAAATTGATCCGTCGAGTGCCGTGGTAAGGTATGAACTGGCAAATATTTACCTTAGTCAGGGAAATTTAAATAGCGCTTTAGAATTAGCTCGCGGTGCTGTAAAATTGCGACCTCAAAATTTATGGTATCAAATTCAGCTTGCTAATATCTATCAAAAAAAATCAATGATAGAGCAAGCTTGTAAAGTATACAGCGATTTAATCGAGATGAATCCCGATAGAAACGACTTTTATTACTTGCAAGCCTCATTATTGGCTTCGGTTGAAAAGTTCGAAGAAGCTGTAGAAGTTTACAATCGTTTAGAGAAAAAGATTGGAATACAGGAAGGTGTTTCGCTCGAAAAAGAAAGGCTTTATATTAAGCTTGGTAATAAGAAAATGGCCTATTCCGAGGTGCAAAATTTAATTAAAAAGTATCCTTATAGAGCCGATTTTTATGGAATATTAGCCGATCTTTATTTGGCAGATAATCAGGAAGAAAAAGCTTTTAAACAATACCAGGAAATATTAAAAATAGATCCGAACAATGGTTTAGTTCATTTCTATTTATCCGATTTTTATCGTAAAAAAGGAGAAATAGAGAAAAGTAATGAATCATTGGCAAAGGCCTTTGAACAGCAGGAGATTGAATCCGATCAGAAAATTCAATATCTAATTGCTTTGTTAATGAATCCAGACAATGAAAAATTGTCAGATGATTACCTAAAATCATTACTGGATATTTTAGTAAAAGTGCATCCTGGAAATGTTAGAGTTCATGCACTTTATGCCGACTTTTTGCGTAAAAGAGGCGATAACGAAGGAGCAAAATATCATCTGGAAAAAGTGTTGGAAGAAGAGAAATCGAATTATGTGGTTTGGGAAGAATTATTGTTAATCCATAATCAATTACTCGATTTTGATAGCATGTTAACGGTTAGTAGTGAGGCTTTACAATATTTTCCAACTCAAGCTTTGCTATATATATTTAAAGGTGTGGCAGCTGCACAAAAGGAAGATTATAAAACAGCAATAGATGCTTTCGAGAATGGAATGAATTACATTGGTGATAATGTAAAATTGCGTGTTCAGTTTAAAACTTATATGGGCGATGCATACTATCAAGCCGGAAATTCTGAAAAAGCTTTTAAAGCTTACGATGAAGTTTTACTTTTTGAACCAAATAATGTAATTGTACTGAATAACTACAGTTATTATTTATCTGTAAAAAACGAAAATCTCGAAAAAGCAAAAAGCATGAGCTCTACTTGCGTTAAGCTCGAATCGGAAAATTCTACTTATTTAGATACACATGCATGGGTTTTGTATCAGCTAGGAGAATATGATAATGCGCGTATTGTAATGGAAAAGGCAATGGAGTTTGGTGGTGAAGAATCGGCTGTTGTTGTTGAACATTATGGAGACATTTTGTTTCGTTTAGGTAATAATGAAAAGGCTTTGGAAGAGTGGAAAAAAGCCATGGAGATAGGTGAAGGTTCAAAATATCTTGCCGAGAAAGTAAAAACCGGGACTATTCCTGACCAGATGATTAAGGATGAAGAGTAATTTAAAAACGAGATATTTTATAGGGGCTTTACTTGTAGTTATAGCCCTTATTCAGTTTTCATGCCGACCAGTACAAGAGTTGGGTATTGTAAAAGCAAAACCCATATCAGATGGTAAGTTATATAGAACTTTACTAGATAGTAGTTTGCATTACAATAGTTTTTATGTAAAAAAATTTACTGCTAATTTTAAAGTAAACGAAGTAAAAAAAAGCTTTAAAGGAGCCATAAAAATACAAAAGGACAGCTTAATTTGGATTAGTATAACTGCTCCTGTAGGTGGTATAGAAGTAGCCAGACTATTAATTACTAAGGATTCTGTTAAGATGATTGACAGAATGAAGAAGAAATATTTTATTGATGACTTTAATTTTTTTAATGAGAATTTAAATGTCGATCTAAATTTTGAATCTCTTCAAAGTATTATTACAAACTCTGTTTTTACTGCCGTAAATAACGAAAAAGCAAAATCTTTTATACGTGGATTTAATGGTAAAATTATAAACAATATGTATGTGTTTATATCCGAAAAATCGCGTAAAGTTGATCGTAAACTAAGAAAAGATAAGCTAAGAAAACTAAACAGATTTGGTTATCAGAAAGTTGAAATAGATCCATCTTTAATGAGAATTACCGATGTTTTAATTAAAGACTTTGAAGAATTAAGAGATGTTAGTGTTAAGTATAGAGATTTTAAATTCTATGATAATAATAAATTTCCGCAACGGTTGAGCTTTCAGGTAAAGGATCCAAAACATTTATTATCTTGTAGCATAAAGTTTAATAAGATTTCTTTCGACGAGAAATTAAAATTTAGTTTTAAAATTTCTAGTAAATACGAAAGAATTTATCCGTAAATCTAAGTATGGGCATTTTAAGATTTTCAAGTAAAAAAATTTTACTCTATCTGTCGTTTTTACTGATATTTATATCGGTAGAGGCTTTTTCGCAAACAAAGGTATCAAGCCTAAAAAAGCGCAAGCAACAAAACGAAAAAGATATTGCCTACACTAGTACCCTTTTAAAAAACACACTTAAAAATAAAGAGGTTAGTTTAAGTCGACTAAATCTTTTAAATCAAAGAATAAAAGCTCGTCAGGCTCTTATAAAATCTATCGAGTGCGAAGTTTCATATATTGGTAAGCAAATAAATAGTATAAATAAGGAAATTAAAAAGTTAGAAGACGATTTATTTAAGCTTAAGAAACAGTATGCAAAAGTTATTGTGTATGCTCATAAGCAAAAGAATTCTTATGAAAAACTATTATTCCTATTATCATCTAAAGATTTTAATCAGGCGTATAAACGGTATAAATATCTGCAGCAATTTTCTGAATATAGTAGAAAGCAAGGTATAACTATAGGAGAAAAAAGATCAGAATTAAACGAAAAAGCTATTGTTCTTAAAAAAGTTAAGGCCGAAAAAGTTGATTTGTTAAGTGAAAAGAACACCGAAAATATAAAATTGTCCTCAGAAAAAAGTCAGCAATCGGCTCTTGTTAAGAAACTTAAGAAAAAAGAGAGACAGTTAAGAGATGATCTTCGCAAGCAAAAAAGATATGCGCAAAAGCTTGAGAAAGAGATTCAAAAGATTATCGAAAATCAGGCAAAACTAGCAAATAAGTCGAAAAGCGGAAGCGGAAAATACGGATTAACGCCCGAAGATAAAGTGTTATCAGAAACATTTGGAAGCAATAAAGGAAAACTGCCATGGCCTACAAAAACTGGTTTTATATCAGAAAAATTTGGCGAGCATGCACATGCCGTGCTTAAACATGTAAGAGTTAGAAACGACGGTGTTAACATTACTACAGATACTAATTCCGATTGTCGTTCTATTTTTAAAGGAGAGGTAACACATATTTTATCAATGCCTGGCTTAAATAATGTAATTATTATTCGTCATGGAGAATATTTTTCAGTTTACTCGAATTTAGCAACAGTTAATGTTAAAAAAGGCGATCTTGTTTTTTCGAAAGAAAAAATAGGTACAGTATACACCGATAAATCAAAAAACGAAACAGTACTTAAATTTCAACTTTGGAAAGGGAGTACAAAGCTTAATCCTGCCCTTTGGTTGTATCGAAATTAATCATTTGCCGTAACAAGATAGTATGGAAAATAATCGAGATATTTTTATTGCGAAATTAGATCGCTTTATAAGAAAATACTATCAGAATCAGCTTTTAAGAGGTGTACTTCTTAGTCTTGTATTGTTTCTTACTTATTTTTTATTTGTTAGCTTCTCGGAGTATTATCTTTATTTTTCTGTTACTGCCCGTACCATTTTATTTGTAGTATCCTTATTATTTTTTGCTATTGTATTTTTCTTTTTAATAATTAATCCAATAATTGGTTTATCAAAAATAGGAAAGAAAATTACATACCGACAAGCAATTGCAATAATCAGTAAGCATTTTCCTCAATTGCAAGATCGATTATTAAACACCCTAGAGTTAACCGAACTTTCTAATAATCCCGAACTTGAGGAAAACACACTTTTACTGGCAAGTATTAATCAGCGAATCGAATCGGTTCGTTTGCTACAGTTCCGAAAAGCAATTTCATTTAAAGATAGTTTACAATACTTAAAATATCTTTTTGCTGTTCTTTTTGTTATTGTATCCGTTTATTTTCTTATTCCCGATTTGTACTCCAATAGTACCGATCGATTAGTTCATTTTAACAAGAAATACCTGCCACCAGCCGATTTTTATTTTGTTTTGGACTCATTACCTACTGGAATTGTAAAAGGTTCCGATTTTACATTAAAAGTACAAACCAAGGGTAAGTATTTTCCGGAAGAGGTTAATGTGCTGTTTGGGAATGCTAATTTTTTAATGAAAAAAGAATCCGACGGAAGTTTCACTTATTTGTTTCGAAATGTAAATACAGATATTCGTTTTTATCTACAATCGGGTAATGTTAGTTCCGAAATTTATCAAATTAATGTTTTGTCTAAACCAGGAGTAAGAAATATGTCTCTTTCGATTATTTCGCCGGCTTATACAAAACAAGTAAAAAGAGTAGAAAATAACCTTGGAGATGTCAGTGTATCAGAAGGATCCACTCTTTCGTGGATTCTAAAAACCGAGTTCGCAAGTGCAGGAGAATTGGTTTTTTCTGATTCGCTGACTAGTGGTACACAAATATCAGATTCAAATAGCCTTAAATTTTCCAGAAAAGTTCATAAAAAATTATCTTATGAGATATTTTTAGAAAATAATGAATTTCCTCGAAATTTATTTGCTCGTTATAATATTGATGTGATTCCTGATTTGTATCCACAAATTAAAGTGAGTTCAATTCAAGATTCATTAATAAACTCTGCTTATTATTTTAGAGGAATTATTAAAGACGATTACGGATTTTCTAAATTGAGATTTGTTTATGAAAGTGAAAATTATCCTGCAGTATACATTCCGATTTCTATTCGCAAGAATTTAACTTCTCAGGAATTTTATTTTGCATTCGATTTTTCGTCTGTCGATTATACTGAAGGGAGTAATGTAAAATATTATTTCGAAATTTTTGATAACGATGAAATAAACGGAGCTAAAAAATCAAATTCTCAGCAATTCAATTATTATATTCCCGATTCAAAACAATTGTACGATATAAATACAAATGTTCAGGATAGTATAAGTAATCAAATCGAAAAAGGAATAGACTTAAGTCAATCTATACAAAAAGATATTTTACGACTGCAAAAAAATGCATTAGATGCTTCGGCAGATAAGTGGCAACAAAAACAATTAATGCAGCAAATTTCTTCAAAGAAAAGTCAGCTCGACGACTTATTAAAAAATATTGCAAAAGAGAATCAGCGAAAAAATAATCTTATGAATAGTTCAGGATTAGAAGATCCTGCGATGTTGGAGAAACAAAGGCAAATAGAAGATCTGCTTAAAAAAGTAATGGATCCTGAGCTCGAAAAACTCTTCGAAGAATTTAATAAACTAGCTGATGATTTAAAATCGGAAGATTTGAATAGAATTGGAAACAAGCTAAAAATGTCGGTTAATGATTTTCAAAAACAGTTAGATAGAAACCTGCAATTGCTCGAAAGATACGAAATAGAGCTTCGTACAAAACAACTTGCAGATAGAATTGATAAGCTTGCCAACGATCAGGATAAGGCAGCTAATAAATACAAAAGAAACGAAGAGCTTTTAAAATCTAATCAGGAATCGGGAAAAGAGAAATGGCAAGATATTGAGAAAGATTTAGAAAATTTATTTGATAAAAATTCTGAAATTCAAAAGCCTTATAGTTTTGAAAATACCGAAGAACTTAGGCAGGAAATAAGCAATATGATTATTAATACCAATAATCAGTTGCAGAATGGTAAATCGGGAAAAGCGGCTAAAAATATGAAGGAAACTTCTAAAAAAATGCGAAATTTAGCACAAAAATTAGCCGATAATATTGCGCAAAGCAGTTCTGCCCAAATGAGTGCTAATATCGATCATCTTATTCGCTTAATGAATAATCTTATTGAATTTTCGTTTGAGCAAGAAAATGTGTTAAACCAATTACGCTTAATTAATTACAAAAATCCATTATACGTTAAAGTAATAGAACAGCAAGGAGACTTAAAAGAAGAATATGCCTTAATTCAGGATTCGTTGTTTGCATTATCTGCACGATCGCCGCAGGTAGCATCATTAATTGGAAATAAAATATTCGAGATAGAAATAGAGTTGGATAAGGTAATTACCGAAGCAAATGATAGAAGAAGAATACAAGCCAGCACAGCACAACAGAAAGTATTAAACAAGGCAAATGAGTTAAGTGTATTTCTTTCGGAAGCATTAAAACAACTAATGGAGCAAATGGCCAATGCAATGCCAGGAGATCAATTGGGAGATAAAAAAGGCAATAAACCTTCCTTTTCGGGATTAAAAGATGGGCAGAAGTCTCTAAAAAAAATGATGGAAGAATTAATTTCTGACATGAAAAATGGAAAGCCAACAACAAAACAAAAGATTGGCGAGTTTTTGCAAAAGCAGGAAATGTATAAGCATAATTTAAGCGAAATGTTAAAAAATGGAGGTTTTGGTAACGAAAGCGAAAAAATATTACGTGAAGTAATGAAAATGATTGATAAAATTGAATCCGACGTATCTAATTTTTCGATAAATTCGTCTACTTCTTTTCGCCAAAATCGAATTCTAACTAGATTGTTGGAAGCCGAAAAAGCTCAGAGGGAAAAAGATTTTGATAAAAAACGTGAAAGTAAATCAGGAAAATTATTAAAATTGAGTAACCCTAAAGAGATATTTGAGTATAAAAGAATACGAACAGATTTTGATGGGGTTTTTTACGACTCAAATGTAAAAATGTTTGATTATTATAATAAGCTGTATCAGGACTATATGATAAAATTAAATGATGACTAAATCTACAAACTTATTGGAGTTTCCATCCGAACTAGAAAATATTAGTAGGGTTGAGAAATTAATAGATGATATTACCTCTTCCCATAATATTAGCTCTGAAATTTACGGCAAAATTTCTGTTGCTATAATAGAGGCGGTAAATAATGCTATCTTGCACGGAAATCGACTAGATGTATCAAAAAAAGTAAAAATAGAATACAATATAGACGAGGAAGCAATTCAATTTATTGTTGAAGATGAAGGTACTGGATTTGATTTTGCTAATATTCCAGATCCTACATTGCCCGAAAATTTAGAAAAAACACATGGCCGAGGAATTTTCTTAATGAATCATCTTGCCGATGATATTGAGTTTAATGAAAACGGCACTTTAGTAGAAATGATATTTAGATTTGGATAAATGTTAATAACTTATAATTCGTGCGAAGCTGAAATTCCCGCGATTGATCAAAAGCGAATTAGCGATTGGGTCAATCGCGTTGTCGTTAATAATGGAGGAGAAGTAGGAGAGATTAATTACTACTTTTGTTCCGATGATTACCTACTTAAAATGAATCGTGAACACCTAAATCACGATTATTTTACCGATATCATAACCTTTGATTATACTGTCGCTAATATTATTTCCGGCGATCTTTTTATTAGTATTGATACAGTTAGAGATAATGCAGAAGAATATAAATGCACCTATTTCGATGAACTTCACCGTGTGATTATTCATGGAGTCTTACATCTGTTGGAAATTGATGATAAAACAGATGAAGATCAGAAGATAATGACACAAAAGGAAGACGAATCATTAGCATTACTTTCCGAGATTGATTAAATTTGTGAAATTTTTTAGTTTATTTAATTGAATACCAAACAATTAGACTTTGTAGCACTAGGTCTAGCATATTGGTATACAGTATATTAGACTAAAATATTTATCTTTGTGTATAAATAAGGAAAAAAGAATACAAATATCTTATATAGTATGTTGCCTAAATATGACGTAATAGTAGTAGGAGCCGGACATGCAGGATGCGAAGCAGCAACAACTGCAGCAAACCTTGGATCTTCTGTTTTATTAATTACAATGGACATGAACAAAATTGCTCAAATGTCATGTAATCCGGCCATTGGAGGAATTGCAAAAGGGCAAATTGTTCGCGAAATTGATGCATTGGGAGGTTTTACAGGTATTGTAACCGACCGTTCTTCTATACAGTTTAGAATGTTAAATCGTTCGAAAGGACCTGCAATGTGGAGTCCTCGCGCACAGTGCGATAGAATGATTTTTTCGGCAGAATGGCGAAAAATTGTCGAAAATACCGATAATCTAGACATGTGGCAGGATGCTGTTGTTGGGATAATTGTAAAAGATGGAAAAGTAGAGGGAGTTAAAACCAAATTAGGTATTGATATCTTAGCCAAAACAGTAGTATTAACCAATGGCACTTTTCTTAATGGCTTAATGCATATCGGTAAAAATCAGGAAACCGGAGGTCGTTCGGCCGAACCAGCTTCCTTTGGTATTAGCGAGCAATTAAAATCATTAGGATTTGTTGTTGGTAGAATGAAGACAGGAACTCCAGCTCGTTTAGATGGAAGAACAATAGATTTTTCTGTTATGAGAAAACAAGAAGGGGAAGATAGTTTTTATAAGTTTTCATATTTAATAAATCATACCGATAAGACACTTCGTCAGCGTCCATGCTATATTGTTTATACTAATACTGAAGTACACGATAGTTTACGCGAAGGATTCGAAGATTCGCCAATGTATAATGGAACAATTCAAAGTACAGGTCCAAGATATTGTCCGAGTATAGAGTCAAAATTATCCACTTTTGCCGAAAAAAATGAGCATTTATTGTTTTTAGAGCCAGAAGGAGAAGATACTCATGAATATTATATAAATGGATTTTCATCTAGTTTGCCATGGGATGTGCAGTTAAAAGCACTGAAAAAAGTTCCGGGATTAGAGAATGTAAAAATGTATCGTCCGGGCTATGCAATCGAGTATGACTATTTCGATCCAACAGATTTATATCATACATTAGAAACTAAATTAGTTTCCAATTTGTATTTTGCAGGTCAAATTAATGGTACAACAGGATATGAAGAAGCAGGTGCACAGGGAATGATTGCTGGTATAAATGCAAGCTTATCGGTTCAGGGAAAACCTGAATTTACCCTAAAAAGAGATGAAGCATATATTGGTGTTTTAATCGACGATTTAGTAACCAAAGGAGTTGATGAACCATATAGAATGTTTACTTCCAGAGCTGAATATCGAATTCTATTACGCCAAGACGACGCAGATGTTAGATTAACACCTAAGGCTTATGAGCTTGGTTTAGCTAGTAAAGAGAGATTGGATTTGCTAGAGGAGAAAATCATTTATAGAGATAAATTGTTTAACTTTTGTAAGGAATTTAGCTGTAAACCAAAATTTCTTAATCCTGTTTTAGAAAGATTAGGCACATCGCCTTTAAAACAAGGTGTAAAATTATATGATATAATATTACGACCACAGGTTGGAATTCATGACTTAATTGAGGATGTAAATCCTCTTAAGCAAATGATAGAAGAAATACCTAATAGAAGGGAAGAGATAATTGAAGCAGCAGAGGTATTAATAAAATATAGTGGTTATATCGATCGTGAAAAATTGATAGCTGATAAGCTAACTCGCTTGGAAAATATTAATATTAAAGGTAGATTTGAGTATAGCAGTCTGCAATCTATTTCGACAGAAGCAAGACAAAAATTAGATAAAATTCAACCACAAACTATTGGACAAGCATCGCGCATATCGGGTGTTTCTCCTAGTGATATAAACGTTCTTTTGGTGCTTATGGGACGATAATGTTCCACGTGGAACCAAGGAGTATTTTAAAATAGTTTACTCCTTAAAACGCCCGAAATTGCCTTTTCTTATGAGAAAATGTCGATTTCGGGCGTTTTTGAAAGCTATATTTTATGAGTAAAAATAAAGATATGGAAAAGAATTTTACAATATCAGGTAAGGTAGTAGATGTAATATCAAGAAGCATTACAAATGCAGAAATAGTAGTTGTAAATGGAATTATTAGTGCAATAAATCCATGTGAGAATGTAAAGGACTGCTATATTTTACCAGGCTTGGTTGACTCGCACATGCACATAGAAAGTTCTTTATTAATTCCAAGTAGATTTGCTGCAACAGCAGTTAAATATGGAACCATTGGTTTGGTAAGTGATCCGCACGAAATTGCCAATGTGTTGGGTGAAATTGGCGTTGATTTTATGATTAACGATGCTAAAAAAGTTCCCTTGGAAATAAGGTTCGGCGTTCCTTCTTGTGTTCCAGCCACAAAACATGAGACTTCAGGTTTTATTCTAGATAGTAATATTGTTGAGAGTTTACTTAAAAGGGAAGAGGTTGTTTGTTTGGCAGAAGTAATGGATTTTGTTGGAGTTGTTAAGGGTGATCTTGAAGTATTAAAAAAAATAATTGCTTGTAAAAAGCTAGGAAAAAAAATAGATGGACATGCTCCAGGACTAAAAGGAGCAGATCTTAAGAAATATGTTGCAACAGGAATTTCGGCAGATCATGAATGTTCTACTTTAGAAGAAGCTCTCGAGAAAATTTCTTTGGGAATGATGATACAAATTAGAGAGGGTAGTGCTGCAAAAGATTTTGATGCTTTGTGTTCTTTATTGGAAACTCATCCCGAAAAAGTAATGCTTTGCACCGACGATTTACATCCGGATGATATGTCGGAGTATGGTCATATTGATTACTTAATAAAAAGAGGTTTGAAAAAAGGTTATGATTTGTTCTCTTTATTAAGAGCAGCAAGCTATAATCCAATACAACATTATGGCTTAGATTTGGGATTAATTCAAATTGGTGACTCAGCCGACTTTATTACAGTTGATAATCTAAGTTCTTTTTCGGTTCAGGAAGTTTATAGAAAAGGGGAGTGTATTTATAAAGATGGGAAAGCAAGTTTTGAAGTAAATAATGAAATTTTATTAAATAATTTTAGTCGAAAGCCAATTCAAATTTCAGATATCTCTGTTTCTGAAAAGAAAGGAAAAATACATGTAATGCTTGCTTGCGATGGTGATTTAATTACCGATTCTTTTTTATGTGAGCCTAAAATAGAAAATAGTAATTTGGTTTCGGATACAAATCGTGATATCCTAAAAATGGTTGTCATGAGTCGATATGATAATGGCAAACCAGTTATAGGTTTTGTAAAAGGATTTGGTTTTAAGAAAGGTGCCATTGCAGAAAGTATTGCTCATGATAGTCACAATATAATTGCAATTGGAAGTAGTGATAAAGAAATTATTCATGCCATTAATACATTAATTGATTTAAAAGGTGGGATTGTTGCAGTAAATAATGGCGAACATAGATCTGTGAAATTAGAAGTGGCCGGACTAATGTCAAATAAAACTGGAGATGAATTGCTTTCTGATTATAATAAACTAAGTAGTTTTACTTCTGAACTAGGATCTGATTTTCAATCGCCATTTATGACTTTAGCGTTTATGTCTTTATTAGTGATTCCAAAATTAAAACTCTCAGATAAAGGTTTGTTTGATGTGAATAAATTTCGAGTTATAGATTTATTTGAAAACAAATAAACTTTCATTTTTATAAGTATTACAAAGTGATAAAAAATAAGAATATAGATTATTTAAAATCCCTGGTTGCAGCTTTGCCTGAAGAACCTGGAGTATATCAATTTTTTGATGAGAACGATAAAGTTATATATGTAGGAAAAGCTAAGCGACTAAAAAGGAGAGTAGCTTCCTACTTTAATAAAGTTCATGATACAGCTAAAACCAATATTCTTGTCCGAAAAATTTCCAATATTCGGCATATTGTTGTGAATTCGGAAGAAGATGCTTTACTTCTCGAGAATAATTTAATTAAAAAGCATCAGCCACGTTATAATGTTTTACTAAAAGATGATAAGTCTTTTCCTTGGATATGTATAAAAAAGGAAAGATTTCCACGAGTTTTTGTAACCAGACACTTACTTAAAGATGGTTCAGAATATTTTGGTCCGTATACCAGCGTGATAATGGTTCGTACATTAATGGATATGATTCGTTCTTTATATAAGCTGCGTAATTGTAAACTAAATCTATCGGAAGAGGGAGTAAGAAATGGAAAGTTTAAGGTTTGTCTCGAATATCATATAGGAAATTGTAAAGCACCATGTGTTGGGCAAATATCGGTAGAAGAGTATGAGGAGACCATACAAACCATTCGTAATATTCTGAAAGGAAATATAGGAATGGTTACTTCTCATTTAAAAGAGAAGATGAATGAATTTGCTCAGGATTTTAAATTTGAAGAAGCTCACTTGGTTAAAGAAAAACTCGAATTACTTAGTAAATATCAAAGTAAATCTACTATTGTTAATCCATCTATTAATAATATCGATGTATATTCCATATTAGATGATGAAGATTCGGCTTATGTGAATTTTCTTAAAATTGTTAATGGTGCAATAATACAGGCTCACACAATAGAGTTAAAAAAGAAAATGGACGAAAGCAAGGAAGATTTACTCTTGCTTGCTATTACAGATATAAGACAAAAGATATTTAGTACAGCTAAAGAAATATTGTTGCCATTTGAACTTGATTTACCCTTCGACGGAGTTAAATGTTTGGTTCCTCAACGTGGCGACAAGCGAAAATTACTCGACCTTTCCCTTCGTAATGTCAAATACTTCCGTCTCGAGAAGTTAAAACATGGCGATAAATCTTTAAAGCAGTCTCATTCCGATAGAATTGTTGAAAGAATGAAGTCTGATTTACGATTAAAGGATGCGCCAGTACACATAGAATGTTTTGATAATTCAAATATCCAGGGAACAAATCCGGTAGCATCTTGTGTAGTTTTTAGAAATGCTCGCCCTTATAAAAAAGACTATCGATATTTTAATATTAAAACTGTAGTTGGGGCTAACGATTTTGCTTCTATGGAAGAAATAATTTATCGCAGATACAAACGACTATTAGAAGAGGAAAAATCGTTACCACAATTAATTGTTATTGATGGGGGAAAAGGGCAATTGGGTGCTGCATTAAATAGTTTGGATAAATTAAATTTAAGAGGAGTTATTTCGGTTATTGGTATTGCAAAAAAACTAGAAGAGATCTATTTTCCTGGTGATCCTTATCCATTATATCTCGATAAAAATTCTGAGACCTTAAAGACTATTCAGTATCTACGAAATGAATCGCATCGTTTTGCAATTACCTTCCATAAGCAAAAGCGTTCAAAAGCATTTATTGGTTCCGAACTGGATAAAATAAACGGAATTGGTCCTAAAACTGTTCAAAAGTTAATTCAAAAGTTTAAGTCAGTAGAAAATATAAAGAAACTTAAACTTGAAGAATTAGAGCTTGAAGTAGGTACATCTAAAGCTCTAACAATTTATAAATATTTTAATTAGAAAATATTAAATTTTGATCATACTATTTGAGCTAAGTACTGATATTTTAGAAAAAAGCATGAATCAGATCATTGGACGTTAAATTTTTAAAGTATAAATCTAAATTAATCTTATTAAGTACCTCTAAAACAGTGTTTTTGTCGTGATGTATTCCACTTAATGCTTCTTTAAAGCCAGAAATTGACTCATGGTGTATGCAATTTCCGTTTAATTCAATTTTTTTGATGAATCCTTTTTCGATACTTAAATTAAGCTCAAGAATTAAACCTCCTTTTAAATTGCATAATTTTTCGAACTCATAATTAGGAGAGTAGCCATAGTTCCATTCCCAATTGTTATATTTTTCTTGCATTAGAATTTCTATTTGTTCTTTGTCCTGTGCTGTAAGCAGAAATTCTTTAGCTGTTGGGAAACTTGCTTTAACTTGCAGAATAAGTTTCTTACTAAATTCGGAAAGGTTTATCGGATCGCAAAGATAATCAGAGATGTTTGTTACCTTACTTCTTATGGATCTTACGCCTCTATCTTTAAACTTTAAAGGATTAACCTTCAACAATTGGTTTAAGCGCTTTAAATCGCTCGAAAATAGCATTGTTCCATGCTGCATAACTTTATTTTTATATACATGCGAAGCATTGCCCGAAAATTTTTTTCCATCAATTGTTAAATCGCTTTTCCCTTCAAATTTTGCATCTATATGCATGTTTTGTAAGGTATCGATAATAGGCTGACTGTATTTTTGAAAATCAACTAATTTACCTTTTTCACCCTTTTTAATAAAACAGTAGTTTAGGTTTCCTTCATCATGAAAAACAGTTCCGCCTCCCGATAATCTTCTGTGTACAGGAATATTTTCTTTTTCGGTTTTTTCGAGATTAATCTCGGCAAGAGTGTTTTGATGCTTACCCACTACCAGGGTAGGTGTATTGCTGTATAAAAAAAAGAAATCATCTTCGTAATTTTTTAGCAAATATTCTTCTGTTGCCAGATTAAAAGCAGGATTGTGAGAGGAACTTATGAAATATAGCATTTTGTATTTTGTTTGTATTTTTTGATCTACAAATATGACTATTATTTGGGAATTATCTTAATTTAGATTGATTTTTAATAGTGAGCTTGTGTGGAATTATAGTTTTAAAAATATAAGTTTCTATAAAAGCAAAATACTATATTTGAAAAGAGACTTTTAAATTACGTAATAAACATTTAGTTATGCGAGTTGTTATTCAGCGGGTTAGTCAGGCTGCTGTGAAAGTAGAATCGATAATTATAGGTGAAATTGGACAGGGATTAATGGTTTTAGTGGGTATTGAAAATAAAGATACTGTAGATGATGCCAAATGGTTAAGTAAAAAAATCTGTAATCTGAGAATTTTTGATGACGAGAAAGGGGTAATGAATAAATCTTTGCTGGATGTAGATGGAGGGATTCTTGCAATTAGCCAGTTTACTTTGCATGCAAAAACTAAAAAAGGAAATCGCCCTTCGTATATTCATGCGGCAAAACCTGAAATTTCAATTCCTATGTATGAGAATTTTGTGTTTTGCCTGGAGCAAGAATTGAAAAAAAATGTTGAAACCGGAAAATTTGGCGCAGAAATGCAGGTTTCATTAATAAACGATGGACCAGTTACCATTGTAATCGATACTAAAAACAAAGAATAAAACATGAATCAAATCGGAATTAAAGAGGCACAGGAAATGGTTGATCAGTGGATTAAAAAATATGGAGTACGATATTTTAACGAACTGACGAATATGGCAATTCTTACTGAAGAAGTAGGAGAGGTGGCTCGTATAATTTCGCGAAAATATGGGGAACAATCTTTTAAGGAAAGTGATAAAAAAGTAGATTTGGCCGATGAAATGGCTGATGTCTTATGGGTTTTGATGTGTTTGGCAAATCAGACAGGAGTCGATTTAAACGAAGCTTTTCAAAAAAATATAGAGAAGAAAACGAAGCGAGACTCAACTCGACATAAAAACAATGAAAAACTATAGTAAATACATTAATTTTGATGATACAATTATAGCTGCTTGTCTACGAAATATCCTATTTGTTCAAAAAACCTGACAATCATTTATAGAGAATGTATCATACAATAATATTTGTTTAGTTTTGTTAGCTGCGATTTAGATTGTAGCGAATAAAACTGTTTAAATGAAACTGACACAATTATTTTTTTTCATACTATTTCCTTTTTTTTCTTATTCTCAAGCAAATGAGAATTTTGAGCAAATCTATCAAAAAGGAGAAGAGTTCCTTTTTTCCAGTTGTGATTCTTGTTTAAGCTCGGTTCAAGAATTAAAAACACTTCCGAATTTAAATGCCCTTCAGAAAATCAGAATTAAGCTTTTAGAGACTGAAGCCAAATGTCAGTTAAAGAGTATTGATTCCACAAAGCTTATTCTTACCAATTGTTTGGATACTATTAAACAGGCTTTTCCTAATAATATAATAGTTAAAGCGAAAATATTAATGCTATTGGGTAGTATTAATTCATCAAACTCAAATGTTGACGAAGGAATACCTGAACTACTTCAGGCCTTAGAATTATTAGAAAAATCGGAAAATAAAGATTTGAAGTACTATTGCATTCTTAGAATAGCTGAAGCACATCGCATAAAAAAACAGTTTAAAATTGGTTTCGATCTACTTTACGATTTATTAAAAGAAAGTGAATTATCAGTTCGTACCAGATGTAATTTATACGGTCGATTAGCTTCCCTTTATGAAGAGTGTATTACAGGTGAAAGTGATTATAATCAAGCCAATTTTAATCGTCAAGATTCAATATTTAAATACATTAGTTTATCTGCTCAAGTGGCCAGTAAATATAATTTAAAGGGCTTAAAAGCATCTTCATATAATCAATTAGGACATTTTTTGATGCATTACAGATCGGAGGTTGATACTGCAGTTTTTTACCTGAGTAATGCTGCACAATCCTATAAAGAACTTGGAGATTATGCCAATTATGTGAATGTAAGTAATAATCTTACTTATGCTTATCAAACAAAAGGGCAATTTCAGAAAGCCATTGTAACGGGCAAACATTTATTAAAAATAAGAAAGGGAGAGGAGTATCCTCAAATATATCGAAAAACCTACCAGTATTTATCCAATTCTTACGACTCCATAGGTTATTACAGTTCGGCAAAGAAGTTTTTAGAAAAAGCCTATAACATAGAAAAAAACTTGTTTCAGACTTATTTGAATAAAGAAGTAACTGCTTTAAGTACAAAGTATAATTATAAACTAAGAGAGGCTCAGTTGGCCAAAGAAAAACACAAAAGTGATTTTAGATTAATACTTTTTTTGGGAATATTTTTGATTACAATTATACTTCTGATTGTTGCCATTGTAATTAACAGAATGAGAAAAATGGTATTTATTCAAAAGCAGCAGCAAATGAAAAATAAAAATATCATACTGCAAAACAATATTATCTGCCATAATAAAGAGCTTACATCTAATGCCTTACGTTTTGTACAAAATGATAATTTATTAAATGAAATTTCCTTGCAGGTAGGAGCCATGGAATACCTGAAAAAATCCGATTTAAAAGAAGCTATACAAAAGCTAATTTCCGAAATTAGAATCAATAAAAAGAACGAAGTTTGGAACGATTTTGAGAAAAGTTTTAAAGAAGTTCATGCTGATTTTTATAAGAATATAACACTAGAACATAATGATCTTAGCGCAAAAGAATTGCGATTGTGTGCTTTTTTAAAATTAAACTTAACCAGTAAAGAAATTGCTTCTATAAATGGTACTTCTATTCGCTCTGTAGAAACTGCAAGACATCGATTACGAAAAAAACTTAATGTAGTTGAAGGGACAGACTTAAATAGTTTTTTTCAACAATTTTAAGGTTCATACCTTTTTTTATACCGAAAATATCGGAAAACGAGCTTTCCAATTATAAGTACAGTTAGGCTAAATTAATTTTCAATCTTTCAGGATTTAATAATGCTGACAGATGGAAAATAAACCTATCAGCTTTACTTAAAAATGCCTTCTGTTTTATTAAAATACGCCAAAAAAGGAGTACGTCATATCTACTACATTTCATCTAATGTCCACATTTGTAATATATTACAAGTTTAATTTTTCTTAGTATAACTTGATGGTTTTTCTACCTGCTAAACTAGATTTGTATTGTAAATTTTACCTCAAATACACGCACATTTAAACACTAAATAATAATTAATATGAGTGTTAATATCAAATTACTAAAACAGATTATTATACTAGTTATAGTTTCTGTTATTGTATTTAGTTGTTCAAAAGATGAAACAGAAATAATATCAAATATCGATGTTATTTATTCGATAGGAGGCCTTGGAGATTCTTATGTTGATAATATTTTTAAAGGAGTGGTTCAGGCAAAATATGACTATCAGCTATCTGTAAATCATTTATTTCCCGAAAATATTAGCGAAGCAGAGCTCATGATTGATAGTATCATTACCACTGATTATAATGATAAGAGACTATTAATTCTAGGAGATGTTGCCTATGCCGACATTCTGGATAAGCGTCCAAATGATTTTTTAAATGAGGATATTCTATTGCTTGATGGAAGTACTGATGCTGATATTTGGTCGGTAGGCTTTTCGTTTTATGGCGCCGCTTATTTAGCTGGATTAACTGCGGCCGAAATTAATTTATGCGATACCGCAGCATTTATTGCCGGCATGCCATTGTCTACTTTAAAGGATTGTTATAATGGTTTTTCCGATGGATTTTTAGCCAATGGAGGAAAATATGTTTCTCTTCATTATTTAGATTCGGGAGTGGTTGGTTTTTCCATGATGGAGGAGGCTGAAACTTTAACCAGAAGCTTAATTGATCATGTCGATTTAGTTGTAGGAGCAGCAGGAGGTTCAAATTTGGGAATATTTAATGTAATACGTGAAAATCCTAAAACTCTTGCAATTGGTATTGATACAGACCAGTCGCATTATGCACCCAAATCCATAATTGGTTCCATAACAAAAAATATCGACGATCTTGTTTTACACTGTATTCAAAAATATCAGGATGAAGGGTATTCTACCGGGCATACAGTTTTTGATTTAAAATCTTCTTACACTGGATTTGTTCTTAATTCTCATTTTGAGGATAGCTTGAATGGTATAGTTACCAATGGAAAGGATGAAGCTATCAGAATGGAGAATAAATATCTGGAATCGAAATAATACTAAGCACCAATTAACTTAACACCTATGAAACATTATATCTACCTATTATTAATTCTAATGCTTTGTTTTTCGTGCGAAAATAAAGAGGATACAGATGAGGACTTAAATACATTAGAATCTTCGTTTAAAGTCGCCGTATTTATGCCTCTTTCAGGATCTATGCAAAGCGATTGGGAGAGAAGCCTGGAGTGGGTGCAGACAACAATAAACGAAAATGAGGGCGTAGCAGGTAAAAAAATTGATTTGGAATGGTTCGATTCACAGGCCGAGGATATTGATGATTTGGCAGAAAGGATAGCAAAAGATACCAGTTTTATTGCTGCTATTGGCCCATTTACTTCTGCTAACGCTTTTAAATCAATACCTTATTTTATAAAAAATAAGAAACCTCTTTTTATACCAACAGCTTCATCCAGCGAAATAACCACTGCTTATGTGGGTAAAGATTATGTGTGGAGATTTGTAGAATCAGACATCTCTCAATGTAAAAATCTGGTTTTATTGGCAAAAGAAAAGAATGTTAAATCCATAGCTCTTGTAACAGGAGACGATCAGTATGGCATGTCATTTTACAATTGGTTTGGATTTTTTGCTGCAGAAATGAGCATAGAGGTTACAAGAATTGAACAATATAATTCCGAACAAACAGATATAAGCAATGAAATGCAATTGGTCCTTAGTTCTAAGCCTGATTTAATTGTGTGTATTCCTTCGAATATAGATCAGGCGGTGGAAATGGCAAAAAATTGGAAAAGTGATTCGAATAATTGTCAGTTTTTGTTTTCTGATTTGGCTTATATGCCTCAATTGCTTAATTTATTGGGTGAAGACGCAGAGGGGATTGAAGGAACTGTCTGCATTCCCGATCCTAGAAGTGGATTTGAAATAGAATATGAAATTAAATACGGGGAAAAACCACTATTGGCATCTGCTCAACTTTACGATGCACTAATGTTATTGGCTTATGGTATCGAAAAATCTGGAGGAGAAGGTGGTGAAAAATTAAATACTTCCATTAAGAAAGTTGTAAGCGGGCGAGGTGAGTCTGCATTTTGGGATGATCAGTCAATAGTCGAAACTCTAGCAAATATTAAAAATGGATTATCGCCAGATATAATGGGGGCTAGTGGTTCTTTGGAATATGATAATGACTTTTTCCTTGATATTTTGTATTCAACTTATGCTCATTGGCAAGTTAATTTGGGCAATTTTGTTAGTCTGAATTACTATTCCGATAAAGGAGATAAAAGATACTCTAATACATCTGCATCCTGGAGAACTTACGCCAGTCAGATAGATGATTTACAATCGGGAGAATCTTACGATTTACCTGAAAAAAAGGATTTAAAAGTTTTACTAATTGCATCATCTAAAAGCTGGAAAAATTATCGCCACCAGGCTGATGTACTGGCTATGTATCAGCACTTAAAAGCAAATGGAGTCTCCGATGATGATATTGTTCTTATTCTAGAAGATGATATTGCATTCCACGATAAAAACAGAAATCAGGGTTCTATTATTGTTGAAAACGAAGGCAATAACTTATATGAAAATATCGAGATTGATTATTTCCTAAAAGATATAAATACTGATATGATTTTTGATATTTTATCAGGGAATATAAGCAAAGATACCCCAATAGTGTTGCAGGCCACTAAGCAGTCTAACATTCTATTTTATAATGCAGGACATGGTTTCCCCGAAGGACTCAGGATCGATGCAACCAACCAACAGTTTATAAGTCCGGAAGAATTTAAGGCAGGTCTTAACTCGTTTAATAATAAAGGAAACTTTCGTCGCATGTTAATTGTTCTCGAATCGTGCTACAGCGGATTAATGGGAGAGGTGATTGATTTTGAATCCCCGATACTTTGCATAACTGCAGCTAATAAATCTGAAGTTTCAAAGGCAATTAATTACTCTAATTATTTAAATGTTTGGCTGTCAGATAATTTTTCAACCCATTTTTTGAGTGAGGTGAGAAACAACCCTGATATTTCTTTCTCTGATCTGTATACAAATTTAAACCAAAAAGTAAATGGTTCTCATGTTGGGGTTTATAATGAAGAACATTTTGGGAACATGCCTCATTTACAGATTTCTGAATTTTTTAACCCATAATACATTTACTAGCTATGAAAAAAATCTTTATTGCATTAATCGCACTTATTGCATTTAGTGCTTGTGAAAAAACAAATTATGTCGATAGCCCTCCTCAATTGCAGTTTACTGTACTTGATGAAAATGGAGTTCTGGTAGAAGATGCTACGGTAACTTTATTTACAACCTACGACGCTTGGTATAATATCGAGGATAGCGAGGAAAATATGATTGCGACTACCGATAGTACAGGAACTTGTTTGTTTACCGATCTACAAGAGGTTTATTATTTTTTTAATGTCGAAAAAGGAGAGGAATTAACCAATTCAACAAGTAATTCATCAATAGAAAAACCTTTGCAAAAAGGGGTTATAACAAATGTTTCGGTAATTCTTAAATACGATTAATTATGTATAAAATATTAAGTGTTTTATTAGGGCTAAGCCTTTTAATATCATGTAGCGAAAAAGATGAATTCTCAGATCCAAGTCTGGAGAATGTGAATGCCGTTTCTGCTAATATAAACGAGAATGTAATATTGCTTCACAATAGTAAATTAGCTAATTCCAATGGAGAAGAAGGAATGGCTTATGATGAAGAATCAGGAAAGATGACCATGTCATTAGAATCTGTTGAAATGGCAGATTATAACATTAAAAATACCTCAATTTTGTCGGTTGATTTAGATACACTTGCTGTTTTAAGAAAAGTTTCTGAGATTGATACTATTGGAGATGTAATTAACGTGTACACCGAAGAAACAGACTTTGAAGAAGTATTTAGAGATGCAGATTTTGAATTGGTATCTGATATGACTGATGATGCAGATTTGAAATCAACATCTACAGTAGAAGAGATAAGCGAAGCTCTTCAAGATGGGAATACCATCCATCCTGCACGTGTAATATATCACACTCCCGAAGGAAGAGTTGTTCGATCGGTTTTTAAGGATGAACAAATACAAGGGGTTGAGATGTTTGGAAATACAAAAAAAACAATCTCGATTAACTTTAGTAAAAAGTTTAGCAATATTACTTTATTTGAAAAGATTAATAAAGGAACTAATGAAGAAACTGGTGAATCTTGGAATGAGACAAGTGGTCTTTATCTTACCAATGGTGAGATAAATTATGGAGCTGACTTTAGACTTCACACTAAGGTGAAATGGTTTAAACTAAAGAAGTTTGAATTTTATGTAAGTCCACATGTTTTCGCAGAAGCCAATTTTTTAATGAGATATTCTAGATCTTATACACAAGAAAAAGAGATGAAATTAATGAATAATGTTTTTAAAAGAACATTTATCTATTATGTTGGTGCTTGCGTATTAGCGATTACAGTTGATACGGATATTATGGCTGCTTATAAAATTGAGTGTGATGGCTTTTTACAATGTACAACAGGTTTTAATGCAAGTGTTAGTTCTAAATTTGGAGCAAAATACAAGAGAAAAAAAGGTTGGAGCGCCATAAATGAGTTTGAATTTAATAAAGAGGTTTATACACCTCAATTTAGTGGAGAAGCAAATGCAAATTTAAGAGCTGAAATATTCCCTCGAACGAAAGCCAAAATTTGTGGAGTTAACGGAATAACTATCGATATGGTTCCTTACGTTAATACAGAAGTAAATGGTAGCTTCTTGAACACTCATATTGAAGGATCTGCGGAAATAAGCATGGGATTGGACGCAAGAATAAATGCGAAAGTTAAAATAGCTAAGAAAGATTTAGGAGGATTTGAAAAAGATTATCAAATAGTAAAACCGATAACTCTTTTTAAACAAACCTATAGTAACTAAAAAGTTAATATAAAATATTCTTTGTAATTAATTGTTAATAGGCCAAAGTCATCATTGCGATGACTTTGGCTTTTCTTTTTATCTTAAGTTCAAATAAATTAATGACATAGAAATAGGGGAAGAGTTAAAATTATTTTAGTTTTGTGCTTTACTAGTTAAGATATACATAAAAGTGATTTTATGTATTTATGGAAAAATCAGCGGAAACGTCCGCAACTGGTTAATTTTTATTTATTTACATTGTGTAGCGACGAATATTGGATTTGGCGCTCCATCCTAATTAAAATTTAGAAAGGATGAAGAAAGACATTTTAGAAATCTTGAAATCGTACAATTTAGAATTGAATGATCAAGAGGTTAGCAATCAGGTAAAAGAGATTTTAGCTTCCGATTTTGATTCTTTGTACACTGTTGAGAATTTAAAGAAAAACTTCTCGTTAATCGATTTAACAACTTTAAACTCAACCGACACCCACGCAAGAGCAAAAAGTTTTGCAGATAATGTAAATAACTTCCAGAATGATTTTGACATGCCGAATGTTGCAGCAATCTGCGTATACCCATACCAGGTGGCAACATTAAATGAAAACTTAAAAGCAGAAGGCGTTAATATTGCTTCTGTTGCCGGTGTTTTCCCATCTTCTCAATCTTTCATAGAAGTTAAGGCATTAGAATGTAAAATGGCTGTTGAAAAAGGAGCCAATGAAATTGACATTGTTATTTCGATTGGAGCTTTTTTAGAGGGAAACTATCAAACTGTTTTTGAGGAAATTGTAGCACAAAAAGAAGCTTGCGGAAAAGGGCACTTAAAAGTGATTCTGGAAACAGGAGAGTTGAAAACTGCAACAAACATTCGTACCGCATCAATTATTGCAATGGAAGCAGGTGCCGATTTTATTAAAACATCGACAGGTAAGGTTCCTGTTAATGCTACGTTAGAGGCTGCTCATATCATGACTCAGGCAATAAAGGAGTATTTTGATAAAACAGGTCGTATGGTTGGTTTTAAGCCAGCAGGCGGTATCTCTACAAGTAAAGATGCAATTGAATTTTTTGCAATTTCACATCATAATCTCGAAGATAAGTGGTTAAACAATAATTATCTTAGAATTGGAGCATCGAGTTTAGCTAATAAATTACTAAGCGAGATACATAGAATAGAAACAGGAGAAAATAAACAAATCACATATTTTTAGTATTGTTTATTACAAAAACAATAAAAAAGTCGGAAAATTTTCCGACTTTTTGCATTTAAATAAATAAAATATTTAACTTCGGTTAATTATTGTATTAGCATAAGTTTTAACGATCGAGTTACTAAATGTATTCAGATTTGCCTGACAATTTAAATGATAGAATTCAAGAATTGGAAAGTGAACTCCATGAGCTCAAACAATTACTTGGAACTAAGTCGACATTACTTCAACATTTGTTGCAGAATTCGAAAAAAGATACTTTGTTTTCTGTTATCGATACTAAGTTTAATTTAATCGAAATTAATGATAAAAGATTAAATCAAATTGGAAAAAAAAGAAGTGATATACTTGGCAAAAAATGTTACAAAGTATTTTACGGTTTAAATGAAGAATGCAAGGAATGTACCGCCCGTAAAACAATTAAACATAAAAAAGCTAATAGATTTTTAAAATCATACAACCATAACGGAACTATAAAATTCGTTGAAAAATTAATAACTCCAATTGTAAATAGTATTGGAGAGATAGAACGACTTACAATCGAAAGCGAAGATATTACCGGCTATTATCAATTAATTGATAAGGTAGGGCAAAGAGATGTTTTTTTTAGAAATATTTTTGAATCTTCGGGCGATGCCTATTTTATTCATGACGAAAAAGGAAAAATACTTGAATTTGGCTCGCAATTACCTGTTTTATTAGGATACACTGAAGAAGAATTCAAACATTTATCTGTTAATGATATAGATGATCCGATTAATTCTAAAGAATTTGAAAAAAGACTTAGAGACTTTAAAGAAGGAAATAGTTTACTATTCGAAACTGATATTGTTAAGAAGTCGGGTGGGAGAATTCCGGTTGAGTTAAGTGCGAATTTAATTCCGTTGCAAGATCATCGCATTTATTTTATTGCACTTAGAAATCTTGAAAAAAGAAGAAAAGCGGAGGAGGATTTACGAAAAAGTGAGAAAACTTTTCGAACATTAGTAGAAAATGCACCCGATTTAATTATGCGTTTCGATCGGGAATTTAAACATCTGTTTGTTAATTCGGCATCTATACCAGTTTTAGGTATTGAACCTGAAAACTTTATTGGAAAAACTCATGAAGATCTTGGTTTTCCGCATGACCTTTGTGAATTCTGGGAACAGGAAATGCAAAAAGTTTTTGACTCTTCTAAAGCAAGAACAGTCGAGTTTGTTTTACCAGCTGATGGAAAAGATTATTATTTCGAATGGCAACTAATTCCAGAATTCGAATCGGATGGAGAAACTGTTACATTAATGGCTATTGCTCGCGATATTACAAAAAGTAAACTTAACGAAATAGCCCTAAAAGAAGCCATTCAAACCAAAGACAAATTCTTTTCGATAATTGCCCACGATCTAAAAAATCCATTTAATGTAATGATTCCTATTCTTGGAATTTTAAAAGAGGAACTACATAATATGAGTAAGGAGAACCTTCGTGAAATGGTAGATCTTATAAGCTCATCGGTAAAGCAGGAATACAATCTTTTAGAGAGTTTATTGGAATGGTCAAGAGCTCAATCGGGAAAAATTAAACTAGAACCTAAATATATCGATCTCAAAAAAATAGCCGAAACTAATATTAATCTTCACAAAGCAAAAGCGCAGGAAAAAAATATATCTATCCAATTTTATTCCAATGGAAATAATCAGGTATTGGCCGACGAATACATGATTAGTACAGTAATTCGAAACTTAATTTCAAATGCCCTTAAATTCACACATAATAATGGGGAAATAAAAATAGGTGTCGAATCTAATCAATCTGAAATACAGTTTTATGTGCAGGATAACGGAGTTGGAATTAGCCCAAAGAATCAAAAGAAACTATTTAGAATAGATACCAATTTTAATTGTGCAGGAACCTGCGAAGAAGTAGGAACCGGAATAGGATTAATATTATGCAAGGAATTTATAGAGCAAAATAAAGGCAAAATTAAAGTGAATAGCCAAATAGGAGAGGGAAGTAAATTTATATTTACCTTGCCTGTCTAAATTATTTTGTTCTTGCAATAGTATATTCAACCAACTCTATTAAAGCCAATTTAGCTTCGGAATCAGAAAAATCCTTTAAACAACTAATTGCTTTTTCTTTGTATTCCATCATTTTATTTCGTGTATATTCAATTCCTCCATTTTCCTTAACAAACTGAATTAACTGGTTTACTTTATCATTATTCTTATTGTGCTTTTTTATAATTCTTAATGCCCATCGCTTGTCTTTATCGGATATATTACGAAGCACATAAATAAGAGGCAGAGTTAATTTTTTTTCTTTAATATCATTACCTGTGGGTTTGCCAATATTACCTTGTTTATTGTAATCAAATAAGTCATCTTTCATTTGAAAAGCAATTCCCAGATTTTCACCAAACTCCTTTAATTTTTGTTGATCAGCTTTGTTTGCACCGGCCGAAATCGCTCCTAAATGTGTACAGGAAGCAATTAAACTGGCTGTTTTCTTGTAAATAATATCAAAATATACTTCTTCGGTAATATTTAATTTTCTTGATTTTTCCAACTGTAATAATTCTCCTTCGCTCATTTCACGAACAGCGTCCGAAACAACTTGCAACTGATCATATTCTTTATTTTCGAGGGCAATTAGTAATCCTTTTGAAAGTAAAAAATCTCCTACCAATACAGCAGCTTTCGATTTCCAAAGTGCATTAACCGAGAAAAATCCTCTACGCTCGTAGGCTTCATCAACCACATCATCGTGAATTAAAGTGGCAGTATGTAACAATTGGGTAAGCGAAGCAGCGGTGTAAGTAGCAGGTGTTACTCTATCTATTAATTTGGCACATAAAAAAACAAGAATAGGCCTTATTTCCTTTCCTTTTCGTTTTATAATGTAGTTATTAATAATATCCAGCAATCGAATCTTACTTTTCATCGATTGTTTAAAGAAGGATTCAAATTCCTCCATTTCAGCCTGCACGGGAGCTTTAATTTCCTTAATTCTGCTTTTTTTAGAACTCATAGCAACCAAAGTTAATAATTTATCTTACTCCTGAAACAGCAGCTTATCGTAAACTGTAGCTTTATTAAACAGTGTAAGCAACTTATATACAAACTCACAAATTTAAATATTTAAATATGAAAGTGATGAGTATTCACAAATATATTTATATATTTGCATTTGTTATTTATGTCATTAATCTTAAGATATGAAAATAAAAGATCTTGAACCTGAAAAGTTAGAGCAGGCGGCAAATATGCTAAAAGCGATTGCTCATCCTATGAGAATTGCCATTTTAGGATATCTTGAGGACGGAAAAAAACTTACAGTAACCGAAATTCATGAATTATTAAACATTGAACAATCTACAACTTCTCATCATTTGGGAATTTTAAAAGACAAAGGGGTTTTGTCTTCAAAAAGAGATGGGAAAAATACCTACTATTTTTTAAAGCATTGTAGTTTGAGCAATATTGTTGATTGTATAAGCAAATGCACGCAAGGATAATGAAATAAAAACCGGATACTACCGGTTTTTTTTATGATATAAAATATGGCAAAAATTAGATTAACCAAAGAGTTTCATTTCGAAATGGCTCATGCCTTATGGAACTACGATGGACTGTGTAAGAATATTCACGGTCATTCGTACATTTTATTTGTAACTGTTATTGGAGAACCAATAGAGAATAAATCGAATCCTAAATTGGGAATGGTTATGGATTTTGGAGATTTAAAAAAAATTGTTTCCGAAGAAATTGTAGATCCATTAGATCATGCTTTGGTTTTAAGTAAGGATGTCCCAAATATAGAGCAATTGAACATACCCCAGATGTTCGAGCGTTTTTTCGTGACCGATTACCAGCCAACCTGCGAGAATATGATTGCAGATTTTGCAGATAGAATAAAAGCAAGACTTCCCAAAGATGTTCAGCTACATTCGTTGAAGTTACATGAAACAGCAACTTCGTTTGCCGAGTGGTATGCTTCCGATAATGAATAGCAGAACAAGATATTTTAAAAAACCTGGAAATTTATCCAGGTTTTTTTATTACCCAAATTTTAATTAATAATTTCTCATTGTTAATTGTGCATGAGTTATTATCTTCTATTTTTGTCTAGTAGATAAGATATGCTTATTCTACAAATCATATAACAAATAATTTTATGCACTCATCAGCTACAAATTCAAGCAAAAAGCTATTTTTACTCGATGCTTTTGCTCTGATATACAGATCATATTACGCTTTTATTAAAAATCCAAGATATACCTCAACAGGTATTAATTCTTCTGCCATGCTTGGATTTACAAATACACTTTTAGAAGTGTTAGAGAAAGAGAAACCCTCTCACATTGCTGTGGTTTTCGATCCTATTGGCCCAACTTTCCGACACGATATGTTCAAGGAATATAAAGCGCAGCGTCCGCCAATGCCCGATGATTTGCGTAAGTCTATTCCTTACATCAAATCTATTATTCAGGGCTTTAATATTCCCGAATTAGATGTGGAGGGCTACGAAGCTGATGATGTTATTGGTACTCTAGCCAAAAAAGCCGAAAAACAAGGATTTACTGTTTATATGATGACTCCCGATAAGGATTATGCACAATTGGTGAGCGATAATATTTTTATGTATAAGCCAAAGCGATCTGGAAAAGAAGTCGAAGTTTGGGGATTACCCGAAGTGCAGGAAAATTTTGGTGTAGAAACTGCCGATCAAATTGTTGATTATTTAGGATTAATGGGCGATTCGGCCGATAATATTCCTGGCTGTCCCGGAATTGGTCCAAAAACTGCACAAAAACTGATTGGTCTATACAAATCGATAGATGGTCTCTATGAGAATACCGATAAATTAAAAGGCAAGCAAAAAGAGAGAGTTATCGAATCGGAAGAACAAGTTCGTTTTTCGAAAGTGTTGGCAAAAATTGCATTAGATGCGCCGATAGATTTCGACGAAGAGAATTTCAAATTAATAGATTTCGATGAAGCGAAATTGAGAGCCATTTTTAAGGAGTTAGAGTTTTTTACTTTGGCTGAACGGGTTTTTAAAAATCAAGCTGATCTTTTTGCTGATAAGAATGAAGAATCTGCGAACAAGGATGCAAGCGTAGAAGAAGAAGTGATTCTCAGAGACATAAATACTTTAGCTTGCGAGTTTTTTGTGCTTGATAATGAGCAGGTAAGAGCCGATTTAAAAGCTGAATTGTGCATTCAAAAAGAGTTTGCTTTTAGAACAGTTTTATCCGATTCGGATCCAAACACCTCAAAATTGCTTGGTTTGGCTTTTTCATTTAAGAGCGACAAGTCTTTTTTTGTTCCTTTTCCCGTCAATTCCGAAGAGGCAAAAAAAGTAGCTCAGGAATTCAAATATATTTTCGAGGATGAAAAAATTCTGAAAATTGGTCACGATTGTAAAAAGGATATTTTAGCATTACGTTGGTTAGGTGTGAATGTAAATGGAAATATTTTTGATACCATGTTGGCTCACTACTTAATTCAACCCGAATTAAAACACGAGTTTTCTTTTATTGCAAATTCGGTGATTGATTATAATGTCATAAAAGAAGAAAAAGCAAAAGGCAAAAAAGCACAGTTAAGTTTAATGTTGGAACAGGAGCCGATTAATCACGATCTGTTTTGTGAAGAAGTGGTTCTTAGCCTGGAATTAAAAGCAGAGCTCGAAAAAAAGCTGAAAGATAACAATCTGATCGATTTATTTTATAATGTGGAAATACCATTAATGAGTATTTTGGCAGATATGGAATTTACAGGCGTTAGTATCGATGTTCCTGCCTTAAAAGATTATGCTAAAATATTAAACGAAGAGGTAAATGAAATTGAGAAAGAGATAAAGGAAATGGCCGGCGTCGATTTTAATGTTGCATCGCCAAAACAGTTGGGAGAAGTACTCTTTGAGAAAATGGAGCTGGATAGCAAGGCGAAAAAGACCAAATCGGGGCAGTTTTCAACCTCCGAAGCAGTGCTTACCAAGTTAAAAGGCAAACACGATATTATTCAGAAAATATTGGATTTCAGATCGCTGAAAAAGTTGATATCAACTTATGTTGAAGCTTTGCCCAGCTATATAAATCCGGCATCGGGAAAAATCCATACTTCTTTTAATCAGGCCGAAGCCGCTACCGGACGATTAAGTTCAACAAATCCGAATTTGCAGAATATTCCGATTAGAACGAAGCAGGGAAGATATATCCGTAAAGCATTTATTCCTTCAACTACAGAACATACTTTCCTTTCTGCCGATTATTCTCAGGTAGAGTTGCGTTTAATGGCGCACATGAGCGAAGATCAGAATATGATTGATGCATTTAATCATGAAGCAGATTTCCATACGGCAACAGCAGCTAAAATTTACAAATTGCCAATTGAGGAGGTAAGCAAAGACATGAGATCTCGTGCAAAGACCGCTAATTTTGGAATTATTTACGGAATTTCGGCTTGGGGATTAGCCGAACGATTGGATATTTCGCGAAAAGAGGGAAAAGAGCTTATTACAGGTTATTTTGAATCTTATCCTAGAGTAAAGGCATTCATGGACGAAAGTGTGGAGAAAGCCCGTAAGGATGAGTTTGTGGAGACCTTAATGAATCGTCGCCGTTACTTGAAAGATATTAATTCGAGTAATGCAATTGTGCGTGGAGTAGCCGAACGAAATGCAATTAATGCACCCATACAAGGTTCGGCTGCCGATGTTATTAAAATTGCCATGATTAACATCTACAAACGCATGAGAACTGAAGGAATGCAGTCGAAAATGCTGATTCAGGTGCACGATGAATTGAACTTCGATTGCTTAAAATCGGAACTCGACCAAATGAAAGTAATCCTTCGCGAAGAAATGGAAAATGCCGTTAAACTTTCTGTACCACTTACTGTTGATATGGGAGTGGGAGAGAACTGGCTCGAAGCGCATTAAAAATCAATAATAAAATATTAAAAGTGCCGGGTAGAGATTTGTTCTTTGCTCGGCATTTTTTACGCAACTACTTATATATTGCTATTATATGATTTTATAGTGTGGTAAATAAAAATTATAAAAAGCTCATTCCAATTCAAGAATGAGCTTTTTGTATATCAATTTAATTGCAGGCTTTACTTGTTGACTTTATATTTTTGTCTTTCTACTTTTAACCTGAACCTTTTTACTTATTAATCGCATGCAAACCAATGCTACCATCTAAAATACCAGCGTATTCGTTAGTATTTTGCAGTACTTCAATAGCTTTGGTTAATGCTTTATCTTCGCGTAAGCTAAATTCAATTCCACCTTTTTGGTAATGATATCTTTTTACAATTTCGTGAGCCAGAAGTTCTTTTAATTCATCCTTGAATCGTTTTAAGTCGCGATCTAAATTAGGAGCTAGTTTTGCCTCTAAAGCAGCAAATTCATCACTTGAGATCTCAAAGTTCTTCTCTTCTTTAGCCGATTTTTTTAAAGCTTTAATAATCTCGCTACTTTCCGATTTGTATTTAAAGTCTTCTTTCGATTTAACAAAGGCAATAAATTCTTCAAAAAGTTCATCGCTAACTTCAAATTTTTTGGCAGGAGCAATACTTTCGTGCTTGTTTGCAAAAAGTGTAGCAAAATCGAAGAACATGAAATCACGTATCATATTAATACTTAAAACACTGTAGGTTTCAGGTTCAATTTTAATATCAGGAAGTATTCCGCCACCATCGTAAACCGAACGGCCATTTTTAGTATGATATTCTGTCATTAGCGAATCGGGAATTTTACCAACACTACCATCTTCGTTTCTGTGGCTGTAATCTAAGGCCTGAATACATCTTCCGCTAGGAATGTAATATTTGGCTGTGGTTACTTTTAATTTGGCGTTATAGGTCAAATTACGTGTTGTTTGTACCAATCCCTTACCAAAGGTTCTTTTTCCAATAACAACACCTCTGTCGAGATCCTGAATGGCACCAGAAACAATTTCCGAAGCCGAAGCCGATCCTTGATTTACCAAAACAGCAATAGGAATTTCAGCATCGAGTGGAGTTTTTGTTGCTTTATAGCTTTTGTCCCATTTCGAAACTTTTCCTTTTGTGTTTACAATATCTTCTCCTTTATTCACAAAAAGGTTTACAATATCAATGGCCTGATCGAGTAATCCTCCAGGATTTCCTCTTAAATCTAAAACAATCGATTTTGCATTTTGAGCTTTTAATTCTTTTAAAGCGGCTTTAATTTCACCTGCAGCTTTATTGGTAAACTGATTTAGATGAATGTAACCAATCGAATCGGCTACCATTCCGTAGTAAGGAACCGATTTTAGCTGAATTTTTTCTCGTACAAGCTTTTTGTCCATGGTTTTATTAACTCCCGGACGCTTAATTTTAATGGTAAGTGGAACATTGGGTTGTCCTTTTAATAGATCACTTACATCTTCGGTGTTTTTCTTAGAAACTTTTGTTCCATTAATTTCAAGCAATACATCGCCAGCTTTTAAGCCAGCTTTAAAAGCTGGAAATCCTTCGTAAGGTTCTGCAATAATAACATCACCTTTATGCTTACTTATTAATGCTCCAATTCCAGCATATTCGCCGGTTGTCATTAGTTTAAAATCTTCAATTTCCGATTCCGAAATATAGGTTGTGTATGGATCGAGAGTTTTAAGCATGGCATCCATACTCTTTTTTACTAAATCACCTGGATCAATTTCATCTACATAAAAGAGGTTTAATTCTCTAAATAAAGTATAATAAATATTTAGGTTTTTACTGATTTCAAAATTTCTCTCATCTCTGCTAAATCCCCAGAATGCGGCACTACAAAAAAGTAGTAAAGCAAGCATCCACACGGCTCCTCTTTTTCCTTGAAGCTTCATATATTTTCTTTTAAATTGATATTTTAAATTTTTAGGTATTAATTTTTACCAGCACGAATTTAATAATTCGTAGTAAACAAAATACCCCATAAGGGAAACAAATATAATTAATCCACACGTAATTTTGTGTGCTTTAACATTTCTTAACCCTATATCCTTGGTTTACAATTGTTATACCAAAAATTTATTACGAATCCTATTAATAATAGTTCCGAATAGATTAGTTTTTGGATATTTTCTTTCTTTTTGGGATTTGACTTTTGAAGTTTTAATTTTTCGGTATTTAAGGAACCGGATCATGTCCATGACCTCCCCAAGGATTGCACGACAGAATTCTTTTAATGGCAAGATATGACCCTTTAAACGGACCATGTTTTTTTAAGGCTTGTATTGCATAAGAAGAGCAGCTTGGAGTGTATCTGCAAGCCGATGGGGTAAGAGGAGATATAAAATACTGGTAGAATTTAATCGGCAGTATCATGATGAATAGAATCATCTTTTTTAGACCGCTTAGAATGTTTATCATATTCTTTAGGTATTCGTTGTAAAGCTTGTTGCAATTTAGCTTCCATCTTATTGCTTTCCAAAATATTTTTAGGGAGATAAAGAATCATAAAAGCAATTTGAGTATTTCTTTGCTCAAGTTCTTCGTACAAATTGTGTTTGTTTAATCGGTATATTTCTCGAATACGGCGCTTTAATAAATTTCGCTTAACAGCATGTTTAAAGCTGCGTTTCGAAACTGTAATTGCTACCTGAGCAGGATAATCGCTATGCAATACAAACTCTTTCCAAACAATTCTAAATGGATAGCAGGTAAAGCCATTTCCTTCCGAAAATAACCTGCTAATTAGAATTTTATGGGTTAATCTTTCCGCTTTTTCAAAAGTGAAACGAATTTTGCGAGTCATATTTATACCATTTAAATACCAAGTTGAATAGTGGGATTCACTACAAAAATCAACAAAAAAAGGGGAAATATTTTCCCCCTTTCAAGTTTATATTGATATAAGACTATTTGTCTTTATGTTCTTTGTTATACTTTTTAATGAACTGATCCAAAGCCATTGTCATTGATGGGGCCTGTGGCATTGGAGCCTGAATGTCAAGTCTTAACTTAGCATCGTTTACTGCTTTTGAAGTTGCAGGACCAAATGCAGCCATAATGGTATTATTCTGTTCAAAATCAGGAAAATTTTGCAATAAAGAAGCAATTCCCGATGGACTGTAAAACGCTAAAATATCATAGTTAACATCTGCTAAATCCGACAAGTCGCTACTCACAGTTCTGTATAAAATAGCTTTAGTGTACTTAATTTTATTCTTATCAAGAAGAGCAGGAATTGATTGTTTGTGAATGTCAGAAAGCGGAATCAGAAATTTTTCTGATTTGTGCTTAACGATGATATCCATTAGCTCTTCAAATCGTCTTTCGCCAAAGAAAATTTTTCTTTTTCGATACACAATGTATTTCTGTAAATAAAATGCCGTTGATTCTGAAATACAGAAGTATTTCATATCATCAGGAACTGTAATTCGAAGATCTTCACATACTCTAAAAAAATGATCAATTGCAGTTCTGCTTGTAAAAATTACAGCAGTATGATCCAATATGTTGATCCGCTCCTGTCTAAAATCTTTGGACGAAACTCCTTCTACTTGAATAAAAGGACGAAAATCAATTTTTAAATTGTATTTTTCTGCCAAATCAAAATAAGGTGACTTTTCGGTTTGTGGTTTAGGCTGTGAAACCAGTATAGTCTTGATTCTCAAAATACTAAGGTTTAGTTCAACAATTTGTTACACCGCCTCAAGCTATCGATATTAATAGTTTGTAAATCACTAGCAAGGGCAAAATTTCCAAGGCACAAAGGTACAAAATCATATAAAATATTGAAACATGTTTGCGAAATAAAATTTTAATACCTCTAAATAGTCTGAAAATATAAAATATAAGAGCAATAATTAAGCCTACATTTAGCAGAAGTGCCGAGGAAAACTCTGCAATAAATGGAACGCTTAATGTAATTAACAATAGAATTATTCCTAAATTTTTATTGTAAATAAATACAGTATGAAGATATTCTTTGGCTTCTTTTGTTCCGTTAAAAATATAGCCAATACTTCGAATTGTAATTATTTTACCCAAATATAGTCCCATAATACCCACAAGGGTGTACAAATAGCTTGTAAATGGTATTTCGGTATTTTCGGGCGAAAAAAAACAATTAAAATACTGAACGAGAAATAAACTAATATTTGTAATAAATAAGGTGTTAAGAAAAATACTTCCCCTAAGGTTTCTCATGTTTTTTTCTAAAAACAGATTGTTTGAACTTTGGTAATTTAAAACAGAATCGAATACCCGGAATAAATATTTACCAAATGAGAATCGTGATATTGCCATTAGAATTAAAAGAAATAAGCTAACACCAATCATCCACTCGTTTTGTGGTTTATGAATTAAGTTTCCTTCCTCGCCCAAAGGTCTTACCTGTACAGTGCTGGTTGCTATTGATTTATTGCTATCGGTAAAAGTAGAATCGACAGAGGAAATTATATTCTTATTTGGTTTAGAAATAGAATCTCGAGTATTTTTATTAATTGTAGTATTATTATTGCTGATCGAATTTATTTGCTCTTGTTCTCTTTTTAAGAAAACTTTTGCTGTATCTTTTAAGTTTTCGTTTTGATCAATTGCAATACTATCTGTATTTAATAGCTTAGAATTAAAATCTATTTTTACAGATGATGTTTCAAGTGTACTTGAATTGACAAATAAATAAGTTGCACGGTAAACGGTCATAACTATATTGGGAACTGTTACAATAGTTTTACAAAGATAATCTTATTTTTCGAGCCTTTTTAAAAGAAGAAAAAGAAAGCTCGTAAAAAATTACGAGCTCATAAAATTATAGTTGTTCGTATCCTATTAGTTTTTCTTTTCGCATTGCTTCTTTTTCCATAGGAGATAACTTTTTATCACTTTTTAGAATGGGTTTTTCCCACGATCCGTACATTGGATTAGGCAATACAATAAACTTTTCTCCAAATTTGTTTTTCATGGAGTCTACTTTCGAAAATCCATAATTTTCTGTTCGATCTTCCAGAAACTCATCAAAATCGCCAACATTATCGCCTGCAAAAATTAATATGTTATGTGTTTTATTTACAATATTTCTGCGTTCGGTTTTATTACTGGTATTTGTTTTAAGTAATAGGTGCTCTTTATTGGCATAAGGAAAACCTAGCATTTTTAAATTTTCAAGAGTTGTAGCTGTAGCAGATGTGTCGCGATTAGAAATATAAAAAGTTTCAACTCCTTTCGAAGCGGCATATTTTAAAAATTCCAGCGAACCAGGTGTGGCTTGTGCTTTAGCTTTATCGGTCCATTCTTTCCAAGCTGCCGAAGTAAAAGTTTTTCCTGTTCTAATACAGTTGGTTTCAAAGGGGCTATTGTCTAAAACTGTTTCATCAATATCAACAACAACAGCTTTTGCTTTCGATTTATCGTTACAGTTTGCCAATTGTTTGTCTAAAGATAATTTGGCAAGATTAAAAGCTTGATAGTAAAGGGCTCTGCATTCCGAAGATCGTTGAAACCAAAGTGTCGACATTACTATATGTTCGTTCGGATTTTGTGCATTAACTGGCGGTGTTTCATTATTCTGACAGGAAAATAAGCCTGTAGAAATTAATAATGCAATAAATATTTTTCTCATTTCGGATAGTGTTATAAATTTAATATTTCTAATTGAAATACTTATTAATAATAGTTCGGAGTGGAGATAAAATGGAAATTAATTCGAAGATAATAAAAAATGCTTGTAACATTTCCTATTAGTAAATCGTCTTAGAAGCGAAATTGACCTAAATGAATTCAGAACAGTATAACGAAAGTGTAGACTTATATGCCGATGGCATGTTTCGCTTTATTCTCAAAAACATTAAAAATGAGGATAAAGCGAGAGATATTATACAAGATAGTTTTGAAAAATTATGGCGAAATATCGAAAATGTAAATCATCAGAAAGTGAAATCGTATTTGTTTACTACAGCTTATCACACCATGATAGATTTGATAAGAAGAGAAAAACGAAAGGAAGATTTCGAGAATGTTGATGTTAAAATGTATTCACACTCTGATCAATACAGCGATGTAAAAGAAATTTTAGATGCTGCTCTTGAAAAATTATCAGACATTCAGCGTTCGGTGATATTACTAAGAGATTACGAGGGATATTCTTATGCCGAAATAGCCAGCATAACAGATTTAACAGAATCGCAGGTGAAAGTATATATTTACCGGGCAAGAAAGCATTTGAAACAATATATTGGCAGCGTAGAAACATTGGTATAGCAGACATGAGAGAAATTAATGTAAATAATTATGAAGAGTTCTTCCTCGATTTTATGGAAGGAAATCTGAGTACTTCAGAACTAACTGCTTTGGAGGAATTTCTCGAATTACATGCCGAATTAAAAGAAGAGTTTGAAGAAATTAGCTGTATTCATCTGCAAGCAGAAACTGTATCTATTAATAAATCACAGATTAAGGAAATTCCATTTCGTACTGATTTTGATCATTTTTGTATAGCTAAATTAGAAGGCGATTTAGGTGCTAAGGAGGAAGAAAGTTTCGATAAATTTCTTAGCAATAAAGAATTAAGTCTGGCACAGTTTAAACAGTACGAAAAAACAAAACTTAAAGCCGATTTAACTCTCATATATCCTGAAAAAGAAAAGCTAAAAAAACGTAGAATTTTACCTTATTGGCTGTTTACTACGGCAGGAATTGCTGCCTCAGTTTTATTATTGATTTCAATTTTTAATATATCAGATAATAATGATTTTTCAACTAGTAAAAACTCTATAGTCGACAGCTCGAAAAAAAGTGTTGAGGTAGTGGATATAAATGAGTTGAAGGAACAAACAAAAATAAAAGTTGCTGCTAATATTGAAGCAAAAAATATCCCTGTAAAGAAAGTAAGAGTAGTACCTATCGTAAAAAACCAAACAATTAGTAATAAAGGCTTTAATGATGTAAAATATTCTAAAAATAATATTACTGATAAGGAAGAGTTTGTAAAAGTTAGCCTTCCAGAATTTTCTACTCAAGCGAAATTTAAATTAATTGCAAATCAGCATTACGATTTGAATATAAAATCACCTGAACCCCAAAAAGTAAACAATAAACCATCAAACAGTGGATTATCACATTTGGGAATGACTTGGACATCGAGTGTGCCAAAAAAGAAAAAATCATTATTGTATGCTCTTGCTAAAAAGGGAGTTGATAAACTCGGAATAATTGCAGGAAAAAACTTACAGCTCGAAAAAAAATACGATTCAAAAACCGAAAAAACCCGATTAAATTTTAATTCTCCAGGTATAGGATTCTCAAAAACTGTAAAATAATTTATTGGCTGTAACTATTTAGTCAACACTTCGTCCTATTACCACAACACAGAAAAATTGATACTATGAAAAGATTATTTATAATTAGTTTAGCTATTTCCCTTTGTTCTGGAACTTTTGCTCAAAATTCGACAGATACTTTAAAAAACGATACCATTAAAAAGAAGATTATTGTAAAAGATAGTTGGTCGAATAAAAAAGAGAAGAAGCATTTTGAGAAAAAACAATCAGAAAATCAGAATATATTTATTCGTAAAGAGGAACAAGATACCGTAAAGGTTGAGTTTATGAATAAAGATTTGATTAAAGCTGTTGAAGATGGAAACGGAGCTAAAGTAAAGGTCGGAAAAATTGGAAAATTTGCTTACAAAGAAGATAGAGATACCACAAAAATAAGGTTGGGAGGAAAGCAAATTAATATTATTGATGGCTGGAATGGAACTAGAATAAAAATTCAAAAAGTGCATCCATGGGATCCAAATCAGGATGAGTTTTTTGTAGAGAAAGAGCCCGAATTTAGAGGACATTGGGCAGGATTTGAAATGGGAATAAATGCTTTCACTAACGAAGATTATACTGGATACCCAAACGATTTTATGGAACTTGATGTGATAAAATCAATTGCAGTAAATTTAAATTTCCTTCAGTACGATATTAGTTTACAGAAAAATAGAAATACAATTGGTTTGCTTACAGGTATGGGTTTAGAATGGAACAATTACCGATTCGATAATGACATAACGCTAGCAAAAGAGGGTGGACAAATTATTCCTGTAGATTTACAAACAGCATACCCCGATTGGAATATTAAAAAGACCAAACTCACTTCTCTTTATCTTACTGTTCCTTTACTATTGGAATTTCAAATTCCTGTTAAATATAATCAAAGAAGAGTACACCTTTCGGCGGGTCTTGTTGGAGGATTACGACTTGGAACACATACTAAAATTAAACACAGTGGAAATAAAGATAAAGATCACGACGATTTTAACCTTAAAGCTTTTCGTTATTCGGCACAAGCACGTATTGGCTATCGTTCCTTAAACCTTTTTGCAAGCTACGGATTAACTGAATTGTTCGAAAGCAATAAAGGTCCGGAATTAACGCCATTTACAGTTGGCATAACTTTAATTACGTTTTAAAATAAATTAACAAACTTATTGTAAGGCTGCTTGCTGACTTTGTGTTACAGGCAGCTTTTTTTATCATTTTTACTGCAAAATAGATTCTTGCTATATCTAGCATAAAATTGTATATTAGGGGCATGAATAAAAAGCCCCTAACATTATTTATTCTAATTTGCATAAGCCTTGTTTTACCTGTAAAAGCAGAGTATCAGACAAGTCTCGATAGTCTGAATAAACGATTTGGAATTACATCTGGACAGGAGAAATTAGAGACGCTTCTTGAGATGAGTAAGGTCTATTGGAATATCGATCCGGTAGAAGGTATAGAATTGGCTAAACATGCTTTAGGAACCGCACAATCGCTGGAAAGCGAGAAGGAAATAGCAAAAGCAATGTACTATTTGGGAGTTGCTTATTATGTAGATAATCAGCTTGATAATTCTCTTGATTATTTGCTTAAAGCTCATCGTTTTTCACAGGTTCACAATTATAAAAAGCAAACAGCAGATATTAGTCGTTATTTGGCTACCGTATATTTCGAGACTGATAAGCTCGATAAAGCTTATACTCATACTATTCAGGCTCTGGACTTTTATAATAAACAGAATGACGAATTAGAAATTGCTATGTGTAACAATCTATTAGGATTGTACTATAAGCAAATGGGACAATACAATAAGGCTGTTGAGTATTATGAAAATAGCCTGAATTTAGGGCGTAAAATTTCAAAGAAATCTTTAATTGGTGCAATACTTAACGATATGGGAAGTATGTATGCCGAAATTGGGGATACATTAAAAGCTATCAGTATTTATAATGAAGCATTTTCCTATCATAAATCGAATGGACCAAATTTTAAAAGTGGTGCTTTCGAATTGGATTTAGCAGACTTATATGTTCAGAATGGAAAGCTGAAAAAAGCAAAAATACACTTAACCCAAGGTGGTGTAATTGCTCGAAATCTTAACTCTAATAGATTGTTAAGGGATTATTATAAAGTATTAGCTAATTTCGAAATTAGAAGCGGAAATTCTAAAAAAGCTGTTATGGCTTTCCAAAAATTACAAGCCTATCAGGATTCCGTTTCAAGTTGGCAACTGAGAAACAAAATCGATGAGCTGGATTTGCATCATACAATGAGTATTTCAAATCAGGAAAATGAATTGTTACGCAAGCAAAACCAAAGTCAGCAACTTAATTTTACCCGTCAATACATAGTAGGATTATTAGTTCTTTTGGTGCTTTTACTTGTTATTTTTTTACTTACAATAAGGTATCGAAATAATTTGAAGGATAATGAGTTATTGTATCTTAAAAATAGTTTAGTTCATCAGCATCAGGAAGAATTAATGGATGCCGTAAAGCGAATTAAAGTAAGTGAAGATAAATTGAGGGTAGCAAATAATACCAAGGATAAAATGTTTTCTTTAATTGCTCACGATTTAAGAGGTGCAATTGGAAATGTAAGTAATGGCTTAAGAATGTATCTTGGCGAGGAGGATTTAAATCTTTCCGAGAACGATAAGGAAGAGTTTCTTCAAGCTTTATTTAACTCATCCGAGAGTGCTTATGAATTAATGGAAAACTTGCTCTTTTGGGCTAAAAATCAAACGTCTACTTTATCGGCAAACAAACAGACGATTGATGCCAGTTCACTTATAAATTCTAATATTGGTTTGTATACCGATTTGGCTAAAATTAAATCAATAAACCTGTTTAGTTCTAAAAATCCTAATGTTGAGGTTTTTGCAGATTGGAATATGGTTAATACAGTTCTCAGAAATCTAATTTCTAATGCGATAAAATTCACCAATAAAAATGGGAATATTGAAGTTAGATCGGAGATTGGACAGTATTTTGTTAAAATTTCGGTTATTGATGATGGAATTGGAATGATGCCTGAGCAAATTGAAAATATCTACGACGGAAAAACTACAGATGGAACAGCTGCCGAAAAAGGAACCGGTTTAGGTTTGATGCTGTGTCGTGATTTTTTAATTAAAAATCAGGGTAAAATGATGGTCGAAAGTGAGATAGATAAGGGAAGTGTTTTTTCGTTTATTATTCCAAAACGCCCAATGAGCCACGAAAAATATTTGGAATTAGTAGAAAAAGAAACAATTATTTCTTGACAAATAGTTAAATTTAGTGCTGATAATACACAATTGCTTAAACTAAATTTAAATACCAATGAGATTATTACTAATCAGTAATTCAACTAATCCTGGTGAAGAATATCTGGATTATCCAAAAAACAATATCAAAGAATTTCTTGGAGAAAAACCGGTAAAAGCACTTTTTATTCCCTATGCTGGAGTAACTGTTTCTTTCGACGATTACGAAGCAAAAGTAAAAGCCCGTTTTAACGAAGTAGGACACGATGTAATTTCTATCCACCATTTCGATAATCCTGTTAAAGCAGTAGAGGAGGCCCAAGCTATTGTTGTTGGAGGAGGTAGTACATGGAATTTGCTGCATTTAATTCACAAGTATAATTTAACCGAACCAATTCGCAATAAGGTAATAAACGAAAAAGCACCATACATTGGCTGGAGCGCCGGATCTAATCTTACTTGTCCAACAATAAAAACAACTAACGATATGCCAATTATCGATCCATTAGGATTCGATGCATTAAACCTAATTCCTTTTCAAATTAATCCTCATTATCTGGATAAAAATCCAGCAGGACATGGGGGCGAAACACGCGAAGATAGAATTAACGAGTTTATGGTAGTAAACCCAGATATATATATTGCAGGTTTGCGAGAATCAACTATGTTTTTGGTCGAAAATGGTAGCATTAAATTAATTGGAGATAGAAATTGCAGGATATTTAAAAATGGTATTGATGCCTATGAATTAGGTGTAAACGATGATTTTAATTTCCTTTTAAAATAAGATTTTTAGCACAAAAAAGGCGGTTGAAAATAGAATCAACCGCTTTTTTGTATTTTAAAAATCTACTTCAACCACTATTGGGCAATGATCGGAATGAACCACATCTGCAAGAATTGAAGCCCCTTTAAGCTTGTCTCGCATCGGTTCGCTAACCATATGGTAATCGATTCGCCAGCCAAGATTTTTACCTCTGGAACCAGCTCTGTAACTCCACCAACTATATTTATCGGGCGATTGATCGAAAACACGGAAGGTATCAATAAAACCACTATCCAAAAATTGGCTTACCCATTCGCGCTCTTCGGGAAGAAAACCAGAGACATTTTTCTTTTTTTCTGGTCTGCTAATATCAATTGGTTTGTGGCAAATGTTAAAATCGCCTCCAATTATCAAATTTGGGCGTTCAATTTTTAGTTCGTTAATATAGTTCTGGAAATAGGCCAGCCATTCCATTTTATAATCCTGGCGAGGTCCGCCCGTTGTTCCCGAAGGATGATAAGTGCTAAAAACAGAAATGTCTCCAAAATCGGCTCTAATGGCTCTTCCTTCCACATCGTATTTTGAATTATCAATTCCCGTAACAATGGCATCTGGTTTTTCTTTTGTTAGAATACCAACACCGCTGTATCCTTTTTTTTCAGCAGAAAACCAGTAGCAGTGATAGCCCAGTTCTTCGAACAAGTTAGATTCTATCTGCTCTGGCTGAGCTTTGGTTTCCTGAATTAAAAGAATATCCGGATTTTCTTGTTTTAGCCAGCCAATAATATCTTTATTTATGGCTGCCCTTATTCCGTTTACATTATAGCTTATAATTTTTTTCATATTTGTTATTTTGAAAGATTAAAGATAATAATCTATGGCAAATTGTACCGATATTTATCAAATACTAACTTGCAAAAATCTTTAAGTCTATATACTGACGATAATTCCTAAGAATCAACTATTTTTGTAAAAAAAAATAACGCGACATTGAAAGAAGGACTAGTAATTAAATCAACGGGAAGTTGGTATACAGTGAAAACCAACGATGGAGAAATTCACAATTGCCGTATTAAAGGGCGATTTAGAATGGATGGAATACGAACGACAAATCCGGTTGCTGTTGGCGATATGGTAGATTTTGAGGAGGATAAAGAGTCGAAAGTAATTGTTAAAATTCATGATCGAAAGAATTACATCATCCGAAAATCATCAAATTTATCTAAACACAGCCAAATTATAGCTTCTAACGTCGATCAGGCTTTTTTGATTGTAACCGTTAATTATCCACTTACAACAACAACCTTTATCGATCGATTTTTAGCCGCTGCCGAAGCATACCGAATTCCTGTTCGACTAATTTTTAATAAAATTGACAGATATCGACCCAATGATAAAGCTCGCTTAGATGAATTAAAGGGTATTTATGAAAAAATTGGTTATAAATGCTTCGAGATTTCTGCAAAAAACGGCACTCATCTTGATATAATTCGTGAAGCTTTACAAGGAAAAATAAATCTTTTATCTGGTCATTCGGGAGTAGGAAAGTCAACCTTAATAAATGCTATACAACCAGGATTAGATTTGAAAACAGGAGAAATATCCGAAGCTCATTCGCAGGGAAAACATACTACTACTTTTTCGGAAATGTTCGAGTTAGATTTTGAAGGATATATTATAGATACCCCTGGAATTAGAGGTTTTGGAACTATTGATATGGAAAAAGAAGAAATGTCGCATTTTTTTCCTGAAATTTTCAAAACATCAGAACAATGCCAGTTTAATAATTGCAGTCATATTCATGAACCCAAGTGTGCTGTAAAGAAAGCAGTTGAAGTTGGTGATATTAGTATTACCCGATACGAAAGTTATTTGGGAATGGTAATGGAAGATGAGGACAATAAATACCGCATATAAAAATTGTGAATTATAATTTAATTGTATGAGATCACACGAAGTAGATTATAAAATTATTGGCAATGATATTCAATTGGTAGAAGTAGAGTTAGATCCTAACGAAACTGTAATTGCCGAAGCAGGAGCAATGGCTTACATGGAAGAAGGTATCGAATTTGAAACCAAAATGGGCGATGGGTCGGAACCCGAAAAGGGATTATTCGGAAAATTATTATCTGCAGGTTCTCGATTAATAACCGGCGAATCAATTTTTCTTACTCATTTCACTCATCGTGGATATGGAAAATCTAAAGTTGCATTTGCGGCTCCTTATCCTGGAACAATTATGCCTGTTGATTTGCAAAAAACAGGGGGTTCGTTAATTGTTCAGAAAGATGGTTTTTTGTGTGCAGCATTGGGAACAAAAGTAAGTATCACATTTAATCAGAAAATTGGATCGGCATTGTTTGGTGGAGAAGGCTTTATTTTGCAAAAACTGGAAGGCGATGGAATGGCTTTTGTTCATGCTGGAGGAACTATCATCGAAAAAAAATTAAACAATCAGAAACTTAGAGTCGATACCGGATGTGTTGTTGCTTTTGAGGAAGGTGTAGAGTTTTCGGTTGAGAAGGCTGGCGGTTTAAAATCTATGGTTTTTGGAGGCGAAGGTTTGTTCTTAGCTACTCTTAAGGGAACAGGAAAAGTTTGGTTGCAATCTATGCCAATCCGAAAATTAATAAAGGCAATTGCACCTCGAAGCGAAAACAGAGGAAAAGGCTCCAGCTCTATTCTTGGTGAATTACTCGAAGATTAAAAAATAATATTTCCAGCACGTAATTTATTACGTGCTTTTTTCTTACTAATATTTATAATATTACAATAATAAAATATGGCTAAAATGCTTGATCCCAAAGAGTTTCTTGAAATTGCGAAATCAATACCAATGGTTGATGTAAGAACTTCTGCAGAATTCGAAAACGGACATATTCCGGGAGCACATAACTTACCAATATTTACGAACGAAGAGCGAGTAGTTGTAGGTACCAAATACAAAAGAGCAGGTAAAGATTCTGCAGTTTTGCTGGGCTTGGAATTGGTAGGACCTAAATTAGCCAGATTTGTAAAGCAAGCGAAGAAAATTGCCCCACAAAAAGAAATTTTACTGCATTGCTGGCGAGGTGGAATGCGAAGCGGAAGTATGGCCTGGTTGTTCGAAACTGCCGGATTTAAAGTATACCTTTTAAAAGGAGGATACAAAGCTTATCGAGCATATAATAGGGAACAATTCGATCAGAAACCAAAGCTTGTTATACTGGGCGGAATGACAGGCAGTGGAAAAACAGCGGTCTTACACGAAATGCAAAAAATGGGAGCTCAGGTTCTCGACCTAGAGGGAGTAGCGAATCATAAAGGTTCGGTATTTGGAGCTTTAGGTCAGGCCGATCAGCCAACAAACGAAAATTTTGAAAATCAACTGGCTCAGCATTGGCAAAAGTTCGATGCCGATAAACCAATCTGGCTCGAAGATGAAAGTAAATCCATTGGAGCTGTATGGATTAATGATACTCTTTTTGCTAAAATGAGATCTGCTGAAGTTATTAAATTAAATATCCCTAAAGAAGAGAGAATAAAAAGGCTGGTTAAAGAATATGCTTGCTTCGATACCAAAGTATTAGCACTTATGGTTTCTAAAATTAAAAAACGCTTGGGCGGATTAAATGTGAAAAAAGCCTTCGAGAGTCTTGAAAATAACGACTTTGCCACTGTTGCTGATATTACCCTTAGTTATTATGATAAGGCTTATCTTCATGGTCAGCAAAAAAGAGAAGGACAAACAATTCATCAGCTCGAATTGCCTAAAGATCTTCCTTCCGAAAATGCCAAAAAGGTTCTGGAGTTTTATGATTCTTTAAATGTATAGTATCTTTAAATTATGCAAGTCTTTACGGAATGATTTTAGAGCTGTTAAGGATATTAAAAATTACTTTGCCATTCACTACTAAGATTAAATTTTTAATGCTGATTAGGCTTTTAAAATACATTTAGCATTGTATGTCCATAAGAATAAAGGGCTCTACTTAATGTTCACAAAATTCTTTCTCCAATATCAACTAAGTAATTGATTTCTCAAAAAATAACTGTTAAGATGTTGATGGTAGGGATTTATTGTCTTAGTGTATTTGTAAGAATCTGCCAGAAAGAAAAAGGAAGAATATGTTATTTTCAATATCGTACTATCATAAAAAATAGTTTGCGTAAATTTTTTTTAATTTAATAAATAAGAATTAATTCGAATTGTCCTTACCTTTAACAGAAATCATTCAATTGTAATCTTTGGAATTTTATTTTAAAAATCGAGACTGGAAATACCACTTTTTAATTGTGGCTGTAATTATTATTGCTGCTTCGATTTTGTATACTAATAATTTGGTAAAAAAACTGGCTCGAGAAGAAGTCAAAAAGGTTGAGCTGTGGGCAGTTGGATTGCGTGAGCTGCATTTAAATCCAAATCAGGAAGTTGGTTTAATAAATCGAATATTGGAACAAAACGAAACAATTCCAGTTATTTTAGTTGATGAAAACGATTCTATTGTTGATTATAGAAATATTAATATTACTAAAGGAAAGGAAGATAAGATATTAGAAAAACGATTTGTCGAAATGAAAAATGAAAATCGATTTATCGAAATACAATTGGTAAATGGTAAAAATTACATTTATTACGACGACTCTAGTATTTTAAAAAATTTAGCCTGGTATCCCTTTATTCAATTGGGAGTTATTATTGTTTTTATAATTATTGCATTTTTAGCATTCTCCTATTCGAAATCGGCCGAGCAAAATCGGGTTTGGGTCGGAATGTCGAAAGAAACAGCGCATCAGTTAGGTACACCTATTAGTTCTTTAATGGCTTGGATGGAATTAATAAAATCAGGCAATACAGATCCTTCCTTAAATATTGAAATGAGTAAGGATGTAGATCGTTTACAAGTAATAGCAGAACGTTTTTCGAAGATAGGTTCTAAACCAGTATTAAAACCTGTAGATATTAAAGAAAGTTTACAAAATAGTATTGAATATCTAAAGAAAAGAACTTCTGGTAAAGTAGAATTTATTTTTAAGATATCTGATGGTTTCGAGGGAGAAATTCCATTGAATAAAGAGCTGTTTTCATGGGTAATTGAAAATTTATCTAAAAATGCTGTAGATGCAATGGAGGGAAAAGGAGTTTTACAATTTTTGTTAAAAGAAAAGAATAACAATATCATATTAGATATAAGTGACTCAGGTAAAGGGCTTTCTAAAAAACAATACAAGACAATATTTAAGCCAGGCTACACTTCGAAGAAACGCGGATGGGGATTGGGTTTATCTTTGGCAAAAAGAATTATTGAAAATTATCATCAGGGAAAAATATTTGTTTTTAGCTCCGAATTGGGCAAAGGCACGGTTTTTAGAATTATTTTACCAATAAAGTGAATCAATTGGTTTTCAAATACTGCAAATTATTTTGAAAGCAAAAAAGAACTGCGTACTTTTGCAGCCCGTTTTTCACGGAATTAGTTATTGAAACTGTATTTCAGTTCAGTAATTGCTTGAAATTGACAAAAAAGATATGCTTTTTTGTTAATTCGTAAGATTAATTTTTATACTTTTGCAAAGTTTTATTTGAATATTTTGGAAAATCTTACAAAATATACGATTCCTTTTAAAGGCTTAAAGGATGGTTTGCATGAATTTAAATTCGATGTAGATCCTGAGTTTTTTAAGTCTTTTCAGACGGAAGATGCTTATCAGGGAGAAGGTACGGTAACTGTTACTTTCGAAAAAAAGACCTTGGTAACAAGCTTGCGGTTCGAGTTGAAAGGAAAATTAACAGTGGCCTGCGACAGGTGTCTCGAAGAACTTATTCTTGATGTGGAAGGTGAAAGCTTTCTATATCTTAAGTTTGGAGAAGAACATGAAGATTTGGCCGAAGATGTAATTGTATTGGCAGAATCGGAAAATGAGATTAATGTTGCACAATACATTTATGAGTTGTTTACCTTAAGCTTACCATTAAGCTTTGTTCATCCTGATGATGAAGAGGGAAATAGCACTTGTAACGAGGAAATGATTCAAAAATTGAATGACCTCTCGGTAAATGAGGAAGATAAAATTGACCCGAGATGGAATGATTTAAGAAAATTGATTGATAATAACTAGTTAAATAGGTTAGAAAAATGGCACATCCAAAACACAGAACGTCGAAGCAGAGAAGAAATAAGAGAAGAACACATCTTAAAACAACTCCTGCTACTTTAGCATCTTGCTCAAATTGTGGAGCAACTGTTAAATATCATACTGTTTGCCCTGAGTGCGGTTATTACAGAGGCAAATTAGCAATCGAAAAAGAAGTTACAGCATAATCTGAGTAAATTAATTCAGGTTTGAAGCTATATAATTTGCTCCTTAGATATTTCTCAGGGGCAAATTTTGGTTATATATAACTTAACAAAATTGTCTCTTTTTATTTAAGCTTTACACAAGTAAAATTGTTGAAAAAAGGCAATTTTGTTAAGAATATGTATAATTGTTCCGTTTTTTAATCTGAAATAAACAAAGTAAGCTTAAACAATGTCAAAAATTAATGCAGTTATAACAGGAGTTGGGTCGTACGTTCCCGACTATATTCTTACCAATGATGAATTGAGTACCATGGTTGACACTAACGATGAGTGGATCATGACTCGTATTGGTATCAAGGAAAGAAGAATATTAAAAGGTGAAGGAAAAGGATCTTCCGATTTGGGAGCAAAAGCTGTTCAACAGCTTTTAGAAAAAACTGGTACATCGCCTGATGAAATTGATTTGTTGATTTGTGCAACTGTAACTCCAGATATGCAATTCCCAGCTACAGCTAATATTATTAGTGATAAAGTAGGAATTAATAGTGCATTTAGTTTTGATATAAATGCTGGATGTTCAGGGTTTTTATTTTCCCTGGCAACGGGTGCAAAATACATTCAATCGGGAATGTATAAAAAGGTAATTGTTGTAGGAGCAGAAAAAATGTCTTCTATTGTTGATTATAGCGATCGTTCAACATGTCCTATTTTTGGTGATGGTTCGGCAGCAGTTCTTCTTGAGCCATCAACCGAAAATGTTGGTATTATTGATGAGATGCTGCATACTGCAGGTTTCGGTCGTAAGCACTTACATCAAAAAGCTGGTGGATCTTGTAAACCTGCAAGTCACGAAACTGTTGATGCAAAAGAACATTTCATTTATCAGGAAGGAAACCATGTATTCAAACATGCCGTTTCTAATATGGCAGATGTTTCTGTTGAAATGATGAAGAAACATAACATTACATCAGAAGATTTGGCATGGTTGGTTCCACATCAGGCAAACAATCGTATTATCGAAGCTACTGCCAAACGTATGGGCTTAGTTAAAGAGAAAGTGATGATTAATATTGAGAAATATGGTAACACTACTTCTGCAACTATTCCATTGTGCTTATGCGAGTGGGAAAATCAATTACGAAAAGGAGATGATCTAATTCTTTCAGGTTTTGGTGCAGGCTTTACCTGGGGTGCCATTTTAGTAAGATGGGCTTACGATCCAAAATAATAATTATATCCTAAGATATTTAAAGAGGCTTCCATTGGGGAGCCTCTTTTTTGTTAGGAATCATTTCGTATAAGTGGGTATTATATAAGCAATTTTTTATATTTGTAGTGTTCGCTAATTAAAAAGCTAAATAGGGATTAATTAAATAAGCATATTTTAATACTTTTTTTTAAAATTATAAATTGATTTTTACGATTGATTCATAGTTATTAGGGAATAATAAGCATTAAAATATAAATAATTTATTAGGATCAATTAATCCTGTTATTTATCATTCCTATTGCAATTCCGATTTTATTCCTTTAGATCAGATTTGTAATAATCAATACGATTTCAAACATGTTTAGTAAAAAAAATAAAATGAGCAGAAACAACGAAGTACAGCCAACAGCAGTAAACCTTATTTGTGATGGAACCTCTATTAAAGGTGATGTTCAGGCATCTAGAGATATTCGTATTGATGGATATTTGAATGGTAAAATGCAAGTTAATGGTAAAGTTGTAGTTGGTAATACAGGAAAAATTGAAGGTGATGTTAATTGTAAAACAATTGACGTATCAGGTAAAGTTGAAGGTAATATTATTGCTTCAGAAATGGTGAATCTGAAATCAACAGCATTAATACTTGGAAACATTACAACAGATAAGATCTCTGTAGAACCTGGTGCGAAATTTACCGGATCCTGTAAAATGGGTGAAGTAGCATCTAAACAGAATGAAAAGAAAAAATAACTCCCATAAGGAAAACACTAAGAAAAAGCAATTTACCGGAGTGTTAAAATATTCCGGTTTGGCTTTTCAAATGATTGTAATTATTCTTCTGGTTTTATATGCAGGTTTAAAACTTGATGAATATTTACAAAAAGAATTTCCGCTATTTACAATTATTGGAGCTTTTTTAGGTGTATTATTGTCTTTATATTTTGCTTTAAAAGACATCATTCGAATGAAGTAATAATCTTGCAAAAAATATGGAAAAAAGATACAAGAATTATATTTATAAATTAGGATTAATATCATTTATCATACTGGCCGTTTCTATTGTATTGTTTTTAACAATTCTTAAGCCGTGGTTTAATTATATTTTTCCTTTTGTAATATTGTATTTCTTCCTTATTAATTCCTTTCAGCATTTTAAATTACTAAAATCGGCAGAAGGAAAACCACAAACTTTCCTTACAAATTACATGGCTTGGTTTGGAATAAAATTATTTTTAAACTTAAGTTTTGTAATCATCTATGTATTGCTGAACAAAGCGCAGGCACTGAGTTTTGTCCTGTTTTTTGCAATTTGTTACTTGGTATATACCACCTTCGAAGTAATGGCTCTTACAAAGACATTAAGGTCGGGGAATGTTAAATGATCTTAAAAAGTTCAGCAGAGTACTTTTTTTATTAAATTTGAATGACCAAATCAGGATTTAGTATTTTATAGAATATTAAATTCTTAAAAATTAAAGACCGATATATAAAATTAAATATTGGTTAAAAAAACAAACAGATAGAACAAGTCAAATATAAATTTGAACAACTATTTAAAGCATGTGATTTACGTATGAAAAACATTCATCGATTACTGTTAATTTTCTTCCTATTAGCAGCCGTAAAACCGGCTATTGCTTCCGACGAACATGATTCTCATGATCAGGATACACACAAGCAGGAAAAATTTGCCCCCGGGAACTTTATAATGGATCATATTGCCGATGCTTACGATTGGCATGTGTTTTCTATTGGAGAATTTCATGCAACAGTTCCGCTTCCGGTAATTGTTATTTCAGAGCAAACAGGTTTTCACATGTTTATGTCTAGTAAATTTCATCATGGACATTCTTCCTATAAAGGATTTTCAATAGCTAGCGAAGGCGACTATAGAGGAAAAGTTGTTGAAATGATAGACGGACATCAGGTTCGTCCTTTTGATATATCAATGACAAAGAATGTGGTTGCAATGCTAATAAGTATGGCTTTTTTGCTTTGGATATTTATATCCGTAGCGAGAGCATATACTCATAGAAAAGGGCAGGCACCTAAGGGAATACAGTCGGCAATGGAACCTCTAATACTTTTTGTACGCGATGAGATTGCAAAACCAGCAATTGGAGAAAAAAAATACGAAAAATACATGCCCTTTCTTTTAACCATCTTTTTCTTTATCTGGTTAAACAATTTAATGGGATTGGTACCATTTATTCCCGGAGGAGCTAACGTAACTGGAAATATAACCATTACAATGGTATTGGCTGTATTTACCTTTATTATTACAACATTTAGTGGTAATAAAAATTACTGGCTTCATATTTTTAACACCCCAGGTGTACCTTGGTGGCTAAAATTTCCTGTGCCATTAATGCCTTTGGTTGAACTTATGGGTGTATTCACAAAACCATTTGTTCTTATGGTCCGACTTTTTGCTAATATCACAGCCGGACACATGATTGTACTGGCATTTGTAAGTTTGATTTTTATTTTTGGACAAATTAGTCCAATGTTAGGATACGGAACCTCTGTGGTTTCGGTTTTATTCGTAATTTTCATGGATATGCTTGAGCTTTTAGTTGCATTAATCCAGGCTTATGTATTTACACTTCTTTCGGCGCTATATTTTGGTATGGCAACAGAAGAACATCATTAAGAATTTATCAACTCCCTAAAAAGGGAGCTATAATAGTTTTTATTCATATTTAACTAAAAACGCTATGATTACATTATCAATTATTCTTCAGGCTGCAGCTAGTATGGCAGTTGCTAAAATGGGTGCTGCTTTTGGAGCTGGTTTAGCTGCTATTGGTGCTGGTATCGGTATCGGTAAAATTGGTGGTTCTGCTCTTGAGAGTATTGCTCGCCAGCCAGAAGCATCTGGAGATATTCGTTCAAACATGATTGTTGCTGCTGCACTTATCGAAGGTGCTGCTTTCTTTGCAATTATCATTTGTTTGTTGGCTATCGTACTGTAACACTAGCACGATTTAATTTAATCGTATTGGTGTTATACTGGTACATACAAATTATGTATTAGTATATAGCATTATCCACAATTTGCCATAAGAGGTTGTCTGCGGCAAATTGTGGAAACTATTAAATGTAAAATATCACCTTAGGTGAAATAAAATAAGAATACTATGGGCTTGGTAACACCTGAATTAGGAACCTTTATATGGATGTTCTTGGCATTTGCCATTGTTTTGTTCATTCTGAAGAAATTTGCTTGGAAACCAATATTAAATGCCTTAAAGGAACGAGAGGACTCTATCGAAGATGCTCTTAATTCTGCCGAACGTGCTAAAGAGGAAATGGCCAAATTACAGGCCGATAATGAAAAAATTCTTCAGGAGGCCAGAAAAGAGCGTGAGGGAATGCTAAAAGAAGCAAAAGAGCTGGGTGCTACTTTGGTTAGTGAAGCTAAGCAAAAAGCAACGCTTGAGGCGGATAAAGTAATTGAATCAGCTCGTATCAATATTGAAAGTGAAAAATCAGCTGCTCTGGGTGAAATTAAAGCACAGGTTGCCTTGCTTTCAGTAGAGATTGCAGAGAAAATTCTTCGTCAGCAATTTGCTGATGACCAGCAACAGAAGGATTATTTCAAAAAGTTGATGGACGAAGTAAAGTTGAATTAGTAAAAGAGTGAGTGGGAGTTGTTAAAGCAGATCTCATATCTTATCCTGAAATTTTTTTGGGACTAATATCTAAAAAAATATGAACGAAAGTAAAATCTCGGTTCGTTACGCTAAGGCTCTTTTCGAATTAGGAAAGGAGAAAGAACTAATTGATACCGTAATTAAAGATATTCAGCTAGTTGATGAAGTTTGCAAAAGCATTGCAGATTTTTGGCTAATGGTTGAAAGTCCTGTGGTTAAAACTTCTCAAAAACGCGCTTCGATGAAGCAAATATTTGGAGATAGAATAAATGCGATTACCCTAAATTTTTTAGATTTAGTTGTTAAAAATCGAAGGGAAATTTATTTGAAGGACATATCTCGAAATTTTTTAGCCTTGTGTCGTAAAGATCAAGGAATTTTATCGGCGACTCTTACTTCCGCAACAACTATTGAAGAGGGTAGTAAGGAAAATTTGAGTACTCTTTTGTCGAAATCGTTCAATTCAAAAATTGAATTGGAAGAAGTTGTTGATGAAGAAATTATTGGAGGATTTGTACTTCGAGTTGAAGATCAACAATTGGATGCAAGTGTAAGCACTCAATTGAATAAAATTAAAAGAGAATTACTTTCAAATCACAATAAATAAGGTGTTTATTGGAATTTTCCTTTAAGCACAGTAAGATTGATATTACTTAAGGCACTATAAATTGTTTAAATAGTATAAATATGGCAAGTATAAAACCTGCAGAAGTTTCGGAAATCCTAAAGCAGCAACTAGAAGGATTAAAAACCGAGGCTGAACTGGAAGAAGTCGGAACCGTATTACAAGTGGGTGATGGTATCGCTCGAATTTACGGTTTATCACACGTTGAATCCAACGAATTGATTGAATTTCAAAATGGCGTTTTAGGTATTGTATTGAACCTCGAAGAGGACAATGTAGGAGCCGTTCTTTTGGGAGAATCTCAAGGAATTAAAGAAGGCGACGTTGTAAAACGTACCAAGCGTATTGCTTCTATTAACGTAGGAGAAGGAATGCTTGGACGTGTAATCAACACCATTGGAGAGCCAATTGATGGTAAAGGTGAAATTACGGGTATAACATACGAAATGCCATTGGAACGTAAAGCTCCTGGGGTACTTTATCGTCAGCCGGTAAATGAGCCACTTCAAACAGGATTAAAATCCATCGATGCAATGATTCCAATTGGTCGTGGACAACGTGAGTTGATCATTGGTGACCGTCAGACTGGTAAAACAGCAATTGCTATTGATACAATTATTAATCAGAAAGAATTTTACGACAACGGCGAACCTGTTTATTGTATTTATGTTGCAATAGGACAGAAAGGTTCAACTGTTGCCAATATTGCCAAAACTCTTGAAGAACACGGAGCGATGGCCTATACAACAATTGTATGTGCTACTGCTGCAGATCCTGCAGCACTGCAATTTTACGCACCATTTGCTGGTGCATCAATTGGAGAGTTTTTCCGCGATACGGGACGTCCAGCTTTGATTATTTTTGATGATTTATCGAAGCAAGCCGTTTCTTACCGTGAGGTTTCTCTTCTACTTCGTCGGCCACCAGGGCGTGAGGCTTATCCAGGAGATGTATTTTACTTGCACTCAAGATTATTAGAGCGTGCAGCTAAGATCATTAACTCTGATGATATTGCTCGTCAGATGAATGATTTGCCAGAAAGCCTAAGAAATGCAAAGGATGAAAAAGGAGAATCAATTATTAAAGGTGGGGGATCATTAACTGCACTTCCAATTATTGAGACTCAAGCGGGTGATGTTTCTGCTTACATTCCAACCAATGTAATTTCGATTACGGATGGACAGATTTTCTTGGAATCAGATCTTTTTAATGCTGGTATTCGTCCTGCCATTAACGTTGGTATCTCGGTATCTCGTGTAGGAGGTAATGCTCAGATTAAGCCAATGAAAAAAGTGGCTGGTACATTGAAATTAGATCAGGCACAGTATCGTGAATTGGAGGCATTTTCTAAGTTTGGATCGGATATGGATGCAGCGACTCTTTCAGTATTGAATAAGGGTGCTAAAAACGTTGAGATTTTAAAACAAGGTCAATATTCTCCAGTAACTGTTGATAAGCAAGTAGCTATTCTTTACTGTGGTTCCCAAGGACTTTTAAGAGATGTTCCTGTAGAAAAAGTAAAAGAATTTGAAGTTGATTTTATTGATTTTATGGACTTGAAACACAAAGATGTTTTAAAAGAAATCGGATCAGGAAAATATACTCAAGAAGCACAGGATGTAATGAGAGCTGTTGCGGCTGAAATATCTGCAAAGTACAAATAATTAACAATTAGTAATTAATAATGAGTAATTGAAGATCTTGAGATTACTCATTACATTATTAATTGATCATTACTAATTATTAATTGATTTAAATGGCTAATTTAAAAGAAATTCGTACTCGTATTTCGTCGGTTCAGAAAACCAAACAGGTTACTGCAGCGATGAAAATGGTTTCTGCCGCCAAATTAAAAAAGGCTCAGGATGCTATTGTGCAAATTCGACCTTTTGCTGATAAATTACATGAGATATTGTCGAACCTGACTGCAAGTTTAAGCGATGCTGATGATAATTTATATGGCGAAGTGAGAAAGCCTGAGAAGGTTTTGTTGGTTGCAATTACTTCGAATAAAGGCTTGTGTGGTGCTTTTAATGCGAATGTAATTAAGCAGGTTAATGTTCTTGCTGGAGGTGTCTATAAGGAGCAGAATGAGAAAGGTTCTCTTCATGTTTTAGCAATTGGTAAACAAGGATATGAAATTCTTCGCAAAAGCCTTAATGTGATTGGAGAATACAATCATGTTTACAACGAGTTGAATTTTGAAAATGTATCTGCAATTGCATCCTCTGTTATGGAAGAGTTTGTGGCAGGAACATACGATAAAGTAGAATTGGTTTACAATCAATTTAAAAATGCAGGTGTTCAGATTTTAACAACAGAACAATTCTTACCTGTTATTGAGTCTGAGCAAGAGAACAAAACGCAAACCGAATATATTTTTGAACCAAATCAGAAAGAAATTTTAGAAGATTTGATTCCTAAATCCTTAAGAACACAGTTCTTTAAAGCAATGTTGGATTCGTTTGCATCAGAGCATGGAGCAAGAATGACATCAATGCATAAGGCGACTGATAATGCTACTGATTTGATTCAAGATTTGAATTTGACATACAACAAGGCTCGTCAGTCTGCAATTACCAACGAAATATTGGAGATTGTATCTGGAGCAAATGCACTAGCGAACTAAGCTAGTTTAAAAGACCATATTAAAACAATTTATAATTGCTGCAAAGCTCACCTTCGGGTGAGCTTTTTTTGTATCGTAAATTCTGGGAAAAGAATAATATTGGAAATTAAATTTTATTGTATAAATTTGACATGTTCAAACATATGTACAAAATGGAATTAAAGATAGATCACAATAGTCCGCTTCCTTTGCATGCTCAGGTTGAGATGTTATTACGGAAGATGATTGAGCTTCCGGAATATAAGAATGGTGGATTTTTGCCAAAGGAAGTCGATTTGGCTAAACGTTTGGGAATCTCGAGAAATACGCTTCGACAAGCAACAAATAAGTTGGAGTACGAAGGATTACTGATCCGCAAGAAAGGAATTGGAACGAAGGTTGCAGAGAAGGGAATTACTACAAACTTAGATAGTTGGCAAAGTTTTACACAAGAAATGTCTGATCAAGGAGTTGATTTTGTGAATTTTTTGATTGAAGCTAAATGGGTAAAAGCTTCAGCTAAAATTGCTAACTTTTTTAATATTCCGGAAGGAGAAAAAATTCTTTGTTTGTCTCGACTAAGAGGCTTTAAAGATGGACCTTTTGTATTCTTCGAAAGCTATTTTCATTCAAGAATTGGAATGACAGGGAATGAAGATTTTACCAAACCGCTTTACAGCATCTTGGAGAATCAATACAATGTAGTTCCATCTATTTCAAAAGAAGAAATAAAAGCAAAATTGGCTTCTAAGATTACAGCAGATCGTCTTCAGATCAAAAAAGGAGATCCAATTTTAGTGCGAGAACGATATGTTTCTGATCCAGGAAACAGACCATTGGAATACAATATTGGTTTCTACATCGCTGAAAAATTTACCTATTCTATAACCATTACACGATAATTTAGGCATGGAAAATAAGATTTCGATTGGAGTAGATGTTGGAGGAAGCCATATTAGTTGTGCGGCCTATGATCTTAACACTAGAAAATTACTTGAAGAAAGCTTTTCTCACACTGCTTTAAATAATCAAGCTAGCAAGGAGGAAATTATTTCTGCTTTTGCCAGTCTTTTACAAACGTGTATTGGTAAGCTTGATGGAGAACAAATAGAGGGAATTGGAATTGCAATGCCAGGTCCTTTTGATTACGTGAAGGGAATAGGTTTATTCTCTGGATTAAACGGGAAATTTCAGAACTTGAAAAATGTGAATGTAGCGTCTGAACTACAGCAATCATTGAATTTTCAGGAAACTCCTATTCGTTTTATAAACGATGCTTCAGCTTTTGCCATTGGAGAATATTTTTCAGGTAAGCTGATTGGTACTAAACAAACTTTGGCAATTACATTAGGGACAGGTTTAGGCTCTGCTTTCTTGTCGGATGGAATTCCGGTTATTGTTGATGATACAGTGCCTGAAAATGGCTGTATTTGGCATTTACCGTTCGAAAATGGTATTGCCGATGACTATTTCTCAACCAGAGGTTTGGTAAATCGATTTCTGGAAAGAACAGGAGCAAAAGTAAAAGGAGTAAAGGAAATAGCCGAGCAAGTAGAAAATAATCCTATTGCGAAGGAATTATTTGTTGATTTTGGAGAGAAACTAGCTTCGCTTTTAAGTCCTTGGATTAAGAGTTTTGGTGTAGAGACTATCGTTTTTGGGGGAAATATTTCGAAAGCATCTCATCTTTTTAATGATGCAATGAATGAGCAGTTTCGTAAAGAAGAACTGCAGGTAAAAGTTGATTATTCAGAATTGCAGGAATCTGCGGCGTTTGTTGGAGGAGCTCAATTGTTGAATGAAAGATATTGGGAATCTGTAAAAGTTCAGTTAAAGCACATGTAATTCCTTTTTAATTTGACCATGAACCCTATGAAAACAATTATAAACCTACACAATACAGTATGTTCAAACATTAGAACAAGTATTGTTTTGTTATTCCTGATTTTATACTTTTCTTCTTGCTCTAAGCAAGAGGATTTGGTTAAATATGTTGATCCAAACATTGGAACTGCACACAGCCGTTGGTTTTTTTATACTCCTGCTGCTCTTCCTTTCGGGATGGCTAAACCAGCACCGAGCACATATGGCCACTATGGAAATAAATGGGGTTGGGAAGCTGTTGGTTACGATGACAGACACGAATCTATAGAAGGTTTTGCCAATGTTCATGAATTTCAGTTGGGAGGAATCGTATTGATGCCAACTAGTGGAAAATTGATGACTACTCCTGGGAAATTAGAGAATCCTGATTTGGGTTATCGTTCCCGATTCAAAAAGGATTCTGAGATTGCTCAACCAGGCTATTACAAAGTTGATTTGGATGATTACAATATTACAGCAGAATTAACTTCAACCAAACGAGTTGCGATTCATCAATACACTTATCCGGCAAACAAAAAGGCAAACTTGTTGTTTGATATTGGAAATCAGCAAGGAGAAAGTGGGAAGGTCGTAAACGCAAAAGTGAAAAGGCTTGGTGATTATACGGTAGAGGGATGGGTAGAAACAGCGCCCGAATATGTGAAGAAATATCAGAAAGGCTCGACCATATCCATGTATTTTGTTGCCAAACTAAATCGGAAAATGAATGAGTTTGGAGCATTTCGAGGCGATTCTATTTTTGAAAATCAGGATAAAATTTCTGGAAAAGGAGCAGGATTTTATTTTTCATTTACGCCTCAAAAGATGGAAACATTAGAGGTTCAGGTGGCTTTATCGTACACATCGGTAGAGAATGCTCATGAAAACCTCAATGCGGAAGCATTGCCTTTTGCTGAAGCCAAAGAACAAGCAAATCGAATATGGAATACTGAATTGGGTAAGATTCAGGTAAAAGGAGAATCGGAAGAAGATAAAACCAAATTTTACACAGCGCTTTATCATGCTTTGCTAGGGAGAGGATTGGCAAATGATGTGAATGGTGCTTATCCTAAAAATGATGGAACTATTGGTCAGTTGCCATTAAAAGAAGATGGAAGTCCGCAATTTAATTTCTACAATACCGATGCAGTTTGGGGAGCATTTTGGAATCTCACACAGCTATGGACTTTAGCTTGGCCGGAATATTACAATGATTTTGTTCAAACCCATCTACAAGTGTATAAAGATACAGGTTGGTTTAGCGATGGCTTGGCAAATAGTCGCTACGTTTCCGGTGTAGGAACCAACTACGTTGGATTAATAATCGCCTCTGCATACAATTGTGGCATTAGAAATTTCGATTCAGAATTAGCTTTTGAAGCTGCTCTAAAAAATGAATTGGGATGGAAAGAAAGACCCTTGGGAGCAGGTAAAATGGATGTAAAAAGTTTTATTGAGAGCGATTTTATTCCACACAAAGAGGAGTGGGGAGATATTCCCGAGGCAAGTGCTTTTTCAGCTTCACACATGCTAGAATATTCATTTTCGGCACGTGCTGTTGCTCAATTTGCCAAACAAAGGAACAAGACGAAGGAGTACAATCAATTGATGAAACTTTCGAGTAATTGGGAGAATATATTTGATGCTTCCATTGGTTTTATTCGTCCGAAAACAGAGGATGGCAAGTTCATTTCAAAATTTGATCCTTTAGAAGCTTGGAGAGGTTTTCAAGAAGGAAATTCTTGGCAATACAGTTTCTATGTTCCTCATGAACCAGAAAAATTGGTTGAAAAGATTGGAAAAGAAGAGTTCAATCAAAGATTGGATTCAATTTTCATTACGTCTAGAAAAAATGGTTTTGGAGGTGGAAAAGAAATTGATGCTTTTGCTGGAGTAAAAACCATTTACAATCATGGGAATCAGCCAAGCTTGCACATTCCTTGGTTGTATAACTTCTCAGGAGAGCCAGAAAAAACACAATACTGGACTAGAACAATTTGTAATGAATTTTATGGAGCCGATCCGATTCATGGATATGGTTACGGACAGGATGAAGATCAGGGACAGTTGGGAGCTTGGTATGTGATGGCTTCCATTGGTTTGTTTGATGTTGCAGGATTAACAGGTAAAAACCCAAGCATGCAAATTGGCAGTCCTGCCTTCGATGAAATCAATATCAAACTAAATCCTGATTACTATTCAGGAAAAGAGATTCACATCAAAGTCAATAATAATTCCTCAGAAAACCTATTGGTAAAATCAGCACAATTAAATGGTCAAAAGCTGGATAGGTTAGAGGTTTCTTTTAAGGATTTAGTAAACGGAACAAGAATAGAAATTGATAAAAAATCAAGAATAAATCTATATGAAAATGAGAAGTAGTATAATCATTTTGGTAATGGCGATTGCGCTGTTTGGATGTAATTCCAAGCAAAAAATCAGTAAAGAATTAAAGCCATCAATCCAAACGAATGAAGGTTTTGATTACGTAAAAAAAAGAGCATTGGAAGTAGTAAAAACTGGTTTTAATGCGGGTGATGGATATGGCGAAGTATGGATTCGCGATTACAACACATTTATTGAACTATCGGCTGAGGTTTATCCAAAAGAGGAACTGAAAGAAAATTTGCGCGTGTTTTTCCGCTTGCAAGGCGATAATGGAAACATCATTGATGGATTTATCCCAAAAGAAAAAGCTGTTGATGTGGAAGGTGGATATACCTATATCTACAACGACTTGGAACCTACCTATTGCGGTCATAAAAATACGGTTGAAACTGATCATGAAGCTTCTTTGGTGCAAGCAGTATACAAGTATGTTAGCAAAACTGGAGATACAGATTTTTTAAAAGAAAAAATTGGCAATAAAACAGTTGCAGATCGTATGGAGTGGGCAATGGAATTTTTGTTGAATCATCGTTGGAGCAAAGAGCATGGAATGATTTATGGAGCAACAACTTCCGATTGGGGAGATGTTCAGCATTGTCATCCATGGGGCGTTTATATTACCGAAGACACCAAATATTGTGTTGATATTTACGACAATGCCATGTTTCTAATTGCCATTGATAACTTAATAGAGTTGGATGCTTCCAAGAAAGAAAAGTGGCAGTCGATTCGAAACAAATTGGCTCAAAATACCATGAAACACCTTTGGGATGAACAAAATCAAAAATTCATTCCTCATGTTTATTTGGATGGTTCTCCGTTTCCAAAATCGTTTAATGAAAATGAGATTTTCTATCATGGCGGAACTGCCGTTGCAATTGAGGCAGGACTTTTAAACAAAGAACAAATCAAAGTTTCTCTGGATAAAATGATTGCCAATGTACAAGCTTCGGGAGCAGGTTCCATTGGTTTGACCATGTACCCACCTTATCCCGAAGGATATTTTGAAAACAAAGGAATGGTTCCTTACGGATATCAAAATGGAGGCGATTGGACCTGGTTTGGTGCCAGAATGATTCAACAATTGGTAAAATATGGCTTCTATCAGGAAGCCTATGAGCAGTTGGTTCCAATGACCGACAGAGTAATACAAAATAAAGGCTTTTACGAATGGTACACAGTTGACAACAAACCAACAGGATCGGGAACTTTCCGTGGTTCAGCAGGAGTGTTGTACAAGGCAATTGAAATGTTAGAAGATGCAGTTGAAAAATAAAAGGATGATGGAGAATAAAAGAAAATCAGATCAGTACCTACTTCCACTTCAAAGAAGAGAGACAGAGAAAGGAAAGTACGACTTGTATCCTTCCTTAAAAATGGAAGATGGGAAAATTGAAGTGGGATTTGAAAGTCTGGCTCAGGAATTGAAGAATGAGAAAACCATTGTTATCGATGGATATGTTGGTGTTTTTTATAATCAGATTAAGGAAGAGTTAAATGCTCAATTCGAAACTTTAGGTAAAAAAGTGAATTGGGTAAATGTTGATTTGGCGATGAAGACTGAATCCGAAATTGATCAACTTATTGAGCCATTTTTAGGCGGAGATAATCCAATTTTTGGGACAAAAGCTAGCATTGCTCTTTCAGATTTCTTCGATCAGCAAAAGCTAAAGGATTTAAATCATGATAAAGATTCAGATATCAATATCATTTACGGTGAGGGAGCGAGCCTAAGCAATTGGGAAGGCAAGTTGCTTTATATCGATTTGCCAAAGAATGAGCTGCAATTCAGAGCCCGTGCGAAAAGCATTACCAATTTGGGAGCTAGTATTCCATTCGAGATCAAACCGATGTACAAACGCTTCTATTTTGTCGATTGGGTTGTCTTAAACGAGCACAAACAAGCACTTCTTCCTAAAATTGATTTTGTTGTAGATGAACAGCGTTTGGATGTGATTACCTGGATGCGAGGAGATGATTTGCGAGCTGGTTTAAGAGAAATGGCAACTAATATTTTTCGTGTTCGTCCGTGGTTCGAGCCGGGAGCCTGGGGAGGACAATGGGTAATGGATAAAATCGACGGACTGAACAAAGATGTTGTCAATTATGCCTGGTCATTTGAGCTAATTGTTCCTGAGAATGGCTTGCTATTCGAAAGTGGCTCCAATTTGTTGGAAGTATCTTTCGATTGTATCATGTTTCAGGAGACCGAAGCGGTTATGGGAAGACATTCACAGCAATATAGATATGAATTCCCAATCCGATTCGACTTTTTAGATACTTTCGATGGAGGGAATCTTTCTATTCAATGTCATCCGCAACCAGAATACATCAAAGAGCATTTTGGAGAGAGTTTTACACAGGAAGAAACCTATTATATTTTGGATGCTGGTAAAGATGCCAAATGTTACCTGGGTTTTCAGGATGATATAGATCCAAAAGCTTTTGAAGAAGACCTACAATACAGTTTCGAAAACAAAAAGGAAATTGATATCACCAAACATGTACAGATTCATGATTCTAACAAGCATGACTTGTTCTTGATTCCTCCGGGAACCATTCACGGATCAGGAACCGATAATTTGGTTCTGGAAATCAGTACCACTCCATATATTTTCACTTTTAAAATGTACGATTGGCTGCGTTTGGATTTCGATGGAAAACCTCGTCCGATTAACGTAGAGCGTGGAATGGAAAACTTGTGTTTCGATCGAAAAGGACAGTATGTAAAAGACAACTTAATTTCTAAGCCATATCTTTTAAACGAAGGTGAGGACTGGAAACAATATCATTTACCAACTCACGAAAAACACACTTACGATGTGCATAGATACCATTTTAATACAGAAATTGAAATTGATACGGAGAATCGTTGTAATGTACTTTCACTGGTGGAAGGAACAAGCATTATTGTGGAAACTGAAAACGGAATGCGTCAGCGATTCAATTATGCCGAAACTTTTGTAATTCCTGCTGCTGCAGGATCATATAAAATCATTAATGAATCGGAAGAAGAAATAATGCTTGTGAAAGCATTTATGAAATAAACTACCCCAAAAACTAAACTATGAACAAAGCAATTCTTATAGTACTGATAGCAAGTTTGTTTTCATGTACATTCAAAGACAATAAAAATAAGGAGTTGGCAAATAAAATTCTTGCTAACGAAAGTATGCACAAAGTTGACAGCATGGCTCGTCAGCTAATGAAAAAGGGTTTTTATGCCGGATCGGGATATCAAATGGTTTGGGCACGTGATCTGAACACATTCATCGAACTTTCCTGCGAAGAATACGATGTTAAGGTAATTCGCGAAAACCTGTTAATGTTTTTTCATTTTCAACAGGAAAATGGCGAATTGCTGGATGGATATGTTCCTCGCGAAGCATTCAATTGGCACGATCCAAATACCTATGAATCAAAAACAGCTCCAGGACATATTGGTTTTAAAAATACAGTCGAAACCGATCAGGAAACTTCATTAATTCATTCGATTTACAAATACATTTCAAAAACAGGAGATTCTTCAATATTAAATGAAAATGTTGCTGGGAAAACAGTTTATGAACGGTTGAGTTTTGCGATTGAATACCTTTTATCGGAAAGGTTTTCTGAAAAGCATGGGCTAATAACCGGAGCTACAACATTTGATTGGGGAGATGTGCAGGTAGAAGGTGGAGCTGTTGTTGATGTGGATAGTCTTACGCATTGGAGTATGGATATTTACGACAATGCAATGCTGGCTATTGCCATAAGAAATATGGCTGAACTTTCCAATGTTTCCCAGGATAAAGAGCATTGGGAATCAATGCATGATGAGCTTATTTTAAATATCAGAAAATATTTGTGGGATAGTGAAAATCAGAAGTTCATTCCTCATGTATATGTTGATTGTTCTCCTTTTCCGGAAGACTTTAACGAGAATGAAATTTACTATCACGGAGGCACGGCTGTTGCCATCGAAGCTGGAGTTTTAAATAAGGAAGAAATTGCAGCTGCAATTGCTCACTTAAAAAAGAATGTTGAAATATCAGGAGCTCCTTCTATTGGATTGACAGTTTATCCTCCTTATCCTAAGGAAGTATTGGCGAAAAATGTTACTGCTCCTTTCGAATACCAAAATGGGGGAGACTGGACCTGGTTTGGAGGTAGAATTATACAGCAACTAATTGCTTATGGTTTTGTAGATGAGGCTTATGAGTTGGCAGAACCAATGATGGAAAGAGTGGTAAAAAACAATGGCTTTTACGAATGGTATAAAATTGATGGAACATCATCAGGATCTGCTGAATTTAAAGGATCAGCAGGAACATTGGCAAAGTCAATCGAAATGTTTAGCGAATGGGCAGATAAAAACAAATAGGATATGAAGAAGATATATTTGATTGTTGTAGCTGTAAGTTTGTTTTTGAGCTCTTGTGTGCAAAAAAACAAAGTAATCTGGCAAATAGGTGAGAACGATAATTCAGGAGCTGAATTTGCTTTGTCGGACAATGAGTATAAGGATTATATTGCCAATGATTTTGGATGGGAAGACAAGTATTTTCTTGTTGGGAAATCCGATAATAAGAAAGATTGGCCATACATTATTCCAGGAATTAGTGATACCTGGGGAGGAACTTGGGGAACATCTGGTTGGAGATCGAGCACTTTAAACATTTTGTTTGGTGTTGATCAACTTCCAAAATCAGGTGAGTATAAATTAACCGTTGATATTCTGGATTGTAATTCAGAAGATTTGCCACTTTTCAAGATTACGGTAAACGGAAAATCATGGAAATACAGATTGCCCGTGATTAATAAAGATTCAAAAATTGAAGTTTCACCTAAAGATTCATCGGAGTACTTGATTGAAATTCCATTGGCAAATGAATTGATTAAAAAGGGAGGAAATGAGATCTCTCTAAGTACAATTGAAGGTTCGTGGTTAAAGTTTGATCAAATTAAGTTGGAAGGGCCTGAAAATGTAGATCTTCGTAAGAATAATTCTATTCACTTACGTGATGTTTTAGCCGCTGATTATGAAATGGAATTAGATGGAAATTCGTATCAGGCATTATTGGTTGATGTGGAGCATTTATCGGGAAAACCTGAGCTTACAATTTTATTGGATGGAGAAGTAATTTTTACTGAAATTATTGAAAAAGGAAGATATCAGTTTGAAGCACCAATGCCATCAGTTACAAGCAGAACCAAAAGTGAGTATAGAATTTTTGTTGATGAAAAAGAGATCGAATCGGGCGAGATTCACAGAATGCCTTGCGACACAATTACAGCAGCTGAATATGTAGATACAAAAATGGGAGCAGGTCATTCTCGTTGGATGATTGCACCAGGACCATGGATGCCATTTAGTATGGTAAAGCTGAGTCCTGACAACCAGAATGCTGCCTGGCAAGGTGGATATGAGCCAAATTTTGAATCGATTGGTTGCTTTAGCCACATTCATGAATGGACTGTTGCCGGATTGGGAATAATGCCAAGCAATGGACCATTACAAATTAAAGTGGGCGATCAGATGGATCCTGATAGTGGATATCGTTCCAGAATTGATAAATCAACGGAGAAAGCTCCATTGGGATATTATAGTGTTGAACTGACCGATTATAATATCAAAGCAGAATTGACTTCTACAACTCGTTGTGGATTCCAGAGATATACTTTTCCAGATTCATTGGAGAACAGAATCTTAATCGATTTGCAAATTCCTTGTGAATATACCTACCAGAATAAAGAAATTGAAATTACTCAGGCTAGTGATACCAGAATTGAAGGCTTCTCTCATCAGTTAACTGAGAATACCTGGGCAGGAGGAATCGATCAGGAGTATAAAATCTTTTTTGTAATCGAATTTGATCAGCCTATTGTAAAAAGTGGATCTTGGATTGATGATGAAGTTTCAGAATCGACAAAAATCAGTCATAAAAGTCCTAAAGATGCTGGATTCTATGTAGAGTTTGCCAAGCAAGATGGAAATCAGGTTCAGGTAAGAACAGGTATTTCGTACGTAAGTATTGCTAATGCTTCAGAGAACTTAAAGAAAGAGATCTCAGATCCTTTTGGTTGGAGTTTTGATGCTGTAAGAGCATATCATGTTTCGGAATGGAATAAATTAATGGGTAGAGTTCAAATTACGACCCATGACAGAAATGAGAAAAAGCGTTTTTACAATGCCATGTATCGTTCTATCTGTAGTCGTAACATTTTTTCTGATGTAAACGGCGAATGGCGCGATGCAGATGAAAAGATTCGTAAAATGGAAGATCCTTCATCTCCGGCCTTAGGTTGTGATGCTTTTTGGAATACTTTCTGGAATTTAAATCAATTTTGGAATTTGGTAACGCCTGAATGGAGTAACCGTTGGGTAAAATCGCAATTGGCAATGTACGATGCCAATGGTTGGCTGGCCAAAGGTCCGGCAGGAATGGAGTATGTTCCGGTTATGGTGGCCGAGCACGAAATTCCTTTGATTGTTGGTGCTTACCAAATGGGAATTAGAGATTACGATGTAAGTAAAGCCTACGAAGCAGTAAAGAAAATGCAAACAACACCAGCAAGAAAAGTGGGTGGAGGATTTGCTGGTAACCGTGATTTAGTTACTTATCTAAAGCATGGTTATGTGCCTTATAATGAAGGACGTTTTTCAAACTCATTGGAATATTCATTTGATGATTGGACAGTTTCTCAGTTTGCAAAATCTCTCGGAAAAAAATCAGATTACAAAACTTTCCTAAAACGAGGATATTACTGGAGAAATATCATCGATAAGGATATGGGATATGCTCGAATGAAGGATTCAAAAGGCAATTGGAAAGCCGATTTTGATCCTTACAAATCGGGTGCAAACCACCATTATGTAGAAGGAAATGCCTGGCAGTTAACCTACTTTGTTCCGCAGGATGTTCCAGCATTGGCCAAAGCAATTGGGAAAAATCGATTTATTGAACGATTGGATTGGGGATTTACCGAAAGTGACAAAACGCGCTTCAACGGAATGAATGATCAGTACTGGAATTATCCGGTAATGCAGGGAAATCAGCAGTCGATGCATTTTGCATTCTTGTTTAACTGGGTAGGAAAACCATGGTTGACTCAAAAATGGAGCAGAGCCATAATGGATAGATATTACGGAACAGGTATTTCCAATGCTTATTTGGGTGATGAGGATCAAGGTCAAATGAGTGGTTGGTTGGTAATGGCATCTTTAGGATTATTCCAAACTGATGGTGGTTGTAGCACTGAACCAGTTTATGAGATTGCCAGTCCGCTTTACAAAAAGGTAGAAATTGATTTGGGTAAACAATTCGGACGAGGCGAGAAATTTGTGATTGAAGCAAAAAATGCCTCTCGATTGAACAAATACGTTCAATCTGCCAAACTAAATGGAAAAGCCTTACAAGACTTTAAATTTCCTGCAAGCGAATTGCTAAAAGGAGGAAAGTTAGAGCTGGAAATGGGGGCTGAGCCTAACGAGAATTGGGGAATTGTTAAAAAATAGATAATTAAGCAATTTAGAAAGTTCATCTTCGGATGGGCTTTCTATTATCTAAGTATGTATGCTTTTTTAAGGATTAATTAAGAAGATGATGAATTAATCAGATTTTAACCCAAAACTATGTAGGTAAAATTATTATTGCAGAACAGAAAAGAACAGATTAGAATTTAGGTAATAATATAAGTTGACTTATTTACTAAAAACAAAAAATTACGGAGGAGTGTAATGAAACAAATTTTATTTCTCTTTTTAATTGGACTAACGATATTGTCATGTTCAAAGATGAATAATTTGCGTGATAAAACATCTGGCATTCAAATTATCCCAGAACCAGAATCCATTGTATTGGAAGAAGGAACATTTACACTGAAGAATAAAAAATTGTGTCTGAAAATATCTTCAAATGAATCTATTACGGAAATAGAAGAACAATTTAAGCAATACATTTCCGAACAATCGGGTGTAAAGTTTATTGAAGATGACTCGGCGAATAAAATTGGCTTTAAACTGAATAAGACTGCTGATAAAGCATTGGGCAAAGAAGGTTATAGTATCAACATTACAAAAAATGCAATTTCGGTTGTTGCCAATGAATCAGCAGGATTATTCTATGCAGTTCAATCCTTACGACAATTATTTCCTGTAAATAAAGATGCAGAAGTGGCAATTGCCTGTGCTGTAATAAAGGATAAGCCAAAATTTGGTTGGCGTGGAACCATGTTGGATGTTTCCCGACATTTTTTTTCAAAACAGGATATATTCAAATTCATTGATAACCTTGCGCTTCACAAAATCAATACTTTTCATTGGCATTTGGTAGATGATGTTGGATGGAGAATTGAAATCAAGAAGTATCCAAAATTAACAGAAATTGGTGCTTGGCGTGTTGATAGAGGAGATGTTCACTGGGATTTGCGAAAACCACAAAAACCCGGAGAAAAAGCAAGTTATGGCGGGTTTTATTCACAGGAAGATGTGAAGGAAATCGTAAAGTATGCCGAGAAAAGATTCATTACAATAGTACCGGAAATTGAACTCCCTGCTCACACTACTTCTAGTCTTGCAGCTTATCCGGAATATTCCTGTGCTGGCGGCCCATATACTGTGTTGCCGGGCGGGTCAAATCCGTATAATGTAATTTATTGTGCAGGAAATGATAAAACTTTTGAATTTTTGGAAAATATCTTCGATGAGGTAATCGAGCTCTTTTCGAGTAAATATATTCACATTGGAGGTGATGAAGCCAATAAAACAGAGTGGAAAAAATGTCCAAAATGTCAGACCAGAATCAAAACCGAAAAACTGAAAGATGAACACGAACTTCAAAGTTATTTCATAAAACGAATTGAGAAAATCATTAACAGTAAAGGGCGCAGAATGATTGGTTGGGATGAAATTTTAGAGGGAGGACTTGCACCTGAAGCCACAGTTATGTCGTGGCGTGGATTTAATGGTGGGATCGAAGCTGCAAAAAGTGGACATGATGTTATTATGACACCAACTTCACATTGCTATTTTGATTATTATCAAGGAAATCCGGATAATGAACCACCTGCAATTGGAGGTTTTTTGCCATTGAAAAAAGTTTATGAGTTCAATCCGATTCCTAAAGAATTAACAAACGAAGAAGCAAAATATGTTCTTGGTGGTCAATGCAATCTGTGGACAGAATTCATGCCTGATTTAAACCAGGTAGAATATATGCTGAATCCAAGACTAGCAGCACTTTCTGAATCAGTTTGGTCATCGGCAAAAAAGAAAGATTATTCAAATTTCAGCAAAAAGCTGAAGACCCTGCTGAAATTATATGAAACTTTGAATATTAATTATGCCAAGAGTATATATCAGCTTACGCCTGTTGTTCAATTTGATATGGAAGCAAAAAAATTTCATGTTGAGTTGCAAACCGAAATAGAAGTACCTGAAATTAGATATACATTTGATGGAACAGTACCTACTGCAAACTCAGAACTGTATCATTCACCGCTCACTTTTGAAAAAAGCACAGAAATCAAAGCCGTTGCTTTTGTAAATGGAGAAGCAATAAGCAATGTTATTTCCAAAAAGTGCCTTGTGCACAAAGCAACTGGTGCGAAGTATAAGCTTGGCAAGCCAGTATCCCCAAAATATCCTGCCAAAAATAATTTTGATTTAACCAATACCTTGTTCGGGTCGAGTAATTATGGAGATGGGAATTGGTGTGGATTTGAAGGCGATGACCTCGATATGTTTATTGAGTTTGATACTGCTAAAGAAATATCATCTGTTACAGTGGGAACTTTACACAGTGTTAGTTCTTGGATTTTTTCATCGGAATATATAAGTATAGAGGTTTCTGATGATGGGAAAAAGTATAGAGAAATCAGTAGAAAGTTAAATTCTCATGATCTACAATCTGGAGATAAGCAAATTATCCGACTCAAAGCAAAATTCCATAAGCTTACAACTAAATATCTCCGTGTCAGAGTAAAGAATGTTGGTAAATGCCCTGAGTGGCATGGTGGAGCTGGCGGCACTGCCTGGTTGTTTGTGGATGAAGTTGTAGTCGAGTAAGCTTCTAGTGTTAAAATTTTGATATTGTAGAACTTGAGAACATTTTATTCCGTGAAACTTGGACTAATAAAATCTAAACCATTATAAAAAACGCCATGAAAAAGATTTATCTGTTGTTACTAACAGCACTACTGTTTTTTGGATTCACTAAGAAAGATAAAGTGCCAGCATACAAAAATGCTAAGCTCGACATTGAAACCCGTGTTGCCGATTTGGTATCGCGAATGACTTTGGAAGAAAAAGTAATGCAGCTCGATATGTATTCAGCCGGAGACTTGGTAATCGATGGAAGAGTAGAACCTGTAAGAGCTGCAAAAGCATTAAATGGAATGAGTGTTGGATCGGTTCATGATTACTATCCGGAAACGGCCGATCATGCCAATGAGCTTCAGAAGTACATTATTGAGAATACTCGTTTGGGAATTCCGGCATTGTTTATCGAAGAGGCATTACATGGTTATCAGGGTAAAAAGTCTACTGCATTTCCGGTTTCTATCGGATTGGGAAGCATGTGGGATGTTGACTTAATGGAGAAAGTAGGTAAGGTAATTGGAACAGAGACCCGCTCGGTTAATGTTCACATGGTGTTGGGACCGGTTTTAGGAATTGGTCGTGAACCTCGTTGGGGACGCGTTCAGGAGACTTATGGCGAAGATGCATACCTGGCAGCTCGCAATGGTGTTGCTATTATAAAAGGATTGCAAGGCGACGATTTAACTGCCGACAATGCAGTTGTTGCAGAACCCAAGCATTTTGGTATTCACAGTATCCCTGCAAAGGGTTTAAATACTGGAACTGTTTATATTGGTGAGCGCGAGGCTCGAAGTCACTTCCTATATGTTTTCGAGAAAGCTTTTAAAGAAGCTGGAGCTTTGGGTGCTATGGCTGCTTACCATGAATGGGATGGAGTTCCTGCCGCTGGCGATCCATGGTTGTTAAAAGATCTGTTGCGCGATGAATGGGGATTTAAGGGGTTTGTTTTATCTGATCTTGGAGCCATTGCCAAGCAGCACAATTCGCATCATACGGTTCCAACCGACGAAGAAGCCATTTTGAATTCAATTCGTTCGGGTTTAGATATGCAATTTTACGATTATACGCACGAGAAATTTCAGAAGACGATAATTGATGCAGTGAACAACGGAAGTTTGGAAATGAAAGATGTTGATCGTGCTGTCTCAAGCATTTTGTACGTAAAATTCCGTTTGGGATTGTTCGAAAACCCTTATGTCGATACAAAACTTCAAAAAGAAAGATATCACTGCCAGGCGCATCAGGATTTGGTATTGGAATCGGCTCAAAAATCAATCACTTTATTGCAAAATAACAACAACATTTTGCCTTTGGGCGATGATGTTAAAAAAGTAGCCATTATTGGAGATATGGCCGATAAAGTATTGTTGGGAGGTTACTCTCCGAAAGAGGTAGAAGGAACCTCTATTGTTGATGCGTTTAAAGATACCGAATATCAGGTAAACTTTGTAGATGTTGGAGTACCAACCAATACAGCAGAGCAAATCGATGCTAAATATTTAGTTACAGCAAATGGTGAAGAAGGCCTGTTGGCAGAATATTTTAACAATCCGGATTGTTCCGGAAAGCCTGTTTTTTCGCAAGTGGAAACAAGTTTGGCAAGATACTGGCACAACTTAAGTCCCGAAGCTGGAGTTGTCGATGATAATTTCTCAGTACGTTGGACAGGTTACATCCTTCCTCCTTTAACAGGAACCTATGAATTTTCTTTAATTGCCGATGATATTGCAAGATTCTCTATCAATGGTGAACAATTGATTGATAACTGGGACAAAGAACTAAAAAACAAGTGGACCAAGAAGAAAATCCGTTTAGAGAAAGGAAAGAAATACCCAATTAAACTTGAATTTGCAGAATTTGATGCTTATGCTGCTGTTTTCTTGCATTGGAAAATACAACCAGAAGTATCCAATAAAGTAAGTATGTTCGGTAAAACTATTGCAGCAGCAAAAGATGCTGATGTTGTAGTATTGGTTCTTGGCGAAAAAGAAGAAGAGTGCGGAGAAGGAAAAGACCGTCAGGGATTGGAATTGAACACCTATAGCAAGCGTTTATTAAATGAAGTAGCGAGCGCAGGAACGCCTGTTGTTCTGGTGCTTCAAAACGGTAGACCATTGGTATTAACTGAGGAGTATCAAAAAGTAGATGCCATTTTAGAAACCTGGTATGCAGGTGAGCTGAGCGGACAAGCAACTGTCGATATCATTACAGGTAAGGTAAATCCTTCAGGTAAACTGCCGATAACATTCCCACGTAGCGAGGGACAATTACCAGTCTTCTATAATCATCAGCGTTCAGCCACTCACGATTATGTAGATGGAACAAGTAAGCCTTTGTTTGCCTTTGGTCATGGATTAAGCTACAGCAAATTTGAGTATTCCGATTTGAAAGTTATGAAACCAGAAATTACAAAATCAGAAAACCAGATTGTAAGTGTGAAGGTGAAAAACACCTCAGACCGTGAAGGAACAGAAGTGGTTCAGCTGTATATCACCGATTCGTATAGTTCGGTAGCAACACCGGTTATGCAGTTGAGAGGCTTTCAGCGAGTTGAGCTAAAAGCAGGTGAAGAAAAAGAAGTAACATTCACCATATTGCCTGATGATTTGGCGCTTTGGAACAGAAGTATGAAGCGAGTTGTGGAAGCAGGTGAATTTCAAGTGAAAGTAGGAGCGGCTTCTGATGATATTCGTTTGGAATCACAATTTCAAGTGAAATAGAGGCTGGAATAATAAGTATAACTGTATTACGTACCAGAGATTCTGTAGACAATCACTGGTACGTATTTTAGGTATCTGTAAGTATTAAAAAAAATAGATAATTAAATAGAATTCTTATTTGTAAAACAGTCCTTGTTATGAAAAAAGCAATTTATTTAATTTTTGTAGTATTATTTACGACTCATGTTCATGCCAAAAGTTTTGAGATCAAATCTCCCAACGGGAAGATAAAACTTTCAGTAGAAATTGAAAATGGAATTTCATGGAAAGCATACCATGATGAGCATATTCTAGTAGAAAAGGCAGTAATTGGGCTGGATTTTGTAACAGGTCCTGATTTGGGTAAAAATACAACAATTAAAAAGCATATTATCAAAGCTTATTCTTCAATAATTCATCCTGCAGTTCCACACAAAGATGCCGTAATAAAGGATGAATATGAGCAATTATCTCTAAGTTTTGCAAATAAGATGCAATTGAATTTTAGAGCGTATAACGATGGTGTAGCCTATCAGTTTATCGAAAAAAGCAAAAAGGAAAAAGAAGTCCTGTCGGAGCAGATGTCATTAACATTTCCTGCAGGCACAAAATCTTATTTTCCACAAGAGGAATCGATGTACTCGCATAACGAGCGCTTCTATTTAAACAAATCTGTAAACGAGATTGCAAGAGATACTTTTTGTAGTCTTCCGGTTGTATTTGTAAGCGATGAGGCTAAGGTTTTGTTTACAGAAACCGCATTGCATGATTATCCAGGCATGTTTGTAAGAGGGAATGGAAACCAAACGGTAGATGCTATTTTCCCAAAGTATGTACTAAAAGCAATCGACGATGAACGATGGGCAGATCGTAACCAGCTCATCACCGAAGAAGCTGAATATATTGCAAAAGTAAAGGGTAAAATGGCTTATCCCTGGCGTGTTTTTATCATTAGCGATGATGATAGAACTTTTGTAGAGAGCAATCTGACTTATCAGCTTTCAAGACCACAGGCAATAGAAAATACCGATTGGATAAAGCCGGGTAAAGTGGCATGGGATTGGTATAACGCCAATAATATTTATGGAGTTGATTTTAAATCGGGCTTAAATACAGCCACCTATAAATATTATATTGATTTTGCTTCTGCTAATGGTGTAGAATATGTGATTCTTGATGAAGGTTGGACCAAATCAACTACCGAGATTCTTGATTTCAATCCGGATATGGATATTCCGGAACTAATTCGATATGGAAAAGAAAAAGGAGTAGAGCTTATTTTGTGGGTACTTTGGAAGCCTTTGGATGCCAATCTCGACGAAATTTTGGAAACCTACAAAAGTTGGGGAGTAAAAGGTGTTAAAGTTGATTTTATGCAGCGTAACGACCAATATATGGTAAGTTCGTACGAACGCATAGCGAAAAAATGTGCTGAACTTGAGTTACTGGTTGATTTGCACGGAGCATTTAAACCTTCTGGCTTAAGAAGAGTTTACCCGAATGTGTTAAATTACGAAGGCGTAAAGGGAGCCGAAAATAACAAATGGACAAAGGAAATAACACCAGAACACAATGTAACAATTCCGTTTATTCGCATGGCAGCAGGCCCTATGGATTATACGCCAGGAGCCATGAATAATGCTCACGAGAAGAATTACAATATAAGTTGGGAAAGACCAATGAGTATGGGTACACGTGCTCATCAGGTAGCCATGTATGTAGTTTATGAAGCTCCCTTACAAATGATGTACGAGAGTCCATCTCGTTACTACGAAGAGCAGGAATCAGTTGATTTTATCACACAGATTCCAACAACTTGGGACGAAACAATTGTTTTGCATGCTGCTATTGGCGAATATATTGCAGTAGCCAGAAGGAAAGGAAAAATATGGTACGTGGGTGCCATGAATAATTCTACACCAAGAGAGCTGGCAATCGACTTGTCTTTCTTAAAAGATGGAGCATATTTCATGGAAGTGTTCAGAGATGGCATCAATGCAGATAAAAATGCCGAAGATTATAAAATTGAAAGTATTAGTATAAATAAAGATTCTAAACTTTCAGCAAAAATGGCCGAAGGCGGAGGCTGGGTAGCGATTATTTCTAAAAACTAAAGCATTACTAATATTCTAGATATGAAACATTTAAAATCCACACTTTTTATTTTAGTCTTGATGACAATTGCATTTTGCACATCAGCTAAGAAAAAGGAAAGAGAACAAAAGCAATATAAATTTCAGGATACCTCTTTGTCATTCGATGAAAGAGTTAGTGCCCTGATTAAGGAACTAAGCCTTGAAGAGAAGATTGGTTTGATGGAGAACCAGGCCAAAGCCGTTGAAAGACTTGGAATTCCTGAATACAATTGGTGGAACGAGGGATTGCATGGAGTGGCACGATCGGCACCGGCAACCGTATTTCCTCAGGCTATTGGTATGGCTGCCACTTTTAATCCTGATTTGATGGAGCAGGTAGCTACAGCCATATCCGATGAGGGTAGAGCACTTTACCATGCCGCAATTAAGAAAGGAATCCACAAGCAGTATTTAGGCTTAACCTATTGGTCGCCTAATGTGAACATTTTCCGCGATCCACGATGGGGAAGAGGACATGAAACTTATGGTGAAGATCCTGTTTTATCAGGAAAAATGGGAGTTTCTTTTGTAAAAGGATTACAGGGAGAGGATGAAAAATATATTAAGATAGCTGCTTGCGCCAAGCATTTTGCGGTGCATAACGGACCTGAGGCAAAGCGCCATTATTTTAATGCACTTTCGAACCCAAAGGATATGAACGAAACCTATCTGCCAGCATTTAAGTCGCTTGTTGATGTTGATGTTGCAGGTGTGATGTGTGCTTACAACAGAACAAACGATGAGCTGTGTTGTGGGAGTCCAACATTATTGCTCGATTTGCTAAGAAAAGAGTGGGGATTCGATGGCTATGTGGTATCGGATTGTGGTGCGTTGAGTGATTTTCACGAATACCATAAAGTTTCGAAGGGAGCTGTAGAATCAGCATCAATAGCCATAAAGGCCGATGTGAATGTGAATTGTGGGAGCATTTATCGTCACTTAAAAGAAGTAATCGATAAGGGATTAATTACAGAGAAAGAGCTGGATAAGGTATTGGACAGGCAATTGAAAATTCGTTTTCAGTTGGGCATGTTCGATGAGAGCACGCCTTATTCCAATATCCCATTATCGGTTGTAGGAAGCCAAAAACACCAGGATTTATCGCGTGAAATGTCACGTAACTCAATGGTTTTGTTAAAGAATAAGAACAATGTTCTGCCATTGAAAAAAGATCTGACACAAATTTATGTAACCGGTAATAATGCAACAGATGTAAATGCACTAATGGGCAATTATTACGGTGTAGCTAAACACTACGTAACGGTTTTGGAAGGAGTTGCGAATGCAGTTGAGCCAACCACAATCGTGCAATACAATCAAACTGTACTTTTAGAGCAGGATCTGGAAAGAACCAACACAGGTCAGACCTGGAATGCTATGTCTGCCGATGCTGTGATTGCTGTTGTTGGTATTTCTCCTTTATACGAAGGTGAAAATGGCGATACACCATTCTCGAAAACAGGAGGCGACAGAGCAAAGATTGAGTTACCGGCAAATCAGCTAAAGCTGTTGAAAGATTTGAGAAAAAGATGTATTGATAAACCATTGGTAGTGGTCGTGCTATCGGGAAGTGCTATTGCAATGCCAGAGGTTCATGAATTGGCCGATGCCGTTCTTTGGGCATGGTATCCTGGACAAGAAGGGGGTAATGCTGTTGCTGATATTCTGTTTGGTGATTATTCACCTGCGGGAAAATTACCAGTTACCATTTACAATTCGACGGAGCAATTGGGCGATTTCGAAGATTACAATATCTCCGATAATGGCTGGACTTATCGTTACTTTAAAGATGCTCCATTGTATCCATTTGGATATGGATTAAGTTACAATGATGTTACTTACCAGTTAAAAGGAAGTTCAATATTAGAGATGCATGCAAAAGAATCCAGGGAAATTGAAGTAAACATTAGCAATAATGGAAATATGATTCAGAATGAAGCCGTACAGCTTTACGTGAGCAAAAAGGATGCTGATTTTGTGACACCAATTTACGCACTAAAAGATTTTAAGAACATTAGCTTAAATGCAGGCGAAACAACATCGGTAATCTTTACCATCGATAGGAAGATCCTTGCCCAAATAGATCAAAACGGTCAGGAAGTACTGCCTAAAGGCGAATATCAGGTTTATATCGGAAATGCTAGTCCATCGAAACGAATTAAGGAGTTGGGAGGACTTTCGCCGATTGAGATGACAATCAGTATTAAATAATTTCTAAGGCTTTTAGAGTCCTGTAAATGAACTCAGCGCCTCACTTGAAAGAGTGGGGCGTTTTTATTATTAAATTGGAAAGCAGTATTTTTTTTAGCTAAGTTTGATTAATCCATTTAGTAACATACGATACAAATCATTACGATCTATTTTGATTATAAGCAGTACTTTCGTTTTCTTATTCGCAAAATGCACACTTCCTGATTTAACAAGTCTGCCTCCTTATTTGATAAAATACCAATTGCAATTTGTTCTAATTTTGAATAGAGTTAAAACGATATTAATTTAAAATTATGAATGAAGCTACTCGCAACTGGACATGGCCAGGTGATCCAGGAACAAGTATAGGAAGTGCTGACGGTTGGTCTTTTATGTGGGATCCCGTTCTAGGCTTAGTTATTTACATTATTGTTGGTTACTTGCTTAGCTTGCTTATTCGCAAATTAGGAGGATTTTCCAGTCTTAAAGATTTGCCGAAAAGAGAGAGCGCAGGTAGAACATTAGGTATTATTGCCGGTATGGGTTTATGTGGTTCCTGCATTGCGAAAACAGTAAGTATTCTTGTTCCGGGATCTTTGCCAATGGTCCATAAGTTTACCGAATGGGGTATTATGTGGATGATACCAATGATTTATACAGTTGAACTTATTGGTGCGTTTGGACTGTTTTACAAAAAGTATTTCAAATTGGGAGTATGGTTCTCTGTGTTTAATTGTGTGGGGGCGGTAGTAACTCACTTGCCAGATCATGCAGATGGACCCTATTGGGCTTCATCATCCGGAGGTTTGCTAATCCTTACTCTTATTGGTGCTTTGCTTTATGCTCCTGAAATGTATCCTAAAGCCATTACTAAATTGTTTGGCATAGAGTACAATGCAGAACCCAAAGAATAAATTAAACAAGTAAAAAGCGTGAGCCTAAAAACTCACGTTTTTTTGTTTTAACTGAAGGCTAAATGAGTTTATTCAATTTTAATGTAATTTTTGCGAAACTCTGTTGGTGTTTCACCTACGTTTTGTTTAAAGTATCTGGTGAAGTTTGCTTGTTCATTAAAATTTAGGGTGTAGGCTATTTGTTGAGTAGAAAATGTTGATGTAATCAGCAATCTTTTTGCCGAAGAAATAACATAGTCCGTCAGTATTTGTTTAGGAGTAACTCCTGTGTTTTTCTTTACTACATCATATAAATGTCGGGTAGAGACGTAACCATCCGACCAAGCCCATCTTTTCTTTCATTTTTCGATAATTTAATTTTGGAGCATGACAAAAGAAGAAATCATGTTTAAGGAGGTTGAGTTGTATTTGGAGAGCGATTTAAATCAGTATGAATTTTCGAAGGGAAAAGATTATACCCGACACGGATTACAGTATTGGCTGAAAAAATACCGTTTGCAAAATCCAAGTGAGGGATCCTGTCAATCTGAAGGGCATTTTCAAGAGATCAATTTATCGGATGGCAAAAAACAGGCTGAAAAAGTTATGGAAATCACGACAAAATCGGGAACTCAAATTATAATTTACGAGTAGATGATTGCAATTTCAACCAACACAAAAATATTTGTCTACAGTCAGCCTTGTGATATGCGCAAGGGCTTCGATGGCTTATCGGGTCTGGTACAAAACAGGATGCAATTGGATCCTATGAATGGATACCTTTTTGTGTTTTTCAATAAAAACAGGACTCATGTAAAGATATTATCCTGGGATAGCGATGGATTTTGTATTTATTACAAACGTTTGGAAAAAGGCACTTTTAAGCGACCAACAGCACGAATTGATACTCCTAATTTTGAGTTAACTAATGAAGAATTATTCATGATTTTACGAGGAATTGATTTTGAAAAATGCAAGAAGCGTAGAAGATATTTATCTACAAATTTTGTTGATTAAAATTCTATGGATAATCAGGTTTTTAGAAGGCTTTGATGTATTTTAACATCATGAGTTTAAAGCTGGAAAATAAGAGCAAAGATGAACTTTTGGAGTTAATTCAAAAGCAAAATTTGTTGATTCAGGAAAATGAACAGACCATTACCAGCCAACAAAACTATATCAAACAATTACAGCGCATTGCATTTGGTAGTAAAAGTGAACGTTTTGCAAAAGGTTCTGTTGACGAAAATCAATTAAGCCTATCTTTCGAAGAACTTGCCCAAAAAGATAAGGATATAAAGGATGAAACCGTAAAGGAAAAGATCAGTTATACCCGTAAAAAAGCCAGCAATCATAAAGGAAGAAACAAACTGCCGGAACATTTGCCTGTGCGTGAAATCATCATTAATCCGGAAGAAAATATAAATGGCTTAAAGAAAATTGGCGAGGAAAGAACCGAGATTTTAGAATATACACCAGGTAAATTTTTCAAGTTGGTTTTAATTCGTCCAAAATACGAAAAAGAAAATCAGGAAGGTGTCTTAATTGCTGATATGCCCTCACGTCCCATTGAAAAATGTTTGGCCGGAAATGCCCTTTTATCTTCTATTTTGATTAATAAATATGTGGATCATTTGCCATTGTATCGTCAACGCCAGATTTTCAAACGAGCCGATATCGATATTGCTCCATCGACCATCGATTCATGGGTACAGCAGTTGGGTGATCTGTTAAATCCGCTGTATGAAGCCATGGTGAATACTGTTAAAAATGATGGCTACCTGCAGGCTGATGAAACGCCAACCCGGGTTTTAGATAAGCAGAAAAAAGGCAAAACCCATCGTGGATTTTATTGGGTTTATCATTCGCCGCTAAAACGGATGGTTGTTTTCGATTATCAAAAGAGGCGAAATAAGGATGCTCCCCGAAAAATATTGAATGAATTTGCCGGATATTTGCAAACCGACGGATATAAAGTTTACGATCAGTATAAAAATAAAAAAGAAGTTACCCATTTGGCCTGTTGGGCTCATGCCCGCCGATATTTTGAAAAAGCACTGGATCAAGATCAAACCAGAGCTGAATTTGCAATGCTCCAAATTCAAAAGATATATGCCATCGAAAGAGAAATATCAGATTTATCTGCTGATCAGAAAAAAGCTGTTCGCTTGGAAAAATTACTTCCGGTTTTGAATAATTTTGGAAAATGGATTTGTAATGAAAGCAAGTTGGTACTTCCCAAAAGTTCCATTGGAAAGGCATTTTTATATGCCATTAATTTATGGGATAGTCTGCTGGCATATCTATATAACGGAGAATTATTGATTGATAACAATCCCATTGAAAACAGTATTCGTCCCAATGCACTTGGTCGCAAAAATTACCTGTTTGCAGGATCGCATGAAGGTGCAAAAAGAACAGCTATGTTCTATACATTTTTTGGAACCTGTAAAATGCACAATGTAGATCCTCAAAAATGGCTCAATTCAGTACTTGAACAAATTGCAGATCATAAAGTGAATAAATTGTATGAGCTATTTCCTCAGAATTTAATGTAGTTGGTCGGATGGGTACGTAGAGACTCCAAGAAGAGAGGCGTAGATCTTTATATTTCTCTCTTTTGTGTGCAGTTTATCGCATAGCTGGCGAAAGCGCGTTACATAGCGATTATTCTCATTATCTTGCTCTGCACTTTCAATATGCTTACAATGTACAAGTGCCTCGTATCGTTCCAAAATATAGGCAACGGTAAGACTTATAAGATATCGGTTACAGTTTGTATGAGATTTATTTTGAAATAAATTCACAATCTTGGATATTGTAATATTTGATGCTCTCAGACTCTTTGTGGTACATTGGTTTGGGGCATTAAAATTATAGATCGCTTCAAAAATTCTCTTCTCTATCATTTGATACATTAAGGCAAAAAACTTGATGTCATAATCAATAACAACAACTTTTGCATCATCGCTGCATTTATTGAAAAACAAATGATTAAAACGGATGATAACAAAATTGTTACCGGCATTAAAGTTATAGGTATTGTCATCGAACATTACTTGTGTTTGTCCTTTTAAACAGGCAACTATTGCCACTTCGGATGTAAATACATTTAATTCTTGCAAATTATCTGCCATATACTCCGTCACTTTAAATTCCGGGTTCTTTTTTAAACGATCCTTTATGTCCTCCTCCATACGAGATGTGTTTTGTGAAAGTCTATAAAAATATGAAATACAATCAATATTATAATTACAATGATTTTGTAACAAAACCAGAGCAATTTAAAAATATTCTCTCTTATAATTCCTGGCTTACGCATACCATTTGAGCATCGGCAGGATTTAGGGCTAAAAAAAATCCCCACGAAAAGGGAGGCCACTGAAAAAGTCTCATAAATAATAAAAGCAGTAAAAAGATTGATTCATTCTTCTTTTTTACTGCTTTCTTTGTATGAGTATTTTTCAAATAACTTCTCATGTTAGCACAACAACAAAGCATATCATTTAGCTCCCATTCGGGGTTATACGACCTCATTATTCCCAAGGATAATATCCTGAGACAAATAAATGATTTGATTGATTTTACATTTATTTATGATGAGTTGTCTTCTAAATATTGTCAGGATAATGGGCGTACTGCAGAGAGTCCAATAAGGTTGTTTAAGTACTTTTTAGGTATGGCTCCTGAGGAGGATGTAATTAATCCAAGTACGTTAACAAAATTTCGTCGTTTGCGACTTAAGGACACTAAATTGTTAAATCTTCTCATTGGCAAAACAGTTTCTATTGCTGTAGAAAAAGGAATAATCAAATCCACCTCTATTATTGTAGATGCTACTCATACAAAAAGTAGATCCAATCCCTTGTCTCCTATAGAAGTGTTAAAAAAAAGAGCAAAGTTGCTTCGAAAAATGATCTATAGTGTAGATGAAGATATAAAAGAGCAATTACCACAAAAGAACACAAATGATAATTTAGAGCTAGAGCTAAGCTACTGTTTGGATTTAGTAGATTTTATTTCTAAAAACGATGTCATTTCCAGTTACCCAAAAGTAAAAGAGAAAATAAATCATCTTCAAGAAATCATAGAAGATACCCAGCACAAGTATACTTTATCGAAAGATGAAGATGCACGAATTGGTCACAAATCAACAGACTCTTCCTTTTTCGGTTATAAAAGTCATATTGGAATGACAGAAGAACGTATCATAACAGCTGCAGTAATAACTTCTGGCGAAAAAGGCGATGGTCCTTTGTTACCTGAAATCATAGAGCAAAGCATTCAAAACGGAATAGAAAAAGTAGACACTGTCATTGGGGACTCTGCCTACTCAGGAAAAAGCAATTTAATTTATGGAAAAGAAAATGGCATACAAATAGTCTCAAAATTAAACCCGGCAATTACACAAGGTTTTAGAAAGGAGGAAGACAAATTTGAATTCAATAAAGATGCTGATATGTTTGTTTGTCCCGCAGGACATATGGCTATACGAAAAGCAAAGCAAGGAGCTAGAAAGACAAATCAAGTAATAGCCTACTATTTTGATGTCGAAAAATGTAAAGTCTGTTCACAAAGAGCAGGATGCTATAAAGATGGAGCCAAGAGTAAATCATATTCCGTTACAATAAACTCTAAAGAACATGAAAAACAGATAGAGTTTCAGAACTCAGAAGTCTTTAAAGAAAAATCAAAACATCGGTATAAGATAGAAGCTAAAAATGGAGAACTTAAAAACTCTCATGGCTTTGATCGAGCCACTTCATATGGTCTGGATTGTATGCAAATGCAAGGAGCATTGACAATATTTGCAGTAAATCTGAAAAGAATACTGAAACTGATGTAGGTAAAGCACATAATACCTTGCATTTTTTCCAAAACAAATCATTTCTGCCCATTTTCCGCCATTTAGAGCTAATCAAATATTAATCTCACAAAAAAACAAAGAAGGCAACATCTAGGTGTTTAGCCTATAAATTACCTTCTTTAATTTTTTTACTATCCTAAAACAGATAGTTTTTCAGTGGCCTCACGAAAAGGTGAGGATTTTTAATTTTATCTAAAAGCTAACGGCTAATAGCCAAAAGCATTAATTACTCCTTAATCTCGTTAATGGCTTCACTAACATTAATGCAATAATCACCAATTTTTTCGCATTCCGAAAACATATCATTATAAATAATACCAGCCTGATATTTGTATTTGTTTTCTTCAACATTAGCTAAATGCTCTGTTTTAAGTGCAGTACGGTAATCGTTAATTTCACGCTCAATTTCGTAAGCTTTTTTGATTCTTACTTCAGAGAATTCCATTTTTGTATTCTCAAGCATCGTATCCAGAGCATTGTCAACCAATTCGAACATGTTATTAATGTTGTCTCTCAATTCTTGCGGGAACCATGCTTTTTGCTCTTTCTTGCGTTTCATTGCTTTCGCAAGATTAAGAGTAGAATCACCAACACTTTCGATATCGCTTACCATTTTAAAATAAGCACGCACACGAGCCGAGTTTTCGGTACTTAAACGAGTTTCAGAAACAGAAGTCAGGAAATTTGCAATTTCTACTTCCATATCATCACTTTCATCCTCACGCTGGGTTATTTTATCGAATAATTTATTGAAAGACTTATCGTTGGTTTCGTTGAAGGCTTTCTTGGTATAGCCAAACATTTTTTTGGTACTTTTTACGTATGTACTAATTTCTTGTTTAGCAAGGAAAAGAGAAGCTTCAGGAGTAGAAAGAGTTCCCGTTTTAATATGCTGAAGTTTAAATTCTTCTTCGGCATCTTCGCGAACAGGAACCAGTTTAGTAACTACTTTAACAATGAATTTGGCGAACCAAATCATGATTAACACATTCAGAATATTAAATCCTGTGTGAAATAGAGATAGTGCAACCGGAATCGATGCGGCATTTGTAAATGGATTACCACCGGCAAAGAAATTCATATTTACCCAAGCTACAGCTTCAAGAAAGTAAGGAAGAACAATTAGCATCCATAGCACACCTATCGAATTAAAAATAAGGTGAGCACGAGCAGCACGTTTTGCCGATGTATTGGCAATCATTGCAGCAAGGTTAGCGGTAATGGTTGTTCCGATATTTTCTCCCAACACCATTGCAGCAGCAATTTCAAAGCTAACCCAGCCCGAGTTACACATTACTAAAGTAAGTGCCATGGTTGCCGATGATGATTGAATTAAAATGGTTAGTAAAGTTCCAATTCCCAAAAAAAGAAGGGTAGAACCAAATCCCATATCAGTATAGTTGGTTAGGAAATTCAGAATCTCAGGGTTGTGCTTGATATCTGGCATCGATGTTTTCAGAAACTGAAGTCCGATAAACAATAATGCAAACCCCATGATTAACTCACCCCAGTTCTTTTTGCCTCTGTTTTGAGAAAATAGGAATGGTAATCCCAAACCAATTAAAGGCAGAGAGATAGCACTCATACTTACTTTAAATCCCAAAATTGAGATTAACCAAGCAGTAACCGTGGTACCAATATTGGCACCCATAATAACTCCTACCGATTCAACCAGAGAAAGCAATCCTGCATTCACAAAGCTTACTACCATTACTGTAGTGGCCGACGATGATTGAATTAAAGCTGTTATTAAAACTCCCGTCATAACACCTTTTACTCTGTTAGATGTCATTGCTGCCAGAATAGAGCGCATTTTGTCTCCTGCAACTTTTTGAAGAGCCTCACTCATTAGTTTCATTCCGTAAAGAAATAAACCCAAAGAACCAATAAGCCTTAAAATATCGGCTATCCCATAATCCATAATTGACTAATTTAGTTTGTTTTCAATCGATTAGTTTGATCGGTGGCAAAAATAGAATTTTTTAAATGTAAATTCAATGTTAATAGAAATAAAAATAAATCTTAATGTCTTAATTAGATTCTTTCGTTTTAATGATTTTTAACACTGTACTTATGTGTTGAAAATCAGTATGTTAAAATGTTTTAAAATTATAAAATACGATTGAAAATTAGTTTAATTTAACCATAAAATGGAATAAAATTATATTTACAGGAATTATTTTATTAAAAGTCAGATGCTTTGACTGTTTTTCTGTATTTTTAATTTTCGGTGTAATTGGTTACGGTAAAGAAACAAGTAGCTAGTCTTGTATCCTTTGAAAAAAAGATTTTAAGTCGTATTTTCGCCGGAATCTAGATAAAAATGATACCTATCTTTAGCAGGAAAATAGAATATGTGGAACAGGATTGCAGGATTAATTCTTAGAAATAGAATTTTACTTTTAATTATAATTGGGCTGGTTACAGCTTTTATGGGGTATAAGGCGCAATTTGTAGAAATGTCGTACCAGTATGCAGCTCTTCTTCCCGACGATGATCCGGCTTCAATCGAATATGAGAAATTTAGAAATACTTTCGGACAAGAGGGAAATGTAATGTTCTTTGCTGTTCAGGATTCTGATTTCTATGAACTTGAAAAGTTTAACGATTGGATTGCCTTAGGAAATGATCTTCATGATCTGGATGGTATTGATGCCGTTGTTTCTTTGGCGCATACCTGGAATATTAAAAAGAATAAAACAGCTAAAAAGTTCGAGTTTGAACCGATATTTCCACATAAGCTTAGTTCTCAGCATCAGCTTGATAGTTTAGCAAGAATAGCGGAATCTCTACCATTTTATCACGGAAGTTTAATTAATAAGGAAACAAACACCTTTTTAATGGCAATTACCGTGAATGCCAAAATTATAAATTCAAAAGCTCGTGAGCCTATGGTGGCTAAAGTTCGCGAAATTACTGATAAATTTACAGCAAAGCATAGTCTGGATATGCGATACTCAGGCTTACCATACATACGTGTTGTAACTGCGCAAATGATAAAAGGAGAGATGAATATGTTCATTTACCTCTCTCTTTTAGTTACAGCAATTATTTTGTTTATGTTTTTCCGATCCTTCAAGGTGGTATTTTTTAGTATGCTTGTGGTGGGATTAAGTGTGATATGGGCCGTAGGTTCTATGGTGCTGTTCGATTATAAAATAACTTTGCTTACAGCCATGCTTCCGCCTTTACTGGTTGTAATAGGAATTCCTAATTCGGTCTTTCTTATTAATAAATATCATGGAGAATATATTCGTCACAATAATAAAATAAAGGCATTGCAGCGAGTTGTAGCAAAAATTGGAAATGCGACCTTCCTTACCAATTTAACAACTGCATCGGGTTTCGCTACTTTTATTGTGACTTCAAGTCAGATTTTAAAAGAGTTTGGTGTAATTGCATCCTTAAATATTATGGTGGTATTTATGCTTTCTCTTCTTTTAATCCCAATTATATTTAGTTTTTTAAATCCGCCAGATCAGCATGCAACGAAACATTTAGATAATAAGCTTACGGTTTGGTTTGTTGGCCGATTAGAAAAAATAGTGTTGAATCATCGCAGTATAGTTTACGGTGTAGCTATTTCTCTGGTTGTTTTAGGAGGTTTTGGTATTTGTAAAATGAAAAGTACCGGTTACATGGTGGATGACCTTCCTCATGACAATGTGATTTTTCAGGACCTAAAGTTCTTTGAGAAAAATATGGATGGAATTATGCCATTGGAGGTAATGATAGAAACCAAAAAGAAAGCTTCGGTTCTAAAATCATCAACTTTAAAACGTTTAAATAAACTAAATGATTCTTTAAAAGCTTATCCCGAAATTTCTTCGTCGGTATCCGTTGTCGAAGCCGCAAAATTTGCCAATCAGGCTTATTTTAATGGAAAAGAAAAATATTATAAGCTACCAAGCAGCCAAACTCAAAATGTAATTCTATCCTATTTGGCTAAAGCCGATACTGGTGAGGATTCAAAAGTTATTGAAACTTTTGTTGATTCCACTCAAAGTTTAACTCGTATGAGTTTTAGAATGAAAGATATTGGAACAACACGAATGGCTGAAATGGAGCAAACAATTTTAGATCATGTTCGCAATATTTTTCCCGACACCAAATACAATGTGCATGTAACAGGATCAAGTATTGTCTTTTTTAAGGGAACGCAATATTTAATTAAAAATCTGTTTTTAAGTTTAGCTCTGGCAATTTTTCTAATTGCATCTTTCATGGCCTGGATGTTTTCATCCAAACGAATGGTTATGGTAGCTCTAATTCCAAACTTATTACCCTTAATAGTTACAGCAGCACTAATGGGATACTTCGGAATTCCTATTAAAGCCTCAACCATTTTGGTATTTAGTATTGCATTTGGTATTTCGGTTGACGATACCATTCATTATCTGGCAAAATACCGACAGGAACTAAAAGTTACCAATTGGAGTATTCGATCTTCGGTAGTATTGGCTCTTCGTGAAACGGGTCAAAGTATGATGTATACTTCTATTATTCTGTTTTTTGGTTTCAGTATTTTTGCACTGTCAGAGTTTGGAGGAACTGTTTCTCTTGGAGTTTTAGTATCTATAACTCTCTTATCTGCAATGCTTTCAAATCTTGTTTTGTTACCATCTTTACTGCTTACTCTCGAGAAATTAATTACCAATCGTTCGTTTAAAGAACCATTATTGCAAATATTTGATGAAGAGGAAGATATAGAACTCGACGATTTGAAAATTGCAAGGATTGAAAAAGATGGAGAAAAGGAAACTTCAGCAAGCTAATTTTTTATAATTTAGTGAGCTGTTTCGAGAAACAATTAAATATTGGCATTTGTTAAATGTACTGTTTAATTCAATTGGTAAGGTATCGGAATGTATTCTCAGATTTATTGTCTCAGCCCGATACTGTCGGGACTAAAATTTAAAATAGAACATGTATAGTTTTAAAGAACTTCAGGAAATAGTTCAAAAAGAAATTAATGGATTAGAATTTTCTACACCACCCGAAGGGCTTTTTGAACCCATGAAATATATTTTGGGAATTGGAGGCAAACGACTTCGCCCTATTTTGGTACTTTTAAGTGCCAATTTATTTAAAGAAGATTTAACAAAAGTTTATTTACCAGCAATTGGAATAGAGGTTTTTCATAACTTTACATTATTGCACGATGATGTTATGGATAATGCCCCAATTAGGCGTACAAAAGCAACCGTGCATGAAAAATGGAATAGCAATGTGGCTATCCTTTCTGGCGATGCAATGTCTATTAAGGCTTATCAGTACATAGGTAGTTGCGAAGATCATCACCTACGCGATGTACTAAGCGTATTTAACCAAACAGCATTAGAAGTTTGTGAGGGGCAGCAATACGACATGGAATTCGAAGATCGAAAGAATGTGCAAGTAGAAGAGTACTTGGAGATGATTCGCTTAAAAACAGCTGTTCTTTTAGCAGGTAGCCTAAAAATGGGTGCCATTATGGGCGATGCCAATTTAAAAGATGCTGATTTATTATATTACTTTGGAGTAAATTTAGGAATGGCATTTCAATTGCAAGACGATTTATTAGATGTGTTTGGTGATGAGGCTGTTTTTGGAAAGAAAATTGGTGGAGATATCATATCTAACAAAAAAACATTCCTGTTAATAAAAGCATTAGAGATAGCTAAAGGCAAAGAAAAAGAAGAATTAGATTTCTGGATTAAAGCAGAGAACTTTGATCCCAAAGAAAAAATCGAGAGAGTAAAAGCAATCTATAAGAAACTTGGCGTTCAAAATTATTCTCAAAAAATGATTGATGACTATTTCTCTTTGTGTCTTGAATATCTCGATAAAGTGAACGTTCAGGCAGAAAATAAGAAAGAACTTTACTCTTTAGTAAAAGGCTTAGTAAATAGATCTGTTTAAGAATGTTAAAATTAATGATAAGATATCCTTTATTGACAAAAAATTTTAAATTTGTCTTTACGCTATATTAATGATCCAAAAAATTAATGTAAATGTCACAAAATACAGGCAAAATAGTACAGGTTATCGGACCTGTAATCGACGTAAGTTTTGAGAAGGAAGGCTCTAAGCTTCCGGAAATTTACGATTCTCTTGAGGTCGTGATGGAAAACGGTAAAAATTTGGTGGTTGAGTGTCAGCAACACATTGGTGAGAATACTGTTCGCGCCATTGCAATGGACTCTACCGACGGATTGCGCCGAGGTATGGATGTAATTTCAACCGGATCCCCCATCATTATGCCTGCCGGCGATAAAATTAAAGGTAGACTTTTGAATGTTGTTGGTGAAACTATTGATGGAATTGGAACTGTAGAGAAAGAAGGAGGATATCCAATTCACAGAACTCCACCTGCATTCGATCAGTTAAGAACAGAATCGGAAGTGTTTTTTACAGGTATTAAAGTAATCGATCTAATTGAGCCTTATGCAAAAGGTGGTAAAATTGGTTTGTTTGGTGGTGCCGGTGTAGGAAAAACAGTACTAATTCAGGAGTTGATTAACAACATTGCAATTGGTCAGGATGGATTGTCGGTTTTTGCCGGTGTAGGTGAACGTACTCGTGAGGGTAACGATTTGCTTCGCGAGATGATTGAATCGAAGGTAATTCGTTACGGAGAGGAGTTTGAAGAAGACATGGAAAAAGGAGGATGGGATCTTTCTAAGGTTGATAAAGAAGCTTTGGACAAATCTCAGGTATCTCTGGTTTTTGGACAGATGAATGAGCCCCCTGGAGCACGTGCTCGTGTGGCATTGTCAGGATTAACAGTAGCAGAAAGTTTACGCGATGGTGATGAAAAATCAGGTGGTCGCGATATTCTTTTCTTCGTTGATAATATTTTCCGTTTTACACAAGCTGGTTCCGAGGTGTCAGCACTTTTAGGTCGTATGCCATCGGCAGTAGGTTACCAGCCAACTCTATCAACCGAAATGGGAACCATGCAGGAGCGTATTACCTCAACAAAACGAGGTTCTATTACATCTGTACAGGCGGTTTATGTTCCTGCAGATGATTTAACTGACCCAGCTCCAGCAACAACTTTTGCTCACTTGGATGCAACAACGGTATTGAATCGTAAGATTGCCGAGTTAGGAATTTATCCTGCGGTTGATCCATTGGATTCAACTTCGCGTATTCTAACTCCCGATGTTGTAGGTGAAGCTCATTATGAATGTGCGCAAAATGTAAAAGAGATTCTTCAGCGTTATAAGGAATTGCAAGATATTATTGCAATTTTGGGTATGGAAGAACTTTCCGAGGAAGATAAGCTGGTTGTACACCGTGCTCGTCGTGTTCAGCGTTTCTTATCTCAGCCTTTCCATGTGGCAGAGCAGTTTACTGGATTAAAAGGATGTTTAGTTTCTATTGAAGATACAATTAAAGGTTTCAATATGATTATGAATGGCGAAGTGGATAAATATCCAGAAGCTGCCTTTAACCTTGTTGGAACTATTGAAGAAGCCATTGAAAAAGGTGAAAAATTATTGGCCGAATCTGAAGCATAATCAAGTATAAAGGTGAAAGTTAAAAAGTAAAAGGTATTTTTTACTGATAACTGAGAATTATTAATTGATAATTGAAAAATATGCATTTAGAAATTGTAACACCCGAGAAAAAACTTTATTCCGGAGAAGTTGTATTGGTGCAATTACCTGGTAAGGATGGATCTTTCGAGATACTGAAAAATCATGCTCCAATTGTATCATCTCTTGGCAAAGGAACTTTAAAATTAAGATCCGAAAGTGGCGAAGAAATTTTCTTTGAGCTTAATGGAGGTGTTGTTGAATGTCAGAAAAATGTAATCTCTGTATTAGCAGATAGCTAGAAAATAATATTGATTTAAAATTAATATAGGAGAGCCTGGAATGTTAATTCCGGGCTTTTTTTATTCTGGATTTGAGAGCTTAGCCCCATGAAGTTGCCTGAATTAATTATTTTTGTGAATTGTTTAAGTAAATATTATCTCAAATCTAGTATCTAACATCTCATATCTAAAAAGAAATGCCTAAAAAATTCCTAATCATACGATTTAGTTCCATTGGCGATATCATTCAATGCATGACCACTGTTGATGGTATCCTGAATCATTATCCCGATGCCGAAATACATTGGATAGCTAGAAAAGATATGTCTTCTTTTTTGGCCATGGATCAGCGTATTCATAAAGTGTGGGGATTTGATCGTGAAAAAGGATTTAAGGGCCTATTAACACAGGCAAAGCAGCTTAAAAAGGAAAAGTTCGACTATGTGTACGATGCACATTCAAATGTTCGCTCCATTATTTTAAAAACGATTTTGACACCATTATGGAAACGTTGTTTTGGAATTGGACCAAAATTTACCATGCGTAGCAAAGATCGAATCAAAAGAATATTACTTTTTAAATTCGGAATTGATCGCTTTCCAATGCCTTTCAAAGGAATGCTATCCTTTCGGAAACCATTAGAAAAATGGGGAATTAATGATTATTCAAAAGTGAATGAAGATTGGTTTTTTCCTGCTGACTTAAAGAAGAAAATGAATCTGCAAGTATTTGAAAGCCTAAAAGGGGAGAATAATAAGTTGGTGACTTTGGTGCCATCTGCGGCCTGGAAAATGAAACGATGGCCTGTGTCGCATTGGCAGAAGCTGGTGAGCTTACTTCCCGATTATAATTTTATGATATTGGCTGGCCCTGATGATGTTTTCTGCAAAGAAATTGAAAATGAAGCACCAGATAGAATCTTAAACTTGGCTGGAAAAACGAACCTACTGGAATCCTGTTATCTTACGCAAAAATCTAATTTGGTGATTTCAGGTGATACCGGATTTTTACATGCTGCCGATAAATTTAAAGTTAAATCTTTATCCTTAATGGGACCAACTGCTTTTGGTTTTACTACTGGAAATCATATCAAAACATTGGAAGTTGACATGAAATGTCGCCCTTGCACAAAAGATGGATCCGGAAAATGCAAAATGAAAATTTACCAACAATGCATGGTCGATATTACGCCTAAGTGGGTAGCCGATGAGGTAAAAATGTTAATGGAATCTTAAAACAGACTTTTAGGTGTTTTTTTTCTTCCTGCTTCGTGATTTTTATGATATCTTAGATTAGTCATGAGATATGAGACGCGAGATTTGAGAAATTTATTCATTTGAAATTGTCTATTTTCGTAAATAGACAAATTTTCTCAGATCTCATCTAGTATCTCTTATCTAAAAATCTAAACAAAATGAAGAAATTAGCATTACTACTAATTGTTTTAGTAGGAGTTTATACCAATCAGTCTATTGCACAGTTCAAAAAGAAGAAAGAAAGTAAGAAAGAATGCTGTTCTAAAAAAAAATGCGACGGTAAAAAGTTCTATAGCTTTAAAATGAACTCTCTGCAAGGCGAAGAGCTTAGCCTTAGTAAGTACAAAGGAAAAGTAGTATTGGTTGTTAATACGGCCAGTAAATGTGGTTTAACTCCTCAATATAAAGGTTTGGAAGCCATGTATAAAAAATACAAAGATCAGGGCTTTGTAATTTTAGGTTTTCCAAGTAATCAATTTGCTAAACAAGAGCCGGGTTCTTCAGAAGAAATAGCAAGCTTTTGTCAAAAGAATTATGGCGTAAGCTTTCCAATGTTCGAGAAAATTGAAGTAAGAGGTGAGAATGCTCATCCTTTATATAAAATGCTTACTTCAGAGAAATCATTTAAAGGATTCGATGATTCTGAATCGGGTCAGAAATTTAAAGGATTTATCAGCAAAAAATTTCCTGAGATATATGAAGGAGATGGAATTAAATGGAACTTTACAAAATTCCTGATTGATAGAAATGGGAAAGTGGTTCAGCGAATTGAACCCAATATAACTCCTGAGAGTTTTGAGGAAGATGTAAAGAAATTATTGTAATTAAAAAGAGCTCCTTATGGAGCTTTTTTTATGAATTAAATTGGGTAAATATTTTCAAACTTTTTGGATCTATCTTTAAGTTAATTGTATTTCCAAAGATTACTGCTTCTCCATCAACATGTCCTAAGTCAGATTTTTGATGGATTTTTATTTGATCAACAATAAGTTCTTTAAAAAGTGATGATGAATTTATTTTTTTCGAAAATAAATTCATCACTAAAGCAGGAATTTGGTACCATTTAGGTTTTTGCAGAAGACAAATATTCATTTTCCCGTCATCAATTTTTGCTTTTGGAGCAATAAATGCATTATTGCCAAATTGAGAGGAGTTACAAAAACTCAGCATCATTCCTTTTTCTATTTTTGCAATAGAATTGTTTTTAAGCTCAAACTCCTGTGTTTTAAAGGTTCTGAAACATTTTAAACTTGCTTTTATATAAGTAATCAAGCCTCTGGAATTCATTTTCTCAAATTCATGAGAAATTTTTGCATCGAAACCAATACCTGCAACATTTACAAGTCTATATTCGTTAGCTGAGATTGTATCCATTTCCTGGATATTAGCTTTGTTTATCCACTGAATTGCCTTTTTTGGATTCATAGGAATTCCAAGATGACGAGCCAATCCATTTCCCGATCCACAAGGGATTATACCTAATGCAGTAGCAGAAAAAGCAAGAGCTCTCGAAATTTCATTTATTGTTCCATCTCCGCCAACTGCTATTATTGCCTTATATCCATTTTTAACAGCATCTTTGGCCAGTTCATATCCATGTCCGGCATATTTAGTTAGTTTGTAATCAGCCTTAAATTTTTTTTGGTTCAGATATTTTTTTAAAACAGAGGTAATCTGTTTTTGTTTTCCTGTTCCTGAAACGGGATTAATGATAATGAGTGTTTTATAAGCTTTATCCATTGTATGCATAAGGTATAAGATTCAGGAATATGGATCATTCATATTCCTGAAAATTCAATTATTGAACAAAATTAAATTTCTTATTCTGAAATAGATAACTTGCTGTTTGATAGTAGGTAATAGCATCGTAAAGTTCTGTCTTATCTACCTGAGAGGCTTCTTGTTCCATATCAGATATTTTAAATGCTTCGGTTCGTTTGGTTGGCAATTGAACGGTTAATTTATTATTTTCTAATAAACCAATTTTTTGATATGTTCCTATTAAGGCTCTGTTTGGATTATTTAGTAATATGTCCTTTCCAAAGAATTTTGATGTATAATCCATATTTAAGAGTCCCATAATAGTGGGAGCAAAATCAATTTGAGAACACAAAGTATTAATTTCTTTGGGTTTAATAATATTAGGAGCATAAATCAGTAAAGGAATATGATATTTTTTAACCGGCAGAGATGTTTTACCAGCACTTGATGCGCAATGATCTGCAACAATTACAAAAAGGGTATTATCGAACCATTTATGCTTTTTTGCCTCACGTAAAAATTTAGCAATGGCATAATCGGTATATTTTACAGCTCCTTTTCTTCCGGTATGCGAAGGAATATCAATTTTACCTTCAGGATAAGTATAAGGACGATGGTTAGAAGTAGTCATGATGAAATTATGAAATGCTTTGCCTTCAGAATAAGCCTTGTCGGCTACCTGTGCTGCTTTGGCAAATAAATCTTCATCACAAACCCCCCAGGCATTTTCAAAGGTGATTTCATTCTTTTCAAAATTCTTCTTATCAACAATATTATAACCACTATTACCAAAAAAGTAATTCATATTGTCGAAATAACCATTACCGGCATATATGAAATTGGTGTTGTAACCTTTAGATTTTAAGATACTTCCCAATGTAAACATATTTTCATTGTTGGGACGTTTTACAATTGAATATCCAGGTGTTGGTGGTAAAGAAAGGCTTAAGGCTTCCATAGCACGAACGGTTCTGGTTCCGGTTGCATAGAAATTGGTAAAAAATAGAGATTGCTGAGCAATGGTATCCAAATTGGGAGTAATCTTATCCTTAGAGCCAAATTTGGTGAAAAATGAACCACTCAGACTTTCTACTGTAATCATCATTACATTATACTTCCTGGCATCTCCATCATAGGTAATTTTTCTTTTTACATCGAAAATGTCATCGCTAGTAAATTCGCTATTGGATGTTTTAAGAAGCTTTCGCAGATTGATAAAAGCTTTCTTATCATCAATAGATTGATAAAATGATTTATAGTCTAATTCGTTATTTCTAAAGGCAGAGAAAATTTGGTAGATACCATTGTGAGCCAATTCATTTGAGTAGGTATTATCTTGAATTTCGGCCGTTGTTTTATCTATGGTAAAAAAGGCCAGGACGGGCAGTGTCAAAAGAATTAAACTGGTTGTAAATCGAGACACAAAGCGCGATTTAGAGTTGATACTTGTATCGAAATGCTTTTTCACAATTGCAAATATTCCTGCCGAGAGAAGGAGCATTCCCATAATTATAATTGGCATTGGATACGATTCTTTAATATTTGAGATTACCTCGTGGGTATAAACCAGATAATCAACTGCAATAAAATTGTAGCGGGCACTAAATTCTTCCCAGAAAAACCATTCTCCTATTCCCGAAAACACAAGAATACCAATACTTACAACAAAGAAACCGTAGGATATTTTACGATGAATGTTTGAATTGAATATTTTATCGGGTACAACAAGTAAGTAAAAGACAAATGGAATGATGAAATAGGAAATAGTTATTAAATCGTAGAACAAACCAAAGCAGTAAATTTGAAGCAATCGAACAAGATTTAAATCAACATTTTGAATGTCAGTAAGAAGTAGAATGGTTCTAACCAAAAAAGAAAGTGCGAGGAAAATAAAACTAAATATTACAAGACCTCCATAACGACTTTGCAGGATGCTTTTGAATTTCATATTATTGAATTGTTGACTTTGATAAATGACTCAAAGAAAGAGGTGAGTTCTAACAAAAATCTAACAATTCGCCCCTTATTGACTTGTAACCTGTAGAAAATTTTGAAGAATAAAAAAAGGTCCATAAATGGACCTTAAGAAAATGGATTTTTAAAAAATAAATATAGGATTGATGAACTATAAATCTCTTTGTTTGTATTCTTCGATATTATAAATCTAAATTTTAGCTGATATTACTGCTGACTCTTTATTTTTGAACCAGTTAATAAATATATCTATTCCCTCTTCAAAAGGTACTTTTGGACTGTAGCCAATCAAATCTCTGGCTTTGGAGATATCGGCATATGTTTGCTCAACATCACCAGCTTGCATTGGTAATTGATTAATGATCGGAGTAACAGCACAATTTTTTGCAATTACCTCAATCATCGTACTCAGCTGAATAGGATAACTATTACCAAGGTTAATGGTGTTAAATACCGAATGATTTGCAAACAAGTATTCACAAGTTTTTACAATTCCATCAACGGTATCATCTACAAACGTATAATCTCGAGCTGTTGAACCGTCTCCAAACATTGGAATCGGTTCGTTGTTATGAATGAGTTTTACAAATTTATTAATAGCCAAATCGGGGCGTTGACGAGGGCCAAATACCGTAAAGAATCTCATGTTTACAATATCTAAATTGTACAGGTGGTGGTAAGAGTGATTTAAAATTTCACATGCTTTTTTCGAAAAAGCATAGGGTGAAATAACATGATCAACGTTCTGATCTTCGGTAAACGGAACCGCTTTATTGTTTCCATATACCGATGATGATGAGGCAAAGGCCATTTTGTTGATATTCTTAATTCTCATAAAATCCAGTAGGTTGCGGGTTGCACTAATGTTACTATCGATGTATCCCTGCGGATCCTCAATAGATGGCCTTACACCAGCTTTACCTGCTAAATGAACCACCAATGAAATATTCTCATTTATTACATTTAAGCTGGCATTTTGACACAGGTCTAACTGATAGAATTTAAATGATTTGTTGTTTTTAAATCCAGCCATATTTTCCATTTTTAAATCAATAGAATAGAAAGGATCAAAATTATCGATACCTACAACATTATAATCTAGAGTTAACAGTTTTTCACACAAATGAGAACCTATAAATCCTGCACATCCTGTCACTAAAATTGTTTTTTTCTCTGTGGTATTAAAATGAACTTTCATGGGATTATATTTTTGTTGTTGAGATTCTATTTTTAGAAGTATCCAATGGTGTAATCAGGCTAACGTATTTTTTAAAATCTTCTTTATTTCTTCTTTTTCCCGTTCGTTGCCTGTTGTTGTCAAAGTGATCGATAATGGTAAGACTCATTTCTTTTTTTTGAGCTTCCGAGAATAATTCATTAGGGTTTTCAGTAGAAATCACTACAAAGGGATTTTTTTCAGGAAGACTTTTTTGAGTTTTTAAATTCCACTCTTTAACCTCTTTCCCAATTTCATATACCATTTCTATGCGAAAATCATATTCGCCAATACTATAATAGTTGTACTTGTTTATTTCAGGATGATTCCTGATATTGGATATGTTCTTAAATTTTGGGTTTTTATTAAGGATGCCTCCGGTATGCGGAATAATAAACACAACTATCACAAGCATAAGTGCTGCCATGCTAAGTAGCATTCCTCTCACATTTTTGTTGATCCAGCAAATTATTAAAACAACAAAAATAAGCTCAGCAAAAATAGAGAAGATAGCAAAAGTATGAATAGACATTAGTTTTTGTTGTTGAAACATAAGAAAGGTTACTATTGGAATAGAAAAAGCTACAATAGCAATTGTCCAGATATTGATTCCAAATAGAGCTCTGTCTATTTTATTAGAATTGTTGTCTTTAAATACCAAATACAGGTGCTGGAAAAATTGTCCGGCTAATAATGTACTTGGAATTAGAACAGGAAGCAAGTAACGATCTTTTTTTTCTGGAATTAGCGAAAGAAGAACGACAGATGAAAGTGTCCATATCAATGCAAATTTGTATTCTTTTTTTGCCTTAAAATTTTTGAGAGCATAAGGAAACAGTAAGCTGGTAAATATTGCCAAAGTCCATATGCCCGATTGAATGGGAAAGTTCCAGTAATAGTAAAACGGGCGAACGTGTCGGTTCATCCATGAACCAGATTCAAGCTTGGCTACCGCTGTAGCTTCTTGACTATGAGCTATTGAAATGTAAATGGGCCACCAAAAACTAATGATCGCAAAAATGAACAAACAAAGCACAATTGGTTTCCAGTGTTGTATTAATTGTTTTGGTTGGTAAATCGCAAAATAGGCAATTAGAAAGGGAAGCAAGAGAGCATAAAATGCTACCGGACCTTTACTTAGGAATGATAATCCTAACAAAACACCTGCAAACGAAAACTTAATCCATAAATTTTTATTGGTATGATTTTTTAAAGCACTATGAATAATCCAGATAGCAGCTAACATGAACGAGTGACAATAAATATCCCAGGTTCCTGTTCTGCTCATATAAAGTATATAAAAGCTTGTAACAAGTATAAGGCTGTTGGTTAGCGCTTTTATTCTGTTCCCATTTAAACTAAGGGTAAACCGATACATGAAAAACACCGTTAGCGATCCCATTATTCCTGCCGGAAATCTTAGCATAGTCAGGTTTTCCATGCCAAACCACATGCCAAATAATGCGGTTATCCAAGTTGGAAGCGGAGGTTTGGCCAGTCTTAATTCTCCATTCATGCTTGGAACCAACCAGTTTCCTTTTTCTATCATTTCGCGAGCGGTAACAAAGTTTCGTGCCTCCATGATATTTACAAAAAACTCGCTGTTGAAAAGAAAAAAGGAGATGTAACATGCAATAATCAAAATTATAGCATGACTGTATCGATTGTTATCTATTATTGAATCTAGATTCATTTTTGTTGATTTGCAGAGTTCAATTGAAGTTTATTTTTCCTAATTAGTATGATATTTCGGGCATAAACAATGATCCCAAATCCTTGTCCGATAAACAATACCGGATCTCTACGATAAATGGCGTAAGATAAAATCATGCACGAACCTGCAATACTGATAATCCAGAATCCCATGGGAAGACAAGATTCGCCTATGTGTTCAGAATAAATCCATTGATATATAAAACGAAATGTGAATGTGATTTGTCCCGCTACTCCCCAAATGAGAAGCCAGAAAGGAATGTTTTCATTTTGAAACAATTGCTGATAATTTAATTCCCAATTTTTAAGTATGCATACAAGGGCCATTGCAGGAGTTGCCAAGGCTACAAAGCGTGTAAGTAAAGGAAGTTTTTTCCATTGATGTTGAAGTTGTAAATTCCGAATATAAATGGAATAAGCAATGATCTGTCCAAGAATGATGGCAAAGTCGTTTCTTAACAGTCCGTATACAAATAACAGCCAGGAAGCAAGAATGCTTAACTGCCAAAAAATGGTTGGGGAGAGCGAATTACCCGCTTTTTCCGATTTAATCCATTGTACGATTAAACGCGCAGAGAATAGCACTTGGGCTATGAAACCAATTGCATAGGTAGAAAGGTTTTCCATTATCCTTGATTTACAATTTTGTAATTTATGTAACGTTTTTTCATCCAGCGATAGGCAAAACAATCTTTAAACGGACCTATCAAACGATTAAAGAGGTGATATTTTGCTTCTCCTGCGATTCTTGGGAAATGCCGAACGGGTACTTGTTTTATTTCGCCATCCTGAAGCATAATTAGTGCAGGAAGAAAACGATGCATTCCCGTAAAAAACGGAATTTTTTTTGCATAGCTGATTTTCATTATTTTTAAAGGACAGCCAGTATCTTCGGCGGTATCTTTGGTCATGAATCGTCGAAAACCATTGGCAATTTTAGAACTCATATTTTTCACAAAACTGTCTTTCCTGTTTTGACGCACGCCAGTTACCAATGCAAAATCGTGTCGGTATTCCATCAGTAAATCAAAATCGAAAGGAGTGGTTTGTAAATCAGAATCGATATAACCCACATATTCGGTCTTGGCATGATCGATTCCTGCTTTAAGAGCAGCACTTAGCCCCATGTTTTTGCTCAATTGAATGTATTGAAATCGATCGGAGCTTTTACAAATGGCCTCGATAAATAGTTGACTGCTATCTGAAGAGCCATCGTTCACGAATAAAACTTGTGAACGATACGGAGAAACAGAGAAATAGGAGTTGAATTCTTCTTTTACTCTTGATAGATTATCTTCTTCGTTATAAACTGGAACTACAATTGTAAGTTCAAATTTTGGTAGGAAAATGTTATCACTCATATCTGCCGTTTCGTTTGTTTCAATAAAAATCATGAAACAAAATAAAACAACAGATCTAACAAAAATCTAACAATCTGGTAACTGGAAAGTAAAAGTATGTTTAAAATCCTTAAAAACATATTGTATTGAAATACCGTAATGGTCGGCAATTTCTTTGACAAGAGCCAAACCTATACCTGTTGATTTTGTGTTTTTACTTTCTTTATAAAACCGCATGAATATCGATTCGGGTTTTTCAATAGTACTTTCACCATAGTTCGATATGCTAAATTCATTTTTGGCTATTTTAATCTCAATAATTTTACTGTTAGGGCTGTAATTTATTGCGTTGGTTGTAATGTTTTGAATTAAAAGGCTTGCTAAACGTTTGTCCATCTTTACCACACAATCGTGAGAAACATTAATATCTGCAATCAGGTTGCGATCGTAAAGAATATCTTCCAAATTTTTAACGCGCAACTTAATAAGTTTGTTTAAGGATATTTCTTCAGTTTCGTTAAACTGTCCGTGATCAATTTTAGCTAGAAGTAGAAGAGCTTTTGTTATTCCCGATAATCTTCCAGTTGAAAGATATATTTCTCGTATAGACTCAATTGTATCATCATTCAAATCAGTTTTTGAAAACAGATTTTCACATTTGTTTTGGATAATTGCCAATGGCGTTTGTAGTTCATGAGCGGCATTGGCCGAGAATTCTTTTGATGCGCGGTAATCTTTTTCTAATCGACTAGACATTCTGTTGATTACGCTATTTAAATCGTCGAATTCATGAATGCCGGTTTTGTTTAATTGAAGTGTAGAACCAGATGTAAAGGAGTAGTTTTTTAATATTTCCACATTTTCATTAAATGTTTTCCAAAGAATAGCATTCATTTTATGGGTGAATAAAAATGCCAAAACAAAAATAAGACCTAATACTGTTGTAATTAAAGCTGTAAAAAGGGAAAATATATCATCAAACTCCATTAACATTTGCCTGGTAATAATTTTATAATGTTTTCCGTTGAAGGATTTGTATATTACAAGTTCTCTGAAAGGAGCTAATTCATCCTGAATTGCATCGTGTATCAGAGTATCTTTTGTAGAGCCTTTTCCTATTTTTGAAACAGAAATTTCTTCTGCAATATCGGTTGGATAAACACTTTGGAAATTACCTTTTTGTTGTACTGTTTCTGCAATTAATTCGGCTTCAAGTAGTAATTGTTGATCAATTTCTTCTTTTAAAATGAAATTACTCATTAAAATAATAACGATATCAGCTACCAAAAATGCTAATATTCCATACTTTAAATAAGTTCTGTTAATTTTTGTAAGTAGTTTCATTTTTAGTGAATTTCAAGTTTGTAGCCAAAGCCATGAACTGTTTTAATATAGTTTTTGCCAGTGTGCTCTTTTAATTTTTTTCGTAAGCGATTAATATGAGTATAGATAAAATCAGAATTGTCCATAAATACCGAATTTTCACCCCATACATGTTCAAATAAGCTTTCTTTAGTTAAAACCCGGTTTAGATTTTCAATAAAATAAAGTAACAGATCATATTCTTTTTTGCTGAAATCGACTTTTTTTCCAGCTATTTCTATAGATCTATCGGGTGTGTTAATTTCAACATCCTCAAAAATAATATTCATTTTATCAGTATGAAAATTACGCCGTAAAAGTGCATTTATTCGGGCATTTAATTCTGATAAATGGAATGGTTTTACCAAATAATCATCTGCGCCTAAATTTAAACCGTCAACTCTGTCCTCTAATTTTTCACGTGCCGAAATAATAATTACTCCTGTATTTTCCCAAACCGATTTTATAAAGCTGATGCAATCCAGTCCATCACCATCGGGTAATCCTAAATCTAAAAGAATAACAGGAAAAAATTTTTTATCAAAGATTACTTTGGCTGCAGAAATTGAAGTTGCTGTGGTACAATTAAAACCAGAATTGTCAAGAAATTCAATAATGGTTTTTAATAAATTAGTGTCATCTTCAATTATTAAGATTTCTTTTTTCATGTTTTCTTTTATTTCAAATTGCACATAACAAACTTACTAAAAGCAAAGAATATTTTTCCTATGAAGTTTTATTTTCCAAATTTCTGTAAATTCGAGCCAATAAACGATTCATAAAAATTATACGGATGAGTAAAATTCGCAATTATTTTAATTTGATAATGAATTTCCTTAGTAGAGGAGTTTGGAACATGCGTTTAAAAGATTTATCTGGACACCGGTATTTTCTTATTCGTCAATTGCGAATTTACCTATTGTCTATTAAAGGTTTTTACGAAGATAAGTGTCAGTTAAGAGCTTCGGCATTAACGTTTTACTCTATATTGTCAGTAGTGCCTGTTTTAGCAATGGCATTTGGTATTGCTAAAGGCTTTGGCTTAGGTGAAAAACTCGAGAAAGAGTTGGTAACAAACTTATCGGGACAACAAGAGGTGTTAAGATTTTTAATGGAGTTTGCTAATAAAATGCTGGAAAATACCGAAGGTTCTTTAATTGCAGGCTTGGGTTTCATTATTTTATTCTGGTCGGTTATTAAAATGCTGAGCAATATCGAAGAATCGTTTAACGATGTTTGGCAAATTAAAAAAGCTCGAACCTGGGGACGGAAATTTAGCGATTATACCGCAATTATGATTTTTGCACCCATTCTTCTGATTGGATCTAGCGCCGGAACAGTAGTTCTTAAAACGATGATACAGGAGTTTACTAAGGGAAATACACTATTAGAAGCTGTTGGTCCTTACCTTACCTTTCTTATTAATTTGGCACCTTTCTTTCTGGTTTGGGTTTTGTTTACTTTGTTATACACTTTTATGCCCAATACACACGTTAAATTTAAGTCGGGCTTGATAGCAGGAATTATAGCCGGAACAATTTATCAGATTTTTCAGGTTTTGTACATCGAATTTCAGGGAATGGTAACAACCTACAATGCCGTGTATGGTAGTTTTGCAGCCTTGCCATTGTTTTTAATGTGGTTGCAGCTTAGTTGGTTAATTGTGCTTTTTGGAGCCGAAATTTCTTTTGCCGAGCAAAATGTTGAAAATTATGAATATGAAGCTGAATCGACCGAAATATCTTATGATTATAAACGTTTGTTAAGTTTGTATGTATTGCATTTAATTGTGAGAAATTTCGAGAAAAATGATGTGCCCTTGCTTTCTCAGGAAATATCTCATAAACTAGAGATGCCAATACGTTTGGTGCGGGAAATTCTATTTGAATTGAATAATTCAGGACTTATATCTGAGTTAATGACCGATACCGATAAGCAAATGGCTTATCAGCCTGCTTTCGATATTAATAAAATGACAATTAATAAAGTAACCGATGTAATGGAACAAAATGGTTCTGATAAAATTCCTGTTTTAGAAACCGATACTTACTCTAAACTTAAGAATTTAATGGACCAATATCGACAATCGGTTTCACTCGATCAAAAGGAGACTTTATTGAAGGATATATAAATAATTAGCAATTAAGAATGATTAATTAGTAATTTCTTGATTTTCAAATTTCATATCTCACATTTCATATCTAGTTAACATGATATTTATTTTCGGAGCAAACGATAAAGTCCTTGAAAGACAACAGCAATACGCACAAGAGCATTGTAGCAATTGCAACAATACCACCAATTGGATATTGGAAAAGAATGCAACTTATGCAAGTCTTTTTTTTATCTCGGTTTTACCGATAAAAACACGTTATATTTACTATTGCCCAATATGTAAAAATGGACGCAAGCTTGAAAAAGAAGAGTATGAAAGAATGAGATAATAAATAATTGGTTCTAGTTGTTTAGCGTCGAATAATATAAGTTAGTTATATGCAATTGTAAAAAAGGATAGGTGTAGGAATTTCCTGACTCTTCTTTCATTCTAACTAAAGACGCAGAAATTTCATACTTTGATCGGTTATTTATATTTGGGAGAGATGATCTTGAGATTTTTTTCAAATGGGGGTAATTAAGCCTAGTTTAGGTTTAAGTAATTGATATAGAATGATTTTAGTGAATAATAAAATGGGCTATGAATAATTACAAATCAGATATTTTAGATAATATTTGTTACACAGACTTAGTTTATAAAAGGATTAACAAAAAATTAAACATAGAACTTTCAAAAAATGAAATTGAGGAAATGATTTCTGCAATTATCAAAGAAACAGATGAATCAGAATTTCATAAAAAGGGAAAGAATATTTATATAAGCAACAAGGAACTAAATGTTAGGCTTACAATTAATTCGTTTACTACCAGAATAATAACAGCAGATCGTTTTTATAGTAAACCTTTACTAATTTCTAAAAATAGAAATTGATCAAGTAATGCATATTATTAACAAGATGCATAGTAACAAATCAGTTCCACATTTAGTCTTCCTAAAGCATCATATAAAAAAAGACCTGCCCAAAAGGACAGATCTACATCATAATATATCTTTATAATACTAATGTGTTTTACTCTTCGTAGAAAAATTTATCAGCGAAAGCTGGTTTTAAATCGTCTAACCAAAGTGCTTTAGCATCGTATTTTGCAAAGAAAGGTTTTCCTACCCAATCGCTGTTTCTTCCCTGAATAAAGTTAAGAACAAATACTTTCTCACCATTAATTTCGGTAATACCAGATACTTGTACTTTACCAGGATTAGCCGACATGCTTGGTCCGCGAACAGTACGGCACACACCGCTAACCTGAGTATAGGCTTTACGGTAAATATCATAAGCCTCCTCAAGGGTTATCGCAAAATATTCCTGAGCTCCCGTTTCACGAGCAATAAACATGTAGTAAGGAACCATTCCCCAGTCTACCTGTTTTCTCCACATGCGTGCCCACATGTCACCATCGTTGTTAATGTGTTTCATAATTGGCGACTGCGTACGGATAACAGCACCTGTGGCACGAATATTTTTAACAGCCTGAGCAACCGCATCGGTGCTCATTTCGTTAATATGGTTAAAATGTGCCATTATAGACAGATTCAATCCATTATCGCTAATTTTTTTGAATACATCTAGTAATTGCTGTGCATCCTCGTCGGTAGTATATCGGTATGGCCAGTATCCCAGAGTTTTTGTTCCAATTCTTATGGTTCTAAGGTTTGGAATATCGGCTGCAAGAATCGAATCGATATAATTCTCAAACATTTTTGATTTCATTACCATAGGATCTCCTCCGGTAAATAGTAAATCGGTTATCTGAGGATTTGCTCTTAGGTATTCAATAACCAAATCAACCTGTTTCATGGCAAATTTAAGCTCATCAATACCGGTGAATTGTGGCCAGCGAAAACAAAAAGTACAGTAAGCATGACATGTTTGTCCCTGCGAAGGGAAAAACAACATGGTTTCCTGATATTTGTGCTGAATACCAACTAATTTAACACCATTTAATTCTGGTACATTATGAACCTGTCCGGCAGGATTAGGGTTCAGCTCCATTCTTATTTGGTTGGCTGCTTTTGTAATCTCGGGCCGAGAAGCTCCGCTTCTAATTAATTCGGCCATACGATTATAATGTTGGGCCGATAACATATCTTTCTGAGGAAAAGTAAGGATGAAAATTGGATCTTTTTCAAAATTATTCCAATCAATCAATTCATCAACTACATAGTTATTTACTTTAAATGGAAGAACCTCTCCAACCACTTCAATATCAAAAATCTGTTCATCACTCAAATTACTAATCTGAGGAATTTTCTTAAAGGTCTTCAGTGTGAAAGCTCTATACTTCATAGGCTAATATCCGGTTTTGATGTTTTAACAAGCAATCGCGTTGTGAAACGATTGCATTAGCTGTAATGTGTAATTCAAAATCAAGCTATTGGGATATGGTAGCGCAGTATTGTCGTTAACTCAACAAGAGTTAACGGCTGCAATTGAGATTCCCAAATCATTAAGATAGGAAAAAATAAGGTATATTCCATGTAAACTGTTCACCATCAGCTGTAATAGGAAGATTATAACCTTAGTGTATCAAATAGCTGTGGCACAAAAGTATATTATTTAAAAGTCTTAAACAATAGCTGCAAGTTCATATAAAGTTAGCAAACTTAAGGATTTAACTTTTTTGCAGGCTTGAATTTGTTTTGCAGGAATCACTCATAAAGATTACTTTTGCTGAGAATCAGGAGGAAGGTGCATGAATTTGGAAATGCTTATTTAACAGGCTATTCGTGTATTCTAAATAGTAATTTTCTGATAATAGATATAATTTTAATGAAAAGAAGCGAAATAGAGTTAATGGCACCAGTAGGTTCGTACGAATCTTTAATGGCCGCTATTCAGGGAGGAGCCAATTCGATATATTTTGGCATTGAGCAATTAAATATGCGGGCACGATCCTCAAATAATTTTACAATTGAAGATCTGCATAAAATAGCTGCATTATGTACCGAAAAAGGACTTAAATCATATCTTACGGTAAATACAGTTCTATTCGATCATGATATTAAGTTAATGTATAAAATTGTAGATGCTGCCAAAGAAGCTGGTATAACTGCAATTATTGCATCCGATGTGTCGGCAATTATGTATGTACGATCAATTGATGTGGAAGTTCATATTTCTACTCAGTGCAACATTACCAATATAGAGGCACTTAAGTTTTATTCTCAATTTGCCGATGTAGTAGTTTTGGCGCGTGAATTAAATCTGAATCAGGTAAAAGGGATTTACGAGCAAATTCTGGCACAGGATATTCGCGGACCAAAAGGTGAATTGGTACAAATAGAAATGTTTGCTCACGGAGCACTTTGCATGGCTGTTTCTGGGAAGTGCTATTTAAGTTTGCACGAGAAAAATTCCTCGGCAAACAGGGGAGCCTGTATGCAAACCTGCCGAAAAGCTTATACGGTTACCGAAAAGGAATCGGGAAATCAGCTCGAAATTGACAATGAGTTTATTATGTCGCCGCAAGATTTATGTACCATTGGGTTTGTAAATAAAATGCTGGATGCCGGAGTTCGTGTTTTAAAATTTGAGGGCCGGGCCCGATCTCCCGAATATGTTAAAACAGTAGTTAGCTGTTACAAACAAGCTGTCGATTCTTATCTTGACAATACCTACAATAAGGAAAAAATTGATATGTGGATGGATAAATTATCTACGGTATTTAACCGAGGTTTCTGGAACGGTTATTATTTGGGACAGAAATTGGGTGAGTGGAGTAACGAATATGGAAATCGAGCTACCAAACGTAAAATGTTAATTGGTAAGGGAACCAATTATTTTACAAAGATTAAGGTTGCTGAGTTTTTATTGGAATCCAATGAACTGAAAGTGGGAGATGAGATCTTAATTACGGGTCCAACAACAGGAGTTGTAGAAACAACAATTAAGGAAATTCGTGTAGACCTTAAAGTGGTTGAAAAAGCTGTAAAAGGAGATAGTTTCTCTATTGCTTTAGATACTATGATTCGCCGATCGGATAAGTTGTACAAGGTAGTTGAGGTAACCAACGATTTGATTCAATAATAATTCAGGAAAAGATCCGGAATAAGTATAAATACAAAATAGTACAGACGAATTGCTGTACATTTTACGCATATACAGAAATAGATGAAAAAATTACTCTTTACATTTGTTGCACTGCTTGCAATATCAACTTTATTTGCTGATAATTATCAGGGATCATTGCTAAAAAAAGGAGATCAGGTTCCTGATTTTACAATTAGCACGATTAATGGGAAAAAAATTGCCATAAGCGAATTAAAAGGCAAAGTTGTGTTAATTAACTTTTTTGCAACCTGGTGTGGACCATGCATGAAAGAATTACCCGAGGTGGAAAAACAATTGTATCCTAAATTTAAGAATGAAAATTTTGCCATGATTTCTATTGGCAGAGAGCATACAAAAGCAGAGCTTTTAAACTGGAACAAGAAAAAAGATTTTAGCTTTCCCATTGCAGCAGATCCAAAACGAGAGGTTTATGCTAAATTTGCAAGTCAATACATTCCTCGTAACTTTATTGTCGATAAAAAAGGTAAAATTATCTGGCAGGGAGTAGGCTTTAGCCAAAAGGAATTAGATCAGATGATAAAAATCATTCAGAATAACTTGTAAAAAAGTAAATATGCAAGGGAATATAAGAAAAATGCACACCAAATTAGGGGAGACGGTAAGCTATACATTACCAATTGGTAATAAGTTAATTGATATGAATTCCTTAATTGGTAAGAAGATAAGCTTAAGTTATTTGGGCCAGATTAACTGTATTCATTGTGGAAAGAAAACAAAAACTTCCTTTGCACAGGGATATTGCTATTCCTGTTTTACCACATTGCCACAAACCGATCCTAGTATTGTTCGTCCCGAGCTGGATTTATCATATCTGGGAATATCCAGAGATATGGAATGGGCAAAAGAGAATTCTCTTAAACCCCATTATGTATATTTGGCTTATTCGGGTAATTTAAAAGTAGGAGTAACCCGAGAGAGTCAGGTTCCTACCCGTTGGATGGATCAGGGAGCTACTAAAGCCATAAAACTGGCAAAAACGCCCAACAGGCATATTGCCGGAGTAATAGAGGTAGCTTTAAAAGAGCATTTTTCTGATAAAACCAACTGGCGCCAAATGTTAAAGCAAGAAAATCATACCGATATAGATTTACTTGCCGAGAAGAAGAAGGCAGCAGATTTTCTTCATTCAGAGTTACAACAATACGTTTGTAAGGAGGATAATGTTTATGATATTGCATATCCGGTAAAGGAAGTTTCTGATAAGATTACAAGTTTTGGTTTTGAGAAGCTTAAGGATTTTTCCGGAGTTTTAAAAGGAATAAAAGGACAGTATCTTATTTTTGAAGCTGGTAAAGTTATAAATATTCGTAAACACAACGGTTATCTTGTCGAATTGAAAGTAGAATAGTGATAAATGTGAGAAATTGTAGGTAAAAAAGACCAAATTTCTTAATATATTTGTCTGATAAATTATACTTAAATAATACAATAATCGCTAAATTCATATCTCAAAATGGAAAACATAAACTGGAAAGAATTTGGTTTTGGATATACTAAAACCGACTACAATGTTCGTTGTAACTATCGTGATGGAAAATGGGGAGAATTAGAAGTTTCTTCTTCAGATCAGGTTAACGTGCACATTGCAGCTACCGGATTACATTACGGACAGCAAGCATTCGAAGGTTTAAAAGCATTTAAAGGCCCCGATGGAAAAGTTAGAGTATTTCGTATAGAGGAAAATGCTAAACGTATGCAATCTTCTTCTCATGGAATTATGATGGCCGAAATGCCTATTGATTTGTTCGAAGAGGCAGTTATTAAAACCATTAAATTAAACGAAAGATGGATTCCTCCTTATGAGTCGGGAGCTTCTCTTTACATTCGTCCTGTTCTTTTTGGTAATGGTGCTCAAGTGGGTGTAAATCCTGCTCCAGAGTATACTTTTGCAGTATTTGTAATGCCAGTTGGACCTTATTTTAAAGAGGGTTTTAAACCAACCGATTACGTAATTTATCGCGAATACGATCGTGCTGCTCCTCAAGGAACAGGTACAATTAAAGTTGGTGGTAACTATGCTTCTTCACTTAGAGGAGGAACTCGTGCACACGAAGAAGGATACTCTGCAGTATTGTTCTTAGATGCTAAAGAGAAAAAATACATCGATGAATGTGGTCCTGCTAACTTCTTTGGTATTAAAGGGAATTCTTACGTAACACCAAAATCGAATTCTATTTTGCCATCAATCACAAACAAAAGTTTGTGTCAGATTGCTGAAGATATGGGCATGACGGTAGAGCGTAGAAAAATTGAAGTAGAAGAATTAGCTGATTTTACAGAAGCTGGTGCTTGTGGAACTGCAGCTGTTATTTCTCCAATTCGTAAAATTGTTGATGCCGATAAAAAAGTAGATTACGTTTATGGCGATGAAGCTGGTAAAACTAGCCTTAAATTGTATGAAACACTTCGTGGAATTCAGTACGGAACTGTTGAAGACAAACACAACTGGAATACAATTATTGAATTTTAATTGATAAAAATAAATTTCTATGGATAATCTAAATTGCTGATTATCCATAGAATATTTGCTTTAGTTATGAGCAATTTCTTCTAACTGGTTTGCCAAAAGCAAGCCTTTTATTTTATCATCGAAAGCAGAAAGAGCCGCTTTCGATCCTTCTCCCATGGCAATTACAATTTGTTTGTAGGGTACAATTGATACATCGCCGGCAGCATATATTCCTGCCTGATTGGTTCTGCAATGCGAATCAATTTCAATTTCACCAATTCGGTTGGTTTTTACAGTATCTGCAAATACTTTACTATTGGCAGTTAATCCTATCTGAACAAAAACACCATCGGTTGTTACAATTTCTTCTTTTCCTGATTCTCTGTCTTTGTAGGTAAGAGAAGTTACCTTGTTCCCATCACCATCGATACTTAAAGTTTGTGCATTAGTGGTAATGCTTACATTCGATAATCCTTTTAACTTATCCTGTAGTACCTGATCACCTTTTAATTCCTCCATAAATTCAAGAACATGAACCTCTGATGCAATGGACGATAAATCGATAGCAGCTTCCAAGCCGGAGTTTCCCCCACCTATAACCACTACTTTTTTGCCCTTGTAGAAAGGACCATCGCAATGTGTACAAAAAGCAACACCTGAACCAATGTAATCACTTTCGCCAGGAATATTTAGCTTTCTCCAGCTAGCACCAGTCGCAATAATTAATGCAGGAGTAGAAAGACTCTCGTTTAACGAAGTTGTCAATGTTTTTATACCATCAACAACATCTAGTTTTTCTACAACACGATTGTCTAAAATATCGATAGGATAATCGTTAAGATGTTTCATTAAGTTGCCCGATAGCTCGGAACCTGTTGTTTTAGGAACCGAAATCATGTTTTCGATAGAAACTGTTTCTGTAACTTGTCCGCCAATTTTTTCGGCAACAATAGCAACCGATAAGCCTTTGCGTGCAGAGTATACTGCAGCAGAAACTCCGGCTGGTCCGCCACCGGCAACAATTACGTCATATTCTTTATTTTCCTGTGCTTGTGGACTGTAGTCGCTACCAAACTGATCTTCTATTTTTCCCAATAGTTCACCTAGGGATGAGCGACCTACATGCAATTGCTCTCCGTTGGCATAAACACTTGGAACTGCTTGAATGTTCAATTTTTCAGCCTCTTCCTGATTAATGGCTCCATCGATAATTTCGTGAGATATATTCTTATTGTAGAAAGCCATAATATTTAAGGCTTGAACAACATCAGGACAGTTGGTACAGGAAAGTGAGATAAAACTTTTTAGTTCTATTTTTTTTGAAATCCCCTTAATTCTTTGAGCTAAGGTTTCATCGGGCAAATTTTTCCCAATTCCGTCCAGATTAAGAATAGCCAAAAGTAAAGTGGTGAATTCGTGACCGTTGGGCACAGCTTTGAAAGTCACGTTCGTGTCATTACTATTTTTTAAAATGCTAAAAGAAAGCCCAGATTCTTCTAGTATATCAACATTTACTTGGTTGGAACAGGACGCAACATCGCTTAAAAGGGAGACTAATTCTTCTCTATTTGGATGAGATGAAGCTACTTTTATTTGAAATGTGTATTGATTTTTAAGAGATGAAAATAAATCAGTAACCTGAGTTTTTATGGATTGTTCGAGCATTGTTTTTGATTTTGAAAAAAACTGCCTCTAAAATAATGATTAGAGGCAGTTTTAAAGGTTATTCTTATATTTTACCAACAAGGTCAATATTAGGCTTCAAAGTTTCGTTTCCTTCTTTCCATTTTGCAGGACATACTTCCGAAGGATTTTTAGCAACAAACTGTAGTGCTTTCAGTCTTCTTAGTAGTTCTTCAGCATTTCTTCCTACGTTTCCTGCAACCACTTCGTAAGCTACAATTTCGCCTTCAGGATTTACAATGAATGTACCACGCTCAGCCAAGCCAACTTCTTCTATCATTACATCGAATCCTCGCGATAATACTCCTGTTGGATCTGCAAGCATTGGATATTGAATTTTTTTGATGGTTTCAGAAGTATCGTGCCATGCTTTGTGTACGAAATGTGTATCGGTTGAAACAGAATAAATTTCAGCATCAATCGCTTTAAATTCCGGATACATGTTTGCAAGATCTTCTAGTTCGGTTGGGCATACGAAAGTAAAATCGGCAGGGTAGAAGAAAAATACAGACCATTTACCGAGTAAATCTGATTTTTTAACACTTTTAAAATCGTTGTTAGCAAAAGCTTGTACTTCAAAATCTACAATTTGTTTTCCAATTAGTGACATACTTGTTTTATTTTTTATGATTATTTATTGTTCTATTTTTTATCTGCTGCAAACCTAATACAGTCTGATGCATAAATCAAATAGATAATAATTCTAGAATAATAGATAATATCAATAAGGTAAATTAAAGTGTTTATAATCAGATGTTATTTGTGTTGGTTTTGGAGAAATGTTTATGAAAAATAAATGGGCACAAATTAAATTGTGCCCATTTTTCTCGTTGTAAGGTGAGAATTAGGATTTATAAAAAAAATGTTTGTTATTCGATTAAGTTCGAAAACAAACGCTAAACTTCCACATTGTTTTCCATTAGCAATTTAATAGATTCTGCAATACGTTGTACACCAATTCGGTTATTTTCTTCATCCATAAATGAAAAATTTATTCTCATGGTGTTTTTTCCGCTTCCATCGCAATGAAAAACAGAGCCTAAAACAAAAGCCACTTTTTTTTCAATTGCAATTTTAAAAAGATCTTCGGCATTCATATTTTCTGGTAAGCTAAGGAATAAAAACAAACCACCTTCGGGATGAGTCCAGCTTACACCTTCGGGCATAAAATCTTCAAATGCCTTAATCATTACGTCTCTTTTTTTACGATACATGTCGATAATAAGTTTTAGGTTTTTATCGAAGTATCCTTTTTCGATGTATTTGGCGGTTATTTTTTGAGTGAACGAAGCAGTGCACAAATCGGTACTTTGTTTTGCTTTTACATATTTATCAATTACTTTTTGGTGAGCCATAAGCCAGCCAATTCTAAAACCAGGTACAAATATTTTCGAAAAGGTTCCAAGTGTAATTACCTGCCCTGTATTATCTAGTTCGTACATCATCTTTTGCGGTTCTCCTTCGAAACGAAGCTCTCGATATGGGCTGTCTTCAACAATTAGGATATTGTATTTTTTGGCTATTTGTATAATTTCCAGGCGACGAAATTCTGGCATTGTAATACCTGCGGGGTTTTGAAAATCAGGAATAACATAAATAAACTTAGGTGGTTCTTCGTTTTTTTGCATTTCAATTAAGCTTTTTTCCAGCAAATCGGAACGCATTCCATATTCATCGAATTTAATGCCTACAGGAATTCCTCCATAGCTCGAGAAAGCACTTAAACCACCCAGATAACTTGGAAGGCCGCAAATAAATTTATCGCCACGATTTAGAAATATTTTCCCGGTAAGGTCAAGTCCTTGTTGAGACGAACTAAGAATAATTAAATTGTTGCTTGTGATTTGTAATCCTTGCTCTACATATCTTTTAGTAAGAATTTCACGAAGTTTTTGATCTCCTTCTGTTGCACCATATTGCAAAGCACATTTTCCATCTTCATCTAAAACTTCGCAGGAAATTTCTTTTAATTCCTTAACTGGAAAGGAATCGGGTGCCGGCAAACCTCCAGCAAAAGAGATAATATCTTCGCGTTGTGTAAGCTTAAGTAATTCTCTGATTACTGATCGTTTCATTCCTTTGGCACTATCGGAAATGCTTTCTTCGAAATTTGTAATCATTGTTTCCCCCTTTTTTGTTTAAGTTGCGATACTAATCTGAAAATGTGTTAATTCAGTAGTAATAAATTTACGATTTTGATCTGTAAAAACCATAAACTTATAAACAAAATACTTTGAGGAATGCTACTTGAAAAATGTATTTCTAAAAGTTAAGCTTAAATAAGTTCTCTTAATTTTTCGAGTTGTTTAAATTTATTTACATCGCGCATATTTTGAGCTGTTTGTGTAAAATAAGTATGGTTTTCGATAAATTTAATTTGCAACTGATTCCATTCGTCGATACTCTTAATTCTTCCATTTTCTTTTAATTCACGGTATAAATTACCCGACACAGGAATAAAATCGGTTCTTCCCAGATAATCCAAATCGGCATCGCACATAATTTTTTCGAGTAAGCTTTTAGGTTTTGGGGGATGCTTTGTGTGCATAATTAAATTCGATATTTCATTAATCTGGTTTTTGCTGTATTTAAATTGGGGAAGTATATGGCGAGCCATTTTTACGCTGTATTCTTCATGCTCGTTATAAGAGAGAATAAAACCAGTATCGTGAAATAAGGCGGCTGTTTTTAGCAATAACATTTGAGCTTCAGTAATTCCTTCTTTCCGTCCAATAATTTCTACTTCGGTAATTACATCTATGGTATGTTTTAAATTGTGGTAGTAAAGATTTTTAGGTAATTCATTTTCCATTTTTGTAAGGATTTCTTCCTCTAAATCGTCATACCTAAGCATTTGAAATTTAGTTATGAAATATTCATTGGGAAGCAAACCTTTTAAATCGGCCGACATATTGGGTAAAAAACCTTTTACAAAGTACATATCGATATTGCCTTTGTATTTTACTGGCATTCTTCCTCGGTATTCGCAAAGAAAAAATTCTCGCACCAGCATATAAGTCATTCCCGAAATGTTAATTTCGCCAACAGCTCCCGACGATTCCATTCTACTGGCAGTATTTACAGTATCTCCCCAAATGTCATAACTAATTTTTTTAGACCCCACAACACCTGCAATTACAGGGCCTGTGTGTACACCAACTCTTAATCCCCAAATTGCTTTATTTTCATCTGTCGAGTTGTTTTTCATCTCGTTCATGTAGTGCTGTATTTCCATAGCAGCCAAAATAACTTCGATGGGGTTGGTTCTGTTCTTACTGGGAATACCACCGGCACACATGTAGGCATCACCAACAGTTTTAATCTTTTCAATATTATATTTTCCTACAATCGAATCGAAGTGCATAAAGAATTTATCGAGTTCATCAATTAAATCTTCAGGGTTCATTTGTTCAACAATTTTGGTAAAGCCATGTATATCAGAAAATAACACGGTTACCATTCTAAATCGTTTCGATCTTACTTTTCCTTTCTGTTGTAATTCTTCGGCTGTTTGTTTTGGTAAAAGATTGGCGAGTAACTTTTCAGCTTTTTCTTTTTGATAAATTAAGGCCTGATTTTTTTCATAATAATCTTTCTCGATATTACTACGTTGCCTTCTTAGTTCTATTCTAAACCATAAAAACATGAAAACAATAAGAATCATTAAAATTAATCCGAACAGAAGAATGTTTCGAGAAACAAAACCTATTTCGAACTGATTAAGTAGCACAAACAGAAAGGTATATGTAAAGGAAATTAAAAATATCATTAATAAATTGATAAACTAAAGTTGAACATTGATTATAAAAATAAGCAAGATATTTTAATTATCAGACTAAAATAAATTTAATACTAAATGATTACATGTAGATATTAAATTTGTTACTTTAATGAAAATTAGTTAAATTGAACTCCAGTTATGTTAATATTAGTAATCGCTAGATCCTTTTTTAATCTAAACTATGGAAAATACTAAAAGATCAATACTTGTTGCATGGGATTTTTCAACTGTAGCAGAATATGCATTGGAACATGCATTAATTTTTGCAGAGAATGTTAATGCTGTTGTAATTCTTGCGCATATTGTTAAGAAAGAATCTCAAATTGAAGAAGCTAATGCTAAAATGGCCGATAAACTTCAGGAAATTGAGAAGGAGAGAGGTGTTCGTTTGGAATCAATTGTTAGGGAAGGCAGTATTTTTACATCGATAAACGATATCGCAAAAGAGTTTAATGCGATGTTGGTGATTATGGGTACTCATGGAATTAAAGGAATGCAGAAACTAACAGGAAGTTGGGCCCTTAAAGTAATTGTAGGTTCACGAGTTCCGTTTATTGTTGTTCAGGCTCCTCCAATTCAGAAAAAATATTCTTCGGTTGTTTTACCTGTCGACTTTAAAAAAGAAAACAAAGAGAAATTAAGTTGGGCAGAGTTTTTAGGTAAGTTCTTTAAAGCAAAAATGCGCGTAATAACACCTAAAATGCCCGAAGGACAGATGTTACAGAGAACTAAGGCGAATTTGGTATTTGCAAAAAAATATATGGAAAACAGAGGTATCGATTATGAGATTGATACTGCCGATGGAGGTAATGATTTTGCAATGGAGACTGTTGACTTTGCCAAGAAAATTCAGGCAGATATTATTCTGATTATGACCACTAAAAACATATCATTCCAAGATTATATGTTGGGAGCACATGAGCAATTTGTAATTGCAAATTCGGCTCATATTCCGGTAATGTGTGTAAATCCAAGAACAGATCTTTCCAAATACGGAAGTTTTTATTAGAGCTTATTTTATTAATATCTATATTTGAACAACGGCTAAACACCGTTGTTTTTTTGTTTGATAAAATTGAAAAAAATAAAATATGAAATTAGTATTTGCTACGAACAATCAAAATAAGCTAAAGGAACTTCAAAACTTATTAGGAGACGATATTGAACTATTAAGTTTGGCTGACATTAATTGCCATGATGAGATTCCAGAAGATTATGACACTTTAGAAGAAAATGCAAGACAAAAAGCCGAATATATTAATAACAAGTACAAGCTAAATTGTTTTGCCGATGATACAGGCTTAGAGATTGAAGCTTTAAATAACGAGCCTGGTGTTTACTCAGCCCGATATGCAGGAGAAGATAAAGATGCCAAAGCCAATATGAATAAGGTTTTAAAAAAACTAAAAGGTGAATCGAATCGTAGAGCACAGTTTAGAACCGTAATTTCTTTAATTATAGATAATAAAGAGTATCAGTTTGAAGGAATAGTAAAAGGAAATATTTTGGAGAGTGAGCGAGGAATAGATGGATTTGGTTATGATCCTATTTTCGAACCTGCTGGTTATTCTGTATCATTTGCAGAAATGGCAATGGGAGAGAAAAATTTAATTAGCCATCGTGGATTGGCAGTTCAAAAATTAGTTAAATTCTTATTAGATCATAAATTTTAATTACCTATAAATTATTATGCGACAGTTGTTAGTAGCTTGTTTATTAATTTTAAACTTTACTTATTCGTGGGCGCAGGAATTTTCGGCATGGAGCGAGCATTTGCCTTATCGAAAAGCAAAGCAATTAGTCGCATCCGATGAAAATGTATACTGTTTAACCGAATCTGGCCTTTTTTATTACTCTTTGATAGATAATGAAATAGTGTCTTTTTCTAAAACCAAAGGTTTATCTGATACTGATATTTCCTGTATAGCCTGGGCGGATAATAATGAGGTTTTGATTGTGGCTTATGAAAATGGAAATTTAGATTTAATTTTTAAGGAGGAGATCATTAATATTTCTGATATTAAAAGATTTTCGGCCATTGATAATAAGTTTATAAATTCTATTTCGGTGTATGAAAATTGGGCTTATTTGGGAACCAATTTTGGAATTGTTGTAGTAAATCTGGATAAGAAAGAAATTGCCGATACCTATATAATTGGCGAAAATGGACGTAATATTAAGGTTAATGATATCGCATTAAAAGATAATACGATATGGGCTGCAAGTGATGAGGGAATTTATTTGGCTGAATTGAATTCTACTAACCTAGCCGATTTTAACAATTGGAAGCGGGATGTTTCTATTCCCAATTATGAAAGAGCATGTAACGAGCTGCAATTTATTGGGGATGATTTGTATGTATTGCGAACTACCTCGCTTTCTTCAAGCGAAATTTATAAGTATCAGAATGGTAACTGGTCAAATTTTATAGTAAATTCCGCTAAAATTAACTCTTTAAGTAAAGTTGGTAGTGAGCTGTGCTTAAGTAAGTCAGGGGCTATTGATTGCTATGATTCTAATGGAGGAAAGATGTCAAGTATTGAATTTGGTGCAGATGATGATTTTAGGGATGTGTTAAAGCTTAATGAGCGAACATTTATTGCTGATTATGAAAAATCATTAATCGAAGTGCAGGGAAATTCCTTTGTGAGGATAAAACCTGATGGACCTACGAGATCCGATATTAGTTCTATATATTCAGTTGGTGATAAAACCTGGGCTGTTGCCGGAAATCACAATAATTTGTATAATAATAAGAATATAGATGCTGAGTTGTTTTTGTACGACTCTAACAATTGGCGAAATTTTACAAGCGAGAATTTTTCAGAACTTAATGGAAAGAAGGATTTACTTTCGATTACCAGCAATGCAATAAATGAGTCTACAGTTTATGTTGGCTCTTGGGGAGATGGAATTTTTGTGTTCGAAAATGAAGAGTTTAAAACGATTTGGAATTCTGATAATTCACCTTTGCAAAATAAAGGTGTAATTTCAATGTCGTCCGATTTAGATGGTAATTTATGGGTTTTAGATGCAAATTCGAGCAATGCAGTAAAAGTGTTTACTTATAACAAAGAATGGATTTCTCTTGCCTATAGTGGCCTAAGTAATCGGCTTGATATGCAAAAGATTCTTGCGCTTTCTAATGGCGATAAGTGGGTTTTAAGAAAACCTGGCAATTCTCTTTATGCATTTAACGAAAATAGTAGTATTGCCAATGGCGACGACGATGTAGTAAAATCTTTCGTAGTGAAGGATGAAAATAATTCAACCATTAGCTCATACATTTATGATATGGCCGAAGATGAAAATGGCAGTTTGTGGTTAGCAAGCTCTAGTGGTGTTGCAGTTTATGCCGATCCAGGAACAATTTTTCGAGATGGCGATTTTTATGCTTATCGCCCTGTAATTACCATTAATGGCTCAACACAATATCTTTTGTCTACCGAAAATGTGCAATGCATAGCTATTAATGGAGCCAACCAGAAATGGCTAGGTACCGAGAGTTCGGGAGCCTTTCTAGTGTCTGAAAATGGAGATGAGCAGTTGGCGTATTTTAATACAAATAATAGCCCGTTGCCTTCCAATAAAATAGAGAAAATATCAGTAAACCCAGGAACAGGAGAAGTATTTTTTGTTACCGACAAGGGCATGGTTTCCTATAAAGGAAAGGTTACCGAGGGAACCGATAATTTTAAGGAGTTGTATGTATATCCTAATCCGGTTAGGGAAACTTACGATGGAGATATCACTGTAAGTGGATTAATTAAAAATTCTATTGTGAAAATTACCGATGTTAGCGGAAATTTGGTTTGGGAAGGAAAATCGGAAGGTGGACAATTTATTTGGGATGGAAATAATTTTAATGGTTCACGCGTGCATACGGGTGTTTATTTGATATTTTGTTCGAATACCGATGGCTCAAAATCAAAAGTAATTAAGTTATTGTTTATACATTAATCATGATTTACCAGACAAAAGGCATAGTATTAAACAGAGTGCAATATGGAGAAACCAGCCTGATTGTAAATGTTTATACCGAGAAATTTGGTAGACAAGCTTATATGCTTAAAGGTGGCAGATCAAAAAAATCGGTAAGTAAAAGCAATTTGTTTAGTCCGTTTTTTCTTCTCGAAATGGAGGTTTATCACCGCGAAGGAAAAAATATTCAGTCCTTAAAAGAGGTTAGAATTACCGAACCTCTTAATAATCTGATTTTTGATGTTCGAAAAAGTAGTATTGCATTATTTTTAACCGAAGTAGTTTCTAAGCTTTTAAGAGAAGAGGAAGCCAATTACGAATTGTTTGTTTTTTTATATAATAGCATACGTTACCTTGATTTATGTGAAGATTCGATACAAAATTTTCATTTGTATTTTCTAACTAAGCTTACTCGCTTTTTGGGTTTTTATCCTCAAATGAATTGGTCGCACGAGAAAGCTGTTTTTGATATGGATAATGGCAAATTTGTAAGTGATGCAAATTCTCATGCTCATTGCCTAAGTAAGAAGGAAAGTTATACGCTTTATTCTTTATTTAATACTTCAATTGATTCGATTAATAATCTGCAAATGAGTAATAAAGATCGAGATTTAATTTTAAGAGCTATTTTAAATTTTTATGCCCTGCAAAGTCAGGGTTTTACATCATTAAAGTCACTGCCTATTATTCGTGAGTTGTTCGATGAGTGAGATAGTTTTTGTTTTGTGAAATTTTCTTTACATAGTTTTAACTATTTCTTTTGATGGTAAACAGGAATTTGTATTTTTGCATGTCTTTTGGCCCCATAGTTCAAGGGATAGAACAAGTGTTTCCTAAACACTAGATACAGGTTCGAGTCCTGTTGGGGCTACTAAATTATTTTCTAACACACTAATAATTAGGGTTTTAGTTATTTAACTTTCGAGAGTATCCCTAAATTGTCCCCACAATAAATCATCTTTTTAAGTTTGTATTTACCTTTTCTGTTTAATTGTTTTTAGTGTTGTATGTAATTTATTTTCTTTGTTAAATAAATATTTCTGTACCATGAAAATTCGTATCAGTATAATAGCTATTTTTGCAATTACAAACACGAGGTTTTTTTAGAAACTAACTAAAATGGATTATAAAAATATCATTATAAAAATAAGGCGAATAGTGCGTTCGATAAATTTAGAATCGAAAAAAATGCAAAAAAATCATGGGCTTAGCATTCCTCAGATTTTATGCTTGGAATATTTAAAAAAATCACCTAATTATCAGGCTACTCAAAAATCTATTCGCGATCATTTAAACCTTAATTCAAGTACTGTTTCTGGAATTATTAGCAGATTGGAAAATAAGGGTATGTTGGCTCGATTGCCAAAAATAGGAGATAGAAGAACTACTGTAATTGCCTTAACATCAATGGGCGATAAGCTTTTAAATGATACGCCCGATTTACTTCAACAGCGTTTGGCTTTAAAATTAAAAAAGGTATCCGATAAAGACCTAAAGACCATAGAGGATAGTTTGGATAAGTTAGTTAATATGCTCGAAATTGAAGACCTTGAAGCATCACCAATGCTCACAGCCGAGGATGTTATTAAAGAGGAGATTATTCCTGATGAACCAAATTTAGAACTATAATACCAGTATTATAATTAGCTCATAATAATCTGTCAAATTTTTGGCAGATTTTTTTTTGATTATTAGCTAGTCGCTTTAAATGAAATTACATTTTTATCAAAAGTTTCTATACGACATGTTTTAAAGATTATTTCACTTGAATTATCAAATTGGTCTCATTAATATATTGAAAAACAGCGATTACTAAATGTAAATAAGGAAGGAGTATAAGTTCTGTTTTTCTTTTAATTGCTATTCTGTTGCATGGAATCAAAATTTAATTTAGTTTTGCCGCACAGAAACAAAATTGAATTATTTATGCTTCATTCTTTGGTCACCAAACAGATAGGATGACTAAACACAACAAATTTTATATTTGTAGAAGGCTTTCTGTATAACTTTCAAAGCAATCATTCTTTTTTTATTTATAAAAAAGTCTTGATTAGAATAAATACTTCGATTTTATTATCAAGAATTTAAATAAGCGTATTAGGCTTGCTTTTTATAGCCGTTCTATTTGCGCCTATGTTTATTCTGCTTTTTGGGTTAGTAAATTCAACATTTAAATAATGTTGTACTCTTACCTATTGTATAATTTTTTTGCGAGCAGATTAAAGAAGAATAAAAAATTAAATATTATATGGGAATTAGGGATGTCAGAAAAAATATGGAGTCCGGAAAAGCAAAAGCTGTGGCTGTATCAATCGACAATGAAAAAAATTATACTCGCAGCGATGAAAAATCATTTTTGGGAATAAAAGCCAATGGAACAGTATTCTTAGCTTCTTTTATTATTGTATTTATTCTAGTTGCAGCTACGCTAATATTGGGTAAGCCAATGGAAAAATGGTTTGCTAACACACAAGCTATAGTATCTAATTACACAGGTTGGTTTTTTGTACTGTGTATGAATTTATTTTTAGGTTTTGCAATTTTTCTAGGTTTTGGTAAATATGGAAAAATTAGGTTAGGAGGGAAATTGGCTAAACCAGAATTTAGTAAATCGTCGTGGTTTTCTATGTTGTTTAGTGCAGGAATGGGAATTGGCTTACTATTTTGGGGAGTTGCCGAACCCATATTCCATTTCGATAATAATCCTTTTTTATATGAGGGAGTAAGTGCAGCCAAATCTGCAATGGGAATAACTTTTTTACATTGGGGATTTCATGCCTGGGCAGTTTACGCAATTGTTGGATTAGCTTTGGCTTATTTTACCTTTAATAAAAAATTACCTTTAACCATTCGTTCTATTTTTTATCCAATTTTTGGTGATAAAATTTATGGTATCATTGGTGATATTATTGATATAGTTTCGGTAATAGCAACTTTGTTTGGTCTTGCAACCTCTTTAGGTTTTGGAGTACAGCAAGTAAACGCAGGATTATCATACCTGTTTGATGTTGAGTATGGAATTTCCTGGCAAATTGGTTTAATATCAGTAATTACTCTTTTTGCAACCTTATCCTTGGTTTTAGGTCTCGATAAAGGAATACGCCGCTTAAGTGTTTTTAATATGAATATGGCAGTATTGTTGCTATTGTTTGTGTTGTTAATTGGTCCAACGGTATTTATTCTAAAGGCTTTTGTGCAAAATTTAGGATATTATTTAAGTAACTTTCTTGAGTTAAGCTTTTGGGCCGAATCGTATAAAGGAGTTAATGAAACCAAGCACTGGCAAAATTCATGGACCATTTTTTATTGGGCATGGTGGATCGCATGGTCGCCTTTTGTAGGTATTTTTATTGCTCGAATATCTAAAGGCAGAACTGTTCGCGAATTTGTATTAGGTGTTCTTTTGGTGCCTGCCTTGCTAACTTTTTTATGGATTTCTGTTTTTGGGGGAAGTGCTATTTATCAGGAGTTATTAGGGAATACGCAAATTTCCGAAGCGGTGAATGCAAATATTGCAACAGCTATCTATCATTTGTTAGAACAATATCCATTACCATTTATATCTTCTTTGTTAACAGTTGTTCTAGTTGCATGTTTTTTTGTAACATCTTCCGATAGTGGATCTATGGTTGTAGATACCCTTACGTCAGGAGGGAAACTTGATGCTCCTGTTGGGCAAAAAGTATTTTGGGCCTCGATGGAAGGAATTATTGCCATTGTATTGCTTATAGGAGGTGGTTTAACCGCCTTACAAACCGCTACTATACTTACAGGATTACCATTTGCAATTATACTTTTGGTAATGTGTTACAGCCTTCTTAAAACACTTAAGAAAGAAAAACTCGATTAAATAATATTTAAAAATTATCATATTAAAAAGCTGGCTGATGTCGGCTTTTTTTGTATGTCTGAAAGTATATTTAAAGCTCTGCTTAGTCCTTTTGCAGTGATGTATCCTGAGTTTATACAAAGAAAAATCCCGAACTTTCTTAAGTCCGGGATTTTCTCTAACCACTATTTACTAACCTAAATCTAATCTATGAAATGAGAAAGAAAATTTATTTTTTTGATTTTGAATATTTAAAAGTTCAATTTTCTTTCGGCTTCCATATCTCCTTGATACAAAAATCATTTCGATATGAAAAAACTTTTTCTGTTTTTGTATGATACAAATATAGAGTAAACATGTGCTAAAAGGCTTAAATAAAAGTTAATGAAACTTAAAAGTGATTTTTTTAATACTAGTGTCATACCAGTAGCTGCATTTGTTCCTATATCAAATTTAGTTTATTGAGCATACATATTTTATATATGAAGAAATTTTAGGGAAACATAAAAATATCATAATTATTAATTATACATTTCTATCTACTTAAATATACCTTGAGTTAACTTTTTTAGTATTTTGTCGTACGTAATGCAGGATAATACAGACTATTATTCATTGTTAATCATAAGTAAAATTCAACAGCATTAATACGTGGGAATTGAGAAAATGAAATATAATAAGACAACATTGTCGTTTCCAGCTAAAACTGAAGCTGTATTTAGGAAAAGATATTTCGAAGATTCCATTCAACAGTTAAGAGTTTCTTTAGTACTGCTAATTTTACTTTATGCAGTATTTGCATTTTTAGATTTACTTATTTTTCCTAAATATGTAGAGTATTTCTTCAAAATTCGTTTCTATTTTGTAATTCCAACCATAGTTATTGTTGTAATATTATCCTTTACTAAAATTTTCGAAAGAATTTGGCAATTACTTTTATCGTACAGTTTTATTGTTGGTGGTTTGGGTATTACTACAATGACATTATTCGAAACAGAGAATAATGCTTATTATGCTGGTATGATGTTGATTTTTTTTTCGGGTTATTTATTTGTTAGAATCAGATTTATTTATGCAACAGTTACCGGATGGATTCTATTGTTACTGTTTAATTTAATTGCTGTGTTTTTCTCAGATATGACTCAGTCGATAATTATAACTAACAATTTCTTTTTTATAAGTTCGAATCTTATTGGGATGTTTGCAGCTTATTATCTTGAATTACAAACTCGAAGAAATTTTTATTTAAATCAGAAGCTTGATGAAGAAAAGGGCTTTGTAGAAAAGTTAAATGTAAATCTTGAAAAAACTGTTGAAATGCGTACTGCCGAATTGGTTCGCGAGAAGAATAACACCGAGGCAGTAAATGCGAATATAAGGGCTATTATAGAGGGTACAGGTGAAAGTATTTGGGCTTTCGATACAAACTATAAAATACTATATCTAAATAATGTGTTTAAAGATGAATTTTACAAATCGTTTGGAGTACTACTCGAACCCGGAGTTAGTATAGTAAACTCTTTACCCGAAAAAATTCGTGATCAATGGAAGCTCAACTACGATAAAGTGCTTGCCAATAATCAATTTAGCATAGAGAATAAAGTAACTACTGCAGGTGGCGATATTTATGTTCAGGTTAATTTTAATCCTATTGTAAAAAAAGGGAAAGTTGTAGGAGCTTCCTGTTTTGGTAGTGATATTACATATAGAAAACTTGCCGAAATGGAAATTCTAAAAGCAAAGGAACGTGCCGAAGAGAGTGACAGGTTAAAATCGGCTTTTCTGGCAAATATGAGCCATGAAATTCGTACTCCAATGAATGGCATTTTAGGTTTTGCCGAATTATTGAAAGATCCCAATCTTACTGGCGATAAGCAAGTAGAATATATCGATATTATTGAGGAAAGTGGAGTTCGTATGCTAAATCTTATTAATGATATTGTTGATATATCTAAAATAGAGGCTGGCTTAATAGAAGTTTTTAAGACGAATACAAATATAAATGAATCGATGGATTATATGTATTCTTTTTTTAAGCCAGAGGCCGAAGCTAAGGGCTTGGAGTTTATTCTTAATGTGCCAAAAAAAACAGACTTAATATTTATAAAAACCGATAAAGAAAAATTGTATGCCATTCTTACAAATTTGGTTAAGAATGCAATTAAATATACCAATAAGGGTTCAATAGAAATTGGTTTTATAAATAAAAGTAAAAATATCGAATTTTATGTAAAAGATACAGGTGTTGGAATTTCTGAAGATAAGCAAAACGCTGTATTCGAACGATTTATGCAGGCAGATTTAAGTAATAAAATAATGCAGGAAGGTGCAGGTTTGGGATTAGCAATAACAAAATCCTTTGTAGAGGTGTTGCATGGTGAAATTTGGCTGGAGAGCAAAGAGGGGGAGGGAACTACCTTTTATTTTAGCCTGCCAAATTAATTGAGCAATAAGTTGTGATTTATTTTTATTTGTTGGGCAATTCGGGAAGAAAGAAGCTAAATATACTACCCTTCGTAGGAGTACTTTCCACTTGAACCCATCCGTCTAGTTTTGTAACAATTCTATTAACAATAGATAAACCAAGTCCATGACCTTTTATAAAGTTTTCACCTAGCTTTTCTGGGTCGGTAAATATAAATTCACATTCTTTTTCGCTTAGACCTTTGCCATTGTCTTTAACCCAAAATTTATTGTAACCATCTTCCGATTGGGAGCTTCCAATTTCAATAACAGCTGGTGTTCCTCCATATTTAATTGCATTTGTAATGTAGTTGTACCATACTTCTTCAATCCAAGGACCATAGCCTATGCTAACTGCAAAATTGTTTGATATAATAATTTCAGTATTCATTTTTTCTTTTGCAGGTATTCTTTTTAATACTTCAGTAATAATATCAGTCATAGAAAGTGGTGATTTTACAATTTCCTCTTTTTTAGCACTTGCGAAAAGAAGTATTTCTCGAATAATACTATTCATTTTAAAGCCACTTGCTACAATCATTTCGAGGAATGATGTTTTCTTTGCAGGGCTTAATTCATTATTGTTAAGAAGTAACTGGCTAAATCCGATAACGCTGTTTAATTGTGAGTGCAATTCGTGAGCAATAGTATGTGCAAAGGCATCAAGTTCCAGATTTCGTTTTTTTAGCTCATTTTCGGCTTTTATTCTTGCCGAAATATCCATAATAAATGCAACGCTAAAAGATTCATTATTCGATTTTATATGGCTTAAACTTATTTCAACAGGAAACTCATTTCCATCTTTTTTAAGTCCCGACAGTTTTGAGTTAGTATGTCCCATTGGTCTTGTTTTGGGCGATTTAAAATATCCTTGTATGTGTTTGTGGTGGGTGTGTTTATATTTGTTTGGTATTAGTTTTTCTATTGTTTCGCCAATAAGCTCGTTACGAGTATACCCAAAAAGTTCGCAGGATTTATTATTGGTAAGCACAATCTTGCCTTTCTGATTTATAAATATAACTCCTTCCGATAAGGAATCGATAAGTGTATTTACCGACATATTATTTTGAAAAACATCTGAAAAATCTACCATTTTCTTACTTTTTATTTTTTCAAATTATTTTGTAAGATACAAAACCCAACATTATTAATTAAATTCGTGAATAAATTTAAAAAAAAGAAAAATACATCTTTTTATTCTAAATAGTAAACAAATGAACTATGAATTTTTATTGTTTATGCTATAATTTAGTTTGTTGTTAAGACATTTTTACTAATAAAATAGATCATAGGTGTTAATTATAGCTTGTTGTATCTCTGTTTACAAATTCTTTCTTATTGGGTAAAGGCTTTTACATTTTAACTCCTAAAAATTTAATAATGAAGGTATACCACCAATAAAAGTACAATTTAAAGCGTTTTTAGTACAACATTATTACCTAAGCTATTCTGTAAATTTGTTATTATAATTTAAATATGAGCAGTTTACTATATAAAGTATCATTTAAAATTTTAAAATATGAAAGCAATTGGATATAAGAAAGCAGGCGCAATTACAGCACCTGATGCATTAATAGAGTTTGAAGCAGCTAAACCAGAATTAGGAGAGCTTGATCTTCTGGTAGAAGTTAAGGGGATATCGGTTAATCCGGTAGATGTTAAAGTGCGCACAAGACCACATATGGGACCAGAGGAAGGTCAGATTAAAGTAATTGGTTGGGATGCAGCTGGTATTGTTCGCGAAGTGGGAAGCGGAGTTAGCAAGTATAAGCCAGGCGATGAGGTTTTTTATGCGGGCGAACTAACTCGTGCAGGATCGAATGCCCAATTTCAGGCTGTTGATGAAAGAATTGTAGGTAATAAGCCAAAATCTCTTGACTTTGCCGAAGCAGCAGGATTACCTTTAACTTCGATTACTGCCTGGGAGATTCTGTTCGATTGTTTTGCTCTGAAAGAAGGAGAAGGAAAAGAAGAAAGTATTTTAATTGTAGGAGCTGCTGGTGGAGTCGGTTCTATTTTAATTCAACTGGCTAAGAAGCTAACAGGTTTAAGTGTGGTGGCAACGGCATCTCGTCCGGAAACAATCGAGTGGGTAAAGAAAATGGGAGCCGATCATGTAATCAATCACAGAGAATCTTTGGTGGATCAGATGAGAGAATTAGGATTAAGTCCAAAATATGTGGCTTCATTGAACGGAACAGAGCAGCACTTTCCTGCCATTGTTGAATTGATTCAGGCACGCGGGCATATTGCTTTAATCGATGATCCTGAAACTTTGGATATTGCATCTATTAAGCCAAAGGCTTTAAGTTTTAGCTGGGAGTTCATGTTCGCCCGTTCGTTGTTTAAAACTGAAGATATGGATGCTCAATATGAGTTGTTGAATAAAGTTTCGGAATTAATTGATGAGGGAATTTTAATTTCTACTGTAACCAATAATTTGGGTGTTATGAGTGCAGAAACCATGATTGAAGCTCATATTCAGCAGGAAAGTGGAAGAGTAATTGGGAAGAATGTGTTGGAGGTGAAGTAAAGCCTCAAAATTCAAGTTACAAGATTCAGGTAGCCTGTTAGTGTAAAAGCTAGCAGGCTTTTTTGTTTATATACGCTAATAATCGTGATGATTTATGATTTTCACAGATTTAGAAAATTATGAATTGTAAACAACTAAAGTAAAGGGGATAGTTCTGATTGTTGTATTTATATGGGTTGTGTGCTTTGTTAATATGGCTCAAATTAGCTCTGAGAACCTAATTTGAGGTTAACTTAATGGATATTTATTCATATAACCAATATAAATACAATTAAATACCATTTTGTTACAACGATTTGATTGTGTTGACACTTTACATTTGTGCCATACAATATTCAAAAATCAATTATATCAAAAAAACAAACTAAAATGGCAAATTTCAAAGAACTTAGCAATGAGCTAACAGAGATCTTACAACTTGATTCAAAGATTGTAGCAGTAAAAAGAATGGAAAACAAAGATGCATTGAAGGATATTCCAGGTTTGGAAAAACCAAAATCCGCATTTACTCAATGTCAGTTACCTCACTTGGTACGCAGAGAAGGAAAAACCATAGGAATTACTTATGAGGATGCAAGGCCATTGGCAGAAAAAATGCAATTGGGCTATCGTTGTTTAAGAGTTCAGGGTTTAGCACCAGCTGATGAGAATCAAATTAACAGAGAAGCTAAAGGTTTTGCCGGATTTTGGTACAGCGATGCAGAAACTGCAAAGAAAGCTCTGGAGTCTTATCCAAAACCTTCTGCTATTGAGGCTTTGGTATACAGTCCGCTCGAGGAAGAGAAGTTTGATCCAGACTATGTATTGATTTATGCCAATGGTGCGCAGATGACATTTTTAATGAATGGTTATCAGTACTATACAGGAGAGAAGATTCAAGGCGATTTTACGGGAGAAGGTTCTTGTGCTGACGCATTGCCTCGAAGTGTAGTAACAGGAAAACCTTCACTTTGTTTGCCATGTGTTGGTGAAAGAGGTTTTGGGCTAGTTAATAAGGATGAGATGGTTATTGCTATTCCTGCTGATAAGTTGGAAACAACAGTAAAAGGCTTACAAACGCTTAAAGGAAATGGCTTGGCATATCCTGTAGGACCATTTGGAGAAGGTGGTATGGATGTAGCTCCCTTGTTTGAAGCCTGGTATCCAATTCAGGAGTAATTACAAGTAAAATCACTTAGCTCCCTATTGTTTTAATAGGGAGGCATTAACATACTAGTATAAATAATAGAAACAGAAAAAAATAGATTAACTGCCGAATATAAGTCGCTTGGCGTATTAATTAAGGAAAGAGTTTATAATAATCTATATCATTTTCTGTTTGAATTTTCAGATGGTAAAATCATAAAGATTAAAGAGTATATGGATACGCTTCATGTTAAAGAGGTTTTTCTCAATTAATTCTGTACGAAAGCAACCCATTAAAGTACAATTTTATGCAATTAGCTTACAATATTAATTAATCATGATGTAGGTAATTTTGTACTTGTTAATTAGAAGCAAACTGAGTAAAGGATTTCAAAAATGAAAAACAAAAACAGCCAGAACTTAAATGTTCGTAAAATTAACCTGAACGCAGAATCACTTAAGTTTACATTTATAAAAGATGGAAATTATAAGGATGAAATTAGTATAAATACTGGCATTAAGTACGTTTGCGAACGATTCTTTAAGGGTGATATTCCAAAAGACGACGAAGTTGAAATCTCGATTTATTACGTTGAAGAAACTGCATTAAGCAATAAGGCTTTGATGAATAATAACGAGAAGCTTATTTGTGACCATAAACTCTTAACTGAGATATTTCATAAGAATGTTGGTGATGTAATCTCATTTGCAGAGATAGAAGAAGTAAACCATAAGTATTTTGATGTGATAGCTGGTGTGCCTGAATCGGTAATTGAAATTCAATTTACAAAAAAGAAATTTACTCTTATCCTAATACTTAGAGCAATTATGCATGTTCTTAAATTTAAGGGATTGGAAATTGTTGGTTGATTGTGGGTGTATAGAATTTTAGAAAGAAATTGCCAATTGAAAAATGAAATTAAGGAACAGATGAAAAAGATTATTACCATTGGTGTATCAGACTTGTCTTTTCATCGTGTTACGGCATCTTTGCTTACCAATGTTCTTAAAAGTATGGGGTTTGGTGTGAATAGGATTTACTCGCCTCATCGGGATAATTTTGACAAGCTTAGATTTGGAGAAGTAGATTTGCTAACATCGGCTTGGTTGCCATTTAACGATGGTGATTTTAAGGCCGAAGTGGAGAAGGAAGTGTCTTTAATAGAATTAGGCTCACATTACAAACCTTACTCCTTATGGGCAGTTCCTGATTATGTGCCGGAAACGGAAGTGTCAGAAATTTCAGATCTTCACAAGCAGAATGTAATTGCAAAAATGCGACCTGTTATTCAGGGGGTTTGTCCTGGAGCTGGCATTACCCGTTCATCGCAAAATATGATGAATTTTTATGGCTTAAGTCAAACTGGCTATCGGTTTTTTACCGGATGCGAGGAGTGTTGCTACTCAGCTTTGGAACAAGCCATAAAAAATAAGGAATGGCTTGTTGTGCCACTTTGGCAACCAAACTATTTGCATTTGCAGTATAATATTCGGGAGTTGAAAGATCCCAAGGGATTGTTGGGAAATGCAGATTGTGCAGTTTTGTTGTTAAGAGAAGATAAAAAGCACATGTTTTCCAGTAATGAACTCGAAATTCTGAATTCTTTACAATTTTCAAATGAGATAATTAGTGAGCTCGATTATCAGGTTTCATGTAATCATAAAGCTTTGGATGAGATCACACGAAAGTGGTTGATTGAGCACAATAAGCTTGTTTTGGTATAAAGTAAAGGGGCATGCAAAGTGCATAAAGATCTTGATAAAATATTAGTTACTGGTCATTAGTTAATTGCATCGAACCAATGACCGGTAACTATTAATTATTTTTAGGAGCAACACATTTGTCCGCTATTTTTAAATTCCTTTACTGTCATTCCATAAATCTTTTTAAAAGATCTGGACAGGTGACTGCTATCGGTAAAGTTCATTTGGTAGGCAATTTCCTTCAGGGAAAGATCGGTGTGTAACACTTTTGTTTCAACTATTTTAAGTTTAGATTTTATGATGTAATCGGCCAGACTGATTCCCGCCTGTTTCTTAAAATACTCTGAAAAATAGGACTTAGAAATACCAAATTTTTCAGCCAATTTAGGGACTCTAAGATTTTCGCCATTGAATATATTCGTATTGATGTAACGTAATATTTCTCCAAAACGATTGTCAATTTCATTGGCCTGATCGACATATCTTTTTTCTATGCTTCGCGCAAGAACATTAAGGATTGAGGCAATGGATCCCGCAATAATTGAATCGGAGTACGAGTCTGCCGACAAATATTCTTGGTAAATGGATTTGATGTTGTCTATGATGAAATTTCTTTCTCTTTCGGTTGAAACAATATCGCCGGGAACCTTATTGTAGTTGGCCAGAATGTAGGCAACCTTATCAAACCAATCCTTATAGTCGGTCAATCCATCATTTTTTAAAAAGTAATGATCGGTAAAACGGATAAAGTAAAAACGTGACTCTTCCTCAATCTTAAAAGAATGACAATCGAGCGGAGGAAGCAGAAAAATATTTCCTTCCTTGTATTCAAATTCGTGATTGTTGATGCATTGGTATCCAGAACCTTTTTCCACATAAACAATCTCAAAAAAATTATGCTTGTGTGGACGCTTTCCCCAAGTTGATAGTTCTTCGATGTGGATCTCAAATAACTTATTCGCTCTTTCTGTATGCATTGTATAATAATTGGTTTGATTAGAGCAAATATAACAAATAACTGCTTGTAAATATTGTTAATGAAAGGTTAAAGTACTCAGTTTGCTATAAAATCCAACAATTATACAATTTTACCCAATATCAATACAATACAACTCCTTATACAAATTCATAAAATATTTATGTAAAGTTTAGATCCTATTAATTGTTGTATTATTCTTGGTTTATACTTCAAAAAAGCCTCTTAGGATCTATTGTTTTGCATAAAAAATCAATTAATTCCAATATCAAGTAAAATATTTGCCATTAATAATACAATTCTATCCAATTTTCTTACAGTTGATTCGGATTTACACAAGCTAACTTTGTGGTATCAATAATTAAAAAAGAATCAGTACTTAAATTATAGAAGCATGAATAGTCAAAAAATAACTATTGTCGCTAGAATATTAGCGAAAGAAGAAAAAGGAGAATTTGTAAAGGCTGAATTACTGAAACTGGCTGGTCTTTCAAAATCAGATAAAGGATGTGTCAATTACGATTTACATCAGGATAAGGAAAATGCAGATCTATTTTTCGTTCACGAAAACTGGGTGAATCGCGATTCTTTGCAGAAACACGTAGAAAGCAAGCATTTTGCAAATTACGTTAAAGTAACAGAAGGAGCAGTTGAGGAGTTTGTTGTGAATGAAATGTTTCACATAGCATAATAATATAGAATAAGAAAAGATTATGAATTATACAGGACCAGTATACAGACCTCCTTACGAGGCAAATACACTTCTATTGCAAGTTACAGTTGGCTGTGCACATAACAAATGTACCTTTTGTACCATGTATCGTGATGTGAAATTTTCGGTTGATAAAATGGATCAGGTTGAGAAGGATTTGCAGGAAGCTCAAGCAAAGTATCCTACTGTTAAGCGTGTGTTTTTGGTGAATGGAGATGCTTTCGTTCTTTCGGGAAGACGCTTAAAGGCAGTTGCGGAAATGATTCACAAATATCTGCCTGAGGTTGAGATCATCACCATGTATGCATCCATTAACAATATAATGGGTAAAACCGATGAGGAATTGGCAGAACTAAAAAAGTTTGGTATTGGTGACTTGTGGGTTGGAGTAGAGACAGGTTTGGGTGATGCGCTGGATTATCTGAACAAAGGTGCTTCGATAGAAGATGTCTACGAACAATTGGAGCGATTAAACAAAGCCGGTATTACTTTCTTTTACGGATTCATGTTTGGTGCTGCAGGTAAAGGCAGAGGAATAGAAAATGCTGAGGCCAATGCAAAACTGATTAACAAAGTGAAACCTTTGGGAATTGTTCCAACCACATTAAATGTGAATGAGGGAACCCAATTGGAGAAAGATGTTGAAGAAGGCAAATTCGAAATGGCTACCGAGCGAGAAGTTTTGGAAGAGCAAATCAAGACATTGGAATTGGTAAATGTGCCTACTTATTATATGGGAATTCATATTATCAATACGGTAAGTTTCGATGCGCAATTACCAAAAGATAAGCAGGCAGCTATCGATAGAGTAAGCTATGTTCTTTCTGATGCTGATGAAGCCGTATTGGATAGTGTACCAGCACGTCATTCCATTTAAAGAATCCAATAATCATACAATTTAATCCTTTGCATATACAACAGTTGACTCAGGTAATAGGATTAATTTTATATCATAGATAAATCGAGTCAATTTATAAAAGCTTAATAAGATGGATGCAATTAAAATGATTGAAGAACGCAGAAGCGTTAGAAAATTTAAAGATGAAGTAGTAGATCAGGAAACTATTAAAGAGGTTATCTCAACTGCGCGTTGGGCACCTTCTTGGGGAAACTATCAAATTGCAAGATATACAATGGTAAATGATCCTGAAACCATTGCAAAATTAAAACACGATGGTGTTAATGATTTTGTTTACAATATAGGAACATTAGCGAATGCTAAAAATGTGGCGATTATAAGCTTTGTGAAAGGAAAGAGCGGAAAAATAGAAAAACTGGAATTGGAAGATGGAGAGTTCAATTACGATGGATCAGCAAGTTCATGGGAGGTTTTTGATGCAGGTATCGCTTGTCAGACTTTCTGTTTAGCTGCTCATGCCAAAGGAATTGGTACAACAATTATGGGTGTAATCAACGATAAGGCAATCTCTGAAATTCTGGATTTACCGGAAGAAGAAACTGTTGCGGCAATGATTGTTTATGGTTATCCGGATGAAAGTCCAAAAGCTACTCCACGAAAAGATGTTGATGAGATTTTGCGTTTTGTTTAATCGTATTTATCTATCAGATATTTTGCAATAATACCGAATCAACAGAATAAGAATAATAGCATGAAGAAAAACATATTAATAACGGGAAGTACTGATGGAATTGGGAAATTGCTAGCTCTGCAATTAGCAGGAGAAGGACATCGTATTTTTATCCACGGAAGAAATGAAGAAAAGGTAAATAAAGTACTTGCAGAGATAAAAAAAGCTGCAAAAAATGTGGAAATTAATGGTTTTGTTGCTGATCTTTCCAATTTAGATGCTGTAAGAAAAATGGCTAAGCAGGTGAATGATGAAGTATCGCATATCGATGTTTTAATCAATAATGCCGGTGTTTTTAAGAGTCCGATTTCTTTGAACAAGCATGGTTTGGAATTGCGCTTTGTAGTTAACTATTTAGCGCCTTATTTGCTGACTAAAGAGATAATGCCTGTCATTAAAAAAGGAACTGATTCTCGTATTATTAACTTGAGTTCTGCAGCACAAGCTTCGGTTTCTTACGATGTTATTGTAGGTAAAAAAGATGTGTCGGTTAACGAATCGTATGCGCAAAGCAAACTGGCATTAACCATGTGGAGTTTCGATTTGGCTAAAAAGTTGGATGATATTGCAGTAATTGCTGTAAATCCGGGTTCGTTGTTGAATACTAAAATGGCAAACGAAGCCTACGGACAATATTGGTCTTCGGCCGATAAAGGATCGAATATTTTATACGAACTGGCAGTTTCGCAAAATCACAAAGGAATTACAGGAAAGTATTTTGACAATGATAAGGGAATGTATGCCGATGCTCATCCCGATGCATATAACGAAGGCGCAATTAATCAACTTATTAAACAAACAGAGAAATTAGTAGAATAAACTATACTGACCTGTGTATAGGCCTCCTTGCTAATTAAATACTCTTTTATTGCAAGTAAGCGATGGAAGATTTGAAATAGTTACAGAAGCTGAAGCACTCGAAGAACAGAAGAAAAACTCTGGAGCTGGTAAATGTGGAAACATACTATATGGGAATTAATATCATAAATTCTGTGTGTTTAGATGCTCAGTTACCAAAAGAAAAATAAGTAGCTATTAATAGAATCGAATATTTTATTTCAGATACTAATGAGGCTGTTTTGAATAGTGTGCCCGTGCGTTATTCAATTTAAATAATTAATGTAATTTCTTTTGTCTGATTTTATTACTTCAGAGGAAATGCAAAAATCAGATAATATAGTACAAGGCCTCTATCGGAGGTCTTTTTTTTTACTATAATCATATAGTTTAAAATTATTCGAAACGAATATTAAATAATAATTCTAAAGTGTTGTTTTTACTTTTAATGTAAAGTGATATTGTAAATGCCAAAATACTTGTGTTCAAAATGGCGATAAAACGATCTAAGTAAACCTTCATAAGGAGTGTTTGCATATTAAAATAATATCAGATAATAAACATAGTATTTGTAAGTCCTTATAAATATGTGCTTAACAACAGTTTCATTAAAATTTATTCCTTAGCGGATATTTCTAAAAATATGATACTTTTGCATCGATTTTGGTGTTCTACTCAGATTATCATCTGAGGGAATGAAAAGGGAATCCGGTGAAAATCCGGGACAGTACCCGCTACTGTAATTCTCATTTTGCAATGTGCAAAACATGGTTTTTATGCTGCATGCCACTCTCGTTAAGGGGGGAAGGCCATAAAAATTGAGAAAAGTCAGGAGACCTGCCAAGTCGTAACTATTAAATATTTTGCTTCCGGGAATCGAAGTATAGTATTGAACTTACGCGCGTGTTCAGTATTTGACTTTCTTAATTTTGTGTTTGTGAAAACACCTGGCAGCAAGATATGATGTTTAAAATTTTATTAAAAACAACTCTATCATGCAGTTTAGAAATTACATTCTAATTAGTGTTTTGTTATTGCTAAGTCAGAGCCTACTGGCACAAGTCGGATCTTTATCGGGAAAAATAAATGCCAAACAAAGTCAGGAGGCATTAATTGGTGCCAACGTTTATTTCCATGGAACCACCATTGGAACAGCTACCAACGGAGAAGGAGCTTATAGCCTAAAAAATATAAAAGCTGGGGAATATGAAGTTTATGTTTCTTATTCGGGTTACGCAAGAAAAAAACAGACCATACAAATTAAAGAAGGAGTAAATACTCTTAATGTTCAGTTAGAAAAATCTAAAAAACAACTGGGCGAAGTGGTTGTTACCGGAACAGGAACGCCTCATCATTTAAAAAGTGCTCCTGTACAAACCGAATTAATTGGAAAGAAACTGGTAAAGGCAGTTTCGGCATCGGGTTTTGCCGATTTAATGACTGGCATTAGTCCATCTTTCGACTTTAACCCAGGAAATATGGGATCTTTTATTCAGCTAAATGGTTTAGGTAATGATTATATTCTTATTCTTGTTGATGGGAAAAGAATGTATGGCGATGTTGGAGGTCAAAACGATATTAACCGTATTAATCCCGATGATATCGAAAAAATTGAGGTGGTAAAAGGAGCTTCTTCTTCTCTTTACGGATCGGAAGCCATTGCAGGTGTAGTAAACATTATCACTAAAAAATCGAAACGTAAAGTATATGCCGAAAATAATACTCGCCTAAGCGAATACGGAACCTGGCAGCAGTACAATAAAGTAGGCCTGAATATTGGTCGTTTTTCTTCTCTTACTTCTTATTCAAGAAAAGAATCAGACGGCTGGCAGTTAAGTAAATTCGAGATTGATGAGGATAATGATAACGACGATCCTTCCGATGATGTTTTAGTAGAAACCGATGCCAAGCAGGTAAATGCTTATGACGATTACACTTTAAGTCAGCGTTTCGATTATGCACTAAGCAAAAAGCTGAGTGTTTATGCCATGGGTTCTAAATACGAGAAAGATGTGAAATTACCTACTACAGTGAAAAAATATGGTTATTATTATAATGATTTTTCTTATTCTGCTGGTGCAAAATTTCTAATTAATAAAACAGACCGATTAACTTTCGATTACAATTCCGATCAGTTTAAGTATTATTACAAATACAATCAGGATTATAAAGATTATTTGGCGGGTAATAAATCGCTAAACACAAAACAGAAGCGCGAAGATCTTAACCTAAAATATATTTTTAGACTAAATAAGTCCAATCTTTTTACTTTGGGTAGTGAGTATGTAAAGGAAAAATTAGAATCGGAAGGCCGATTAATAGGGAATAAAAAAGACGCATACACTTTTTCTCTTTTTGCTCAGGACGAAATTAAATTAGTTGAAAATTTATCACTAGTAGCTGGGGTACGTTACGTAAAGCATAAAGAATTTGGTCACGATTTTACTCCTAAAGTATCGGCATTGTATAAGCTTAATAATTTTAATTTTAGAGCAACTTATGCCAATGGATTTAAAGCGCCAACCTTAAAAGAACTTTATTACCGTTACGAAAAAGGAAGCAGGCTTTATCTTGGAAATTCAGATTTAGATCCTCAAAAATCAAATTACTATTCTTTCTCTGTTGAGTACATTGTTTCAAAATTATCTCTTAGCGTTTCGGCTTATCAAAATAAAATTGATGATATGATTGCCTACGAAACCATATCAACCAGCGATGCCGATAAAGTCAATGGCATAAAAACAACACGTCAGCATTTTAATATCGAGGAAGCAAAATCTACGGGCATCGATTTTATTTTTAACTACAAAATTGGTGCAGGTTTTACCATTGGTGGTGGATATTCTTATGTAAATGCGAAAAACGAAACCGACGATATGGATTTGGAAGGTGTTGCTGAAAATTATGCAAACCTACGTTTGTTATATGACAGAAGCTGGAAGGATTATTCGCTTAATGTAAGTCTTACCGGACGTATTCAGGATGATAAATTTTACGATGGAGAGCCAGATGCCGAAGGATATAATCTTTGGAAACTAAGTACATCGCATCGTTTTGCCAATGTAGGTGCTTTTAATTTGGAAGCAACTGCCGGTATCGACAATATTTTCGATTATAAAGATAATAGTCCTTACGGATCTCATTACGGAACAGTAAACCCTGGAAGAACCGTGTTTATTGGATGTAATATTAAATTCGCAAAATAATTACACATGTATCTGCAAAGGCAAATTCCCTGAGCTGTTTAAAAATTAGAAGTATTCAAATCAGGGGATTTGCTTTTTCATAAGCTCAAAATTAAATTATGGGTAGCTTAAAAAAAATAATAATTCAAATTCACAATCTATCAGGTACTTTTCTCAGCCTGATGTTTGTAATTTGGTTTTTATCGGGTTTTGTTCTGATTTATGCAGGATTTCCTCACGCATCGCGCGAAGAAAGATTCCTGCATTTGTCGTTTCTAAGCAAAGCTGATTTTGATTCTATTCAGGTTCCCACACATTTATCGGGGAAGGTAGAGCTCGAAAAAATGAATGGTGTGCCTGTTTACAGAGCTTACAAAGGCAAAAAAGCACAGAAAGTATACAATGCAGTTTCTTTAAAAGCTTATGGAAAAACCAGCCAGAAAGAAGCCATTGCTCTTGCCGAGGATTTTGTAGGTGCCGAACTTGATGCTGTTGAGAAAATAGTTGAGCTGGATCAGTGGATGCCATGGTCGTATTACAAACCTTTATTGCCCATTTACAAATGTACGATGGATGATGAGGAACACACACGCATTTATATCTCCGAAAAATCGGGCAGTATTGTGCAGGAAACAACAAGAGCTAGCCGATGGGCCGGACGTTTAGGTGCCATTCCTCACTGGATTTATTTTCGCTCTCTGCGTTTACAAAAAGACTTGTGGGCAAAAGTAGTTATGAGTATCGCGTTTATTGGTGTTTTGGTAAGTTTATCGGGTTTAATTGCGGGGTTTATCCGTTTAAGAAAAAGAAAAAAGAAAGAAAAATTAACTGGCTTTACTCCCTACAAGAAATTCTGGCACAAGTGGCATCATATAACAGGATTTGTGTTCGGTTTATTTGTATTTACTTTTATTTTAAGTGGTTTGGTTTCGGTTAGCGATATTCCTGCCTGTATAGTTCCGGTTCATTCTAAAGTATCGGCAAAGAAAGTCTGGAATCAGTCCTGCGATATAAGCCAGTTTCCTGAAAATTCGTTTACAAATTTATGGAAGGCTGTAGAAAATAAAAGTGAAATCCGTAAAGTAGCTTTTAAAACAGTAATGGACCAGGCTTATTTTTGGGTGTATTTTAATAATTATGAAAAGGCCGAAGTTTATACAGTTGAAAAATATGAAGTTTATAGAAAGTCTAATTTTTCTAAACAAGAAGTTAAAAGTTGGTGTAAAAATAAATTTCCAAGATTCGACTATGATTTAAAAGATCAGAATGATTTTGATGCTTATTATCAGCCCTCTGGCATGTCGCCACGACCTTTACCAGTATGGCAAATAAACTTGTACGATAAAGATAATACTCGAATGTATATTGATGCACAAACTGGCGAAGTACTAAAAAGCTACAATAATAACGACCGATGGCGGCGTTGGTTGTATCGATCTTTACATGCATTCGATTTTCCATTTCTAAAAAAACACGATTGGTTAAGAAAATTAGTTCTGATAATTCTTTCTATTGGAGGAACTGCTGTAAGTATTTCGGGTTTTGCTTTGGGAATTAAATGGATTAAACGAAAGTCGAAAAAGAAAAATTACATAGGATGTAGTTCTAAAAAATAAAACCAATGATTGGAAAATACAGATTCTTTAGTTTAACAAAAATCACTTTATTACTGATTTTACTAACATCTTCATTTATGGCGATATCGAAAACAAAAGAAACAGGTAAAAACGGAATTCTGCTAGTTGCATTTGGTTCCAGTTATGCCGAAACAAGAGCAACATTTAAACATATCGAAGAGCAAGTACAAGCTGCATTCCCGAATGAAGAAATTCGTTGGGCTTTTACCTCTAAATTTATCCGTAAAAAACTAAGAAAAAGAGGAGAAAAAATCGATTCGCCAGCCGAAGCTCTGGCAAAAATGGGAGAGGATGGTTTCGAGAAAGTAGCCGTTCAGTCATTGCATGTTATTCCTGGAGAAGAATACGAGAATTTGAAAAAAACTGTAGATGCTTTTTCAGGAATGCCAAAAGGAATAAAGGAAGTGAAACTGGGTGAGCCTTTACTGTATCATCATGCTGATATTTCAAATTTAAGTGATGCTTTACTAAAGAACTTACCAAAACAAATTGGTGTGAAAGATGCCGTTGTTTTTATGGGCCACGGAACGCATCATTTTGCCAATGTTTATTATCCTGCCATGCAATATTATTTGTGGCAGAGAAATAGCAATTTTTATATGGCTACAGTTGAGGGTTATCCCGAATTGAACGAGGTAATGGATAAACTAGCAGAAAATAAAAGTAGGAAAGTGTGGTTGCTACCATTTATGACCATTGCCGGCGATCATGCCCGAAACGATATGGCAGGAGAAGAAAGCGATAGCTGGAAATCGCAATTGGAGGAAAAAGGATACGAAGTAGAAGCTGTGCTTACCGGAATGGCAGACCATAAAGAGGTAATTCAAATTTGGATTGAGCATTTGCAGAAAATTCTAATAGAACTTAACTCGAAACAATAATGAAGAACTTATTTATCTTGCTCTTGTTTTTTATATCTATACAGGTAAAAGCCGATAATTATCAGCTTGTTGGGAAAAGACAATACACTTATGATGAGAACGGATTACGAACTCAAAAAATAAGTTTTGATAGTGAAGGCAGAACAGAGAAAAAAGTCCTCTATTTTTACGACTCGAAAGGAAATAAAATAAGAACAGAGAAATATTTGGCCAAGGATACTCTATTGGCCGTTTACCAGTATCAGTTTAACAATAAAAACGAGAAAACAGGCAGTTTAAAAATAGATTATACCAGAAATAAAAAAAGCAGTAAACGCTATTATTATAACAATAAGGGGCAAAATATTAAATCGGAGTATTACATCAATAAGGTTTTGGTAAAAAAGGTGGAATATGAATTTGATAAGTTTGGCAATCAAACTAAATATGTTGCTTACAATGCTAATGGTGAACAAACTTCCTTATTTTTCACCGAAAATAAGTACGACAAAAAAGCCAGATTAAGAAAAAAGTATAAACGCAATGGAAAAGGAGTTTTAGAGAAAGAGAATCAGTATAATTACAATAATAAATCACAAGTTATAAGCAGTATTACCATTTACCACAATGGAAAAAGAGCCAATTCAAAACGCGTTTATACTTTCGATAGCAAAGGACGAAAAATAGGATTTGAAAAATTTATATCGGCAGTAGCCAAATAGAAATATTATTATTCATGAGCAGAATATTTTACTTAAAAAGCATACTTGGAATTTTTGCCATTGTGTTTTCTTCTTGTCAGATTAAAACAAAGGAGCAAAGCTTAAATGCTTTGAATTCTTATGAGCAAAAAGAATTGAAACATGCGAAAGGTTTCGAGCTTTTTAGTTCGGGGAATGATAAAGTTCTGAGAATTTACAATTCCAAAAGTGCCGATTCAACTTATCAGGATTTTAAGCTGGTGAAAAAAAAGACTGCAGCAAACGAAATTCAGGTGCCTTGTAAAAAAATAATCTGTCTATCGTCAACACAGCTAACCTATTTTTTTGCTTTAAACGATATTGATAAAATTGCTGCTACAAATAGCAGCCGACATCTGTTTCACAAAGGTTTAAATGCAAAAATAAAAGAGGGAAAAGTAAAACGAGTTGGAAAAGAAGGACATTTTAATACCGAGCTTATTGCCGGAATAAACCCTGATTTAATTTTTGTGTCGCCATATAAAACGGGAGGTTACGATGCTCTAAAAAATCTGGGAATTCCTTTGGTTCCTATGGCTGCTTACGACGAAAAAACTCCACTTGGAAGAGCCGAATGGGTTAAAATGATTGCTCCTTTTATTGGAAAGGAAAATCAGGCCGATTCTTTATTCGAAAAGCTATCGGTTCGTTACGATTCTCTTAAAAATCTTACCCATAAAATTAAAAAGAGACCAACAGTTTTTTCTGGAAAAATGCGATCGGGAATTTGGTATGTGCCCGGAGGCAAGAGTTTTTATGCCAATTATTTTCGCGATGCAGGAGCAAAATATATTGTTGAAGACGATAAGCAGGGAGCCTATCCTCTCGATTACGAAACGGTTTACACAAAAGCTGCCAATTGCGATTACTGGCGAATTTTAGTACCCGAGCCAGTTGGTTTTGGGCGTAAAGCACTTATAGAGCAAGATGGACGTTATGGCGATTTTAAAGCTTATAAAACCGGAAATGTGATTATGTGTAACATTCGTGAAAAACCTTATTACGAGCAAAATGCCATGAAACCAGATATAATTTTAGCCGATTATATTCATTACTTTCACCCCGATTTATTGCCAGATTATAAACCTCAGTTTTACGAAGTTTTAAAATAATTATGCATTCATTATTATTAAAAAAATCGATTTTAATTCCTGTATCCCTGCTTGTTTTAATGCTATTGGCAGCTTTAAACTTAGCATTGGGATCGGTAAAAATTCCCATGGATGAGGTCATACAAATTGTGTTGGGAAATGGATCGTCGAATATTATTTGGGAGAATATTTTATTGCGTACTCGTTTGCCACAAACTATTGTTGCTTTGGGTGCTGGAATGGCTTTAGGAGTATCTGGTTTGTTAATGCAAACTCTGTTTCGAAATCCTTTGGCTGGACCATCGGTTTTGGGAATTTCTTCGGGTTCTAGCTTGGGAGTAGGTTTTGTTTTATTGGTAGCCGGACAGGTTTGGGGATTTTCATTTTCCCGTATTGGAATTTGGGGCGATTTGGCAGTAATTTTTGCTTCCTTGGGGGGTGCTTTTGCAGTATTGGCCTTAATTTTATTTATCTCTCATAAAATTGGAGGTACACTTAGTGTTCTGATTATTGGTGTAATGATAGGCTATTTGTCCAATTCAGTTTTAAGTGTACTTAAGTTTTACAGCATGGAGGAGGATGTTCAAAGTTATGTTATTTGGGGATTAGGCAGTTTCTCCCGCTTGTCGGTAGTAAGAGCATATTTGTTTGCCGCCATCACCATTATTCCTTCCATATTGGCTTTACTTTTAAGTAAATCTTTAAATTTAATGGCTCTTGGCGATCGGTATGCCAGTAATTTAGGTTTGAAAATTAAACGAGCACGATTACTCATTATTTTATGTGCGGGAACTTTAACGGCAATTGTAACAGCTTTTTGCGGACCCATAATTTTTATAGGAATGGCTGTACCTCATTTGGCAAAATTGGTTTCACGAACCAGTAATCATTTGTATTTAATTTGCAATGCCTGCATACTTGGAGCAGCAACGGCATTATTGTGTAATTTGCTGGCTCGTCTTCCGGGAATGGAAAGCGAGTTGCCTATTAATTCGGTAACAGCATTTATTGGTGCTCCGGTAGTAATATCGGTAATCTGGAAAAAACGAAAAGAAAATTTTTAGTAGCGAAGTATGAGTTCATGTTTATTGCAGTTAAAAGATCTTTCGGTGGGATATGGCAGCAAGCTTGTAGCCAATAAGCTCTCGGCAAATATTCCTTCGGGAGAGTTAATATGCCTGCTGGGTTCCAATGGAACTGGTAAAAGCACATTAATTCGAAGTATTTGTGCTTTTCAGCCAGTATTGGCAGGGAGTGTTATTGTCGATAAATTGGATGTTCATAAGTTGGGTGCAAGAGAATTGTCGAAATCTATAGCTGTGGTTTTAACCGATAGAGTTGTGGTGCCCAATGCTACCGTAAGCGAATTGGTGGGCTATGGCCGAAGTCCGTATACCGGAATGTTGGGTCGCTTAAATGCAAATGATAAGGCAATTGTTTCCAATGCCATAAAAGAATGTGGAATTGCACACAAAAAGGATAGTACGCTTTCTTCTTTAAGCGATGGTGAGCGACAGAAAGCTTTTATTGCCAAAGCTCTGGCTCAGGATACGCCACTAATCATTCTCGATGAGCCAACTGCTTTTCTCGATCTTCCTGCTCGAGTAGAAATTATGCAATTGCTTCGAAATATTGCCAACTCGTCGGGCAAATCCATATTAATGTCTACTCACGATTTAGATTTGGCTTTGCAATTATCCGATCGTTTATGGCTATTACAGCAAGGTGGCCCTTTGGTTACCGGTAGTCCCGAAGATTTACTTCTGAAAAATGCCTTTCAGTCTATGTTCCGGCACAAAGGAGTAATATTCGATAATAAAACCGGATTGTTTAAGGTAAAGCATAATCAAAATACCGAAGTGGCAGTAAAAGGCCATGGTTTCGAATATGTATTGTTGCGCCGTGCTTTATCTCGTAATGGTGTTAAAGTTGTTAGGGCCAAGGAGGAAGATTATAATCGTTTGGAAGTTTGTAGCAAATCCGAAAAGCCATTTCAAATTTATTTGGATAATGAATGTATTAAAAGCGAGGAATCGCTCGAAGAGTTTGTAAATCAGGTTAAATTAATGTTGGATTTTCTGGATCTTAAGAAGCAGATTTGTAGCAAATCGCGAAAAATATTGTAAATTTTAACTCTAACTTTCTTGATAAATTTCTGATTTTTTCCACTCCATAAATTTTTTCCACTCCATAAATTTTTTCTCCATTAAATCTTTAAAATCAGATATATTATTCATCTGTTTATTGGCAAAAGAGAAGCGAAAGGGAGAGTGTTTTTCGACTGTATCAATAAAATGTGAGCTAAAATTTTCGGGGTTTGCAATAATTGCCGAAGCAAAAAGCAGAGCAAAGCTGCGTTTAATTAATCCTTGAAAAGCTAAATTATCTGAATAATATTGTTTAATTGTTTCAACAACTTTTTCGCCTAAATAATAAGTTTTACACAAGATTCTATCCAGTTTTTTATGTGGTAATAAGCGGGAAAAACTGGTGTAAACTCCTTCTTTGTAATCTTCGCTGGCATCTTGTAAATCATCAATAATTTGAAGATAAGCGCCATATTCATATAAGAAATGCAATTGTTCCTTACTTAAGTTTCCCATTATTAGATATCCATCGGCAATAACCGAAGTGGCACCTTTGTTAACAGCTATGGTAAAGCAAGCTTTATTGGATAGTATTAAATTTTTATTGCAAAGTTCTATGCTTTGTGTTTGTGCATGGTGTATATCGAGCAGACTTTCGTACACTTTTGGGAATTTTGTTCTTTCATATTCACTTTCTATCATAGCAAGCAATTGGAATATTTTGGCTTCATTTTTGTTTGCTGGCTCAAGGCAATCTCCGGCTAGGCGTTTTGCAAACCGCTCCGAAAAATTTAATTTATCAGATTTACTGATATTGGAATTGTCGATATAATTATCGGTATAAGGATAAAGTAAACTATAAGCAAGAGTAGATGGTGTAATACAAATTTTCTGTCCCCAAAGCGATTGCAGACCCATTACAATCCACATGTTTCGTAAAGCCTGAAAAAGATCTTTACTTTCCAGGTTTTTATCGAATAAAATAGATTTTTTTACAAACTCTTTGGTAGCCGAAATCATATCAGCCGAAAAAATCATTTCCAGCTGATTGTTAGAGTAGGATAATCCATCCCGAAAGAATTTTCGACTTTCATTAATAATCTCTGTACTATCAACCCGATTAAGTTTTTTGTGTTCGCTTATCGAGCTTATAAATCTATCGCATTTTAATTCCCACAGGTATTTTTCAATGGCAGAAAATTTACGTTTCGAACAAGGAAAGTCTTCAGAACAATTTTCCCATTTGGCTGAGAATTTTTTCAGGAATTTTGCGTAAAGTTCTGAATTATCTATCATGGTAAATAAGAATAAATTAAAGCTTATGAATCCAATTTCAGTAAAAATCAGGAAACAGAAAATTAAAATCGTTAAAAATAACTTATGAGCAGCTAAAATGCTTTTTTGCACCGATGTTGTTTGTATAGCAGATTGTATGTGTTTGTACTTCAATTGTGATTTTATACATTTATCACTTTGATAGAAAACAATAAAATATATAAGATGAAATTTAGCATATTAGAACCAATTGGGATTGTAAAAGAAAAATACGAACAGCTAAAGCAGGAATTTGAAGGTCTGGGACATGAACTTGTTTTTTTTGCCGATAGAAATGAAGACGAACAGGAGTTGATAAAACGTGCGCAGGGAGCCGATGCAATTATTGTTAGCAATATTCCTATTCGCAAGACTTTTATCGATGCTTGTCCTAATCTTTCGATGATTTCGGTTGCATTTACAGGGGTTGATCATATCGATATGAAAGCCTGTAACGAACGCAATATATTAGTTTCGAATGCGGCCGGCTTTTCTAACGAATCGGTTGCCGAGCTTGCCATTGGTATGGTTCTTTCGGTATACAGAAAAATTGTTGGTGGCGATGCTTCAATTCGTTTTGGCGGCAGCAGAGGTACATTTTTAGGAAGCGAGTTAAACGGTAAAACTTTGGGGATAATTGGAGCTGGCGAAATAGGCCTTAGAGTAGCCGAGATTGCAAAAGTATTCAATTGTAAGCTTCTTGCATATAGTCGTAGCGAAAAGAGCGTAGAAGGCGTTAAATTCGTTAGTAAGGAGACTTTACTTAAGGAATCGGATATTGTTTCTTTACACGTTCCTTTAAGCGATGCAACAAAAGGCTTAATTGGCAAAGAGGAATTTAAATTAATGAAGAAATCGGCTATTTTAATTAATACTGCCCGCGGACCAGTTGTTGATAGTGATGCTTTGTGCACAGCTTTGGAGAATAGCGAAATTGCTGGTGCAGCAGTTGATGTTTACGAAAAGGAACCACCATTGGAGAAAGATCACGTTTTATTTAATGCGCCAAATTTAATTATGCTTCCGCATGTGGCTTTTGCAACTCACGAATCTTTCGATAAACGTATTGATATTGTAATGGAAAATATTCGTTTGTGGTTACAGGGAAAACCAAGAAATGTTATGAATTAGCAGGTTTAAAGTATAGAGAAAAGATTAAAGTAAATAAGGGATAAAGTAAAAAGGAGAAAGTTAAAATGACTTTTCTCCTTTTTATTTTTAAACAATTATTTTACAATTTTTACTAGTTCGGTAGTGCTGTCTAATTTTCCTTTTTTATTGTACGATTCGCTGCGAATTGTGCCAATATCCTTAATAATCCAAGTTACATTGTGTAATTTAACGGTTATAAATCCCATTTTACTGTTAACATCTTCTGCTATTTTATAGCATTTAAAAGTGCCTGCGGGTGTTGTAATGCTTTCGTGAGCTTCTACCTTACGATTTATAATATTGGTTGTCATATTCATAATTCCCGAACCAACTTGCAGACTAATTGAACCATCGTTAAGAGCCATACCAGTAGAAAGTTTAGATGGATAAATTAGATCGTTAGTGGTAATTTTTACTTCCATACCTTTAAAACCTTCCATTTGTTTTTGGTTTAGATATTTCTCCATATCAATATAAAAAACATTGCCTTTACATCGAAAACTAATGGTGTCCTGAATGATTATATTTTCCTGATTTTTTGGATCTCTGTGGGTTTGAAGTAAATCGTAATGAGTTTCGCCTCCAATATTTTTTACAGATATTACTTTTTGAGAATAAATGCCCAGTATTTTTCCTTTTGCATTACTTGTTTGGTAGTGAAGTTCGGTACCAATATCGCTTGGAATATAAATGGTGCAATCTTGCGAAATGGCCAGTAAACATGCTGAAAATATCAACAATGTTAAACTAAATAATTTTTTCATAAATACAATGTTTTGGCTACAAGCGGATGTTGAGCCTTGGTTTTAAAGTGAATAGAAATGTAATGCAGTAAAGCATTTAAGAGGATAATGTAACTTTTCTATTATTAAATTTAAGCATTAAGGAAGGATTGGAAAAATATTTTTAATACTTAAGAATGAAAAGTTTATATGAGTTTACTGCAGTTTTAATTTTGGGCTGCTAGTAAATTGCTATTCGTAATTATTTAAAAGGTCTATTGTTTTATGTTTTAATTTGCGATCTTTTACTAGCAGTGTAGTAACCGGAGCTTTCGATTTACTGTTAAAAATCATGTCGTGCCCCAAACATAAGCCTAATACGATATTAAGCTCGGTTTTTTTGTCTTCTAAATATTGTGCTTGTCCTGCCGGATTACAGCTTATTCCCTTATAGTCTGGTATTAAATCGGAAAAGGGGATTTTTCCAATTTTACAATTTACCTGTTCCACAATAAAGCCTTCTGAGCTAAGAATTTTGTTAAGAACATTAGCTTGTTTGGAAAGAGAGGTGCAATGTGCAATTCCTATTGTTTTAATATTCGATACTTTGGCATATTCAATGATTTCCTGAATTCTATCATTTTTACGATTGAGCGAGTCTTCTGCATCTTTCATTATAGTAATATCACTAGTCGTATACATACTTTTAATATCCATATTAAGTTGTTTTAAGGAATTACACATTACTTTACAAACTATAATTTATTTTTTAAAACAGTGTATATTTTAAATTAACAAAGCGCATAATATCTTCAACTTCTAAAGATACTTCTTCAATTATATTTTCAACTTCTCCGCCAAATATCTTGCCCATAATTGCTCCGTTCATACTTGAGATGTATACTTGTCCGTCCGATTTTTCGTAAACGGCGAACGATTTTGGCATCATATTACCAATTTTTTTTCTGTTATCGGCAGTAAGCATTCTTGCTGAAAATCCTGCGTGACAGTATTTTATAATTTTATAGTTTCCGATTCCTTTTCCACCATTCATTAATACTTCTTTGTTTTGATCTATAATGGAGCTAACATGCCAGCCGGCTTTTGAATTGATACGTTCGCTTATTACTTCAACTGTTTTATCGAAATCATAAGGGCTTTTTAATTCTTTTATCATCATTTCTCCCGAGGATACACTTAATGCAATTCCAGAAAATATTATGCCGCCAAAAAATCCCAGGATAATGGATGCTATTATAATTATGTTTTTCATTTAATAGTTTTTTAATAAAATATTAGTCTTCGTTTACGCATATTTCGCCTTTTCGTATTTTGCCAATAGTTTTGCAGGCCACAAAGCTTATTGTTACAATAGCTATTGTTATAAAAAAGAACGACAGGTATTTGTAAATGTTTTCGTGAGTAATTTGAAAGGCTACAACCGAAGCAATAGTAATTGCCATAAGCGGAAAAGTAAATGCCCACCACGAAATAAAAAATTCAAGTTTTCTAAAATTTTTGTACAATACCATTAGTAAGGCCACAAAAAAGTAGGCTATAAACAATAGAAAAACAGCAAAAGTATCCCAGCTTTGCATTATTCGCATATACGATATAAATCCTATTGCAGGAGGAGCAATTAGAATAAATAAGGTTGGTACAAATTTTTGCGGTAGCTGATGATGAAAAATGGCTCTGTTTAAGAATATGGTAAACAGAATAATCCAAAAGAATAAACCCAGTGCAAAATAGAAAAAAGAAAAGGCTTTTGGCATGTACTCAACACCTGCAATTGGAATAAGCATATTTCCAACAATCGGAATAAACCATGCCGGATTCATAAATTTTATTTCAATATTATTTTGTATCCAGTAAGCTATGGTATACATCATAAATACAGTATGTACAATGCTTCCTACCCACCAAAATACCATCGATAAAAAAGGCCAAAAATTCATAAAAGCTATCGATAAAAGTATAATTGAAATAGAAAAAGCAGAGAAAAAGTTAATTCTTATTCTGTGATTAAAATCTATTTTAACTTGTTCGAAATGTTTAACTGCTTTTAATCCATATAGAAAAGATATTCCCAAAAAAAGCAAAAGTGTTGTGAATAACAAAAGCTCGTAGAATATTTTCGGTAGCCATTGCATGTGGTAAAACTTAGCAAAAACAATGCTTAAGCCAGCTAGTCCCATTATTATGGCAAAGGCGGTTATGGGGAAATATTTTAATTTTTCGTTCATTTATAAGTTATTGATATGGAATAATTCCTATTTTTTTAATACACATTGGTCGTAAGAAGTACCAGAGTACATGCTCTTTCTGCTATAATTCCCAAAATATCAAGCTGCTTTTCAAAATCAGGATTTTCTGTTCCCGGATTAAAAATCACTCTTCGGGGCTGTAAATCAATAATATACTGGTAATAGTTAGTTTGATTTTTTGCTGATACATATAAAGTAACAGTATCAACATCGGTATAAGGTACTTGCTGTTTTGTTATTTCATGATTAAAAAGCGTGCCAGGGCGATTTCCCAACATATAAATTTCATGATTGTTGTTCAATAGTTTTTCAGCAGCTTTATAAGCGTAACGTTCCGGTTTTATGCTTGCGCCAATTATTAATGTTTTATTTTTCATCTTGCTATAATAATTTTATTTGTTGCTATTTATTTATTTATTGTACTTTTTAAAATGCCAGTGTTAATGGAAAAAAGTCTGTATTCTGTTGGATTAATCTCCAGTTCATCAATAATCCATTTCATGTTTGCCAATAAAAGCTCAAATACATTTTCAGTATCGTGCTTATGAATGGCAACGGGAATAAAATGTTGGTTAATCATTTTAATATTTATACCAAACTGTGGAGATACCAATACCTTAACCTTGTTTTTCTTTAGCAGTTTAATAATAGAATTTCCTTTTTCTTTAGAACCATGAATATGTTTTTCATCCACACTTTTATAATTATTTATTTGGTGTGATATCAGTGAAAACTCACCATTACAATATTCATAAATCAGATATTTATCTACATCGCCAAAATGTTTTTTCTCAAATTTATTGGCACTGTTTACAGCAAAGGCAAATATTATTTTGGAATTATTCATACTAAAGCTTTTGTTATTTGTTTTTAATCCAGATAAGAATACTGATGCAAAAATATTTAGTGTGAGCTGTTAAGGCAAGAAAATAGAAGTGGGGTATATTGCCATTATAATTGAAATATGATAGTTTTTTTATAATGATATAATAATTCTCTTTGGCTAAATTGTATTGTTTTTATGAAACGATAATTACATTTGTAGTATTCCCACACTAAAAATCAATTAATTTGGATTCTAAAAATAACAATAGCCAAAGCAAGCCCGATTGTTTTCAATCATTGGGATTAGCTGATTTGCAAATGGTTAATAAAAGGAGAAAACAGTTAACCTTTTTTAAAGATGAAATGCTTTTTAAGCAGGATGCTCTTGCTCCTCATGTATTATTTGTGAATAAAGGATTGGTTCGTGTATATCTTCAAACCAGTAAAAACAAGCAAATAAATATTCGTATAGCTAAACAAGGCGATTTAATGGCTTTCTCTTCTATTTTCGGACGGGAAACTTATTTGTACTCGGCCATAGCTTTAAAAGATTCTCAAATTTGCATGGTTGACAAGCAAGCATTAAAAGAGTTATTGTTGAAAAATTCGGATTTTGCAATGCGAATTAATTCTAAAAACTGCAGTAACGAGAGCAGATATATTAACATTATTCAAAACATTTCATACAAGCAAATGCGAGGAAAATTAGCTTCTGCTTTATTGTATTTATCTTCCGATGAGTTTAAGGATGAGGATGTTTATGAGTACTTAACTCGCCAAAATATTGCCGATTTTGCATCAATTAGTGTTGAAAGTGCAGTAAAATTTATTAAAGAATTCGAGAAGGAGAATATTATTTCGCTTAATGGGAAAAAAATTGTAATTGAGGATATAAAAACATTAGAAGAAATAAATCAGAGAGGTTAAGCTTTTAAGGGGTTTTGATAATATACTGTAAATTATATATTTTTTTGTAGAATTAACAAGCTCTATAAATCTGGTAGTTTTATATAATTAGGTAAATATTAGCAAGAAATGGAATTAAAAATAAGCGATTATCAGTTTGGAGAAAGACCTGAGGTAACAAGACCTAAGCCCGAGGTTTTAACAATTTTAGGGGAGAGTGGTATTAGAAAATTAGTTGATGATCATTATAATTTGCTTAAGAATAGTGATTATAGTCCTTTGTTTCCGCAAGAAGAAGAGGAAACATCAAAACTCTCAGTAATAAAACAGAGAATTAAAGCTGCTGATGATTTATTCTCAACGGCAGTATCCGCAACCTGTTGAGGCAATATTCAATTGGTTAATTGAAAAAACGATATTCAAAAAGCTAGTAAAGTCAGATCTACAAAAGGATTAATGATACATACTTTTGGCAATTGCGATCATCAGATTTTTTTATTCAGATATTAGGTGGTCCTGAATATTTTAACCAAAACAGAGGACAACCAAAACTAATTTATCGTCATTCTAATTTTAAAATCACTAAAAAGGCAAGAATAGTTTGGCTGGAATGTTACCAGCAGCTGTTGCCAAAATTAAATTTATCAGAAGAATTAATTCTTTCTTACTGGAATTATTTAAATGTTTTTTCTTTTTGGATGGTAAATTCGGAGGAATAGTTGCAGGAATATTGCATTTGTATAAAAATGCTTTTGATATTTACTTAATTAAATATGGGCGTGGGTGTTTTGTTTTATTTCGAGAAAAATCATAAAACAAAAAAAGAGATCTTTATGGCAGATCTCTTTAAGAATACTTTAGTTTTTTATATATAATCCGTCGCCGTCTTTAAAGCTGCCAACAGCTATAATAATAAAGTCGATAAGAGTCCAAATTCCTAATCCCCCTAAAGTTAATAACATTAAAACACCGGTTCCTATTTTGCCAGCATAAAAGCGATGTACTCCTAGTCCACCCAAAAAGAAGCATAATAATAGCATTGCAACAAAGTTTTTTTCGCTTTTTTGATTTACGATTTCCATAATTTACGATTTGTACGTGTTAAATAATTGGGAAAAATAGTAAAAATAACTACTAATCATATCATAAATGCAAAAAAAAGCTACTGATAATTACCAGTAGCTCTTTGTTTAAAAAAAATATCTTTTAGATGATTAGCATTGCATCACCATAAGTTCCAAATCTGTATTTTTCTTTAATGGCTTCTTGGTAAGCAGCCATTACATTATCGTATCCTCCAAATGCACAAGCCATCATCATTAAAGTCGAAAGTGGCAGGTGAAAATTAGTAATCATTCTGTTAGGTACATGAAAATCGTAAGGAGGGAAAATAAATTTATTGGTCCATCCTTCGTAAGGTTTTAAGGTACCCATTGTAGATACCGAACTTTCCAGAGTACGCATTACAGTAGTTCCAACTGCGCAAACATTTTTCTTCTTTTTCTTAGCAGCATTTACTTTTTCAACAGCTTCGTCTTCAATAAAGATTTGCTCCGAATCCATTTTGTGCTTGGTTAAATCTTCAACGTCAACATTTCTAAAGTTACCCAAACCAACATGAAGGGTTACTTCTGCAAAGTCTACTCCTTTAATTTCCAAGCGTTTCATTAATTCGCGGCTAAAGTGCATTCCTGCAGTAGGAGCAGCAACGGCGCCTTCGTGCTTAGCAAAAATTGTTTGGTAACGTTCTGCATCTTCTGGTTCTACCGAGCGATCGATAAATTTAGGAAGAGGAGTTTCTCCTAATCCGAAAAGTGTCTTTTTAAAATCTTCGTAAGGACCATCGTAAAGAAAACGTAAGGTTCTACCTCTTGAGGTTGTATTATCTATTACTTCGGCTACCAACAAATCGTCATCACCAAAATAAAGTTTATTACCGATTCTGATTTTACGAGCAGGATCAACCAAAACGTCCCATAATCGTTGTTCACGATTTAATTCTCTCAACAAAAATACTTCAATTTCTGCTCCGGTTTTTTCTTTATTTCCGTATAAACGAGCAGGAAATACCTTGGTATTGTTAAACACCATCACATCTTCATCGTCGAAATATTCGATCAAATCTTTAAAGATTTTGTGTTCAATTTCTCCCGTATCTTTGTGAAGTACCATTAAGCGAGACTCATCTCTGTTATAGGCTGGATGTAAAGCAATAAGTTCTGTAGGTAATTTATACTTAAACTTAGATAACTTCATAAGGCTGACTGACTTTTATGTTATATTTTTTGATAATCGGAAAGTGCAAAGCTCTCCTTTTTACGAAAAAGTTGCAAGATAGTTATAAATTTTCTAAGAATTTTATAAAATCTTCAATTTCAATAGCATCGTCGATCTTAAAATCGCCGATTTGAGTGCGCTGCAGTGCTGTTAAATGTGCACCACTTTTTAATGCTTGCCCAATATCACGGGCTAAGGCTCTTATATAAGTTCCTTTGCTACAGACTACTCTTATTTTTAAAATATTTTTTTCAAATTCTAAAATTTCGATATCATCTATAACAAGTGTCTTTTTTTTAATCTCAACTTCCTCACCTTTTCGGGCATATTCGTAGGCACGTTTTCCATTTACTTTTACTGCCGAATAATCTGGGGGGCGTTGTTCTATGGTTCCAATAAATCCTTTTAGTACTTCGCTAAGCAATTCTTGATTAATGTGTTGAGTTGGGTGTTCCTGATCTATTTCTGTTTCAAGATCGAATGATGGCGTTGTTGCCCCTAATTGCAGTGTAGCAATGTACTCTTTTACTTGTGACTGATAAGTTTCGATTTGTTTGGTATATTTTCCAACACAAACAATCATTAAACCAGTTGCTAAAGGATCTAAAGTTCCGGCATGTCCAACCTTAATTTTTTTCACACGGAGTTTATGCTTGATTTTGTGTTTTATTTTGTTCACCAAATCAAACGATGTCCATTCGTAAGGTTTATTCAGAAGAATAAATGCTCCTTGTTGAAAATCATTATCGGTCTCGAATCTAATCATCTACAGTTAATTTTTAAAAGAGAGTTCCTCTTTTTTAATTAGCCTGCAAAAATAGCAAATACTCCGATAATTAGGCAATAAATTGCAAAATAGATTAGTTTACCTTTTTTTACCAATTTTATCATCCAGCTGCAAGCTAGTAATCCCGACAGAAAAGCAGCAAGGAAACCAACAATTAAAGGGGTTGCTTCCAAAGATCCAGTTGATGTAAATTCACCACTTAAAAGGCTTAAAATATTTTCGCCAATAATGGGTACCAAAACCATAAGGAAGGAGAATTTAGCGATATCGGCTTTTTTATTGCCCAACAATAAGCCTGTTGCAATTGTTGCTCCCGAACGAGAAATACCTGGAAGAATAGCACAGGTTTGAGCCAAACCTATTATAAAAGCATCCTTAAAAGAGATTTCTTTGTCTTTCTGTTTTGCGTAATAGGTAAAGCCTAATAATGTAGCTGTTATTAACAACATACAACCTACCAGCAAAAGAATTTTACTGTTATCGAATAGGGCCGATACTTCATCTTTAAAAAATACACCTACAATTCCGATTGGAATCATCGAAACAGCAATTTTAGCGATATATTGTGTCGATTCGTTCCATTCAAAACTTAGAACATCGGTAAACAAAGCCATTATATCTTTTCGAAATACAATTATTGTACTAAGCACAGTTGCGCCATGAACAATTACTGTAAATGCAAGATTATTTTCGGCATTTACGCCTAAAAGGGCTTTTCCCAATTCAAGATGACCACTGCTGCTAACAGGCAAAAATTCGGTAAGTCCCTGGAGTATTCCAAGAATTAGGGCTTCTATCCAAGTCATATTAAGTAAATGAGTGAAATTGTGATTTTGTGGATTTGTAAGTCAGAAAATTAGTGAATTCGTAATTTAAAAATAACATGAGTATACTTCTTAAATCCACGAAATCATAGATTTACTAATTCGAATTTTTTGGCTTTTTCATAATGGCATAAATTTCGAATGCAAAGCCGAAAAGTACAACCAAAGGAGCGAGAGTAATTCGTCTAAAACTAAATATACTTTCGTCAAATACGTTTGGATCGTCGGAACCGCCACCCATCATTAATAAGAATCCGATAATGATGATTGCAAATCCTATTATAATTAGTTTGTAGTTCTCTTTTCCAAGAGCAAAACCAGGTTTATTATCTCGTTTATTCATGTTTCCAAAATTTTTCAAAAGCAAGCTCAAAAGTACAATAAAGTATTTGTAATGCCTAGTTTATTTAATAGTACTTGTAGCTTATAAAAATGAGTTATGTTGTTATTATCTTACAGATTTTAATTTAATAAAGCGATCGGGATTCGAGACTTAAATATTTATTAACTGCAAAAAGTGTAGAAATCCATGTAATTAGTATTCCTAACAGAATGATTAACAAAAACAGTATGCCTACCATTTCAACATTGCTAAAGCTTATAACCTGACTTAATTCTTTTTGCGATAAGTAAATAACACCAGAAAGCATTGAGTTTGCTATTAAAGCTCCTAGAATTCCATGTAAGAGACTTTTTCCCATAAATGGTTTTCTAATAAATCCGCGTGTAGCGCCTACCAATTGCATGGTGTTAATAATAAGTCGCTGAGAATAAATAGATAAGCGAATGGTGTTGTTAATTAGAGTAAATGAGATGACGAATAATAATCCGCTAAAAGCGAGAATAATTAAACTAATGCGTTTTACATTTTCATTTACTAAATGAACCAGCGATTTTTGGTAGTAAACTTCCTGAACCTGATTGTATCTTGTAAAATCTTTTTCGATAAATGCAATGCTATCCGGATTGGCATATTCTGCATATAATTTTACATCTATGGTTGCTTTTAGAGGATTGTAACCAAGAAATGAAATAAAATCTTCGCCCAATTCTTTTTGTAGTTCTTTGGCAGCAGTTTCCTTAGCTACAAATTCGGTTGCTTTAACATATTCGGTTGCATCCAGAGTTTTTTGAAGTTTTCTTATTTCAACTTCTTTAACATTATCTTTTAAAATAATTGAGACTCCGATATTTTCCTTTACGTAATTAGATAACTGATTAGCATTTAATATCAGTAAACCCATTAGGCCTAACATAAATAGTACCAGCGATATACTGATAACTGAAGTGATGTATGAGGAGCGGAGTCGGCGTTTTGTGCCTTTTTCTTTGTATGCCATTTATAAGCGTGTTTAAACTTTACAAAATATGCAAGTTGATTGGTCACTTGCGAAAATACAATTTTTCTACAAAAGAAGGAAGTTTAAACCTTCAAGTTTCAATCTTGAGATTTTAAAAATAAAATAATGCTTATAAATACTTGTGCTAAGTTAACATTCAGTTTTACTGATTCATAAAATTTCTTATTCAATTATTTGCTCAATCCTTTTTTGTTAGATTTGTATGAAAATTCACCGCTAAATACAAAAAGTTAAATTGGGAATTATACGTCAACAAACCATTAAAGGATCGTTTATATCTTATTTAGGAGCTATTTTAGGTTTTATAAATACTGGTATTTTGCTGCCAAGGTTTTTCGAAGCCGATCAAATTGGTTTACTCAACTGGATTGGACCAATGGCGACTATTGTGGCTCAGTTTTCTTCTTTAGGATTTAACAATGTTACAGCACGCTTGTTTCCGTATTTTAGAAACGAGAACCGAAATCATAACGGATATCTTTTTATTCTATTTTGGGTAGGAATGGCAGGTTTTGCACTAGCTTTAGTTAGCTATTTTATTTTGCAACCTGTTGCTGTTAATGCATATCAGGATGCTTCGCCATTGTATCTCGATTATTTAGTTTACCTTATTCCATTGGTGTTTTTTACATTATTTTACAATTTATTCGACAGCTATAATCGTGTAATGTACGATGCTGTTTCGGGTACTTTTTTCAGGGATATTGTATTTAAAATATTAAACCTTACAATTATATTGCTGTTTTGGCAGAATGTTATTGACTTTTCGCAATTTGTTCTTTTTTATGTAATTGCTTATTGTTCGCCTACTGTATTTTTATTTTTGCTTTTATGGTTTAGGGGGCAAATATCTTTTGCATCTAATTTAAAATTCATTCGCCCGAATTTAAAAAAGTCCATGATTAGTGTTGCTTTGTATGGAATTGTAAATGGCTTAAGCGATAAGCTTGCCAATCATATCGATAAAATTATGATTGTAAGTGCTGTCGGACTTGGTGCAAATGGTATTTATGCAACTATGGCTAATTTTGGGGTTTTGGTATCGATGCCAGCACGAACTTTACGAAAAATTGCCAGTACGGTAATTGCCGAAGCATGGAAAAAGAAAGATTTAAAAACTATTGCTCAGATTTATTCACAAAGTGGATTGCATCAATTTATGGTAGGATGCCTTTTATTTATTGGTATTTGGGTAAATATTGATAATATACTTGAGATTGTAAGCTATAAATTTATTGATGGTAAATATGTTATTCTGTTTATAGGAATTGGCCATGTAATTCAAATGCTTTCGGGCGTAAGTGGAGTAATACTTCAATCTTCGCCATACTATAAAATGCAGACAGTATTTATTAGTATTTATGGTGTTTTAGTAATAATCACCAATATTATTATGATTCCTATATGGGGAATTAACGGAGCGGCTATTGCTTCTGTTTCAGCAACTTTTATTTTTAATTTACTAAAATATTTGTTCTTGCTTAAAAAATATAAACTACAACCTTTTAATTATAAGTATCTATTGGTCATATTAATTTCTTTAATAGCCTATTATTCAGGCTATATATTGCCAAAACAAGATTGGTTTGCTGTTGATATTGTATTGCGTTCAGTTATAGTTGCTGCTTTGTATTTACTGTTATCTTTTGTTTTTAAGATATCAGTAGATTTTAATTATTTTGTGAAAAAAATAGTTGGAATAAAATAAGTTATTGAATTAGTGGCATATTTCATGTTCCTGTTTTTTCAATTTCCATCTTTTATGGCTCCACAACCAGTCTTCAGGTTTGTTACGAATTTGCTCTTCAAGCAATTTTGTATGTTTTTTGGTAATACTACCATATTTAGCATTGCGGGGATTTTCTTCAATAATTTTTAATTCAACATCGTAATATCCTCTTTTAACTCTTGTGATATAAAGAAATACAACGGCATAATCGTAATCGACAGCATATTTTTCTGTTCCAAACATTACAGCAGTGTCCTGATTTAAAAACTTTGTCCAAAACAGGTTTTTCTTTTTTCTATTGGGAGATTGATCACAGCCAAAACCAACCAGATAGCCTTTGTCTTTTTTCTGTTCTAAAAAATCTTTTGTAGCAAGTTTAGGAACCAATTGTAATCCAGATTTCGATCGGGTTTCTCTAAATTTTCTATCGAAAAATTTGTTCGTAAGAGGTTTGTATATCGCACTTGTTTTGTGTTTTAATGATCCGGCAAGTCCGGTAGCTACCATTTCCCAATTGCTATAATGTCCAAAAGCCAGAACTATACTTTTCTTTTTTGCAAATAGATGATCAAGAGCATTAGGATTAATTATTCTACATCTTTTTTCAGCCTCTTTTGCGCTCATGCTAAAACACTTAATGCTTTCAACTATAAGGTCGCAGAAAAATCGATTAAATGCTTTGGTAATTGCTTTATGTTCTTTACTGTCTTTTTCGGGAAATGAGTTTTGTATGTTTTTAAGAATTAGTTTTTTCCGATATCTAATTACATAATTATTTAATACAAATAAAATATCTGAAATTAGATATAACACTCCCATAGGAAGTAAAGAAAGAGGTTTTAAAAACAGGTAATATAGTATTCTGGTCATGCAAAGTTATTAGTAGTTTTGCACAAATATACAAGCATACATATAAAAACAAAGCTCTTACTAATTCTCTTTGACAAAAGGAAAATATTGACAAAACCAAGCTTAACTTTTTTTAAAAAATAGTAGTAGTTGTTTTTTGGTAATTAGTTAGTTAATGATTTTAATGTAAATAGGAGATATTAATTTCTTATTTTTTAATAAATTCTCTAACATGTTTTTTTAAACTATTTTTGTATTCTAAATAAGTATCCGGATTTTTCTGTGAATATTTATAAACCAGTTGGTGAAGTTCTTCAGCCGATTTTTGCTGAATTTCCTGCATATTAATTGTATTAAGCATAGTATCGGTATAACTACTTAATCTGCTGGAATCGAATTTGCGGCTTAGTTTTCCGTCGATAAAAATTACCGGAGTGCCAAAAGCCAAACAGGGAAGAGCTGTGTGTAAACGCGAAGTAACAACCAATTTAGCGTTGGCCAATTGCTTTAAAAAATCTGTGGCAACATCGAACCTTTCTTCGTGAGTATATTTTTTTAAGCTGCGTTCCTGAATAATGTACTTTGCTTTTTGTAGAATATCTTCGGGGAATAATTTTTTAATTAACTGTCTTTTTTTAATTGCCTGATAAAATACTTTAGGTGTTCTTAGAATACTTCTTATCACGGTTTTTACCGTAATATTCGGATTATATCTTGCCATATTGTACAAAACATCGCTAAATATAATTTCATTGCGGTAAGTCTCATCTATATACAGATTCTTATTTAGAGTAAGTGTTAAACAACCCGAAAAATAAGCGTCTACGCCTTTGGCTTTTAATAATTCAAGAGTATCATGATCTCTACAGCCAATAGGTTCGTGTAATTTATAAAACTCAATTGCCTTATCGCTTAACAGCAAATTTTTGGTTTTAGGCGAAATATGAAATGATACAAAAAGAGGATTAATACTTTTACTTGGTGGCCAGTTTTCAGGATAATGCATAAACCACCCATTTAAAATAAGTTTATGTTCTTCTCCATGAAACTCAGAAAGAGTTTCTTTATTGAGGAACTTATCTACTTTAGGTAAAAAAGGAACTTGTGCCAGACTTTGAATATATTCTCCAATATTTCTTACATTATCCCAATAAACTAATAATCCGAATTTCATTTTTAGCAGTTTTTTTATTGGCTTATCTCTTAACGTAAACAACCTGTCCGGTTAGGTCAGATAGCAGGGTTTGTATTGAAATATTAGCTACATCTTCCGATTTTAGCAGACTATCTACTGGTTCATTCCCAAAGTTTTTAACTCTCATTGGGGTTCGGGTTCGTTCTGGATTAATGCAGTTAACTCTAATGTTAAAGTTTTTCCATTCTTCAGAAATTGCCTGTGTAAAATTAACAGCCGCCGCTTTTGTCGATGAATATAGGCTGTACGAGGCTCTTCCTCGTGTATAGGAACTCGAAGTAAATAGAAGTAAATGACCTTGAGTTTCTTTAAGGAATTTAAATCCTTCTTTGGCAACGTTAATCATGCCCAGGTAATTAACGGCAATAATTTCTTCTATAGTTTCCTGATTAACATTTATTAGTGCCTCTTTATTTAATATGGCAGCAGTATTTATGATATAATCAATTTTTCCTGTTTTTTGATAAACTTTATTCAGGCTTTTTTTAATGTCATCAACATTTTTTACGTTCACATTATTTTCCGATCGGCTAAAAGAGAAAACTTTGGCGCCTGCCTTTTTACAGATATTGTAAATATCTTTACCTATTCCATAGCTTCCGCCAAAAATAACAATGCATTTGTTACTAATTTGATCGATATTTTTTGCCTCAAAATCGGAGGTTTTAAACTCCTGATTTTTTAGCTGGAATAGTTTATCGGCAATAAACATATCTAAATCGTAAGTAATTTTTATGTTTTCGGCCGAACCTTCAACCACCGAAATTTGCTCTTCGGGTAAATATTTTAAAACAACGCCACAATCGTCGGTGGTTTTAAAATGTGGATCTAAAAGTGCTTTTTCATAGGCTTGTTTAATTGTTTTTAAACGAAATGCCTGTGGTGTTTGTCCCTGTCTTAGCTTATCTCTGTTGGGAACATTTACAATTTTATCTTTATCGCAAACCTCAATAATTGTATCGGTAGCTTTAATGGCAACATCAACTGCATTGCAGGTACTTAAACTATTAATTACCTCATTAATAATGGTACGGTTAATAAAAGGACGAACAGCATCGTGAAAAATGAGCTTTATTTCATCGGCATTCTCATCATCCTTATATGCATTTATAGCAGCAAGACTAGAGTCGCTTCTTTCTTTTCCTCCCAGCAGTATTTTCTTTACTTTATTGTACTGATTGTTGTTTACAATTGTTTCTATTTCGTTGGTAAAGCTCGGATTAATTACAATGGCTACTTCATCTATGGTTTCGCATTTTTGAAAAACATCTAAAGTGTGTTCAATAATAGTTTTACCAGCCACTTTAATGAACTGTTTTGGGAGATTGCCTCCAAATCGGGATCCATTCCCTCCGGCTAAAATAATACCAATGTTTCTCATATTGCTTTTAACTAATACCAATGAAAAGTTTAATTCTTTATTACGAGTGCGAATTTACTATTTATTTAAGTAGTAGGGAAGCAAGGCTGTAATAATACAGACTATTTCATTATTATATTGTCAATTTCTGCAGTAATGCGTTCCGAAGCTTTTCCATCTTTGTGAGTAAAAGCAAGATCGCAAATTTCTTTTCTTTTGCTTTCTTGTTCGTCTTTTCCCTCAACAAGTATATCGCTCAGCTTGTTTTGCAGTTCTTTTTGAGAATAGCATTTTTCGCCTACAGTAATCCATTCGTAATCAAACTGAATTGCTCTGTCTTTGGTAATGTATTTTTCGTAATCGTAAGGGTAATACAAAACGGGTTTGTTCAACAAAAGATAATCCATGTAAATGGAAGAATAATCTGTAATTAAAAGATCCATCATTTTTAAAGCAGGATACACATCCAGTTCATTATCGAACCATAAAATATTAGAAAAATTTTCTTGACTATTCGTTAAGTTGGTGTATGTGTGAAATTTAAATACAAATATCAGCTTGTTGTTTTTAGCAAATTCGTTTAATTCCTTAAGCTTTATTGCACCACTCGAAATTGGATCACCTCCTGTTTCGCGATAGGTGGGAGCATACAAAATAAGCTTGTAATTTTGCTGTTTGAATAGGCATATTTTGTGGTAGGCTTTAAGATCGCATCTAATTAAATCAACATCTGTTGTATCTCGAAAAAACACATCGTTTCTAGGGTAACCAGTTTCAACTATTTTATCGGATTTAAAGGCTCTGCTAAAAAGTTGTTCGGTGTAAAATTTCGAAGTAGATATTAGCACATCATATTTAGGATAGAGCGCATACAGAATAGCTTCCATTCGCGGGAAAAACTTTTTCTGATCGTCGATATAAGCAGGACTATCTAACTGAATTCGTTTAAAACCTACGCCATGCCATAGCTGCACAATTTTTGATCTGAAAAGCAGGAAATACCTGAAATCTTTAATCCATTCATAAATATCAACAACAGCAATTTTACTGCGCAATAATAAAAATATCGATTTTACGCTAGGGTAGTAAACTACATTACCATAGAGCTTTTTTATTTCCCGATACTCGTTTTTACTGTAAGTTAAAAAATATGTGTTTTTATGAGTTTTCTCAAGATATTGATATAAAAACTTAATATTTCCCTGAAAAAGCCCTTCTTTTCGGCCTCCAATAAAAACAATTAAGTCTTTCTTTTTTGGGAATAAATAACTTAAGGGAATAAGTATACACCAACCAATAAAGGCATAAACAGCGATGCTTATTCTACGTATTAAAATTTTCATTTGTTAAGACTTACAATATTTTTATAAATTCGTTCGCAATTATTATTATCATTAAAATAATGATAGGTTTTACAAACATTTTGTCGCCATTTTCGATCTAGGTTTGGATTATCAAAGTAACTTTTTAGGCCCATTGTAAGCTCTTTCATGCTGGCGAATTTTTTACCGGGAGTATTTCTCTCATAATCTAAAATCAAACCCTGATATTTACTGTATTCTGCAATATCGTAAGGAATAAAACACATTGGCTTATCTAAAAGAAGAAAATCAACTAGAATAGAAGAATAATCGGTAATTAGAATATCTACAAAGGGTAATAACTTTGTTACATCAGGGAAAATATCCTGTTCTGCTTTTTTTACTCTGCCTATTGAAAATAAAGCAGCATCTTTTTCAATACTTTTTCTTTTTACAGATTCTTTATGTCCGCGAATAAGAAGATATGCATCATTTTCTTCTAGGAATTGAGCCAGTATTTCCGGTTTATAATCCTCGAAGGGAAAGAACTTTGTTAGTTTGCCATCTCGCCATGTTGGAGCATACAAAATTACCTTTTTGCCTAGGTAAGGATATTTCTCAATTAGCTTATCTTCCTTATTATTGGTAGATAATAAATAATCATAACGGGGCATTCCGGTTAACCACATCTGATTTAAATTAACTCTAAATCCTGAGGATAACATTAAACATTCAATATCGGAACAGGCAGTTAGGTAGGAATAGGATTGAAGTTGATACGATTTTCCAAATTTATTCCATACCGGCGTTTGGTAACCTATTTGTTTTACTGGTGTTCCATGTCCTAAATAGATTATGTTTTTGCATTTTTCGTGCAAGTAATAAGGGAAAAATACAGCCGCACTGGTTCCGTAAGAAATTACAATATTTTTAGTTCGCAGAAATAATTGTAGCGATTTAAACGACCAAGCATAAGCAATTTCGCCAGGGAATTTTTTGTTTAATTCTTCATATAAATTTTTGTTGGCTGTAAAAAGAATACTGTTTAAATCCTTCTTTTTACGCATGTATTCGAAAAGATATTTTGAGTTGTCGTAGTAGAATTTCTCGCTTAGAAAAAATAGTACAGTTTGTTTCTCTTTTTTTACTAATTTTTCAATTAGAAAATAGAAATTTCGTATTAAAAAAATGACTAAATGCAAAAAAATAATTTTTTGCATAAAGTTGACAAACTCTTGTTTTCGTGTATGTCGAGTACTCATTTTAGTTCTTTTCTTTTCGGATATTTTTTACTCCAAATACAATTCCGCCGGCTAATAAAACAAAGAATAGAATCATGCTTGCAAGAGATATTTTCTCTCCTATGTAGTATCCTTTTGGCTCGAATTTAAACTCTACTTTGTGTTTTCCGGCTGGTAATTTCATAGCACGAAGCACGTAATTCGCTCTAAAATGATTTGCAGGTTTATCATCAATATATGCATTCCAGCCAGGCTGGTAGTACATTTCTGAAAAAATAGCAAGTTGCTCATATTTAGCCATGTAATTGTAGCTAATTGCATTGGGCGAGTATTTTGCCATCTGAATGCTGGCTGTCGAATCAGCGGTAATATTTAATCCGGCCAATTGATCCTCGAAACGCTTATCAACAATGGCTTCTTTTGCAGGATCAAACTTATTTAGCATTAGAATTTCTTCGTTAGCATCTTTTACTAGTTTGTACGAATTTACCAGCCAGGCATTGCCTAAAGCTTCAGGATTAAAAGTGGCTTGTGGTCCTTTTTCTCCTTGCGAAATTATATATCGAACATTTAGCATGTTTATAACATGCTGATTTCCCTTCTCGATATGATAATCGTATAATTCCTGTATACGACGAAGTTTGGCTCCATGATAGCCTCCAATTGATTTGTGGAAATAGGAAGGGCGTGCATTTTGAAATGGCCCACCAATATTCTCAAAAACTCTGTAGTTTGTATTATAAGTAAGAGCCCAAAGTTGAGCAGCAACTTTTTCGTAATCGCTGGCTTTTTTATTGCTGCGGGTATAATTTGTTTGTGCCTGTTGGGCAAGATGTTTTAGTTCTGGATGATTATTTAATTCGTTTTGCAGAATTTGATAATCAGCCATATTTGGCGAATAAGCAAGTTTTAAATCTTTTTTATCAACAAAATTATCGTTAGTGGTAAAGCGTTTGTTTACTGGATATAGATCTACAGCAACAAGAATAATTATTGCAGGAATTAGGAATTTTGTTTGCAAGTATTTTTTCGAATAAGCCAAAAGTAAGGCAATTCCTATTGCAATAAATAGAAGACTACGCAGAGCATCGGCTTTAAAAATATCTATACGGGCATTTATTAAATCGGCCTGAATTTGTGTGATAAATGCCAATGCATTTGGGTTTGATGATTTTATCTGGCTAAAGTAATTTTGCTCCATATCACTTAAAAAATCTAGACCCATTGTGGGTACTAAGTAAAGAAGTAATGCTAGGCCTGCAGTTAAAATCGAAGGTAATATCAGCACATTTATCTTGAAGGATGAAATAGAAATTTTCTTTTGCAGGATTTCTGGTTCATCTATAATTTTCTTGAGAGCTAATATTGCCAGTAAAGGAACGCAGAGTTCTACAATTATCAGGATAGAAGAAACTGCACGAAATTTATTATAAAGCGGAATATAATCGAAAAATAAACTTGTTAATGCCTGAAAATTATGTCCCCAGGAAAGCATAATTGCCAGAATAGTAGCTGTTAGTATTCCCCATTTTAATCTGCCGGCAAGAATAAATAATCCGAGTACAAATAGGAATAGCATAAATGCTCCCACATAAACAGGTCCGACTGTGAAAGGCTGATTTCCCCAGTAATGATGATTGTCAACTTGCTCTAAGCCATAGTAATCGGCTACGCTTTTCATTTGTCCACTTCCTATGTAGTTAAGAATTTGCATTCCCTCTTGTGGGGAACCGCCTCCGCCTTTTACATTTGGAATAAGTAATGAAAGGGTTTCCTGAATTCCATAACTCCATTGTGTACCATAATCTTTATCAACACCAGTAGTTTGGTTGTTTTTATCGCCTAAAGTTAGTTCCGATTTACCACGAATAGTCGATTTTGTGTAGTCGTAAGCATTATATAAATTGGTAAAATTAACACCTAGCGCTATTATCGATGCAATTGCTAATATGCCAATAGATTTGAAAAAATGCTTTAGATTTTTCTGTTTTAGTTGATAGTAAAACTCAAATACAAGCAAGCAAATAACCATTATCACGAAGTAATAAGTCATTTGTATGTGATTTGAGTATAGTTCCATAATAAGGAAGAATGTTGCCAATAAGCCTCCCCAAAGATATTTTCCTCTAAAAACCAGTAATATCCCCGCAAGGGCAGGAGGGATAAAGGCTAAAGCATTTACTTTCCACAAATGACCTGCGCCAATAATAATTACAAAGTAAGTGGAAAAAGCATAGGCAATTGCTCCAGCTATGGAAAGCCACGGATTAACTCGTAAACTGATTAGCAGAATGTAAAAGCCAATCATGTATAAAAAAAGATACTTTACGGGATCGGGTGTGTAGAGCTCCATTATTTTTTTGAAGCTAGACATGTCTTTTGCTCGATAAGCTACATTAATGTGGTAAGATGGCATACCTCCAAACATGGAGTTGGTCCACAGGGCATTATCGCCTGTTTTTGCCCGATAATCAATAATCTCTTTTTTTGCTCCCCAAGCATTTATCGAGTCTCCTTTTTTTAATACTTTTCCTTCCAGTGCAGGCTGAAAATATAGGAATCCAATAATTAGGAAGACAATGATAGAAACCAAATGTGGTAATGCAGACTTTAATATCGACTTAAAATTCATTTTTTAATTGTGAATTAGGAGTTACAAATTACGGTTTAGTACTTACAAAATTAATTTGTTCTCAATGCTTATTGAGATACTTGTTCGTAATTTTCTAATTAAGGCTCTAAAATACAAAAAGCACAGAACAATTTTGCTCTGTGCTTCACTTAATATTTTTATAGTGCCTTAAGTACTTAAAGTGCCTAAGGTTTAAAGTTGGATTTACTTCATGTATTTTTTCATATTTAACATGTTCTTGTAGGTTCGAGCTGTGTATTGATCCAGCCAATTGTAGAATTCTTCAATTTCTTTTTTATCAGCTTTAGCTTTACGCCATTTTTCAAGATGAATTTCTGTGTTTTTAAAGATTTTATCTTCTGCTTTTTCCAGCTGTTGAATAATTCCAGTTTTTTCTGCATTAATTAATTCAGAAATTTTCAAATATTTGTATCCGGCCGAACGGGAAATTGGATAACAACGATTTTTTAGCTCTGCTGCCATTGCATTTAAAGGACAGTTTTCTTTTCCTTTGGCAGTTAAAACTCTTGGTAGGTTTTTTCCGCCTTTTACCCAAACTGGTAGAGCAATACATGTGTTCGGGAATCCAATCTGTGTCCAGATGGTAGACATTGTCTTGTCTTCACCTTTTTTTACACCTTCAATCATAATCATAGATGAGGAACCGTGGCGGGTTATTAAATCGCCGGAATTAACAAAGTTATCACCGTAAGGAACTGTTTCAAACTCTTTTCTAAAATTACGTTTTAAAACAGGGTGCTTTAAACATCTCGAGAAGTTCTGAATTACGGTTTCTGTACTCATATTGCCGCAAGCATCAGCTTGGTAGAAAATATCCTGTGCTGCTTGGAAACGGATAAATCCATATCCAACATCTTTTTTGCCAGTATAGGAATAGTTGGTTCTTAAGATATATCCATTTGGAGCTTGAGCAGGATCGTTTGCATCAAATTTGGTAAAAGTATGATTGTTTACTTCGTAAAATGCTACATTTCCATCGGCATCTAAAACACCAAAATGAGCAGCTAAGCCCATAGGTTTAGGTGTGTTTTTAAGTAATTGTTCGAATTCTTCCAAGTTGGCACACTGTTGCAAAGCCAGTTTCATGAATCTTCCTTCCTGATCTTTTTTCGAAATGGTATCGTTCAAATTCACATTAAAGGAAGCGGAATTCATAATGGCAAAACCTACTGAATTGGAACCGCCCCAAATTTGCTCTCCTTTTTCGTCCTTGGAATTTATCAATCCAATGTAAGGATACTTTCCATCGGTAAAATACATCATTTTGTTTTCGAAACTTTCTGTATCGCGAAGTTTCCAGATTATTGGACGACCATCTTTTGTGTATTTTCCCGAAATTACGGCAGTTGTGCAGGCATAGGATTGCCAGATAGATACTACCATTATTAGTAGCAGACTGAGTAGATTTTTCATTAGTTAGAGTGTGATTTAGTGTAATTGTTATTTAAGAGGCACTAATGTAATTATTAATTGTGAAAAATAAATTAACTGCAGGAATGATTTACGATCGTTCATTTACTGTTTTTAATTATCAACAGGAATTAGTTTTAGTATTTTTCCCGGAAATTCGATGGCAACATAAATATAAGCATCAGGACTTACTTCTACATTTCTTACACGTCCTATGTTTTTAAGTAATCGCTCTTGATGAATAATTTTTTCTCCATCTACAACACTTCGATTGAGATGTGAAAATCGGAGCGAGCCATTAAGAATATTATTCTTCCATGCCGGGTAGCGATTACCTTTAACGAAAGTCATACCACAAGGAGCAATAGATGGTGTCCAGTGAATTACGGGTTGTTCCATTCCTGCCATAATTGTATCACTTGTAATAATGGTTCCGTTGTAATTAATACCATAAGTAACTCTTGGCCAGCCATAATTGGCACCTTTTCGAATAATATTTATTTCATCGCCACCTTTTGGTCCATGTTCGTGCGACCATATTTGTTTGGTTTCGGGATGCATTACCAGTCCTTGCGGATTTCGGTTGCCATAAGTATAGATGGATGGCATTGCATTTTTATTATTAACAAATGGATTTGTATCTGGAATGCTTCCATCATCTATAATTCTATGAATTTTTCCGCAGTGATTGTTTAATTTTTGTGCATTGTTCCTATTTCCTCTGTCGCCCACCGAAAAGAAAAGGTAGCCATCTTTATCGAACTCTAATCTGCATCCATAATGATGTTTGGTACTGAAATTTGGTTCTGCTTTAAAAATTATCTCCTGATTTGTTAATGTATTTCCAGATAATTTTGCTCGCATAATAGCTGTATTACTTCCTTTATTTCCTGCCTTATTGGAAAATGCAGAATAGGAAAAGTAGATCCATCCGTTCTCTTTGTATTTAGGGTGCAGTTCGATGTCCAATAATCCTCCCTGACCACCTGCTTTTATTGGTGGTAATCCTTTTATTGGTGCTGATAATTTTCCTCTCGAAAAGCGGTACAAGTATCCCGAACGTTCTGTGATTAATAAATCGCCATTGGGTAAAAATTCCAATCCCCAGGGAGATTCTAAACCACTGACAATTGTATCAACTCTAAATTTTTGTACTTCAGATTCATGAATTTTAGAAGAAGAAGCAATTTGTTCCTTTAACTTTTCATCTTTAGATAATTCAATAATATAATGGCTTAGTGCATATAGTTCTTTATCTGTAAATCCTTTCTCAAATGCGGGCATTCCCAATTCGGATTGTCCAAATTTTATGCTTCTAAATATATCTTCGAGAGAATTGCCAAACTGCCAATTCCGATTAACAAAAGAAGAGCGATTGTTGTGATGACATCCGGCACAAAACTCTTCATATTGTGCTTTGGTATCCTGTTTTTGAGGAAAAGCTTTTTTTGCAAACAAAAATTGCGACGATCCTAAGAAAAGGAGGGATAGAAAAAATAATTTCATAATATCGTGTTTTAAACAAGTATTGATTAGTAGCAAGTTACAAAAAGCAATGCGCTAAAACGATATTTTTCAATCACTTTTCCAGATGAAATTTGCATTGATTTCCGATAAAAGATGATCTACATAATAAACCAATCAATAATAATTATTTTTCCTGTCTTCTCTAAAACGATATTCTTCACGTACTTTCTGAATGATATTAGTATCAATTTCAGCAATAATTACATCTTCATGTTCCTTAAGAATAGTAGGAGAGATATTGTAATCAATCCAGGGCAGACAGAATATTGAATTGCCATATTTATTTCCTGCTCGGTTTAAACTCAGCATATAAATTTGATTTTCGAGTGCACGAGTAATTACAAAATGATGCCAGCTTGGAAAACTGTTATCCCTGTAAAAGGCAACCGGATGAAGTAAAAAATCGATATTATGCTGGAATGCTAACTTTCTTGTTAATTCTGGAAATCGCATATCGTAACAAACGATAATACCTATTTTAATACCATTGATTTCGAAGCTTACAGTTTGATCTCCTCTTTGGAAATATTCCTTTTCAATAGAATTGCCAAATTGTGCCATGTGTTGCTTGCTGTAAATGCATTCCATTTCTCCTTTGGGATTAACAACAGCTTGAGAAATGAAATATTTTTTGTCTTTTTTCTGAGGAAATCCATAACAGATGTAGCAATTTTTCTTTCGTGCCAAATCGGAAAAGAATAGAAAGCTTTTACCAGAAATATCCTCAGCCAAATCTTGTAAATTGTTGAAAGTTTCTCTTGAATATCCGCTAGTGAAAAGTTCTGGCAGAACAATAAGGTCAACAGACTTAAGATTATCGATGATTTTTTTCGCAAGATGAAGATTGGCATTTCTATCTAATACTGTTTTTGCATCGATATTATTAATTTGAATAGCGGCGAATTTGAGTTTTGGCATGCTTGAAAGGGAAAAGGTAAGCTTAAATATAATGAAATTGAAGATACCACATCTAAACGCAATTTGTTATGCTCTTTCTTTAATCAAACTATAAGTGTATAGGTTATGACCATGTGTGGCTTAATAAACACAAATGTTGAACCCACTTCGGGGTTCTGTAACTTGATTACTAATACCACGGGTTTTACCCGTGGTTATTCAAATTGAACCACTCCGTGGTTTCCATAAGAAAGAAACTAAATCATAAAACTTAGTTATCCCAGAGGGATTAAATATAAATAACCCCGTATGAAATACGGGGGTGGACAGATGATAAATATATAATAGAACCCCGAAGTGGGTTCAACATCTTCTTTATGATATAAAATATGATGAGTGCAAGTATGGGGCAGAATAGAGGCTTAGGTTGAGGTTATTACACAAAAAAACCATCCTCAAACGAGAATGGCTTTTGAATATGATTAGATCAGCTTACTTCAATTTCTTGAATAAAGATTTCATGCTTACATGTGAATCAAGGATTTCAGCTAGTTTTGAGATCTCAACACGTTCCTGTTCCATGCTATCGCGATGACGAATGGTAACCGTGTTGTCTTCTAACGACTGATGATCGACAGTTACACAGAAAGGAGTACCAATAGCATCCTGACGACGGTAACGTTTACCAATAGAGTCTTTTTCGTCGTACTGGCAGTTGAAATCGAATTTTAAGTTGTTGATAATTTCGCGAGCTTTATCGGGAAGGCCATCTTTTTTGGTTAATGGCATAACTGCCAATTTGATTGGAGCCAAAGCAGCTGGTAATCTTAATACAACACGCTCGTCGGTTTTACCATTTTCTTTCTCTATTTTCTCTTCAGCATAAGCCTCAGACATAATCTGTAAGAACATACGGTCAACACCAATCGAAGTTTCCACTACATAAGGAACGTAGCTTTTGTTTAGTTCCGGATCGAAGTACTGAATTTTCTTACCTGAAAATTCCTGATGTTGGCTTAAATCGAAATCGGTACGCGAGTGAATTCCTTCAACTTCTTTAAATCCGAATGGAAATTTAAATTCCACATCGGTTGCAGCATTGGCATAGTGAGCCAACTTATCGTGATCGTGGAAACGGTATTTATCATCATCAAAACCAAGAGCTTTGTGCCAGCTCATACGAGTTTCTTTCCACTTGTCGAACCATTTCATTTCATCGCCTGGGCGAACAAAGAACTGAAGCTCCATTTGTTCAAATTCACGCATACGGAAAATGAATTGACGAGCAACAATCTCGTTACGGAATGCTTTACCAATTTGAGCAATTCCGAAAGGAATTTTCATACGGCCAGTTTTCTGAACGTTAAGGTAGTTTACGAAAATACCCTGTGCAGTTTCTGGTCGAAGGTAAATTTTGCTACTTCCATCGGCAGTAGAACCCATTTCAGTAGAGAACATTAGGTTAAACTGACGAACATCAGTCCAGTTTTTAGATCCTGAAATAGGACAAGCAATCTCATTGTCAATTATGATTTGTCTTAGCTCATCCAAATCGTTTTTATCCAAAGCTTCAACAAAACGCTTGTGTACGGCATCCATTTTTTCTTTGTTAGCCAATACGCGAGGGTTGGTTTCTCGGAATTGAGCTTCGTCGAAACTCTCACCAAATTTCTTTTTAGCTTTAGCAACTTCCTTGTCCATTTTGGCTTCGTACTTAGCCATTAAATCCTCAATTAAAACATCAGCGCGGTAACGTTTCTTGGAATCTTTGTTATCAATCAATGGATCATTAAAAGCATCAACATGGCCCGATGCTTTCCAAATGGTTGGGTGCATAAAAATTGCAGAATCAATGCCTACTACATTTTCGTGTAGTTTTACCATTGAATCCCACCAGTATTTTTTGATGTTATTTTTCAATTCAACGCCCAATTGTGCGTAATCGTAAACAGCACTTAAACCATCATAAATTTCTGATGATTGAAACACGAATCCGTATTCTTTACAATGAGCTACTAGTTTTTTGAAAACATCTTCCTGAGCCATAAATCTTATATTTTGAGTTTATTTAAAAATTTTGGATTGATATTTAGGCCTTTTCCGTTGAAAATCAATCTGCCCAAATAATAAATGAAAAGCAAAAATACAAAAAAATGCCAATTAACAATCTTGTAAATCGGCAAATTAATAATCTTATTAGATGGATTTATTTATTCATCCACCTCTTCAAAATCTACATAATCGCCAATATCTTTTTTGTTGGGATTGGTTTTCTTATCAAAGGATTTGTTGATTGTTACTTCGCCTTCTTTTTTTGTGTTTTGTTGCTGTTGTTTGGCTTGTTCCTGCATTTTATCGAAAGTTTTTTTGACTAAAACAGGGAACAATGCTCTAAAAACTAGCTTGAGCAGATAATAAATGCCGACAGCAATAATAATAAACTTTATAAATGCCATATTCTAATACTTTTGGAAAGCAAAGATAAGCATTTCATTTTTTTGGGGGCTGTTCTACAGCAATTGCTTTTGGGCGTTCCCTCCGGTCGGGCTTTTCGTTGCAAGTCCTCGCTCATTCTTCGCTGTGGGCTTTTTACTACAATCCCTAACGCAGATGCTGTTTTTATTGTCAATCATAATCCAAATTCATAAAATCGTAATAATCTCAATTTAAATATTTTGATGACTAATATTGTTTTCATAAATTTGATTTTTATAAATTATCTTATGATGTAGTAGACAATCAAACGAAAAGCTTTTATAATATTAATTTTACTCATGGATAACAAACTTTACAATACCATTCAAGAGCTCGGCAGAAGCATACAGTCTGCTCAGGAAGCAGCCAAAAGGCAGTGCACAAGCTCCAGTATAAATCCGCAAATCGCATTTCAATCAGAACTCGATTATAAAATGCAGCAGTATGTTCACCAAATGCATACCTATCTGAATATCGATAGGGTATTGGGTTTTCCCATTCAACCGATGGGCTACAGCAGCGAAACTAATGTTTCCGATCGAGGCGTAAAAATTCGTGTTGCCATTCATCATTATCCTCCCGTAAAACCCATGATCATAGAATCACCCGAAATGATTTTAGAATTACGGGCCATGGTAGATACAAATGGCCGAATGGAATACCAACTTTCTAATTATTTTGCCAGCCCAGAGGATTTGAAAGCATTAGCTCCACATTTGCCGGAAGGGAGCTGTCTAATTTTGTTAGAAGATGGGTCATTAAGTGTTGAGGAAATGGAAGAAACAGGTATTGGATTTTCAGGGGGATTTTCTTTGCCAAATATCTCAAAGATGGGTGAGAATGCTTCAAATGGCGAGGATGCTCAAACACTATTTTTTTTAGGTTTGGGGCTTTCTTCTGATGCCACAGAAGGAATGGCAAATCTATTTCAACTAAGTAATATGGAAGTAAAAGCGGCAGCAATTCGAAATAATCTTCCGACTGGTAAGATTGATAAAATAATGGGAAACACAAGTAGATTTGCTATTGGTGCAAAATGGGTTGGACGTGGAGCTATAGTTGGAGGTACAATAATATCAATCTACCAAGGATATAATGCATATTCTAATGGTGATATACGAGGAGTTGAAAAAGCTGGGTTAGACTTAGGTGTTGGTTTGGCAACAGCAGCTATTGGAGGAATACCTGGTTTAGTCTTATATGGGGTTTATATGTTAATGATGCAGCCTGTTCCACAAGGTACGGGTTATCAGCAACCTAATGTTTGTGCAAGGGATAATACTTATATGGCTCCTCCTGTTATGCCTATTAATTAACATTTTTAAGATGAATATTTATAGATATTTATACTACAAATTATATTGCATTTGGTTAAAAAAGAAAGATGAATCTGAGAATGCGTCTATAAATGCTGTTATCACTCTTACTTTTTTACTTTATGTAAATTTTTTTAGTATTCCTTTGATTTTATTAGCAATTTATAAAAAAGATTTTATAAATCTACCCGAAATTAACCTGAATGTTGGTGCTTTAATTACGATTATTATGGTTGGGATTGGTTTATTAAATTATTTATTACTTGCACGAAAAAAGCAACATATTAAGATTGTTGAAGAATTTATAATAGAAAGTGAGGAAAAAAGAAAGAAAGGAATGGTATATGTTTTACTTTATCTAATTATATCTTTCGGAATTCCTTTGTATGTATTTCTTTTCACATCTCCTTAATATATGTATATACAATTCATATTGAGAAGTTCATGATTTACAATTTTAGAGTTTCAGTTTTTTGAATACTAATGGATTTTATTTTTGTTTTACTAGGATTGAGTATTGCTTGGCTATTTATGTATAAAATTAAATGGTTATTTGGCTTTGGGGTTTCGTTTTGGGTTATATTTGTTTATAGTATTCTGTTATTTAGTTTATCATTTTTACTGATAAAAGTAAGTTGTGGTAATCTTAAGGTGATTGTGTTATTAAGAATGCCTATTGTTTCTTTTATTATTTTTAAAGTTTTAAATGTGCTTTTTAAGAAAATTTATAAAAGAAACCCAGAAAATACAGCTTGGGTATTTGAAAAAAAATCTATCCAAGATGTGATATTTTCAATGTTATTTTGGTTGTTGGGTGTTGGATTGCCATTTTTTTTAGTCATGTTATAAACTTTATAATACAAGAGCTCGGTAGGAGCATATAGTTTGTTCAGGAAGATGCGAAAAGGTATGGCTAAGAAGTGTGTTTCCGATCGGGGTGTAAGCGTTCGAGTGGCCATTCATGATTATCCTCCCGTAAAACCCATGATCATTGAAGCTCCCGAAATGATTTTGGAATTAAGGGCTACAGTAGATTCAAATGGAAGAATGGAATACCAACTTTCTAATTACTTTGCCAATCCAACTGATTTAAAAGCCTTGGCTCCACATTTGCCCGAAGGTTCTTGCTTAATTTTATTGGAAGATGGTTCGTTAAGTGTTGAGGAATTTGAGGAAGGAGGTGTTGGATCTTCAATGGGATTTTCTGAACCAAATTATTCTATGACGGGTGGTGATGTTTCGAAAGGTGGTGATAACTGGGAAAGTACAGGCTTAAATCACGGTGGTAAAACACTTGGTGGTATAGGGTTAATTAATAAGGGTAGAGAACTCGTTGAATGGGAATATTTAAGCCAAGCTAGATATAATAGAGTATTATCTGGTGATTTTTCTAAACCGATAAAGCACACTCTGCGAGGATTAAAAAATACAGGTAGAATATTAGGAGGTGCTGGAATTGTTTTAACAGGAGTCGATATTGGGGTGAATGGGATTAATGTTAGTAATAGTCTAGACTTGGTGATGGGAGGCGTCGCTTTTATTCCTGTTGCCGGATGGGCAGTTTCAGGAACATATTTTATTGCAAATATTGCTACTGAGTTAATAACTGGAGAAAGTATAGGTGAACATATACAAGGTACTTTTACGGATCCAAATGCATCTTATAAGGTGTGGTAAGCTATTTATGATGAATTATTTTGACTATACATATTACAGGTTTTGCGACTTTTATAAGAAGAAAAAGGATTCCTCGGCTGAAATGACAGGAGCAATTCTTGTCTCTATCATACAATGTTTTATTTTGATTGATTCTTTTATTTTGGTGCGTATTCTATGGGAATATCCAATACCTGAATCATTTAGTAAGTATTGGTTCTTACCATTTTATGTTTTAATTCTGCTATGTAATTGGTATAAATATGTAAAATCGAAAATGTATCGGGAATTTAGAAAAATATGGAAAGATGAAAACAAATTATACAGAAAACGGAATGGAATATATGTAATGTTATTCTTACTATTATCTATAACTATTCCCATACTTTATGGGATAAAAAAATAATCAATGGCAATTTATCGTTACATCTACTTTACAATTTTATCAGTTTATAAAAGGTTTAGTAGAGATCCACAAATTAATATTTTCGCGGTTGGACTTTTTTCAATATTTATATTCTTCTTAATCCTATCTCTTTTTGATGTATATCAATATTTCATCTCTCACATATACAATCTGAATTTTCTATATATGATTGGATTAGCAGGGTTGATTTTTTTATTTTTGGTAGTAAAAGGCAAGAAAAATATTATGAAAAATATTGTAGACAAAAGAATAAAATGGCTTCAATATTAGTAGGTGTTTTTATAGTGATTTCAATTCTTTTTATAGCATGGGTTTTAAGAATAAATAGGGAAATGAATCTTAAAAGTAAGCTTACGAAAATAGAGCAGAAAATGAAGTAGCTGAAATGATTTTGGAACAGGGTGGAGTATCGGTTGGAATTTGGGTAAGAAATGGGGTCCAAGTACGTGGTATGGAAATAATGATTATAAATATTTTGAATAATACTCGCATGAAGGATTTATACAGATACATTTTTACAAAAGCATACTTTTTTTGCATTACCGTTTTTAAGGAAAAGGAATTTCCGCAATATTTTGCTTCAGGAGTTGTGACTCTTGCATTGGTAACTCAAATTGTAATTATTTTAGAATTAATAGAATATCTTTCATTTCCAACTAGAGTTAACATATTTGGAGAATATCATGGCTATTTTGCTGTGTTTTGTTGGGGAGTAGTTCTATTATATATTAATAATGCGAATCCAGAGTTAAAAAACAATAAAAAAAGTTTGTTAAATCCTTGATTATCAGTGGAGTATATTTGTTTAAATCCTTGAAAATCAGTATCTTGAGGTCAGTTTCGAAGTGACAATTAGATATGATTTCCAAGGATAAAGACGACAAGTTAATAAGAATTTACTTTTTGGTTTGCGAAAAGTTTGAAGAACTTCAATTTTATTGTGAAAGATTCAGTAATAACAGTAAACCTGAATTTACCGATCAAGAAATTATGACCATTTATTTATACTGTATGCACTATGAAGAGCATATAAAAGTAAAACAAATTCACCGTTTTGCTTCTGACTGGTTGAGATCATGGTTTCCAAAGTTAGTAGGCTATAAAGCCTTTAATAACAGACTTAATAAACTAAGTGGAGCTTTTGCCCGGTTAGTTGAAATACTTTTGTCAGACTATCAGCCGGAAGATTGTTGTCTGGATCAAAGTTTATTGGACTCAATGCCAATTATTACCTGTTCAGGCAAACGTTCTGGAAAAGTTGCAACAGAAATAACAGATAAAGGATTCTGCTCGACAAAAGGTATTTATTATTATGGTATGAAACTGCATTTATTGGGTTTCAGACGTATTGGTAAATTGCCACATCCTGAGCAAATACTATTTACTCCTGCTTCTGTTAATGATGTTAATGTTTTTAAAGAAGCATGGTCAGGTATTGAGAACAGAACATTTTTTGGCGATAAAATATACTTTATTAATGAGCTTAACCAGAATATGTTGAAACATCAAAACTCTCAGACTCTTGCTCCAATCAAAGGGGTAAAAGGAATGCCAGATGTAATAAAACAGAGAATTAAAGCTGCTGATGATTTATTCTCAACGGCAGTATCCAGAATTAGGCAACCTGTTGAGGCAATATTCAATTGGTTAATTGAAAAAACAGATATTCAAAAAGCTAGTAAAGTCAGATCTACAAAAGGATTAATGATACATACTTTTGGCAGGTTAGCTGCTGCTTTCATTGCATTAGCACTTTAGATCAACTCTGGATTCGCATTAATAATAAAAAAAGATACTTAGCAATTATAAAATCCTGTAAAGAACTTCCTGATAAGAAAAAGAAGAATCTAAAAGTTTACAGTATCATCTATCTACTCTTCTTATTTGTATCCTTTTTTCTTTTGGGAGCGTTAATTAGGGAATACAACATTGCCCATCCTAAATAGTGTAAGTATAGACGTTTATGCACTCAGATTGGATATGGAAGGGTATTACTTCCTACAAGTGGTGATGTTCAAATTCGTATTGTAATTGGTTATTCAACATGGCATTTTCCAAATGGATCATCAAATACGGTTTTGTACAAAGATTTTTTTAAACCTTAGATTTTATTATGAAGAAAGTATTAGGAGTTACATTGCTAGTCTGTATCATTCTTAGTTGTGGAAGAAAGAATAAAGAATTAAAAAAAGAACTGGATAATTCGGTAGAAAATGCAGAGAATATCTTGGACTTAACGAAGAAGACTAATGAGGAAATGGTTAATTATTCGGATGAGAAATTAGTTGAATTAGCCATGGATTTATATGATAATGTTGGCGGTGATCCACATTTTAAGGAAGATTCGTTGAAATTGCATTATGCATTGCGCTATCTTGAAGTTGCAATTGCAAAAAATCCAAATAACGAATCAGCCTATCTTAGTAAAATAAATGTTTGTGTGGCATTTAAAGAATATGAAAAGGCTATACAGTCAATCAATTCATTGTTTTTTATTAAAGGAGAATATGCTGAAGGTCTTATGTATAAAGGGATGTTGTATGAAATGTTACAAACTAAAGATAGTGCTACTATAGCCTACAAAAAAGCATTAAAAAAGTATAATAAAAGAATTAATGAGACTAATGCTTTAAACGATAAAGTAAACAAAGCTATACTTTATTGTTTTATAGAAGAGGAAGGTAGAGGTCTTGAAGAAATCAATAATATTATTAAAGAAAATCCGAATAATAATTTCGCAGTACAAATAAAAGAGCAGGTAATTGAAAATTTTGATAAGACTAAATTTATCGATACTAGTCTTAGGTGAAATAAATGATGAAAAAACTATATTATTTAATTTGGTCAGATTCTATTCTTAGTTTTAAGAAGTATCATCCTACAAGGGAAGACTGGAAAATGGCTATCTTTCTTTTAAATACATGGATAAATGCATTAAATTTATGGATTTTATTTATTTGGTTAAAATATTTTGACTTGCTAAATGTTTCCCTGATAAGAGTCGAGTTATTTCCAGGTGATATGTTGGATAAATTTGTATCTTTTTCACTCGTATTTGCGTTGCCTTTTGGGCTACTCAATTACTTTCTTATTTTCTATAAGGATAGATATAAACGCATACTTATAAAGTATCCTTCACCTCCCCAAAGATGTGCGTTTATTTACTCAACTGTGATTACTTTAGGAGCTTTTATTACTGCAATATTGTATGGGTTACTTACTTAAAATGAATTTTTGTGTAAGTTTTAAAGCTTTACGGTTTAGAAATTAAGAGCTACAGTAGATTCAAATGGCCGAATGGAATACCAACTTTCCAATTATTTTGCTAGTCCAGAGGATTTAAAAGCCTTGGCTAAAAATTTGCCGGAAGGGAGCTGTTTAATTTTGCTAGAAGATGGATCATTAAGTGTTGAGTCTTTGGGTTAACCAGAAATCTCTTCGGATGGGCTTTTTACTACAATTCCTAACGCAGATGCTGTTTTTATTGTCAATCATAATCCAAATTCATAAAATCGTAATAATCTCAATTTAAATATTTTGATGACTAATATTGTTTTCATAAATTTGATTTTTATAAATTATCTTATGATGTAGTAGACAATCAAACGAAAAGCTTTTATAATATTAATTTTACTCATGGATAACAAACTTTACAATACCATTCAAGAGCTCGGCAGAAGCATACAGTCTGCTCAGGAAGCAGCCAAAAGGCAGTGCACAAGCTCCAGTATAAATCCGCAAATCGCATTTCAATCAGAACTCGATTATAAAATGCAGCAGTATGTTCACCAAATGCATACCTATCTGAATATCGATAGGGTATTGGGTTTTCCCATTCAACCGATGGGCTACAGCAGCGAGAGCGAAGTTTCCGATTGGGGTGTAAAGGTTCGTCTGGCCATTCATCATTATCCTCCTGTAAAACCCATGATCATTGAAGCTCCCGAAATGATTTTGGAATTGCGAGCGATAGTAGACAAAGATGGACAAATGAGGTATCATTTTACGAATTACTTTGCCAATCCAGAAGATTTGAAAGCATTGGGTAAAAACTTACCCGAGGGGGCATGTCTTGTTTTAAATGAAAATGGATCGTTAAGTGTGGAATATATAGAAGAGCCATTTCTGAAATCTTCAGAGGGAAGTTTCTTTTCAATAGCTGGTGAGGATGCATCTAGTGGAGGGATAACAGGCAGAAAGGTTGTAGAAGGAGCTTTAACAACGGAAGGTGCTTATAGTACATTGTTGCATAATCATACGAGTTATACAACAACTAATGGATTGACAAAAAATATTTATAAGGCAAATGGACGCATTAGATCAGCTAGAGCACAAGGTTATGCAAATGCATCAAAAACGTTGAAATGTATTGGAGAAGTGGGAAATGTTGTAACCACAGGAATGTCTTATTATGATATTGCCAAAGGAGATTCACAACCAATTACATATGTTGATGCTGGAGTTGGAACAATGGGTATATTAGCTTCTGGAGCATCTTATTTTTACGGAGTACAAATACCTGTAGTTGGAGAAGTTGTTGCGATTTATGGAACGCTTCGATTAACTTGGGATGTGTCTTTTAATTTGGGTGTAAATTATGGTCCGAGTACTTGGTATGGTGATAATGATTATAAATGGTTTGAGTAAAAACTTATGAGGAATCTTTATTATATGATATGGTCTGATGCGATTATAAGTTTTAAGAAGCATCAGCCAGATAGAACGAATTGGAAATTTACTTTATTTGTATATATTACTTGGATACACGCATTAAATTTGTGGATAATCTTTATTTGGTTAAAATATTTTGAGTTATTAAATATTCCACTCATAAAAATCGATGTTTTCATAAGTGATATGATAAATAAATTTGTTGCATTTACTATCATGTTTGCATTGCCTTTTGGTGTTTTAAATTATTTCTTGGTATTCCGTAATAATCGATACGAGAAAATAATTCAGAAATATAGAGATGTTAAATTAAGATACGCTCCTATTTATTCATTTACAATTGCATTAGGGGCTTTTATTACAGCAGTATTGTACGGGCTACTTACTTAAAAAACAAAATAAATATTTGTGTAAGCTTTAAAGCTATATAATCTTGGAATTGCAGGCTACAGTAGATTCAAATGGAAGAATGGAATACCAACTTTCTAATTACTTTGCCAATCCAACTGATTTAAAAGCCTTGGCTCCACATTTGCCGGAAGGGAGCTGTTTAATTTTGTTGGAAGATGGATCATTAAGTGTTGAGGAATTTGAGGAAGGAGGTGTTGGATCTTCATTTTCTGGACCAAATTACTCTATGAAGGGAGGTGATGCCTCTTCAAACGGGGGGGGCGTATGGTTGGGATGATGCAGCGAGCAATACTTTTAGTGTTATGGGTGCTGCGGGGAGTGGGGCTAAAGCGATCTTGGATAATAGGGGAGCATACATGCCGCGAGGGCAAATTTATAAAGTTAACAAACCTGTTACAGTTCGAACCCCTGTTGTAAATATTAATACAACATCTAAAGTGCTAAACACAACTCGTGTAGCTGGTAAGGTTTGTGTTGTTGCAGGGGTTGTTACTACAGGTATTTCGGTCTACAATGATATTGATAATGGTGATTATTATAGTGCTGGTACAAGGACTGCGGTATATGGTGTTGCTGCTGGTGTTGCTTTTATTCCAGTAGTGGGTTGGGGTCTCTCAATCGGAATTGGTGTTGCTGATGCCGTATGGGGAGATCAGTTCTATAATTGGGTTGAAACAAAAATGAGAGATTAAAAATGATAGTATATAATTATTTATTTTATAAAAGTTACATTCTAGCAAAGCGTTCAAGAAACTTTGATGATATGCCTGTATTAGGTGGAATTATTTTTGTAGTTGCCTGTGTAATGTTTAATATTTTTACGATTACTCAAGTATTTGAAGGTCTTGGAGTAATGGATGTAGAATTTAAAGAGAGATACAAATTTCCTTTTGCCCTTGCATTAGTTGGTATAATGTTAGGCTATTATTTATTTAAAGGCAGATATAAAAGAATAATAGAGAAATATGAGCAGAGTAAAAGTGGGAAACCTCAGTTACATCCTATATTTGTTATAATAATCTATTATGGAATAAGTTTTTGTTTGTTGTTAATAGCAGGATTATATAAAAATCAGGATTGGATTTTCGCAAAATAGGTAAATGAAGTCCAAGTAATGAAGTGAATCCCAAATATTAGATGCTTAGTTAAAAAAAAATTCACACTCAGTTTTTGTGAATATTGAATACCAACTTTCTAATTACTTTGCTAACCCTAAAGATTTAAAAGCATTAGCACCACATTTGCCAGAGGGGGAACTGTTTAATTTGCTTTGTTAAGTGTTGAGGCAGAAGAAGCATGTGAGGATATAGAAAAAAAGGACCACCCCGCAAGATAGTCCCTGAATTTTGAATTGATGTACTTATTCCATTTTAGGAGTTGTATAAATTTACACTTTATTTTTTTAAAGGCCTTTTTTTACGTTTTCTTTCTTTTTTTAATTCATCCTCGAAAGAGCATGAATTTCTAAGAACCGTTTTGTCTTTACAGCCAAACAGAAAGTTAATTCCGAATCGGAAATTGGCTACTTGTGCACTATTTGGTTTAATGGCTGCCATAACATTATCGCTTATGGCATAAAATTGCACTGGCCCGGCTTTAGCAGCTAATCCGAAACCAATGTTGTTGTACGAATTGTTGGTTGCTGTATAGCTTAAGCTGGTGCTTAGATTTTTAAAAAATCGTGCGTTAGCCGATAAACTTAAGGAAGATTGTACTTTTCCATTAAATATTTCGGTTCGGGTTAAGGCGCCTAAGTTAACTTTCTCTGAAATTTGATGTGTTCCGCCCAAATAAATTTTTGTTGGAAGTGCAACAGAATACGATCCAGATAAGTCGCTAACTCTGAATTCATCTGCAATATCGTCGGAAAGATCTTCGAATACATCTTCAATTTCTTCATAATTAGGATCGTTAGAGTTTCCCGATTGCGACCAATCTGTACCATCGTAGGTAAATTGACCATCCTGAACAAATTCATAACCATCCGATTTCCAGCTAATGGCTCCCATATCCAGAATACTGGCATACAATCTTGTTTTCTCATCCATTTGATATGTCATACCTAAATCTATGGCAAATCCTTTATTTTGGGTATTCAGGAAAAAATCGGCATCGTAATCGTCGCTGTTAAAGTTAATGTCATCGACATATCCATCGCTGTCGTAACTAATTTGATTAATTGGAACAGATACTCTTAAGCGATGCTGCGAATTAAGAATAATTTGGTCGCCCGAAGCCGATGTGAACACCGACATATCCGATTCCTCCATGTGCATATTGGCTACTCCAAACAGCATTTTTCCTTTTACACCAACAGTCCATTTGTCGTTAATTTTTTTTGAAACTCCCAGGGCAATTTCATGATAATAAGATGCATCAACTCCAAGTCCACCCCAATTGGAGGTTTTTCCTCGGTAATTGTAATTACCATCTTTTAAAAATGAAATCATCTCCTTGTCGAAACTAAAACGGGCATCTTCTTTTTCGATAATATCGAGAGTGAAATAGTAATCTTTAGCCTTAATGCCCAAGGCGAAGAGAGTTAGTTCAGTTTGCTGAGATACAAAGTTGGTGGTTTTTAGGGCATCGTGAAAACTGTTAACATCTACAACCAGCGAATCCGATTGAATTCCAGTTCCATCGGTAATTACATCCTTATAGGCAAAGCTACTATTGCTATAATTAAAATAGATGGAACTTAGAGCGGGAAATCCCACAAAAACTTTACAATCGGGGCGAATTGCCGGATTTAATTGGTTCGACTGAGGAACATTTTGCATTAAATACAAAGTATTATTTAGTTTCTGAGAAGAAGCTGAAGAGTATAGGAATATCAGTAGAAATACTGTAACGGATATTTTTGAAAGTAATTTTATCATAGTGGAAAAAATAAAAATGCTAGTTGTTTAAATCGAGTTGTGCTTGTACCGAGATTGCAAATTTTAGTTCATAATCTCCTTTTAATATAACTGCTTGTGTTCCATCTCCGCTGGTTTTAACACTAGCATTAATAATTATGTTTTCCGTATCGTTTAAATGTTCTATTTGTGTTTTGCTTAATTTTATTTCGTGACTTATCTCAGCAATGCTGGCGCTGTTAACTTCACCTTCCATGCCATGTCCGGCAGGAAATACTTCTGCAGCATCAATAACTTCATTATCAGTAATCGAATCCAGAACAGTATATGTTTCATCGGTAAGGTAAATTTTATCAATTTTTACGTCGAGCGGATATCCGTTTTCTGCAGTAACAACAATAGCTGCATTTATAATTTTTTCGGCATCATCAATATCAATATCATTAATGGTATCGCGAAGCATTAAGTTGGTAGCTGAAAAATTAAGAGGAATATCAATTTCCAGATCGGCATCTATTCTGGAATTATTACTAACTATATTTGGAGTACTTGCAATATCAACCGCATTTGGATTTAGCTGCACAAAACCGGCGTATTCAATTCTATCCGACGGAGGAAGAGCCATAATTTCTACAATATCGGAATTGTATTTGTCGTAAGTAATGGTTTCTTCGTTAGGAGTATCATTAACATCGGTAACGGTTTTAGGATAGTTAACTGGCTGTATTGGTAATGGGTTTAAAGCCTGATAATCTCCTTGGGTATTGTAGCCAATCATGTTTGCATTAATTTCGAAAGGCACGCCAACCGAATTTCGCAGGTGAACTTTAATTTTAGGGTCGGCAAATGTATATTCACCCTCAATATCATCCCAAAAATCGACATCTAAATCTATACTTCCCTGTCCGATACTAATATTTTGTGTGCCAAAATCGCCTTGTGCGAGTAGGAAGTTAACATTTTCGAAAGTAAGGTTTACGTCTATAGGTCCACTTCCCGAAATAATTCCACTGGCATTATTCTTAACTGTAATATCAAAATCTAAATCGATGATATTATTGTTCGAATAGGGTTCAGTAAATTTTATATTTAAGTTGTTAAGATTTAAATTTTCTTCCTGATTTACTGCATTTGCTGCGATGGTATAGGTTTGATTTACAGCAATGCCTGATTGTGTGCAATTTGGCAGGCTAACCCTTAATTCGACTTCTGTATTTAAAGGGTTTGTAAATAGAAACTGAATATTTGTATTGATATCGAGTTCGGACAGGATTACATCTATCGGAGAAGTGTTTATTGTAATATATTTAGCTTGCGAATTAATTACGGGCAAAGAAGCATAGGGTACTCCTGCACTTAAATCGGGTAAGCTAAAGTTTAAATCGATTGGTGTTTGATTTGGAATGTTGATTACCTCGTTAACATCGTAAGAAAAAATATTTTTTTCGGTATGAATAATATGCAGAACTCCTTCCTTATCGAGAAAAATGGACTGATCATTGGGGTTTGTTTCATGTTCGTTTAGTAAATACCAAAGCGAGTATGTTCCATAACCTACCGGCACAATCATGTTTGGGGTCCAGTCTACTTTTTCCGATAGGCGGTCCATGTTGTAATCGTCGGCATCGAAGCACGATTGTGCTGTAATTGCAAGAATTCCTATCATCAGTATAGGAATAATCGATTTAAATTTTAATATCATAGTAGTTTAATTTAATAGTCGTAATTATTTATAGTACCGCATTATTACATGCGAAACCCTCTGTTGTAACGTAAAATATTAGGGATTTATTTGCGGGCACAAAAAAACAATAAATCATACAATTTATTATACTAATTGCAAAAATAATTTGTTAATGATTATAAGAATTATTGTACGGAATAATTTAAAAGGAAGTTTCGGTTATCTCCAACATACAGGTTAAAAGTATGATTGCCAGCTTTTGCAAAACCAATTGAAAATTCGGTGTTGCCTTTAAGAGGAAATCCGCTGTGATTGTTACCTTTTGTATCAATTAGGTAAATTTTATTTTCGTTTTCGACACAAATACCAATTTCTATATTTCGGCGCGAAAATTTATAAACATTAGGTTGGTAAGTAATGCCGGAATCGAATTTTTGTTCCAATTTCTGATTGCCCGAGGCATCGTAAATTTTTAGGAAATTATAATCGGCAAACAGGTATTCATTTTTACCATCGGCATTTAAATCTGTGGCGATAAAATAATGTGCATCAGATAATTCGGTAAACGATTTGCTTTCGACTTTACCATTAAAATAGCAGTAGTAAATTATACCATTGCTGTCTGTTGTAACCAGTCGTTTGTTCGCTTTTTCAAGATAAAAAGGATTGTTTTCCGATTTAGAAAATTGTTGTTTTAATTTTACTCTTTCAGCTCCTCGGCGATTAAGAATGTACACTCTATATTTATCGGCATAAACAATATAGTCTTTGTTGTTAACTCTAAAATGTTGAATTTCGCAGGTAATTGGATTTTCTGCTTTTGCCGGATTCCAACCACTAATTAATTTACCTTCTTTCGAATAGGCATAAACTTTTTGATCTTTACAGGGAATAAAAAAGCGGTAATTGCGGTTTTTATCGTAGTCGAAAATTGAAATTCCACGAACGGCATCCGATTTTAATCTAATGGGGTAGTTTTTCACATAATTCCCATTTCGATCTATTAAATGCAAATGATTTTTGGTGGCAAATAAATATTGTAATTTGTTATTTTTAAAATAATCGATCTGTTCTATTTTACCAATTACTTTCGAATCTAGTGGTTTTTTCCAGAGTATTCTTCCTTCGGGATTTAAAAGGTACAGCTGTTTGTTAATATCCTGAATCATAATTTCATTTTCTTTGGTATAATGATTTTTTACCAAATAGGGCTTGTGTCTGAAACAGGTATCCAATCGCGATTCCCAATCGGTTTGAGGTGCCAATTCTAAAACCGGATCGTATTCGATAAACAGGTTGTTGTAAATTAAATTACGATTGGCACTTAGCTGTAATCCTATAGCCTGAAATTTGTTTACACTTTCTTTGTGATTTTTAATTTCTGTTTGTAATTCATTGTTCAGAAAGCTCGATATAAATCGATTTGCTTTAGGAGTAACGGTATAGAAAAAGAAATTGGCTTTATTGGATAAAAATTCTTTATTTTCCTGATAACTTAGGTTTGTGTCAAGCGTTTTTCCTAAAACTGATTCTTTAATAAAATCCGATAAGTAATTGATATTTGGTCCCATAACCAAATAGTTATCTATAAAGGTAAAATAAGCCGATGAGGCATCGGTAAAAAAGCTGCCAAATAGTTTTTCGGGTATTTTTTCGTCGGGCAAACGGTAGATATCGAAAGAGGTTTGAGAATCGAGTTTATAGGTTCTTTTGTAATAGTCTAGCGTGCGTTTTTGTTTTTTTGCATATCCTAAAACAGATTTTAGCATTTTCTCTTTGGCAATGCTTGCACTTTTTGTTCTGATAAGTGTAAATCTCTTTTTGGGGTCGCTTTCGAAAAATGCCAATCCTACTTCTTTATAAATGATAGAGAAAATAATTTCTTCGATATCTTCTCCGGTTTTGCTTTTTAGATCGTTTATGTTTTTCTGGTAATCCGAAAGTTTTCCCATCTGATCGAGATACTTACGATATTTTCCTTTGTGCAATAAAGGATCATTAATGCCTAATATTGCCAGCATGCTAACCTGAGATGGTAATATCGATTCCATTTCCATTTTTACAGGCTCTTGTTGTAAAAACAGATTCATTAAATTTCCTTGCTGCGGATCGCTGTAAGTAAATCCGTTAAGCAAAACAATTCGGTTTCTAAAACTTAAATCAAGTTCGGTCCAATTGGCCAAGTTTGTATAGTTGCGAATAAATTTAGAATGATCTTTATCGAGCGAAAAGGAAATTTGCTTGGGAAAAGTTTTAAGATTCATGAAGATATTGGCATCTACATTTTTACCAATTGTTCTTCTGATTTGCTCAAATCCTTTCGATTTAGAAATGGAATTTTCGGTACTTAACTGGCGAACAGAGTTTTCCAGTAGTAACATAGAATGGCTTCCGATTAGTAATCCTTTCGAAAAGGCAAAATGTAATTCACGTCCTTTTTTTGATACTTTGGGAATTGTAAACAGCTTTGTATTCTGGTAAGTTTTTTCTTTTAGTTCTGTATTGGGTGCAAGCCAATTTTTAATGGAACTAAGAATGCCTTTTTCTTCCAGATAATCGTTAATAGGTAAAATGTATAAATACTCAATGTCGCTTTTCCCCTGTAAATGGCTAGCCATAGTAAAACTTCTATCTAAGGATATTGAGTACTCAGAGTTAAACTTGCCTACAAGGCTGTCTATAAATTGAATATTGCTGTTTATTTTTGCGATTTTATCGAAATTACTAAGCTCTTTCCAGGTTCCTGTGTTGTTTTCAAGTTTAGTAATTAATTGTTCTAAACTTTCGAATTGAATAATTAGTTCGGAATTTACCGGAATTGCCGAGAAAGGATCAATTCCTTTGTATTCTTTTTGCTTTTGAAGATAAAGAAATCCTAAAAAGGTGATTGCCAACAGCAATACAATGAAAAAATAGGTGAGAATTTTTTTCAGCATAGTAAATAGGTTGCATGGTAAAGTGTTGTATCAAAAATAAGAATTTTTACGATTAGTATTTAAATTTTCTTAACGATTTACTTAGGTTTATTATTTATCCTTAAAAATGAGTTGTGTATGCTTTTTTAATTAATGCGAAGATCTTTTGTTTATTAGGTGCTTTATTTTTTATATTATTGACTTTTCGGACTTATAAATGTGTTGTTTGTAAGCATAAGAAAGCCCGATACTTATCGGGCTTATCTAATGTGTTAATTAAAGAAATAAGTGTTTATAAATCGAATTTTATTCCTTGAGCTAAAGGTAAATCTTCACCATAATTAATGGTATTGGTTTGTCTTCTCATGTATGTTTTCCAAGCATCGGAACCAGATTCCCGACCGCCGCCAGTTTCTTTTTCGCCACCAAAAGCACCGCCTATTTCAGCGCCCGATGTTCCGATATTTACATTCGCAATGCCACAATCGCTGCCAACCGCCGAAATAAAGGTTTGAGCCTCGCGCATGTTCATAGTAAATATCGATGATGATAAGCCTTGTGGAACATTATTGTGCATTTCAATTGCCTGATTTAAAGTTTTATATTTCATGATGTAAAGTACGGGAACGAAAGATTCATCCTGAACAATTTGCCAATGGTTTTCTACTTCGCAAAAACTTGGTAGCACATAGTTTCCTTCAAGTACTTTATCGCCGAAAACAATTTTACCGCCTGCTTTTTTCACTTCGGCAATTGCATTTTTGTAAACATCTACGGCTCCCTCATCAATAACAGGTCCTACTAAAGTATTTTCGTCAAGCGGATTTCCAATTTTTCCTTCTACTTGTTTGTAGGCATTCAAAAGGCGATTTTTAACATCATCGTAAATATCTTCGTGAATTATCAGGCGTCGGGTAGAGGTGCATCTTTGTCCGGCAGTACCAACCGATCCGAATACAATTCCTGGAATTGCCATATCTAAATCGGCACTTGGAGCAATTACAATTGCATTATTACCACCCAATTCGGCAATAGTTCTGCCTAAGCGAGCGCCAACTTTTTCGGCTACGCGCTTTCCAATGGCGGTCGATCCGGTTACGGAAATTAGTGGCACTCGTTTGTCTTCGATAAAATTATCGCCCATTACCGATGATTTGGCTACTACCAAATTAAACACCCCTTCGGGTACATTATTCTCTTTTAGTACTTTCTGAATAATTTTATGACAGGCAATGGCGCAAAGGGGAACTTTTGAACTGGGTTTCCAGATAATAACATCGCCACAAACTGCTGCCAACATTGCATTCCACGCCCAAACGGCAACAGGAAAATTGAAGGCAGAAATTACGCCAACAATTCCCAATGGATGATATTGATCCATCATTTTATGATCGGGCCGTTCGGAGTGCATGGTAAATCCGTAAAGCATACGCGATTGTCCAACTGCAAAGTCGCAAATGTCTATCATTTCCTGTACTTCGCCCATGCCTTCCTGGTATATTTTCCCCATTTCGAGACTTACGAGTTTTCCCAAATCATCTTTTGCATCGCGTAAAGCATTTCCTATTTGTCGAACAATTTCGCCACGCTTTGGAGCTGGAATTTTGCGCCAGACCTTAAATGCTTCCTGTGCTTTTTCAAGTACTTTTTCGTAATCATCTTTATTGGCATTTTGAACTTTTGCAATGGGTAAATTATTAATTGGTGATACCGATTCGGTAACAGCACCTTTGCATTTGAACCATTCTGTGCCGGTGCTAACGCCCGAATTTAACTGCTCAATTCCTAATCGTTTAAGTGTATCCTTAACTCCAAAATCTTTCATGATTGTTATGTGCTTTGAGTTTCCAATTGATTCGTGGGAATTGTTGGAAAGTGGTTAAAAATCAATGTTTTTGCTTAAATATATCAATTTACTAAATGCTTGTCTTTTTCCCTATGATATTTATCATGTGCAATTAACAGGAGGAATGTAAAAACCCGAATCTTTAATTGATTCGGGTTATAGTACTATAAGTTTAGCAGGATAAGATATCTGCTATTGCATAATAAAATTTCTGAAATTTTTCATGAACTGTACGCGCTCATAAGCTGCCGGATCGTTAGATTTAGATTGACTTATTTTGCCTTTAAAGTCAGCTATGTTTTCGAATCCATGTTCTTCCATCCAAGAGTAAATTTCTTTGGTAAGAATATCGATATAAGCCGGACCATTTTTATAAAGAACAGAAGCCAGTTGAATAGCATCGGCACCAGCTAAAATTTGCTTAATAATACTTTCGGAAGTATGAATTCCTGTTGTTCCGGCAAGCGAGCATTTAACTCTATCCGACATAATTCCAACCCATCTTAAAGAGTTCTTGTAATCATCGGAATTAGAAAGAACTTGTCCGCTGGTTACGCTAAGTGTATCAATATTAATATCAGGACTGTAAAAGCGGTTAAACATTACAATGCCATCCACGTTCATATCATCTAATCGCTTAATTACGTTTGCCAGATTTGAGTGATATGGACTAATTTTTAAAGCTATAGGAAGCGCAACTTGTTTTTTTACAGTTTTAAGAACATCGAAATAAATGTGTTCATTTTCATCTCCTGTTCTGTGCATATCGGTAGGAAGCACGAATAAGTTTATTTCTAAAGCATCGGCACCTGCTTTTTCTATTTCCTGAGAAAAATAAATCCATTTTTGTGCACTTACGCAGTTTATACTTGCAATAATTGGGATAGAAACGGCAGCTTTTGCATCTTCAATTAGTCGTAGATATTTTCTTAGAATATCCTCGTGTGGTTCTTCTTCCATATAGTCGAAAGTCTCGGGATACACATAAGGACGATTGGTCATGGCGTGCATTTGCTCTTCCATTTCCATTACAATTTCTTCTTCGAAAAGAGATTTTAGAACAATTGCTCCCGCACCATTGGCCTCTAATTCTTTAATTTTTTCAATTGAATCGGTTAAGCCCGAGCTTGCTACGATAATAGGATTTTTAAGTTCTAATCCCAGGTAATTGGTTGTTAATTTAGGCATGTTTTAAAAGTTAAGTGTATGTTTTATGATTGATATTTGTTTAAGTTAAATGTCTTAGTTTTTATATTCAAATCAATAATCTTTATACTAAGATAGAAAATCCTTATCGATTTATGTACAGGTACCTTTAAAAATCCTGAAGACTTGATTTTAGTTGGTAAATTGACCAGTTGGCTTTGTTAAAGAGTTTGACAGACAATTAAATGGCATTTGCAGTATCAATTGATTTTACCTTTTTTTGTTATTCGACCGCTAATTGCTTTTGTAAGAAACTTAACCAACTAACTAATATGCAAAATACAGTAAAGAAGAAACGAGGCTGGACAGATCGTTTTTTGAATGTAACCGAGAAATTTGGAAATGCCTTACCGCATCCGGCTACCTTATTTGCAATTTTTGCCATTATGGCGATTTTATTATCCGGCTTAGCATCTCTTTTTGATTGGCAAGCTGTTCATCCCGGAACCAAAGACACAATAAAGGTTGTTAATTTACTTTCCATAGAAGGATTACACCGCATTATAATAGAAATGGTAGATAACTTTACTGGCTTTGCTCCTTTGGGAATTGTAATGGTTGCAATGCTAGGGATAGGAATTGCAGAGAGTAGTGGATTAATTGGAACATTAATTCGAAAACTTGTATTATCTGCACCTAAAAAAATGCTAACATTTGTTCTTGTTTTGGCTGGAATTTTATCGAATACAGCTTCGGATGTTGGATACGTTCTTCTTATTCCTCTTGCCGGAATTATATTTATTGCTGTAGACAGACATCCCATTGCAGGAATGGCAGCGGCTTTTGCCGGTGTTTCTGGTGGGTTTTCTGCAAATTTAATTTTAGGTACTATTGATCCACTATTAGCGGGATTATCGCAAGAAGCTGCACGAATTGTTGATCCAACTGTAGTTGTTAATCCTACTGCCAATTATTATTTTATGGTGGTTTCGACTTTTGTAATTGCCACCGTAGGTACTCTCATAACAGAAAGGCTTGTAGAGCCACGATTAGGAGTATATAAAGATGCACATTTACATAAGGAAGAAATTCATGAGTTAACAGATTTGGAGCGACGAGGATTGCGTTGGGCCCTTTATGTAGTAATTTTTTTAACTGCCATTACTCTGTGGGGATTAATCCCGGAAAACGGATTTTTCAGAGGTGCTGACGGAGGCTTTTTAACTTCGCCATTGATTAGAGGTGTTGTGGCCATTTTATTTTTGGGAGCAGGTGCTTGTGGTATAGCTTACGGCTTTGGAGCCAAAGTTTTTAAAAATGATGCCGATATCATGAAAGGAATGGGGAAATCTATGGAAACCCTTGCCGGATATTATGTACTTGTATTTTTTGCTGCACAATTCGTGGCTTATTTTAAATGGTCGAACTTAGGCGTTATAATGGCTATTAAAGGTGCAGGAGTGCTTATGGCTTCTGATATAGGAATGATTCCATTAATGATATTGTTCGTGTTTTTATCGGCGATAATAAATATGCTAATGGGATCGGCATCGGCTAAGTGGGCAATTATGGCACCAATTTTTATTCCAATGTTTATGCTTATGGGGTATTCTCCTGAGTTGTCGCAAGTGGTTTACCGTATTGGAGATTCGGTAACTAACGTTATTTCTCCAATGATGAGTTTCTTTGCGCTGATTATTGCTTACGTACAAAAATATGATAAGAAATCGGGTATAGGAACTATTATTGCTACCATGTTGCCCTATTCGGTTGCTTTCTTTTTGGTGTGGGTGATACTTTTAATGATATGGATACTTTTAGGATTACCACTAGGGCCAGGAGCTGTTTTGGAATACAGCATACCACAATAAAAAATCATAAAATTATTTCGCGATGTAAAAATTTAATTCGATGTAAAAATATGAATCTCAGTACATGCAGGAACTATAGCTTGTTGTACTGAGATTTTTTTTGAAAAAAATGTAGGTTTTGTTTTGCGAGAATGAAACAAAGATCTATATTTGCATCGCATTCAAAAGCAATGCCCAGGTGGCGGAATTGGTAGACGCGCTGGTCTCAAACACCAGTGGGGCAACCCGTGCCGGTTCGATCCCGGCCCTGGGTACAAAAAGATCCTTTCGATATTTTCGAGGGGATTTTTTTATGTAATCAAATTCAAGGTGAGAATTGTTGGGGGTAATGCTTCAAATTTACTGACTTCGTAAATTTTAAATGTAAGGTGTAGATATTCAGCATTGAAATAAAAAATAACTAGAAAAACGAGGTGTATAATGTATCGCTCGTTTTAATTTTAAGCTCTTAAAACCCCGATACCCTAAGCGTAACCGGACAAGGCAAAATAGTAAACCAATACCTTGCCGATGGAACACTACTGCGCCGTAGTTTCTTAGATGAAGACGACAACGAAATAAAACGAATTGATTACCAGGGCGAATTCCTTTTTGTAAACGGGCAACTTGACAAGGTGTTTACCGAAGAAGGTTATTATGAGCTAAATACAGCCACCAAAACCAAGAAGAGTGACTATGGCACTTACTACTATACGCTAAAAGATCACTTGGGCCACACCCGTGTGATAGTTGACGAAGAGGAAAATGTTATTCAGGAAACTGCATATTACCCTTATGGAGGAATAATTGCAGGATTAAGTAGCAAAACAAAATTTAATTACCTTTATACAGGTAAGGAGTTCATTGACAGTTTAGGTGTGTTTGCCTGTCCCGATTTTTTTCGGGAGTACGATCATCACGCCAGGTATTACGACCCCGAAATAGGCCGTTGGTTTGCTATTGATCCTGCATTACAGGCAGCTTCACCATATATGGCCATGGGGAATAACCCTATGATGATGGTGGATGAGGATGGGGAGTTCGCTATTTTTGCAGCTTTGGCAGTTGGAGCTTTAATAGGTGCTGGAAGCTACACAGCCAGTATTGCCTTTAGCAAAGGAGGTTTTGACAATTGGAATTGGGGAGGATTCTTTCAGTCGGCAGGATTGGGAGCAGTTTCGGGAGTTGCGACAGGTGGAATAGGTGAGATTTTTGGAGGCTTAGGAGGATCTGTCGTAAATGGAGTATCAACAAATTCACTGGGAACACAAATTTTAAATGAAACAGGACGAGCTTTGGCTCATGGTGTTGCTCAAGGTGGATTAGGAGCCATACAGGGGGATAATTTCTTTAATGGTTTTGCTAGTGGAGGTTTAGGTTCAATAGCTGGTAGTGGTTTTCAAACATTTGGAGGAGATTTTGCCAAAAGTATTGAAGGAGGTACAGCATTTAGTGCCGTTTCAGGAGGTATTGGAGCTGAACTTTCTGGTGGTAACTTCTGGCGAGGTGCAGGGCAAGGAGCTACAGTTGCTTTGTTGAATCATTATATGAAACCATTACAACAGAGGTTGGAGCGTCCGTCAAAAGTTAACTTGAAAAAGAATCCTGTTCGTGGGTTAAAAAGGTGGATGAGATATATTAACCGCTATAAAGGTGTAGATCCTACAACAGGTAGAACTTTCAATCTGTCGGATATGGTAAATGCCAGTACAGTTCCTAAAAGATTTTGGTTTTGGGAAATGTATGGAAATCAGACCGATATTAGTGGAGTTGCAAATGGTGTACAGTGGCAAATAAAAGATAGCAGCATTAGTCCTTCAAGTACTAATAACATAACTCGTATAGGTACGCCATCTAGAGAAACTAAATATTCGCCAATGATTATTAGAGCTTATCGTTTTCAGACGATTGGAGTTTTTAGTTTAATGTTTTCAGACTACTCTACCTATCTTAATTATTGCAATTATATTGGAATAGAACCTAAATATGAAATGCCATGAGAAATACCATAATGTACATCATGATATTGTCCGTAACTATGTCATGCACACAAAAATCTAAATTGAAAAACGATATTAACAAAATAATAGAAATAAATTCATCGATAAGAAATTATAAAACTGAGATTTTAAAGATGTGTAAGAATGGAAAGGTTGCTGTTTGTGATGAATCTATGTCTGGAAATATGGAGTTTTACACTATTTCCTATGAGTTTGAAAAATCTGATACAACAATTGCAATAGTGTATAAATGTAGAGAATATAACTGTCGTAAATACTATGGTAATTGTAACGTTGTTAAACAATACGATATAGGAAATTTAAAGCATGAAGTATGTCTATTTAATAATGATACATTATATCATTATACAACTGTTTTGTGTGATAAAGCGCCACGTTTTTTTATTGATTATCAGTTTAAAACAGGAAAATACTATTACATGTTTACATGCAATAGCAGTTCTTTATCAGAAGGACAGTATATTTATTTCATGCTACATATCGATTCTTTAATTAATGTAAAGGGGAATACACTACCTGAACTTCCAAGCATTGATACTATTTCTTTGCAAGAATTTAGAGAAAGTGGAAAAATGTTAAAAATATCTGTTGCTAATCCTTTTTTATGAAATAGATATCGTTCAAAATAGTGTGTCTTAAAAAAGAGCATGTTCAAAAAAGCATTTAATTTGTATTGACCAAAACACAATTAAAAAAGATTAATAAACATGCAATTATAAAAGAAACAAACAGAAGAAGTATTAAGCAAATATTTAGAGAAAGAAAATTGAAAAATATAATAAGTTAATATTCAGCAGGAAAATTAAATAAATATAAAGAAAAATAAGCGGTACAATGTATCGTTTATAAAGAGTTCCTTGACAGTTTTGGTTTGAACTGGTACGATCACCACGCACGGGTAATGCTTCAAATTTACTGATTTTAGGGATTGTAATTGTAAAGTATTGGTATTCAATACTGAAATAAGAAAATAATTAGAAAAACGAGTGGTACAATGTACCGCTCGTTTTATTTTTAGGCTCTTAAAACGGCTAATACCGATTATTAATTTGTACGAAGCATTTGTGCGCTTTGCTTCCAATGCTTAACAAATTATATATCGGCATTATACTTGATTAATTACAGCTGAAAATAGCTTTTTTATAAGAGTATAAAATGGAAAGAAACTCGACCTAGTGCATCAAATTGATTGATGGTAAAAAATAGTAAATCAATATCTGGCCGATGGAACACTACTAAGAAGAAGTTTCTTAGATGAAGACAACAATGAAATAAAACGAATTGATTATCAGGGCGAATTTCTCTTTGTAAACGGACAGTTAGATAAAATATTTACCGAGGAAGGATACTATGAACCAACTTCGGCTACAAAAACCAAGAAAAGTGATTTTGGAACATATTATTATACCCCTTGATAGTCCGACTTTGTGCTGACTGATGGTGCGAGCGTCCCTTGCTCGTATCCATTTTTATAGAAAATAATCACAATTCACTTGCAGTTTAAATTGCCGAAGTAAGAATTTCGAAAGAGACTTAAGTAACTGAAATAATTACATTTTCACAATCTTTAACACTTCTTCTCATTTGTTAACCCAAATGTTAGATAGATTTGTATCATACAAAGAGATAGAAATTAGATTAGGTTTTTTCATAGAATAATAGATTAGTAGTTTAAATAGATCGCCCAACTTTTTTAGTTGGTTTTTTTATTTTTAGGCTATTGTGTTTTTATTGCTAATTGGCTCTTTTTCTTGTTATACTTCGAGATATTTAATTTACATTACTTCTTTTTTAAAGTTTTTTCTCTCTACTATTCTCGAATTATTTTATTTAATATTAGGTGTAAGGTAAACATATTTTGTAGATTTGTGTAGAAGCGCATTGTTTAAGCTTTATTAAATTTAAAATCTATAATCATGAAAAAATCTATTGTTATACTTTTGGTTTTGATTGGATTCTCTCTTAGTGCACAAAATACAAAGCTTGAAGTACTAAAAGCTTTTGTTGCAGGAAGCATTAATTTTAACGACGAATTTGCAGATCTTGGTCAGCCTATTTCTACAATTAATAAATTAGCAGAGCAGCAGGCCGATAAAACAGTTGAGTTGAATAAAGAAAATATAAAGGAAACTTTAGACTTAGCTAAAACTTATAAAACTTGTATCATAACAGTTGGGAATCATACTCTTGTAAAAATTACCAATTTTAACGATTGCAGTCCTAGTGGAGCCTGGGGTACATGTATGCCAATGGGAAAAGGCTATGTGCAAAAATCTGGTATTTTAAACGAGAAGAATGGCTATATTAAGAATATTATTGGTCGTCCGGCTTCGCAAAATATAAAAGCATATCTTTTTAAGTAATAGCTTAAGAAATTTAAAAATCCCCGATTTGTATTAAACAGTTCGGGGATTGTTGTATATCATTATTGATAGGAATAAATTTCGAAGGTAACCCGCCTGTTGCTGGCCCTGCTTTTGTTGTCGGTATTTGCCACCACAGGAAGTGATTCACCATGCGGAATTATAATTACCCGGTTATCGGGTACACCATTTAAAATCAGATAATTTTTTACAGTAATAAGTCTTTTATGTGCAAGCTCAATATTCGATTGCTTAGATCCAATATCGTCGGTATGGCCATGCATTTTTAAAATATACGATTCATCCATAAGCATCATTTTAATAACTGTTACCAGCTTTCGTCGGGAGTATTCTGTTAGTTGATATTTTCCGAATGCAAAATAAATATTCTCCAGATTATCTTCCATTTGTATTCGTTCCTCTTTTTGTTCCGGACAACCTTTATTTGCTGCAATACCAGGTGTTTCGGGGCATAAATCTTCACTGTCTACTACGCCATCGTTATCAGAATCGACAGGGCATCCGTACTTGTTTACGATATAGTATGGAGGAGTGTTTGGGCATTCATCAATAGTATCAGGCACACCATCTCTGTCTTTATCGGTAAGTTTATCGCTTTTTTCCATCTGTTCCAATTGATGGCGCAATTGATCTATTTTTTTGTACTTCTCGGCCAGCAAGGTTTTAAGAACGCTTAAGTCGTTGTTTAAAATACGATCTGGCTCTTTTCTGCTTTTCTTTTTTAGTTTATATCCGATAAGAAATTCGTGATTATTCGACGCATATCTTCCCGATTCCTGAATTCCGATATCATAAGAATATCCAAGAGTAAAATTTTGTAAGAACTGAATGCCTGCATTTAAACCAATTGAATAATTATCGCGATAGCTTAAACTAAACCAGGCTTTATCGGCAAGATTAGCAATTACATTTACATCGTACTGAAAAGGTGAATTGTTGGCATATCGTAGCATAAGGTAGGGAGTTATGCTAAGGTCTTTTACCTGTTTAATAGGGAATTTGTACGCTCCACTAAGCATTGCGTGTCTAACCAATTTATACGACGATTGTTGATTATTGCTACTGCCATTAACCGAGTTGTTTAATAACTGTGGTATTGTAAGGCCAATCATAAGGTTTTTATGGGTGTAATAGAATCCCATATTAGCCATAAATTCGGTGCTTTTATAATCGGTATTCATAAGGTAGGCATCGTCGGGATTTGCTACTATTTCATTCATTTTAAGTCTAAAATCGGAAATACCAGCCGATAGTCCTAAACGTAAATAATGATTCGTAGAAAGCTCTATTTGATAGGAGTAGCTTAAACTTGCCTGTGTGTTATTAAAAATACCAATATCGTCGTTGGTAAGATTAAATCCGGCTCCGTATTTGGCATCTTTTAAGGCCGCATCGGCAGTAAACAAATGTGTTACCTGTCCGCCATCGAAACCCGAAAACTTCTGATTTCTTAGCAAATAAGCATTAAATAATCCATTTGCTCCTGCTGCCGCAGGATTATAAAAAGTAGGATTAATGTAATACTGATCAATTAAGGGAACTTGCTGAGCTTTTGCTGTTTTACAATTACAAGCTAAAAATAAAATCAGGCAAATTATAATGTTTTTTCTTGTGTAGAACTTCTTCATTCAACTATTATATTAGTAGTTTCCTAAAATTGATAAACTTCCCTTAATGGGTTTAATTTCATCCGATTCAAATTCTATGAGATAATAATAAGCGCCATTGGGTAAAATAGAACCCTTATAATCTCCTTTCCAGTCGTTTTGATAAGCTTTGGAATGATAGATTTGCTGTCCATAAATATTAAAAATATAAACCTCAGGATTGCTTAAATCTGAATTGTAATGAATTAGCCAATTGTCGTTAATTCCATCGCCATTTGGTGTTAATGCATTGTTTACAATCACCTGTAAATCTTCGTTAATAGTAATTTCGGCAATTTCTCCCGATTCTGACGATCGGCATGCATTATCATCAATAACTAAAACTTCGTATGTACCAGCTTCGAGTCCATTTAGTTCGAGAACAGATTTCTCACTTACTTTTGTTTCCCCAGGATTAATAATATATGTATAGGGTGCTTTGCCATTGGTAACCGAAATGGCCAAATTACCATCGTAACCCGATTGTACCTCGCTGGTAAAAATTTGTAGTTTAGGATTTGTTTGGAGTACATAATCGGCTTTTGCTACAATTAGTTTTTCTTTACAATTTCCTATTCTTATTTGCAGATTAGAATTTTGGTCGGGAATAATATTTTCGAATACCAAAGCATTGCCATTGCTGGTAATTTCCGATAATTCATCATCGCCATTTTGTAAAATGTAAGAAATACCCTTTAAAGTATTCGGAATTTCTATATCTATGCTTTCTCCCTCACAAATTTCATAAGGTGTTGCAAAAGTTTCAAGCGAGAGAGGAGAAAGATCAGGAACACTTATTTGTTTTGAATCATTTATTAAAACAGGATCGCCGCAAACCGATTCGTGTGCATACACTTTATATGTTTTGCTATTGTTTTGTATTTGTGCCGGAAACTCAATGGTTCCGCCGTTTCCAAGTAAACTTGGTTCTATAAATTCTGTTCCATTGTGCAGTTGGTATAGAATATCTGTCTGGCTATTTTCTACAAACAGGCTTACTTCTTCGCCAGCGCAAATTGTATCACGATCGCTAAGTATTTTTTTATCCTTTTCGGGATAATGATGAACATCTACATCAACTGTATATCTGATATCAACTGCAGCTAGGCATTTTTTACCTAGTGCTTCGATTTTATAAACAGTAGAACTTGTTGGACTGGTAGGCTCAAATTTTATTTCCTCACTATTTCCTTCTACCCATTCTCCAATAGGAATATCGTTAGCAAGTAATTGATAATGTACATTAGGATCGCTTGGAGTAAGAGAGACTGTAACCTCTTCTCCCTCGCATATTGTGTGCTTATCTATGGTTGGGTGCAAGTGCTCTTCAGGTTGTAAACCAACATCTACCCTAATAGATTTGTTTAAATGCACTGATGTACCACAAATATTATTGCTTGCTATTACCCTGTAATAAAGAGAACGAAAGGGTGAAAATTCAGGAAAGGATACTTGCGAACCGTTTCCCGAAATAGATTCTCCTTCCAGGTAAGTCCCATTAAAAAGTTGGTAACTTACACCTTTTTCGCTTGTATCGAGAGAGATAATTGTTTTTTCACCAACGCAAATTTCAGGTTCCGAAATACTAAGATCAATATTTGTAATTGGTAAGGGAATAACTTCAATATTTAAAGTGTTTGTAAGCTGTAATTTGCTGCTGCAAGTATTTTTTCTTGTTTCTATAAAATAAGAAGTGGTAGTGTCTGGCGAAACAGAGCTAAAATTCATTTGTCCGCCATTACCATTTGCCATACTAATTTCCTTTCCTTTACTATCTTTTAACCAATATGTGCATTCATTTTCCGAATTAGCAATAGAGATAATTACAGGTTCATTCAGGCTTTCGCAAATTTCATTATCGCTTGCAGTAATAGTTAAATCGAGCTTAGGTGCTTCGAGAACTGTTACGCTTACGGTTTGAAGTAATTCGGTGCTTTCTAATGTGCTGATGTTTGTAGCTGTAATACTATAAATTGCTGTGGCAGCAGGAGCAAAGCTAAAGTTTATAGACGATCCTGTTCCATTTTGCGGAGATTCAATATTGTTACCGTTTGCATTTAATTCATACTCGACTCCTGTTTCGCTGGTAGAGAGAGAAATGCATATTGTTTCACCCTTGCAAATGCTTGTTTTATCAAGGCTAACATTTATTGTTTTGTCTGGTTCACTAGTTGTAAAACTAATTTTACTAGCCGACTTAGCAAATAAGGGGATAAAAAGTGCTAAGCATAGAAGAAGAAACGACTTTTGAAGCTTATTGTTAATATTCTTCATGTAAGAGAGTTATATTATTTGTGATGTTTGATGCAACATATTGGATTGAAAAATAGATGGATTGAGGAGTGTTTCCAATTAATTGCTTTGTGTTTTTGATTATATGAGAAAATGCGTGATTTATCTGTTTATCATATCAATAAGTTTATATTTCTTTGTTTATTGATATTCATTAAATTAAAATTTAATTGTTTTTAATTTTTAACAGCAGAACTACTAAGGCTTATTTTGTAAATATTTGTTTTAGTGATATTTAAAAGTAAAGTTTAAGAAAAATTAAAATTTTGACTAAATTTAATTTACGAGTGGTGAAATTGGTCTAATAGTATGTCAAGCTTTAAAGTTTTTAAGCTTCGATTGATTTAATATTAAAGATTAACTCCCGATATATTTTTATACATTTGTTTTAAGTACATAAAATTGATTAATAATATGCAAAATTCAGAAACATCGGACTTAACTGTTATGCAGGACAAACAAGATAAATTAGATAGAAGATATTTGAGAATGGCTGTAGTTTGGGCTGAAAATTCCTATTGTAAAAGAAGGCAAGTTGGGGCTTTAATTGTTAAAGATAAAATGATTATATCCGATGGATATAATGGAACGCCTTCTGGTTTTGAGAATGTATGCGAAGATGAAAATTCAAAAACAAAACCCTATGTACTACATGCCGAAGCAAATGCAATTACAAAAGTTGCTAAGTCGGGCAACAGTAGCGAAAATGCTACACTATACGTTACAGCTTCGCCTTGTATAGAGTGTGCAAAATTAATTATTCAGGCTGGAATTGTGCGTGTTGTATATTCAGAAGATTATCACAGTGCCGATGGTAAAGATTTGCTTGAACGAGCGGGAATAGAATTAAAATATATTTGTTTACAGGAAGAGAATTAAAATTTAATACATGAGTTACGACAATAAAAAAAGTGCGATAATTTTGCCACTATTACTGGCTTGTGCAGTGGTGTTGGGAATGTTTATAAATTCCTTTTTTCAGAAAGGAAATTCGGGCGAGTCTGCTATTTTTCAAATGCCGCAAGCAGCTAGTAAGCTCGATATAGTTCTAGATATGGTTGAAGAAGATTATGTGGATACAGTTAGCACAGAGCAAATGATAGAGAAGGCAATTCCTTCTCTTCTAAAAGATCTGGATCCACATACGGTATATATTCCTGCCAAAGATCTGCAAAAAGTAAATGATGAGCTAAAAGGTAATTTTGGTGGAATTGGTGTTCAGTTTGTTCGTTATCAGGACACTGTGGCTATTGTGCGTGTAATTCCTGGCGGACCATCGGAAATTGGAGGAATAAAAGCAGGAGATCGTATTGTAACTGTCGACGATACTTTAATAGTTGGGAAAGAAATGAAAGACGCTGATATTATGAAGCGCCTAAAAGGACCCAAAGGTACGCCGGTTAAAGTAGGTATTTATCGCCGAAGCTCAAATGAAAATATCGATATAGAATTGTTACGAGGCTCAATTCCTGTTCCCAGTGTTGATGTGGCTTATATGCTTACTCCCGAAATTGGTTATATAAAAGTAAGCCGCTTTGCAGCAACAACTTATTTCGAATTTTCAGAAGGCTTGCAGAAGCTTAAAAACGAAAAGACCACAAAGTTAATTGTCGATTTACGTGGTAATACAGGTGGATATCTTTCCGAGGCAACAAATATGATTAATGAGTTTTTGCCAAAAGAAAAGATGATTGTTTATACGCATGGAAAATCGCAACCAAGAACCAATTATATGTCTACGGGTAAGGGGCAATTCCAGGATTTACCAATTATTGTATTAATTGATGAGGCGTCGGCGTCGGCAAGTGAGATTTTTGCAGGTGCCATTCAGGATAACGACAGAGGTAAAATTGTTGGTCGTCGCTCTTTTGGTAAAGGTTTGGTGCAGGAACAGCGTATGTTGCCCGACGGATCGGCATTGCGTTTAACCGTAGCCCGTTATTATACCCCTACGGGCAGATGTATTCAAAAACCTTACAACAACGGCAAAGAAGAATACTATAATGATATTAATCACCGATTTTTAAATGGCGAGTTTCAAAAAAAGGATTCCATTCATTTTAACGATTCGCTAAAATTTACAACTCCAGGTGGAAATATTGTTTATGGAGGAGGTGGAATTATGCCCGATGTGTTTATTCCTGTTGATACCTCCGGATATTCTGATTATTTCAGACTTTTAAGTCGCAAAGGAATTATTTATCAGTATGCCTTCGAATTTGTCGATCAAAACAGACAACAGATGTTATCGATAAAAACTTATCAGGATGTTTTGAACTTTGTTAAAAACAAAAACATTATAAACAAAATGGTTGCCTATGCCAATAAGAAAGGTGTGAAACCAGATGCTAAAGGACTTCGACAATCGAGAGAGGTAATAGAAACTCAATTGAAAGCTTATATTGCTCGTGATATTATCGATGATGAAGGTTTTTATCCAATAATTAAAGATTTGGATAAAACACTTCAAGAAGCAGAATTGATTTTTGATTAAGAGATTTATATATTGAAAAAGAAAGACTTACATGTATGTGAGTCTTTTTTTTTGCCTTAAAATTAAACCTTTTTAAAATTGAGAGGTCAAACTTCCGAAATCGATTTTACAAAAGCGCAGTAAATTATATCATTTTAAAAGAAATAGTTTTTAGATATAATGCCGATAGATATTTGAAGTTCAATATCAAAATGAAGTAGAAGAGTATTTATCAAATACTAATCGGTATTTATTTTCAAAAATTTTAAAAGTTAGACAATATGAAAAAGTTAGCAATTATAGGAATGATCTGTATGTTTTTTGTTACAGGAACAACAGGTTTATATGCACAAAGAGGACAACAGCAAGCTAGAAATGCAAAAAGACCTGTTCTTAGCGAAGAACAAAAAGGTCAAATGAAAGAAGTTCGTATTAAATATGCGAGCGAAACTAAGGATTTAAAAAACCAGTTGAACGAATTGCAGGCACATCAGCAAACTTTGGTGTCGGCCGATAAGCCAAATAAGAACGAGGTTTATGCCAATATCGATAAAATGGGTGCAATTAAAAAGGAGTTGAACCTTAAGAGACTGGATATGCGCATAGATATGCGTTCCTCATTAAATGAAGAGCATGGAAACAGATTTGGCAAACATGGCATGAAAAAAGGTCAGAAACATGCTCAGCGTGGAAAACAGGGAATGAGACAAGGAAGAGAACAGGGAAGAGAACAGGGAAGAGAGCAAGGAAGAAGACAAGGCAATTTTCAGGATAATGAGGGAAAACAATTTGCACAAAGAGGGCAAAGAGAAAACCGAGGCCAGATGCAAAGAGGTGGAAAAAAGCAGATGCAAAGAGGCAATATGCTTAATTTTAGCGAGGAGCAAAAAGATCAGATGCAAGAGTTACGTATTGCTCATTTAAAAGACACTAAGAGTTTAAGAGATGAGGCCGAAGTGTTGAGATTGAAGCAAAGACAGATGATGACATCAGAAAATCCTGACAAAAATATGCTGGTATCCAATGTGAATGATCTTAGCAAAATTCAAACTCAATTGGCAAAAAAGAGATTTGATAATCAGTTAGAAATGAGGAAAATTTTAGACGAGGATCAGTTAGTGCTTTTCTTAAGTCACTCTGGCAATAGAAAAGGTTTTAAGCACCAACGAAGAGCTTTTTAATCATAGATTAGTTTTTTACAATAGCGAAAGAGGTTCCTGATTATTTAGGAACCTCTTTTTTATGTTTTGTTTATATCGCCTTAGAAAACATCTTATCCCCACCTTTTTGCGAATAGCGCAATTTGTTATCGAATGGTTTGGCAATGTTTCTCAGGAAAATCATGCCTAAGTCGGTAACTGTTAGTTTTTCTTCGTCTAGTTCTATTATTCCTTCCTCTTTCATTATAGTTAATTCTTCTATAATAGTTTCAGGAAGATATTTTTTCAGATCATCAGTAAAAAACAATTCACGGCGGCAGGTAATATCGAGAATTGCACGTTTTATGCTTACATCTTCCTTGGTAAGGAAATAGCCTTTTACCAAATCTAATTCGCCTTTACCAGCAGCGTTTTCGTAATCTTTAATGGCTTTAGTATTTTGCGCATAAGCATATTTTGCATCGGAGATTGACGAGGCTCCCAAACCAATTAAAAGTTCGGTGTGTGAAGTGTTGTACCCCATAAAATTTCGGTGTAGTCTCTTTTCTTCACGTGCCACAAACAATTCGTCGTGAGGCAGAGAGAAATGATCCATACCTATGTCGCTGTAATTTAATTCTGCCAGCCTTTCTTTACCCAAATCGTATAAAGCACGTTTGGCTGTACTATCGGGAATATCGGCATCGGTAAACATACGCTGACCTTTGGTTTTCCAAGGTACATGAGCATAAGAATAATAGGCAATTCTATCGGGTTTAAGCTCTGCAACCTTCTCGAAAGTATCTCTAACCGAGCTTAGCTTTTGTTTTGGTAATCCGTATATCAAATCAAAATTCACCGATTTGTAACCAATTTCTCTTGCAGCTTCGGTTACTTCTTTAACAACTTCGAAACTTTGTTTGCGATTAATAATATGCTGTACCTCAGGATCGAAATCCTGAACACCATAACTTACCCTTCTAAAACCCACATCGTATAATGCTTGTAGGTGTTCGCGAGTGGTATTGTTTGGATGTCCCTCGAAGCTAAATTCATAATCGGGATGCAAATCTGCATTTTCTTTTAATCCGTTAATTAGCTTTTTCAGATTTTTGGGACTAAAGAAAGTTGGTGTTCCGCCACCTAAATGTAATTCGCGAAGTAGAGGTCTATCGCCAAAAGTATTCAGGTAAATTTTCCATTCCTCTAAAACTGCCTCTATATAACTTTCTTCAAGATCATGATTTTTAGTAATCACTTTTGTGCAGGCACAATAGGTACACAGGCGTTCGCAATAGGGTAAGTGCACGTAAATACTAATTCCTTTGCTGGCATTCGATTCATCGAAACTACGTTTTACCACTTTTAGCCATTCCGAAACTTCGGGTTTTTTATCTCCCCAAAAAGGAACAGTAGGGTAGCTAGTATATCGTGGTACTGGTACGTTATATTTTTTGATTAAGAGTTCTTTGTCCATAAAAAAAGCTTTATCGGTATTTCATACAAAGATATCTTTTTTTATAAGAATTTAGAGTAATACAATTAGAATTGAGCATAGCTAAGTTGTAATTATTTGATAATAAAATATGCTTCTATTTTTTCTCATGTATTTACTATTTATTATATTTAAAAGAATACTTTATGATATAAACTGATTATTTATGACTGATAAGGATGAAACAAAGTTTAATTTATACAAAGCATTAGTTTTAAATTCGGGTGATGTAATGTTTTTGTTCGACCAGAAAGGTAAAATTCTTGAGGTAAATAATTCTGCATGTCAATATTTAAAATATTCAAGAGAGGAATTGTTAGATCTTTCTGTTCCTGATATTGCTCCTGAATTTCAAACACTAGGAATAATAGATGTTTATTTAAAAAAACTAGAGAAAAGTAAGTTTTTAAAAATAAAATCTACGAATAAAAGAAAAGATGGAAGTGTTTTTTCTTCAGAGATTAGTTTATCCTTACTTACTGATAATGGACAATATTTAGTATTTGGAATTGCCCGAGACATTTCAGAATATGAGCAGGACAAAAATAACTTATCGGATTATATTGATACATTAGATAGCATTCACTCAATTTTAGAACAAGCTGAAAATATTGAGGAAATGTTATCTGAAGTGCTTAGTTTAATACAAGAGGTTTTTAAAATAGATCGTGCTTTTATTATTTCGTCACCAAAATTAGAGGATCATTATGTGATTAATTCTTTTGAGATAGTTAAAAATCCGTTCAAGAAAATTTTTACCAATAAAAATGATCGAAATGATTTAGCATACAGTGAAAAGATTTATCAACAAATAAGAACAATTAAGTCTGATGTATATTTATCATCAACCTTTAAGGAAGCTGATAGCAATGTAGCACATTCCGAACTAATTGTTCCAATGTATAAAATTGGTGCTAATCCATATTTATTGGGAATACATCAATGTTCTTACGACCGAAAGTGGAGCGAATTAGAGCAAAAGTTATTCCTGGAAATTAGTCGTAGGTTATCCTATGCTATTGTTAGTATGTTTAGTAATTATAAAGTACAGCAGAGCGAGGAAAAATATAAAATACTATTCGATAATGCTCCTTTGGGCTATCATTCTTTAGATAAAAATGGAGATTTTGTAGATGTAAATCAAACCTGGCTTAATTTATTAGGTTATGAAAAAGATGAGGTAATTGGTAAAAATTATGCCGATTTACTTCATCCTGATTATTGCGAAAATTTTGTAAATAATTTTCCTAAACTAAAGTCCAGAGGTTATGTACATGATGTTCATTTTAAACTAAGACATAAAAATGGCAATTATATTCCTATTGCTCTAGAAGGCGGTACCGGATGTCATCCCGATGGCAGTTTTAAACAGACCTATTGTGTAATTCAGGATATTACTGCTAGAATTAAGGCAGAGGAAGAACTAAAGGCAAGTGAAGCAAAGCTGAGGTATTTTATTGAACAGGCTCCTTTTCCTCTTAGTTTGGTAAATAGCTTATCAAGAGAAGTGAACTATTTAAATAATAGTTTTTTAGATGTGTTTGGATATTCCCTCGAAGATATTTCTACTTTGGATAGGTGGTGGAAATTGGCATTTCCAAATCCCGATTATCGTGAATTTGTAATTAAAAAATGGGAAGATACCATTGGCTTAAATGCCGAGGCAAAAACAGATTCAATTTCTGAAGTATACAATATTTCTTGTAAAGATGGGAGTGTTAAACAAACATTAGTATCTGGAATTGCTCTTGGTAATGAGTTCTTAAGCATATTGGTAGATATATCTGCTCAGAAAAAAAATGAACAGGAATTAATTATTGCAAAGGAAAGAGCAGAAGAGAGTGAAAAGTTAAAATCGGCCTTCCTAGCAAATATGAGTCATGAAATTAGGACTCCAATGAATGGAATTCTGGGTTTTGCAGATTTATTAAAATCACCAAAATTGAGTGGTGAGAAACAACAAAAATACATAGATATTATTCTTAAAAGTGGCGATAGAATGCTATCTACAATAAATGATATTATTGAGGTTTCTAAAATTGAAACAAATCAGGTTCAACCATCAAATATTCAGGTAAATATTAATGCTGTTATCGATCATTATTATGATTTTTTTGAACCTGAAGTTAAAGAGAAAGAATTATCATTTAATTGCAGCAAAGCACTGCCAGCAGAACAGTCTGTTATTTTAACCGATCAGTTAATGTTAGATTCAATTTTGAGTAATCTAATAAAAAATGCAATTAAATATACTGTAACAGGAAGTATCGATTTTGGTTATCGTGATAAGGGAAATTACCTCGAATTTTTTGTGAAAGATACGGGAATTGGAATTGCTGCCAATATGCAGAGTATAATTTTCGAAAGATTTAGGCAAGTTGATATTTCCAACGAAGGTACTATAGAAGGTGCAGGTTTAGGTCTTTCCATAAGTAAGGCTTATGTTGAGATGCTAGGAGGAAAAATCTCTCTTAAATCGGAACTTGGTAAAGGATCGGAATTTATATTTACAATTCCTGTAAAAAGAAGTGAATCGAAAAAAATAGATGTAGATAGATCAAGTTTTGTTTGTGAGATAGATGGTAAAAAACTAAAAGTTCTTATTGCCGAAGACGATGAGTATGCCAGAGAGTATTTATCTATTTTATTAAAACGGATAAGTGGCGAAATTTTATTGGCCGAAAATGGGGAAATGGCTGTTGAATTGGCTTCTAAACATTCTGATATAGACTTGATTTTAATGGATATGAAAATGCCAAAATTAAGTGGTTACGAGGCTACCAAACAAATTAGAGAGAATAATAAAACGGTTCCTATAATAGCACAAACAGCTTTTGCACTTGCTGGCGATCGTGAAAAAACTTTACAGGCGGGTTGTAATGATTTTATATCCAAACCTGTTAGTGCTGATCATTTATATGGCGCAGTTAATCGCTTGATTTATAGCAAGTAAAATTAATATATAAAAAATGCCAGCTCAATAGAGATGGCATTTTGAAATAATATGATTTGTTTCTTAAAATTTTCTAAATCCGAATAATCTGCGAACTTCTTCCAATGTTTTAACGGCACTTTCGCGAGCTTTTTCAGCTCCTTCCTGTGTTACTTTTCTTAGGTAAGCATCATTTTGTGAGATATCTAAAAATCGTTCTCTAATTGGAGTGGTAAAATTAATGATATCTTCGGCCAATTGCTTTTTCATATCTCCGTAACGAATTTCGCAATTGTTGTATTTATCGTTGAAAAAGTTGTAAGTATCTTTCTCCGAAACCACATCCATTAAAGTAAAAAGGTTTTGAATGGCTTCAGGTTTTTCCTGATTCATTTCTGTTGGACCACTATCCGAAACTGCTTTCATTACTTTTTTACGAATATCTTTCGGATCTTCCACTAAGCCAATGGCATTTCCTTCCGATTTACCCATTTTTCCAGATCCATCTAATCCGGGAATTTTTATAAATTCACCAGTAAATGAATAAGGTTGAGGAATTGGGAAAGTTTCTTCTCCGTATGAGTTGTTAAATCTCTTAGCAAACTTACGAGCCATTTCTAAATTTTGCTCCTGATCTTTTCCAACAGGTACATACTTTGCTTTGTGAATTAAAATATCAACAGCCATTAAAACCGGATAAGTTAACAAGCCAGCATTTACATTTTCTGGATTTTTACGCGCTTTATCTTTAAAAGAAGTAGTACGCTCCAATTCCCCTAAATAAGCATTCATGTTCATTAACAAATACAATTCAGGAATCTCCGGAACATCACTTTGTACGTAAATAGATGCTTTTTCAGGATCGATACCGCAAGCAAGATATTCGGCTAAAACGTGTTTTACTTTTTGGTGAAGATCTGCAGGGTTCGGATGTGTAGTCAAGGAATGCCAATCAGCAATAAAGAAAAAACAATTGTTGTCGTTTTGCATCTGCACAAAATTCTTTACCGCTCCGAAATAGTTTCCCAGGTGTAAATTACCCGTAGATCGAATTCCACTAACTACTGTATCCATGATCTGATTCATTAATTGCTCAAATATCGAGCTGTTTATACTTAAAAAAATTATCTCGCAAAATTATGAAACCTATCGGATAAATAAAATAGCAAGGCACATTTCTGTTGCTCATTGTAAAGTTTTGTGCGTTTGTAATTTCCTTATTTTGTGAATTTGGGATTTGGAGCTTGTCGATTGGAGGTTTTATGCCAATGCTTGCATGCTAAGCCATGTCCAAACAAGGTACCGGCATAATTTTCCAGCTGCCATAAACAAAGCCATCCAATAAGGATTTGTTTTTAATAAGCCCAAACCCAAAGGAATTATATCGCCAATAAAGGGCAGAAAAGCAAAAAAAGCAATTGCATTTCCTTTGTTTTGCAGATAGATTCTCGACTTTTCGGCTTTTTCTTTTTTTACGCGAAGCAATTTTTCTATCCATTCCCACTTGCCCAGATATCCTAAATAATAACTGCTAAGTCCGCCCAACCAGTTTCCTAAAGTTGCAATTCCAACGGTTATACTAATATCAAAACCCGAATACAAACAAAGGCTTACTATGGCTTCCGAGCTAAAAGGTAAAATAGTGGCAGCTAAAAAACAGGCCATAAATAAACCCCAGTATCCATATTCTATCCATTCTGCCATTCTGCAAATGTAGATATTCAATTAAGAATTAGAAATGATGAATTAGTAATTGTGTTTTTTTATTTAAGAATTTCCATAATAATATTATCCCTAATAGTTTTTTATATGAAAAAATCATCACGAATTTAAATGTTTGCTATGCAGATATATTTGTGTTTAATTGTTATGTTTGATCAGTCATAAAATCAATATATTAGGACAAATTAGAAATGTTATCGACTTTCTTGTGTATAAACGAAATTATTCGTGAATTCGTGCTTCAATTTTAGGAGGAATTATTCATTTATATTTTGCAATTAGATGTTCAGTAATTCATTTACTCATTCATACATTAACTCTTTTACTTCAACCTTATTCACTATAATTCTACTATCTTTGTAAAAAAATAGAAGAGTATATATGGAAAGTACAAGACAAAGCAAGGTTTCAAGATTATTACAAAAGGATTTAGGAGAGATTTTTCAGGTTGAATCACGTAATCTTTTCGGAGGAATGATGATATCGGTTACAACCGTTCGAATAAGTCCCGATTTGGGCTTGGCTAAAGTATATCTAAGCATTTTCCCATCCGATAAATCGGAAGAAACACTTCAGGTAATTAAAATGAGTTCGAAAAATATAAGAAGAATTTTAGGTCGCAGAGTTGGTAAACAACTTCGTATTGTTCCCGAATTGGCTTTCTTTATTGATGATTCTTTGGACTACATTGAAAATTTAGATAACCTATTGTCATAATTTATCATTAATTTGAATCTTCCTTTCCACATCGCTAAACGTTATCTGTTTTCGAAGAAAAAACAGAATGTTGTTAATATCATATCTCTGATATCGGTTATTGGCGTAACATTAGGAACCATGGCTTTGGTTATTGTTCTTTCGGTGTTTAACGGCTTAAATGGTTTAATTACCGATTTGTATGGAAGTTTCGATCCCGATTTAAAAATTTTACCTGCAAAAGGAAAAACCTTTATTCCTGATTCTACTTTCGATAAAATTCGGAAAATGGAAAATGTGGTTTTCTATTCTGAAGTTTTAGAGGAAAATGCCTTGCTGAAATATGGCAATCGTCAGCGCCCAGCTGTTGTAAAAGGTGTAGACGAAGATTTTACTCTAATGACAGGAATGGATACCATGATGGTAGAAGGGAATTTTCTTTTGGATTCACCTAAGCATCAGTTTACTGTATTGGGTTATGGGGTTGCTCTCGATTTAGGAGTTGGACTTACTTTTGTCGATCCCATAAAATTTTACGTTCCTAAAAGAAATGCAAAAATTGGACACAATCCAATGAGCGCTTTTAATGTTAAGTACCTATATCCTTCGGGGTATTTTATGATTCAAGCCGAATTCGATGCTCAATATGTGCTTGTACCCTTAAGTTTTGCTCGAAATCTTTTTAGCTATAAGAATGAGGTAAGTGCTATCGAGTTAGCAATTAACGATGCAGATAAAATTGAAAATGTAAAGAGTGAAATACAGGAAATACTTGGCGATAAATTCGAAGTAAAAAACCGTTTCGAATTACACGATGTATTATTTAAGATGATGCAAACAGAGAAAACGGCAATCTTTTTCATTTTGGCATTTATTCTCATTATAGCATCTTTTAATATTATTGGGTCGCTAACCATGCTTATTCTCGATAAAAAACAGGATATTGCAACTCTACGAAGTATGGGTGCTAATGAAAAAACCATACAAAAAATATTTCTGATGGAAGGATGGCTAATTACTTTGTCGGGTGGAATATTAGGAATTTCTCTGGGAGTAATAGTTTGTTTTTTACAAAAGAAATTTGGCTTTATAAAATTGTCCGAATTAGGCGGAATATTGGATAGTTACCCTGTTGAGGTTCATTTTAGCGATATTTTTATCATCTTTACAACTGTTGTACTAATTGGATATTTAGCTTCTCGCTTTCCAGTTCACTACATCACCAAACGATTCTTACAGTTTAACTGATAAGGAAATTCACTACAAGTCAAATTTTTTCTTGAATCATAAGTTGATTCTGGTAGATAATAACTTATTAAATTATTAAAAAATGAAACATTTAATTGTTTTCTGTTGCCTAGTATTTGGTATTTCCCAATTCGTTAAGGCACAACAAACGGCATTAACATCTAATGGTAAAGTGGTAATTCTTTACGATAACGGTACCTGGACTTATGCCGATGTTAAAGCACCCGCAAAAGCAAATCAGGAAGCTTCTCAAAATGAACTTGGAGCAAAAACTGAGACTTTAAAAACAATTACAGAAACTGTTGTTGATGATAGTCCGATTTCACTAAAAGATGCTGAGGTGGCAAAAAAGGCGTTTATAGAAGGTCCTAGTGCTAAATTATCGAAGTATTTTAAGAAAAAAAATATTGTTCGTTGCGATTTTACTTTATCATCGAAAGATGGAAAAGCAATTTTAAAAACCGATTGGAAAATTATGAATGGCGAAGCATATTCCTACTTTGGATTTATTAAAGAAGGAAACTCACTTAGCCTTGAGTTAATTGGCGGTAAAACTATCGATTTAGTGTATACTAAAGAATTTGAACCCAAAGAGTTTGAAAGATATGGCTTCTCAACCTATGCGGCAGAGCTAGAATTAAGTAAAGATCAGCTTCGTATGCTTCGTAATAGTATTGTTTTTAAAGCTAAAATGAACTGGAGTAAAAGAACTGAGGAATATAAGGTAGTTGAGCCTTCTTATTTTATTAAATCAGTACCCGAAATTACAGAGTAAATTATTTAATTATGAAGCATTTATTAATTGTTACCGTAATTTTAATCATTGGTTTTTTAGAAGCCAAAGCTCAAATTAGAATGGTAACTCCTGAAGGAAAAGTTGTTCTGCTTTTCGATAACGGAACCTGGAAATATGAAGAGGTAAAAGCAAAAACAGTACTGCCTTCTGCAAGGGTAAAATCGGAAGTAGAAATAGCAAAACCTATTGTTTTAAAAGATATCGAATTAGAATCTATAGTAGTAATAAAAGGAGAAAGTGCAAAGCTTGCCAAGTTTAACAGCAAGAAAAATACGATTAAATGTAATTTCCAGATTATCTCGAAAAATAATAAAGTAGTATTAAAAACAGAGTGGAAAATTTTAGAAGAAGAAGGATTTCGTTTTTTCGGATTTATTACCAAAAAATCTAAAATTGATTTGGAGCTGTCTAATAACGAGATTGTTAGTTTGCAGTATGCTAAAGATTTTGAGCCTAAAGAATATCCCAATTATGGATTTTCTATTTTTAGTGCAGAGCTAGAGCTTAGTGAAAATCAAATTCGAAGTTTACAGAAAGGTTTTGTTAAAAAGGCGAGTATGAAGTGGAGTAGGAGACTAGAGAGCTATACTGTTTTCGATCCGGATTACTTTTTAAAAGAATTACCTAAAATTATGGAATAATAAAAAAGACGCATTAGCGTCTTTTTTTATTCATCATCTATTTGAATATCGCCCCACTCGGCGGCAATTCTATCTAATATCAGCATTAAATCTGGGTAATGATTTGCCCTAAGCATTTCGATACGTGTTTGTTTAAAGTTAAAAAGGCCTTTAAACATACCAGCCATGTGGCGGCGCATGTGAAGAATTCCTCTTGGTTCATCTATCCAGTTAATGGCCGCATCAATCTGTTCTTTTAACATATCAACTTGCTGAGAAACCGTAGCTGGTGGTAATAACTCACCTGTGTTAAGATAATGTTTTACATCCCTAAAAATCCAGGGTTTTCCTACTGCAGCACGTCCAATCATTACCGCATCAACTCCATACTTATCAAAAGCTTCTTTTGCTTTAACAGGATTTGTAATATCACCATTTCCGATAATAGGAATGTGCATGCGAGGGTTATTTTTTACTTCGCCAATTAAAGTCCAGTCGGCTTCGCCTTTGTACATCTGGCAACGTGTTCTGCCATGAATTGTGAGTCCGGCAATTCCTACATCCTGTAATTTTTCAGCCAGCTCTACAATTACTTTAGAGTCTTCGTCCCAGCCCAAACGGGTTTTTACCGTTACCGGAATATTAACAGCTTTAACAACAGATTCTGTAATTTTTAAAAGTTGTGGAATATTGCGAAGCATGCCCGAACCAGCACCTTTAGTAGCAACTTTGCGCACCGGGCAACCAAAGTTAAGATCGATAAATTCTGGATTTGCCTGCTCTACAATTTTAGCCGCTTCAACCATTGGATCAACTTCCTTTCCATAAATTTGAATGGCAACCGGGCGTTCCTCTTCTAAAATAGTTAGTTTTTTCATGCTTCGGTTTACCGATCGAATTAATGCATCGGATGAGATAAACTCGGTGTACATTAAATCGGCACCATATCTTTTGCACAAAACACGAAACGGCGGATTCGTAACATCTTCCATCGGAGCCAGTAATACCGGCTTTTCCCCTAAATCCAATTTTCCTATCTTCACTTGTCTTCTTTTTTAATCAGGCACAAATATAATGATAATACTTAATGTGCAATTTTGTATTTATACAATGAGTTTTCAAAAACATTCCTAATTCTCATTCTAAATATTTCATATCTATTGTTATTTTTGTTTTTCATTTAAATAAAAGTACCATGTTAAAAGGATCTTTCAGACAATATTCTTCCTTTGCTCAATTAATTTTAAGTTTAATTATTGTGTTAGGATCTTTCTTGCTTACTATGTTTGCGGGAACTGTTTTGGCTTATTTTATTTACGGTGTAAATATTTTTACCGACACTCAATCTGTTGATATTTATAATGATACGGTAAATATTTCGCTTCTTAAATTTTATCAATCGGTATATTCAATTGGTATGTTTATTATACCACCATTTATTATTGCCTATTTGCTTCATCATAAGGTAAAAGAGTATTTGTATTTACAGCAAAAAACCAAATTAAGAAATATTATTTTAGCTACAATTATCATAGTTGTGTCGCTTCCAATGATTAATTTTTTAGCCGAAATTAATTCTCACTTACATTTACCCGATTTTATGCTGCCAATCGAGAACTGGATGAAAGATAGTGAGGAGCAAGCTAAAGTAGTAATTGAGAAATTTTTAGTAATGAAATCTTTACCCGATTTATTGGTAAATCTTTTGGTAATTGCTGTTATTCCGGCATTAGGTGAAGAGCTTTTATTTAGAGGTGTTATTCAGGGAATTTTTTCTAAAATTACCAAAAATGTTCATTGGGGAATTGTAATTACAGCCTTTTTATTTGCCGCTTTACACATGCAATTTTTTGGCCTTTTACCGCGAATGGTAATGGGTATTCTTTTTGGATATCTTTTAATTTGGTCTAAAAGTTTGTGGGTGCCAATTATTGCTCATTTAGTGAATAACGGACTGGCAGTTTTGGCAAAATATTTTATAGGCAATGGCAATTTACCTAAAGAGATAGAAACGGTTGGAGCAAACGATAACTTTTTTGTACCAGGAATCTTGTCTATTATTTTTGTGTTAATTCTGATGACTTATTTCTTTAGAACTTGTAAAAGGCAAAATTAAACTGTCTTTTTTTGCTTGTTCAATCTGTTCTAACCTTTCTCGTTCTCCTTTTCTCCAAATGTAAATTATACCATATTCACTACATTTTTCACGTTTAATTTCATCAGAAAATTTTTCAAATTTTTGTTCTACTTCATTCCAAAGTTCCAAAATAAGTTTATCAGCATCAGCACGAAATTCGGCAACTTTTTCTGAAAATCTATGGGTGTTATTCTGCAGTGTTTTTTGGAAGTCGAAAGCCTCTTTAAAATTCTCGACATTAACTCTTACCAAAGCAATAGAAGGGCTATAAATTGGATTACCACCCATTCTGGTGCGTTCCTGTTCTCCTTTAATTAATTTATCGCCCCATTCAGTTACTTTTATATCTTTAAGTAAAGATGGAGTTGCTTTCGAAGATTTCTTTAAACCATAAAATTCTCTTACTTCTGGCTTTAGTTCACCTCTTATAATCGTAAAATTTAATACCTGAATAAAGTGTGAAATGTATAATTTGGCTTTTCTAAGTTTTTCGTTGTAGTCTTTACTTTTACTCGATTGCTGACTTAATGCCTGTTTGTAGTTTCTTATTGCTAGTTCGTAATGGGGCACAAAAGTTTCAATTCTTTGATACAAAGAATAAGAATAAGCAAGATCGAAACGATTTACTCTCATGCTTATGCTTAAAGCGGCTTTTAAGGCACGCAAACGTGCTGCATCTGTATTTGGTAATCGGCGGTATGGCATTAAAAAAAAATAGTAATTTTTATTTTAAAGAAATACGAAGATAATAAATTTACAGGATTCTATTTTACCGTTCGCATAAGATTTAGCACAGCCTAAAATAATTTTACTAACAACATAAAAATTATGCTATATTTGCATTTATAATACATAAAAATTATGCATAAGATATTATTTGCCCTCATACTTATATTATTTCCAGTTGTTTGTGTAGCTCAAAACGATACAATTGTTTATTTTAAAAATCATAAACCATTACCAACGAAAGAAGGTGCAGACTTTCGTGTTACTGTAAAGAAAAAAAATAATAAAACTTCGATTATGGTCGAAGATATATATAGTAATGGAGAGTGGGAAAATCTAGTTAATCGCAGCATTAAATTAAAGGATGATAATTCATATCTTGTTAAATATGAGAATAAATCCTTTACTCGAAAATTTAATAAAATTACTGGTGGATATTTGGTTGAAGATTACAATTACAAGGGTGAACTATGGAAAAAGGGTATTGCTACTAATTTATTTCCTTTAATTAAGCATGGACAATGGACTAGTTATACCGATGATATTATTACAGAAGTTAATTCATATAAGAATGGTGTTTTAATTAAATCGTTTATTACCGATAATAAAAAGCATTATTGGCCTAATAATACTTATGCTAATGCAGATACTTTAGCTCGATATAAGGAAAGTCTGCTCGATTTATCAAAAGATATAGTCAGGTTTGTAAAATATCCCGAATCTTGTGCTAAAAAAGGAATTGGAGGATGTGTTTTGATTCTTTTTGCAATATCTGAACAAGGAGAGCCTTGCGATATTAGTATTTTTAGAGGTGTTCATTCAGAATTAAATAAAGCTGCGGCTATGGCAGTGCAACAATGTAAAGCTTGGAAACCTGCAATAAAAAATGGATTACCCGTAAAATTATATACAATTGTTCCTGTCAATTTTAAATTGAATTAGTAAAAAATATTACAGATAAAGCTTATTATAAAAATTAGCATTCTATAAATACTAATGTTGCATAAATTAAAATGAAGCTTCTAATTATATGCGGCTAATTCTTGCTTTCTTATGTAGAACAATTCTACACATTTGTCCATTCTTTTCTACAAATTTATTTCATACTGAAATTTTTATACCCCAAAATATTCCGGTTGTTGTGTGTTAACTATCAAAACCGCAATTGATTAGGTGTGGCGTGATAAAATTCATAGTCCAAATTTTTAGTACGGTATTCTTATTGTACCAATACAAAATGTCAATTAAATATTGAGTACTAAGTCTAAAGCTATTGATACATTATCAGTAGTAATTTACAATTTAGATTATTATCAACTAAAATTTAGGAATATGAAAAGAAACATTATTGTTGTTGGTATGTTGCTGTTTTTTTCAGCAGCAATTTGGAGTTGTTCCGATTCAGACAGCCCAAAAACACAGGATCAGGATCAAAATTTAGAACAATCACTAGAACTTAAAACAAAAACACTGAGCGAAGCAGTTGGAGAAATAACAGCATCGCCAGGTTTTGAGTTAATTACTATGAGTGGAAGTACTAAAGAAGGAACAGAAGAAGAATCTGATGATAGATTTTCTTTTACTCGCGAAATTTCTTTAGAAGATATTCAGGGGATTTATGAATATACTGCTGCTGGAAATGAGGAGGCTACAGAAACAAAAATGTATAGACAACATGTTTTCGAAAAAACAGGAGATAGCGAATTATTTATCATCCATTTACCTCAGGAAAAAGCTACGAAACCATGGAAATTATACATGGAAGAAGAAGGTGATGCCGAATTAGATAATGATTTTGAAGTTAGTACTTCTCAATATCATTCATCAACCCTTATGAATAATGAAGGATTTAAATTCGATTATTTGTTAGATGCTGATATTACGATTGAAGAAGAGCCTGCTGGTGAAATTTTTGTGGACTGGAATATGAATAAGGCTGTTGACAAAAATTTTGAATATGTTTCGGAATTTGGCTTTGCCAATGGATATTCTGTGGGGCATAAATTTATGTTTGGCGATACTACCGAGTTTGCTTATAGTTTAAAAATGGGCGAAGAGGTTTTATACATGGAGGAAGTTGAGTATGTAAGATCTAATAACGAATTTGGTGCGCAATATGAATATGCCTTAACTATAGGTGATATAAAAATTGTTAAAAATTCAGACAGCGACGAATATCTTGTATACCGCGGTGGTGAACTTCAAGAAGATGCAATAATTGAAATTATAGATGACACTACAGTATCCGATGGAGAAAACGAAGGTGAAGAGCAAGCAGATGGAGCATTTTGCAGACGAGCTTTCGATATAAAAATTACTTTTGCCGATGAAACAAGTGTAATATTATCTGACTTAATTGGAGAAGAAACTTTGGCGCAATTGGATAAAATATATAGCTCTATGTATGATATGTATTTTGTTAAAACTTTGGTTGATATTGTAGCTACAGAAGCTTACCAAATTAATATGGATGATAATTCGGATAATGAGGATAATTCGGAAGAATAATAGGTAAGAAAAAGATGTAATAGAATCCGACCTTTGGGTCGGATTTTTTTGTTCTTATCCATTTAAGTACTACTATGAAATCGATTTATTTAAGTATAGGCTTTGTTTTATTGAGTTTATTTGTAAAATCACAAGTAATAAAGTGTGCTTGCCAAAACGGAAAAGCCAGTTATTACTCAGATTATTTGGAAGGGCATAAAACAGCATCGGGAGAAATATTTCATCAAAACAAGTTTACTGCAGCTCATCCAAGCCTTTCTTTTGGCACTTGGGTAAAAGTGCTTAATTTAACTAATAAAAAGTCTGTAATCGTCCGTATTAACGATCGTGGTCCATTTGTTAAAGCACGTATTATCGATTTATCAAAATCAGCAGCAAAACACATGGGAAATATTAATAAAGGGGTATTTATGGTTTCCATTCAAGTGCATAAAAAGGATACCTGCTACATTTCCATAGATAAGAAGCGAATTCAACGCTTAGAATATCAAATTAATATTTAATTAAGATAGAGGATACCTGTTTGGTGAAATGATCTGTAATTGCAAAAAAAGAGCGTTACCCTAAGGCAACGCTCTCGATATTTGGATTTCAGTCTAAATTAATCCTTAATTTTAGCTGCTAAGAACTCACGGTTCAAACGAGCAATGTTAGCAATAGAAATTCCCTTAGGACATTCTACTTCACAAGCTCCAGTATTGGTACAGTTACCAAATCCCATTTCATCCATTTTTGCAACCATGTTTTTAGCACGGCGAGCAGCTTCAATACGACCTTGAGGAAGTTTTGCAAGGTGAGATACCTTAGCAGAAACGAACAACATAGCCGATGAGTTTTTACAAGTTGCAACACAAGCACCACAACCAATACAAGCTGCAGCATCCATAGCTTCCTCAGCATCATCCTGAGCAATAGGAATAGCGTTACCATCAGGTACACCACCAGTGTTTACAGAAATATAACCTCCCGATTGAAGAATTTTTTCGAATGCAGTACGATCTACAATTAAATCTTTGATTACTGGAAATGCACCAGCTCTCCAAGGTTCGATTGTAATGGTTGCACCATCTTCGAATTTACGCATGTGTAACTGACATGTAGTGATATCATCATCTGGTCCGTGTGCACGTCCATCGATGAACAAGCTACACATTCCGCAGATTCCTTCTCTACAGTCATGATCAAATGCTACAGGTTCCTGACCATCACTAATCAACTGCTCGTTAAGAATATCAAGCATTTCTAAAAATGATGTACCTGTTGAAATATTATTGATTTTGTAAGTTTCAAACTTACCTTGCGATTTAGCATTCTTTTGACGCCAAATCTTTAATGTTAATTCTTTTAATATTTTATCTGCCATTTTTTTTAGATTTGAGATATTAGATTTGAGATATTAGATCATGAGTTATCTGCTTAATTTTTGCTTTAAAGAATAAATCATCTTCTGAATTTCCTGATTAAGATCTTGAACTAAAACTATTTCCTTTTCTGATAGATAAGATAAATCTACACATAAAATTAACAAGGTTTCTAATTCAAATGAACTTCCATTTGCAATGTCAAGAAATCTGCAAAAATCAATACTAGTATTCTTTCCACTTCCTTCAGCTATATTAGCAGGGATGGAAACTACAGTACGGTTTATCTGAGATATTAATCCAAATTTTTCTTCATTTGGTAGTTTTGCAGTTAACTGATAAACCATTTTTACCAATTTTCTTGCTTTTTGCCAAACTATGAAATCTTTGAACTTGTGCACTAGTATACCATTTTAGATGTTCTCATTTCTCGTATCTCACATCTCATATCTATTTATATGAGCGTTGTGTCAATTCAACTGTTTCAAAAACTAACTTTTCTTTGTGCAATTCAGGCTCTTGGTTTTCACCTTTGTACTCCCAAGCCGATACATAAGTAAAGTTGTCATCATCACGTTTTGCTTCTCCCTCTTCAGTAACCGATTCTTCGCGGTAGTGACCACCACAAGATTCGTTACGATTTAGTGCATCACGAGCCATTAAATCTCCTAGTTCAAGGAAATCTGCTACACGACCAGCTTTTTCAAGCTCGATGTTCATTGCATCGAAATCACCCGGGATACGCACGTTCTTATAGAAATCAGCTTTGATCTTAGCAATCTCTTCGATAGCATATTTCAAACCTTTCTCGTTACGAGCCATTCCTACGTAATCCCACATGATGTTTCCTAAACGCTTGTGGAATGAGTCTACCGACTTATCACCTTTAACATTGTAAAGACGCTCTAAACGAGTTTGAACAGCTTTCTCTTTCTTATCAAACTCAGGGTGATTAAGGTCGATACGAGGAGTCTGAATTTCATCAGCTAAGTAATCACCAATTGTGTATGGTAATACGAAGTATCCATCAGCCAAACCTTGCATCAAAGCAGAAGCTCCAAGACGGTTACCACCGTGATCTGAGAAGTTAGCCTCACCAATTGCGTATAAACCAGGAACAGTAGTCATTAGGTTGTAATCAACCCAAGTTCCACCCATTGAGTAGTGAATTGCAGGATAAATCTGCATTGGCTCTTTGTAAGGATCAACGTCAGTAATCTTTTCGTACATCTGGAATAAGTTTCCGTAACGAGCTTCGATTACATCTTGTCCTAAACGCTCAATTGAATATTTAAAGTCAAGATAAACGGCTTTACCTTCAGCGTTTACACCGAAACCAGCATCACAACGCTCTTTAGCAGCACGAGAAGCAACATCACGAGGTACTAAGTTACCGTATGATGGGTATCTTCTCTCCAAATAAAAATCACGATCTTCATCAGCGATATCATTTGGTCCCATTTCACCTTTTTGCAATTTAATTGCATCTTCTTTTTTCTTTGGAGTCCAAACACGACCATCATTACGAAGCGACTCAGACATCAAAGTCAACTTAGACTGCTGCTCACCGTGAACAGGAATACAAGTTGGGTGAATTTGTACGAAACAAGGGTTTCCGAAGAAAGCACCGTTTTTGTATGCTTGCCAAGCAGCACCACCGTTACATCCCATTGCATTGGTAGAAAGGAAGAATACGTTACCGTAACCACCAGTTGCAATTACAACAGCGTGAGCTCCGTGGCGTTCAATTTCACCAGTAACTAGGTTACGAGTAATAATACCGCGTGCTTTTCCATCAACAATTACAAGATCTAACATTTCGTTACGCTCGTGCATTTCGATTTGTCCTTGTCCGATCATGCGGTTCATAGATGCATAACATCCTAGTAATAGCTGCTGTCCGGTTTGACCACGAGCATAAAAAGTACGGCTTACCAATACACCACCGAATGAACGGTTTGATAAAGTTCCACCATATTCGCGTGCAAAAGGTACACCTTGAGCAACACATTGGTCGATGATATCACCACTTACTTCGGCCAAACGATAAACGTTTCCTTCACGTGCACGATAATCACCACCTTTAATAGTATCATAGAATAAACGATAAATTGAATCATTATCGTTCTGATAGTTTTTAGCAGCGTTAATACCACCCTGAGCGGCAATAGAGTGAGCTCTACGACCTGAATCCTGATAGCAAAATGCTTTTACGTTGTAACCCATCTCTGCTAATGATGCAGCAGCAGATCCACCGGCTAATCCGGTTCCTACAACGATAATATCTAATTTTCTTTTATTCGCAGGACTAACTACCTTAATAGCAGCTTTGTGTTTCGACCACTTTTCAGCTAATGGTCCGGCTGGAATTTTTGAATTTAATACTGTCATAACCGTTTTTTAATTATTTAGCAAAAAAGTGTAAGTACAGAGGAATGATTGTGAATCCGGCTGCAACAAAAATTGCATAGATATAACCTACTTTTTCCAATCTTGATCTCCAAAGCGTATTGCTAAAACCAACTGTTTGGAATGCTGACCAAAATCCGTGAGCCAAGTGTAACCCTAATAAAATTGCACCTACTACATAAAGACCAGTGTAAACCAATCCCATTGATCCATTAGTAAAAAGACCTTTTACTAACTGATAATCATCATGTACGTTTCCTTCGATTTGAATTGGTACAAAGAAATGCATTAAGTGCATTGCGATGAAAACCAATACCAAACCACCCAAAACAAACATGTTTCGTGAAGACCAAGTACTGCTATTTCCCAAATTTTGAGATGAGTACTTTTGAGGACGAGCTTTCATGTTTTGTAGGGTTAAAATTATCGCATAAATAATATGGATAATAAAACCACCAAACAATACTGGCTGCAATCCAAAACGAATTACTGGCATTGCCATAAAATGTGCTCCGGCGTTAAACAACGCTCCGGTGCTGTCAAACATTAAAAAGGAGTTCAATATCAGGTGTACCAAGATAAATAGTACAAGAAAAAGTCCTGATAAACTCATTATCAACTTCTTCCCAATAGATGAACTTAAAAAACTGCTCATAAGTTTAAAGATTTAATTAGACTGTTTTTTATAAACTTTACTATAATTAAGATGCAAAAGTATATTCTCCCACGACATGAAACGATATTTAGGAACATATATAATTTATTTAGATTGATTCTATAACAAAGCTCTTTTTCAGATTATTATAAATTATTGACTAAAAGCTAAGGTATGGATCTAAGTATAAATCAATTACAGAAATAATTCCTTATTGCTTTTCTGTAACGAGACGCAATTTATTAAATATTTGTATGTTATAGAACAAGCTTTTAAGATATTGTTTTAATTTAGAATTAAAATATTAAAGTTTTGTATGCTAATTTTTATTATACTTAAATGAAAGATGTTAGTATAATATTCTAATTACTAGGATGATAGTTGAATTTAAGGCAGATATATTCATAATTAGAATAAAAACTAACAATTTTACAGACTTTAAATAAAGAACAAATTAGTTATAAAAAAGTTTAGCCATAAAGTTAAACTTGTAATAGTTAAAAATGTATGGATCAATTCTATGAGCTTACCAATTGTAAATTGCGATATCGAGATAAAGGAAAAGGAAATACTGTGGTTCTTTTACATGGTTATCTCGAATCTATTGAAACTTTCGAGACTTTTGCCAATGATTTATCGCGTTTAGCTCGAGTTATTACAATCGATTTGCCAGGTCATGGCTTGTCGGACTTAAAAACAGATTTCTGTAGTATAGAAAAAATGGCTGGGGCGCTAAATGAATTAATACTGTATCTCGGTATTAATAAAATTAATCTTGTAGGCCATTCAATGGGTGGTTATGTGGCCTTGGCTTACGCCGATATGTATCCCGAAAAACTTTTATCATTCTGCTTGTTTCATTCTTCGCCTAATGCCGATACCGATGAGAAAAGAGCAAATCGCCAACGTGAAATAAACCTTATTAAAGAAGGCAAGAAGGAGTTAATTTGCAAATCAAATATTCCCAATACTTTTTCAAATCGTAATCTGAAGAAATTTAATCACGAAATAGAAAGGCTTACTGAAATTGCATGCAAAACTTCCAATAAAGGAATTATTGCAGCATTGGATGCTATGATAAATCGTCCGGACAGGAATAATGTACTTAAGTCTTTAGATATTCCTAAAGTAAGTATTATGGGTAAAGAAGATAATTTTATTCCTATTAATGTAGCCAAAGAAATTGCACGAATAAATAATCTTACTCCTTTTGTATTGCAAACGTCGGGTCACATGGGATTTATAGAGCAACGACAAGAGTGTTTGAGAGAAATTTTCAGGCTGATTTATGAGTGTTAACTAAATTATTCATTATACAAAAATCCCACACAAGAATTTGCAAGATTCTAATGTGGGATTTTTTATGATATAGATTTTATACTTTATTTCTTTCCATAAAGTAATTCATATTCTCTTTTGCGAGCAGCATAGTGCCAATCTTCTGGAATTACTTTCCAGTTTCTATCACATTTAATATCTACAGTTCCTTGTTTTTCAATCCACTTCATCAGATAGTAACGTAAATCTTTTGTTGTAGAGTTAATAAGTCGGCTTGTTAGTTCTTCTTTGCTTAATCCAGCTCCTTCGGTTAAATGATTTCCACCACCGTTTCCGCGATAAGAATTTAAAGCAACACGATATGTTTTATTAGGATCGAATTTTTCTCCCGAACTCATTTGTGAGATTTTAATTCTATCTCCGTAAGGTTTAGAAACATTAACGGTATAATCGATACCTTCGGCCGCATCGTAATTAAAGAACATTGTGTTTAATCGGCTTCCTTTTTCGCTTGTTGAAATGTATAATAATGGATCTTTTGCCGATTTCATTTGTTGAAACCAATTTTTATAACTGAATTCCAAAAAATCTTTAATCTCTTGTCCGGTAAGATTCATGGTGTACAATAAATTTTCAAATCGATAAAGTTTGAATAAATCTCGAACTTGTAAATCTCCAGAATCTATTGTTGCGTTAAAGGACAGCGGAGCTGTAAATGATACATCGGCATCGGTCAAATCCATTTGTATATGCTGAATTAGATCAATAAAAGGAGAATCGCCAAACATGGCATCCTTTGTTGAGATACTATTTTTAAAAGTACCAACTTGCCTTGATACATAATTTTCTACTTCGACAAATAAAGCTTGAAAATGTTCTACATATTTTTTTGATTCTTCTATTTCTGAAACCTCAACTAAATTTGGCTTAATTTCTTTTTCGTATTTCTTTTTTTGATTATTCCATTTTAAATCGACACTCGCTTCAGCAATGAATTTTGCTTTGCTTTTTGGATTAATTACCAAAACCTTTTCATTCTTAGGATTGTTAAACCAAGCAATTTGCTCTTGATGGTCGTGACCACAAATTATCATATCGAACCCAGAAACTTCTTTAGCAACTAGTATAGATGCATTTTCAGGATTTGTTTGTTCAGTTTTTTCTTCTCCTGCTCCAGAATGAAATAAACCAATTACAAAATCGGGATTTTCCTGTTCTTCAATAATTTTAATCCATTTTTTAGCAGAGGCTACCATTGGCTCGAAATGCATGCCCGACCATATTTTTTCTGGTAACCATTTGGGTATAGCAGGTGTAATTAGACCTAAGACGGCAATTTTTGCTTCTTTTTTCTCAATAATAGTGTAAGGGGTAAAATATGGTTTACCATCGGAATTTCTTACCGCATTGGCAGCAAGCCATGGAAATGAAAATTCTTCGTTTATTTTGTCGTAAACGCTATGTCCCGGTTCAATATCATGATTACCAACTGTTGCCGCATCGTAAGCCATAAAATTCATGATGTCGGCACAAATATGTTTGGTTTCGGTTTTTTCAAAATTAGAATAGTAAACCAAAGGATCTCCCTGAAGAATATCTCCATTATCGAGAAGAATTACTTCCGATTCTTTTTTATTTCGTTCCTGGTCAACATATTTATATACTTGAGCAAGAGATGTTTTAGTCTCGGAATTGTTTACTAAATCGAAAGGAAAAAGAGCACCATGAACATCGCTAGTAGCCATTATTTTCAATTTAATATGTTCTGTTTTTTCAGGTGTACACGAAAAAAGAACCAACACAAAAACTAAAAGGAAATAAAAATAATTATTTTTCATTTGTTTAATTTTTTTTAAAGGACAATAAAGATAATGTAAAATGAATAAAATGTATCTGTAAACCCTAAATTATCTAAAGAAAATTCCTTTTTCGGTATCTGGAGCATTGGTTCTATTACTTATCTTTTTTAATATCTCCTTTTTTTCTTTATTGCTGTATAAAGACCAGTTTCCTATTTCTTCTGTAGTTCTTCTACAACCAAAACATATTCCATTGCTATCTTGACGACATATTTTAATACAAGGGGATTTTATATCTTTCATAATTTTACGCTATTTATAATCATTACAAATAACGTAAAATTTATTTATTTTGCAAAATTAGTTTGTGTAAAAGAAAAATCCCGAACTTCGTTAAGTCCGGGATTTTCTCTAACCACTATTTACTAAGCTAAATCTAATCTATGAAAAAACTTTTTCTGTTTTTGTATGATACAAATATAGTAGGTAGATGTGCTAAATGGTTTAAATAAAAGTTAATGAAGCTTAAAAGTGATTTTATTTTTTAGTATTCTTCATAAATGCCTGAACAAATCTAATTTCGGAAAAGCTGTATTTATTTCCCAAAGTTTTCTTTATCGAATTTATGTCATTGGCTTCCTGATTTTTAATTTGTTCTTTTATTTTTTTGATTTTTTTAGTGTCGACAAAATCTTTTAAATCGAGCATTCCCAAGCCAACATAGTGAGCCAAATGTGATTCAATTGTACTTTGTGCTAAATTACGAAGAGCAGCAATTTCTCTAATATTTTTGCCTTCTTTATGCATATCGTAACTTACTTCTTTGGTGTTTATTTTCTTAGGTTTAACTTCTGGTTCGGGCGAAAAATTTAATAAACCCAAGCTTTTTTCTTGTCTGTAATCCGATACTAATTTTATAACATCTTGTCCGTAGCGTTCAATTTTTTTAGCTCCAAAACCTTTTACTGCTTTAAGCTGATCGGCTGTATATGGTAACTGATTAGCAATATCAACCAAACTTCTTTGGTTTGCAACTACATAAGCGGGAGCATTTAACTCTTCAGAGAGTTTTTTTCTCCAAATTTTTAATTTCTGTAGTAGTGCAGGATGTTCCACATTTTCATCAACGATTTCTCGTTTTCGTTTGGTTTTAAACTTTGATTTTTCGAGATGTGCTTTAGCTCTTGCTAATAAGAATTTATCGATATTAAAGCCATTAGTACAGGCTTTAAGGCAAGTTAATTTAACAAAGGCAAGTTCGTTAATTTGTTTAAGGTATTCGTTAACTAGTTTTTGTACTCCCTGATTATCGGTTTCGAAACTAAAGTTATTAAGAATAGAAATAATATATTCGTCTAGTTTATCGCAAAAATATTTACATGCATTTTTAATTCTATCCTGAGCCTCGCCATTGTCTTCTAATTTTATATCACCAAAGCAAAAGCGTTTTAATGTTGGAATAAATTTAGTACCAACAGTTAAAATATCCGATTCGAAAGCGGGAAATGCAGCTTTAATTTGCTCTGGTAAATTTCCCTGAATTGTACTGGCATTATCTTGTAACTGTTTGTTGCAGTATTTTAAGGGTCGCAATAAATCGAAGAAAGAGAATAACTCCTCTAATAACTGAAATTGAAAATTTCTTTTAGCAATTTCTAACTGCTCTTCTTTAGGCGGATGTTTTTCTATGTGCTGAGTGAATTGAGAAACAGAGCTATCGCAAATAATTCCACTTTCGCTTAGGCGCGATTTTAAAACTAAGCCTTCAAGCGATTTACATCTGCTAAGTGCAACATAAACCTGTCCGTGAGCAAAAGCAGCATTAGCATCTATAATTGCTTTCTCAAAAGTAAGTCCCTGGCTTTTATGAATTGTAATTGCCCAAGCTAGTTTTAAAGGAAATTGGGTAAATTGTCCAACCACACTTTCTTCAATCTCTTTCGATTCCTGATTTATGCTGTATTTAATGCTGTTCCATTCTTCTGGATGAACTTCAATTTCTAAATCTTCATCTTTACATTTAACGATAATAGAATCGGCTTCGAAACCCGTAACAGTTCCAATTTTTCCATTAAAATAGAGTTTCTCGGGCGAGCTATCATTTTTTACAAACATAACCTGAGCACCTATTTTCAAGTTTAGATTTTCATCGGTAGGGAAGGAGTATTCGGGGAATTGACCATCGACAACAGCCGAAAAACTTTCCGATTTGGTTTTTATTTGCTTTAGTTTTTCATCGTTTATTTTTTGAGCTCGTGCATTGTGAGTAGTAAGCGTAATGTAACCATCATGTTTATCTGTATTAAAATTGGGCAGATATCGTTCTTCTAGCTTTTGAAAAGAAGAATGTGAAAGGTGATTGTTTCTTATTTCGTTTAAGATTTGAATGAAGTTTTCATCTTTTTGGCGATATACGTGTTTTAGCTCAATACTAATGTGCTGAGATGATAAAAATGCTTTGCTGCTAAAGAAAAAAGCAGTTTCGTAATGTTGTCGCAGCAGGCTCCATTCTTCATTTTTTACTACGGGAGGCAATTGTTGTAAATCGCCAATCATAAGAACCTGTGCACCACCAAAGGGTAGGTTTCTATTTTTAAATTTCCGTAAAACTTCATCAATTCCATCTAATAAATCGGCACGAACCATACTAATTTCGTCAATAATTAGAAGATCTAAAGATTTTATAAGATTAATTTTTTCTTTGCGGTATTTTCGAGCTGGCGAATTTGTAGATCCAGGTTTTTCGTTAAGAATTTGACCGGGTAATATTGGACCAAAGGGCAATTGAAAAAATGAATGTATGGTAACACCTCCTGCGTTAATAGCTGCTACTCCTGTTGGAGCAACAACTACCATTCGCTTAGGCAGTTCTTCTTTTAACTGTCGTAAAAATGTTGTTTTTCCTGTTCCGGCTTTTCCGGTTAAAAATATTGTTGTGTTGGTGTTTCGAACAAACTTATGAGCCAGTTCGAGTTGTTCATTGCTTTCCATTTTGTACAAATCAGTAAGATCTATAAAAATACAAAATGTTTAGGGTATTTACTCTATGTTTATGTTATTAATCAATTTCTATAATTTTATTTTTAACGGCATACATTACTAGCGAGGTAGAATTTTTACATCCAGTTTTGCTTAATAAATTGGCTCTATGTCGATCTACTGTTCGGTGGCTAATGAATAATTGTTCGGCAATTTCGGCGTTACTATATCCATCGCAAATTAGTTTTAAAACTTCCAGTTCCCTTTGTGAAAGTTTAACTATGTCGGTTCTAAGTTTTTGTAGCCGTTTCTGATCCAGAATATCTACTAATAATTCCTGAGAAAAGTACGATTTTCCCGCAATTACAGCTTCTAATGCTGCAATTAATTCATCGGCATCCGAATTTTTAAGTAGAAATCCTTTTACTCCTGCATCGAGCATTTGGTCGTAATATTCTTCTTCTCCGTGCATAGAAAGAACAATTACTTTCATGTTTGGATATTTTTCCATTGCTAATTTTGTTGCCTCAATTCCATTCATTTCGGGCATGTTAATATCCATAAGGGCAATGTCGATAGGTTCATTTTCGGCAATTTCCATAAATTCGAGTCCATTCGAAGCTTCACCAATTACTTTAATATTAGGAATATTGCTTAAAAGAAACTGTAGTCCACTTCTAAACATTTTATGATCATCAACTATTATTAGATTGTACTCTTTCATGCTCAATATTTTATAGGTTAACTTCAATCATTGTCATCATTCCACCGCGTTCGGGGTTACTTTTTATTTTATGGGTTCCGTTTAGCGATCTAATTCTACTAAACACATTATACAGTCCCATTCCGTTCGATGTTCCGGCATTTATTGCTTTTGAGTCGAAACCAATTCCATCATCAATGTAAATTAAGGAGAGTAGTTTGTCTTCGCGAGCCAAATTAATTTCAATGTTCGAAGCTTTTGCGTGTTTTATGGTGTTGTTTATTAATTCGGTAATTACTCTAAAAATAACCACTTCTACCTGATGGTTTAATCTTTCATCCATATTTTCGGCAAGAAAACTAATATTAATGGCTTGTGAAACATTAATTTTATTGGTAAAAGATCGAATTGCCTTTTCCAGTCCAAAATCGTTTAATATATGCGGACTTAAATTGTTTGATATCTCTTTAATGCTTATTAATGCTTCGTTTACAGCATCAACCGAGGCACGAATAATATTTTCCTTATCTGATTTTGATTTTACTTTGCTTAAAGAAGAAAGATATAAATTAATACTCGAAAGCAAAGGACCAATAGAATCGTGAAGATCTGTGGCAAATCGTTTTCTTTCAATTTCTTCGGTATTAATAACGGCATTTAATATTTTACGCTCAGTTTCCTGTCGTTTACTAATATTATTTGCAACCGATAAAATTAACTTACTATCTTTTAATTCGATTAAACTAAGGTGAATTTCGACAGGGAAAGTGCTGCCATTTTTCCTTCTTTGTATCGATTCAAAAGAGATTGACGGATTTGAAGAGTTTAGCTTTTTGCGATAAGTATGTAGTTTAGAGCTGCTATGCAAAAAATCTATTTCGCTGTAGTTCAGATTTAGTAGTTCTTCCTGCGAGTATTCCAGCCAGTTGCATGCGGCCGAGTTGGCGTCGAGAATGGCACCTTCGGTATTGTAAATTAGTATTTCGTCGGATGCTTGTTCAATTAAGGAACGCCATCTTTTTTCCGATGCTCTTAGTTTTTTCTCTTCTTGTTTTATTTTTTCTTCGGCTACTTTTCTTTGCGTAATATTAATAAGAGTACCCACCATATTAAGAGGTTTACCTTCCTTATTGTAATCGAGGATTTTACCTTTGGCTTTAAACCACATCCAGCTTTTATCGTTGGCACAAATTCGAAATTCGATAACAAAAAGATTGCTTAAACCTAAGCGATTTTGCTTGTCTTTTTGTTTTATAATAATTAAATCTTCGGGGTGTATGAGTTTACACAATAAATCGATTGTGTTAGCGGCAGTTATATTTTTATAGCCTAATTTATCCCAAATAATTTTACTGATATATACCTGTTTAGTTAGGAAATTGTGTTCCCACACACCGTCCGAATTGGCATCGAGCATTCTTAATAATCTATCTCGGCTACTTTTTAATTCGATATTTGCTACCTCTAAATTTTTGGTTCTTTCTTTTACCAATTCCAGTAGGTTGTGTCGGTGTAGCTCCAGCTCTTTATTTTGTTTTAATATCTGATTGGTTTGCAGTTCGAGTTTTTCGTTGGCAAAAATTATTTCTTTGGTTCTTTCGGCTACTCTTCTGTCTAGTTCTTCGTTTACTTCAATTAATTTACGTTCGTTACGAAGCCTTTTAATTTCTGAGTAACGAACAATAAATGCAATAATTATTACGAAGGCAATAATTACCATTAGCGAAGTTCGATACTGATGAATAATAGATGGAGGTTGATTGCTTATAAAACTATTTTCGGGAAGCTGGTTGGGAAGAATTCGAAAATGTTTCATTTGCTCAAAATCGAATTTAAACTGATTGTAACCTTTGCGGATAATTGGAATATCATTAATATTTTTCCCTTTAAGTACTTTAAGAGTCGATTTTGCAGCCAGTTCGCCCTGTTTAAATCCACTAGTTAGCATACCTCCAACAATGCCTTCATTAAAATAAAATTCCCAACTACTGTAAATAGGTAGATCGGTGGCTTCGCGAATAATTTCTATATTTTCTTGGTAGGAAATAAAATTACCCTCATTATCTCTACTAAAATTTATAAGGTATATAATGCTGCTATCGTCAAGTTTTTTTACTTCGGATACTAGCTCATTAATCGATAAATTTTCCAGAAATACCAAATCAACATTAGTATTTAATTTAGGCCAAAACGATTTTATATTGTTTCGGTTTAGTATGGCCGATTGTGTTTGGTTATCGTTAATAACAACCAATTGTTTTGCTTCGGGATGCAGTTGTAAGGCTACTTCAATGGTTTTTTTTGAATCTATTTCTTCGGTAACTCCGGTAATATGATTTATTCCTTCAATTAATTTACCACTATACTGATCGATAGAGCAGAAGATAATTGGTATATCCTGAAAAAAGTCTGAATAATAGCATCTTACAAAATCCAGAGCATTATTGTCGGATACAATAATTGCATCGAATCTGTTTTTTTGGTGTTTAAGATTGTAAAGTTTTGCAAATTCGGTAAGATATTCCTGCTGAGAATGGCGCTTGGTATCCATATACTCAAACATTAGCTCAACATTATCCTCATTTTCTAATATCGATTGTATTCCTGAACTTACATTATCGGTCCAGTTTAAACCCTGATGGTACGAATGTAAAACCAATACCCTTTTTTTTCTTGCAGATGTTGTATAACTGCAAATTACCATTGATAGGGATATCAGTAAAAAACTATATAATATTTTAGTTAAGGGCTTCATTTTTATTTTCAACTTTAGTTGCACATTAATTTAGTTGAATGTTTGGAAAGATACAAAGCTAAAATAGAAGTGAGTATGTTTTAAAATAGATGTTTTCGCTAAAAAAGCCACAAAACAAGCGAAGTGCACTTAACTTGTTCTGTGGCTTTTAAATATTTTAGTTCGGATAATTTATAATCCCAAAACTTTGGCTCCTTGTTTAAATACTACATCTTTAGGAATACCTGCAGAGTTTACACGATCTAAATCTTTCTGAAGATCTTCACGAATAAAACCTTTTTCAGCAATCATTTTCTGAGCAAGTTCGTAATTTCCATCGCCTTGAATAATTAGAATTTGACTTCCTAATTCAATCATTGCAGCTTTCATTTTTTCGAAATCAACACTATAAGTTCCTGTTTTAGCATTTCGGGTAAAAGCACCTTTTTCTTCGAAAAAGTAGAAACGAATCATGTTAGCTTTACCGTGAGCACTTGCAGCACCGAAACGAACCGATCGGAAAATTCCGGCCATAAAAGTAACATAGTTATCCATTAGTTTACTTTCGTCCATATCGCCCCATTCTGCCATTTTAGTAATCATATAAAGACCTAAAATATCGGCTTTACCTTCTTCTATCGAAGTATAGGTGTCTTTTAAAACTTTACGAACACTTTCTTTATTTTCTAAAGTGTACTTAATACCTAAACCGTGAGCAACTTCGTGGAACATTACGTTTTCGAAAAATGCATCGAAAGTGATGTTTTTACGTTGGCTTTCGTCAATCAGCAAATCAGAAATAGGAACTAATATTTTATCGAATTTTGCTTTCATAGCATTTTTCAACTGTAGTTTTCTACTTCCTTTTAGCGCATGTACACGAGGATCATTAGGTAGGTTAATGGCAATATTTTTGCTACCTGCATTACAATCGCCGGCATAGTAAACTACATCGTAAACATTCATATCGGCATTGGCATTGGCTTTTTCGGCTTTGTATTTAGCAGGAACCGGAAGATTTTCTTGTAAGCGAGGCAGTAAGGAAGCAAATTTCGATAATTTTTTACTCCATACTTTATCTTTTATTAAAATCTGACCAGAGTGTGAAGCTTTGTATCCATAAAGTGCATCTTCGTATGTTTCGATAGGGCCAACAACAAAGTCGATGTGTTGGTTTTCATATCCATCCAGGCTAAGTCGGAAGCTAAATAGTCATCGGTTAAAAGTGCTTGAGATCGTAATTCAAGATAATTTTTTAATCCCTCGTCTTCGGCAATTTTCGAGGCTTCTAATAATAAACCGGCAGCTTTTTCGATTTGTTCTTTGTAAACAACATGATAAGGAACCACTTTTAATTCGCCATTTTCCTTGCGTTGAATTTTAGTGTACCAATCGCTTTTCATTTCATCATTAATGGCATCAAACTCTTCCTGAGTCATATCTTTAGGATAAAAATTGGCTCCTTTGGGTTTGGCATTAAAACCCTCAATAAAAGGTTCGTTGCTGTTTAATCGATCCCAAGGGCCATAGTTAATTTTACTATATGCAATATTTGCAGGATCGCTTAATTGACTAAGAAATTTTGTTTTATCGCCAATGGCATCTTTCCAAAATAACTCTTCCATTATATCAGCAACTTCCATTAAAATAGGAAGCATTTGCTTTTCTTTTTCGCTTAATTTGCTGATATCGGTAGTTAATTCAAATTCAGCATATTGGTTTACTAATTTTTGAGTTGGTGATACTTCGGCTTGTTTTGCAGGTTTTTCCTTACATGCAACAAAGCATAAACTCATGACAAGCAATAGAGCAATTGATGCGATTTTTTTCATTTTATAATGATATTTAGTTAGTAAATGTTGTTTGGTATTTAAAAATAAGAGTAAATTTTTACGATTATTTTTTACCTTGCATTATCAAAAATACATTCAAAGAATCGCATTATCAAGACTTAGGCTATAAAGCATATAGTTTTCGATTTTGTTTAAACAACAAACAAGCTAAAACATGAGATTAAAAACTTTAACAAGTGTTCTGTTAATGCTGGGCATAATAATGCCAGCTATTGCTAAAAAGAAGGAAGAAAAAGAGAAATCATATCAGTTTACAATCGAGAAACAACTTAAAACAAGTTCGGTTAAAGACCAGTATCGTTCGGGTACTTGTTGGTCGTTTGCTACCATTTCGTTTTTAGAGTCGGAGTTGTTAAGAACGGGAAAAGAAGAAATTGATTTATCAGAAATGTTTATTGTAAACAGAAACTATCACCTTAGAGCTAAGGATTATATTCGTTTTCATGGAAAAAAAAGTTTCTCGCCTGGTGCCGAAGGATGGGATGTACTAAATGTAATTAAGAATTATGGAATATTGCCTGAGCAGATATATTCTGGAAATACATTTGACGAAACAATGCCTGTTCATGGAGAAATGGATGCTGTATTAAAAGCTTATGTTGATGCTGTTGTAAAAAATAAAAATAAAAAAATTACACCGGTATGGATGAAAGGTTTCGATGGTATTCTTGATGCATACCTGGGAGAAATTCCTGAGAAATTCTCATACAAAGGAAAAGAATATACACCTAAATCGTTTGCAAATAATATGGGTTTAAATATGGACGATTATGTAACTATTACTTCTTATACTCATCATCCGTTTTACGAAACTTATATTTTCGAAGGTCCCGATAACTGGTCGATGGGTGAGGTGTACAACTTGCCAATGGATGAAATGGTGCAAATTATGGATAATGCCATAGCTAAAGGATACAGTATTGCTTGGGGAAGTGATGTAAGCGAAAAAGGATTTGCTTTTCGTAAAGGAGTTGCCGTTGTTCCTGATACTGAAACTAAAAATATGGCTGATTCGGAAATTTCTAAATGGGAAAATTTGAGTAGTGATCAGAAAGCAGCTTACGGAACTGAATATCCTGTAAAAGAGAAAGTAATTACTCAAGAAATGCGTCAGAAAGCTTTCGATAATTATGAATCTACCGAAGATCATTTAATGCACATTGTTGGAACGGCTAAAGATCAGAACGGAAGTAAATACTATGTGGTGAAAAATTCGTGGGGAACCGATATGAATTCTTACAAAGGGTATTTTTATGCTTCGAAAGCATTCGTGCAATACAAAACAGTTGGCCTGATGTTGCATAAAGATGCTATTCCTGCCGAAATTGCCAAGAAAATGGGATTGTAATAAATCATATACTATAAGATTATGAATGCGCTTCGCTCGGGGCGCATTTTTTTGTGTAAAACAAAAACACCACCTCCCGCGTGGGAAGGTGGTGAAAAAAAAGCTTTGGGAAACAGGTTCCCAAAACAAATATTCTGATTATTATTCTATTTTTATTTTATCGGTAACAACATAGTAATTAGGATCGTCTATATCGCGTACAATTACAGTTCTAAAGTGACTATCTGCTGTTTGTAATAACCTAATACAATCCTCACTAAGATGCTTTAATTTAATGTTTTTTCCTGAATTTTCATATTTCTGAACCAAATTACTAATTGCTTCAATTCCTGAGTGATCGGATACTCGTGATTCTTTAAAGTCAATTTCGACCGATTCAGGGTCATTCTCCACATCGAATTTATTCATAAAGGTAGTAATTGATCCAAAAAATAAAGGTCCCCAAATTTCGTAAACTTTTGTTCCGTTGGGTTTTACCGATTTACGGGCACGAATTCTACGAGCATTTTCCCATGAGAACACCAGTGCGCTAACAATTACTCCCACTAAAACGGCAATTGCCAAATCGAATATTACGGTTAAAGCAGAAACTAATATTAATACAAAAGCATCGGCTCTGGGTATTTTATGGAGAATACGGAAACTCGACCAGGCAAAGGTTCCAATAACTACCATAAACATTACACCTACTAAAGCTGCAATTGGCACCATCTCGATAAAGGGTGAAGCAAATAATATAAATGCCAGTAAGGTTAAAGCTGCAATAAGCCCAGAAAGTCTTCCACGACCGCCCGATTTTACATTAATCAGCGATTGACCAATCATGGCACATCCGCCCATACCACCAAAAAATCCGGTAACGATATTAGCTGCTCCCTGAGCCATACATTCGCGATTGCCATTACCTCGACTATTTGTTATCTCATCTAAAAGATTAAGTGTCATTAATGATTCAATTAAACCAATAGCAGCAAGAATAGCGGCATAAGGAAGAATAAAAGTTATGGTTTCCATATTGAAAGGAACCAGTGTGAACAATTGTGTTTGGAAAGTTGGTAATCCGCCTTTTAATCCGGTACCACCACCATCACGAATAAACGATCCTACTGTGCTTACATCTAATCCGCCAAATATTACAATTGCCGATACAACAATAATACCTGTAAGTGCAGCAGGAATTTTAGAAGTTAGTTTAGGCAAGAAATACATAATTGCCATGGTTAAAATTACCAAACCAATCATGGTATAAAGTTCCATTCCCTGCAGCCATGTAGTTTCTCCGGCAATTTTTTCGGTAAACATTCCCAATTGCGATAAGAAAATTACAATTGCCAATCCGTTTACAAATCCCATCATTACCGGATGAGGAATTAAACGCACAAATTTACCAAAGCGGAAAACGCCAGCTAAAAATTGAATAATACCAGTAAGTATTATGGTTGCAAACAGGTAATTTAAGCCCATATTTTCGATAGGAGAGGCCATAGCCATTCCCATTTCGTTTCCTTCTTTAACAAGGCTAACCAATACTACTGCCATTGCTCCGGTTGCTCCGGATATCATTCCCGGACGACCACCAAAAACAGAAGTTATTAATCCGATCATGAAAGCAGCATAAAGTCCTACTAAAGGATCTACGCCTGCCACAAAAGCAAAAGCAACTGCTTCAGGAACCAAAGCAAGAGCCACGGTTAAACCAGATAAAATATCATTTTTTGAATTCTTTGCTTTTTGCTTGAAAAAATCTACCATATTATAAATCCTAAAAATTTGATTAAGGGCGCAAAACTAGGCTTTTTGTTTGGACTGGCATGCACTTTATATCAATTAATTGTAAATATTTTTAACGAAAACGATGTAAGTAAGATTTAAAGTGAAAATTGACGATTAAGAATGATAATTGAAGCTTGTTTTTATAACAGTAGTGGAATTATAAATACTGAAAACTTTGTTTTATTCAAAGTAAATTGCACTAAATATTCAATTGCAGAAAAATTAGTTCATCGAATTTTATCAATCTATTTTTTAAACTAATTTTAAATTTCTTAAATTGATAACAATAAATAAAAGCCGATATATAAACTCTTGCCCTTATTAAGGGATTGCGAATTGTTGATTGATAACTTTTTATTAATCCGAGAGAGATGAAAAGAGTAATAAAGGACTACAAAAATATTGGAATAGAACTATTACAGCTTTTGATAAAAACATTTCCCGATGGAATTTATGAAGATGACATCGTAAGCATTAACATACCCGATGGAAAAACGATTAATGTAATAGAATTAAGAACCGACGATACAATTTACCTCATTAAAATGGATAAGGAATTACAAGTACAAATGGATTCCTTTACAGGTGATTTTGAGGGGCTTGATCTATTTTCGGATGGGTATGGAACTATGCCTTAGTTTGTTTTTTAAGAATTTTGCTTATGGCATTTTTAATTCCCTCTTTATCGTAGCCACATTCTTTGTAAAGCTCCTGCTGAGTTCCGTGTTCAACCCATTTATCGGGTACTCCCAAGCGTAATATTCTGCTACTGTAAAAATTATCGCTCATAAATTCGAGTACAGCCGTTCCAAGTCCACCAACAATACATCCATCTTCTAGTGTAATAATGTTATCGAATTTTTGGAACACCTCATGCAATAGTTCTTCATCTATTGGTTTTAGATATCTCATATCGTAATGAGCAATCGATAAACCTTCTTTTTCTACCTCTTCAATAGCATCCATAGCTTCGGTACCAATGGCTCCAATCGAAAGAATTGCCAATTCTTTACCATCTTTTAATTTCTGGCCTTTTCCAACAGGAAGAATCTCAAATTCTTTTTTCCAGTCGATAATACGACCTCTTCCTCGTGGATATCGTATAGAAAAAGCACCCATATTTTCCTGTTGAGCGGTAAACATTAAATTACGAAGTTCAATTTCGTTTAAAGGCGATGCAATGGTAAGGTTTGGTACACAGCGCATAAAAGCAAGGTCGTAAACTCCATGATGGGTAGCACCATCGGCACCAACCAATCCGCTTCTGTCAAGACAAAAAACTACATTTACATTTTGTAGAGCAACATCATGAATAACCTGATCGTAAGCTCTTTGCATAAACGAAGAGTAAATGGCACAAAATGGTAATTTTCCCTGAGCGGCTAATCCTCCCGAAAAAGTTACAGCATGTTGTTCTGCAATTCCCACATCGAAAGCACGATCGGGCATTTTTTCCATCATTATATTTAGCGAACTACCCGTAGGCATTGCAGGTGTTATACCTACAATTTTATCGTTCATTTCGGCTAATTCTACAATTGTATTTCCAAATACCTCCTGAAATTTTGGTGCTTGTGGACCCGTAGAAGGGGAAGTTAAAAGTTTACCAGTTTTACAATCGAATTTACCAGGAGCATGCCAATAGGTTTGATCTATTTCTGCTTGCTTAAAGCCTTTTCCTTTTTGAGTAATTACGTGTAAAATTTTTGGTCCCGGTATTTTGTGTAAATCTTCCAGTACTTTTACCAGATGATTTACATCATGTCCATCAACAGGGCCGAAATATCTAAAATTTAGCGCTTCGAAAAGGTTACTTTGCTTAAGTAATATGGTTTTAATTCCATTTTCAACCTTCTGAAATATTTGTTGAGTATTTGAATTAATTCGATTGAATTTTCCTAAAATACGCCAGACATCGTTTTTAACTTTATTATAAGTTTGCGAAGTTGTAATATCTAAAAGGTATTCGTTTAAACCACCAGTACTTGGGTCGATAGCCATATTGTTGTCGTTCAAAATAACCAACAAATCGGCTTTATTCCCAGCTGCATTATTTAAACCTTCGAAAGCTAAGCCAGCAGTCATCGATCCATCGCCAATAACGGCAACTGTTTTTCTCTCTTTTTCGCCTTTTAATTGTGCAGCAACAGCCATACCTAAAGCGGCAGAAATAGAAGTTGAAGAGTGTCCGACCGTAAAAGAATCGTACTCACTTTCGCCTCGGTTGGGAAATCCACTAATTCCCTTAAACTTTCGGTTGGTATGAAAAACATTTTTTCGTCCGGTAAGTATTTTATGTCCGTAAGCCTGATGTCCAACGTCCCAAACCAGATTATCGTAAGGTGTATTTAATACATAATGAAGGGCAACGGTAAGTTCTACCACACCCAGGCTAGCCCCAAAATGTCCGGGATTATTCGAAACCTGTTCAATAATTTCCTGACGTAGTTCAGAACATACCTCAATTAGATCATCCTCCGATATTTTTTTAAGATCTGAAGGATAATTGATTTGATCCAATAACTTTTTATCAGCTTTCGCCATGTACGAAATTCCCCTTTATATCGTTTATAAGCAAAAGCTTATTTATTTGATAATTGATATTCTATTCTTAAATGAAATAAGTGTGATTTTTCTAATGAAAGTCAATCCTTTAAACTGCTTATTCATTTGTAATATTGCACGAAGATAATAAATTAACAAGTATTCTTTGATATGCTTGTGCCTATAAAAAGCTGTATGCTTATATTTGTTTGTAAGAAGATAGGATTGACAATCCTTTATTTTTATATAATTATCTGTTTTGCAGATCTTTTTTTTAGTAGGGAATAGTTTTAAGAATTAGCTTATACAAGCTAAAAAGATTAATTTTTTTCGGATATTTTAGAATTAGATTTAATAATAAGAAATAGAGATATAATAGAAATTTTAACTCATAAAAAATACGATAATACATGTTTAGAAAATTAAGCCCCACAATTATTGTAATTAGTTTTTTGTTTGTATTGATCTCTTGTGTACCCACAAGACAATTTCAGGAACTGCAGGAAAAACAGGCAAACTGTGCCGATGAACTCGAAATGTTAAAGGATAAAAACCTTGAACTAACAGAGAGTAACAACGAGTTATCGGGAAAAATGAAAATTTTGGAAGATAAATACCAAACTATGCTGGCCGATACAATTTCTTTATCAAGAAGATTGCAATCGGCTCGCGAAAGATTAAACCGGTCGGAGAAGAGTAATCAGGATTTAATGAATCAGCTCGCGGGAATGCAGGCTGGTAATGCAAAAGAGACAAAAGCGCTGTTGGAGCAAATACGAAAAGCACAGGATAATGTGCGCTTGCGCGAGGATGAGGTGCTTACTCTGGAAAAGCAAATGGATGCTCGTAAAAGAAAACTGGATGCACTGCAGGCAGAGCTTGGAAAGAGAGATCAGCGTCTTCGTGAATTGGAATCGGCATTGAGAAGAAAAGATGAGGCGGTAAAAGCACTAAAAAATAAGGTGATGAGTGCTTTAACAGGATTCGAAGGGAATGGTTTGTCAATTAGTACTAAAAACGGAAAAGTATATGTTTCCATGGATGAGAAATTGCTTTTCAAATCGGGCTCGTATACTGTAGATCAACGTGGTATTCAGGCATTGGGACAATTATCCAAAGTATTGGCTCAAAACACGGATATTAATGTAATGATTGAAGGACATACCGATAATGTTCCTTATAATGGAACAGGAGCTTTAAAAGACAATTGGGATTTAAGTGTGAAACGTGCCACATCAATTGTGAGAATTATTATCCGAAACAAAGGAATCGCTCCAAAACGCCTAACTGTTGCCGGGCGGAGTAAATATATTCCTGTAGAAACGAATTCCACCTCGGTAGGAAGAAGTAAAAACCGTAGAACCGAGATTATTTTGACGCCTAAGTTAGATGAGTTGTTTAGGTTGTTGGAGAGTAACTAGCTTCAAGAGGCAAGCAACAAGCAACAAGTGTTTTGAAAATAGGTACTAAATAAGGTGAAATGAAAGATTTTAAAAAGTTGATTGTCTGGCAAAAAAGTATGGTTTTAGTAAAAGATATCTATCTTCTTGCAAAACAGTTGCCTCAAGAAGAAAAATATGGACTTTATAGCCAAATTACCCGAGCTACAATTTCTATATCGAGCAATATAGCAGAGGGATCTAGTAGGCATTCAGAGAAAGATTTTAAAAGATTTTTGGAGATTGCTTTGGGATCTTCTTTTGAGGTTGAAACTCACTTGTTACTGATACAGCAATTGAATTTGGTGGATGACCAGTGTTCAACTATTATTGATCAAATTTGTGAAGTCCAGAAAATGTTACAAGGTTTAATGAGGAAACTGAATATATAATAACATATCAAGATCTTAGCTCAAGCTATTTTCTTGAAGCTTGTAACTTGAGGCTTGTAACTAAATTAAAAAATATGAACTTAAATAAATCCATAATCGGTATGGTGCACGTACAGGCCCTGCCAGGAACACCACAAAACAGATACAGTATTTCTCAAATTTGCGATATGGCTGTTGAAGAGGCAAAAATGTATACCGAATCTGGCTTAGATGCTATCATGATTGAAAATATGCACGATATTCCTTACTTAAAAGGAAGTGTGGGACCAGAAATTGTGGCAAGTATGACTGCTGTTGCAAAAGCGGTACGAGAAGCTACTGATTTGGATTTGGGCATACAAATTCTTGCCGGAGCAAATAAAGAAGCTTTGGCAGTAGCACAGGCTGCCAATTTTCAGTTTATTCGTGCCGAAGGATTTGTGTTTGGGCATTTGGCCGACGAGGGTTATATGGAATCTTGTGCAGGAGAATTGTTGCGTTATCGTAAGGCAATAGGAGCCGATGACATTGAAATTTATACAGATATTAAGAAAAAACACAGCTCACATGCCATTACTGCCGATGTTGACATTGACGAAACCGCAAAAGCCGCCGAATTTTTCCTGAGCGATGGCTTAATTATTACCGGATCGTCAACCGGAAAAGCGGTTTACCTGCACGAACTAAAAAGTTTGAAAGACAAAGTGCATACTCCTGTCTTAATAGGATCGGGAATTACTGCCGAAAACTTAACCGAGTATTGGGATTATGCCTCAGGCTTTATTGTAGGTTCGCATTTTAAAGTAGGTGGGTATTGGAAGAATCCTGTTTCTGCAGAAAGACTAAAAATTTTTATGGAGAAGGTAGAAGAGTTAAAGACTATGTAAACTAAATAAGTTCGATTATAAGTTAGAGCCCTAAGATGTTCTTTTATTCTTAGGGTTTTTCTTTTTTATACCACATTACCTTGTTTGAGTATAATATGCCTATAATAAGGATGTAATGGTGTGTTTAATAGTTGTATTATTGAGGATAAAAATATTTTTATAGATATTTAGAGAGTTCGTTTTTTTTTTACATTTGAATATGGTTAAATAAAACATTATGAATAAAAGTTTATGATCGATTAATTAAAATGGTTTATTTAGAATAGTTGTTAGTGATTATTTTTATGGAATAATTGCTATTTAATTATTATTCTCTTCTTCTGTATACTCCTTGTGAGAATATATAGCAATTGATAGTTTTGTTAAGAAGTTTTATTTAAAGTTGAATAGGTAAGAGCTAAATTCAGGAAAACCTATTCATAGAAAGCAAACCTAATTGAAACCGAATAAACAAATAACCATTTGAAAAAAACTGGATGTTTTTAACGAGAAGGTTTGGATTCTAATTTAAGCAAGAATATGTTTTATTTCAGAAAAATTATTGCATTTTAATTGTCAGCTTAGCTTTCAAAAAACATCTAGTAAGAGAATTTTGCATTCCTAGATACTGTTTAGAACAACTGGTATTTTTTAGTGATACTTTTTTCCATTTTTCGGAATAAACTAATGTAATAGTAAACGTTATAATCTTTTATTAAAGAAAGGAGGGGGTACAGAAATATAATTTAAGAAATTTAAAAAAAAGATTAAGAATTATTTTTTAATGGGAGCCATCTCAATACCAATGGAATTAATTTTAATAGTAAATTAAGAAGCACAGTACGAATACTTTGTGCGAAAAAAGATGATCGTACCGTGCTATTTAAAAAAAAAATTATTTTATAAAGATATGAAATATATTAATTTATTAATTGTTTGCCTTTTTTTAGTAGTTTTTAATGCTTGTGATAGTAATGATTCAACAGATCAAACTAAAAGTATGGATTTGTTATCAGTCCATGATATTAATAGTGTAGGGGTGGAGCATAATAATGCTTTAGATAAAGTATTGCAAGGACTAAAAGATGAGAGTGTTTCTTTCGAAAAAAATAGAACTAATATTGAAGTATTACTAAATGCCGAGTTAAATGAATATTATGAAATGAGTAATTTTCTTGCTAAAGAATCATCAATTGCAATAAAACAATCAAGAATAGAAGTTGAAAGATATATTGATGGTATTAATAAGAATAAATTGAAAAATTCAGAAGAATATTCATCTATCCAGATTGCAATTGAAGAATATGATGAAGATCTTACAGAAAAGCAGTGTAAGCTATTGCTTAAAATTGATTATATTCTTGGATAGTTAACGATTGATAGTGAGACTATTATTGATGAATTATGTGATGTGCAAGAATTGGCTAAAGAGGAATTAACTGAAGTAGAAGCACAAGTTATAATAGTTAGTGCTGAAATAGGAAAAGCTTCAGTTCAATATTGGAGTGTAAACTTGGATGAGTGGACTCATGTTTTAGTAGGTGAAGAGAAGTCTACTAAGAGGTGGTTTAATTTTAAAGAGTGTGTTGGTTCGGATGTTGCTGGAGCTGTTGGAGGGGCTGTAACAGCAGCAGTTGTTAATGCAATTCCTGGGGCAGGTCAAGTTGGATATGCAGGAGCTATTGTTGGAGGAGCTGCAGGAGCAAGTGCAGCAGAAGCTGTATCTCAGGTATGGAATCATTATTTTTAAAGATATATGAAATGAAAAAATATATAATTTTCTTAATTTTTATAACAGTAGTTATTGGATTAATACAGGTTGTGTTATTACAAAAACAAGTTTCTTTAGTGCTAGTGTTTATATCTGCTTTAGGAGGAGTTATTGGTACTTTAATATTGTTTCTTTATGAAAAATATTTACGGAATACTAATTAGTACTATAAAGGTTTTTTTTCTTCAAGATATCAGCAAAGGTGTACTATCGAAATGACTATTTCAAATATGAAATTTACCTGTTAGAAATTTGTATAGTATTATTTTCTATTGTTTTTATTTGTTTAATATTTTTTGCAATAAAGAATAAATCAAAAAAGGAAGAAGAACATAAAACAAAGCGACCCTAAGGTCGCTTTGTTCATTTTATACCGATTGGTTATTAAATAAAAGTCTGTTCCTACTTTGTTCAACAAACATTTTTAAGAATCTATTGGTATAAACCAAATTGAAAAACTTAAATGAAGTTATAATTTGTTTTATATAGTCATTATATCTTTCTCTTTATCGGCTAGTAGTGCGTCAATTTTTTTACCGAACATATCGGTCATATTTTGAACTTCGGCTTCAGCATCTTTTTCTAAATCCTCCGAAAGACCATCTTTAATCAATTTTTTTAATTCAACATTAGTATCTCGTCTAGCATTACGAACACTAACCTTAGCATTTTCGCATTCTGCTTTCGATTGTTTAACCAAATCGCCACGACGCTCTTCGGTTAAAGCAGGAATATTAATACGAATTATTTCTCCATTATTATCAGGATTAAATCCTAGGTTAGAATTCATAATTGCTTTTTCGATAGGGTTAATCATTGCTCTTTCCCAAGGTTGAACAGCAATTGTACGTGGGTCGGGAACACTAATGTTCGCTACCTGAGCTAATGGAGTCATACTGCCGTAGTAGTCAACCATAACACCATTTAACATGCTTGGGCTTGCCTTACCGGCGCGTATTTTAAGTAATTCTTTTTCAAGATGGTCTACTGCAGATTCCATCTTTTCCTTTGCATCTTCTAGATACATTTGAACTTCTTCATTCATAGGAGAAAGATTTTAGTTGTAATTATTGATCAATGTGTGCTTACAAAAATAATAAAAATTAGCTTTTAGCAGTTGGCTATTGGCTTTTAGCTTTTAGCTTGTGTCTTTCTTACTATCAAGAAAGAGATTTTTCTTGAAAACTTATGAGCTTTCTTTCAGAATATCACTAATAAAGATAGCATTTTTCTCTTAAAGCTAATAGCCAATAGCTAAAGGCAAATAGCTTTTAATTGTGAACTACTGTTCCAATATTTTCACCTTCAATAACTTTCTTTAAATTTCCTTTTGTATCCATATCGAATACAACAATATTCAAATCGTTTTCCTTACACATTGTGGTAGCTGTAAGGTCCATTATACGAAGATTTTTGTTGTAGATTTCATCGAAAGTAATTCTTTCAAATTTGGTAGCTGTAGGATCTTTTTCAGGATCGGCAGTATAAATACCATCAACACGAGTTCCTTTTAACATGGCATCGGCTTCAATTTCAATTCCACGCAATGATGATCCTGTATCGGTTGTAAAGTATGGATTTCCTGTACCTGCCGAGAAAATAGTTACGTATCCTTGCTCCAGAAAATCAACAGCTTTTTGTTTCGAATAAAATTCTCCGATTGGTTCCATTCTAATTGCAGTTAACACTCTCGATTTGCATCCAATCGCATCCAATGCAGAGTTCAAAGCCAGACTATTTATAACTGTAGCCATCATACCCATTTGGTCTCCTTTTACACGATCGAAACCTTTGGCAGCACCACTTAGTCCGCGGAAAATATTACCTCCACCAATTACAATTCCAACCTGTACGCCTAAATTAGTAATCTCTTTAATCTGTTCAGCGTAATCGTTTAAGCGTTCCGAATCGATTCCATATTGTTGTTCTCCCATTAGAGATTCTCCGCTTAGCTTTAAAAGTACACGTTTGTATTTAGCCATAATTTTATCAGCTGCAAGCTTTAAGCTTTAAGCTTTAAGCTCTGGTTTTTTAATTTTATTAACTACATGCTTTAAGTTGATTACTTTAAGCATTTAAAGTTGAGAAATATTATTGAAAAAGACATAAAAAAAAGAGTTCCTTTTGGGAACTCTTTTTATATGTAATAATAATTGTATTAAGCATTCAAAGTGAAGCGCTTCATTGCAACTACTGTAAGATCTTTGTCAGCTTCGGCAAGATACTGCTTAACAGTTTTCTTTCCGTCCTTAACGAAATCCTGGTTCAATAAAGTAACTTCTTTGAAGAATTTACCTAAACGTCCTTGAGCAATTTTGTCAAGAATTTGTTCAGGTTTTCCTTCAAGACGAGCTTTTTCTTTACCAATTTCAAGTTCTTTCGCAACAACATCAGCAGGAACTTCATCCTCGTTAATTGCAATAGGAGCCATAGCTGCTGCTTGCATAGCAACATCTCTACCCATTTGCTCTTCAACGTCTTTATTGAAACCAATTAAAGTAGCTAATTTGTTACCTGCGTGGATATAGGCAACAGCAGCTTCAGCTTCAATTTTATCGAAGAAACTTAAATCGATTTTTTCACCGATAACACCAGTTTGTTCGGTTACGTGCTCTTCAATTTTTCTACCATCCATTTCCAAAGCTTTCAAAGCTTCAAGGTCAGCTGGCATATTTTCTAAAGCAATATCAAGAATTTTAGTTGCAAATGCTACGAAACCATCGTTCTTAGCAACGAAATCAGTTTCACAGTTCAATGTAATCATTGCACCTTTTTTCTTGTCTGCTGAAACTTTTGCTAATACAACACCTTCAGTTGCTTCTCTGTCGGCACGTTTGTTAGCAATAGCCATACCTTTTTTACGGATAATCTCAACAGCTTTATCAAAATCTCCTTCCGATTCGATAAGAGCTTTTTTACAATCCATCATTCCTGCGCCAGTTGCTTTACGCAATTTGGCTACGTCTGCGGCTTTAATAGACATGATATATAGAATTTTTTTGTGTGAATTAATTACTCTTTATCATTCTTTTCGGCTTCAGTAGCAGGAGCTTCTGGTGCAGCCGGAGCTTCTTCCTTTTTAGCTTCCGCTTTTTTAGCTTCTGCTTTTGGAGCTCTTTTTTGTTTTGACTTCTTGTCTTCAGAAACTTTATCTTTTTCTGCTTTTCTTTCAGTCAAACCGTCTTTAATAGCTCCGGTAACTTTATCAAGGATGATAGAAATTGAGTTAGAAGCATCATCATTCGCTGGAATTACGAAATCAACACCTTCTGGGCTTGAGTTTGTATCTACCATAGCAAATACAGGGATTCCCAAACGGTTAGCTTCTTTTACTGCGATGTATTCTTTCATTACATCAACTACAAATAAAGCAGCTGGTAATCTGGTCAGATCAGCAATAGAACCTAAGTTTTTTTCAAGCTTAGCTCTTTGACGAGATACTTGTAGTCTTTCTCTTTTAGAAAGGTGGTTTAAAGTTCCATCTTGTTCCATCTTGTCGATAGATGTCATCTTTTTAACTGCCTTTCTGATAGTAGGGAAGTTAGTTAACATACCACCTGGCCAACGCTCAGTTACGAAAGGCATGTTTACAGCGCTTACTTTTTCAGAAACAATAGCTTTTGCTTGTTTCTTAGTAGCAACAAAAAGAATTTTTCTTCCTGATTTTGCAATTTGTTTTAATGCTGCTGATGCATCATCAAGTTTAACTGCTGTTTTGTGTAGGTCAATAATGTGAATTCCATTACGCTCCATGAAAATAAAAGGAGCCATTTTTGGATTCCATTTTCTTGTTAAGTGACCGAAATGACATCCGGCATCTAACAATTCTTCAAATGTAGTATTTGACATTTTTTTGTTTTTTAAAATCGTTTACATTCATTTTATGGCAATTACTAAGTAGTTCGAAAAACGAAGTCTCAGTAATTTAGATACTAAACCTGCCACAAAAACATTAACGCTTACTAAATTGAAATCTTTTACGTGCTTTAGGTTGTCCTGGTTTCTTACGTTCAACCTCACGAGGATCACGAGTCATGAAACCTGCAGTTCTTAAAGCAGATTTTGATTCAGCATCAATTTTTACCAAAGCTCTGGAGATAGCCAAACGAAGAGCTTCTGCCTGACCTGTTACTCCACCACCATCAAGATTTACCTTGATATCGTATTTATCAGCAACCTCTAAAAGGTTTAATGGCTGAGTAACGATGTACTGAAGAGTTCCGGTAGTAAAGTACTCTTTAAGCTCTTTTTTATTGATGGTAATCTGACCTTTACCTTCGCTAACGTATACACGAGCAACTGCTGCCTTTCTACGTCCGATAGCATTAATTACTTCCATACCTGTTATTTAATAGTGTTTAAATCTAATTTCTTTGGCTGTTGAGCTTCGTGTTTGTGCTCACCACCTACGTAAACATGTAGGTTAGTATAAAGAGTTCTTCCTAAACGATTCTTTGGAAGCATACCTTTAACAGCTTTTTCAATTAATCTCTCTGGGTGCTTAGCTAAAAGATCCGCTGGAGATTTAATTCTTTGTCCACCTGGGTGTCCAGTGTAAGAGAAATACTGACGATCAGTTAACTTGTTTCCAGTTAAACGAACTTTCTCAGCATTGATAATGATCACGTTGTCTCCACAATCAACATGAGGAGTGTAGTTAGGCTTGTATTTACCTCTAAGTAGTTTTGCTACTTTAGAGCTAAGTCTACCCAACACCTGATTTTCTGCATCGATAACAACCCACTCTTTATTAGCGGTTGCAGCGTTAGCAGAAACTGTTTTGTAACTTAATGTATCCACTTGTAAAACTTTTAATAATTAATACTTTAATACAATTATTCCAATTTGGCTTGCAAAAGTACAAGAATCTCCTAAATACACCAATTTTTTCCTTGATTTATTGATGGATAACTTAACCTATTGTGGATAATCGGGATAATGTGGAGCGGTTAAGCCTCTTAAAAAAATCAAAATTGATACATTACCCAATATTGAACTGATACTTGCTAAGGGTAGTCAAATCAATAGATTGGGGTGGAATTACTTCGCTAGAAAGCCTATCGGCACAATTTCCCTGCAAAAGTAGGAAATAAATTTATCTTGACCTTTATTTTTTATTGATTTTTTAGAATAAAATTATTTCTGATGGTTTGATATGCAGTTGTTAAGAGAAAATTGTGATTTGTAAGTTAGTAAAATTGTAAATTTAGGTGAATTTTTAATTTACATATACAAGTGGGAATGAATGTTAAAATTGAACGTGATTTTTATTTGCTGGATATACGTATTGTAGCCAAAGAGTTGATTGGGAAATTAATTGTACGTAGGTATAAGGATGGCACAATTAAGAAATATCGCATTAGCGAAATTGAAATGTATGTAGGAGAGAATGATTTGGCTTGTCATGCTGCAAAAGGAAGAACCGCCAGAACCGAAATAATGTACGATCAGGGTGGTAAGATTTATATGTACCTTATTTATGGAATGTATTGGTTGTTAAATATTGTAACAGGATTAAAAGATCATCCTCAAGCAATTCTTATTCGTGGATTACAGGATATTTCAGGTCCGGGTCGAGTAGGGAGGGTGTTGAGCTTGGATAAAAGTTTTTATGGCGAAGATTTAAGTGTGTCGGATAGAATATGGCTGGAGGATGACGGTAATATTTATAATTTTTTGCGTCATCCTCGTATTAATATTGATTATGCTGGTGATATCTGGAAAAATAAAAAATATAGATATGTAATAAAGTAGTAGTTTAGTTCCACTTTACATTTTTCAAAAAGAAATCTCCGTTTATTCTCAGATAAATTGCGGCAGCATAGTTTTCTTTTGAATTTTTTAAATCGTAGTATAAATCGAATTTACCGCCCAAATGAATTCCTTTGGCAACTTTGTGTTCGTAGTAATAGTTAAGGGTAGCTAGTTGTTTTCTTGTTTCAGAAAAATTTTCTTCTGGTATAACACGGGTGGTAAACAATTCGGACCCTCTTGATGAAGCAAATTTATAAGCATTCCAATATCCTATGCTTAGTTTTGAGTTTTTTGTGTTAATGCCAATTTGAGGGTAAAAAGCATGACCTTTATCGTAGATAAATTCTTTCTCTGATGAGTTGTCGGAAAAATAGTAGCCCATTGCCTTAAAATACCATGATTTTACATTTGAATTTTTGAGGGTGCGTTCGAATTTTAGTCCTGATGCGAAATTGCCAATGGTTTGAACCGATCCTTCTGAGGCATCTATTTCGCCACCTCGGTGCGCAAACATAATTTCAAAAGGAACAGATATATTGTTTGCAGATGATTCGGAATTTAATTTCCAGTCTCCAGTAAGTCCAAATGTAAATCTTTCCTGAAATGGATCATTTTCGAGAATAAATTTCTCCCAGTTAATCCAGGTGTCGAATTGTAATTTGCCTGATTTGTATAATATTTGAAAGCCATTTTCGCCAGTTTCGGTAAAGTAGCGTTCTGGTTCAAATAATGGCTCCGATAAATTGTGGTTATTGTCCTGATTTAGGCTACCAATTATAAAGTTTACTTTTTCGGATGCTTTGTATATGGCCGAGAAAATAGGTTCCGATTCTGTAAAATTTTCTCGTCCTGAATACTTTTGAAGTCGAGCTCCGGCTTCGATTCTAAATTTGCTGGTGGGAGAGTATACTAATTTCGGACTTGCTATATATCCAACCCAGGTTGTTCCTTTTAGGTAATCTCCATTATATTCATTGTTTTTAACAAAGTTTAAATTCTCGAACCTGAAGAATAATTTACTGCTGTCTTTTGAATTGAATTCTTTGAAATGTTTAAATGGAGTTTTTTGCGCAAAAGATACTTGAGCCGCAATTATCAGAAATAATACTATTAGTGTAGATGTTTTTTTCATGTTTTATCTTCTGTTTGGAGCATGCAAAAGTATAATTATTAAGATTTGATCTAGGTTAAAAGTTCTTAAAAATATAAAATGTTAGGTAAAAGTGAATGTATTTTTCAGTTAAATATTTTAGATATGAGTAAATGTATAATATTGCTTATGTGTGTAGTTAATTAGGAGATAAAAGTCTTTTCTTTTAAAATTATTTGGGTGAGCTTTTATGTATAAAAAAGGTTTCACGCCTATTTTGGAGTGAAACCTTTACTTTATAGAATGCTGATGATTAAGATAGTTGAAAAAGACAAAACCTTCTTTAATCATGTTTTGATAGATACATTCAAATTTTAGAGATTGTTTATATTGTTTTGTAATCTGAATCGGGTAAAACTATAGCCAGTATGAAATAAACCAGTAACATAAGTGGGTTAAATAATGTTAGAATAAGGTATCCAGCACGAACAATTACCGGATCTAATTCAGGGTTTATGTAGTTTGATATTCCGCCACAAACACCTGCAATTTTTTTATCTCTCGATCGTAATAAACGTTTCATAGGTATGGTTTTTATTTATTCACTTTTGTTATTTATGTTGATGTGAGACAATGTTTCTAACTCATCGACATGAAAATTACCAAAAAAAGAAACTAATGAGGTTCTAAATTCATTATAGTGAAGAATATGAAATTCGCTGAATTTTTTTCCTTTCCCTTTTGCATAAAAATGTACGTCGTCTGAATCTTTGTCTCGCTCTTCGGTTAATACTTCCTTATACAAATTACCTTTAGAGAGTTGAGAAATTACAATTTTTTTAAATTTCGTTTCGTCTCCATTGTCATGCTTGTAGCTAAGAAACTTAATGTTTTTACAATCGCCGGTAATATTCTTCTCCAATTCGTCTTCATCTATCTCAAAATCAAGATTTTTTAAGAATGAACCAGAAAAACTAAAACTGTTAAAATTATCGATATTAGAATATTTGGCATGTAATTTTTCACCTTTTGTTTGAGCTTGCATTAGTATTGGTAATGCAAAGGCTATCAATATAATTGCAAATTTTCTCATGGTTTTTATTTTAAAATTAAATGTGTTTGCAGCAATATTTAGTATGTATTTAAAATTATATTGGAGCATAACACAAATTATCAATCTACTTAAATCGGCTTAAGCCTTCTTGTTTCATAATCCACATTTGATTTAGCATATCATAGTCCCATGTGTTTGATACATTATCAATATCGTGAATTATTTTTCCCATTGTATTGTCGAGATAAACTACTTTTCCCTCAGGTACTTTAACTGTTATTTGAAGTTTCTGGTTTCTCCATTTGCTTTCGTTTGCCAACGTAAAAAACTGATCGAAAACAAGTAGCGAATCTGTTTGATTCCATTGGTAGTTTATTTCTCGTGCATTTTCTGCTGCTTTTTCTCTCGAGCTTCCGCGTGCTTTTTTTCTGATTTTAATTTCAAAATTGTCGGAGTAGCTTTTCTCAATGTCGAGAGTTGGTTCTCCTACTATTATTTCGTCTTCGCCGTTCATATATACTTTTACCTGATCAAAATCGATGTGTCCCTCATACCAATCGTCACCAATATTGTTGCTTGTTTTTAGATAAAGAGTGTCGCAAGCAGTGGTTTTTAGATCGTAACTTTCAGTGTTTTGAGTGCTGCTGTGCATGTATCCTTTAATCTGCGAAAAGCTTAACGAGATTAATAAGATAATGCCTGTTAGCCAAACAGCTAGTGCCGAAAAACCAATTATTTTATTGTTCGTTTTAAACTTAAAAATGAGTTTTATTCCTGCAAATATTAATAGCATTAATGGAATTGCAATTACTATAATAAGACCAATTGTAAATAGGGTAATGCTTGTGCCGTCGAGAAATAATCGGGGAAACATAGCGCCAGGAAAATGAAAATCGGCAAAAGGACCAAAGTAGCTGTGAGCAAATATCATTGAGCCAATAAAACTGATTAGTGATACAAAACCTGCAAATATGAATCCTACTCCTAATAAAATAATAAGTACTTTAAGAACTAATCGAAGCGCCGAGCCTATAAAGTCGATTACTCTATCGAAACCATCTTTTACTTGAGGTCCATTTTTTTCTCTCATTTTATCGAAGTTCTCTTTTACATCTTTGTATTCGTCTTTAATCGATTCTTCGATATTGGAAATGTTTACCTTTTTGCCTCTCATTTCTAGTTTTTGTGTGGTAGTAATGGCTTTAGGTACTACAATCCAAAGTATAATGTATAAAAGAAAAGGGAATCCGTATCCGAAAATAAAGAAAAGAACAAATAGCAGTCGAATAAATACAACATCTATTCCAAAATAGGCAGCAAGTCCGCTCGAAACACCACCTAATATTCTATGGTCAGGATCGCGAAATAGTCTTCTGTTTCTTTTTACTGTAGAGGTTTTTCCCGAATTTGTATGGTCTTCCTGCTCGTCGGCTTCGGTGTCTGAAGCGAATATTTCTTCGGGCTTGCCCATTATATCAACAACTTTCTCAACCATTTCAAGGTTTACAACCTGATCTTTTGAGCTAAGTTTTTCATGAAAAATTTCAGCTATTCTCGATTCAATATCCGAAATGATTTCGCGTCCTTCTTCGCCAGAACCATAATGAGTATTGAGGGTTCGCAAATATCCCTGTAATTTTTCAAAAGCATCTTCATCGATGTGGAAAATACTTCCGCTTATATTTATCGTTAATGTCTTTTTCATTTGTATCAGGTTTTGAGTCTTACTTTTTAATGGTTGTTACTGCATCCACCAATTCTTGCCACGAGTTGTCTAGTTCTTTCAGAAAATCGTTGCCTACTTCGGTACTTGTGTAGTATTTTCGTGGAGGTCCTTGTGTCGATTCCTCCCAGCGATAGCTTAATAATCCTGCGTTTTTAAGTCTGGTAAGTAAAGGGTAAAGTGTTCCTTCCACAACTATCATTTTGGCTTCTTTTAATTCCTTAATGATATCCGATGCATAGGCATCGCTTTGTGATAGAATGGAAAGAATACAATATTCCAGCACTCCTTTTCGCATTTGGGCCTTAGTGTTTTCTATTTTCATTGTTGGAATATTTATGCTGTTTAAATTCTTGATTTTACGTTTCCCGGATTGTTAAGAAAAGTTCTATGCTTTTTCTTTTTGCTCGTTATTTTATTTGTATTACTTTTTATTGTATCCGAACTAAGTATGCAATTTGCTTTTATATCAATAGTTATATTCGAATCTTTTTTATTGGTCATATTCTCCGATCCAGTTAAAATATCTTTGCAAACTTTTAAATTTTCTTCAAAAATTAATATTCCTCTGTCGAGATATCCTCCTTCTGCTTCGGTATTATATTTAGAACTTTCGGGAGTAGTAAATTTTTGTAGGGTAAAATCTAAAAATGGAGCTAATAGTTGACTCGTTTTATTATTGATATTTGTTAATTGAGCATGACTTTCAAAAGTAAATGTTGTAACAATACTTGTTAATAACATGATTTTTAAAAGTTTGTTTGAAATGGAATTTTTCATGATCTCAAAGTTTATAATACCAGCTGTAACATACAAGCTTGTTATACAAATATACATATAAAAAAAGGTAATATGCAATACATAGTACTGTAAAAAAATAAATGCAGATCAGAATTAATTAAATACCAGTAAGTTAAGTGTGAAAAATATTTTGTATTATATTTGAGCTGTCAACATTAATTAGGTAGATAAATAGGAATTAAATTAAAAATGAAGAAAATTTTTCATAGAAGAGAGAAATGTATTGGTTGTGCTTATTGTGTAGAAATAGCTCCTGAGTTTTGGAAAATGAATGAGGAAGACGGAAAATGTGACTTGTTGGGGGCTAAGCTTAAAAAGCAAGAATTTGTTTTGGAAGTATTTGCTGATGAAATTGAAATAAATGAAAAAGCTGCCAGGATATGTCCAGCTAAGTGTATAAAAATTTTGTAATTGTTTCTATAGGCTTGTGAAAGCTTGTATATAATTTCGATAAAAGTAAAGAGCGACTGCATTGTGCAATCGCTCTTCTTGTATTTTTATGCTTGAGAATAATTGCTTATTTGCTCAAGATTAAGGTAAAGCTTACGATTTTGAAGCTCTTTTTCTATCAATTTCCGAAAGTAATATTTTACGCAAGCGGATATTATTAGGAGTTACCTCAACATACTCGTCTCCCTGAATGTATTCCAAAGCCTCTTCTAAAGAGAAGATAACCGGAGGAGCCAGTCTTACTTTATCATCGGTACCAGAGGTACGCATATTGGTAAGTTTTTTGGTTTTGGTTACATTAATATCCAAATCGCCGGCACGTGTATTTTCTCCTACAACTTGTCCTTTGTAAATTTCGGTTTGAGGAGCAACGAAGAAACGACCTCTATCCTGAAGTTTGTTTAGTGCATAAGCAAAAGTAGTTCCTGTCTCCATTGCAATTAATGAACCATTAATACGCCCTGCAATTTCACCTTTGTAAGGTAAGTATTCGTGGAATCGATGCGACATAACAGCTTCGCCTGCTGTTGCAGTAAGAATTTGATTTCTTAAACCAATAATTCCTCGTGAAGGAATGTGAAACTCAAGGTGGATACGATCTGCTTTACGCTCCATTGTAAGCATTTCGCCTTTACGTTGAGTGATTAATTCAATTGCTTTTCCTGATACATCTTCGGGAAGATCGATATATAAAATTTCGATTGGTTCGCATTTTTCACCTGCAATATCTTTAATGATAACCTGTGGCTGACCAACCTGAAGTTCGTAGCCTTCGCGTCTCATAGTCTCAATTAAAACAGACAAATGAAGAACACCACGACCAAACACGTTGTAAGAATCTGCCGAGTCGGTTGGAACAACACGAAGAGCAAGGTTTTTCTCTAGTTCAAGTTCTAAACGATCAATAAGGTGACGAGAAGTTACGTATTTACCATCTTGTCCGTAAAAAGGAGAGTTGTTAATGGTAAAAAGCATACTCATTGTAGGCTCGTCAATAGCAATAGGGTCTAATGGTTCAGGATTTTCAAGATCACAAATAGAATCTCCAATATCGAAACCATCGATACCTACTAAAGCACAAAGTTCACCTGATTTAACACTAGAAACTCTTTCTTTGCCTAGCCCGGTAAATACATGTAGCTCTTTAATGCGCGATTTTTTAATACTACCATCGCGTTTTGCAAGGCTAACATCCATACCTTCTTTTAGCTCGCCACGGTGAACTCTACCAACGGCAATACGACCTACGTAATTAGAGAAATCTAAAGATGTAATTAACATCTGAGGAGTTCCTTCCAATACTTTTGGTTCTGGAATGTATTCAATAATGGCATCAAGAATTGCAGTAATGTCGTTGGTTGGAGTTTTCCAGTCTTTCGACATCCAGCCTTCTTTTGCCGATCCGTAAATGGTTGGGAAATCTAATTGTTCTTCGGTAGCTTCAAGATTGAACATCAACTCAAAAACCTGTTCCTGAACTTCTTCCGGGCGACAGTTTGGTTTGTCAACTTTATTAACAACTACAACAGGCTTAAGACCTAATGCAAGAGCTTTAGATAAAACGAATCGTGTTTGTGGCATAGTACCTTCAAAAGCGTCTACTAAAAGTAGTACTCCATCGGCCATGTTTAGTACACGCTCAACTTCACCTCCAAAGTCGGAGTGACCTGGTGTGTCGATAATGTTAATTTTAACATCTTTGTATTCAAGAGAAACGTTTTTTGACAAGATGGTAATTCCACGCTCTCTCTCCAAGTCGTTGTTATCCAGAATTAAATCTCCCGGATTTTCATTTTTTCTAAAAATGTTACTGTGCATTATCATTTTATCAACCAAAGTTGTTTTACCGTGGTCAACGTGGGCGATAATGGCAATGTTTCTTAATTTCTTCATCTTGTATTTGCATTTTTCGGGTTTTAACCCTTTTAAATAAGTCACTTTAATTAAAAGCTCGCAATACAATATAATACGATCCTTTTTCTTAATAGCAATCTTCGTTTTACCCTAATAGGAAACGAACATGGATTTTCGATTTGCATAATTGTATAAATATGCAAGCTAAATTCCATTGAGAGTTCTATCTGATTAATGTATAAAATTATAAACAGATGAATTTATTGTAACAGAATCGATTGCGTTACTAAAATTGCGGCTGCAAAAGTACGGTTTATTTTTGTGAAATAATCTTTTTATTAAAATATTTTAATGGATTGATTTTATTCCAATTTTTTAGCATTGATTTAAAACAAATTTAACAGTTAACACTTTTGTATATATTACATTTGTGGTGTTCAAAAAAATAGGGGGAGATAATTTAGATTTATAATAATTAAATAGAATAACTTATTTAAAACTCAGAAATTACTTGACTTTCGAAAAAATTAAGAATAAAAATAGTTTAAAAGCAATAAGTAAACTGTTTTGTAAATATAGGTTTGGCTGTTGGGAAATTATGGTTTTTAAATAAAAAATATTAACTTCCGATTCCTAAATTTTGAATGCAATTAACTTTAAAATTTGTCATCTTATTTAAAGAGAAAAAGGAAACTTTGCCCTTATTTTGTTGACGAAATAAATTTTTTCGATAAACTCAAAAAAATAGCTGATGAATAACAAATAATTCATAGTGTATTATTTGTTAATAAGTTTGAAACAAACCATTTTTGTAATCCTTTTCTCAGAGGAAAAGTGAGATGATTCTGTGGCGATATTGCCACATAATTACTAACCTAACAATTCGTTTTATGAAAAAATTGATGAGAAGTATTCTGTCAATGGCAGCAATTATGACGCTGTCTTTTGCAGCAATTGCTCAAACCACCGTTAAAGGTGTGGTCGTAGACGGAGAATCTGGCGAAAGTTTGCCAGGAGCTTCAATTGTTGTACCAGGCACAACTGCAGGTACAGTTTCAGGTTTTGATGGTTCATTTGCGTTTCAGTTGCCAGACGGAGCATCAAAAATTGTAGTAAGTTTTGTTGGATTTCTTGACAAAGAAATCGCTCTTTCAGGAGCTCAGGATCTAGGTAAGATTAAACTGGAATCTGATGCTGTGGGTTTGAATGAAGTAAGTGTTATGGCTTCGATTGTTACCGATCGCCAAACTCCAGTTTCTGTTTCTACTGTATCAACCGATGTAATAGAAAATAAATTGGGAACTCAGGAATTTCCTGAAATTTTAAAATCTACACCATCAATCTATACTTCGAAAGAAGGTGGAGGATTTGGAGATGCTACTGTTTATGTTCGTGGTTTCGACTCAAACAACGTAGGTGTACTAATTAACGGTATTCCTGTAAATGATATGGAATCTGGTAAAGTTTACTGGTCTAACTGGGCTGGTCTTTCGGATGTTACACGTACTATGCAGGTTCAAAGAGGTCTAGGGGCTTCTAAATTAGGTCTTTCTTCTGTAGGGGGTACTATTAATGTACTTTTAAAATCTTCAGATGCTAAAAAAGGTGGAGTTGTAAAAACAAGTGTGGCAAACGATGGACGTAAAAAACAATTGTTTTCTGTATCAACTGGTTTAATGGATAATGGTTGGGCTGTTACCTTATTAGGATCTCACACTTATGGTAGCATGTGGGCTAAAGGTACTGAGTTCGATGCTTGGGCTTATTATGCAAACATCTCTAAGAAAATTAATGAGAAACACTCTCTTGCTTTCATGATTACAGGAGCTCCACAGTGGCATAACCAGCGTGGTAATAAGCACACAATTCAGCAGTACAGAGATCATAAAGATGAATTTAAATACAATTCAGACTATGGTATTCGTGATGGTAAAGAGTATGGTGGTGCTTATGGTTACAATTACTACCACAAGCCTCAAGCTCAGTTAAATCACTATTGGAATATTGATGATAAGACTAACTTAACTACTTCTCTTTATGCTTCTATCGGTTCAGGTGGAGGACGTCGTATTGATGGTGATCAGAAAAAATGGTTAGGTGTAGACAGATATTCTGGAGCTGATTATGATGAGACCATGCGAACTGGAGACGGTTTATTGGATTTCGATGGTGCTGCGGCTCGAAATGCAACTTATGTTGCTGAAGGTTCACAAGCTATTATTGGTAATTCTGTAAATAACCATACTTGGGTTGGTTTATTATCAACAATGACTAAAAATATCGATAATTTAAAACTTACAGCAGGTTTTGATGGTCGTTATTATAAAGGGGAACATTATAAAGAAGTTGATGATTTATTAGGAGGTAAATTTTTCCTTGATGATTCAAATGACAATAGAGATCCAAATACCAAGTTAAAAAAGGATGATAAATACTCATACTATAATGATGGTAAGGTATTATACACAGGATTATTCGGACAGGGAGAATATGTAGCTGATAACTACAGTGCATTTTTATCTGCGGCTATATCACGTAAAGCATACAAACGTATTGATTACTTCAACTATCTTCCAGGTGAGCAGGAGTCAGATTGGGAAGATTTCTTTCCTTGGAACGTGAAAGCAGGTTTCAATTATAAGATTAACTCTATTCACAATGTATTCGTGAATGGTGGTTACGTTCAACGTACTCCTTACTTTTCTAACGTATTCTTGAATTACACAAATGAGGTAAACGAAGATGTAAAATATGAGAAGATTATTACTGCAGAACTTGGATATGGTTATACAACTAAAAACTTTGATGCTAAAGTAACAGCATATTATACAAACTGGATAGATAAAGGTTTAGTAATGAGTCTTCAGGGGCAAACTGCTAATATTTCAGGTTTGAACCAGTTACATAAAGGTATCGAAATTGAAGCAAACTATAAACCTAGTAAGAAATTGAGTGTTAGAGGTATGATTTCGATAGGTGATTGGACTTACGAAGATGATGTAAACTTTAACTTGTATGATGATAATAATGTATTAATTGATGAATTTAATGCATATATCTCTGATGTACATGTTGGTAACTCTGCTCAGTTAACAGGAGCTCTTGAGGTTAGCTACGAAGTGCTTCCTAAATTAAGAGTAGGTGTTGATTACCTATACAATGGTAAACATTATGCCGATTTTGATCCTACCAACAGAACAAATGGTGCTGAGGATAGAGTTGACTCATGGGAAATGCCTGATGTTAACCTGATAGATATGAGCTTTAATTATAAGTTCAAGATCGGTAATCTTGATGCATCTCTTAATGGTAAAGTTAATAACTTGTTCAATGTTGAGTATGTATCTAAAGCTGATGATGGAAACCAGCACAATGCAGCTTCTGCTTTGGTTTGGTATGGCTATGGAACAACTTGGTCAACAGGTTTAAAAGTTAAGTTTTAATCAGTATTATCACCATTAAATTAATTAAGATGAAAAAATTTATATATATGCTTTCATTGCTTGCGATTGTTTTTGCAGGTTGTGATCCAATGGAAGATACTTATGATGAGCTGGATGCTTTAGATAAAGTAACATTTGATGCAACTCAGCTTGAAATGACTTTAACTGCTGATGATTATTCAGCGATTAGCGATTTAGCATTGAAGGCTGCACAAAATGAAGCAGACACAGTTTTGGCGGAACAAATTGCTTCTTTAGTAAGCTTTAGCGATGAAAGACCTGCTTCTGCTTATATGCCTGCTTATTTAAATTCTCTTTATCAAACTTTAGATCAAACATCTTCTGTTAAAGTTAATTACAACTACGATACAAGAGATTTAGATTATTTAACAGCTTATACTGGAGCTCCTTATTTTAAGTTAGGTGAAGATGAGTACGCAATGGTGAATGAGTTGATTGCTTCTGCTCAATATTTCTCTCCTAGCTACCCAGCTAATGAATCTTTACCATCAATTTTAGCAGCAAAATATCCTGATGCTGTAGATGGTGATGTTAGTTTGGTTCGCTACGACTACAGAAATGTAGATCCTGATCCTAACGAGTATTCAGAGAAAACACTTTTCTCAGGAAACTTCGAAGAAGATTTAAGTCAATTCTCCACTATTTCAGTTACTGGAGATGATCAGAACTGGTATGCTTCTAGTTATAAAGGACAAGCTTATGCAAAAATGTCTGCATTTAAAGATGGTGCAGCAATCGAAAATGAAGATTGGTTGATTACTCCTGAGATAGATTTATCAGAAGTTACTGAGCCTGTTTTAAATATCAATCAGGCGCTAAATTTTGCAGGTGATACTCAGGAAACTTTTGTTTATATAAGTGATAAGTATGATGCAGCAAATGATTTAGATGTTGCTGATTGGACAGAATTAACTATTGACAATGTACCGGCTGGAAATAACTGGGACTTTGTTGAGTCTGGAGACATTGATTTATCTTCTTATGAAGGTAAAAAAGTACATATTGCCTTTGTTTATAAATGTTCTGCAGAAAATGCTCCTACTTGGGAAATAGCTCAGGTTGATATTACAGGTTTAGGTCAAGGTGCAGAAGGTGAGAAAGTAGAAGAATACTACGAGTATGACGGAAGTGCTTGGGCAAAATCAGATGTTTACTATTTACAAAGAGATGATTACACAGAAATGGGTAGCGGTCCTGGTAAATATGGTAACTTCTCAAGCTCTGTTCCTGCAGAAGATTATCTACCAACTTTCTTAAGCATGAATTACCCTTATGCACAAGAAGGTGATGTTATGGTAATGGCATACAAATATTATTCAGGAGGTACAAAAACTATTGCTGCTGAATATACTTATTCTGAAGGTATTTGGAATTCAATGCCAGTTAAAATGGATCAGTTCGTATTCTATGGTACAGAGGGATGGAAATTCGATCCAACAGTTACATATACAATGGCATCTGATGATTATCAAATTATTGTAGATTATTCTGTTGCTACACATGGTAAAACTTCGGATTATGATGATTCTGAATATTATTATGGAGCAGGAGCTAAGTATACTAACTTCGATATTAGAAGTGGAAAATTTGATAGTAGTTTTGATACATGGCAAGATGCAGTTAAAGAAGGCATAAAAACAGCTTATTTGCCAAATAAATATCCAGAAGCTGTGGCTCAAGTACAAGGAGTTGATGTGCATTACATTATTACTTTCAATACTTATGATGGCTCGAATACCACATATTCTATTGAATTTAAATGTACTAAATCAGCGCCAAATCCTACATTTGAGTATGTAGAGGGTCCTACATTGAAGTAATAATTTACTTTATATATTTAATCCCGGATCATTATGATTCGGGGTTTTTTATGCTCTTATTTGTACGTGCCGATTACATTAAAATTTTATTTTTAAGCATTATTTTAAGGAGTAATTAACTTTTAAAAACTGCTAATAGATAATAATTGTTTCGTTTTAAGCTTGAATGTAAGAATGGAACTATTGATTTTAATTCCTTTTCTTTTTCTCTGCAGAAATTTTAAATATTGTGGTGTTCAGTTAGCCGATCTCTTAGTGTATGGGATATGATTTAATTTAAGAGTGCAGTTTCATTAATTAAACATTAAAAGGGGCTGTGTTTATAAAATGCTTGGTATGCTTATTTATATTAAAAAAAGAAGGTTCCTTCATAGAAGTTGTATTTGTTGGTTTATTGTAATAAAAAAGACCGTTCCATACAGGAACAGTCTTTTGTAATTATAGTGTCTTAGACCTTATCTTTTTAGTAGTTTTTTAGTAATTCTACTTCCATCAGAAGAAATAAAAGTGATAAAATACATTCCTTTGGTAAGATTGTTTAATGGTATTCTGGTATCTGGAGACTTAACTTCCATAATATTACGCCCTGTAAGGTTGGTTATATGAATTGAAACAACCTTATCCATATTGGTTAATTTTATTTCGCTTGTTGCAGGGTTTGGATAGAACGATGGAATTCCTTCGGCATACAAGTCATCAATACTTGTAATAACTTCGGTTGTAAAATTCCATTCAGTATCTGATGATATTCCTGCAAATTCAATTCCATTAGTACTAACAAAGGCATCATTATCAATTAGAATATAATACTCGGTACTTCCTTCAAGACTTTCAGAAATATCGAAACTTACTTTCTCTCCATTATAAAAAGCTTCTGATGCAGCGATACTTTCAATTTCATCGTCATAGATATTGTAAATAGTTAAATTTCCATTTCCAGCTTCTATTTCTTTGTCGAATGTTAATTCTAGATCCGTTTCAATGGAGATATTATTACTATTGTCTTCGGGGCTAATAGAAATTAAATTTGGCGCTGTATATATCGTTGTAAAGTTCCAGCTTGATTTGTCTGATATTCCTTCAAAAGTATTAGAGGAAGCGTCCGTAATTGCTCCATTATCTATTAAAACGTAATATTTTGTTCCTTCTGTAAAGTTGTTTAAAGGATCAATAGTCACTTTTTTATTCGAAAATGTTAATTGATCTTCAGATGCACTAATGCTTTCAAAAACTTCTTCAGTTTCGAAATTTTTAATAATTATATTACCAGTTCCTGCTTGAATATTTTCGTTAAATGTAATAACTAAATTTGCACTTAACGAGATATTGGTTTCTCCATTTTCGGGCGATAAATTGGCAATTGATGGACTTTCAGAATCGATATACGTTGTAAATGTCCAAGTGTCTTTGTTCGATATTCCTTCAAAAGTATTAGATGAGGCATCAATAATGGCAGCATTATCTATTAACACATAATATTTAACCCCATTTTCAAGTTCCGAATTTAACTCAATATCAACAATATGACTAGTGTATGTAATTTGATTACTATTAGTTGAAATGCTTTCAACAAGGGTTTCATCATCATATTTATAGATGGTAATATTTCCTGTTCCGGCATCTATATCTTCGTTAAATGTAATTGAAAGCTTGGTTGTCGACGAAACATTTTCTTCACCATTTGCAGGAGAAACAGCAGTAATTTCAGGGCTTTTTGTATCAATTACAGCTTCCCAGATTTCTTCTACCCATTCAGGATGATCGATAAATGGGTTTCTGTTACCCTGAATTCCATATACTTTTTCGTTACGGACCAATTCGGCATCATCAACCGGATCTTGAGTATTCCATTCTATAAGTGTGGTAAGTTTACCAAAGAAAGGTTCAGTGTAATTGTCTTTACTGTAGCTCATATCATTAGTCATTTCCAAATCTGGTTCATCGCCTTCACCTTCGTAACGAACTGCCATGTAGAAAATCATACGGGCAATATCACCTTTTACAGCATCGCGAGGTTCCCAAGAATCACTATCGTAATTACATTCAGTAGCTTCGCTATGAGCTTCTCCGCCATTATCAAAAAATAAATTGCTACGCGAAGTATTTACACTTCGGTCGCATGCACGCAGGGCGTGTATATCTGTTGCAGCTCCAGGGTTATCTCTTGGATCGCCTCCAAAGCCATGAGATTTAGCCCAAATGTGTTCACGATTCCATGAATCATTATCACCAGTTCCATTATCCTGATGCGATTTGTCTTCGCTTCTTCCTGTATAAATAAGGATAATTTTGGTCTCATCATTAGGATCTTCATCTGTTTCTTTTAATGCATCCCACACATCGTACTCGCTTGCTGTATAAGGAAGAACAGTATTTCCCTTAATAATATTATGAAGAGCTGTTTTTAATTCATTACCAGTTTTGCCTGTAGCAGACTGGTAATATTCTTCGGTATTAGTTTGAGCAAAAACAATACTGCTTAAGCTTAAAAGTGCACAAAGAATTAATAGAGATTTTGAGTGTAAAAATTTAATCATATAATATACCTTAACATGTTTCTACTAATTGGTTGAGTAGCATAAATGGTTGTGTGGTTGAGTATACCTCTATAACTTAAAGAAAAGTAATTTTTTGGGTATATGATATTGATGGCAAATTATGAAATATCCTGCAGACAACCTTGGTTTTGAGTGATATTTTGATAAAAAAGTAAAAAAAATCCCGCTTTAGCGGGATTAAGAAAAATTAATATAGAATATTTTAAGCTTTTTTGTTTAAAAGTAGCTTGTCGTAAAAATACAGAGCAACAACAGCAAATAATCCAATAGCTAAAATTACATACCATATTTTTGATGGATTGTAGGAGGTCCAAAGATAGTTTGTTAATTCCATCGAATTCATATCCATAGCTTGTGCAGCTTGCGAAAAGTACTCATTTTGAGAAAGACTTTCCGATATTTCAAGCCCGCGTTTAGCAACTTCCTGTTTTACGAACACGGTTTTGTCTGACATTCCCTGATAAACATTACCCGAAATTATTCCGGCAAATACATTACCCAGGAATACAGGAATAAACGAATAGCCCATATAAAGTGCTTTTTTATCAGCAGGAGCAATGCGGCCAATATATTCTGTAATTTTAGGAGATCCTGCCATTTCACCAATTGCAAAAATGTAAATTGCGGCAAATGTAAAAAGTACATTCTGTGTAAATAGGGTTAAAGACATTCCAATTGCACAAACCAGAAATCCTGTCATCATAGTTTGTAGCGGTTTCCATTTCATTACAATTGTGGAAACAATGATTTGGAAAATGATAATAAACAAAGCATCAAAATTTGTTATGAACTCAGCCTCCATTTGTCCATTGTGAGTACTGTAATTTTCGCTAAAGAATGGCAGGTAAGAATGGAAGAAGTTATATACAACTGATGTGTCAACCCATTGGGCTATGAATACCGGAAGGGTGAAAAATAGCTGATTGTACATGGTCCAGAAACCGGCAATTATTAGTAAAAAAAGCATAAACTTAAAATCGACAACTACTAAGGCAATATTTTTAAATACATTGGATATAGAGGCACCCAATGAGTCGTTATTAGGTTTGCGATCGGGTTCTTTATAGAAAAGAAGCAATATAAAGTTAAGAGAAACTATACCAGCAGAAATAAAGAAAACCAAATCGTAGGAAGAGTTCTTAAAGAGAAGAGTTACCATAGGACCAAAGAAGGCTCCGATGTTTACCATCATATAAAAAATTCCAAAGCCAATTGAAGCAGTTTCATCGGTTGTGGTTTTTGCGATGGTTGCCGATATAATAGGTTTAAATAGAGCAGCTCCTAATGCTAAATACAGATACATAATAAAAACTCCTGTAAATGTATCGAACATGGGAAGAAGAATAAATGCCGATGTATAAATTATAAAAGCAATGAATAGGACTTTTTTGTATCCGTACCTATCTGCTATAGAGCCTGTGATTACGGGTAGAAAATAAAGTATACCTGTTCCAATACCCATAAGCATACCTTTTTGTGCTTGTGTAAATTCAAGTCCTCCAATATCCGATGATCCAGTAAGGTAATTGGCGAATAGCATAAAAAAGCCATACCAGGCCCAACGTTCGAAAAGTTCGATTGTATTTGCTACCCAAAATGTTTTTGGGAATTTTTTAAAGACACTTGCAATGCTCATTTTTTTATTTTTTGGTTATATAGCTCATTTAAAATAACTACTCAAAATTTAATCACTATTCCGTTCCCATTAAAAAGAACTTTCTGATTTTTTCGTTTGTGAAAATAAAGGCCTGCAAAATAGCCAATTCCTCCACCTAAAACAACATCTGATAGCCAATGACGATTTCGATACATTCTGGCTAAACTTACCGATACTGGAATTGCATAAATCCATTTGCTGTATTCTTCGGCAAAAGGAGTAAACACCGACCATGCTACAAATGCATGTCCCGATGGAAGAGATTTGGTGTTATTGGTGTTACCGCCAAAGGCATCAAAATGCATATTACCATGCATTTGATCAGGGCGAGAACGACCTGCAATAATTTTTATTCCTTCGGTTAAGATAGCACCTGTTAAGAGTGCTTTCCCTGAGTTAATAGCTGTTGTAGAAAGTCGTTCATCTTTTATAACAGCACCAATGGCCCATGTAGCCACAATAGATGGAGCAATAATTTTTTTCTCGCCAAATTCGTTAAAGAAATTGGTGTATTTATCAACTGAAGAATTTTGGTTTGCTAGTATTCTATCGCTGGCCCATTCGTCAATAAAAAAGGCACTACCCAATAAGCCTCCAAAAACAATTAAATTTTTATTAGAGAATACTTTTTTGCCTAAACATGGGTTTAGCATATTCTTAGAGTTTTTAAAATAGGGTATAGAATCTTTTGATGCTTGAATAAAGCCTTTCGATTGAAAGGATACAATTAGAAGTAGGATAAAGAATGTTAGCTTGTTTTTCACGGGTTATATTTTAAAACCCAACAAAATTAAAAGATTTTTTGGATCAATTCATAATCTAAGTGGACTTTAGATTTCATGCATAAATTTTACATACCCTAAACAGGAAAAAACTTATATCTCTAACACCTCTAAATTGAGCTCTAAAAGCTTTTAGCTTGGCATTAAAAGATTCGGCAGAAGCATTGGTACTTCTGTTATCGAAAAAATTTAAGATTTCCGGATAATGCGTATAAAATGTAGATGCAATTGTATTAAAGGATTTAAATCTTGCCTTTTCCACTTTATTAAACCATTTTGCCATATTTAAACGCATTACATTCTTATTTTTACTTTTAGAAAATAGCAATCGTAAAGCATGAGTCAAACCATAAGCTTGTTTGATATCGGGATACATTTTGAATAAGATCTGAGCTCGTTGTTTTTGTTTTGGAGACCAACAATTTCCTGACTTAAACAATAAATAGCGACTTCTGGCCAGTAATTGTTTTTTAGTATCTCCATTGGTTAATAAATCAGCAATATATTTCTCTTTGGTTTGTTTTGCCAGATGTCGGGCATCTGCTTCTTCCTGAATGGCATCCCATCGATGCGATATTCTAATCTCTTGCAATGCGTCAAAAGCAAGTTTTTGAACATGAAAACGATCAATCACCAGATTTGCCTTTACAAAGCAGAATTTCACAATCCGATTCATACTGCCAGCCATATCTAAAGTAACCTCAAGAACTGTATCTCTCTTTCTCTTATCGATTTGCTTTAGGATATTGATAATCTTATCAGATTCTGTGCCTTCAATTATAGCTACCAAACATCCTTTTCTACCTTTGGCAGCTTTGTTGGTTAGGATCGTATACAATTCGCCATTGGAAAGAGCTGTTTCATCAATACTCAAATGAGAACCAATATTTTTGGGATATAAAATCCACTGTTTAGCATGATCTTTCTGATCCCAATCATTAAAGTCACTCAGATGATCTTTATACTGCTGAGAAAATAATGACCCATTGATATGATAATGTTTTTCTAAACTATTGGCACTAATTGGGTATTGATCCAAATAACTCTTTTAAAAAATCAGCAAACTCCTTAGTATGCTTAGTTCCTTTGCCGGTTAAATCCCAAGTGTTGCTGATAATTTGACTGGTCTCTTTTACCAGCCATTTTCGTCGCCGAATATGAAGATAAACTGCCTTATTACGTATTGGAAAATCCTGTACGATAGTGGCCGGAGTAAATCCCTTTGACAGCAAAGTCTTACTTTTATAGTTTTCCGGATAAATATTACACTCATCCAGAAATACAAGAATTTGATGTTCATCGACCTTTACAGAAATGATCTCGAAATAATTAAATAATTCTTTAGGTAAAAGTTCCTGCAATAATATATGGTAAGATGAATTTGTTGTGCTCATTTTTATCAATCATTTTAGGGGTACAAATATCGGATCAGTTTCAAAAGTTGGGTCTGCGTACAAAAAGGAATACCTTTGCTGATAGAAAAAACACTTTAAATTATATATGCAAAAGTCACTACTCTCACTATTTTTTCCAGAAGGTCTTTTAGATTATTTTGATATAATAGATTTTAAAGAGGTTTCTAGCGGGAAAGAAATTTACGAAAGAAGATTAACTATTTATTTAGAAGAAAAGAAGATTATTCCTGAGGAATATAAGGATTATTCTATCAAAGCCAGTGGTTTTATGCCAGCACGAGAAATAGAAGATTATCCCATTCGAGATATGTTAGTTAAGCTTAATGTCAAGCGTCGTCGTTGGGATGTTGTTGTTGATGGCAAGAGTAAAAAAGTAAGTAGAGATTGGAATTTGATCATTTCAGGAACTCGCATGTCTGCAGAGTATTCTGCTTTTTTAAAAGAAGTTAGTCGATTTTAATGCGATCAGTATTAAAAGCCTTGAAATATATTTAGGAATAAATGGTGATAAATTTCGAAGACAGTACAAAACAAATTTAAGTGGTTTTGATCAATGGGATAAAAAGCTACACGCCAAAGATTACCTGATATTTCCTGAAAACATAGGTTCTAATTTAGCTCTTGATGAAACAGCCTTTTCAAATGGAGAGTTGTATACCATTCTCAGTAACAAAGATAAAAAAGGAAAGCAAGGTAGCTTGGTTGGTGTGTTTAACGGAACGCAAGCTGATTCCATTATAAGTTTAATTCGCGAACACATTTCAGAAGAGTTGCGCTATACCGTTAAAGAAGTTACTCTTGACATGGCTGGTAGCATGAATAAGATCGTAAGAAAATGTTTTCTAAAAGCTGAAATCACTACAGATCGATTTCATGTGCAAAAGCTGGCCAATGATGCCGTACAAGAGCTTAGAATTAAGCATAGGTGGAAGATAATAGATGATGAAAATGCAGAGTATAAGAAAGCGAAATTAGAAGGAAAATTGTATAAACCTGAAATATTGGAAAATGGTGATACACTGCGACAATTGATGGCTAGAGCTCGTTATGCATTGTATAAATCTCCGGAAAAATGGACTACATCTCAAGAAATCAGAGCTCGTTTATTATTTGAAAGATTTCCCGAAATTAAGAAAGCATACAGGCTCTCGGATGGACTTAGAAAAATATACAATCAATCTTTAGAACCAAATGTAGCAAGACTTAAACTAGCACAATGGTTCGATGAAATTGAAAGAGCCGGAATGGATTCTTTTAATTCAATAAAAAGAACTTTTGAAGTACATCATAAACAAATTGTTAATTATTTCTTGAATAGAAGTACAAACGCTTTTGCCGAATCTTTAAATGCTAAAATTAAAAATTTCAGAAGATCTTTAAGAGGGATTGTTGATTTAGATTTCTTCCTTTTTAGGTTATCTAAAATTTTTGCTTAGCTAAAAAAAATTGTGGAGTAGACCCAACTTTTGATGGTGACCCCAAATATCTGCAATCCTTTTTAATCCACCTAAAATTTGAATTGATCCGATTTTTTGGATTGGGAGAGAGGAAAACGAAAAAAGCCACCCTAACGGATGGCTTCTCTGTGCTCCCCCTCTAGGACTTGAACCTAGGACCCCCTGATTAACAGTCAGGTGCTCTAACCAGCTGAGCTAAGGAGGAGTATAACTCCTAATATATTTTTAAACCCATTAAGAAAGGTTTTTGTTTTTCTTTTATAATCTGAACTTATCTTGAAGTTTCGGAACTGATTAACAGTCAATAATAAAAGAAAATCTCTGTGCTCCCCCTCTAGGACTTGAACCTAGGACCCCCTGATTAACAGTCAGGTGCTCTAACCAGCTGAGCTAAGGAGGAGTATATAACTCCTAATATATTTTTAAACCCATTAAGAAAGGTTTTTGCTTTTCTTTTATAATCTGAACCTATCTCGATGCTTCGGGACTGATTAACAATCAATAATAAAAGAAAATCTCTTGCTCCCCCTCTAGGACTTGAACCTAGGACCCCCTGATTAACAGTCAGGTGCTCTAACCAGCTGAGCTAAGGAGGAGTATAACTCCTAATTTTCCTACACGCCTCACGTTTGAACTGCGTTTCTTGAGGAAAATTGCGATGCAAAACTAACAGGATTTACTCAATAATGCAACAGCAATTTCAAAAAAAATTAAAAAAAATCAATTTTATTTTAGACATTACTTTTGCGTATACTGAAAAATTACATCTATGTGTCTGTTTACCAATATTACTAATGATTTTGATAGCGAACAGTAAGTTTAGTGAGAAATTTAATGATTCTTAGGAAACATTACTTTGTAAACTATAAAAAGGTAGATAAAAAACAAATTTTCACTTCGTATCAAGACAAATTTTATTGTAATTTTGGAATTGGAAATTTCATTTCAAAAAAATAATACATCTAAAACAACAATACACATGTACGGAAAATTCAAAGATTATCTTGCAGAAGAAATTCAAGGCATTAAGGATGCCGGTTTGTACAAAAGCGAAAGAATTATTACAAGCCCTCAGGGAGCAGAAATTAAAGTAAATACTGGTGAAAGCGTATTGAATTTTTGCGCAAATAACTACTTAGGTTTATCTTCTCATCCAAGAGTTATGGAAGGAGCTAAAAAGGCTTTAGATTCTCATGGTTACGGAATGTCGTCGGTTCGATTTATTTGTGGAACAACTGATATACACAAAGAATTGGAGCAGAAAATTGCAACATTCTTCGGAATGGAAGATACTATTCTTTATGCAGCAGCTTTCGATGCCAATGGTGGTGTTTTTGAGCCCTTATTCACAAAAGATGATGCAATTATTTCTGATGAATTAAACCATGCTTCTATTATCGACGGAGTGCGTTTGTGTAAAGCTGCTCGTTACCGTTATAAGCATGCCGATATGTCTGATTTGGAAGAGCAGTTAAAAGTTTCTCAGGCTCAGCGTTTCCGCATTATTGTTACCGATGGGGTATTCTCTATGGATGGTGATATTGCTCGTTTAAACGAAATTTGTGATTTGGCAGATAAATATAATGCTTTGGTGATGGTTGATGATAGTCACGCTTCTGGTTTTATAGGAGAAACAGGCCGCGGAACTCATGAGTATCACAAATGCATGGATCGTGTTGATATTATAACTTCTACGCTTGGTAAGGCATTGGGTGGAGCTTTAGGTGGATTTACTACAGGTAAAGCCGAAATTATTGATATGTTGCGTCAACGTTCTCGTCCATATTTGTTTTCAAACTCATTATCGCCTGTAATTGTTGGTGCTTCTATAGCGGTATTTGATATGTTAACTGAGTCGACCGAATTGCGCGATAAGGTAATTTCGAATGCACAATATTTCCGCAAAGGATTATTAGAAGCTGGTTTTGATGTTAAACCGTCCGATTCTGCTATTAACGCATTAATGTTATACGATGCGGTTCTTTCTCAGCAATTTGCTGCTAAATTGTTAGATGAAGGCATTTATGTAATTGGATTCTACTATCCTGTAGTTCCAAAAGGACAGGCTCGTATTCGTATTCAGCTTTCGGCAGCTCATACAAAAGAGCATTTGGATAAAGCATTGGAAGCATTTATAAAAATTGGTAAAGAATTAAAAGTGATTGAATAATTATAGATATATTAAATGGGTATGAGCAAATTATTTGCTCATACCTTACACTTACCTTATAAAAAGTGCCGATATGAAGTTTTACTTACTGACCTTATCATTTTTATTGGTTTCTATTTGTAGTTTTTCACAATATTATAAAGATGAAAATTATTTTGTGGGTGCTTCGGTAGGCTATCAATATCCTTTGGGAGATTTTGCTGATCAGGCGAAAGCCGGACCTTCTTTGCGTTTAATTGGGCAAAAAATGCTAAATAAGAAATTGAGTGTTGGTGCAGAGTTGTCGTATGGCTTGCTTGGACAAGATAAATTTTGGGATGGAAGTCATTTGGGAAATTACGATGTAGATTACAATATTGGTTCTGCAATGCTTAGGGCTTCGTATTATTTCGATAGTTACAATAAAGATTTTAGACCATACATATCCTTGGCTTTTGGATACTTTTATTACCGACAGGAAGTTGATTTTATTTCTTCTTCAAGCGGATATGATAATCAAAAGAATACAATTACTCAAAATAAAGTTGGCCTAGCACCTAATTTGGGATTTTTATATCACATTTCTCAAACCTGGAGTTTCGATTTAAATTTAAGGTTTACTTATATTCCTGATTTTCCCGATTCGGTTACTAAAATCGATGATCAGGAGAGAGAGTATCAATATTATCTTGGGTTTAATACCATCTCTCTTCCCGAATTATCAATGGGATTTTATTATAGGTTCTAAAAGAAATTTATAGGATTAAACAGTTGTTTTTATTTAAAATAATCCGTGAATTTTAGCTTCTACTTTATCAACAATGGCATTTAAATCGGCAGGATTATCAAGAAAATCTATATTATCGGCATCGATAATAAGCAAATTTCCCTGAGTATAATCAGTAATCCAAGATTCGTATCTATCATTTAAGTTTTTTAAGTAGTCTAATCGAATTGTTTCTTCGTAATCGCGACCACGTTTTTGTATCTGGTTAACAAGAGTAGGAACCGACGATTTAAGATAAATTAAAAGATCGGGCGCTTGAACCATTGATCCCATTAGATCAAATAAATTGCAGTAATTTTTAAAATCGCGTTGCGACATTAGCCCCATATCATATAGATTTGGGGCAAAAATCATAGCATCTTCATAAATTGTACGATCCTGAACTACATTTTTCCCAGACTTTCTAATTTCCATAATCTGATTAAATCTACTTTTTAGGAAATAGATTTGCAGATTGAACGACCAACGTTGCATGTCATCGTAAAAATCGTTCAAATAAGGATTCTCGTCCACATCTTCGTAATGTGCTTCCCATCCGTATTGTTTTGCCAAAAGTTCTGTTAATGTTGTTTTTCCGGATCCTATATTTCCGGCTACTGCTATGTGCATAATCTTGTATAAATTATGAGTTGATATAATAAGCTTTAAGTGACAGGTTTGCCCCTATAAACTCTTATTAAAAAAGTCCGTTAAGTTGAGCATCAATTTTGGTTATTACCTCGCTCATGTCTTTAGGTTTTTTTAAAAAATCGATGTTGTCAACATCAATAATTAAAAGTTTTCCGTTTGTATAACCGTTTATCCACGCTTCGTAACGTTCATTTAAACGTTTTAGATAATCTAATCGAATGGTTTCTTCGTAATCGCGGCCGCGAGCCTGAATGTGTTCAACTAGTGTTGAGATTGATGCACGCAGATAAATTAACAAATCGGGCGGTTGAATAAGAGAGCTCATAATATCAAAAAGGGATAAATAATTATCAAAATCTCTTTTTGGCATTAAACTCATCGATTCCAGATTTGGAGCAAATATATACGCATCTTCGTATATTGTTCTGTCTTGAATTATATCTTTACCAGATTCGCGCAGAGCTAATACCTGATTGAATCTACTATTTAAGAAATGAATTTGTAAGGCAAAAGACCAACGTTTCATGTCATCGTAAAAGTCATTTAAATAAGGGTTGTCGTCAACGTCCTCGAAATGAGCTTCCCAGCCATAATGTTTTGCCAATAATCCGGCCAGAGTTGTTTTTCCGGCTCCTATGTTTCCTGCAACAGCAATGTGCATGTTTATGTTTAGTTTAAATAGAAAATGCAACTAAAATTAATAATAAATTTTAGGATATCATATTGATTATTAAATGGGAGAAAATTAGATCGTTTTTAATCAGAAACTTAGCGATCTTATTGATATTGATTTTTCATTAGAGATGAAAATTTTATTTCCAGAAATTTTAAGATTAATATTTTTATTTGGGTCAAAAGTAATTATTGGAGCGTTTTTTTGCAATAAAGGGGAGTAATGAAATAAGCCAGACTTTGTGCTGTAATAAATTTCATTTTTTTGAAGATATATTTCCTGAATTCCCGGAATAGATAATTTTCTTATGAACTGACCATTTTGATCTAAATGTAATATCCCTTTATTTTTAAATAATAGAAAAAGTTTGCTGTTGTATTCTTTAATTTCTGAAAGAGGACTGTCTTCAAAAAAGGAATTTATTAACATACTTTCTGAAACAATATTTCCAGTTTGAGAAATTTGAATAAGTTGATTATCAATTGAATTATAGACCCAGAATCCTCCTTTTTGTGAGTTGCATACCAGTTCGCTTTCTGTATCCGAGAAATCGTATAAATCAATATCGTTGCCAATTAATGATAATTTACTATTTAAATAAATTAGTTTGTTAAAATCTTTGTAGAACAGCATAATTCGAAGAGGATCGGAAACATCTACCGAGCTTATTTCTCCTAATAACTGGTTTGAATAATTGCATATTTCATTGCCTTTGGCATCGAACTTTGTAAGTTTAGAATTATTAGTGGTATAAATAAATCCGAGTTTATCGATTTCGAAAGATTTGTGTTTGTTATTTATTAAAACATTATCCTGAATGGGTAAAAACAGGTTTAGAAAAATGAGCAATGAAATCATAGAATTATTTTTTGTTAAGTATTAAAAGTTCTTCTATAATTTCTCTGTTATTTGATAATCGTGGAACTTTATTTTGACCTCCAAGTTTTCCTTTCGATTTTAACCAGTCGTAAAATAAGTTTTTATTAGCTACGGTTAAAATTGGTTTGTCCAAAGTTATACTTTTATATCGTTTTGCTTCATAATCTGAATTAAGACTCATAAGTGCATTGTCGAGTATGTAATTAAACTCATCGAAATTTTTAGGCGGTTTTTCAAATTCTACTAGCCATTGATGAGTTCCTTTATGATCTTTATCCATGAAGACAGGAGCTGCTGTATATTCTTTAATTATCGAATTGGTTTTTAGGCAGGCAATTTTCATGGCTTTTTCTGCATTATCAATAATTAATTCTTCACCAAATGCATTAATGTATAGTTTTGTTCGACCCGATATTTTAAATTTAAATGGTTTTTTTGATGTGAAATGAATGGTATCTCCAATTTGATATCTCCATAGTCCACCATTTGTAGTAATTAACATGGCATAATTTACGAATAGTTCAACATCTTCTAAGCTTATTGCTTTAGGATGTTCATCCTTAAGATTATCCAACGGAATAAATTCGTAATAAATGCCATAATCCAGCATTAATAACATGGAATCGTCAAGAGGATTATCTTGTATGCCAAAGAAACCTTCGGAGGCATTATAGGTTTCCAAGTAGTTCATTGCTGATGATGGGAGAAGTTCTTTAAACTGTTGGCGATAAGGCGTGAAACTTACACCACCATGAACAAACAATTCGAGATTTGGCCATATTTCGTGTATATTATTTTTGCCGGATACTTTTAAAATGTGTTTTAGTAATACTAAAAACCAGGAGGGTACACCCGAAAGACTTGTAACGTTTTCGTTAAGAGTTGCTTCGGTCATTTTATTTAGTTTTTCCTCCCATTCGTCCATTAAAACAATAGAGGTATCGGGTGTTCTTATAAAATTAGCCCAAAAGGGGAGGTTTTGAATAAGGATAGCTGATAAATCTCCATAATAAGAGTTGTTTTGAATGTTGTTTATTTGGTGGCTGCCTCCAAGGGTTAAACCTTTACCAAGTAAAATACCGGTATCGGGAGATTGAGAGGTGTAAATAGCTAAAATATCTTTACCTCCTCTAAAATGACAATCTTCTAGTGCTTCTTTACTAACCGGAATAAATTTACTTTTCGAGTTTGTAGTACCCGATGATTTAGCAAACCATTTTATTTCAGAAGGCCAAAATATATTTTGTTCACCTTTTCTTAATCGATCGATATATGATTCAATATCCTCGTATGTTTGTATGGGAAGACGTTCTTTAAAACTGTGTAGGGTATTAATCGATCTAAAATCATATTTTTTTCCCCATTCGGTTCCCGAGGCCTGATCAAGTAATTGAGTTAAGGTTTCCCTTTGAATATCTATTGGGTGATTTTTAAAGAAATCGATTTGCGATAATCTTTTGGTGTTTAACCAACTTACAAAAGAATTGATAAATGCCATATAATTGAATTTACAGTTCTAAATATAATTAATTTTTTAGAATGAAAATACTGTTGCACCTTTATAAATTATAGTAATTATGTTGTTTTTTATTATATTTGGTGAGCTTATATTAATTAAATCAATACAATGAATATACTCGATATTTTAATTGGCTTACCTCTTTTGTGGGCAATTTATAAGGGTTTTACCAAAGGCTTAATAATTGAAGTAGCTACTCTTCTGGCATTAGTTCTGGGAATTTATGGAGCAATTCATTTTTCCGATTTTACAGCCGAATTTATTCAGCAAAAATTCAATTACGATTCTCAATATATGGGCTATATAGCTTTTGCAATTACTTTTATATTGATAGTAATAATATTAAATATTTTAGGTAAAATTTTAAATTCCTTAATAGAGGCTGTGGCGCTGGGACTTATAAATAGAATTCTAGGAGTTATATTTGGTTTATTTAAAGGAATTATAATTTTAAGTATTGTTGTATATTTTGTTAATTATTTAGATCAGAAACTTTCTTTTATTTCAAAAGAAAAGAAAGAGAATAGTATTCTGTACGAACCTATGGTAAGGATATCAGAAACAATGTTCGAATTATTCGATTCTGATTTTGAAGGTGCAGGCGATAAAATAAAAGAAAAAGTTAAAGAACAGGTGCCGATATCGATCTAATGAAACAAAGAATTAAGAAGTATCTTGACAAGCTACCCAGAAAAAAAAATGAAAAGCTAAATGGATTTTGTGCCAATTGTAGTTATCCGGTAAACGGAAAATTTTGCTCCAATTGCGGACAATCAGTAAAAGAACTTAATCGTCCTATTTTATCGGTGCTATCCGATTCTTTAGGCGACGCACTTTCTTTAGATAATAAGTTTTTTCATACCATATTACCTTTACTAATTAAGCCTGGATTTTTAACTCGGGAATTTATGATAGGTCGAAGAGCGCGATATACACCACCATTTCGATTGTATCTTTTCCTTACGTTTTTTGCTTTTCTTTTGCTTACCTATAATCATACTCCCGATACGCAAATAGAAACAAATTTAGCTTTAGAGAACCAGCAGGGAGATACATTTGATCCAATATCTTTTTATGAAACTTTACTCAGCGAAGAAACTACGCATTTAGATAGTATTGCCGAAGATACGCTTGTTAAACGAGAATTTGGAAATGATTTGCTTAGTTTTAGTATTAATGAGGAAACGGATAATGCAGATTCAATAGTTACCAGTAAAAAAGAAATTACTGAAATTTTAGAGAATACAGAACTTAAAAGTTTAGTAGAAATGTGGAAGTTAAATCCATCTCTTATGATGGATAATTCGTTTAAGAAACTATCGCAAACACTATTAATTATTCTTCCTTTGTTTGCTCTAATTTTAGCATTTTTTTATATCAGACATAAACGATATTTAATAGAGCATTTGTTAATTGCATTAAACTTTCACTCTTTTATTTTTGTAATTGTAATAGTAAGTGAGCTAATAATAGCAAGCAAATTGTCCATTTTAGAACCTATTGCTCTTTATTTGTATCTGCTTATTCCAATTCAGCTTTTACTTACTATGAAGTTTTATTATAAACAAGCTTGGATCAAAACAATTTTTAAATTTTTTATACTATCCTTTTTCTATAATATAATGCTGATTACTGGTATTTTATATAGTTTGTTGTCATTAGTTGATTAATTGATGAAGCGACAGCTCTCTCGAAAAGTTAAAATGTTTATCTTTGTCAGTCATATAAAAAGTAGATAAGTATACCCTAATCAGGAAAAAAATAGAACAAATGAATTTTATAGAGGAACTCCAATGGCGCGGCATGATTCACGATATGATGCCTGGAATAGAAGAACAACTTTCAAAAGAACTGACATCTGCTTATGTAGGAATTGACCCAACTGCCGATTCTTTGCACATTGGTCATCTTGTGGGTGTAATGATGTTAAAACATTTTCAGGTTGCAGGCCATAAGCCAATTGTTTTGGTTGGTGGAGCAACAGGAATGATTGGAGATCCATCGGGAAAATCCCAGGAAAGAAATTTGCTGGATGAGGAAACGCTACGACACAACCAGGAGTGTTTGCGTGCACAACTTTCAAAATTTATGGATTTTGATTCTGATGAGGCAAATGCTGCCGAAATGGTGAACAATTACGATTGGATGAAAGATTTCTCGTTTCTTGATTTTATTCGTGATATTGGTAAGCATATTACAGTTAATTATATGATGAGTAAAGACTCTGTAAAGAAAAGATTAAGTGCCGATTCGAAAACTGGAATGTCTTTTACCGAGTTTACCTATCAGTTGGTACAGGGAACCGATTTTCTTGAATTGTACCGTTCTAAAAACTGTAAATTACAAATGGGAGGATCCGATCAGTGGGGAAATATTACTACCGGAACCGAATTGATTAGAAGAAAAGAAGGTGGAACAGCTTGGGCTATTACTTGTCCTTTAATTACAAAAGCCGATGGTGGAAAGTTTGGAAAAACAGAATCTGGAAATATTTGGTTAGATCCTAAGCGTACCTCACCATATAAATTTTACCAGTTTTGGTTGAATACTTCAGACGAAGATGCCGAAAAGTACATTAAAATATTTACCCTAATTTCTTACGATGAGATTGCTGCTTTAATAGAAGAGCACAAAGAGGCTCCACACCAAAGAAAACTACAGCAGCGTTTAGCGAAAGAGGTTACAACCATGATTCACTCCGAAGAAGATTACAATACTGCTGTAGAAGCTTCTCAAATTTTATTTGGAAAATCGACTGCAGATGCTCTTAAAAAATTAGATGAAGATACTTTTCTTTCTGTTTTTGAGGGAGTTCCTCAGTTTCAAGTGGCAAAATCGGAGTTCGAGGCTGGAGTTGATATTGTTGAACTATTAGCTGTAAAAGCAGAAGTATTTCCTTCGAAAGGTGAATTAAGAAGATTATTTAAAGGTAACGCAATAAGTATTAATAAAGAAAAAGTACAAAATGCTGAGCTGCAAATAACAAAAGATCATTTAATTGCAGATAAATATCTTCTTGTTCAAAAAGGGAAAAAGAATTATTTCCTTGTTGTAGCTTGTTAATTTGCTGTTTATCATTTAATTTTAGAAGGTAAATTCAATAGAATAAAACCAAATCATAACCAAAAATTTAAACCTATGAAATTTTTAAAGTATGCCTTGCTAGTATTGTTCACTGCCGGAATGATGAGCTGTGGAGGCGGCGGAGGCGGCGGCGATGACGATGAGCCCGAAGTAGACACAACAAAACCAACAGTAACAATTACAAGTCCTACGGCAAGTACTGTTATTGATGCAGGGAGCAATTTAGCTGTTAATTTTACTGCTGCTGATAATATTGCTGTAAAGTCGTACACAGTAACAGTTGCTTATTCGGGAGCAAAATCTGTAAAAACAGTTGAGGAATTTTCTTTTAACAGTGCTACAGATAACGATGCTGATGGAAATGCATTACCAACTATTACAGGAACTAGTTCATCTGTTAGTTTTAATATTGCTACTCCTTATAATGCTAAGCCTGGTATGTATAAGATGAGTATTGTAATTACCGATTCATCGAATAATTCTAGTGCAGCCAAAGAAGTTACATTCGAGATTCAATAATACAGAATCATATATAATATAAAAAGATCGGTTTTACCGATCTTTTTTTTATGCTTTAAATTCTATTCCGAACAGAGAGATATCATCAACAACGGCTTTGTTTTTCTTGCCTAAGTTTATATGTCTTCTTAAATCGCTAAATGTATCATTTAAATTTTTAGCGTTAGAAAATAAGTTTGTAATAACCTGAACTGAGACCTCCATTTTTTCACCTCTGTCAAGTTCTACCAAACCATCGGTGTAACACAAAAGTTTCGAGTGATTGCTTATGGTAATCTCTCCAATTGTAATCTTGGGGATCTCATCTAACATTCCTAAACCAATACAACCCTTTTTTAAATGAGTGGTTTCGTGGGTTTTAAAATTATATAATATTGGTGGATGATGACTTGCATTTATATATTTGAGTTTACGAGTTGTGTAGTTATAAACACCAATAAAAAGAGTAAGAAATTTTTCATCGCTTGAGTTGTCGCAAACTTTTTTGTTGAGTTTATGCATGAGCTGATCCAATGGAATTTCTGGATTGAAAAGAGCTCGTAGAGTAGCCTGAAAATTAGACATTATTAAAGCTGCAGGAATTCCTTTTCCCGAAACATCGCCAATACAAAAACCTAATTCCTGATTATTAAAATTAAGAAAATCGTAATAATCGCCACCAATTTCGAAATGTGGTTGGTAGTATCCTTGTGTTGCTATGTACTGGTTTTGAGGTAGTGCGTTTTGGTTAGGAATTAGTAAATTTTGAATTTTAGATGCAAGTTCCATTTCCTTTTTTAAGGCTTCCTGAGCAAGTAATTCTTTATACATTCGCTTATTCTCCATAGCAACAATTATAATATTGGATATGGTTTGTATAAAGCTTAAATGTTTAATTGCAGGGCTCATTCCTTCCATTTCTTCATCGAAATCGCCAATAAGAATATAGGCAAGTACCGATGTTTTATGATGGACTGGAATTAAAAAATCGAAACTTTGTAAATGCTTAGGAAAATCAGTCGAAATATATGTTATTTCGTTATAGCAACTAAAATCTTTTTCTATTTTAATATCGTCGATATAATTATCGCTTACTCCTGATACTAAAATAGTTTCCCATTTCGTATTAAATTTGAAAACTGCAATTTTTCCAATTTTAAGCTCTTCAAGTATAATATTTTCGTACTGCAGTAGAAGCTCATCTATGGATAAGTTTTCATTAATTGCTTGAGTGATTTTTAAAATGAGATCTAACTTAAACTTACTATTAACGGCTTGCTGTTTAATCACTTTTTTTATGGATTTATAGTTTCAGGTTTTAGCTAAATTAGCAATTATCATTTCATAATCACTTGGGAAATGTGTAAATAAAAAAAGGATTCCATTAAGAATCCTTTTTTTATGATGAATATACCGATATTAAGCTTTTACGCGCTCAACATAGCTATGATCTCTTGTGTCAACTTTAATAATATCGCCTGTATTAATAAATAAAGGAACCATTATAGTTGCTCCAGTTTCAATAGTAGCAGGTTTTAATGAGTTGGTTGATGAAGTATCTCCTCTTAATCCTGGCTCGGTATAGGTAATTTCCATAACTACATGAGCTGGAAGTTCAACATATAAAGGAGTTTCTGTTTCTGCATGAAAAACAGCTTCTACGTTATCGCCTTCTTTTAATAGGTCGGGAGCATTAAATAAACTCTCTTCTAAAGCAATTTGCTCGTAAGTTTCGGTATGCATTAGGTTGTAACCCATGTCATCTTTATAAAGAAACTGATGAGGACGTCTTTCAATTCTTGCAACATCAACTTTTACACCTGAGTTAAAAGTGTTGTCGATAATTTTTCCTGTTTTAACATTTTTCAATTTTGTTCTTACAAAAGCAGGACCTTTTCCTGGCTTTACATGTTGAAATTGAACAATGGTATATAAGGCATCTTTGAAATGGATACACAAGCCATTTTTAAAATCTGCAGTACTTGCCATGATATAATTAATTAAATATTAGAATCGTTAAAATAAACTTATTTAAGAAGAATTTACCTCTTAAGTTCTGCAAAAGTAATCGAAACAATTTATAATCTAAAATATAATGTGCTTTTGTTTGAGTAATACAACGATAAGCGTTTTTAAAGACCTATTTGTCTATTAAAGAATTGATAGAAAAATTAGAGAAATTGGTTAAATCGCATCGCAGAGAACCTATAAATAAATCGAATTGAACACGAACAGGTATTTTATTGGCATCGGCCGAAACCCATATTTTCATATCGTCTTCATCTTTAAAAGCTCTTCCTGTTTGTACTATTGGTACAAATTTGTAGCATTTTATCTTACCAATTTTACTATCGATGGTTTCGTACCCCATAAAACGGAATTGCAATAAAAATTCTTCATCAGAGAAATAGGTATTTATTTTAATAATTTCTCCTCTTACCAAATTTTTATTAAAATGGTATGCACGTGCATAGTAAAATGCCGATAGGATATCTTGTATTCCTTCGGGAACTTTTTTTGTTCCCGATCGGGTACTGGTAATTTCATTTTTTTCTCGGTCGAAACTTACTTCGTTGTATCTTTTGTAGCTGCCTTCCCGAATATCTCTTATTGCTTTTTCTGGCAGTAATGTTTTCTTATCGAAATAACTCTGATAAGTATCTTTTACCTTGTATAAAGAATTAAAAACACCTACTGTTTTACCTGTTAGAGTTGCATGATAAACTTCTTTATCGTTTAAGATTTCAGTTTTTAATTTAAGACTTGCTTTTCCTCCTCGCACAAATCCGTAATGTATTACATATTTAAGATGCTCTCCTTTGTCGGATGATTTTAATGTGCCGGCAAAAGAGTTAATACTTAAAAAAAGTACTGAAATAATAATGAGAGTAGATCTAATCATACACCAAAGTTAAGTTCTTACTTAAAGATATTCTTTTTAGGAGTAGTAGCCACAAAATCTTTTAAATAAAAAGGTTCGAAATAAGCTACATCTTCTAATTCTTTATTTTGGAATTTTTGTTCGGCTAGTTCTATCATTCCAACTGCTGTTGTCGATACATTATCAATAAATATGCCAGATTCACTTTTTATTACCTCTGCACATTTTGCAGCTCCATCGCCAAAAAATACAATCTCACGTTTGCTAAGTTCGTCGGCAAAAGATGTTTCGTCGATAATATCGGCCGAAATATCTTTTATTTGCTCTGTTTTAGAATTATAAAAGGCAGTATAAACTTCCATTCGTCGTGCGTCTATCATAGGACAGAAATAGGCTTTCTCAGGATCTTTTACGAGTAGAGGAATATCTTTTGTATCCTGCACTGATTTGGTCAAAGATTGAAGTGTACTAATTGCTATTAAGGGAATATTAGCTCCAAAGCAAAGACCTTTGGCTGTTGATACTCCAATTCTTAAACCGGTATACGAACCTGGTCCCATACTTACGGCAATGCCATCTAAATCGGACATTTTAAGGCCATTTTCGCTTAATATATCCTGAATAAATATTGTAAGATGACTGGCATGTTTCATACCTTCTTTATTCTCTTTAAGAGCCAAAAGTTTGCCGTCTTTTCCTAGTGCAACCGAACAAACGGCTGTTGATGTTTCTATATTTAGTAATAGTGCCATGTGTTTTTAAATTAATACTATTTTATTTATTAAATAGTTTTAGTGTGATACCCTTTCTTTAAATAGGGATAAAATCATTGCAAAATAAATGATAAAATGGGAAAAGAGAATGAAAACGCATCAATAAATTGCAATTTAGTTTGTTAGATAGGTTTTATTGCTTTTGATTTCAAAATACTTTTCTCTGTTAGTAAGACAATTATTATTTTACTAACACGTATTTGCAAAAAAAACTCTCGACCTATATTGGCCGAGAGCTTTTAGAGTTGTTATGTATAAACTTGATTATAATTTTATTTCTATGCCATTGTAAAAGTCAAGAATCTTAGTCCTAAAAATGTATTCATATTTTGCTTGCAATAGATTCGATTTTGCCTGAAAAAGATTGTTTTTTTCCTGATTGTAATCAACAGAATTTACTAATCCTAAATTAAATTTTTCTTCGGTGTATCTAAAAGCTTCTTCGGTTGAAGAAACAGCAGTTTCGCTCGAAAAATATTTGTTCATGGCTGCTTTTGCATTTGCATGTGCTTGCTGAATTTCTTTACGAAGAATATTTTTAGAATTCTCCATATTTAATTTATAACGGTTAATGTTAATTTTTGCGTTTGCAATGTTTCTATTTACAGTACCACCATTAAATATTGGTATTGATAAATTAAAACCGAATGCTTTGTTTTCACGATTAGATAACTGATCGCTTAACTTCATTTCTTCGCGGATAACTATGGGAGCGCCACTAGCATTAAAACCATATTCTGCAAAGTCTTTAGAGTAGCTCGATCCCCAATAACCCGACATCGATAAAGAAGGAGCTCTTTGGCCTTTTGCAATAATTAATCCTTTCTCCGAACTCTCTAGTCTGTATTTTGCAGCTTTCATTTCAGGACGAAATTCTAATGCATTAATAAAAACAGATTCAGGATCTATCATCGAGCGAGTAGCATTTAAAACTGGTAATTCCGGAATTTGAATGTCAAACTCATCAGGATTTTCAAGATCAAGCAATTGAGCCAAATCAAGTAAATTTAAATTTAGATTATTGCTGGCGTTTACAACTTCTAGTTCTTCGCGGGCAGCTTGAGCATTTTGTTCCATTAAAGTACCTTTAGGAAGAGTTCCTGCTTCTACTAAAACCTCACTTCTTTTAATTTGAAGTTGGGTTACCTTTAATTTCTCCTGTGCAATTTGTAATAATTCTTTGTTAAAAAGAATATTCAAATAACTAGAGGTAATATTTAAAGCCATATCTTCTTTGGCTTTTTCTACATCCTGAAGACTAGCTTGCAAGTCTAGCTGGTTTTGTTTGATAGAATTTTGTTTCTGAAAGCCATTAAATAGTGAAACACTTGCAGAAATACCCAAAGACCCACTTTGAGTATTAATATCACCGTAAGTATTGTCGGCCCTAAGAGTTCTACCATAACTAAAATTATAACTCGAACTACCATTTACACTTGGTAAAAGATCTAATTTCGATTGTGCTGTATTGTTGGCTTGAACTTCGGCATCGAGTTTACGAAGCTGAAGATCAATATTGTGTTCTTTTGCATGCTTAATACACTTTTCTAAACTCCATTTTTCCTGCGCATTTACCGCAGCAATTGAAAGTATAATAACAACAAGCGTGAATAAAGTTTTTTTCATGTTTTTTATTTATTGATCCGTTAAACGGGTTTCAATTTTAAAAGAAATATTTGGTCTTATAAAAATGAACATTAAATATATGAATACAAAGAAGTTTATTTTTGCTCCTTCTTTTTCTTATTTTCTTTTATTAGATCAGATTTTTTCTTTTTCTCTCCCTTAAGTTTATCATCTTTGGTAATTCCATCTAATACTTCTATGTTAATACCATCCGATAATCCTGTTTCAATATATCTCTTCTCGAATTTTTGTGGCGATGTTTCTACTTCAACAAAAGTTGAATCGTTTTCAAACTCGAGTAAGCTTTCGTTAACAGCAAGAACTTGTTCTCTTTTATCGAGCACAATTTCGGCATTAGCACTATATCCCGAACGGATAAAGTATTTGTCGTTAAGTTTAACCGATGCCTTAATTTCGAACTGGATAGCACCATTTTCTTCTACTCCTTTAGGAGAGATATATTCCAGGTAAGCGTCGAATTTTACATCTTCAATAGCACCAATGGTAAGTTCCAAATTCATTCCCTGTGTAATTTTACCAACTTCTGTTTCATCAACTTTTCCCTGAAAAATCATTTCGCCCATATCAGCAACAATGGCTACAGTTGATCCATCGTTAAATGTATTACTCTGAATTACCGAGTTACCTTCCTTTACAGGGATGTCTAGTATCATACCCTCTATGGTAGAACGAATAATTGTATTTGTTGCATTTGCCGAACTTTTGGTAACACCTTCTTTTATTAACTGCAAATTATCTTTTGCCGATTGAAGTTCTTCGCGAGAATTACGGAAAGACAATTGTGTTTTTTGAAAATCGGCTTCGGAGATTACCTTTTTATCGAAAAGAGATTTATCTCTGTTGTAGTTTATTTCAGCATCTTCGAAATTAATTTTCGCCACATTAACTCTCGATTCGGCGTTGTTCAAATTAATCATATCAGGAATAATCTTAATTTTAGCGATAGGATCGCCTTTTTTCAGCATCTCACCGGCTTCGACATATAGTTTTTCAATAATCCCCGAAACTCCCTGCGGTTTAATTTCAATTTCTTTTCTTGGTACAACCGATCCTGTTGCTACAGTTTTTTTAAGGATATCTGTTATTTCTGGAGATTTAATATTAAAAACCTCTGGTTGATCCTGCGATTTTTTGTATAAAAGAAATATGGTTCCTACAAAAAGGAGGATGAAAAATACAAGCAATACAATTCTAAAGACTTTTTTCATGACTAGTATTATTTTCGGATTATGAATTATTTTTTATCTATTCGTATCTTAAAGCATCAACGGGCTTAATTTTTATGGCTCTTTGCGCAGGAAGTAATCCGGCCAAAACACCAAAAAAGACTAAAACACCAAGTGCTATAAAAGCAACATTAATATCAACGTAAGGATTTAAAATTTGA